>NZ_JBXENU010000008.1:0-358169 GCF_059383715.1 Paenibacillus sp. J31R34
AGGTGAAACGGCTGTCGCCGTCCTTTGGCGGCGCAGCGCGTTTCAGTCCGAGAAATATAGAGAAAGGATAGAACCATCACATTCTTTCCTATATTTCAAGGTGAAACGGCTGTCGCCGTCCTTTGGCGGCGCAGCGCGTTTCAGTCCGAGAAATATAGAGAAAGGATAGAACCATCACATTCTTTCCTATATTTCAAGGTGAAACGGCTATCGCCGTCCTTTGGCGGCGTCGCGCGTTTGGAAGCTTTCGCAAAATGTTAATCCCGGAAGGTGGCCTCACATGGAATATTTATCATCTCATTCGCCTAGAGTTGGGCTTGAAGACATCGTTCACGCCCAAATGCATTTGAAAGACGTCATTCTCCGCACGCCCCTGCAATATAATCGCGTGCTCTCCGAGCGCTACGGCTGCAATGTCCTGCTGAAACGCGAGGATTTGCAAATTGTGCGTTCCTTTAAAATTCGCGGTGCCTACCATTTAATGCGTTCACTGCCGCCAGAGCGGCTTGCCGCAGGCGTCGTCTGCGCAAGCGCAGGCAATCATGCGCAGGGCGTTGCCTACTCCTGCCATGCGCTTGGCATCCCGGGCAAAATTTATATGCCTAGCACAACGCCGCGCCAGAAGGTAAACCAAGTGTCCTTCTTCGGTGGCGACAGTGTCGAGGTTATTTTGACTGGCGACACCTTTGATGATGCTTATGCAGAAGCCATTAAGGAGAGCGAGCGCAGCGGTACGGCTTTCATTCATCCGTTTGACGATTTGAAAATTATTGCCGGCAATGGCACAGTCGGACAAGAGCTGATGGAAGCGTCGGATACGGTGCCGGATTTTGTATTTGTGGCCGTAGGCGGCGGCGGCCTTGCTGCTGGTGTAGCTTCATATGTAAAAGCCATTTCGCCGGAAACGAAAGTGATTGGCGTAGAACCAGAAGGGGCGCAGTCGCTGCGCGAATCGCTAGATGCCGGGGAAGTCGTTACGCTTGAGCATATCGACAAATTCGTCGATGGCGCTGCAGTAAAGCGGATCGGCAAGCTGACGTTCGCGATCTGCCGCGAATTGCTCGATGATACCGTGCCTGTTCCCGAGGGCAAAATTTGTACGACCATGCTCGATCTCTACAATGAAAATGCGATTGTAGCGGAGCCAGCCGGTGCGCTGCCTATAGCTGCGCTAGAAATGTTCAGGGATCAGATTGCCGGAAAAACCGTCGTGTGCGTCATTAGCGGAGGGAATAACGATATTGACCGCATGCAGGAGATTAAGGAGCGTTCGCTCATTTATGAAGGATACAAGCATTATTTCATGTTAAATTTCCCACAGCGCGCGGGTGCGCTGCGAGAATTTCTCGATGATGTGCTCGGTCCGACCGATGACATCACCCGCTTCGAGTATACGAAAAAGCACAATAAGGACAATGGCCCGTCACTCGTCGGCATTGAGCTTAAGCACCGCGAGGACTATGAGCCCTTGATCAGTCGCATGCAGATGAAAGGCTATTCGTTCATCGAGCTGAACAAAGACCCTGTACTGTTCAATTTATTAATTTGATGATCGGCTGTTCTATCATCAATTACCAAGCGTAAGCTTTAGGCGCATCGCCGCCCGGTCCTGGGAAAATCTCATCGATACGGGCGAGCGTCGCGCTATCCAGCTCTAGCTCTACCGCACGAAGTGAGCGCTCGAACTGCTCCAGCGTGCGCACCCCAATAATCGGAGCCGTAACCGCCGGATTCGCCAGCAGCCATGCGAGCGATACGAGATCCTCAGGCTCACCCAGCTCATCGCAAAGCTTCGCATATTCATCCAGCTGCGACCGATGCTTGTCCAGACGTTTGGTGTCTCCACTGCGGCGTCCGCCATTATCCCTGCGGTGATTGCCCGCAAGCAGCCCCCCATCCAGTGGACTCCACGGAATAACGCCAAGACCGAGCGCCTTCGATGCAGGAAGCACCTCCAGCTCCGGCAAACGGCACAGCAAATTATATTTGTGCTGCTCGGATACGAGCCCCAAAATCCCTCTCGCTTTTGCTTCGCCCTGCGCCACAGCAATATCCCAGCCTGCAAAGTTGCTGGAGCCTACATACCCGATTTTGCCTTGCGAGACAGCCGTCTCAAATGCGCTCCACAATTCATTCCAATGGACGTTACGATCCACATGGTGCATCTGATACAGCTCAATATGATCCGTCTGCAGACGGCGCAGCGAGCCTTCCAGATGGCGGCGAATTTTATAAGCGGACAAGCCGGCTTCTCGGTTCGGCCCATCATGGTCATCATTCATATCGCCATATACTTTGGTCGCAAGCACGGTACGCTCACGGCGTCCGCCGCCTTGACTGAACCATTTCCCAATAATTTCCTCCGTACGTCCAGAGTTTTCGCCCCAGCCATAAATGTTCGCCGTATCAATAAAATTAATGCCCGCATCTAAAGCGGCATCCAAAATCCGGAACGCTTCCTTCTCATCTGTATCCACACCAAAATTCATGGTACCAAGGCATAAGCGGCTAACGCGCAAACCTGACTGACCCAAATAAGTGTATTGCATAAAAGAAAGTCACTCCTTCAATCATTTTTTTGATTGCCATACCCTTCCTATTATACATAACCGAAAGTCCATAACCAAGCTGAAAGCGCATGCAAAGCCTGCTGTTCCTCATAGGAAGCATTCAGGCCGATTATGGGTAAAATTTAGTTACACAGGTGAAAATAAGCCCGTCATGAGCGACAGCAGCAGCTGAACGCATTTACAAGAGAGGGTGATGGAATGGCTATATTTTCCTCCATATTAATTTTGCTTGCTCTGATCGGGCTGTCCAATATTATCAATCGGCATCTTCCGGTTGTTCCAGCTCCACTTATCCAAATTGCGCTTGGCATTGGGATTACGCTTCTACCGTCCGGCGTCCATATGACGCTGGAGCCCGAGCTATTTTTCATATTGTTCGTAGCTCCACTGCTGTATAACGATGGCAAGCACACGCCGCGCAATGAATTATGGAGGCTTCGCGCCCCGATTTTCCTACTCGCTGTCGGCCTTGTGTTTGTCACCGTATTTCTTATCGGCTATGCGATCCACTTTATGATTCCGTCCATTGCACTGCCAGCAGCGTTTGGACTTGCTGCCCTGCTGTCTCCGACCGATGCCGTAGCGGTCAACGCATTAGCGGGGCGGGTTCATCTGCCCAAGAGCCTGCGGCATTTGCTGGAAGGGGAAGCACTGATGAACGATGCCTCCGGGCTCGTCGCCTTTAAATTTGCGATGGCAGCTGCGCTAACCGGCACGTTTTCCTTAATGAAAGCAAGCATCAGCTTTGTCGTTATTGCAACGGGCGGCCTTGCGGTCGGGTGCGTGCTGGCCTTCCTGATTACAGGACTTCGCGCTGTTTTGCGCCGGTCTGGTCTGGAAGATCCAACGCTGCATATGCTTATCCATATGCTCACGCCATTTGCTCTTTATTTGACTGGCGAGCATCTTGGCGTATCCGGTATTTTGGCCGCTGTAGCCGGAGGCGTCGTCCATGCCGTTGAACGCGATGAATACGATAAGGCTCGGGCCCGGAATGATGAGGTGCCTGACCATACATGGTCGGTTATTTTGTACATACTGAATGGACTCGTTTTTGTCATATTAGGACTGCAAATACCTGTCGTCTTCAGTACCGTTTTTGTTAATCCTGCGATTAACTCGCTTCAGGTTACAGGCTATGCTTGCTTCATTTTCGTTCTGCTATTGCTTCTGCGATTTTTGTGGACGTACGCCTTTACAAGAGGGGGCCGCTTATTCGGCTCTGAGCAGCAGCGCGAGAAGCCTTCGTTCAAAATATTAGTTTTGACCTCGCTTTCTGGCGTACGCGGTGCCATCACGCTTGCCGGCGCGTTCTCCATTCCACTGTTTCTAGCCGACGGAAATCCGTTTCCCGAGCGGAATGTCATTATTTTTCTTGCGACTGCGGTTATTCTGTTATCGCTGCTCGTCGCGAGCACCGTGCTTCCGCTACTCGCAAGCAGCAGCGATACGGGTAATGTTTCAAAACGGACGGAGAAGGAGCGCCAAGGGCAGCTCAAAATGATGAATGCGGCCATTGAGGCCATCCACCAAGCGGCGAGCAAGGAAAATGAAGCGGAAACGGCTGCCGTCCTTGCCGAATATGAGCGTTGGTTCCGCATGCTGGAGCTTCAGAAGCCCCGGCTGACAACGAAGCAAGCGGATGAGGGGATCATTGATCTGCGCTTTGAGGCGTTCCGCATGGAGCGGGAAGCTGCCCGCCGCATGCTGGCACAAGGGGAAATCAGCGGGCAGCAGTTCGAACTGTTCGAACGAAGCCTCGAGCAGCTTGAGCAGATGCTGGCAGGACGCCGAAGCTTTTGGCCGATTATTATGAGAAAGCTGATGAGGCTCCCGCTGGAGATGCTCTCCCTCAAAAAATCGAAAGCGCCTGCCCATGCCAAGATAGGCCAAGCCGATCGCGAGGCGCTGAGAAGGACGAAGCTGCGAGCCTGCGATGCGGTTATCGACACTTTCGATAAGCGGCTGGACGAATCTGGCTCGGAGGAGCGGAGCGAGCTGATCAGCCATTACCATTTTATAAAGGAAAAGCTTCAAAAGCCGATATCGCCGAAAAAGAATGGAGGCGACGCTGACGTGCAGCGCGATTTGCATTGGGTTGCCATTCAGGCGGAGCGGGTCGAGGTGCAAACCTTGTATGAGCGCGGAGAAATCAATCGGGACCTTGCCAATAAGCTGCGGCAGTTTATCCGCAACCGCGAGGCGTCTATTTTAGAGCAGGGGTAACGAGCTCGAGCTGGCAGGGCTGGCTTGTTCCACATGCGGGAGCTTGGCATCTACCACTATTTTCTGGTATTGTTTAGCCATACGATGCCTTTTAGAACGGCTGATATTTTGATCAAGTGAGTGAGGGTGTTAACGTATGGCGTTGCTGCAAAATTGGATAGAACAAATAAAGCATATGGATTTAGAGCATCTGCAGCGCACGCTGGAAAGCTATCGGGAATTCGGACCGCTGCTTGGCATCCTTTTACCTCTGCTGGAGGCCTTCCTGCCCTTTCTGCCTTTGCTCGCGATTGTGGCGGCCAATGCCAATATTTTCGGCCTATGGTTCGGCTTCTTATTTTCCTGGATTGGCGTTTCTGCTGGGGCCATCAGCGTTTTCTGGGTCGTGCGCAAGCTCGGGAAAAATGTCAAAGCAAAAGTCGAGCGTCGCTTTCCGAAATCTGGGCGGTTCTTCGAATGGATCGAGCATCGCGGCTTTACGCCGCTGTTCCTGCTCGCCTGCTTTCCATTTTCGCCGTCCTCGCTCATTAACATTGTGTCGGGCTTAAGCGCCGTGCCCTTCCGCACGTTCATCATCGCAACCCTTCTCGGCAAGGCGGTCATGATTTTATGCGTATCGCTGCTCAGCTTTGATATAGGAAACTTCGCCCATGAGCCTTGGCGCATCGTCGTTGCCTGCATCGTCATTGTGCTGATGTGGTTCGGCGGAAAGCGGCTGGAAAAACGTTATATCCATTAGCACTCATACATATTCCCTTTTGAGGCATGCTATAGCAGAATGACCCGCCGTCATGTTGGACGGACTATGCAGGCCTGGAAAGGGAGATACGATGAACGAACAGCAATTGGACCAAGAACAGCAGCATCAATACAATGAGATGAAGCCGATGTCGGGCGAGCCTGTTGAAGTGGCGGGTGTATACCGCAACGATTGGAATCGTGAAGAGAAACTGGAGCGCGGCGAGGTGTTTCCAGCCGATCCCCAGATGGGGACGGCGACTTGGCGGCTGGTGGAGCTGGACTTCGACAACCATCATGAAGGGCGGACCGATCCGCGGCTCATCCCCAAAGACGATGACAATGATCCCGAAGCCCATATGCAGCATCCAAGACGCCATGAGGGCAGCAATAAGACCGAATAGCTTATGGATTGACTGACGAACAATAGCAAGGCAAGGTGAAACGGCTGTCGCCGTCCTCTGGCGGCGCAGCGCGTTTCAGTCCGAGATATATAAGCGTAAGTATAGTATGAAACTTATACATTTTTATATTTTGAAAAATAAAAAACCGCCTCTTCGTCAAATGAACGATCATTTGACGAAGGACGGTTTTTTTTGCACTCGCCTTTATTCAGCTGCTGTTATTCCTGTGCGCTAACCTTGGCCTCTCTGCCGCTGGCATTCTTTTCTGCCGTCCATTCCTCGGTGGACATACCACGCTGCTGGACCTGATCCACGATCTTCTCCAGCCTCCGCAGATGGTAGGCATATTCGAAAATAGCCGACGCGACGAACACAAGACGCTTATGCTCGTCCCGCCCCTCGCGGAAATAATCCGTCAGGTCGGTAATGAGGCGGGCTTCACGCTCCTCCTCCGGCTCGAAGCTCAGGTTCGGCTTCATCTTGCCTTCGATTTTGAGCAAAATCGATTCGTGGTATTTGGTCAGCTCCTCAATCTGGTGATCGAAGCGCTGCGCCCATTTCCCAGCCTCGGCAGCGGCAAAATAATGCTCCTCCACAGCCTCAAGCAGATCAACGCCCTTTTGCAGCGCCTTAATTGTCTGCTTGGAGACGAGCAACTGCCTAGCATGGCTTTTTTTAGCCTGGGCAAGCACCTTGCGCTCTTCCTCAAACAGGGTGTAGCGATCCTCCAGCTTACGCACCGACACATGCAAGGTTTCCTTCTCCTGCCGGAACACGCTCTCCTTCATTTCATTGGAAACGGCGGTTCGCAGCAGCAAAGACATTTGCCCGTAGGCGAGATGCACCTGTTCCGTGAATTGCTTGCGCGGGCGTGGAGGAAATACGAGAACATTAATCGTAAAAGCGGCCCCCATACCCGTAAGGACCATTAAAAATCGCTGCAGCGCCACGTCTAATCCTTGTCCATGCGCTTCCATAATAGCAATGACCATAACAAGGGTCACTCCGATGGTCGTTTCCATTTTCAACCGAATACAAATAAGGATAACGGCGATACAGACGAGGCCCACCGCAATCGGTGTATGACCAAACACCTTCATCGCAGCAAGGGCAATTCCTGCGCCAAGCAGGTTCGTCTGAATTTGATCGAGAATTTGCTGCCAGGAACGGTAGATAGAAGGCTGAATCGTCAAAATAGCAGCTACTGCCGTAATAAGGCTGGACGGAAAGCCGAAAAACTGGCTCAGAAAAATCGCCAGCGTAACGGACAATCCGGTCTTCAGCACGCGGGCTCCAATATTCATTTGCTGCGCGCCTCCTCCAGCTGCAGCTCCGTATCCGCAACCTGCACCCCATTCACCCATAGCGTAATGCGGTGAAGTCCCGAGTAATGCTTGCGCGTCGTCAAGTCGGCGAAGCGGTGCACACGCGACAGCGTCACTTCCGCTCCTCCCCCATACTCGCGGTCAGACAGCAGGAAACGCTTCTGCGAAGGCTTGCCCGAAGCTTTAATAAAATCAATGCCGTATTCGATTCGCAGCTTGAGCGCATCTCCATCCCGCAGCTTCATTACACAGCTCAACCGCGCTTCGTCGCCTATATGCAGGGCCCCAGGCACTGCCCGAAGCTCGGCATGCACCGTCAATGAAGCGCCACTCCCGCCAGCTTCGCCTTCTGCGGCGGCATAGCCGAACAGCTCCATCAGCGCTGGATTCGCCTGCTTCACCAGCGTGCGGCAGCCGCGCCTAATAATCCAGTCTGTCAGCGGATTATTGCCGGACCACTGCTGGGCGAGCGCCACGACCACATCGGGATGGTCTTTAGCGATATCATTGAGATTGTTTGCCACGCTTTTGCGGACATAGAGCGAAGGATCGGCTTTCAGCTTGTCCAGCAGCGGAAGAATCGGCTGTGGATTGCGCTTGAACATCGGCAGCGCCTGCGCCCAAGGCAGACGCGGGCGCGTCCCTTCACTCGCCAGTCGGCGTACATGCTCATCCTCATCATCAGCCCATATCAGCATTTGCCGCATCATGCGCTCAGGCTCAGCAAGCAGAAAGGGGCGTACGGCAAACTCCCCCGTCGAATAACGGGTGAACCGCGCCAGCGCCTGCATCGAACGGTCAAAATGCTGCGGTGCCATTCCGTACACTTCCACAAAATCCGGGAAGAAAATATAAGGCAAACCACGGCACTGCGAGTCGATCTGCATCAGTACCTCAAGCGCGGCCTCGTAATCGCTCGGCAAGAAATCGCCAAGTGCTTCGGTAATCCGCCGTGAGCGCGCCTTGAGCGCCAGCTCCTCCCATTCGCCAGCCCTTACTGCCGCCGTAAAGCCTGCCAAATCAAAAGTCGGCAAAGCCGTGCGCACCAGCGCTCCAAAATCTTCTATGAATAAGCCATCGTATAAGGCTTTTAGCGGTTCTGCCATCGTAAGCTCCTCCAGTATAATCAATCATGCTCCATCTATTATGCCATAACCCGCAACCGGAAGTAATAGCAACAAATCAAACCGCCGTGCCTATCGTTATATTGAAAAACAGCCCGACCGCCGCGTCATAAACTCGCGGCGGGCAGGCTGCTGCTATTTGCTATGGCGCTTCTGGCCTCAGCACCTCAGATTCGGCGCTTCTAGGCTAAGCATGCCGGGCGATTATGTTTTCGAGCTGGCTCGCAATCGCTTGCGTCCCGGCTTGCAGATGCTCCTGCGTAAAAGCGACGCGGACGAACGTTTCATCCGTATTCATCGCTTCAGCGAAGAAGCCGCCAAGACCGCGCGCTTTGCGGTCAATTTGCAGCAGCAGCTCGATCTGTTGAGCCTCCGGATAAAGAATAACCTCCAGCTCGTCAAGCTTGCCGCGGAACTGCCCTCCGGTTGGAACAAATTCCAGCTCCTGCACGAAAGGCAGCGAGCGTCCCAGCCTTGAAGCGTATTCGCAATCTGCTTCACGCAGACGGAAGCCAAGCTGCTGAACTGCTTCCAGCACCAGGCCCATCGCTGCATTTGGCACGACCTCGATGCGATCGTTATCGCCGGGATCGATGGCACCGCGAATGTCCAGCTCGGTTCTCACCCATATTGGCGTTTTCCCTAATGTGAGCGGAGTTTGAAAAGGCAGTTGGAAGGAAAACGGCACTTCGCGATTTTCTCCGGCTTTCAGCTCAAATGGCTGGCTGACCGGATATTTTCCAATAACACAGTTATGTCTGTGCTTCTGGTCATTGCTCTCACGGATGTATTCGGTCATTACAGACAGCTCGATCTTCTCAATGCGCTGCTCCACGCTTCCGCCGCGAATTTGTACGACGCCGCGTACTTCCTCACCTGGCGAATAACGGGATTTTTCCAGCAAAGTATCAATTTTTGCCGAGCCAATGCCAATGCTTGCTAATAACCGATTAAACATAAGGACACCTCACCGAATAATTTTTTTGTAGCTATTCGGTTGTACGTCGAGCCTTCTCCTTGCGTTGCAAAAAATGTGCGGTTTCATATTCATGTATTTTCTTCCGGGTCTTTGCGATAGGGAAGCTGAATAATAAAGGTCGTCCCTTTCCCCATAATACTGTCCGCCTTGATGCTGCCGAGATGGTTGTCGACGATTTTGTAGGTAACCATGAGGCCAAGTCCCGTCCCTCTATCCTTCGTCGTATAAAAGGGCTGGCCGATCTTGGAAAGCTGCTCCTTCGCAATGCCGGGACCTTCATCCTGAATGCGAATGACGATTCGCGACTTTTGCGCAAGCTCTAGCGTAATGAGAATGAGACCGCCGCCAGCCATTGCCTCGATTGCATTTTTGATAACATTGATAAACACCTGCTTGATTTGATTTTCCACGCCGAAGACGTATAGCGGCTCCGCAGCCATATTCAGCCGAATTTCGATATTGTGCATAATGGCCTGCGTCTCCAGCAGCGTCACCGATTCCGCCATAATCGGGCGCACATCCCTGTAGCACAGCTGATAAACCTGCGGCTTCGACAGCATCAGCAGCTCGCTCACGATGGATTCAATTCGTATCAGCTCGGATTTCATAATTTCATAATAATGATTGTTGCTGCGCCCAGAAGCAATGAGCTGGAGAAACCCTTTCAGCGAAGTGAGCGGATTGCGAATTTCATGGGCAATTCCCGCAGCCAGCTGGCCTGCGATGTACAGCTTCTCAGAATTGATCAGAAGCTCCTCATTTTTTTTGCGCTCCGAAATATCGCGGATAATGACTTGATAGGCTAGGCTGCCCGTATGGCTTGTGCTTGTTCGTACCAATTCCGTATGCAGCAGCTTGCCATGCACAGTTCTCCAGTCCAATTCGACAGGCTTTTGGCGCAGCAAATCCTCGTTCTCCTCATCGCCCAGCAATTGGCGAATTTCCTCATGATGCTTCTCGTGAAGAAAATCGTAGATCGACTCGCCGATCAATTCATGCTCGCTGTCTGCCTCAAACATCCGTAAACCGGAAGGATTGAAATATTGCCATTTCCCCTCTTTAATAATCGCAATCGTATCGAGGGAGTTTTCGACCAGCAGCTTGTAATTGGCATCGACCATACTGTACTTGCGGCTGAACATCCAGGTGGATAGGCAGAAGCTGAATATGAGCATTGTGGCAATGCCCAGCAGAAACGACATGAGCATCATGGAATCGTTCATGCTGTCGGTCGTATAGACATTCACATACTCCACCTTCATTGCCTGCATGCCTATCGTGTGCATAATAATCATCGACAGACCGAGAATAAGGCAGCTAATCAGCTTGCCATCCTTTCCTCTGCTTTCATACAAATTAAAGGCGACCAGCGCTCCTAGAAAAGCAGCTATGATCGATACCATGAACAAATAATGATCCAGCTCATAGCTTTTCACCGGACTACCCAGCAGATTTAAATAGTGCAGCGTCGTTGAGCCAACAGCGAGCAGCAGGCTGCTTAACACCTTCCTTATCGATCTTGGCCAGCCACTTTCGTAAATGGATATTGAAGCATAGGTAAGAGCCATGCAGCACAACAAAGTGTAGAGCATAGTCCAATCCAAAACTAATGGATAAGTCGATCCGAATATGGCCAGCACATGCATCGTCCAAACACCTAGCCCAAATACGAAAGAACTGCCGAACTTGCGGCTGAATGCTACTATTTTGCTGCCTGATGGCGGGTAACCAATCATGCTGAACAGCGTAAAACAGGCAAAGCAAACAATCATAAATGAAAACAGTGTAAAAAAGGGATTCCCTATAACGAATTGGTGATTCATAAAACTCCTCAAATATCCATTAATTTACTCACAATACTGAAATTCGACAATATCCAATAAAATCCTCTCTTTTTACATATCTTTTTTCACAAAAAAAGCAGAAAATGATGCAAAATGGCGAATAAGTGTCGCTCCTAGACTAGGGTTCCACTACCATTTTCAGAAATGCACATCGTACCGAAGCTGATTCCTGTAACCAAAATGACAAGGAAAATTGTTATTTTATGTAATTTTAGGATTATCTTTTTATGCGACTGCTTTAGGAATGGTGTTTCTGGCTTGTTTTATATACAATAAAGAGCAATCAGCGCTTTTGCATGGCTGCATTTGTTGCGCTCGCTTATGCCATGTTTTCGGGCAAGCTCATTTTATAAAGGAGAGATTTTGATGAAAATTGTACAGGAATTTAAGGAGTTTGCGATTAAAGGCAACGTCATCGACCTCGCAGTCGGTGTCATTATTGGCGGAGCCTTCGGCAAAATTGTCACCTCGCTTGTGAACGACATTATTATGCCGCCGATTGGACGGGTTTTGGGCGGAGTCAATTTTAAGGACTTATTCATTAACCTCGATCCCAAGCATACAGAGGAATTGAAAGCTGTCGGTACCGTTGTCCGCTCGCTCGACGATGCATCGAAAAATGGCATTGCCGTTATCGCCTACGGCCAGTTTATTAATGTGATGCTGGACTTCTTCATCGTAGCTGCCTGTATTTTCTTCCTCGTTAAAGGCATTAATATGCTGCGCCGCAGCAAAGCAGAGGAGGCTCCCGCCGAAGCTGCTCCTACGGAAAAGGACTGCCCTTACTGCTTGTCCAGCATTCCGCTGAAAGCGACTCGCTGCAAGCACTGCACGTCTCAGCTTGAAGCTGTGGATTCGGGACGCTCTCACTAAGGGCTGCGAGGAATTTAGCGGTACTTTATTTCGTCGCAGTCTCTAAACGCGCAAACTGCCCTATTTTTTTATACAAAGGAGTTCGTGCAATGACAGAGGAATATTTTGATATTTATGACGAGCAGATGAATCCAATCGGGACAGCTACACGCTCGGAGACGCATGCGAAGGGCTACTGGCACCGCTCCTTCCACTGCTGGCTCACACGCAAGGAGGAAGACCGCCGCTACGTTCGGTTTCAATTGCGCCAGTCCAGCAAGGATACTTGTCCGGACTGCTACGACATTACCGTCGCCGGCCATCTCTCGGCAGGCGAAACGATGCGCGACGCCGCACGCGAGCTGCAGGAGGAGATTGGCGTAACCGCCAGCTTTGGCGACCTGATCCCGCTTGGGCAGCTGCGTGAGGATACCGTAGGAACGGCTGGCGGCGTCAGTTTCATCGACCGCGAGGTCAGCGATGTGTTCGGCTTCGTCTGTTCCTTGCCGCTGATGGAATTACAGCTGCAAGCCGAAGAGGTGGCCGGCGTGTACGAGGCCGACCTGGAAGAGCTGCTCCAGCTGTTCGAGCACGAGCGGACGGAGCTGATGGTATCAGGGGTGGCTGTAAGCCCGGACGGCAGGCAGACGCCTTCCGTAAAGAGCGTGCGGGTAGAGCAGTTCGTACCGCGCAAAGCGGAATATTACGCAAGCGTAATGCGCGCCTTGCGCGATTGCACGTAGCAGCTGAAGCGGCCCCGCCAGTGGAGCGCTGCTGCGGCACAGGGCGGTTTTGGCTTTGACTTTGAATCTGGCTCTGGCCTTGGCTTTGCCTTTGGCCTTTAGCGTCAGCGCGCTGGCCCCAGGCATTTTCCCAGTTGCGATACCACTGGTCGATTAGCCCGTGAATTTGATAAAACGTCGTATGGCGCGGTGCCAAATCGAAATCATTGATTTCCGGCTCATTCATCAGCTGGGCCGAAATCATATGCATACAGCCATGAATGCCGCTGGATTCGATGTAGCTGCCCAGCTCATCCAGCGTATTAAAGGAGCGCGGATTATTTCGAATGCGATTTTCCGCAGCCGGATTATAGCAAGGAGCGCGGCGTATAGCCTCCGGAATTTCCGGCCACGGCGCAATCAGCCTGCTGTCATAGCCTTGGCTGTTATACCAGCTGTACACGCGGTTAATATAGTCACGGTGAAAACGCAAAAACTGATCACCGAATCCGCGAGGCGGAATGGTGCCGGGCGTTACATGATGCGTATGGTGCCATACAGCATGCTCCTGAAGCAAAGGTGCGGGGAAATTCGGAATTAGCGGCATCGTTCGTCCCCTCCATTATAATCGTTGTCCATGCTCGTTTTGTCTGCCTAACCTTGCTGTCCTATCGTATGCCGATTCGCGCAGCACGGTGACAGAATAGAGCATAACAAGAACCGCCAAGCCCTCGGAGGGCCTGGCGGTTCTTGTTTATTCTGGCATCTAATCGCGGGCTAGTAGCGGTTATTGTTTTCTCTTTTGATACAAATATCAAACGATATTGTAACCTCGTGGTCTCTGCCGAACGAGCAGCAGATTCTAACGCAATCGGAACGCTGCGTGCAGAAGAAGTGAACGACTTTACAATCGCAGCCGATAATGTTTTGAACGGCCCGGGCATCATGGCAGCGGATCGCTTTTACCAGCTTTTCGGCAACCTCTTCATTTTCCAGTCGTTTGAAAATTTTGCTTAATACTTTACCAGCATCCTGTACCCCTTCAACTGCCGGATCTCTGCGATGACAACCATTGCTTCTGTTTTCATTTGCTGACTCTTGGCGTTGACAGGAGCAAGAAGAAGTACGAGCCCGTTTCGATTGGCGCGACGCTGATTTAATGTTTTTCACCTGGAATTTCGATTTAACTGACATTATATATGCCACCTCTCTCATGGTTTCTGATATATCATATGCAAATAGAGTAGAGAGGTATGGACATGTATGCTATGACAAGCGCATATATGGGATTCCTTGATTTCCGCATAGGCAAGCGATTGACGGGGCATATTAAATGGCATCACTGGAAATGGAGGAAAACTTATGTTTATTCAAAAAACCATATACGTCACAACGCTCTGCCTAGCACTAGGGGGCGCTTCCCTCCCTATGGCACATGCCGCTGTAAAATCGATCCCCACTACGGAGATCAAGCTGGACCTCATGAATAGCAAAGGTGCGGTCATTGGCAAAGCAAGCCTGCAGGAGCAAGCTGACGGTGTACATATTCGCCTTGCGGCGGAGCAGCTCGCACCCGGCATGCACGGCATCCATTTTCACGAAACCGGGAAATGCGAGGCTCCCGAGTTTACGTCGGCGGGGGCTCACTTCAATCCGCTAAGCAAGCAGCACGGGTTCAGCAATCCCAAAGGCTTCCACTCTGGCGATTTGCCCAATATTCAAGTAGACGCTACCGGAAAAATCGAAGCTGAGATCATTTCAAAAAATGTGACGCTCGCCAAGGACGCACCTAACTCGCTGATTAAATCAGGCGGCGCCGCTCTAGTTATTCACGAGAAAGCAGATGATTACGTCACCGATCCATCCGGCAACTCGGGTGCTCGCATCGCCTGCGGCGTGATTAAATAAGTTATGCTAAAAAACAAGCGCGAACCCCCCTCACAGGGGTTCACGCTTGTTTAAAATTTAATATTACTTGTATACTTTTTAACTAATGATTCCATTCTAAGCATGCCCAGTTATTTCAAAAAATCTACTAATGCATAGGCCCGATTGCTATCTTCTTCTGCAACCTTCTTACCTTTGTTATCGTGATAATTAATAATTAGCCTTGCCGTACGTTTTTTCGGGATTTTTCGAGTAGTAAATAAGAGGTACCTAAACTCCAACTGCTCATTTATAGCTCCTTTAAAATGAAGCTCGATGGTCTTGACAATGAATTGAACAAAATTCTCACCACTGCGTAGCTGTTTCATAGAAGTGGATAGGTTTTTAGACTTCAATTCTAAAAGCAATATAAATATTTTACCATCCTTCTCCGCAAAAATTATGGCGTCATTTTTGCCTTTCAAACCTGTTCTTTCTGAGAAGTAGGGAAATGGGTTGGAATTATCAATATCTAATGTGAAGCTGAATATTCTACCTGTCTTTTTAAAGCTCACGAAAGAACCAAGGGAGGAATTACCGCTATTATTCTTATCCTCTCGGATTGTCAATAAATTATTATTGTCCGGGAATATCCTATAAGATCGAGCTATAATCTGTTCAAGGGCATCAAGCATTTCACTCAATTCTCTAGCCCCTCCCTTATCGCTAAGTATATTTCATCAACCGAATCATTATATTGGTTTATGACATCATCAAATGTTTCTGCGATTATGCCTTCCAAATCATCTATTTCCATCGGTTTGATTTTATTATCAATAAATACATAAGGGGATATATCCTCTTGCTTTAAAATTTCGCTTTCCGAGTATTTATATTTTTTCATCAACTCAATTTTATCAGGGAAGTCCTTTCCTAACATTAGCAGATTATTAAACTCTTTAATTATGTAATCACTATGGGTTGATATTAAAACATTTATCCCCCTATTAGCTAATTTAGCCAAAATCCTTGCCATTTTTCTTTGATTATCAGGATGTAAGTTTAACTCTGGTTCGTCTATAATAAGTGTTTGGCCTTTCTCAGCCATATAACTCAAATAAAATACTAAACCGAACAATGTTTTAGCAGTAGACGATGCAACATGGAGTTGTATACCCTCGTTTTTCGACTTCGATGCTTTTCCCTTGTCGTTCATCTGCTGATACACGATGTTTTGGTTTTCAATAACATATGAACCCTTGATAATACTGCTTTGAAGTTCACTTGCCAAATCTTTAAATTCACTTTCTACATTCGAATATCTTTCTAGGCGATTCAGAAAGGTAATGTAATCCGAAATCGGAGTAGAATAGGCCGTAATAACTTTATTTAAATGCGATTTAAACTGTTCAGGCTCATTTAACATATCAATTCCAATTTTGTGGACTAGTTCATTTCGGTTAGCATTTAGCTCTTTATAAAATAAATTTAAACCTGATCTTTCAGCAGGTAGTATAAATACATCATTTTTAAAATGTTTAAAAAGAAAATCATCTAAATCAGACTTCATGAGCATCTTTACAAAAGGGTTACTAAACCTCTCACCATCATCTTTGTAAAAATAGGAAATAACTGCTTGAGCATTACCCTGTTCCTTATTCACTTCAAAAGCAAACAGAAAATTTCCAAAGGTCGTACCCCCTTTCAAACCAGTATTCATTACATAATTCTTAAAGCGTTCCTTATCAAGGTTCACCTCTACAAGGCTTTTCTGGAAAGCATTTTGGTTCGTGCCAAATATTTTATATAAGTCTGAGGAAAATTCTTTATTAATGGCTGAAATTCTTTCATCATAGTTTTCCAGATAATCATTAAAATCAACTTTAATTTCACCCTCGTTATCTAAATCAGCCGAATCTATAGTTGGGTAAGTACCCTCTACATTCGCGAGGTGCTTAAGTAATCCGTATATCGCATAGCTTGCATACGTTTTACCTGTATTGTTTTCTCCAGCAAGAATCGTCAGCTTGTTTAACTTAACCGTTCCGTTCTTGATAGATCCCAGATTCTTAAAGCTTACCTCTAACATATATGGCACCTCCGTCATTCTGACTAGCCTTACCCTATTCATTTTCTCCTAAAAAAGGGGCACTTCATACCTATGATTACCCTCCATATTTTATCAGTTTTAGTCCTAAAAAGCACGATGTTCCGCCTTTATCTACCTACATGGCATCATCCCTTCCTCTCCCGCATATAGCTTAACTTAGGATGAAACTCCCTGCTGGCATACTGCGGGGCAAAGGAGCGATGTTCATATGACAGAGCAAGCAAAAGCAGCGGAGCAAGCGGCGGCTGTGCTGTATCAGGCAGAGCCTGCGCATACGGCTATGGTTCAACAAGTACAGGAGCAGATTCACCGTTTGTGCCACGGACATATGCACCGGCCCGTGCGTGTGCACACGATGGATGGCCAAGTGTACGAAGGCTATATTGCACATGTCGACCGCTGCCTGCTGTATTTGCATTGTACCGTGCAGGACCCGCGCGCCTTCATTCCTCCACAGAATGCCATTCTTCCACTCGTTCTCTACGAGCTGCTTGTCATTACCCTGCTTTACACGTAAAATGCTGTTCTTCTCCCGTTCATAACCCCATGCTATAATAGTCACAGCTTAGGGGGATGAATATGCAAATTATCGCAATGGTTACGATGCTGCTTGATCATATTGGCTTGATCTGGTTTCCCCAAGATGATACTTGGCGAATCATCGGCAGGCTTGCCATGCCGCTTTATGCTTATGCGTTAGTCATTGGGTATTTCCGCACGAAAAACATCAATCAATACTTGTGGCGTATGACCGCCATTGCCGCTTTATCGCAAATCCCATATTCCCTGGCCTTCGGCACTTGGGAAATCAACACGGTGGGCACTCTGCTCGTCTGTCTTGTCTCCCTCAAGCTTCTGGACCAATTGAAGTCGAGACCTGCCCTCCAAGTGTCACTGGCTGCCTTTCTACTGCTGCTGCTTGAAGTCGTTCCGTGCAGCTACGGCGCCTATTTGCTAGTGCTCGTCCTCATCTACCGCTATGTCCCGAAACACGGTATGGCCCCGGCTCACCTGCTGCTCAACATCTTTTATTTATTCTATATGGGCTGGACCATTCAGTTGTTCAGCGTTGTCGCAACCCTGCTGCTTGTGTACTCGCCAAGCATGCTGCAAGCGGTTGATTCCATCAAAGTTCCTCGCAGTCTCTGGCGCAGCTTCTATCCATTGCATCTTGCCATTATTGCAGCCCTACAGTATGTAATCCTAGCTGGAAAGTAGCAGTTTTTCAGCTTACACTATATGTTAGAAATATATAAGCAAATTAAACAATATTCTTACGGCTGTTTCATAAGCGGCTAAAACGTTTAGGATAGAATAGGAAAAAACGATCGGAGGTGGACAAGGTCATGATGAAAATCATTACCTTCAAAAGTCGTTCTGTACCTGTTTATTATACTAACGAACAAGCCGCGTCAGTTGAGCAGCTTCATCATAAACTGCGTGAAATGGAACTCAATTTCGACTTTCGAAAAAAATGGAAACGGATCTCTAAAGTTGAAGTCGTACGTGAGGTTGCTATTTTTCAATACAGCGATGGTACTAAACTTTATCTGGAAGTTAGCTAAACACCCTCTGGCCCCCACTGGACTTAAAGGAACAACATCCCCAACCTAAACAAGCGTAAGCGACTTCTTCGCCTTGAAGCGAAAAAATGGCTGCGCGATGTAACCAAAGCATTTGCGGATTGCATCACTCATTTAATCCTATATTTCAGAAAAGCCTCCTACCGCTGCGACAGTGGATTTGGAGGCTTTGTTGCGTTTATTAGCATGTTCTCTCAACCCATATAGGAAAAAAAGAGCCTGCCCTATCGCTCTCGCTCGGGCAAGCTTTATATTAGAAGCTTATGCGCCTGTTCGTTCAGGCTTGCGAATCATAGTTAAATCCAGCATATCTGGTCGTGCGGGCTGGCCCAGCAAATACCCTTGCATGTAATCACAGCCCCAGCCTCGCAGCAGCTCGTACTGCTTCACATATTCAACCCCTTCAGCAATGACACAAATGCCCAGCTTATGCAGGAGCCCAATCATCGCCTCCACGATATGGTGTTCAACGCCTTCC
The DNA here is from genome assembly GCF_059383715.1 of Paenibacillus sp. J31R34. Classification (NCBI taxonomy): domain Bacteria; kingdom Bacillati; phylum Bacillota; class Bacilli; order Caryophanales; family Paenibacillaceae; genus Paenibacillus; species Paenibacillus sp. J31R34. Next base: position 18,822 of record NZ_JBXENU010000008.1, read on the forward strand.
TTATCTATCTCTCTAACAAAGGATCGGTCCAGCTTAAGGGCATGGATTGGCAGATGCTGCAAACTCGCCAGCGACGAATGCATAGAACCGAAATCATCCAGCGCAATAAATACACCGCTCGCATGCAGCCTAGTCAAAGCTTTAATGGATCGCTCGCAATTCGCATAATTATAGCCTGCTTTAATTTCCAGCTGTAGACACTGTGGCGGTATTCCTGCCTCCTCCAGCGTGTTGAGCACCATGTCAGCATAAGCGTACTCTGCAAGCTCTGTCGGCGAAATATTGACGGACATAATCAGTGCAGCTTGGTCCGGCAGGGTACCCAGCATGCGGCAGGCCTGCTTGATTACCCATGCGCCAATTGGCATAATCATGCCGTTTTTCTCGGCAAAGGGAATAAATTCAGCTGGCTGAATACTGCCAAGCTCCGGGTGATTCCACCGCAGCAGCACTTCGAAGCCCCGCAGCTTGCCCGTCTCCACTTGATAGATGGGCTGGTAGTTTAAATGAAATTGCCCTTTATACAGCGCCGTCCGAATGGCGGTCTCCAGCTCCAAATGCCGGTTGATTTGCTCTGTTGCCGACTGCAAATAATAAGAAATCTGCCCCTCTCCCTTTAAAACGCCGCTATACAGAGCCGTCTCCGCATGACAAATGAGCTGTTCGCTGGTCGCTCCATCCTGCGGGAACAGGCTCACGCCAATACTGGCCGTTAAATGAAATCGATCGGAACCAAAACCTACGGGGTGTTGCACCGTTGTTTTGAAACGTTCAAGCATGCTGTATCCATCCGCTTGACCGGCATCCAGCACTGCTGCAACCAGAAAAGTACTGTCGTTCAATTGCCAGATAGCAGACCTGTCCGCTCCAGCCTCCACGAGCCGCTCTTCAATAAGCTGCATCACCTCGCAGCCATAGTCCATCCCTCTAGCTCCGATAATGCGATAAAAATGGTCAAGCTGCACCAGTACTGCAGCAAGCCCCTTGCTTGCATTCTGCACTTTCAGCAGCATATGGCCTAGCTCGCGGCAGGCATTCAGCTTTGCAGGCAGTAATGCAATGACTTGTTCCCTCATATTTCCCATCCTTCGATCCAATAGTAAGTTAAATCTATATTCTCATACAATAATTAGGAAATAACGGCAATTACCTTTAGATAGTTGTTAGAATGTTATTTTCCATATAAAAAACCGTCTGGATAAGCCAGACGGTTCCTAATTAAATGCATGCTATTATTTCTCCTGGCTGACTGAGGAATTCTGGGCTGTGTACTTGTAGCCGAAGCCCCAAACGGTTCGAATGAGACGAGGCTCCTTTGGGTTCTGCTCGATTTTTTTCCGCAGATTCACAATGTGTACATCAATCGCACGGTCGGTGACAAAGGAATCAAAGCCGCGAATGGCATTAATGAGCTCTTCCCTGCTGAATACCTTGCCAGGATACGCCAAAAACAGCTTCATAATTTCATATTCCGAGAACGTTGTTTCTACCAGCATCCCTCTGACTAACAGCAATCTCCGCTCAAAATCAAGCTGAATCGGGTTCCGCTCCTCTTCGCCTGGCTCTTGCTCCGTCTCCACTCCGGCCGGCTTAATGTTAGCTCTGCGAATCAACGCCTCGACTCTCGCTGTCATCTCGTGCATGCTGAATGGCTTGCACATATAATCGTCTGCACCAGACTTCAACGCCAGCACACGTTCTGACACCTCGTTTTTCATGGATAAAATCATAATAGGCACATTCGAACGCTCGCGAATCAATGCACATATCTCCATCCCATCCATATCCGGGAGCATAAGATCCAGCAAAACCAAATCAGGTTCGAATTCCGAAATAATACGCAAGCCGTCATTTGCCAATCCTGCTTGTTTGACAGAATAGCCTTCCTCTGACAAATACATAGACAGCATATCACTCATCATGACGTCATCTTCTATAACTATTACTTTATACATTGGCGTCACCCCTTATTGGGATTGAAGATTTCTGTCGAATTAAGTCTGTCCTCTTACTATACAATATAGCTATGACCGACTACAATAATTTGTTAGAGAATTGTTAGGGGTTTTTGTCGAACTTTTGTCACTTGTTTTTCTCCAAACATCTGAGCAAATGTATCAATTCTTCTTCCAGCTTTGCAAGCCTCAGGCTCCATTCCTCCTCGTCTATATCTTCCTGATTGAAGATCAGCTCCAGTTCCGTCGCTGCATTCGCCAGTTGATAAGCGGATAAATGGCTCGCCGCTCCCCTAAGCGTATGCACGAGACGCTTGGCGGTAACGAGATCCCTCTCTGTCATTGAAGCGATTAACCTGTCGATAAATGAAGGATAATCGGCCTGAAATTGTTCTAACATATGCATCAATATCGGAAGCTTGCCATTCACTCTGGCGAGCGCCTCCGGCAAATCCACACCCGGAATGACCGGCAGCGAGGAATAGGCTGCCTGTTCATATTGCGGCTGCACATGGGGCTCATCCTCCCATAACGTTGGTACCGGCAATATGCCCGTCTGATTCAACCAGTGCGAGAGTACGGAATAAAGAAAGCCGGCGCTGATTGGCTTCGTTATAATATCATCCATGCCAAGCTGCCTGTATTGCTCATGATCGGCACGCAGCACATTGGCGGTAACCGCAATAATCGGCAGCCCGTCATATTTGGGATTGGCCCGAATAAACCGCGTCGCCTCCATGCCATCCATTTCCGGCATATGAATATCCATGAGAATGAGATGCCATTCCTCCCGCTCCAGCATATCCAGCACCTCATGTCCATTTTCGGCAAGACCGACCTCGTAGCCCCGTTCCTTTAACATTTCCAGAGCGACGATTTGATTAATTTTATTATCTTCGGCAAGCAAGATTTTAGCATTGCGCTCTTCAAGCTGTACAACTGCCACTTCGCTCATCGCCCTATTCCAAGGAGGAATAAAGGAACGCTCCGTTAACATCCCTCTCAGGCCGTTAAGCATAGCTAAACGGGTTACTGGCTTTGTAAGCAGGGCAAGCGGACGATCCTTTTCTGGCATTTGCAGCATTTCGTCCCGACCGAATGAAGTGGTCAGCACGGCTGTCTTTACGCCAGCCGCCTCGGCCTCCTGATGGAAATCGAGCCAGGTTTCCGCGCCGTACATATCGGGCATCTCCATATCGAGCAAAATCAGCTTCGGCATCGCTCCGGCACCGATACGGCGCAGCCGTTCCCGCGCCGTCTTCCAAGAAGCGAAGGGAACCGGGGCCATTTGGAATGATTCCAGCCTTTCGCACCAATGATGGCGCATCATCTGGCTGTCCTCGACGATCCACACTGGCTGTCCAATCATTTCCTCGCCTAGCTCCATGCTGTAAGGCGGGGCTTCTTCGAGCATAGGGAATGTAATAACGAAGCTGAATTTGCTGCCGCGTCCGACCTTGCTTTCCGCGACGAGATTGCCGCCCATCAGCGTGACGAGCTTTTGGGAGATGACAAGACCAAGGCCTGTGCCCCCATATTTCCTCGTCGTAGATCCGTCCGCCTGGCTGAATGGCTGGAACAGCCTGCCAAGCTGCTCCTCGCTCATGCCGATGCCTGTATCCTCAACGACAAATCGCAGCTGTACTTCCGCATCCCGCAGCTCTACCACTTCAAGACGCAGACTAACATGGCCTTTCTTCGTAAATTTAATCGCATTGATGCATAAATTCAGCAGCACCTGCTCCAGCCGCAGCAAATCTCCAAGCAGCGTGCTAGGCAAATTGTAAGCCGTATGGATTAAAAACTCGAACTGCTCCTTGCCGCCCATAAAGACGCTGAGCTGATCCGCTACCCGGCCAAGCAGCTCCTCCGGATGGAAGGCGAGCAGTTCAACCTCGACCTTCTCAGCCTCTACTTTGGAGAAATCAAGAATGTCATTAATGATGCGCAGCAAAGATTCCGATGACGTGCTGATTTTGTCCACATAGTCCTTCTGCGAATAGGATAATCCCGTGCGTTTGAGTAGTTGGGTCAACCCGATGATGCCGTTCAGCGGCGTACGAATTTCATGGCTCATGAGGGCAAGGAATCTGCCCTTGGCCGCATTCGCCTCCGCCGCATCCTGCGACGCCTGAAGCAGCTCCTCCTGAATGATTTTTTGCTCCGATATGTCCCGCGCAATGCAGGAGAAGTAGTCCTCTCCTGTTCTGCGATTATGATGGGAAACGAGCACAAGCGATACATGCTTCAATTGCTTGTTCTTCGTCAAAATTTCGACATTGCCTTCCCAATACCCGTACTGCTTGGCCAGCTCTGAGCCATTCATGAGATAAAAGAACATTTCACTGCTCAGATGCCCACTCAGCGAAGAAAGATCCATTTCCTCCTCATGGATTCCGAGCATCTCCTTGCCCGCCTGATTAATGTAGATCATTTCGCCCTGGGAATCGACCGAAGCGATTAAATCCTTGGCAGAGCCAACGATATCAAGCAGTCGATTGCGCGATTTCTCCACTTGCAGCTTATCGGTTATATCCAGAACCATGCCAACAGCTCCGGTAAATTTGCCATTTGCATCCCGCAGGCCATTCGTGCTGAGCAGGATGGGAATGCGTTTGCCATTTTTTGAAATAAAGGTCCATTCCCGCTCGTAGGAAAACTGGTCATTGCGCAGCTCCTTGAGCACGTCAATCCCCGGTATCACCTCACGGCCCAATTTCTCCCCAAGCTCCTCTGCTGCTATGCGGATTTCCTCCATGTCCATGAACAGCAGCGGCGTCGCATGCCCCGATACTTCTTCTGTCTTGTAGCCAATCATTTCCTCGGCCTTCTTATTGAGATATGAAATACGGTACTGCTCGTCGAGGACAACAAAGGAATATTGATTTTGATTAATAACTGCCTCCAGCCGCTCAAACATTCCTCTTAAACGCACGACCATGCCGTTCACAGATCGCGACAGCTTTCCTACCTCGTCTCCTGGCATTTCTGACAGATGCTCTGCATTAAATTGGCCAGCGGCAGCCTGCTCGGTGACGATTAATATATTTTTCAATCGATTGACGATATTGGCAAAAAACAGATAGCACAGCAGCACGATGACAAGCTCTGAGCCTACAAGCGTCAGCAGCGTACTAAGCAACACCGGCAGCGTCCCGATCTCTAAATCCGACATCGGCATTTCCAGCATGAAATGCCAAGCGGCAATACCTTCTACCTTAGAGTGGAATACAGCGTATTCTTTCATATTAGACGATAAAATTTCCATGCCGGCCTGTTCAGAAAGCAGCTTCTGATTTACCTGTATTTCCTGTAAAGCTCCGTTCATCATTGCTGTCTTCGGCAATACGCCTTCTTCCGAGCAGAATAAAACGACGCCTTCCTCATTATATAGCCAGAAGGTAGCTTCATCCGGCTTGTCCATTTGCAAATAAGGAATAATCATATCCATATCAATGGATGCGTATACGATTCCGGTAATTTGATTGTCCTCATTGTAGACTGGAACAGCCATGATAAATTGTTCTTTAGGCGAAAAGCTCGCTTTGAAAGGGTCGCTAATCAGCACCTTCCCTTTAATGGCTGTCTGGAAGAAGGAATGCTGCTTAAAATTGAGTGCTGCGCCATCCGTACGAATCGCCATGCCGTCCTTGTCCACGAAGCCAAGGGAACGAAAGGCAAAGCCTGCCCGCACTAGCTCACGGTTGAAATAGCTGAGCTTCTCTTCAGCTTTTCCAAAACGCACGACATCGGTTCGGCTAATGACCAGCACTTCTGCCCGCCTGATTGCTAGCCAAGCTGACAAATTATTCGCACTGCTGTTTAATTGGCTTAATGTTTTCTCTGTAGCAGAATCGATCATTCCCTGCCTTAAGCCCATATAGTTAATAATGCCGGCAAACAGCAGTGGAATGAAGGTAATTAATACAATAACCAGCAGTCCCTTGACCCTTAGAGACATGTTGCTCAAGCGGCTCACTTCCCATCCGACAATGTTTGGCATTTGTCCCGTTTATTATACAGCCTTAACGAAAGCGAGAGAAGCAAAAACGCCAAGGCGCAGGGCCTTGGCGTTCGAAAAAAACAATTGCGATTTGGAATGGTTCATCATCACTGAATTAGCTTGTCTTAACCCTTTAAAATCGATTCAATACGAGCCAGCTCATCGCTAGAGAAATCAAGCGTACTGAGCGCTGCAACATTATCATCAATTTGCTCCACACGGCTTGCGCCGATCAGCGCCGATGTTACACGGCCCCCGCGCAGTACCCATGCGAGCGCCATCTGCGCAAGCGTCTGCCCGCGCTCCGCAGCATGAGCGTTAAGCAGCTTGATTTTTTCAAGCTTTGCTTCCGTAATTTGATCGGATTGCAGAAATACGCTTGGTCCAGCCGCGCGGGAATCCTGAGGGATGCCGTTTAAATAACGGTTCGTCAAGAGTCCGCCTGCTAGCGGCGAGAACACGATGGAGCCGATGCCTTCCGCATCGAGAACATCCTGCAGACCATCCTCGATCCAGCGATTGAACATCGAATAAGAAGGCTGATGAATGAGGCATGGCGTGCCAAGACGCTGCAAAATAAGGGAAGCCTCAGCCGTCTGCTCCGCACTATAGTTGGACAAGCCAACATAGAGCGCCTTGCCTTGGCGAACGATATGGTCAAGCGCAGCCATCGTTTCCTCAAGCGGTGTATTCGGATCTGGACGATGGTGATAAAAAATGTCTACGTACTCCAGTCCCATACGCTTAAGGCTTTGATCGAGGCTGGCCACTAAATACTTACGCGAGCCCCACTCGCCGTATGGGCCTTTCCACATATAATATCCGGCTTTTGTGGAAATAATAAGCTCATCGCGGTAAGCAGCCAAATCCTGCTTGAGCAGTTGGCCAAACGTCTCCTCTGCGGAGCCGGCAGGCGGCCCATAATTATTAGCGAGGTCAAAATGGGTAATGCCTAAATCGAAAGCGCGGCGAACCATCGCCCGTCCATTTTCTAGACGATCCGTACCGCCAAAGTTGTGCCAGAGGCCCAGTGATACTGCTGGAAGCAGCAGTCCGCTGCGGCCAGTACGATTGTATTTCATCCCATCATAGCGGGAATTTGCAGGCAAATACGTCATCGATTAACATCCTCTCTACTATTTAAATGAAAAGTCGCGAAACTTCTTTTTTTATTTCAGATTCATATAAAGCGCTTGCTTCTTCCATTGTACACCGCTTGGTCGAACGGTGCAAAAAAAGCCGACCGTGTTCAAATTCCTTTATTTTTATTTAAGATTAAGGTTTTTTAACCTAAGTTTTGTTATAGTAGGTTAGACAAGCGTAAACGGTTACGGTGAGCTGACCCTGATCACTGCAACGTTTCGCGAACCCATTATAAAAAGCGTGTACGATGATGAAGGGAGTTTGAAGAATGGATAACCAAGAATCGCAGCGTAAAGAAGAAGAATTAAAAAATGCTGCGGAGCAAGAAACCAACACACACGAGGACAATCAACATACGACTGAACCAACAACAGCTTCACCATATGCAGCAGGAGGGGCGCCTTTGGGTGGATCAAATCCCCCGCCTCGTAAAAGCGGCAATACAGCATGGATTGCACTTTCGGCTGTTTTGGCTATTTTGCTAGTAATCGTCGCTATTAAACCGGTATTCGGCGGTGGCAGCAATGCAGCCGTTGCAACGGTTAACAAAGTGGACATTACGAAAGAGGATCTTTACGAAGAAATGCTGAAATCAGGCGGCAAAACGACGCTCGACAATCTGATTACGCAGCAGCTGATTACGCAAGAAGCGAAAGCTTCCAATGTTACAATTACAGAAGCAGATATCGATGAAGAAATTAATACGCTAAAAGCAAGCTTCGGCACGGACGAGCAATTCAATGCTGCGCTGGCACAATACGGTGTAACGCTGGAGAGCCTGCGTAAAGATGCTGAGACGCAAGTGAAAATCCGCAAGCTGCTTGAGCCATCCATTACCATTACCGATGATCAAATTAAAGAAGCTTATGAGCAAAACAAAGCTTCCTATGGCACAGGTGAAGAGATTAAAGCTTCGCACATTCTGGTAGCTACGCAAGAAGAAGCAGACGCTATTTTGAAAGAATTGAAAGATGGCGGCGACTTCGCAACGTTGGCGAAAGAAAAATCGACCGATACAGGCACGAAAGACAACGGTGGCGATCTTGGCTTCTTCGGCAAAGGCGTCATGGACCCTGCTTTCGAGGAAGCAGCCTTCGCACTCGAAGTAGATCAAATCAGCGACGTCGTTAAATCGAGCTTCGGTTTCCATATTATTAAGAAAACCGGCTTTAAAGCGGCTACTTCCCCAACTTTTGAAGAGAAGAAGGAAGAAATCCGCAAGCAGCTGCTGAATCAGCAAATTCAAGAGAAATCAGCTACTTGGATTCAAGAGATTCGCGATAAAGCAACGATTACCAATACGCTTGAAGAGAAAACAGATGAAACGGAAACAGACGCAAGCGCTAATCCGGATGCAGCTGTTTCTCCAGAAGCTAGCGCAGCACAATAAGCCCAACCGAATAAGGTTAACATGCTTATGAACGGGCTTATGAATCAACAAAAAGATCGCTATCCGCCAGGCTTAATGCCTTGGGGACAGCGATCTTTTTGGTTTTCAGCCAATATAATATGGGTTGCTTAGCTGATTAGCACAAGCACAGGCATAGGCACAAGCTCATGCACCCGTTTAGCTTTGCAAGGCTGCCCCTTTGCTCACGGTCACTTCCTTGCCGCTAGCCTTCAGCCGCTCTACCACTTTATTGAGTGCCAGCTGCGCTGTATGATCCCATATGCGCGACTGGCTAAGGTCGATATGAATTTCATCGGCTTTGCAGTCCAGCTCAATAAGCTCTTCCAGACCAGAGGAGGAAGCGAAAAACAGCTGTCCATGCACTCGATAAATCCGCTTGCTGCCTTCCCATTCGCTATGAATGTGCAGCTTGCGGGACACCGACACAACGAACCAGACGAAGCTGATAAGTACGCCAACCAGGACGCCAGCAGCCAAATCGTGCGTGAACAGTACGGCGGCTACCGTCGCCACCATCACGACCGTTTCGGCAAGCGGCACACTGCGCGGCTTGAACACCGAGCGCCAGTCGAAGATGGCGATACAGACCATAATCATAATGCCGACAAGAGCCGCCATCGGCACCTGCGCCAGCAAATCGCCAAACAGAACGGCGAGCAGCAAGAGGAACAAAGCGGAAACGAGCGTAGACAGCCTATGCTTCCCGCCCATTTTCACATTGAGCACCGATTCCGCTACGAGCGCGCAGCCCGCCATGCCACCGAAAAATCCCGCAACAACATTTGCAACGCCTTGTCCGCGCATTTCCTTATTTTTGTCCGTACGCTCACCAGTCATCTCATCGAGCAAATTATGCGTCAGCATCGTCTCCGTATATCCAACGACTGCCAGCGACAAAGAATAAGGAAAAATGATCGCAAGCGTCTCCCAGCTAAGCGGAATATTAGGCAGCAGAAACGCTGGCAGCGATGCGTCGATTGCACCAACTCGGGTAACTCCGTCCATGCCAAACACCCAAACGGCTAAGGTCAGCACGACAACGGCCACCAGCGGGGAAGGAATCGCCTTGAAGTAACGTGGGAGAAAATAAATAATGGCCAGCGTCGCCGCCACTAACGCATACATCAGCCAGGACTCGCCCTGAAAATACCGCAGCTGCGAAATGAGGATGAGGATCGCCAGCGCATTAATAAACCCCGTCAGCACGCCCTGCGGCACGTACCTCATTAGCTTGCCTAGCTTAAATACACCCATTAAATATTGCAAAATCCCCGTCAAAATCGTTGCTGCGAACAAATACTCAATGCCATGCTCCTTTACGAGCGTCAGCATCAGCACCGCCATCGAGCCTGCCGCTGCAGAAATCATCCCCGGACGACCGCCAAGAAACGTCGTAACGAGCAGGATACAAATTGAAGCATAAATACCGACAACGGGCGGCACTCCCGCCATAAATGAAAAAGCCAGTGAATCCGGCACCAGCGCGAGCGTAGCCGTCATTCCAGCCAGCACATTCACCCGAACATCCGTCATCCACTGCCGTTTCCAAGATAAACGACTCATACCCATTTCACCTAATACCCTTCGCCTTTACCGCCACTCGCGATGGCGATGCTTGCGCTTGCCCCAATGCGAGTAGCACCAGCAGCGAGCATTTTCAGTGCGGTTTCCAAATCGCGTACGCCTCCGGAAGCTTTAACCCCCATGTCCGGCCCTACTGTACGGCGCATTAGCGCGATATCTTCCTCTGTGGCGCCGCCTTTACCGAAGCCCGTCGAAGTTTTAACAAAATCAGCACCAGCCTCCTTGCAAATTTCGCAAGCCCGCACCTTTTCCGCATCCGTCAGCAAGCCTGTTTCCAAAATGACTTTAACAATCGCCTTGCCCTTGCAAGCTGCCACAACCGCTTCGACATCACGCTTCACGCCTGCTTCATCACCTGATTTCAGCAGCCCAATGTTCAGCACCATGTCCACCTCTGTGGCACCGCAGGCAATGGCGTCTTCCGCTTCCGCTGCCTTCGCCCTTGAAGTCGTTGCGCCAAGCGGGAAGCCCGCTACCGTCGTAATGCCGACGCCAGAGCCTGCCAGCTGTTCAGCTGCAAGAGCGACCCAGCCTGCATTCACGCATACGGTGGCAAAATGATACGTCTTGGCTTCGGCACAAAGCTGAATAATTTCCGCTTTTGTCGCGTCTGCCTTTAGCATTGTGTGATCAATAACTCCAGCTACATTCGCTGCATTCGTACTGCCCATTAACAAATCCCTCCACCTATCATCTCTCTAGCCCATCCCGTTCACGCTTCCGGCTTGTAATCCAGCAAATGCTTCGCCGTAATGTGATCGGTAATCAACGTATTCGCATATTGTCCAGCAAGCGCGCCATATACTGCTTCGACTTTGCTTGGGCCGCCAGCTACTAGTACTGACCATTCCTTGCGTTTCAGCTCGCCCAAATCAATGCCAATCGTGCGCAGGTCCAGCTCTTCGCTGACCAACTGCCCGTCGATATCTATGAATCTTGAGCAAATATCCCCTACGCCGCGCGAGAAAATAATGCCCAAATCCTCATCGGAAAAATAATTCGCCCGCATCAGCACCGAATCCTCGGTTGGCGCCCCTACGGTCACAACTGCGATATTCGCTTTTTTGCCCATATCAAGAATTTTGCGTATATGACGATCCGCTTCAATCGCATGCTTCACGACCGCATGGTCAACAATAGCAGGAAGCGGAATCAAATAGGGCGACGTCTGATAAGCTTTAGCGAACAGCTGCGCGATTTCGTGTGCATACGTATCGGTCTCGGAATGGCTGACACCGCCGTTGAGCTGAACGACCTTGACCTTCTTCGCATGCTTGTTCGGCAGCCTAGTTGCTACTTCATACAGCGTCGTGCCCCAGGTTACGGCTATCGTATCGCCATCCTGCACCGTTTCATTTAGAAACGCAGCGGCAGCTTCACCAATGACACGCTTGGCCATCGCATCCTCATATTTAGGCACCGTAGCTACAATAGCGCGCTTCAAGCCGAAGCGCTCCTGCAATTGCCGTTCGCGCTCCGCGTTGTCGGCTGCCGGGTCCATAATTTTGATCTGTACGATTCCGTCAACCTTCGCCTGCTGCAAAAAACGCGAAACGGTTGGACGTGACACGCCAAGCTTCTTGGCAATTTCCTGCTGATTGTAGTCAAGCTCATAATACATGCGCGCTGCTTCAATCATTTTCATCTTTTTGTCGCTGAGTTCCTCCATCAGGCATCTCCTTTGGTGAGTCGCTCTTCCACATTTATCTATCTTGAGAATATGTTCAAAGAAAAATAAGCAATATTTCAGTTTCATTATATAAGGAAAAAAGCAAAACAACAACTACAGCTTTTGGACAGGATTTTCATGTCATCATGTGGAATACGTATAAGGCGCGACCATAAACGACATTCTGATGGGAGGTATCACCTGCTATGTTGAACAAGTTTAAGTGGTTCACATCTATTCTTTTGACCGCGGCTCTACTTATAGGCGCGGCAAGCGTCTCGGCGGCTGCATCCACCCGAGAGAAGGACGGCAAGCATATTACGCTGCTGCACACCAATGATATGCATGCCAGAGCAGTCGAATCCGAAAGCAATGGTGAACTCGGCTTTGCACGGCTTGCCGGAATCATCGACAGCTACAGGGCCAGCAATCCGAATACGCTCCTGCTTGATGGCGGCGATGCCATTCACGGCACTACCTTCGCAACCCTCGTAGAAGGCGAAAGCGTCGTGCGCGTCATGAACGCAATGGGCTACGATGCGGCCGTCCCCGGAAATCATGAATTTAATTATGGCTACAACCGCCTCGTGGAACTTGAACCCCAAATGGAATATCCGCTTCTGAGCGCCAACATTAGAGTAAAGAAAGACGATTCGCCGCTGTTTCATCCTTATGTTATTAAAGAGGTGGACGGCGTAAAAATCGGTATTTTCGGCCTGACTACACCTGAAACCGCCTACAAGACGCATCCGAAAAATGTGGACGGGCTTGTGTTCACCGACCCAGCCGAGGAGGCGAAGGCTATTGTCGCCGAGCTGAAGGATCAGGTAGACGTCATTGTTGCATTAGGACATATCGGACAGGATGAATCCAGCGCCGATACAAGTCTTGGCATCGCCAAGGAAGTCGCTGGCATTGATGTTTTTATTGATGGACACAGCCATACGGTGCTGCAAAAAGGGCTTGAAGCAGGCCATGGCATGCTTATTGCCAGCGCTGGCGAATATACCAAATACATTGGCGTCGTCGATCTATGGATCGATCAAGACAAGGTAGTCAGCAAGGAAGCAAAGCTGATTGACTACAAAGCCGCTGCTGCAATTGCACCCGACAAAAAAATCGCCGAGCTGGTCGATTCCATCGTCGCTGAGCAGCAGGAAGTTCTCTCAAGCGAGATTGGCGAAACGGCCGTGAAGCTTGATGGCGAGCGGGAGCAGGTTCGCGCAGGAGAAACAAATCTGGGCAATCTGATTGCCGACAGTCTGCGTTCAATCACGAAGGCCGATATCGCCATAATGAATGGCGGCGGTATCCGCGCTTCAATTGATGAAGGAACGATCACGCTAGGCGAGATTATTACGGTGCTGCCTTTCGGCAATCAAATCGTGACGCTTAACGTAACAGGCGCCGATATTAAAGCCGCGTTGGAAAATGGCGTGTCGGATTATCCGAATCCGAAGGGCGCTTTTCCGCAAGTATCCGGCATCGCCTTCAAAATCGATACCGCCAAGGCAAAAGGCTCGCGCGTTCATTCCGTTACCATAGGCGGCGCTCCTCTTGATGCGAAAAAACAATACACGCTTGCGACGAATGATTTTATGGCCGCAGGCGGGGATGAATACACGATGTTCGCCAGCTATCCCCAGGCCGGCATGTTTGGCGCGCTGGACGAAGCGCTAACGAGCTATTTGAGGGAGCATGAGACAGCGGCAAGCCCCGCTGCTCAGGGCCGCATTACGGAGGGCGCTACGCCTTCCGCTGCTTCTTCGTCTACTCCGTCTGCCCCGTCTGCCCCGTCTGCCTCGTCTGGCGGGACGAAGCCAAAGCCTGAGGTCATTCAGCCCGCCCCATCGTCTACGGCGCCAAGCACTACTCAGGAGGAGCCTGCGACGGCTGCCGACTATGCCCAGTACACCGTAAAAAAAGGCGATACGCTCTGGTCGATTGCGAAGCGCTATAACACGACGTGGCAAGCTATTCGCGACGTAAACCAAATTAAAAATCCCGACCGCATCTACATCGGACAGCAGCTCAAAATTCCGGTATAGCAGCAAAACAGCCCTCCGCCATTTTAAATGGTGAAGGGCTGTTTCCGTTATAGCTTTGACATGTCAATGCTAGGCTTGTATGGGCTTTCTCATGGCCTTGCGGCGCAGCCTGCGCTCAAAACCGACATAAAGCACAATGTAGAGGACGAAAAATCCGCCGGACAGCAAATACATCGTCGAATAATTCGTCACAGCGGCTACGGCTCCCAGCAAAATAGAACCGCTTCCGATACCGATGTCAAAAGCATTGTAATAGGTTGCCGTCGCTACGCCTCTGCGCTCTGGCTCTACGAGATCGATAACCCAAGCCTGAAGCGCTGGGAATAGGGCGCCAAAGCCAAAGCCATAAAACAGGCCCGACAGCAGCAGCATCGCTGTAGAATGCGTAAAATAAAGCATGACGCTAGCAATAATGCATAGAATAGCAGCAGGCAGCAGCACCCACATGCGTCCTTTGCGATCGAACAACGGGCCGCTAATAAAGCGGATCAGAAACTCGCTGATAGCCACGACAAGGAAGAAAATGCCGACACTGCCTAGGCCCTGCTCTTTGCCAAACAAGGCGATAAAGCTGAGCACCGTGCCGAAGGGGATGCCGATAAGCAAGCCAAGCAGCGAAGGCATAAACGCCTTGCGCTCCACGACGCTGTCCATCCAGTTTCCCGTTTCTATTACAGGCGCTGCGGCTGGCACCTTTTTCTCCACACGCGGAAAGCGCACAAAGCAGGTACTGATCAAGCTAAGCAGTATAACAACTGCTCCAATTAAAAACAGCGCCTTAAAGCCATATTCCGTCATGATCCAAATGCCAAAAAAGGGACCTAGAGCGAATGAAATCGAATTCCCTGTTGCAAAAAAGCCCATGCCCTCTCCTCTTCGAGAGGCTGGCACTAAATCGGATGCCGCTGTGCCAAACAACGTCGTTGCAATACCAAATCCGATGCCGTGCACGACGCGCAGCACCAGCAGCACAGCAAGCGTCGCAGCTAAATAATAGCCGGTAAGCGCGATAAGACTTATAGCTACTCCGAGAAGCAGCAGCTTCTTTTGGCCCAGCCGCTTAATGCCATAGCCTGTTCCAAGCCGGGAAAGGACGGCCGTAAACGTAAATAAGCCCATAATCAGGCCAATTTGCGTTTGGCTGCCCCCCTGCTCCGCGGCAAACACAGGAAGTGTCGGCAGCAGCATTTCAAGGGCCATAAACAACAGCAGATTAGAGCCCATTAATAAAATAAAATTTTTCGACCATAGCGCCTCGCGCATTTGTCTCGCTCCTTTATGTTGCCTAGCTAAGTATGTGACGTTCCGATCCACTTACGATTGGTTCATCATATAGCAGTTTCTCGGCCCTGTCTACGATGATAATTGCGGCTTTCAACTTTCTATTGCGGTCTTCTGCAAGTGTGATAACCTGTAGAAGAGGTTGGTCTTCAGAAATCTCATTTTCCACTTGAAGTGAGGAGCCTGTCTATGAAACAAATGATAAGCGATGAACAGCCTGATGTATTTATTTTCAAAAAATTTCTTGTTCAGCTTATCCGTAATTATCTGTTTGGCGGGTCTGTCGCTGTACTTGGGGTTGGAAGCATTTTGATTTTTTCAACCTTACAGCTGACCAGCATTGAATTTTTTCGGCTGGCGCTTCTGCTCATCGTTTCGCTGCTCATCATGTTCAGCTGCGAATGGCTGGCTTTCAAGCGGCACATCAAGCCTATACGCGTTATTTTTCACATAGAAGCTACTTCTGCCCAGCTCCGAGAGGCCTATCTGCAAGTACATAACTTTCCGCTCCTATCGGTTAAGCGAATCGTCGGCCCCCACTTTCTAGGTCTGGCGATTCCCGTGGGCAGTCTCACTTATATAGGTATAAAGCTGCAATGGATCGTATTTCCTTACTACTATATTGCAATAGGTGCGGCATGTGCGGTGCTTATTGCGGCGATGCATGCCATGCTTGAGTTTTTTCTGACAACTAGGGCGATCCCACCGCTCATTACGCATATACGCGCGCTGCATATTAAACGGTTTAACGCTGATTTGACGCTCGAGGGGCAGGTTTTGATGACGATCAGGCGCAAGTTTTTGCTCAGCGCTTTTATTATCGGGACGCTGCCGATGCTTATGTTCAGCCTCGCAACGCAAATTCGCATAGAGGGTTTCGCCAGTACCGACTCCACTTCCGCCGCCTATTGGCAATGGGCCATCATCATTCTCGTTATTGGCATTTTATTTTCCTGGCTTAGCGCATCTCTGCTCGCCAAAGATATTCAGTCGCCCATTGAGACGCTCCAGCAGGCGATGGTCAGCGTTCAGGAGGGCAATCTCGACCGTAAGGCCGAGGATATTTATTCGGATGAATTTTCTAAGCTCGTTGCCGGCTTTAATCATATGGTCGATGGATTGAAGGAACGCGAGAAGCGCAATGCCCAGCTGCTGCAAAGCTATTTCATTACACTCGCTGCGGCGCTTGAAGCCCGCGACCACTATACTGCAGGACATTCGGAGCGCGTAGCTGAATATTCCGTCCTCATCGGGCAGCTCGCTGGCTGGGACGATTCCGTACTGGCTACGATTCGCAAATCGGCGCTGCTCCATGATATTGGCAAAATCGGTGTCCGCGACGCCGTGCTGCTGAAGGACGGCAAGCTGACCGATGAGGAGTTCGACCAGATCAAGCAGCATCCGATTTTAGGCGAAAATATTTTGCGACGCATTGAGCCGGCTGACGCAATGGAGCAGCTGCTTCCGGGCGTGCGCTCCCATCATGAGCGCTTTGATGGCAGAGGCTATCCCGACGGGCTGACAGGCGAAAATATTCCGCTGCTCGGCAAGGTTATTGCCATCGCCGATGCCTTCGATGCGATGACCTCTGATCGCCCCTACCGCAAGGGCATGACCGTGAGCAAAGCGCTCAGCATCTTGGAGGAAGGCAAGGGAACCCAGTGGGACCCTGAACTTGCCGAGCTGTTCATCCGCTGGCACAGGAAGCAGGAGCAGCAGGCTTGCGAGGATACTCGTGCAGAGGCGTAGATAAGCTCTGCTGCTCGATTCCTAGCATGCAGCATAATCCCCTTATAATAAAAAAATCCGCCTCATGCAGGCGGATTTTTTATAAAATCGTTTGAAAGTTTGGATTAACGTTTAATTAATTGGAAATCATCATAATGGAACCCCGGAGAAACAATACAGGAGAACAGCGATGGCTCATCGCCAATCGGCTGCGACATTTGCCACTCGCCTGCTGGCACTACCGCTTGCGGCTGCTGGCCGTTCAGCACATCGCCGCCTACAATAATTTCCTTTCTGAGCGTTGGATCGTCTGCAGTGCCGCCTAGGGAGAGCGTAATTGGGCCGCCCGAATGCCAAATCCACAGCTCATCAGATAGTACTTTATGCCAATCCGACATCTCATGCGGGTGCAATAAAAAATAAATCGAGGACGCTGCGGCACGCGGTCCAGAATAAGCTTCACCAAGCAGCTCCTGCGGAATTTGGAAGGAAGCCTTCCACAATTCTTTATACCAACCGCCCTCTACATGCGGCTTTAAGCCCAATGCTTCAACTAACGGCGAAATCGCCTTATTCGCTTCACTCATCATTCAATCTCCTTCCAACTGGAAAAAATGCTTATTTCATTTAATTCCCCCAGTGTATCCAACACTCGGGACAACGTCAATACCTTTCGCGGCAGCCTTGTGACATTCGGCCTACAATCATTTATAATAGTAATAAGAGACAGGGGGTGAACAGGTGAACAACCATGTTTTGCAGCAGTTGGCAAGGCAAAGCCGGCTAGTGAAAGGCCTGATCATATTAGCCTTGCTATGCACAGCCATACTATTTGCTTATCAAGCGGAGGACTTGCCCGAACTGAAATCTCCCTCCGATCAATTAACGATTGCAACAGGCGATCATCATGGTGTGGCGATCCGATATCATTCCGGTATTTTGAAGCAGCTTTCCCAGACAACGCTTATAGGCATCACCCTCATTTTAGGCTTGCTCGCATGCCGAAAGCAGCGGCTGATCCCACTATCCATTCGCCGTGCCTTTATACCGCAGCAAATAAAGGATTTATTTTTGATGCCTGTTAAATTCACCGGAAGCTTTATATAGTCGATTGCCAGCATTATACGTATCCGTCCTATCACGATAACCACACAAACTCACGATATAGGAGCTGGCGAAAATGAATATTAGAGAATCGGATTTACCAGGCATTGGACGTAAGTATCAAATGGAGACGAGAGGCGGCGACAAGCTCGTTGTCGTCATCCATGATGACGGAAGAAGAGAAATGTACCATTTTGAATATGATGATCCGGATGACAGCATTTCCATGGTATCCATGGATGACGAGGAGGCCCGTCAGGTTGCTGCCATTATTGGAGGAATGACCTATACGCCGAAGGCGCTTGAGACGATTGAAGTCGCGCTCGACGATTTGACCATTGAGTGGTATAAAGTCGAAGCCGGCGCAAGCTGCGTAGGCAAAACGATCGGGGGTTCGGATATCCGCAAGCGGACGGGGACGACGATTATCGCCGCGATTGACAAAGATGGCAAGCATATTAATCCGGGTCCGGATTATATTTTCAAAGCCGACTCTACACTGATTGTTGCAGGTGAACGCCCGCATCTTAAGACGCTTAAGCAATTGCTCGTGAATGGGAGCCGTTAATTATGGATCATCTGGTGCTGGAGATTGGTCTCGCCGTCACTTTGATTGCCCTAGTCGGCTTATTAGCAAATAAAGTAAAATTTTCAGTCATTCCGTTTTATATTTTGATCGGGATGGCTGTGGGGCCGCATGCTCCAAAATTCGGCGTTTTCGATTTCCGCTTTATCGAAAGCGCCCCCTTCATTGAATTTCTCGGCCGATTAGGCGTATTGTTCCTGCTCTTCTATCTCGGTCTGGAATTTTCGGTCGGACGTCTGATGAAATCAGGTAAAAACATCGCTGTAGGCGGTACCATTTATATTGTTATCAATTTCACGCTTGGACTTGTTTATGGCTTCTCCCTAGGCTTCCCGCTTGAGGAAACGCTCATAATGGCCGGTATTACAACGATCTCTTCAAGCGCTATCGTTGCGAAGGTGCTCGTGGACTTGAAGCGAACCGCGAATCGTGAAACCGAGATGATTCTAGGCATTATTATGTTCGAGGATGTTTTCCTCGCTGTGTATATTTCCATCCTCTCCGGGCTTGTACTCAGCGGCTCCAGCTCGGTTGGCGGTGTACTCCTCTCCGCATCCTATGCGCTTGGATTTATGCTCCTTGTACTCGTAGTTGGTCGCAAAGCTGTTCCTCTGTTGAACAAAATATTAAATATCCGCTCGAATGAGTTGTTTCTTCTGTTGATCTTTGGCGCGTTGTTTCTCGTTGCAGGCTTTTCCGAAACGATTCACGTCGCTGAAGCAATCGGCGCCCTTCTCGTGGGACTAGTACTTGCCGAAACCGCTCATATGAAACGGATCGAGCATCTGATCTTGCCTTTCCGTGATTTCTTCGGCGCAATATTCTTCTTCAGCTTCGGTCTAACGATTGATCCAACAGCGCTCGGAGGCGCAGTATGGCTATCGCTAGGTGCTGTTGCCCTTACGCTATTCGGGAACGTGCTCGCAGGCATGCTGGCGGGCAAAAGCGCAGGGCTATCGCCTAAAGCTTCTGCGAATATTGGACTGACGATCGTCTCGCGTGGCGAGTTTTCGATTATTATGGCGAATCTCGGCAAAGCCGGAGGATTAATGGAATTGCTTCAGCCCTTTGCTGCCTTATATGTACTGCTGCTTGCGATTTTGGGGCCATTGCTCACCAAGGAATCCAAGCTCATTTACAACGGCATGAACAAAGTATTCCGCTTTGACCGCAAGAAGGCTAAAGACAAAGAACCACTCAAAGAGCCGGACGTGTCCAATTAAACGACTTGTCTACCTATGCAGCCTAAAAATTTAACAAGCCTGCCTCAACCGACGAAGTGTTATTTTCGCGGGTCAAGGCAGGCTTGCTTTTTTGTATAGTCGGGTTATTTAGCTTGGCACTCTAGTCGATGCCGTCTTTAAAGTTTTTGCTCCAGTTTTTATCGCCTTTGTGAACGTAGTCCTCCACTGTCTTATGCAAGGTGTTCACAAGCTCTTCCTTGATCTTGGCAATCGTTTCGTAAAAGACAACTTCCTCTGCGCCCGAAATTCTCACTCCGGCCACTGCCTGTGTGGCAGCGAAACGGCGGTGCTCCGACTCAAAGTTTTCCAACGCCTGAAGGGCATGCTCTACATAATGGGATAATTCCTGATGTTCCTTCGGAAGTTGAGCTTTTAGCTCTTGAATGCGTGTTTTTAATGGCATTAAAATCACCTCAGCGTTAGTATTTACCTCTGTATCATTACTATAACCGATTTTTATGCTTTGGGCATCCCAAAATATGCTAATCAACGATTATGCGCCAATTCATGACGGGTTAACTTGTACCATTACCTGCTTGCCGCTTACTTGAATGCCTGTCTGCGGCTTGCCTTGCTCTGCCAGATCAGCTAGCAGGCGCTCCAGCAGCGCTTTGCCAGCAGTCCCCTGCTTGCCTCCTTGAACGCGAACGACGAGCTGCACCGCATGACCCGACTCCAGCAGCTTCACTGCCTGGCGCTGCTTCGTGTCATAATCATGCTGTTCAATATCAATGCCCAGGCGCAGCTCCTTCACCTTCACTGGCTGGCCTTGCGCCTTCTCCTGCCGCTTGGCCTGGCTGGCCTCCTGCTTCGCAGTACCGCGTCCCATCAGCTTGCAGGGCGGCGGACTGCTCATAATGGACAAACATACGAGATCTGCCTTGTGCTGCTTCGCCAGCGCGAGTGCCTCGGCGCGGGAAACGACGCCAAGCGGCTCGCCGTTTAGGCCAGTCAGCTCCACCTCTGAGGCTTTGATTTTCTCATTCATCAGCATCGTAACAACCTTCTTTCTGCTGCTTTGTTCTATTCTAGTCGCCCAGCTAATCGCAGCTCATGATGCAGCTATTCGCGCTGCTACTCTTGATGCTGCTGAATCAAATCCATCTTCATCTGCCACGTTTTCTCGCTTAGATGAATCGGATAAAATTCCGGGTTCAGCTTGCGCTTCACTTCCGGCAGAAAGCTGCTCAGCTGCTCCTGATGGAACTGCCTAACCTGCGCAAGGGACGGCAGCTCATAAACGAGGCTGCCCTTGTCGAAAATACATTTCAGCAGCGGAACAGCCTCATAGCCGTTCACGTATTTGTACAAATACGGGTGCAGCGGATCAAACAGCTTAAGCCTGCTGCCGTCAGGCTTCTCTTCCTCGCCGCATAATGCAATATAATCGGCACGCGCCTTCCCCGTATTCAGGTTGCGGATACGGAACACATCTTTGCGCCCCGGCGTCGTCACCTTCTCGGGGTTCGCAGACAGCTTGATGACGGGCACGTAACGCCCGTCCTTCCAGCGTGCGGTCAGCTTGTATACGCCGCCCAGCGAAGGCTGGTCCGCAGCGGTAATCAGCTGCGTGCCCACACCCCACGTATCAATGCGCGCCCCCTGCGCCTTGAGGTTAAAGATCAGCGTCTCATCGAGATCATTCGATGCGACGATCTTCACATGCGGCAGCCCCGCAGCATCCAACTGCTTTCGCGCCTCCTTGGACAATAGCGCGAGGTCGCCGCTGTCGAGGCGAATCGCGCTGAGCTGCTTGCCTTGGCTCTCGAGCCAGCGAGCCGTCTTAATCGCATTCGGCACGCCGCTTTCCAGCGTATCGTACGTATCGACGAGCAGCGTCACCTGATCCGGCAGCGCCTCGGCATATTTCATGAATGCTTCTTCCTCGGTATCATGCCCCTGCACCCAGGAGTGGGCATGTGTCCCTTTAGCCGGGATCCCGAACAGCATTCCCGCACGCATATTGGACGTCGCATGGAAGCCGGCGATATAAGCGGCACGCGCGCCCCATACGGCGGCATCCGCCTCCTGCGCCCGCCTTGTCCCAAACTCCAGCAGCGTATCGCCGTCCGCAACCTGCACAATACGCGAGGCTTTCGTCGCAATCAGCGTCTGGTAATTCATGAAGTTCAGCAGCGCCGTCTCAATAAGCTGCGATTCAAATATCGTACCCTCTACGCGAATCAGCGGCTCATTAGCGAACACGATCGTGCCTTCCTCCATCGCATACATGCTGCCCTTAAATCGAAACTGCCGCAGCCGTTCGAGAAAGGCTGGCTCATACTGCTCCTCCTGCTCAGCCAAATAGGCAAGCTCCTCTTCGCCGAAGCACAGCTCTTCCATATATTTCACAATGCGTTCAAGTCCCGCAAATACAGCATATCCATTGCCAAAAGGCAGCTTGCGGAAATACGCCTCGAATACCGCTGGCGTATCTGCCGTTCCATTTTTCCAATGCGCATACATCATGTTGATCTGATATTTATCCGTATGCAGCGTTAAGTTTGCGCTATTCACAGACACAAGTCACTCCGTTCTAAATGATGTCTGACAGGGGCTGTGAAGAAGGATCTATATTTTAATTTAACGCGACCTTCCTTTTCTGAAAAACAGCTTCACCATTGCCAGCAGAAGCAGGCACACCGCAATTCCGATGCACGCTCCTGTAAAATCAACGACCACATCCATACGGTTGCCCGTCCGGTTCAGGCTGGTTAATTGGTTGCGCTCATCAAGCGCCGCCAGGCTCACCGCCGCAAGAAGCGACAGCATCGCCGGCGCAAGCAAACGACCCTTCATGACGACGCGCAGCAGCATAAACCAGATTGCTCCTAGCATAGCATAAACGAACAGATGGGCGCTCTTGCGAAAAATAAATTCGACAAAATGATACGGGTTCGATTTGGCCTCGATCGTCTTGCCTAAATACGTAATCGACAAATCAGGCAATAGCCGGATCAGCTGCTCCTGCCCAATCCACGCTTGCAGCTTCGGCTTAATCGTCTGCTGGTCGAAGGACTGTGAGGAGAGATGAAACACAAACAAAATCCAAGCGGCCAAAATAACAAGCCATATCCCTATTATATAACGGTTGCTCCTAGTTTCCACCTTGATCAGCTCCTATCCCTTCATTCCGCTCTTTTGAAACAAATTGTTTCATTATTGATCCTAATTGTATCAAATTTTCATTCCCAGCTACAACTTGCTAACACGGTACCTTGCAAGGTGAAACGGCTGTCGCCGTCCTTTGGCGGCGCGGCGCGTTTCAGTCCGAGAAATATAAGTCCATTTATAAGTGCAAAACTTATAAATGCTTATATTTCAAGCAAAAACGACTTCGTCGTCCTTCTGGGACGAGCGAAGAGCTTTGCCCTAGAATTCTAAGCGGATATAAGGATGAAACTTATATCCGCTTAGAATTTAAAAAATAAACGAAAAGCCCCCGACAGTGGACCCGGGGACCTTTCATCGACTAGCTATAAAACGTTCAAAGCGACCTGCCCGCTTTAGAATGAGCTGCTTATTGTATACAGGGTATTACGCCAACGATTCAGCATAGGAAAGCACAGTCGCCAAATCCTTCTCAAATGCGGCGCGGTACTCTGCAATAACAGCTGTGCTGTGCCCGTTGGCCGTCAGCCTCGCTTCCGTATCCGCTAATATCGCTTCAAAATCGCTTTTAATTCGGGCAACCTCCGTCTGGGCTTGCAGCTTCACCTGCTCCTTAGTCGCTTCATCCCGCGCTGCCACAAATGTCATATACAAATTCGTCAGCGTCGAGGTAGCTTCGGTTTTGAGCGTATCAAGCTTGGCTTCCGCCTCGCTTGTAATGACCTCATACGCCAGCTTCGGCGTATTGTCGACTATTCCGCCGCCGGTCCCAGGCTGGCCGCTTCCGCCTGTGCCTGGTTGGCTGCCTTCTGTGGTACCCGGTTGAGTACCGCCGCTGCCCGCCGAGCCTTCGCCGCTTCCTTCACTGCCGCCAGCTTCGGCCTGCTCCTGCTGATACGCAGCTGTTTCGCCTGTTACAGCGCCTGTCTTGCTGTCCCATTTAATCGCAGCACCGGATGCTTCCGCCATAAAACGGAGCGGCACATAGATCGAGCCTTTATAATAATAAGCGGACTGATTCTCGGGCAAAGCCTGCTCCTTCCCTTCAAACACGAAGGAAGCCTGCACCGCTGTAAGCCGAATCGAAACTGGTGTAGCAGCAGCCACAGCAGCTTCCTCTCCAGCAGCAATCACGCCAGCGAGCTGCTCTTTCAATGCCGCCGCTTCTTCCGCCGTTGGTACAGCTACCGTAACCGTCGCTGTCTCGCTATTCCATTTCACCGTCTTCTGTAGTGCAAAAGAGACGAATCGAACGGGCACATAAGTCCGGCTCTGAAATTCAAACACATACTGCCCGCTTGGCAGCTCCAGCTCCTCCCCGTCAAAAGCCAGACTGACTGAAAGCGGCTTTGCAACAATTGCTTTATTGGAACTGGAACCGCTCTGTGCTAAGACCGTGTAAGGCAGCATAAGGCAAAGCATAAGGCCGAGAAGCATAACAGATTTAAATGTTTTCATAGGTTAGTCGTTCACTCCATTCCTCGCCAGGCTCCCTCGCTTGGAAATGGCTTAGCCAACAGCAAGCGAAAGGGAAACCGTGCTTTTCCTAAAATCATCGCTTATATCAGAGGCAGCAGCAAGGGCCTCGACTCTTATATTCAAAATCGGGTTTTGTTTGCATCCGCCCCTCATTCGATTGAATTCGACAATATTCTTGCGTCCTATTGCATTTGGCCCCTATTGTCCTGGTTCCTCGCGGCCCACAGCAAGGCTTTGTGAAAAATGGAAAGTCTCTTGCGGCAAATTTTGCGCGTGGTACAATAACCTTATTATGTAATTCACATGAAAAGATAAGGCGGGATGTTGTATGTCATATTTATCGCTGAACAGCTGGAGCCTGCATAGACTGCTTGGCCCGCTTCATTGGACGTCTTGGGACGCTGAGACGCAAACCCATCAAACGACGGATCATGAGCAGCCCTTAGAGCTGACGCTGCTGGAGCTGCCAGCTGTCGCAGCAGCCAAAGGCTACCAAGCCATCGAGGTATGCCATTTCCATTTTCCATCTACGGATGCAGCCTATTTGCAGCAGCTAAAAGATTCTTTTTCGGCTGCATGTCTATCCTTTGACACACTGCTCGTCGATTATGGCGATCTTACATCTCCCGAGGCGGAACGCCGAGAAGCTGACTATCAGCTGATGCAGCAATGGATTGACGTAGCGGCAGCTTGCGGCGCCAAGCAGGTGCGCATTATCGCCGGGGAAGCGGAGCCAACTGATCACGCGGCCATTCGCCAGTCTGCCGAAGCTTTGGCTAAGCTGGTAGACTATGGCGCTTCGCGCAGGGTGAAGGTCGTAACCGAAAACTTTAAATTGCTGACGAGTATAGGTGACAGCTGTATGGAGCTGCTGGAGCAGGCAGGAGATTCGCTTGATTTGATTACCGATTTCGGAAATTTCAGCGGGCCAGCCAAATATGAGGATATTGGTCGCACAGCTCTGCGCAGCGTTTCGATCCATGTGAAAGCGATGAATAATGAGCATGGCCATCCCGATCAAGCCGAGCTTCGCCGCTGCCTCGATCAGGTACAAGCCTCCGGATTTGACGGCGCTTATGTACTCGTCTATGATGGGCCGGGAGATATGTGGGAGGGGCTCGAGCGAGTGAAAGCGGTTGTGCAGCCTTATATCGCCTAGTCATTCGTTATAGAGCGCTAGCGAGTAGGCGAACGGCTGCTCGCACATAGAAGAAGCCTTCCCCTACCGTCATCCAAACGGTCGAGAAAGGCTTCTTTTGGCTTGATTGCCCATCAACGCTGCATTCGTTCTGCCGAGGCGCTTTTCTTTTTGCAAAGCTCTTAATTAACGCTCTATAGGAATGCTGACGTTCACCGTTAGCGCAATGAATGTCGCCTTGGTGTGGTTCTTATTCATCATTTTTTGTGAAATTCCCGTTTCCAAAAAACTCTTGAATTCGGGTTTTCAATTCCTCGTTGTGGATGTAATAATGCCCGCCCTGCGAATTCGGAGTGAATCCCAGCTTGCTCTCGTGACCTTCCCGTAAAGATACCGCGTACAGGAAGCCGCTCCTGTCTTCTTGGTTCGGATCAGGCTCAAATTTCATGTTTTTCAACTGATCGATCCACTCTTGGATCTGTTTTTTGTTAGAGAACAATTTCCGCTCGCCCGAGCTGCCGTCAGTAATTTCAATGGAATCCACATTCGCAATATCCCCTGGGTAGAGTTCTTGCAATGTCTTTGTGGTCAGCTTCTCAGCTTGAGGTTCGCTGCAAGCTATGATCGCAAGCCCCATGAGTAGCACCAGTAAAACGCACCATATTATCCTCATGTTCCTCCCCCTTGTTTGTAGCATAGACGTACCAAAAGCAACTTATGTTGCTCTCAACATAACTGCCGAACATTGGATAAGATGGTAATTAACTGATTGGGCAATGGATTGACGCTGCGGGAAGCTAGTCGTTTCGACCAAATGGACTCATTACTGCATGTACAGTAAATTGCTTTAAACAAATAGCTCCGTATCAATAATTCTACCTGGGCATTGTCCTGCTCCTTCTTTTCTCTAGCTTCATAAAACCTTCTCCCCTTCTCCAATCAACGCTAGCAGGCCTAATAATGGACTTGAATCCAACATGTCTGAGCGATAAATAAATTCGACAGGCAGCTCTCGGTAAGCCTCCGGCAGTCGATGGGAAGAGACTACTCCCTCCCTTTCCGCCTTGGCAATTGAGGATTTCGGCAGCAAAGAGATGCCAAAGCCTGCCGATACGCCCTTCACGATTAAATCCAATGTCCCGAACTCACGGATTTCATAGGAGGTTAGCCCGCTTGCGTGTAAAAAATGCTCCGCTCTGGCACGATGCGTGCAGCCTACGTCAAAAAAAAGCATCGGCTTAGCCAGCAGATCGCCCATATTGTCTCCGCCAGCTTCCGATATGAGCACCAGCTCCTCAGAAAATGCCCGTACATTGCTGATTCCCCGCTCCTCGATCGGACCATATACAAAGGCGCCATCAAGCTCCCCCTTCACAACCCTTTGCACGAGCGAATGGGTACCGCCTGTAGCTAGCGATAGCTGGACGTCAGGAAACTCAGACTGATAGCGGGTAAGCAGCGGAAGCAAATGAGTGGCTGCGGTCGTCTCAATCGAACCGATTCGCAGCGGTCCCGCTGGCTGCTCAGCATATTTGGTTGTACGAGCCGCTTCATCCAGCAAGGCCAAGATACGGTCTGCGTATTGCAGCAGATTTTCTCCCGCCTCCGTTAACGTCATCCCTCGATTGGAGCGGACGAATAGCGGGAGCCCCAGCTCCGACTCTAAATATTGAATTCGGGTCGTAACATTGGACTGCACATAATTCAGCGCCTCAGCCGCCTTCGTCGCACTGCCCTCGTGGGCAACCGCACGGAATATTCGCAAATCCCCGCTCTCCATCTCACCAACTCTTTTCCACTATGATTATTTATGATAGCGACTATCTAATTCAATCATTTTACCTAATGGTTTTCACTGTGTACAATGCGGTTAGCTAAGTATTTCATCAACCATTAATGGCAGGAGGACATAAAATGAAGGCAATTTTACATAAGAATGCAAGTGGTTTAGAGGGGTTGAATTATGAAGAAGAGGCAGATTTGCTGCCCGGTGTAGGCGAGGTCAAAATAAGACTGAAGGCAGCCGGGATCAATCATCGGGATTTATTCCTGATGGATGCGCGAACTGCTGCCGATGCTCCGCTTATTCTCGGCTCGGACGGAGCAGGGATCGTGGAAGCGATTGGAACGAATGCCGGATTCGCCAAGCTCGGCGACGAGGTCATTATACATCCCTGCTTAGGATGGGAAAAAACAGCCGAGGTCCCTGCGGTGCCCGCCATATTAGGCGGTCCGACGAATGGGACATTTGCCCAATCGGTCATTGTCCCTGCAGCAAATGTTTTCCCTAAGCCAGCTTATTTAAGCTGGGAAGAAGCAGGTGTGCTGCCCTTATCCGCCTTGACCGCCTACAGGGCGCTGTTCACTAAAGGGCAATTGCAGCGGGGCGAGCATGTTTTGATCCCTGGCATTGGCGGCGGGGTCGCTACCTTCGCCATGCTGATGGCGTTAGCAGCAGGTGCAACGGTAAGTGTAACTTCCCGCAGCAAAGCCAAGCAGCAGGCGGCTATCGCCCAAGGGGCAAGCAGCGCATTAGACAGCCATACCGATTGGCGCAGCAGCTTGGGCCCGCATGTCGTTGATGTGATTCTGGACAGCATTGGACCGGCAACCTTCGGACAATATTTCGAGGTTATCAAGCCGAACGGACGCATCGTCACCTTCGGTGCCAGCTCCGGTGATGAAATCACGATACCGATCCGGGCGTTATTTTTCCCTCAGGTCAGTGTGATCGGCACTTCCATGGGCAGCCGCGAGGAATTCGCCGCTATGCTGGCATTTATGGAGCAGCACCAGTTGCACCCTGTCATCGATCGCGTGTACGAGCTCCCTCAAATCAAAGAGGCCTTTGAACGTATGAAACGCGGCGAACAGTATGGCAACATCGGAATTAGCATGGCCCAGGGTCCACATGATCCTTTTTAAGCTTCATCACATGCTTCTCCAGCTGGAGGGTGAGGCTCCTAAGCTCATGCTCCTGCTGAAGCAAACCAAGCAGCGCCTGGATAATGACCACTTTTGGCTGGTCACGTGCAAATTCCTCAGCAAGCGCCTCGGTCGCATCGACGAGTTGGGTCCGTCTGGAGCCTGTAATCGCCAGTTCCTTAATTACAGCGAGCAAGGCGTCCAGCAATTGGCTGCGCTTCTCTTCCATCGAAATCTGTTTGCACTTCATTCCTTGGCTTATCCGATCGAACATCAATACGTCCGTTAAAATGGGCTTCTCCTGCTTGGCCAAAATATTTGCAGCCATTTCCTCCATCCGTTCTAAAACAAATAGGGTGATATCCCGGATGCGGATCGGTCTATTTTCAAAAATCATCAGGAAGTTAAACTCTTTAATGATCCCGCCATATACCGTCACCATATCCCAAATATGAGGCGTTATTTGTTCTCCAAGCAGGCGAATCAGGCTGTTTTTATGAAGGTCGTACATCATCGTTCTCATTTGGATGAAAAAAGGGGCTAGCTCCTTCTTCGTTTTAATTAATTCCTTAATTTCCTGCATAATAAACTTATTGATCACAAAAAACTCCAGCGTCACTTCCGTTTCCCGCACAAAAACTTCACGAGGCGAGAGCCCCTCTTCCTTAAGAATCCCTGCAAGCTGATCATCCAGCAGCTGCTGCCGACTTTTGTGAACTTCCTTGAATAGTTCTTCCTTCGACTGAAAATATTTATATAAGGAGCCTTTGGCGATTCCGCAATCATCGGAAATATCCTGAATCGATGTTGCCGCATAGCCCTTCTCCATAAAATGGCGGACGGCAGACTCAATAATTCTGTCTCTAATCAGGCTCAATAAAATCCCTTCTTTCAAAATCATTTGACTTTCAGCAAAAAATCGATAAAATAAAGCCTAGCGTGACCGACCAGTTTTACAAAGAAACCACTAGTCAAGTTTACGAAATCTACTCCTCCTTCGTCAAGGAGCAGCTCGCTAGGCTGACTGGTTCTTTGAGCTCAGATCGGTATACAAAACCCAAGAGAGGGCGAGGAGCCTACACATGTCTACACCAAATGCTTCACAGTTAGCCTCAGAACCGGAATTTTCCATCAAATCGATTTTGGCACCGCTTCTGGCCGTCATTATTGGCATGATGATGGTTATTCTGGACAGTACCGTCGTCAATGTCGCTGTTCCTAACCTGCAAGAATATTTCGACAGCTCGCTCAAAACGATCCAGTGGACGATCACTGGCTATACGCTGGCTCTATCCGCTGTTATCCCGCTTGCCGGATGGATGACCGATAAATTTGGGGCAAAACGAATATTTCTCATTACTATCGCGCTATTCACACTGGGCTCCATCCTATGCGCATTGGCACAAACGCCTGAGCAGCTTGTTTTGTTTCGAATCATTCAAGGCGTTGGCGGCGGCATGGTCTCCCCTATCGGTATGGCCATGATCTTTAAAATGGCGCCACCCAATAAACGCGGCGCTGTTATGGGGATGCTCGGAATTCCAATGCTGCTAGCCCCTGCCATTGGCCCGATATTATCCGGCTGGCTGATCGGCTTTGCGTCATGGCACTGGATTTTTCTAATCAATCTACCAATCGGTATTGCCGCTTTAATTGTTGGTAATAAATTCCTGCCGAATCTTGAACGTCAAAAAGCTCCTGCACTCGATATTTTGGGGATGATTCTTGCTCCTATCGCATTCGCTATGCTAGCATTCGGCGTCAGTGAAGGGGGAACAGACTGGGGCTCCACCCGAACCTTAACCGGATTAATCGTAGGGGGATCGGCTCTCATTCTGTTTATTATTGTTGAGCTATTACAAAAACAACCGCTGCTGGAGCTGCGCGTGTTCCGCTCCTCTGATTTTACTCGCAGTATTATTTTATCATGGATTTCACAAATTGCCTTGTTCGGATCGATGCTGATGATTCCTTTGTACCTGCAAAATGTCCGCGGGTTCTCTGCCCTTGAGAGCGGACTGACTACCTTGCCGATGGCCATCTGCTCGATGATCTTTATGCCGATTAGCGGTAAGCTGTTTGACAAGTTGGGCGCTCGCCCGTTAGCTTTAACGGGACTATCCATCATTACAATCGCTTTGTTCTCCCTTTCCCAAATTGGGGCGGATACCCCAATCGGTCTCGTTATGATCCCTATTGGCATGATGGGAGCGGGGATGGGCTTATCCATGATGCCGCTTAACACCCATGTGTTGAACTCTGCGCCGCGCAGACTTGTCAGCCGTGTAACGCCTTTGACATCAGCTAGCCAGCAGGTCGTTACATCCTTTGCCATTGCTGGTCTGACAGGCTATTTTTCGTCACAGATCACGGTCCATATGTCCGAGACTGGCGCTAGCAGCAACATGCTGGATAATATGTCACTCGCCTTTGGCGATACCTTCTTCCTATCAGCGGGCATTGCAGTAGCAGGAGTATTATTAAGTATCATCCTGCGCAAGCCGAAGCTGCGGGATGATCACGAGCAAGAAGAGGATGCACCGGACCCTGCGATGATGATGGGTCATTAATTTTCACTACCTGATCCTTAATAAAAAAGACATAGGCATCTAAACATTCTTGATTATCAAACAGACGCCTATGTCTTTTATTTATTACGTTGTAAGTCCTATATGACTAGACCTCTTTAACTACGCCTTCCGTCCTTCTCCGATAAATAAATTCCACAATGAATATAACCGTACAATCTTTCTAATCAGCCCATTTCGTTTGAAATTTCTGAAATAGCTTTTTACGGGCACGTGCAAGTTTTTGGCTAACCGCTTTTTCTGAAAGACTAAGTCTACTAGCTAATTCTTTATAGGACAATTCTTCTATGTAAAACAATTTAATCATTATTTGATAATTAGGATTCAGCTCAGCAATCGACTGATGCAATAAGTCATCTCTGAACCTATTCTCAACATTCTTGCTTACACTTATCTGGTCTGTAGTTAATTCTAAAACATTTTTAACACTATTAACGACAGGACAGTTCGCTACAAAATGGATTTTCGAGTTTTTTCTTAGGTAGTCCAAAGCCATATTTCGTGCAACCTTTCTCATCCAGGCTTGTAAATTTGTAATGTTTCCTTTTTGAACAGTTTCTAGAATTTTCAAAAAAGCCTCTTGAATAATGTCCTCTGCAGTGGCGTGATCATTCAAAATGAGGACGATATCTTTATATATTAGTTTATAAAAAGAACGATAAATTAGTTGTTGAGACCGCGGTGATAGGGTTCCAAATTCTTGACTAATCAAGCAGAGCCATTTCTTCATAATCGCATCCCATTCTTTTTTTGTGTTCATATAAAAGTCTAATATCCCTAATTTGTAAATAAAAATACTATATGTAAATATTACACTTTAAATAGATTGAAGTAAAGAAAACCAACCTTTTTAAAGTATGATTCAAACTAAACAATACTCCAAAATCCAGAGCAAAATAACAACAATAGTGAATAGACTTTTCCACAGATACGCCACTACCAAAAACCGAAGCTTTCAATATGTAATCATTACGATATAAGACTAATAATAAATCAAACCAGAACTATCACCTAAAAACCACATTAAAAAATAAATAATGTAATTTTTGAAAAAAAGCGTTAGATGAGCACCGGATTATCCGTCTATATAAATAGAAGTACTTAAACAGGTTTCAGTCTTCAAGATAAAGAAAGGAGAACTTTATTTTGATTAGTGTAATAGATATAAAAATAAGGGAGTGAGCTGTTCAATTATGACTAGTAAAAAAATGATATCAAAAATTAGTGTTTCAGTAGTTTCTTTCAGTTTATTATTTTCCACCAATGCATTCGCTGATTCCACGTCATGGTCAAATACCAATTCGACAAATTGGGATAAACCTTATTCCGGTACTTTTAAGGCAGAAAAAATTTCTTCTTCTCTTGCTTATAACCAGCTTGATTTTTGGTGGTCTTCCACACAAGTAAGCAATTTTCAAACTTTAACTAAAAATTACCCTACCTTTGATTTTAGAGATAACGGCAGAAGTTCTCTTGACTCAGGTGGTGGAGCTTCTACTAATTTACCAAATCCTAAATTCGATTTCGAAGATGACAATGGGGACGGTAAAGTTGATGAGATTGAAGTGGTTGCTCGTGGAAAAGATGATATTATAGCTTATCAAGATTATAATTTTTATGCATCTTGGTCAAGATCAGGCACAACCAATGCATACATGATAGCGTATTCATCACAGAGCATGGCTCCATTTTTGGGAACAGATTACAATACTGTGCCAGGCTCATCCGACTCACTTGGAGGCCACTACTGGAATACAATAAATACAATGTCTTTTCTATCAAAACCTGCTTTCCTAACTTGGGAAGAAAAGCAACAGATTGTAGCTCAGTTGGGCACAATTGATAGCAATCCTGCAGTAGATTACACATATACCGAGTTGCAAACCCCAGATGATTTGGCTCAATATGTTGGTGATGCAAATCGTACACTATCGTCTACTTTATCGGGACAAGAGTATGATTTCACAATTACATTTGAAAGTGCTTTAACCTTTGATGAAGTAGACTCCTTGGCTACTCTGTATAACTTGGATTCTTCCGTTTTTTATGCTCGCGCTTTCAATGATAGCGGTGAAAGGGTAACTGTTGCATTGAACGGTCTTAATCAAGAAGTGCTGGACTCTATCCTATCCGAGCAAAATCTTCAACTTTCTGGATTCATTGAAATTGATGGTCAATCTACAAGTGATGTGTTAAAAGAAATCAAGCAGCAAGAAGAGAATATTTTTGCTATTGAAGTAGCGACAGAAAACTTTCAATCAAACGGATTATACTGGAAATTAGAGGATATCGGTCAGTAAGGACAGAAGTTTTATACTTCTTGATGTAAATGTTCTAAGAAACATTTAAAAGATGACCCTTTAGTAAAAGGGGTCATCTTTTAAATTCTCATTACCATAACTTATGGTTATAATATTAATTGATATCATTTATCTTAAACGTTCAAATGAGTAAATACTAACTATAACTCCCCAAAAACCTAAAACTAACAGAATTAGATGTAGAGAAAAACCGAGTATATTAGACCAAGAAAAGGAAGTAATACTAACCAGTATCCACCAAAAAAGCGGTATGAACTGCGCTAAAATTAACAATACAGTAGCAAGTAATAGAACACTTAATACTATACGTTTTAAAATCAGAGTTTTTGATAATCTCAATAAGAAAGAGCTCATAAATAATAAAATGCCACCTGTAATAGCATATAACGCCCATAATTCCGCTGCTCTTTGTCCTTCTACTAGTTCAGGACCTAAGCTAATTGGTAAGGGAATACGAAATAACGAAGGCAAATATAATATTCCTACAATAACCGATAAGGCAGCAGCAGCCCTAATAAGAGCTGTATTACTAAACTTCATTAACACCACAGTGTACCCACTCCTTCGTAACAGTGTATTTATTAGTTATAGACGTAGCATCAGAAATAAAAGTTACTTTGAAACTACTTTTGTGTTCTGGGTCATTATGCTAGTAGTAAATCGTTTTACCTTTCATGTACTTGAATATTAATCTTTAAATATCAACTCCTTATTTTGTCTGTTGGATTTTGAGGACATATTTCTGGCAAGGGTTTATTCGTCTGATGCCCCGCCTCCATTTTCACATTTATAACTTTTTTTAGCAACATTTGGTTTGTTTTGGCGTACAAAACGAGGAAATGATCTTTAGAGAAATTGCTCTAGGAGGGATCATGATGAGATCCAAACTTTTCTTTACAATCTTACTACTCTGTCTTCTGCTTGTTGGGTGTGGTGCTGCAAATTCTGAAAAAGGGGATTATATTTTTGAAAAGAAAGTAGATGTGAATAAATCTAATACGATAGCCGTTGTACAGAACATTACCAAGAAGGAGGCATCTAATAGAACACTTTCAGAATTCTTGGAAAATGATGATCTAAATGATGTAATCTATTATGTAATAGAAGATAAAAAATTATTTGATGAACTTGTATTGGGAGAACGTGTTAAAGTTACCGCTCCTTACATGACATTTTCTTCTCCACCACATGCTATTGCTCAAAAAGTTGAAAGATACAATTAAGAAATAGAATATAAATTTGAAGGAGACAAGAAAATGAAGCGAAGTTTAACCGTATACCTATTAAATATACTAGCATTAGTATTATTAACAGGCACAGTTTATTCTGCAACAGACGAAAAACTATTTGACACCGTTAAAGAAGAAAACTTAACTGGAGATATTAAAATTAATCTTGGTCCTCCTCCATTGAATGCTATAACATCGCATATTCCATTTGAAGAGAGTAATGCTGAGAAGACACAAAGGGATGAAGATCATGGATTAATAGCTGTATATTTACAAAATCACTATAGTGAAATTTATGGTGGAACCTACACTTCTGTTGAAGGACAAAAATACTTCCTTTTGAAAGAGGTCACGCCGGAATTAGAAAGGGTAATAAAAGAAATCAGTAATTACCCTGATTCTTTTATTTTAAAAAAAGTAAGATATTCAGAGAATCAATTAGAGGCTGCAAAAAAACAGCTTTCCAGTTCGGCTAAAATAATGAATCTTCAAGGTGTTGGTTTAGATATAGAAAACAACCAAATTATTGCTATTACTACTAATACCCTTGAAGAAACACAAAAAGTTGCTTTGGATGAAGAAATAGACTCTAACATTATTCACTGGAAAGTAAACAAGGAAAGCGCTGTATATGAGCCATTAGCCTATCATTTGTACCCTGGTGAGCAAATTGACATGCAGTCTACCCAGAGTACGGGAGTATGCTCTCTCTCATTTAATGGAAGAGCCAACTCTAAAGATGTTGGCGTAACAGCCGGACACTGTGGGAACCGTACTTGGTATGATCTGTCAGATGGAAATACTGCTATCGGTAAAATGAGCAATGCTGTTTTTTCAGACAACTCATTATTCGATGCTGGTTACATTGAATATGCTAGCGGAGTAACCCCAAGTTACTATCTTAATGGCAACACCATGACAATCGGAGCAACGGACTACTCCGGTGTTCACCGTGAAGTAGGTGATTATATATATATTCATGCTCGATCTGGTGGAGGAGATAGCTATGGTAAACTGAGGGTGCAGATAGTAGGATATGACTTACTTCAGGGGCCAACTGACATGGTCCTAACTGAAAATAACACTTCTCTGATAAATGGCGATAGCGGTGGTTTGGTATATTCCTTAGCATACAAAGGCACAAAAAACTATGCGCGAATTGAAGGCGTGTTTGGCGGAAGATACAAAGAAACACCTTCCAGCACTGCTTATCTAACATTCTCTAAGTACAGTCGTGTATTTGATGGACTTGGTATGTCAGGCGTTTACACAGATCCAACATTCAACTAGTTTCATTAAATATAAATGTAAAGAGAAGTCCAACATGTTTAAAAACAATGGATTTCTCTTTTTATTTGAAGCATAGTCTTTTGTCCAGCCATCCTCAGTTCGTTCTAACATTTCTCTATATTAATATGTTACCCAAAACTATAAGGCATGGAAAATAGGTCAATCCTTCTGTGTGGCTCTCGTCCAAATAAAAGGCAAGATGACTTTTTGCTCCGAGAAGGGTACAATAAAGGGAAGTAAGCTAATATCAATTATTGATTAACAGACAAAAGGAGTGTTAACAATGACACAATATCGTGAAATAGATTCAGCAGAGCAATGGGATGCCGCTTTGGAGGGCTCCAAGGATCGTGCTCTGGTTGTTTTCAAACATAGTACAACTTGCCCGGTCAGCGCGAACGCGCACCGCGAATTTACAACTTATCTGGAAGCTAATCCGCGTCAGGATACCGATTATGTCCTTGTAAAGGTCATCGAATCCCGCCCTGTATCGAACAAAATCGCTGAAGACACGTCGGTTAAGCACGAGTCGCCGCAAATTATTTTCATCCAAAACCAAGAGAAGGTTTGGAGCGCTACTCACTGGGCGATCACATCCGAGCATATTACGGCTGTTCTTGACTAATTGGATTGTAAATGCAACACAGATATTAACTGTTTTGCAAAAACTTAAAACCCGAGCCGCTTGTTTCCGCAAGCGGCTCGGGTTTTTTGAATCTAAATTAATTGAACAGGCTTCGCTTTCGTTCAAATGACTGACAAAAAGACGGTGCCCTGGTCGCTATCGACCTGGAACACCGTCTTCATTTACTGCCTAGCAGGCTTTGTTGTTATTCGTATAATACGGAAAGCACCTTGGCAATTACGACTGCCGATTGTGCCCGAGTTGCCATCGCCTGTGGCGCGAAAGCACCATTGCCCATACCAGAAATCAGCCCAAGCTGCTTGATCGCAGCTACTGCTTCCTGCGCATAATCGGAGATTTGCTCGGCATCTGTGAAGGAGGAGGATGCATTCGCAGGCTGCGCTGCTCCTGCATCAGCTGCGAATCCGCTTTGCTTCGCAGCGCGGTACAGCATAACCGCCATTTCTTCACGTGTAATGGAAGAATGGATGCCGAAGGAGCCATCCGCTCTGCCATTAATAATACCGTTCTGCTCTGCGGCAAGGACAGACTGCTCATACCAGCTGCCAGCCTTGATGTCGCTCAGCTTCGTTGTAGCGCCGTCTGTGCTCTTAAGGCCGAAGGCCTGAACGAGCATATGCACAAATTGCGTCCGGGTTACGCTGCCGGCAGGCTGGAATTTGCCTGCCGCTGTACCTTGAACGATGCCTTTGGCCGCAAGGCCTTCAATTGCAATCTTTGCCCATGGATACTGCGCGATATCGTCAAACGAAACATTTGCATAAGCCGCTGCATAACGGCTGAAATGCGCCGCCTTGAATACGATCACTTGCTCCGACTCGCGGTACACACCGCTATGGACGGCTTCTACAGTGCCGTTGCTGTTCAAATAATAAACGACTGCCTGATGCGGCTGCTCGCCTGCTTTCAGCGTATAGGGCAAGGATACTTCAACTTGCCCTTCACTCCATGCGATCTGCTTGCCATCATGGACAAGCGTCAAATCATAAACCTGATTCGTGCCAACTTGCGCGCGCTCCTCAGCTGTAAGGGCAGCCGAGTCTACTTTCTCGGCTGTGAAGGCCAGCGTTGCAGCGGTGTTTTGCGCCGCTGCTCCGGCAAGGGCTTCGACGGAGACGCTGATGCGTACGCCGTCGAGCCATACATGCAGCACCGGAACGTTGTGATCGGTCAGCTCTTTAATTGCAGCCGCTGGCAGCTGTACGACTGCCTGCTGTGCTGCAGCTGCTGGAACGACGCGAATCGTGACGTCGTTCCCGCTTGCCTGCGTCGCCGCCTTGCCCAGCTCGCTGGCGGTGACAGTCGCGACCAGCTTGCCGGAAGCATCCGGCACGCCGCTTGCGATCGTAATCACAGCAGCCGATGGAGCTGCTGTTGGTTGTGGGCTAGCCGCCCCAGTACCCGACCCCGACGAGCTGCCCGGCGTTGACGCCGGAGATGCCGTTGGCGTCCCTGGTGTTGGCGACACCGGAGATACTGTCGGTGTCGGTATCTCTGGCGATGGTGTCACCGGAGGTACCGTCGGTGTTGGCTCCCCTGGCGTTGGTGTCGGTGTTGGCGTCGGCACCTCTGGTTCCGTCGCCACTTCCAGCCCTGCAACCGCAGCTGTCACTGCTGCTGCGCTTGCAGCTACCTGCGCCTGATCGGCTTCCTGATCCGCGCTTACCCGCTGCGCAGCAGCCAATGCTTCAGCAAGCACAGACCAGCTTGCCGACGTGTATTCGCTTTGCGTCAAGCCAGCTGCTTCAGCGACTGCAGCATGCAGCTCGGCCTTATCGGCCAGAGCAAGCCCGAATGCCTTGAAGTCCATCATGCCGACCCAGCCTTGACCCTCAGTAATCGTCAGCTTGAGATATCGGCCCGTGTTGTTATCCGTCAGCTTGTGGCTGTCTGAAGGCATCGCCAGCGTTTTCGTATCCGCTGCGGTGCGGAACGTTACACCATCATCGGAAATTTCCACCTTGTAATGGACAACTCCCGCCCATTTGTTGAGCACTACTTTTTTCACCAGCGAGGATTGGCCCAGATCGACCATCCACCAGCTGTCCACTCCTTTATCTGTACCCCATGATGTGCCTTCATTTTGATCGACTGCACCTTCTGGAGCATTGGTCTTTCCGCCGCCACTGCCTGCGTTGCTGGAAGAAGTCGCTGCTTTAAACGCAGCGATATCCTGCAATGGCTTAAGCTCTTGAATCGCTGCAGCAAGTGCTTCCGTCGCAGCCACAACCGCCGTTTGAACGGCCTGGCCATCGCTGTTTACCGCCTTCGCATTCCCTAATGCAGCTTGCAGCAAAGCCCATCCGGCCGCGTAATATTCCGCGCCGTCGAGCTGCTCAGCCGATACGATGGTAGTGACCAGTGTGCCTTTGTCCACGTTAGACAAACCATTCAGCGCTGCCTGCAAGCCGGCAACCGCCTGATTGACGATCGTTTGTGTTGCTCTTGCATCACCAGACGCCGTCTGTGCGACAGCAAGCGCATTTTGCAGCGCCTGCCAGCTTTTTACTGACCAGTCCGCCTCTTGCTTCGTTTCGGCATCAGCAATCAGCTGTGTCAGCGCCGCTTTATCCGCCGCTATCACTTCAAGCCCCGCGACTACGGACGCCAGCTGTGCCTCAGCCGCGTCCACTTCAGCTTGCGTTACGCCTTGAGCCGTATACGCTTGATCATGAACGAGCTGCGCCTGATTGATAGCAGGTGCAAGCTGCGGCCAGCTCTGCGGCGTAAAATCCTCCTCGACGAGCGACTTGGCTTCAGCAATTGCTGCCGCCAAATGCTGACGATCTGCCGGAGCTGCCGTTAAGCCATGCTTATACACGTTCAAGGAATCCAGCGCATAGCCCTTGTATGCATATCCGCCGTTAGCTGGATATTCATCATAATCAAACATCGCATGATTTTCCCATGCGTCGCCCTCAGACGCAATCCAGCCTACATTCGATGGAATCCATGCCGGCTCCCAATAGAAAAATCCAGCTCCCTTGTTATTCTCCACATTGGAGATCAAATCCATAATCGTTTGAATCGCGTCATATTGACCTTGAACGGTTGCGTCCCATGTTGCCCCGCCCGTTTTCAGCTTTTGGTCGGAGCTGATAATATTTTCATGGGCATCGCCATTTTTATAAGAGAACGGATATGAGGTTTCAGCAATAACCACTTCTTTGCCGTAACGCAATGCCATATCGTCCATATTGATTTTCACTGCTTCCAACGTACCATGCCAGAACGGATAATAAGATAATCCGATAATATCGTAATCGACTCTACCGTTGATCCCGTCAAAGAAATAGCGGAAGGTCGCATTTTTTCCGCCTTCAGCAAGATGAATCATAATTTGCACATCATCGCCGCCAGGTATGGCGCGGACAGCGGATGAACCACTGTTCAGTAGCAGCGACTGATCGTCAAAATTAACCGAACCGCCTTTGCCCGTGAGCACACCACTGTTAATTTCATTACCAATCTGCACCATGTCAGGCATCGCATTTTCCGCCTGCAATTCGGAAATGACCTCATACGTGTAGTCATATACCGCCTGGCCCAGCTCAGGCATCGTCAGGTTTTTCCATGCCGCAGGGCGAACCTGCTGGCCCGGATGCGCCCAGTCATCCGAATAGTGGAAATCGACGAGCAGCTTAAGCCCCTTCGCCTTTACTCGCTTGGCGAGTCTCAGCACATCAGCCTTATCATTGTAGCCGCCTGAGTTTTGCGGATCATTCCATACCCGCAGCCGCACGTAGTTGACGCCGCGGTCTTTGAGAATGTCCAGCAGGTCGCGCTCCACGCCATTGCTGTCGTAATATTTACCGCCGTTGTCCTCAATCGCGGTCAGCGTCGAAATATCAACCCCGCGAATAAAATCATCGCGGTAGCCAAGCACCGTTACTGACGCTTTCGGCTGCAAGGTTGCGCCCGCTACCGTTCCTGCTACTTCAAAGCTGCCTGCACCCGTATAGCTCTGTGGGTCAACAGCGTCCCATGCCACATCGACCAGCCCAAAGCTGCCATCCGCATAGGCGGCATTCACCTGTGCCGGAAGGCTCGGAGCGGTTCCGCTGTAGGTTTCTAAATTTACCGCGTCATAGCCGGTAATGTCCGCTGGATTTTTAACAATTTCCTTCTCTCCTACCTTTAATTCTTTAATACCCGGCCACCAGCCGCTTCCCGCATAAAAGGAAATCGTGACGCGCACATAACGCATGCTGTCCGCCTCGAAAGCAAGGCTTGCCGTCTGCTGCTTTGCAGCGTTAGCGGATTTATCGGCAGCGATCGTCCAGTTCGTATCGTCCGGCGATACCTCTACGATATACTTGACGATTTCATCATCCTTCCAAGTGATTTCCACACCAGAAAGATCAAATTCACTGCCCAAATCCACCTTGAGCCAGTGTGTCGGATTAACAGCGCTTGCTGCGCTCCATGCTGTATCTGGATTGCCATCAACCGCGTTTTCCTTCGGCTGGCCCCACTGTGGATCTATATATTCTTGGCTTGCTGTAACGATTTTGCCAAGCGCCAAATTTGCTGCTGCTGCCTTTACGGCTGCTTGCGGCCAGGCCATTTGCGTCATAAAAAGCGCAACGACCAGCACGAGGCTGATGTACCCTTTCCCCTTTTTCATGTAAACCTCTCCCTTGATTATATTGTTTCTCCATGCTTCTTCTAATTGTAAGCGATTTTATGAAAAGCGATATACATACCAAAAGCAACATTCCAGCATTTTATACAACCTGTTTGACGCCGCACATTCCGAATATTGGTAGCGCTATCATTCATAGGGTTTTCATAAGCAATACCTGCGCAAGCAGACGCTTTAAAAACGAACTAGTAGAAAAATTCTGAAATAACGTGCTTAAGCTCCATGCTTAAGCTCCATCACGGGGATTTAACAAGAATTCCAGCTAATCTCTTGTTATTCGCAAGCCGATGTTTTATATTGACATAATAGCAGGTCAAAAATAAAAGAGGTGGTCGGACGAGATGACTCCACGCACGAAGGAACAAAACGATGAGATCCGACTGCGGCGTCTGGCGCAAATCCGGAGTGCCGCTGCCGATGTGTTTTTGAACAAAGGGCCTTTACTGGAAATCCGCGATGTGGCCGCACAGGCAGGACTCGGCTATGGCACGGTATACCATTATTACAGCAATAAGGGCGATTTGCTCCAAGATCTGCTATGGGACGCATTGGAACGGGCCGGGGGATGGCTCGAGACGCCGCTAGAGGCTTCGCTGGAGCTTCCTCGCGCTTCGACTTTGGAGGAGGCGCCGGCGGGCGGGCGTTTAGGCTTGGCTGCTACGGCGGACACCAGGAATTCGGCTGCCGCGGATTCCCGAAGCGGCAGCCGCGAAACGGCCGCTGCCACAGAGCTTGGCCCTGTCGCCGCCGCCAGCGTCCGGCTGCTGCAGCTTTGGGCGGAGGACCACGCCCATTACCTGCTGTATAAGCTGGCCGGTGAGGGC
This sequence comes from Paenibacillus sp. J31R34, assembly GCF_059383715.1. Classification (NCBI taxonomy): domain Bacteria; kingdom Bacillati; phylum Bacillota; class Bacilli; order Caryophanales; family Paenibacillaceae; genus Paenibacillus; species Paenibacillus sp. J31R34. Next base: position 60,774 of record NZ_JBXENU010000008.1, read on the forward strand.
TTTGCCTCGATGCCTGAAGCGCGCTCGGCCACGCTCTCGGCCGCCTTTCGCCGGGAGGTGCTCGCGCCGCTGGCCGCGCTGCTGGAAACAGGGCGTGCGGCGGACGGGGCTGCCACTTCTGCTGGGAACGCAGTGGAGCCGCCTTATGGGCTACAGCACGCGGAAATGCTGCTGGCCGCCTTGGTCGGCTGCGCCTCACTTTCGCTTCGCCGCGGAAAGCTGCACGAGGAGGCGAGGGATATCGTTCGGTTTTTAAAATTATAGAATGGATAAGGAGCGAATAAACAAAGATGATCATTTTAAAATCACCTAGAGAAATCGAAGAGATGAAGCCGGCGAGCCAAATCGTTGCGGCCTGCTACCGCGAGGTGGGCAAGCTGATCGAGCCTGGGATCACCACCCAGGAAATCAATGACTTTGTTGCCAGACACATCACCAAGCTGGGCGGCAAGCAGTTTACGAAAGGGTACAACGGTTACCCCGCCGAAACCTGCATTTCGGTCAACGATGTAGTGGCCCACGGCATTCCTTCGAGCCAGGTGCTTATGGACGGCGACTTGCTGAAGCTCGATATCGTCGTGGAATACGGCGGATGGTTCGGCGATTCGTGCTGGTGCTATGCGGTGGGCAATATCAGGCCCGAGGCGCAAAAAATAATGAAGGTGGCAAAGGAATGCTTGGACCTGGGGATAGCCCGGGCGCTCCCTGGGGGCCGGCTCGGCGACATAACGTCAGCGATTCAACAGCATGCGGAAGCGAACGGGTTTTCGGTCGTGCGCGATCTGCTGGCGCACGGGATTGGGCGGAGCCTGCACGAGGAGCCGAGCTACGAGCATATCGGCGTAGCCGGTAAAGGCATTCGGTTAAAGGAAGGCATGGTGTTTACGATTGAACCGATGATCAACGAAGGGACGTTCCGCATCAAGATCGATGAGGATCGGTGGACGGCGAGAACCGCCGACGGCAAGTTGTCAGCGCAATATGAGCATACGATCGCAGTCACGCAAGACGGACCGCTGATTTTAACGGCTCAGTAAAATATAGAAGCAATCGAAAACGGCTGAAGCCGTCCTCTGGCGGCAAAGCTTCCGTTTCGCGTAGAAATATAGAGAAAGGATGGCGTTACGATATACTTTCCTATATTTCAAAAAAAAGGCTGCTCTCCGTTTCCGGAAAACAGCCTCCTGTACATCTTCTAAAACCTGCAAGATCGCCTTTGTCACGCTATTCTTTTACCGAGCCTACGACGAGGCCCTTAACGAAAAACTTTTGCAGAAACGGATAAATAATCAGGACAGGAAGCGCACCGATAAAAATTTGCGCCGCACTTACCGTCTTCTGCGAGATCAAGGCAAGTGATACCGGATCAAGGCTCATGGAGCTCATGTCGCGCGAAATAATGACCGTTTGCAGAAAGGTCGCCAGTGGATATTGGTGAACACCCTCTGTGTATAGCAGGCCGTCGAACCATGAATTCCAGTGGAACACGATGCTGAACAAGCTGAGCGTTGCAATCGCTGGCTTCGATACGGGCAGGAAGATCGTGAACAGCACCCGGAAGTGCCCTGCTCCATCGATCATCGCCGCCTCCTCCAGCTCCTTCGGAATGCCCCGGAAGAAGTTCATCATCAGGATCGTTAAATAAATATTAACCGCTCCGGGAAGCACCAGTGCCCAGAAGGAGCCCATCAGGTTCAAATTCTGGATCATCATATAGAAGGGAACAAGCCCGCCATTAAAGACCATCGCGAAGACGAAAATCCAGGAGTAGTAAGAACGCGCCTTGAAGCTCGTGCTTTCTCTGGAAAGCGGGTAGGCTGCCATAAAAGCCAGCAGCAGTGTAAGTGCTGTACCAATGGAGGTACGCATGATAGATATCCAGATCGAGTTTAAAAAGATCGGGTTGTCGATCGTTTTTCGATAAGCCTCCAAAGTGAAATCTACGGGCCACAAATTAACGATATTGGCATCGGCCGCTGACTTCGCGCTGAAAGAAATCGCCAGTACATGAACAAGCGGGATAATGCACAGGAGCGAGATAAACAGCAGCCCTGTATTATTGAGTATTGAAAATATGCGATATGACAGTGTTTTATGATACATTCTAGGCTCGCTCCATTCTTAGAAAATTCGATAGTTTGCCAATTTATAAGCCATGCGGTATGAGACGAATATCAAGATCATGCTAATAATGGATTTGAATAATCCGACCGCTGTTCCAAAGCCCATTTCCCCGCTTATAATCGCTGTGCGATAAACGAACGTATCAATAATGTCGCCTTTATCGTAGACAAGCGGATTATAAAGGTTGAAAATTTGGTCAAAGCCCGCATTCAAAATGTTGCCGAGTGCCAGTGTACCTACGACAATCGCCATCGGTACCATCGAAGGCATCGTAATGTGAAGCGTCTGCTTCCAGCGGCTTGCGCCGTCCACTTCAGCTGCCTCGTACAGCGAGGGGTTAATGTTCGATAGAGCTGCCAGAAAGACAATCGTTCCGTATCCGAACTCTTTCCACACCTCGGAAACAATAACCGTAAAGCGGAACCAGTTGCCTTCTCCAAGGAAGAAGATAGGCCCGATCCCGACCATGCCTAGAAGTCGGTTTACAAAACCGCCATCGCTAGACAGGATGTCGATCAAAATACCACCCAGTATGACCCATGACAGGAAGTGGGGCAAATAAACCATCGTTTGCACATAACGCTTGAAAAGCTCCTTGCGCACCTCATTTAAGAAAAGAGCAAAGATGAATGGAGCTGCGAGGTTAAAAATAATTTTCAAAACCGCAATGACCAGCGTGTTCCAAATAACCTCCAAGCTGTCCTCCCGCTCGAACATATAGCGAAAATTATCGAGACCGATCCATTCCGAGCCTGTAATGCCCAGCCGGGGCTTAAAGTCTTGGAAGGCCATGACAATGCCGGCCATTGGCAAATAGCTGAACAAAATCAGAAAAACAAGAGATGGCAAAATCATGAGATGGAACGGCCAGTGGCGCTTTAGCTGCCTCATATTGTAGTATCCTCCTGAACGCATTTGTATGAATTACTTCAATTATAGCAACGGCCCAAACCGCCTGAACACATGACGGAACCAACATTGATGGCACTATTGCAACTACTTTTCACAGGAGCCTCTCAAAAAAACAAAAGCAGCCTGCCGGGGGCAGACTGCTTTGCTGACTTGCACTATTTTACAGATGCATACCAATCATTTACTTCTTTCGTGATTTGCTCGCCGCCGGATTTCTTCCAGTTGGCAACGAACGTATCGAAGGCGTCAATCGGCTTCGTGCCGTAAATAATTTCGTTAAACGTTTGAAGCTCGATTTTTTTCAGATAATCCATTTTGGACTTCATCGTCGGCGTTGTAGGGCCAGTAAACATGTTCATAAGCGCAACATCCTTCTGGGACATGAGCACCTTCGCCGCCTCTGGCGTTTGCTTGCCGAAGCTGTTGGCAATATCTTTTTCCAGCTTCGTCTCCGGCTCCTTGCCATCTGCCAAAGCCAGCAAAGCTGTCATTTGCGCATCTGGAATACGGGCTCCATCGCGAACGAGGAAATAACGAACAATGTTGATATAGCCTCCAGGGATATCATCTTGATAAAGCGTGTTGCCATTGGCATCAACATCATAGTCATAACCTTTGAACATACCAACCTCAAGCGGGCTGCCCTTCGCAGGGTTTGCGAAGTTGTCAAACATCCAGTTCTCATAAGTGAACAAAGCCTCAGGATGCTTAATATCTTTGTTGATCAAAATAACAGCGCTGGAAAATGGCGTGCCATGGCTTGTTGCTTTGCCATCAGGACCTTTTGGCAGTGCGATCGGTGTCCATTTTGCTGTTGGCACGTTTTTCGCTGTATCGGCAAGCGGCCAGCCGCTCATCCAGTAAGGTCCAGGGATAATACCCGCTGTTCCTGCAACTGCTGGCTCAGCCGTCTTGTTCTCATCCCATAGCGCAGCTTCTTTTGGAATAAAGCCTTTTTTGCTCCATTCCGAAAGCTTCTCCAGGCCCTGCTTCATGCCTGTATTAATAGAGCCATATTCAAGATTTCCGTCAGTCCCAACATTCCATTGCTCTGGCATCGCGCCATAAGCACCAAAAATCCATGATGGGTCGCCCATCCAACTGCTCAGCTTCGTTTTGAAGCCAATGCTAAGCGGCGTTACTTTATCCGGAGCCAAACCGTCCGGATTGTTGTTTTTGAAAGCTTCCATCACGGTTTCCAGCTCGGCAATCGTAGTTGGAACCTTCATATTCAGCTTGTCCAGCCAATCCTGGCGGATCCAAAGCAAGTAATCGTTGTTATAAGCATAATCTAGTACGGGAATACCCATTTTTTTGCCGTCGCGAATATAGGGATTCCATACGTTAGGATCAAGCTCCATCGCTTTTTTCCAAGTGTCATTTGCGTATTTGTCAAACAGGTCGCCAGCTTCACCGAAATAGCCGGAATCGACCAAATCAGCAACCAGCTGCGGATCATTATTGCCTACAACCAGCACGTCAGGCATATCCTGTCCTGAGGACATGGCCAGGCGCAGCTTTGTAGCTAAAGCATTGTTTGTATCCGTTACCGACCATAGCGATTTAATCTCAATGCCGAATTGCTCCTTGGCCCATTTTGTCGCTACATTGTTCTCAATCGTTTCACCATTTTTATATTTCACCTCAGGAGCTACGCCCCATACGGTCGTCAATGTGACAGGCGGATCATATTTCTCTTTATATTCATTTCCTGTTGAAGCTCCTGCGTTCGTGCTCTCGCCCGTGCCTGTGTTATCCTTGCCGCATGCTGCGAGCAGGCTGACAACGAGAATGAGGCTTAATACGAGCAGCAGCTGCTTTTTGTAAGCGCTAATCATTTTTGTTTTTCCCCCTCCAACTGTGTGGTGCAATTGTTTATGACTTAATTATAGGAGCATTGCTGGGGAAGTCATATGACAATAACCGAACATTTCTGCACCTTTGGCAACCTGTTCGCAATTCGCTATTGGTCGCGGAACTCCTGCGGCGTCATGCCGTAATGCTTGCGGAAAATTTTGCTAAAATATTGCGGATTTTGATAACCTAGCTCCGACGTAATCTCATAAATTTTCTTATTGGTCTGCTTCAGCAAATAATGCGCCCGCTCCATCCGCATCCGGGTAATATAGTCACTGATACTCTCGCCAGTCTGTGCTTTATAAATTTTGGACAAATAGACGGGGTGCAAAAACACCTTGTCCGCAATCGTCTTCACCGACGTATCATGACCAAGGCTTGCGGACACAAGCTCCTGCACCTGCTTGACCAGACTGCTCTTGGCGTATTCCTCCGTACTCGACAGCTCTGTGCGCAGCCGCTCCAGCATATCTGTCGACCAATTCCGCAGCTTGTCCAGCGAATGAATTACGGTGTGGTCGAGCAGCATATCGAAGCCCGCATGATCAATTTCATAAATAAATTGTCCCTGTTTATGGGCCGTATACATAAAGGCATTCGTAATGGAGAGAAACACCTCATACAGATGCTCACGTGAAAACTTCACCTGCTCCAAATTGCCGAACACCTCATCGATCTTGAGCAGCGCCGTGTCCCACTGCTTGGACTCCAGCAAATGAATAAGCGTAGGCGGCTTATACAGCGCCTCCATCAGATTCACTCGCGTCTCCGGCTCCGCCTGATGATTTTCCAAGTAGACGGCAATGCCCGATTCATGAATTGCGCTCGACAAATAGACGCTCATTCCTGTCCGGTAGGCATTCGCCATGCCACTCGGAAAGGAGAACCAGTCGGAAATAATAAGCGATACTTCCGATCGGAGAAAATGTGAGATTTGCCGCCTAAAGACGTCCACCGCCTGCTCCAGCATCGCCCTCCGCTGTCCTTTGTAATCCGGCGAAAATTCCAGCAGCCGCTGCTGCTCCTCATTTGGCTGCGCAACGAAGATGAGGCAATTATGCGGCGCTTTGCCATACCATACGTTCATATGCTCGGCGAACACTTCCTCGCCAATATTGCCGACCGCATATTCCATCAGCTCCATGCTGCTGCGATTGCTTTCATCATAAGGATTGCTGTATTGAATCAGCAAAATGACCGAAGGAGCATCTAGCCGCAGCGGGATTTCATATTGCGCCAGCTTGGCGCCAATCGTCGTATCCGACAGCTGGCGGCCGAGCAGCAGATCATGCAGCAAATTGCGGCGCAGCAGCCCATATTCCGACTTCATATTGTATACGAGCTGATGGTATTGCTCCGCCTGCTCCCACTCCACCTTCAGCTCCTCGATCGTATTCATCAGGCTGCGCACAAATTCCTTATCGTCCACCGGCTTCAAAATATAATCCGACGCCTGAAGCTGCAGCGCTTTTTTCGCATATTGGAAATCCGAGTAGCCGGTCATTAAAATACAGCGCAAATCCGGCCAAAGCTTCTTCGCCTGCTCGATCAGCTGCAAGCCGTCCATCCCCGGCATACGAATGTCGGTGACCAGAATATCAATGTCACCCGCCTCCATAATAGCGAGCGCCTCGGCAGCAGACTCGGCCCGGTACACCTTGCTGACGCCAAGCTCATCCCACGGAATGGTCTTCTCTAAGCTCAGCGTCACATAAGCCTCATCATCTACAAGCAGCAATTCAATCATTAGGATGCCCCTTTCCTGTCGTTGTCTGTTCGATCTGTTTCTCGCGGGTCACATTCCAGCGAATCTGCACCTTCAAGCCGCCTAGCGTCGAAGGCGACAGCACGATGCCTGAGCACGCTCCAAAACGCAAATGCAAGCGCTGATGGACGTTCCAAAGACCGCAGCCCATCTCCTGCTCCATGGGCCGCGTCAATTGATACTGCAAGGAAAACAGCCGTTCAGGGTCAAGCCCTACGCCATCATCCTCCACCGTAATGGCTGCAAACTCGCCGTCAAATTCACCCGATATGCGAATACGCCCTGCATTTGGGGATTGCTCGATGCCATGGATGACCGCATTTTCCACCAATGGCTGAATGACGAGCGGCGGAATTTGAAAACGCAGCAAATGCTCCGGAATGTCCAGCTCATAAGACAGCCGACTCATTCGCATCTGCTGAATATCCAAGTAGTTACGGACAAAATCGATCTCCTCCCGCGCATCGACCAAATCCCGCTCCTGCCGGGTCGTATAGCGGTAGTAATTCGATAGGTTCTGACTCATCGCAATGACTGACTGATAGTTTTCCAGCTTCGCCATGCTCGAAATAAAGGAAAAGCAGTTATAGAAAAAATGCGGATTGATTTGCGATTGCAGCTGCTTGAGCCTCGCTTCGCGCACATGAATTTTTTCCAAATAAACATTTTCGAACAAATCTTGAATTTGCTGAACCATTAGATTAAAACGGATAAACACAAACTTGAATTCATTGTTGCCGCGCCCTTTCGGTGTAAGCCGGACGCCGTAATCGCCGTTTTTCAGCTTCTGGAAGCTGACAACGAGCTGCTTTATCGGCACCTGTACCTGCGCATAAAGCATATACGCGATCAAACAGCTCATCAATAGCAGCAAACCAACCGAATAATAAAATAAACGGTTCGTTTGGTTGATCGGCTGGAGCACATCCGATAAGGGGATATAATCAATCAAATCCCAGCCTATCGTTTCAGAACGGACAATATTGACCAGATAGCGCTCCTCATTTACTTTAACGGTATGACTGCCACTGGTCAGAGAGCCGCTCTCATCCAATTGGGCGATGAGCCGATTACCAAGCTGCCGGTCAGCGGTACGATTGTATATCGTGCCCCATTCTTCATTGTAATAAAAAGGATCACGCCTGCCATCGCGCTTGAACTGATCAAGCATGCCCTGAATATTCGAGCTGTCAAAGCTGACCTCGATGAGCAGTCCCGTATCTGTAGCCTGGGATAAATTATTATAGGGCAGCGCCGTCATCAGCGAGAAACGGAAGCCATCATCGCCAAGCGGCTTTACCTGCCAGCCGTGTTTCAGACGGGCGGCCAGCGTCTCTTTATTATAGGGCACGGCATCATTCACCGTGATGACGCGTGCCAGCGTAGGCGAATAAATCGCCAGATTGCTTTTCCAATTGGAGGAGCTTTCCTGAATGCTCAGCTTAGTCTGAATGCGCTTGACCATCGTAATAGCAGGAAGATCAAGATTATCGAGTTCAATGTAATAGTCGCGCAAATTCGCAATATCCGGGTCCTGAATGAGCAAATTTGGCCATAGCCCCAGCAGATCAATCGAGGAATTGACCTGATTTTGAAAAAAAACGAGTTGATTCGTATTCGAGCGGTTTAGCTCGGAATCTAGAACTTCTGTACTAATATGATTGGAATAGGAGTACAGTCCTATGATCGGCAGCAGCATAATAATGAGCAACCCAACAATTTTGGAAAATAAATTTACTTTAGGCATCCGTACACCTGGCTTTCTTCTAATCAAAATGCTGCATTCAGTATAATGTCCCTCTCCAATTGGAGCAATGCCTGACCGAACAGAAGCAAAGAAAATATCCGGCTGGCCTGTCATTATATGTCGAAAATCTCGGACGAAAATGATAAACTATTTAATAGAATTTCAACGAGAAGAGGTTTAGCATGTACAGCGCAATAAAACGCAAAAAAGGCTTTACTCTGGCATCCATCATCTCCTGCATCGTGCTTTTGTCCGTCCTCATTACCATCGTCATCAATGTCATTATCGCTTTCAAGTCCCAGAGGGAATCCCTATATCATAATACACTAGAATTAAATCGCATTACGGCCGGGGATCTTAGCAAAACGACACAATCACTGGTTGTCTCTATGAAGCATAGCCTTGAAGTCGCAGCGAATTATTTATCCGATGCCGACCTTGAAAGCAGCGCTGTGCTGGGTCAGCTTGATTTTTTCATGGGAACCAACCATTACTTCAACTCGATTGCTATTGTGGATGCTGAAGGCGTCATCGTCTCCAGCTCCCCTAATAATTTGGGCATAATCGGCCACAAGCTGTCAACCGAGGAATCGAAGCTGGCGCTTAAAGTACAGAAGCCGCATATTTCCAAGCCTTATATTTCTTCGACGAATCGGATGATCGTGCTGGTCAGCCACCCGGTTTTCAGCCGGGAAGGCGCCTATCGGGGATATGTGGCGGGAACGATTTATTTGCAGTATGAAAATATTTTCCGAGAAATTCTTGGCGTGCAAAACGAGAACAACAGCGGCTCTTATTTTTACGTCGTGGATGGGGAAGGCAATATAATCTACCACCCGAATATGGAGGATCATCCGGCAAATGTAAGCATGAATCCCGTTGTGCAGCAGCTGATGCAGGGAAAAAGCGGGGAACAGCAGGTCATCAACAGCCAAGGCGTCGACTTTCTCGCAGGTTATTCTGTTGTACCTGAAACCAATTGGGGAATTGTTTCCCAGACGCCGGTTAGCTACGTTGAAAGTAAAAGCTGGGATCTCATTACGGACATGCTGAAGGTTTCGGCGCCGTTCGTGCTCCTGCTGCTTATTTTGACCATGTGGCTGTCGCGCACGCTTTCCTCTCCACTGTACCGGCTGGCGAATTATGCGGCGCAGCTGACCAAGATGGATGATATCCCGGACACGCTGCCTTCGCGCGTTTACTGGAACTATGAGGCGAATCAGTTAAATGCCACCGTTGCACTAGCTTTTCATGAGATGAAGCGGAGAAATGAAGCATTGTACCAAGAATCGCAAACGGATGCCCTCACAGGACTTCCGAACCGCCGGACGCTCAAGCTGATTACCGAGGATTTAGAGCTCAGACAAATTCCATTCTCTGTCATTATGCTGGATCTGGATCATTTCAAGTCGGTTAATGACGAATTCGGGCATCCGAAGGGCGATGAAGTACTGCGCCTGCTTGCAGCAAAGATGGTGGAGCTCAAACGCGAGGGCGATTACTGCTTCCGTTACGGAGGGGAGGAGTTTACAATTGTCCTGCCGCACACGTCGGAGGAAGAGGCCTTTGACGTGGCCGAACAGCTGCGAATACAGATGGAGCAGGCAATTACGCCAATCGGCAGGCAGGTCACCCTGTCACTCGGTATTGCTTCCAATACAACCCGTTTAAAGGATACGAACGATTTATTCAAGCAAGCTGACGATGCATTATATGCAGCCAAGCATAGCGGCCGTAATCAAACGATTTTGCATAGTCAGATTTCGGAGTAGCCGCTTAGGAAATAACTGGAATGGAGTAGTGTTCCATCGAAAATAGGTTTACAATGGAAATAACGATGGAACCTACAGGATGTGACTGCACATGGATTTTTCTTGGAAAAGAAACTTATATGTATTGTGGATTGGCGTGTTTTTTACGAGTACGGCTTTCACCACCTCCATTCCATTTATTCCGCTGTTTCTCTCAACCGAGCTCGGTATTGACCAGCATCTGGAGGCTTGGTCCGGTATTTCATTCGGCATTACCTTTCTGGCAAGCGCGCTTATTGCACCTTATTGGGGCTCGCTCGCCGATAAATATGGCCGCAGGCCCATGCTCATTCGCTCAGGGTTCAGCCTAGCTGTCCTTTACATGTTGACCTACTTTATTTATGACCCGTATTTGTTCGTCGTGCTTCGGATTTTCCAAGGCCTGCTTGCCGGCTTTGTTCCAGCGGCGATTGCACTTGTCGCTACCAACACGCCGGAGCAGAAAACCGGCTATGCCCTTGGCATTATGGCGACAGCCGGTGCGACAGGCGGTATTATCGGCCCCGTCATTGGCGGGGTCGTCAGTCATTACATCGGCAATCGCGAAGCATTCCTTTTCTCGGGAGGCATCGTTCTTATTGCCGCGCTTATTGCCGTCTTCTTCGTGCGTGAAAAGAATTTCAACCGCTCGGGCGCCCGCTCCTCCATCAAAGAGGACTTGAAGCTTGCGCTGTCCAACCGCTCCTTCACCACGCTGCTGATTTTGGCCGCTCTGGCAACGTTCTCGGTTATGATTCTGGAGCCGCTGCTCACCGTCTACGTCATGCAGCTTGGCGTCAGCGGCAGTGAAGCCGCCCTGCAGTCAGGCATTGTCTTCTCGGCGGTCGGGATTGCCACGCTCATTGCCGCACCGCAGTGGGGAAAAATCGGTTCAAGGATCGGTTTTTCCAAGGTGTTGTTTATTGGACTTCTCGGCGGCGGGATCGGCAATTGCTTGCAATTTTTCGTCAATGATTACGTAGAGTTTGGTGCACTGCGATTCGTCTATGGGCTGTTTTTCGCCAGCGTTTACCCCGCTATTAATGCCTTGATCGTCAAGGTAACGGACAGCAGCTTTAGAGGACGAGCCTTCAGCCTTAACCAGTCAGGCACCATGTTCGCCACGATGCTCGCTCCCGTCATTGGCGGTGTGCTAGGAGGCATCATCCCGATTCGCTGGGTGTTCATCATCAATGGGCTTATGCTGATCGCAGCTGCCCTGTTTCTGAAAACCCATGCGCTTGGCGGCTCCGCAAGGAATGCAGCAGCAGACACAGGCAAGCAGCCTGCCCGTCCATAACCAAAAGCCCCGCTCCCGCTGACAAGGCTAGGCCTTCGGTCAGTAGGGGCGGGGCGTTTGTTGCTAAATCACTATATGACTCGACGAGCGGTTACATATGTTTTATCCCATGTGCTTCCTGAAAAAGTAGAAATCGTTACGCCGATTCCTTTCCGATACGTATGCAGCAGCTTGCCATTGCCCATATAAATGGAGACGTGGTTAATGACGCCGTCCCTATTCGTATCGGAGAAAATCAGATCTCCAGCCTTCAAATTGCTTTTAGATACATATTTGCCGGCTTTGGATTGGCTCACCGAGGAGCGTGGCAGCGTAATGCCGTTCTTCTTGAAAACATATTGTGTGAAGGATGAGCAGTCGAACGAGCTGGTGCTGCCCGTCGTTGCCCCAAATTTATAATTAACGCCCAGAAATTTCTGCCCCGTTGCAATGACGCTGCTGGCTGTAGAAGACGTTGCGGCCTCTACCTTTGCTGCTGGTACAGCCAAACTGCCGGTCAAAGCGACGGATAGGCTTAGCGTGACACTAAGTAACGTTTTGCCTAGCAGGGTTTTGCCCATAAGGGTTTTCTTCGTGCTGTTCATGATGTTCATGATGTATCCTCCTTGGTAAAAACAGATGCGGTATAATTCCTGCTAATACCATACCACAGCTATTTACCCCACCAATTACCAATGAGAGGACAACCCTTACATGCGCCTTGACCCTATCCATTTCATTAAAAATCCATTTTAATTATGAAAGCACTCTTGCTTGACTTTTATTATAAAGGGGCAATTTGCCAAGAAGCTCATGCTCCGCCTGCTAAACCTTCATCTCAGAATGCTGAATCTGCGACTTTTCTATCTGAATCGTCGTATGCGAAATGCCAAACTGCTGCTCGATTCTCCCAAGTGCCTGCTGCAGAATATGCTGGCTGTCACGGTCATCCTCCACTAGCAAATGGCAGCTCAGCGAGTCAAGTCCTGATGTTATCGTCCAAATATGCAAATCATGCACATCTATAACGCCTTCGATATCCGCAAGCACCCGCTTCACCTTCTCGTGATCAATGGAAGGTGGTGTGCCTTCCATGAGAATATGCAGAGTTTGTTTAATAATATTCCAGGCACTGCGCAAAATAAGCACCGACACAATCACTGATATAATCGGATCGGCAATATTCCAATCAAACAAGTAGATGAGAAGTCCAGCAAGCACAGCCCCGACCGAGCCAAGCGCATCGCCCAAAACATGCAAATAGGCGCTGCGTACATTCAAGTTGTTATGGACATCGCCTTTGCGCATTAAAGCCCATGCACTGGCTAAATTCGCCAGCAGGCCAACAAGCGCAATGAGCATCATGGAGCCGCTGGCCACAGCAGGAGGATCGAACAAGCGATGGTAGGCCTCCCATACAATAAACCCGGCTATGACGAACAAGGCGATGCCGTTGAACAGCGCGGCCAATATTTCAAAGCGGTAAAAGCCGTAGGTTTTCGTTTTGGAAGCAGGCTTGCTGGCGAACCAGACAGCTACAAGACTAAGGATAAGCGCACTCACATCGCTCAACATATGGCCAGAGTCAGCAAGCAGTGCGAGACTGCCCGTCAATAAACCGCCGAAAAATTCAAGAAACATAATTCCGACTGTAATCGACAGTGCAATGATCAAGCCGACCTTATTGCCATTGACATCAAAATGATGGTGGCCGCCCGGCCCATGTGAATGATCGTGCCCATGGCCATGGGCGTGATTATGATCATGGTGGTCACCTTCGCTGTGGCTATGCCCATGGTGATCAGTCTGGTCATGACTGTGCTCCTTGCTGTGCTCATGATCGCATTTTTGACTGTCCTGCCGTCCAGCTGCCTGCTGTTGCTTTTTCTTTGTATCCATATCCTCTACCTCCTGCTGCTATTAAAAGCGAAGCCATTCGCTTTTTCAAATAAACTAACATATGAGCATGTATTCATATATTATATAATGAACCAGCTGGACACTTTTGTCAACTAGCGTACTGTCTTATTTTTCTCCACTCTTGCTCAAAGCATTCCTTTCCCTGCGCACCACGCTTCCAATAAAAAAACGAGTGTGCGCAGCCCAGCTTTTTCAAGCTTAGACGCGCACACCCGGGCTACCTATTTATTGCAAGGAAACAACGTCGCCTTCCTTCAAGCCTTCCAGCACTTCCACCTTATCTCCGGCTGACATTCCGACCTTGATGTCCTGACGCTCATATTGGCCTGCGCCTTTTTCCAGCATGACATAAGACGAAGCCTGATCGCTCATAATAGCAATGGACGGGAGGGCCAATGCGTTCTCCTTACGGCTCGTCTCAATGTCGCCAGTAAGCGACAGTCCTGCGATTAAATATTCGCTTGGCTCAAGCGAAATCACAACCTCGAATTGCGCAGCTTGATTGAGGCTGTTTTGATCGGTGCCGGTTTTCGCAAATTTGGATACCCGCAGCACTTTGCCGTCAAGCACAATATCCTTCATCGCTGTCATCTTCACTTTGACCTGCATGTCCGACTTGATACGGAACACATCCTGCTCCCCGACAAGGGCAGTGAATTGCAGCTTGTTCAAATCTACAATTTTGCCGATCAACTGGTTGTCGCCAACAGCTTGCAGCTGCTTAGCCGCTTGATCAAATAGAAAAATGCCATCGCCCGGCGAACGATACTGGGCTTCATTCAGCTTCAGCCGCTTTTGCGTCAGCGCTTTGCGCCCAATCGATTCCTTCACATCGTTCAGCTCCTGCGTCAAACGGGCCATTTCCTTGGCAGCCAGCGCCTTCTTGCGCTCAACCTCCGTTGCCTCAAGCATGCCAAGCTCGTCTTCCGTATTAGTTACAAAAGCTTGCAGCTGCGCCTCTAGATCAGCCTTATGAAGCTCAGCTTCCTCCTGCGTAATCTGATTTTGCAGCTCGGTCTGGTCAAGCGTGAACAATACCTCGCCCTTTTTTACCTGCTGTCCGTCCTTTACCTTCCACTGCGTCACCTTGGAGCTGAAAGGCGCATAGACCGACGTTTCCTGCTCATATAGCGACTTGCCCTTAACCTGAATCGTATTGACGAGCGTCCCCTTGGTCACCTGAAATGTAATGGCCTGTGAATCGCCCGACATATCGACCATCTCCGGCGGCTTCGACATGGAGTAAAGCACCACGCTTATTCCGATTAATACAATCCCGATGATGATCCATTTAATCTTTTTCTTCATCTCTTGTTCTCCCCCTGGCTGCTCGCTGGCTCAGACATGCCCTGACCATAGCGCATGGCCTTCTCTAATCTCTCTTGATTGCGGTCAATGCATCGGTACGCGAAGCGCTGACTGCCGGATATATCCCCGATATAATGCCCGTCATCACGGCAAACGCCAATCCGATCGGAATAGCGGTCAACGGAATAAAGATAGACATATTTTCCTCGCCGGTAGACATCGATAAAATAAGGGCATTAATTCCCCATACGATCCAGTATGAAAATAAAACGCCGAGCAGGCCGCCGAGCAATCCAAGCAGGGCTGCCTCTACAATAAACATATTGCGGATTTGCGCCAGATTGGCACCGAGCACCTTCATAATACCGATTTGACGGCGCCGTTGGTATGTGGACATTGTCATCGCTACAATGATGGAAATCGAAGCGATTATGAGAATGAATACGCCTGCGCCTACTGCGATGCTTTTGAACACAGCGAATTGCTCTTCAAGGCGCTCCTTTTGCAAAAGATTGGATTGGGTGTTCAAGGTGAGCTTCTTAATTTGCTCCTCCACCTGCTTCACATTTTCCTCCGCATCCACCTTGACCGTAACTTGATTATAGGTATCGTTAGCCGTCGCCTCACCGCTGCTTTGCATCAGCTGCTCTCGCAGCTTGTTCGCCGTTTCAATTGAAACGTAAATTTTGCGGTCATTGGCAATTTGCATATCGGATACACCTTTAGGCTTCTTCAATACCCCTACAACTCGAAGGCCCTCGCTTATCTTTTGCTTGTTATCCTGATCGTAGTTCACCAGCTGAATCTGATTCTGGTACAAGGCGGATGGTGTAGTCATCATCGTATTGTATTGCTCTTGCAGTGCTGGATCGCTTGGATTAAGATTCATGGCTTCAAACAATTTATTCTGCTCTTCCTGATTCATTAGTCCAAGCGTCGTACCGTAGCTTAATACGACAGAGTTTGGAGCATCTGATGCCGAGCCCTGCCAATACGTATTGCCGAAGGCTTCCAGACTGTTTAGATCCGTTCCAATAATTTCGGCATACGCCTGTTTATCGTCCGAGGTCGTCATTTGCATGTAGTTAAGCTGCTGCATAGCCGCTACGGCCTTGACATGCTTAATATTGCGCATAATTTCGACCTTTTGATCAGAAAGCTTGCCCCGATTTTTCACTTCATCGCTTGCCGTGCTTTGGCTTCCGGGACCGGCGGATGCGCCATTATCTGGCATAACCGTAATTTCATCCATTTTCAAATAGCTCGTGAGCTGGGTTTCGACAATTTTCTGCGTAGATTCCCCAATGCTCATCGCCAAAATAATAGCGGCACAGCCAATCGACAGGCCGGCTGCACACAGCATGGTAACTACTTTACGGCGTCTGACCTGATCCCATGACAGCCTCGTAAGATCGCTTACTCTCAATGGACAGCCTCCTCTACCGGAAGCTTCTCTAACTCGACAGCAGGCGACGATTTTTCCAGCAGCCCATCGCGAAGCGTAATAATGTGCTGGGTCTGCTGTGCAACCTCGCGCTCATGCGTAACGATAATAAAGGTCGTGTTCATCGTCTTGTTCAAATGCTTGAGAATGGCCAAAATCTCCTCTTCCGTCTTCGTATCCAAATTCCCCGTAGGCTCATCAGCGAAAATGACCGATGGCTCTGTAATGAGCGAGCGCGCAATACTGACACGCTGCTGCTGTCCGCCCGACAGCTGGGAAGGAAACATTTCCCCTTTATCCGGTATGCCGACCTGTTCCAGCAGCTTTAACGCCTTCTGCTTGCGTATTGAAGGGCGCGTCGATTGAAACACGAGCGGCAGCTCGATATTTTCACGAACCGTCAAGTTCGGAATGAGCTCATACGCTTGAAAAATAAACCCGATATGCTCACGGCGAAACTCCGCCAGCTTGTTTTCATTCATATTTACGATATTGTGATCAGCAATGTAAATACTGCCCTCCGTCGGCTTCATCAGTCCCGCCATCAAATTCAGCAGCGTCGACTTTCCCGAGCCTGAGCTGCCCAGCAGCGCAACCATATCCCCTTTATTTACGCGAAAATCGATCTGTTGAAGAACGCGCGTCGTCTCATTTCCGTTCTTAAATGCATGGGACAAGCCCTCTACACGAAGCAATTGCTCCACTCCCCTTGTCTCTCTAACTCTATCAAGCGTAAACGGCTGTCGCCCTCTTCTGGCGGCAAAGCTACCGTTTCGAGGGTGAAATATAAGCCCCTTATAAACGTGAAACTTATAAATGCTTATATTTAAAAACCTGCTGACGGCTACTATTTCTGCACACAACACAGCCAAAGCAATTATCGCTTCAACTGATATATTCCATAATTATCCTCGCTTTTCAATCGTACTATAACTACTGCAAAAGAACAATACAACTGCCGCTGCTCCCTGTTTCCCCTAAATTCCCGATTAAATTACAACGAGGTCGGTGGACTTCAAGGATTTTATGCGATTATCGTTATAATTTCGCAAGAATTCAGTATTAATCATAATAAGGAAAATATCCACACTTTTTTTCTATGTATATTTGCAATCTAAAAAGCTGCTCCCCGGTCGAAAAACCGAAGGAGCAGCTTATTTTCAACCATTCACCGCGCCGGTGACAACGCCTTTGACGATGTTATTCTGCAAGAAAATGAATCAACATATTCAGTACTTCTCAGGTAAAAGTCTATAAACGGGCCTCGATCTTCATAGAACACATACCACAGATTCAAGTATGTATCCATAGGACTAACCTACTATTGAAATATTTTACATTGTGAATTACAATTAAAAACGAATTAAACGTAGTTTTTGGAAATATAATATAAATTAAATAAATATAGAACATGACATATTCTATTCGGAGTCAACCTTGGTAAATTTTCGGTTTGGGAGTAGCCCGAAGAAGCACAAACTAGCACTTTCGCCAAAATAGTTCAATAAGGCTTACGAATTACTGCACTTGTGTATCAATCAATTGTGATTCGTTGAATGCCTTGTTTTTTTTCGCACAAATCTGACAACGAGTATGGAAGAAGCTGCGAACCATTATGGGTCGTTTGCGAAATCATGAAAATCACAAACAGTTACATGGCTTTTTTAGGCATATCACGGCGGCGATCTAATATTCCCAACTTATAAGGAGCGATCATTCATGCAAAATCAACTGTTTGAACTGGATTTTAAAGTACAAAGCTTTAATAGCGATGTTGTTGACCCGGATACGATTAGAACTGTTTTATGCTGGGTGACAAAAGTAACGTGTAAGGCATCATGCGGATGTGGCTTTACACAATATTGCACCCCAGGTTGCCCATTCTAATATCAGTAACACAGCTACCAGTTCGTAAGTAATAAAACGCCGTGATATGTCTAAAAAAGCCATGTAGCCATTTCAATTGGAGGATAGAGACAAATGCAAAAAGATTCAAGAGACAAATACGTACCTTTAGATTTGTTTATGATTAGAACTCCGCTTTTTCCAGTAGATCATATTAAAGCCTACTTTAATAGTGAACAAGACATTGCTCAGAACCTTGAGGAAATCTTGAACTGTCCTGAAATTGTTGAGGCTATTGCCATCGCAAGCCCTTCGCTATATAAAAGTTTATTGAAACCGGATAAGAATGACAGGCAACAACAACAAATGATAGGAAGCTTATTCAAATATATGAATCGCATGTCTACCAGAGCGACTCCATTCGGGCTATTCTCTGGAGTAGACATTGGAGTTTTTGGAAGCGAGAATGCAATTCAAGTAGGTACTGTTGAACAACATGTTAAACGAGCTAGACCGGATATGCAGTGGCTATTAAGAATTATTAAAAATATAGAAGAAGATCATAATATTGTCAAGGAGCTGGACGTCAGATTCAACCAAACGGCCTATAAAATTGGCGATCGAATTAAAATTCCTTTTATCACTTCATATGGAGATTATACAGATAGCAATAAGGATTTTACATATGCCTCCGTTAATTGGAATGAAATTGTGGATTTTGTCTCGAAGCAGACATATGAGCCTATTAATATGACGGAATTGAATCAAATTATTCATAATCGTTATAACCAAGTAGACAGAAAGACAGTCGAAAATTTCACATTCGGTTTATTCAAGAACGAGTTTCTGTTAAGCACGCTTCGACCGCCGTTAACGGATGAGAATGCCTTTGACTATTTGATCGAGAAAATTAGACGCATAACAGAGCTTCATCTTTTATACGAAAGGTTACTAGTTATAAGACAGTCCATTCATTCATACAATCAGCAAAAAATTGGAGAGGGTTTGTCGATCTACGAGACGACGGTTACCTTGATGAATCAATTGGCGGAAGTGAAAACGCCTTTGCAAATCGATCTGAAATCATCCCTCAATCATAATATGTTAAATGAAAGTATAAAGGGTGAGTTATCTCAGGCAGCGGATATTTTGCTCAAGCTTTCTCCCCAAACGTCATGGTATAAGCATCTTAGCAAATATCACGAGGAGTTTATAGAAGCTTATGGGGTAGCCAGAGAGGTACCTTTGTGCGAACTGTTGGATGAGGATATCGGTTTGGGGGCACCTCCAACTTATGAAAATCCGAAAAGCGACTATGTACTGCATAATGACTATGAAGAGGAAATCGTTTACTCTAGGAAGCTGATGAATTATGCGCAGGAAGCAATCTTGAAGAGAGAAGAGCTTCAATTAACGGATGCTATTGTAGATGACCTCAAAGTTAGTTACGAGGATGATTTTCTATCGCCTCCGGATTCAATGGAATTATATTTCTCCATAATCAGCCCAGAACAAGATGCTTCGGATTATGAGCTTATAATGGGTCCGAACCCTGGTTCCGCCGGAGCAGGTAAAAGCTTTGGAAGGTTTTTGGATATGATAGACCCTGCTGTAACGGACCAAATTAAAAAAAGTGTAAAAGAGCATCCCAATAAAATATTTGCAGAGGTTGTATATTTGCCTAGGCATTCTAAGGCAATTAATGTGGTTATGACAAGGAATCTAACCAAACATCAAATTGTCATCGGAACTAGCAGCAATAATCGATTTGAGGAAATTTCGTTAGACGATCTGGTCGTAGGCAGTTACGGATACAGGTTCTATCTTAAATCAAAGAAATTGAACAAAGAGATCGTTCCTGTAACGAATCATATGCTTAACTTCACCAGCGGTACTCCTAACCTATACAGGTTTTTATGTGAGCTGGGAATATCGCAGTATAAAAATTGGCGCGGCTTCTATTGGGGCATGTTATCTCGACAGCCTTATTTGCCGAGGGTAAGATACGGAAAAATCGTATTTTCTCCTGCGACTTGGAATGTTGATCGTAAGATCATAGCTTTTGCTTCCAATCATACAGAGCAGGATAAAGTGACCCTGCTTAGACAGTGGAGAGAGCAATATCAAGTACCTCAGTTTATATACTTAACAGAAGCAGACAATCGAATTATGTATGACTTATCCAGCGAATTCCATTTAAAGCAATTGGTTGGCGAAGTGAGTAAACTGCCTGAAAACGGTTACCTTGTCTTGACGGAAATCGAATCTAAATTTAGTAACTTTATTACTAAGTCCGAAGATGGAAGGCCCTATTATATGGAAGCAGTATTCCCTTTAAGTAGGAAAATCCACATAAATGCTCAAGACAAGTATATTCAAAATGAAAAGGAAGCCTTACAGGCTTATTCAACCGTAACGGATACAATAAGAGTATACCCGCCCGGCAGCGAGTGGATGTACTTCAAAATTTACGGCGTGAAAAGCAGAGCGGATGAGTGGGTAGGAACTGAGTTGCTGAAATTTATTGATGAAATGCAGGGAATAGCCTTTGACTCTTTCTTCTTTATGCGATATGCAGATCCACGCGCTCATGTACGTCTTCGATTCAAAGGAAAACAGGAGCTTCTAATAAATAAATTATTTCCAGCCTTTCACGACTGGATAGAAAACTTGCGCTCCAGGGGGATAGCAACTAAATATTCTTTGGATAGCTATGAGCCTGAGATCGAAAGATACGGCGGACCATTTCTTGTTAGCAGAGCTGAAGAACTGTTTTCTGCAGATAGCCGGTTTGTTGCCAATTGCATAAATCACGCTCAGAAAAAAGATACCATTCTATCCATTGAGAATATCGGAGTCATTAATGTAATCAGTTATGTTGCTGCATTTTATCCCCATTTTGAAGATCAATTGAACTGGCTGAATCGTATGACTTCAATTAAGAAGTATACGAAAGAGTTCAGGGAACAGCGCTCCTTTTATATGAAAATGGGCAACGACTCGGACAATTGGCGTAACTTGCGCACCCTAAATGAAGGCGAATTTTTGTATGAGCAGATCCGGCATCGTTCTATAGAGATGAAAGCTTATATAGAGGAAATGAGTAATGCTAAGACATTATATAATAAGCCAGATCAAATACTGTCCAGTTTCATTCACCTTAGCTTGAATAGATTGATAGGTATTAACCAGAGCTTGGAGGAAAAAATCATGACTTTTGCCTGCCATACTCTACATAATCTAAGCTATATCAAGAAAGAGAAGGGCTTAAAAATTCATGTTGAAATTTAAAGATGCCAATTTGCAGATGAATATAAACCAAATCGACAAAATCGAAACAATTATTAACCATTTAAAGCAAACATATGGAAACGTTGACAAGGTTATGGACTTTTATGAGGAGCAAAGATTTAGTCAAGCGGATCTTTGCTCACTTGCTGTCGGACTGCCAGGGTTAATTATATTAACGGTGGAGTTAGGCAAGCTGTTTCCTGAAGAGAACTGGCAGGAAGTCGGGCACGAATATGTGCGCAGGCTGCAAACATTGATTAACGATGGCAATGTTTATTCTTTATCATTATGGTCGGGACTTACAGGCATCGCTGTAAGCACGGAATTGTTGGCATGTACAAATAAAAAATATTTGAAGATGAAGGAAGCACTGCACAGTTTTATTTTATTCAATCTGCCGCAAGAGATTGAACGGGCAACCGAAAATTTACACGGTAACGTAGATATGCTGGACTACGACTGCATGGAGGGTCTAGCAGGAATTGGGCGATACTTGCTTCAGTTTGACGATGAAGAGAGTGTTTCCAGTACGAAGGCTATCTTAGACTATCTAGTTGCATTGAGCAGTGAATACGATAGGCACGGAGAATTTGTTCCAAGCTGGTATATCCCCCAATCCAATCAATTTCTAGAAGCGGAGAAGGTAAAGTATGAACAAGGAAACTTCAACTTGGGCATTTCCCATGGGATTGCAGGACCGCTTTCGTTGCTAAGCTCTGCCTATACAAAAGGGATTAGAGTCGAGGGACAGCTTGAGGCTATTGAAAATATAGTTGCCTTTTTTAAACGGTGGGTACAGCACGACGATTATGGAATTGTATGGCCTGATCGAATATCGTTGGAAGAGTACACTGCGGGTACTAAGAGCGGAGTGACAGTTAATAACGAATCCTGGTGTTACGGCATTCCAGGGATTAGTCACGCTTTATCTTTGGCAGCAAACGCACTCAACGATGTCTCTTGCGAGAATTTGGACATCCGTGCTTGTAATGAAATGATGAAGCGGCCAATTGACATTTGGTCTATTAAGTCGCCAACGTTCTGTCATGGATTTGCTGGGTTATTATATCTGTTGCATAAGTTTCATCTTAAGCATAGTGCGGATTGGGACAGGAAACCGCTCTATGACACGTTGGAAGCTATACTGGGTGAGTACGATCCAGAGTTAGCTTTTGGATTTCACGATTATGACCATGGACCGATGCAGAATCCAGGACTTCTTGTCGGGACAGCAGGAATTGTACTCGTGCTGATAAGCATATTGAAACATCAGGATTATGAGTGGGACTATATATTCCTTATTTCATAACGGATAAAGAAGGTGAAAAATTGGACGGAAATATTAATTACAAGACGATACTGCATACGTTTTCTTATTGGCCCAAATTATTAATTCTATTTTATAAAACGAATAAGATTTACTTCATTGGAATAATTATTCTCACTTTGCTACAGGGTGTTAGCCCGGTCATTTCACTATATTTGACTCAATTATTCGTGAATACGATTGTAACAACGAAAGACAGCAGCATTGAAGGGGTTTTAATCGTATTTTTATTTTTCGTCGGATTTGTTGTCGTACGGGATATACTGGGGCTTATCCGCGAATATATAGAGGGGCTTTTTCAGACGTTATTGTCCAATCATATGAATATGCTTGTGTTGACAAAGGCCAGCACGTTGGAGCAAGAGGATTTCGAGAACGTCGAAGTACAGGATCAGCTTAAACGCGCTCAACAAGAAACCAGCTTTCGACCTTACCAAATTTTCCAACAAATATTAGCTTTTATAACTAGCACCACTACGTTAATTTCTTCCGTTATTTTCTTATTTCAGTGGAATTGGTGGATGAGTTTGCTTTTGCTTCTAACACCACTTATTTCAATCCCATCCTATATGAAACTAAGTAACTCTGAATTTGTACTCCATTGGCAGCGTGCGCCAAGGAACAGAATGAGTTGGTACTATACGCATCTATTGACTCACGACAAAGCCTTTAAAGAAGTAAAGCTGTTTGGGGTTGCCGACTATCTCTTACGCAAGTTTGAAGGGATTGTGGAAGGCTTCTATAAGGAAGACAAAAATTTGGCTAAGAAGAGACTCCAGCTCACGTTAGTATTTAGAACGCTGAACTTAATCTTAATGGGTTTCGCAATCTTTATGGTAGCTAAAGCTACCATGCTGAAACAGCTCTTAGTGGGCAGTTTTATTAGTTACATTCAGGCGATTACGCTTACGCAATCGAACTCGCAGCATTTGGCTCAAAGCTTAGTTGGATTATGTCAGCACAACCTCTATATCGAACAACTTTTTCATTTTTTAAATATGCAAGCAGCCCAACCGCAACAAAATTCCCATGAAGGAAAAGGAATCGAACTTATTAAAATCGAGTCAATCGAATTTAAAAACGTTTCATTCACCTACCCTGGCACAGACAGATATGCATTGAAGGGTATTAATTTGTTTTTGAAGAGAGGCGATGCCATTGCGATAGTCGGTAAAAATGGTTCCGGAAAATCAACCCTGATAAAGCTTATTGCTCAATTGTATAAGGACTATGAGGGTGAAATTTTAATTAACGATATTAATATTCACGATTATACGACGGAGTCCATTCGAAGTAACATCGGCGTAGTCTTTCAAGATTTTATGCAATATGAAATGCCGGTACGAGAAAATATCGGAATCAGCGATTATCAAAACATGGATAATGATGACAAAATATATGAATCTGCATTTAAATCGGGAATATCGGATTTAGTTAAAGCTTTGCCCGCACAAATCAATACGCAGCTAGGAAAGTGGTTTCCTGACGGAATTCAGCTCTCTGGCGGCCAATGGCAGAGGATAGCTATCGCTAGAGCATTCTTTAAGGATGGGAGTATCTTTGTGTTAGACGAGCCGAGCGCTGCGCTTGATCCCGAATCCGAAAAGGAAGTTTTTGAAAAGTTCACCAAACTGATCGATGACAAGATTGGGATCTTTATTACACATCGTTATACATCTACAAGATTTGCCGATCGCATTATTTATATGGAAAATGGTGAACTAAGCGCGATTGGGACCCATCAAGAATTAATGCAAGTATGTAATGAATATCGATATCTATACAACCTGCAAATTGAATCTTTCCAAGTACCGGCAGCTGTAAATACATAAGGGATATGGAGGAAGGAAATGTTAGCGCTATTGAGAGAACTGTTAGAAAGTCTTATTAGAATTGGCTCGATCAAATTGTCGCTCCTAATCTTAGTGCTTTTAGGCGTAATCACGGGGATAACGATGATTATTAAAAAAAAAAAGAAAAGCGAGGAGTAAACTAATATCTTCTTAAGTTAAAGTCATATGTTATTTGCTTGCAGCACTAAGGAGGTACAAAGATATGGGATTATTTGAGAGCTCCAATAAGAAATATTTAGATGAGGGCAGCTGGGTTAGAAGAAATACCGTTCGACTTCCTGAACCTGAAGGATGCACGGACTCCGATTTTGAGCCTATCCGTCAGTATATCGGCGATAAGCGAATCGTATGGCTTGGAGAGAACAGCCATGGCATATCTCAGAATAATACATTGAAATCGAAACTTATTTCATTTCTTTACACTGAGATGAATTTTAAAGTAATTGCCTTTGAGAGCGGTTTAAGTGAGTGTTACAGTGTCAATGGTATGAAGAATCAACTTAGCTCTGAGGAAATCATGCAGCAATCTATTTTTTCGCTATGGAGAACGAAAGAGACGTTGCCATTATTCGAGTTGATCAAGTCGACAGATTTAAACCTGACTGGGATTGATTTTCAACCTTCCTCAAAAGTCAATCCATTAAGAGAAATGCTGCAAACACAAGGAGAATTAGAAAAAGCAACTATAGAGGAATTGAATCGACTGGCTGAATATTCTGTTCAATGGTACGCCCGAATTGGGGAGTTTCGAGCGAAACGAAAAAGAATACCGAAAGGGATTCTTGCAGAATATGAAGACAGTAAAACCGAGAAATTGGGAACCATTAAGCAGTTAAGAAGCGAATTATTAGCTCGTCCGAGAAACCAGGTATTGTTGGTGTTGGATCGTTACCTTGAAAATACAGCAGTATTCTTAAATAGTATTGCGCTTCGTTCTAGAGAGTATGCAAAACGCAGAGATCAAATGATGGCTGACAATCTGGAATGGCTTCTTACTGTCCTATATCCTTGTGAAAAAGTGATTGTGTGGGCGCATAACGCTCATATTTTCAAAAATTTCAAATCATTCACAGGATACAGGCCTATGGGATCGTTGGTTTCAAAACAAATAGTCGAAGACTCTTATTATGTAGGGTTATTTATGTACCAAGGGACGGCAGCTTTGAATCATGGGAGCGATTATACACTTATCAAGCCACGCAAGAAGAGCTTGGAAGATTATATGAACCATCAAGAGGCGGAAGTCGGTTTAATAGATTTTAGCCAGGTTGAAGTACAGCCTGAGAACAAGTGGATCAGCCGAAGAACGATCATAGTAGAGTCAGGAAGCTTTGAACGTTTAATTGTGCCAAATAAGCAGTTGGATGGGATCTTCTTTATTAAGAATGTTTCACCTCCAAATTATTTATATAATTCGAAGGAGAAATAAAATGAAACAAATAACGTCCAGACTATTAAAATCTCTTATTATTACAGCAATATTGTTATTAACGCTCACGAACAACAATCTTTTATCGGCGAATGGTACTGATACGACTGGGCAGCCGGTAACGTCCCATGAACTCATTGTTGTTAAGGATAAATACTTTGTGAATTTATTAATCAAATTTATATCCAATAAATATCCGGATTTGAAACTCGATTACATAAAAGAAATAGGAGTCATTCAAATTGAACATCCTCAAGAAAAAGTCTTAGAAAATGCAAGCAAGTATATTCATAAAAAATTTAAACGGTTTATCGTTCAAGAATCGGAAGTTATGAATCCACTCGATTTAGATGCAGTGCTAGCTGCTCAATTTGCGACTGATGCTGAATCAAACGGAATGCCTAATTTCCAGAATGATCCTAACGTATATTCTTACTGGCAGTGGGGCGTTAATTATGTTACTGAAAATAAGAAAAGCTATTCTATAACTAAAGGCAGCCATGATGTTAGCGTAGCAATTTTGGATAGCGGAATAGATTTGAACCATCCGGATCTGGCAGACAATATTATTTCACCTGGACAATCCTTTGTACCAGGAGAACCGACTGCTATGGATTACAACGGCCATGGAACTAAGGTGGCTGGCATTATAGCTGCGAATGGAAACCTAACGGGTATTGGCCCCGAAATTGGAATTGTACCCTATAAAGTATTTAGCCGCGAGGGCGGAAGAGCCTTTTGGATGATCCAAGCGATGGTGAAAGCAGCAAACGACGGACATGAGGTGCTTAATATTAGTTCGGGGATCTATCAGACTTACAGCGAAAAATCAGGAGGCGCCGTTGTGGAAGCTTTCCAGCGAGCGATTGACTATACGAATAATAAAGGTAGTGTAATCGTAAACTCAGCCGGTAACGAAGGAGTTGATATTGACCAAATCATTCCGACAGGAGAAGATGGAAGAGGCGTTATTCGGTTGCCTTCTGTTTTTTCAAAAGTAATAACTGTAGGTGCTTCAACATTAGAACGAATGCCAGCTCCCTATTCGAATTATGGCAAAAAAGTTGATTTCTACGCACCAGGAGGAAGTTACGGTCCGATTGCGCATGAAGATGAATTTGATTTCAGTTTTCTTCTATTAACCACATATCCAACCTATTTGGAGCAGTCAACTATTGCACAATTGATCGGCTTGCCGAAAGGGTATGATCTGGATATTGGTACAAGTTTGGCAACTCCCGCTGTTTCAGCTACATATGCCTTGGTTATTCATAAACTTAAAGAGAATAAGCTGAACAAGGCGCCTGAAGAAATATCTAGCATGCTTAGGGAAATGGCAACTCAACTATCTGTAAATGATCCCGGAGGCAGAACGGTTGGAGTGGTGAATGCTTTTAAGGCGCTGCAGTATGTTGAGAATGAAAGCATGCCTCTTAAATGAAAATAGCATCTGGAAAACGTTCCTACCCTTTTTATAGTGGTAGGAACGCACGACAAATTCGATTGCTCACCAAACAATAGCGCCAGATTCATTTGCGGGAGCGGATCATGTGGTCGCATTGTAAGCTCAGTACTCTTTTTCCGCCCGCCGCCTAGCTGCCAACTGCTCCGATTTCTACAAATCTATACGCAGTAAAAAGCGGACGGGTTTAAAAATATCATTTTGGCTATTTAATCGCTAATCTGCTGTTTTGTACCGTAGACAGCCACTCGCGGGCGAGCAGCTCATGCCCCGCCGCTGTCGGATGAACGCCATCCCACAGCCAGTAGGCCGCGCCTGTCACTTCGCTTGCTTTGTCGAATACATGCTGCACGCGTACAAGAACCGCATTATACTCTGCCGCCAAAGCAGCTGTTTTTTCCTGATATCCCTTAATGATTTGCTGCCACTCTTCCCAGCGCTCCAACGGCACGCCAGTTTTCAGGATGAAGGGCTCGACAAGAACAAGCCGCGTCTGTGGCAGCACCTCGGTTGTCTCCTCCAGCAAATGCCGGTAAGCACGCTCGAAACGGTCTGTTGCGCCGCTCGCTTCGCCAGACATCGTGCGCCCCGCATCATTGACACCAACCAAAATACTGAGTATATCCGGCTTCAAGCTGAGGGTATCCTCGTTCCATCTAGCGTACAGGTCAGAGACCCGATCGCCGCTAATGCCCCTATTAATGAAATGGGGAGCTTTCTCCGCCAATTCATAGCCAAGGCGTGAGGCAATTAAATACGGATAGCTATGGCCTAAAATATGATTTAAATCATCATTGCGCCCTCGCGAACCATCTGTAATGGAATCCCCTTGAAATAAAACGGTCAATTGCTGCTCGCTCATCTCGTCCCAACTCCTTAATAGTGGATAAAAAAATGATGCATGTTCGGTTGAAATATTGAAATGCTCTGCTCTGTTGCCTATTCAAGCCTCGGCTCCTCACGCTGCAGTTCTGCAAAGCAAGCAGCTGTTTCAAGAGCAGCAGCGCTATCACCAACCCCATCTTCGACGCACCATGCTGCGGATAGCACCATATGGCTGAAGCCATAGGCGAGAACACGCTCCTGCTTGAGGCACAGGGCCTCGCTGAGGATATGGACGCGATTACGCAGCAGCTTGATTCGCTCCCCCCGTGTCTTAGGCAGCTGATTCATCAGCAGCGGAATGACGCCATAAGCCGCCTCGCCGATGACACCTTTGGGATCAATCGCCAGCCAGCTGGCAGATGCTTCCCCATCACGCACGGCGGACAAAATATTGCCCTGATGCAGGTCGCCATGCAGCAGCAGCTGCGGCTCGCTCTTGCCCGTTGCGAATAGCTGGCCGAAGGTCAGCTGTGCCTGTCGGACGAGCGGCTCCGGCAGCGGCCCGGTGCCGCCATCATAGCGCTGGCGCAGCCGCTCCAGCCCGCGCGCCCACTGCAGAGCCCTAGGGAAGCTCACGCCTCCGGCCGCTTCCCCTACAGCCACTGCGTCCGCTGCTGGCACAGCCAGCTTACGCATCACTTCCGCAGCGATGCGGATGGCCGCCGCATCATCTGCCACTTCCGAGAGCAGCTGTCCCGGCCTCAGCCGCTCCAGCAGCATAACGCCGCGCTCCGCATCCGATGCCAGCAGGCGAACCGCTCCGCGCCCTTCATATAGCTGAAGCGCTGCCAGCTCCGTCCGGCTTTCCCCTGACGGCACGCCCAGCTTCAGCACAGCCTCGCTCCCGTCCTTCCTCAGCGCCGGAAGCACCAGATTAAAGGTCAGCTCGTACGGCGTGTGATCCGCCAGCCGCAGCTCCCACCGCTCCGCGCAGCTTGCCAGCAGCAAATCCAGCTCAGCCAGCCACTTCTCACCGCGTTCTCCATGTACGCTTTTGACAGTCTGCACCCATGCTGATGGCCATTTCATCTCCGCTGACCTCTCTTTTCCGCTTATCGCATCATTCAAGGCATGTTCAAGGCACGTCCACCTTAACTATTTCCTGCTGTTAGACTAACACCGGCTGCACATACACGGGCCCAGATACCGTAACGGAATGTCCGGTATACACAGGCAGCCCTGTTGCCACATCTATGCGGAATACAGCCAAATTATTCGTATCGCGGTTAGCCGCGATTATATATTGGCCGCCCGGCACAAAAGCAAAATGGCGTGGATGCTCGCCCTCAATCGGCACATGACCAGCAAGGGTAAGCTTGCCGTCTGCTTCATTAATGGCGTACACTACGAAGCTGTCGTGCCCGCGATTCGAGCCATATACATATTTGCCATCCTCGGAGACGGCAATTTCAGCGCATGTATTTTCACCGTCAAAATCAGACGGCAGCGTTGGAACGGTTGCCAGCGTCGCAAGCGTGCCTGCCTCAGCATCGTAACGGAACAGAGTAATCGTCGAATCTACCTCATTTATAACATAAGCAAATTGCCCATTCGGGTGAAAAGCCATATGCCTCGGGCCAGCGCCTGCATGAAGCAATGTCTCTCCATGGAAAACCAGCTTGTGCGCTTGATTATCAATGCGATAAGCCATAATGCGGTCAATGCCCAGATCCGGCGAGAACAGGTAGCGGCCGTCCGGGCTGAATTGGATGCTGTGGGGATGCGGCTGATTTTGGCGCTCTGGGTGCTGGCCGACTCCCGTATGCTGAGCGATATCCAGCAGCTCTCCCACCTCGCCATTATCCGTCAGCGCAACGAGGCTGATTCTGCCGCCGTGGTAGCTTGACAGCAGCAAGTAGCGATTGGATGGATCGCGTTGAATGTGGCAAGCCGGAGCCGTAATGGCTTCGCTGCGGTTAAGCTCGGTCAATGCTGTTTTATCCGTATCGATGGCAAAAGCTACAGCATCGCCGACTTTGGCGCCTTCTGCGGATACTCCTTCTGCAATGGCGTACAGCCTCTTGCTTGGAATATCCACATTCAGAAACGTAGGATTTTTAAGGCCGGATACTTCATCCAGCAGCGAAAGCTTGCCTTCCTTTTCATCAAAAGCGTACGCATATACGCCGCTTGCCGCAGCCTCTGCATAGGACCCGACAAATACGACAACTCGTTCATTATGTACAGACACGATTTATATTCCTCCTTCAAATTAGCGGGACCTGCCCCGCTGCGTGTAATGGCCGACGTTATGACAGCGAAGCTTGCAGCTTGCCTTGCCAGCTTTCCCGCATTAAAGCTTTCCCTCCTATTGTACTAGCAGTCAACGCACAAACCAAGTGCTGTTAAGGCGGTTTTTATCCCATTTGAATAAACGGCTGAATATGAGGCACATTGTTGCAACGGGCGGCTAGCTGGTCTATCATAGCGCTAGGGCATACCGCTTTTATAAGATTTAATTTTAATGGGCAAAGGAGTCTGAGGATGGCGATAAACCGTAAATTGATAACGGATGCGGATTTCGAGGAGGCACTTCAGCGGGAGCTTCGGCTGCGTGTCTTTGAAAATGATTATATTGTGTGCTCTGGCGGAAACATCGTCCGTTTCGACGATACGCAGGTCGTCATTCAAACGAGCGTCAGCGATATTACTTATTTTTCCCGGGAGCAATGCGAGTTTTTTGAAATGAAACGCAAATAGCCGCTTGTCAGCGGCTCGTTCATGGCCCGCAGCCGGGAAAGCGCTCGCCTTTCCTTACGTCTGCAACCGTACTATAATTAAGTAATAAGCTTGGAAAAAGCATTAACCCTAGCTTTTCGCAGCATTATGCGGCCGTAGATGCAATCTGCTCCCGCATGATGGTGCGAAATTTTTCCGTTAAAGGAGATTGCACCTGATGGATGCTGGCCCAAATATTTTAATTATGACCCCCGTCACTGTCGAGAAGGATGCGGTGTGTCGGGGCTTGCAAAACAACCCGCGCTTTCATGTGACAGAAGCCGGAGTTGGCCCAGCGGAAGCCGCTGTCCGCACGACACTTGCTCTCACACGGGGCAGCTACGATCTTGTCATTTGCATGGGAATCGCCGGAGGAATCGAAGGCCGGGCGGCCGTGGGCTCGCTCGTCATTGCCGATGCTATCATTGCCGCCGATCTCGGAGCAGAGACACAAGACGGCTTCAGCAGTCTGGACACACTCGGCTTCGGTTCTTCTACAATCGCGGCCAATGTACAAGCCGCAGCTATTGCCGCAGCACTTGTTCAGGCTGGGCTTGCTGCAGCGCTGGCTCCCATTTTAACGTTGTCGACCGTCACCGGAACTGCTGCCACCGCCCAGGTGCTGAGTGAACGCTTTCCTCGCGCCGCCGCTGAAGCGATGGAGGGCTTTGGCGTTGCAACAGCTGCACAGAGCTTCGGCATTCCCGTTCTTGAAATACGCGCCATTTCGAATGCTATCGGCCCAAGGGACCGGAGTGCATGGCGAATTGGCGAAGCTTTGCAGGCTTTGGAAGCTGCGGGCTCCACACTATTGGAGGTGCTTGTATGAAAATCGCTTTTTCTCCATGTCCGAATGATACTTTCGTCTTTCACGCTTGGGCGCATGGGCTTATTCCGGATGCTCCAGAGCTGGAAATTACGTATGCCGATATCGACATTACCAATCGTCTGGCAGCCAGTGGCGACAGCCCGCTTGATGTGCTGAAAGTTTCCTACGCTGCCCTCCCATGGGTGCTGGAAGATTATGCCCTGCTTCCGTGCGGCGGTGCGCTCGGCAGAGGCTGCGGCCCGCTCGTCTTGACAGCCGGAACCCGCACAGATGCGGCAGCGTTGTCAGGCAAACGCGTAGCGGTGCCAAGCGACCGTTCCACTGCTTATTTGCTGTTCAGGCTTTGGGCCGCTAAGCATGTTCCAGGAGGGGTAGGCGATATCGTCATCATGCCATTCCATGAAATTATGCCTGCCGTTCGCGACGGACATATTGATGCTGGCCTTGTCATTCATGAGGCGCGTTTCACGTATCCAAGCTTTGGCCTATCCATGATGACGGATCTGGGCAGCTGGTGGGAATCCGACACGGGACTGCCTATACCGCTCGGAGCCATCATCGCCCGCCGCTCGCTCGATCTGCCTGCCATTACGAAGTGGATTCAGGCTTCAGTCGCTTATGCATGGGCGAATCCCGAGGCGCCTCGCGAATACGTCATGCAGCATGCCCAAGAGATGGACGCGGCCGTTGCGAAGGCGCACATTGATCTATACGTGAATGACTTCACTGCCAACCTTGGCGATAGCGGATACGAGGCAATTACGACGCTGCTGAACCGCGCTGCGCAGGAAGGGCTCGTTCCTGCCATCGATCCTGAGCTGCTGAAATTTCAGCCTTAGCTTAAGAACAGGCTATTGCGACGTGTGACTTGTGACGCACACTCCTTGTGAAAATGTGGGCTCGTCGATTTACGTCCCTATATCCTGATCGGAATCGTCCCATTTTTTCGAATACGCTTTTTTCGTTACCCAAAGTGTCATCCATGTCAGTAAAATAACGATTATTCCGGCAAAAATCCAAACGCCCATAGGTACATTCATTCGCCGCTTCCTCCCTTTCGTCTCTTTTCCTACTATCATACAGGAGAATGGGCAGGGGGAACAGCCCTTCCGAAAGAGCTTGACGAATGGCCTTCCTTTTAGTATATTTGGAAATAATTATTTGAATAGCAGCGGCTTACGATGGAAGCACCCGTAAGAGAAGACGCCTCAGGCGTCCTTCTTGCGGGTGCTTTTTTGCGTACATTCGGGACTATGCCCTCTATCGCTGCCCTTCAACGTCTTTTCTTTTGTGCTTGATTTCCATCATTTTAAAGGAGGGCTCCACATTGTTTATTTTCAAGCCGCTGCATCTATTTACCAGCCTTATCGCATTATCCTTATTTTTGACGCTGCCATCTGTTTCGACCGCTGCCACATCGATCTTGCCCTTTTCGCCGACCGTTCAGACAGCCTTCGACAAACTGACCGCTAGTACCGACTCTGCGTCAGCCTCCCAGCTCAAGAAGCAATACGACAGCCTGCTGTCCGCCCAGCAGCAGGAAGACACTTGGGAGGGGAAAATCACCGCCAGCCACTATCGCAATGAAGAAGCGCTTGTTGCCATCCGGCAGCGCATCAAGCAGTTGAATGAGGAGAAGCTTGCCCAGCTGGCGGCTGACGTTAAGCAGACGAAGGAGCGCTATCAGCCGCTCTTTGACCTGTATGCTTCGCTGCGAAAGCAGCAGGAAGCCGCCAAGCTGCTGCAAAGCAAGGAGCTGAATGCCGTGCTGAAGGCACAGCTGGCGCAAACGAAGCAAGCTGTCCAGCTCGCCAAGCTGGATATTAAAAATAAAACCGAGGCCTACAGCAAGCTTAAGGCCGCCACAGTGCTGAAAGCGAAGCAGACACGCGCCATATTAGAGACAGCTTCCTCGCAGCGCATTAAGATCCGTTCCGCCAAAAGCAGCATATCCAGCAGCCGCAAGCTTATAACGGCCGAAGGCAAGCTATTGACCCAGTCCGTGAAGAAAGGCGATGCCGCAGCAGCTTCGCGCTCCTTCGCTAAACTGCTGACGCTGCAGCAAGGCATTTTGGATAAGAAACAGACGATCTACAGCAGTGAGGAACAGATTGCCGCTATTATTACGAAGGGTAATGTATCACTTTCTTCATAAAAAGCCTCTCCCCAATTTAGAATGTGACCAGGATCACGCCATTCGGCATAGCTGTGCAGATGCCTTGCGATATGTTGTTTTATGCTTGAAGAAGCCTCTCGATAATCGAGAGGCTTCTTCGGCGGTGTGTGAAGCGGCTGCTATAAGTTTTAGTTCGATTTTCTCTTATGATATTCCCATCTGATTACGTTTATAATGGCTAGTGCAGTATACATTACTATAAATAGGGACAGAATAACATACCATCCTGATTGAATGCCCTTCACAAATAACTCATTCGCGAATAATTGTCCATAATCGAACCACATGAACAAGTATTGAGCGCCGACTACAAAAATGGTTGAAACCCCTGAGGTCAGCATAGGCTGAATCACAAAATTGTAGGTTCTACCTTTCGATTTCATGTGGTTAAATGTGTTATTGCCTGTTCCCATGATACTAATTCCATGAGCTTTGTCTTAAGAATTCAGTAAAATTCCCAATAAAGCCCACCTTTCCACCTATTTCTCTAGTTGATTCTCCTGGACCGGACTGATTCATTACTCTAAGATATTGGGTACCTTGTTGTGCATAATAGGAATTCGCATTAACGATAGCTAACCAACTCTCCCACTCTATTTTTATATGCACATTGACATCCACATCCTTGGTGAAATATCCATCTAATATCCAAGCACCTATGCAGGCTATAATAGCACCTGTAGCTACAGCAACAGTTACCGGACCAGAAAATAATGCGATAATTAGTGAAACTCCAACCCCAATTGAGGTACTTCTTAAAAAACTTACCTTCTGGGAAGAAGTGTATGTCGGTGCCTCATTCTTATAATAACCATGCGCGTACATTTGCCTTTGATCATTATTATAAGTATTTCTATAGGTATATCCTTGGTTATAAGGCCATGTTGGAGGGTAGGTATAGATTGGGTCATAGGCTGCTGCCGAAATTAAACTTGCAGCTTCTAGTTTCTCTGCTACGTCTACAGTTGGATCAACAACAACATCTTCTTTAATAAGATCGTCTATTTTATAAATAGTCTTTTTTTCTTGCATGCCTATTTTATCTTTATCAATATTTTTCTCTTTCTTGCCGTTTGCTATCATGCTGTGCTTATCTTGTTTCCCAGTGGGATCGATATATTCCGTCGACTCAACTGTACCCGTAGTTAAGTCTGTTTTTGCACTATGGTCCAATACGCCATTAATATAAACTACGATTGTACCATCAGATTCTTCTAACACCTCAATTATATTTCCTGCTGCGTCATAGAATGCACTCTCATCTAGAGCGCTTACAGCACCATCCCCACTATTGGTGCTTGCTGAAGCGATTGTAGGTAATACTATTACAAGACACAGTAGTAAAAAGCTAATTTTCTTACGAAATCTTGTCATTATTACACGCTCCTAATCATCTTTTTAGTTTTCTTAACTGAAAGTAGAATCGCGAAAGATCTCCATAATCTTACTACAAATTCCAAAATTTTTAAAGTTTTTCAAACTGGATTAATAGATACATTTGCAACTTCTCTCACAATTCTATTTCTTCGTTATTTACTCCCGCTTGCTTGATAAACAAAAGCAAGAGTCAAACTCAACTCCTGCTCATCAAGTTTTTTTTCAATAAAGAATGTAAAAAAGCCGTGAAACCCATTTTCCAAAGGTTTCACGGCACTATGCATTCGTCTCTCTTTTTTTCCACAAAATTTTCGGAAGTCTTCACAAAATGTCGTAGAGGAAACCGAAACATAAAAAAAATTATAAACTCAATAGACAGACCGTTAAATGAACGGCCTGCGATCCAATACAAGCTGGAGCGGGCGATCAGTAAGGACAAGCTCGGGTGCCAGCTGTTGAATGACGGCAAGGCCGCTTACGGCGCCGCATAGCGAATGCAGGTCTTCAAACGGCTCTGCTGGCGATTGCTCGCCCAATTTCTCGATATAGGCAAGGAACGGTGCTGCCGATTCACGAATAACAGCCAGCACTTCATCCCGCCGATAATCGGTTTGCTTCAAGCAGCAGCCCAGCACGTATACCCAATCGATTTCGAAAAAAGAAAGCTGCTCCTTCGGCTGCTCCCACTGCTTGCTGCGGAACAAGGCGATGCAAGTATCGACCAGCGCCTCCACATAAGGAATCGGCTGATTGCGATAAGCCATATTAAACAGGTAATGAAAGCTGCCGGCCAAATGATGAAATAGCGGTGCACCGCGCAGCTCGCCACCTCCATTGACAATGCAGCCTTTACGCCACAAGCCCGTTGCCGGATCTGCCTGCTCCTTCAACCAGTCGAAGTACCAGGTTTCCCACGCAGAGTCTACTTCCTGCGCGAGCACCAGACTTGCGAAGACGCCAGAACCCTTCTGCGATTCTCCCCAAGGCTGCTGTACCCAATCCAACTGCTCCAGCAATTCGTAAAGCCCTTCTTTGCTTCTATAGGCTGCAAATTGCTGAAGCGGATAGAGTGGCTTTCCATCAAAAAGCTCTAGAGCCGATATTGCGAAAGCCGCGCTATGCAGCTCATTATGGTAAAGCCCGCGGAACATGCCGCTGCCTTGCTCCTGAAAGCTTTGCAGTTCCTTTACCCAGGCGGCTTTATCCGCCTCCAGCTCCGGCATTCCGTTAACCGTGTATAACAGATTGGCGGCATCCGCCGTTCCATAAACATCAGTTCGGCCTGCCTGCTTGTCCGCATGAAGGAATCGCTCATAATAGACACCGTCGGCATCCTCTACAATATGTGCCTTAAGCGTCAGCAGCACTCGATGGATGAATGCTTGCGCCTTTATAGCCATTGCCTCATCTCCCTATGCCTATTGCAAAATCTGATCGATCAGCGTCAGCTCTTCATCGGTGAAATGAGCAACAGCAAGCGCCTGAACGGCATCCTCAATCTGGCTGACTTTACTTGCCCCAATAAGCGCAGAAGTCACGCGGCCGCCACGCAGTACCCATGCGAGTGCCATTTGCGACAGCTTCTGGCCACGGCCAGCCGCCAGTTCATTCAATTGCCGCAGCTTCGCGATAAGCTCATCGGTAATTTCCTCTGGGCGCAAAAACACGCTCGGTCCAGCCGCGCGCGAATCCGGAGCAATGCCATTCAAATAGCGATCGCTCAGCATGCCCTTCGCAAGCGGGGAAAATACGATGGATCCAATACCCTCCTCGTCCAGCA
Source organism: Paenibacillus sp. J31R34 (assembly GCF_059383715.1). Lineage (NCBI taxonomy): Bacteria > Bacillati > Bacillota > Bacilli > Caryophanales > Paenibacillaceae > Paenibacillus > Paenibacillus sp. J31R34. Next base: position 97,892 of record NZ_JBXENU010000008.1, read on the forward strand.
CGTCCAGCAAGCCATCCTCAACATGGCGATTAATCATTGAGTAGCTTGGCTGGTGAATCAGACAAGGTGTGCCCAGCTGCTTCAAAATGCGCGATGCTTCACGCGTCTGCTCCGGCTTATAGTTGGACAGGCCGACATACAGCGCCTTGCCTTGGCGCACAATCAGGTCAAGCGCAGCCATCGTTTCTTCCAGCGGCGTATTTGGATCTGGACGGTGATGATAGAATATATCAACATAATCGAGTCCCATCCGCTTCAAGCTTTGGTCAAGGCTGGACACCAGATATTTTTTGGAGCCAAAATCGCCATAAGGCCCTTCCCACATGCCGTAACCGGCTTTAGTCGAAATGATCAACTCATCGCGGTAAGCTGCAAAGTCCGCTTTCAAAATGCTGCCGAACGTTTGCTCAGCTGAGCCCGGAGGTGGGCCGTAGTTATTCGCCAGGTCGAAATGTGTTATTCCGAGGTCGAATGCCCGTCTAACCATTTCTCTGCCTTTATCTAACGAATCAATACCGCCAAAATTATGCCACAGCCCTAACGAAATAGCGGGCAGCTTCAGTCCGCTTCTTCCACTGCGATTATATGTCATAGTGTCATATCGATTATGACTTGCCAAATAGCTCATTCATTTGTTCCCCCTCAGGTTTAATATAAACCTATTGTAGCGGGAAACGACTATGAATCCTATGTCAACAAGGATGATATTTATGGAATAATGTCTTTTTTAATGAGCTATTCAAAATTACGCGGAGGTGTACCCTTTACCTTTTTGAACATTTTAGAAAAAAGCAGCGCATCTTGATACCCTACGGAACGTGCCACCTCACTAATGCTGTATATACCCTTTCCTAACAGCTCACAGGCTTTATTCATGCGATAGTTAAGCAAATACTGCTGTGGCGGCATGCCTACAGCCTCTTTAAACAGAAAAGACAAATATTTGCGATCCAGGCCGAGTACGTCAGCCAACTGTTCCATCGTAATTCGTTCACTGTAATGGGCGTGTAGAAACTCCATGCTTCGGTGAATGTAGGCTTCCTGCTTGCGCGCGGCATTGCTAATATTGCTTTCCGTTAAAGGAACGAACTCGACGAGCAGCGATAAAAACTCATACAAAATAGCTTGAAGGCGCAAATCACTGCTGGCTCGGTGGGAGACAGCTTCCGTCAACTGGTCATATAACGTTGGCATCAGCTTCATATCCATGGGGAATACGGGGTTTTCTGGCGTAATCGATGTCCGGGCAATGATTTGAGCAGCCTGCTCTCCCAAAAAACCGATCCAAGAGTAAGTCCACGGGTCCTCCTCGTCCGATTCATAGGAAATAAGCACCTGCGGATAAATGAGGAATGCTTGTCCGGCTGTCAACGTGTAGGTTTTGCCCGCCACCTTCACAGTCCCTTTTCCTTTATGGATAAAATGCAGTTTAAAGTTTTCCCTTACGATCGGCCCTATGAGATGGCAAGGCTTGCATGCCTCTTTGCCCCAATAAAGCAAATACATATCCGGACTATCACGAAAGGGACGCTCCGGATTATACTGAAACACTGCCATGATGACCTTCATCCCTCTCTGCGCTATCTTGCATCGTGATGTGGCGAACGATTGCTGCAACAAGGCAATACCACTCATGATTTCTCTATTTGAACGCTCCCCCACTTAGCTAACGCTTGAAGTGGGAGATTCTTGGGTAGTTGCCTCTAACGAAGCAAAATAGACCAAGCGATCCCTGCGGTTCCCGCAGTTCATGGCGTTGTCGTTTATACGGCAACATCTTTAATATTGTGTGCGGCATTTTCATCCCGATCATGAACCGTACCACATGACGGGCATTTCCACTGTCGCACACAAAGGTTTTTCACTTCTTTATGGATGAATCCACACCCATGACACCTTTGGCTCGTCGGGGCAAATGGGGCTGCGAACTTCACGATCCGTCCGTACCACTGCGATTTATACGATAACTGTCGTTCGAATTCGCCCCAGGACGCATCACTAATGGCTTTGGCTAACCTATGGTTTTTAAGCATGCTTGTCACATTTAAGTCTTCGATGCTGATGGTTTGGTTTTCACGAATCAGCTTCGTTGTGAGTTGATGCAAAAAATCATGACGAACATTTGCAATCTTTTCATGAATGTGGGCGGCTTTGTTTTTAGCTTTTTGCCAATTTGAGCCGCCTTTTGTGCGGCGAGCCATGCGGCGCTGCCACATCGCCAACCGATTTTCGTGCTTTCGGAACGCTTTAGGATGGGCAACCCGCATGCCATCGGAGCCTACAGCAAAGTCTTTGAGTCCTAAGTCAATTCCGATATGTTTGTCGGTTTGCGGCAACGATTGAACGTCGACTTCACAGACGATGGATACGAAATATTTACCCGCCGCGTTTCGCCTAACCGTTGCAGATAGGATGCGCCCTTCTGTCGCCCTGGAGTTTGCAAAGCGAATCCAGCCCAATTTCGGAAGCTTGAGCTGATCCCCTTTAATCGCTAGATTGCCATTCGTATATTTGGTGGTGTAGCTTTGAACGGGATGCTTACGGCTCTTAAAACGTGGAGCCTGATTTTGTTTCTTAAAAAATCGATCAAAGCTATCCGCCACGTTTCGAACGGCTGATTGCAGCGCGATACTATCGGCATCTTTCAACCACTCATAGTCTTTTTTGAGGGAAGGAAGCTCAGTGGCACAGGTGTTATAGGATAATCCTTTGCCTGTTGCCGTATAGGTACCTTTCCATAAGCCCAAGAAATAATTGAATACAAAACGGCAACAGCCAAACATCTGATGAATCAGCCTTTGTTGTTCTTCATTCGGATAAATCCGATATTTATAAGCTTTATGTACCAACACGAGACCCTCCTCCTTCCCTATATGTTCTTATCATTATAGCACATATGTTCGTAAAACGTCCAAAAATGGCCGATTCATCCCCTCTCTGTAGAGAAAGGAGTCTTCTCGGCTTTTGTTGATAAAAACAGCCCCTATAGTGGGGGCGCTGCTTATGGATGCTTTCCGATAATAATAGCACAGTCTTCAAACATCTGACACATTTGAAAGGATGAAACCATCATATCCTCTCCCATAATCTAGGACGTGTCTGAAAACTATAGAATAATGTGATATGATTTGAGAAAAAACGAATGGGGCAACGAGCATGATTCCAAGACGGTACGAAATAGATGATGAACAGTGGGAACAGATTAAGGACATGTTTCCCCCTTATCAAACAGGACGTCCGTCCAAATTAAATGATCGCACCCTGTTTAATGCCATTCTTTGGATCGCCCGAAGTGGAGCAGCTTGGCGAGATTTACCGGAAGAACGTTATGGTTCATGGAAAACGGTATACAGTCGCTTCTGCAAATGGAGAGACACTGGCTTACTTATCTCCATCTTCCAAGCCCTTCACGAAGAACCTGACTTTGAAAACTTGAGTATTGATTCTACATCGGTCAAAGCCCATCAGCACAGTGCTGGTGCTAAAAAAACGCAGAAGGACACGAGATAAATCAGCACATCGGCGTCAGTCGTGGTGGTAAAACAACTAAACTTCATACGGTCGTCGATGGATTAGGGAATCCCCTCGCCTTTCTTCTGACGGGTGGGCAAGTCTATGATTCGGTTCCAACGATCGATTTGCTCCAAGAGCTTGATATTAAGGGAAGCCATATTCTTGGCGACAAAGCCTACGGCTCAGAAGTCATTGGAAGTTGGATTACTTCTAAGCAGACATCTTACACGATTCCCCCTAAATCGAATAGTCAGAATCCTTGGAAAGTCGATTGGTATCGCTACAAAGAGCGGCACTTGGTGGAGTGCTTCTTCAATAAAATCAAACACTTTCGACGTGTTGCTACTCGTTACAATAAGTTAGCCAAGTCTTTCCTGGCGTTTGTATATGTTGCGTCCATCTTCAAACTAACTCAATAATGAGTTTTCAGACACGTCCTAAAGAAAAAAGGCAGAGTGAGGATTTCCTCTCTCTGCCTTTTTCCATATGTTGATTTTACTATTTTGCCGCAGAGTCCTGCTTATTCGTGGCTCTCGAATAAAGCAGCCAATTTCTCAATCGCCTGATCCTCATCTGGACCTTCAGCAGTAAGCTTGATCGGAGTGCCCTTCATAATATCAAGCGCCATTAAGCCCAAAATGCTTTTGCCATCGGAAATAATGTTTTTCGCTTGCCAAATGACGCGGATCTCGGATTCGAAAGAAGATGCAAGCGTCGTGAATTCTTTCGCAAACAACACATTAAAGCCATTTTGTTTCGTTAACGTGTCATGTGATTTCATCGTTTTCCAGCACCTTTCATTCTGTATAAATTGAACAATTGATTAGCATGGGGCGATGATCGCAACTGCGAGAAAAGTTGGACTTCCAGCCGCTGTGGCTCTCTCCAGTTCCAACCTTTCTCTCCGTTGCTCCACTCCCCATCGCTTTCTTCCGTTCAACTTATAAAATAATTGTTTGTTGCCTCTTATTAACCTTTATTAACAGCCTTCAGATCAGCAACAATTTGCGGATACAATTTATCGAGCTTATGGAAATACAGGATGACAATCTGGATAACCGCCAAAATAATCGGCAAGTAAATAAACATGAAGTGAATTGCACCGCTTGCGGTAGAGCTAATCGATTCTTGACCGCCGATATAGCCGCCAATCGCCAGCCCCCAGCCAATAATGGCTGCGCCAAGACCACTGCCTGCTTTTGTACCAAAGCTTCCTGCACTGTATACGAGCCCTTCTGTACGCACGCCTGTTTTCCATTCGCCGTATTCTACGGTATCGGCCAGCATGGCAAAAATCGTACCAATGATTGGCGTCATACCGAGCGCCTTGATTACCAAACCAAGAATAACAAAGGTTACATTCGTTGGATCAATCAATACGACTAGCGAGCCTAAAATCATAATAAAGCTTCCGACAATTGCAACGTTCCGTTTACCATACTTTTTAATAATCGGAGCAATCAAGAACAAACCAATTGCAATTGGAATCAATCCGGCAAAGCTGAGAATACCCAGCAATCCAGCATCCTTTAGCAAATATTGTGCGTAATAAATGTTCAATCCACTCATGCCGTTGTTTGTATACACAATGACAGCAAACATCAGCATAATCCCCCAATATTTGTTGCGGAATAACGCTCCCAAGCCTTGCTTGAAAGGAATTTCTTTTTGGGACACGGATGGCTTTACGCGCTCACGCGTCGATTTAAAAGTGATGTAGAACATAAAGAGCGACAGAACGCCATACAGGGAGAAGGTTAAAATCCAGCCTTTTTCCCCGCCGCCAAATGCTTGTACCAGCGGCTGAGTCGCGAAGCTGACACCGATTGCCCCTGCAAGCGCACCAAGCATACGAACGATGTTGAGCACCGAGCGCTGGTAGCCGTCTTGCGTAATAAGCGAATTCAACACCCCATAAGGAATGTTAATGAACGAGTAAATAAAGTTCATGAGCAAATAAGTGACATAGGCATAGACGAGGGCTCCGCCTGGTCCTACATCCGGGAATGTAAAGAGCAGTACGCCTGAAGCGGCAAACGGGATCATCATCCATAGCAGCCATGGACGTGCTTTACCATGCTTGTTTTTCGTTTTGTCTACCAATGCCCCAACACCGACGTCAAGGAAGGCATCCAATATACGGGCAATCAGCATCATCGTACCGATTGCGCCTGCGGCAAGTCCCATGACGTCCGTATAATAATACGTTAGAAACGTTGCCGCCCCTGTGAAGATAAGGTTGCTGGCTGCATCACCAAAACCATAACCAATTCGTTCCGACCATCTTACTTTGTGGTACGCGTCGTCTTGAACGCCACTTGCTGTCTGATTCGCACTCATCGCATATTCTCCTCATGTACCTGGCTTTAACGCTAATTTATAAGCTGTTCAACTCTACAATTAATTGGTCCAGCATGTCTTTGGTGAAGGCATCGCCACCGAATGCCATCAGATTGCGAAGCGGCATGTATTGCATCATTTTAACCATCATTTCCGCATGGGCATCATCTTCATCTACGCTGGCGAGCGGGCTGTTTTCTTGGAATTTCTTCATATATGGCTGCAGTATAGCCGTTGCTTCTTCGTTGTTATACAGATCGCCAAGCGTCGTATTTTGCGAATAATGCTTTTTCAATTTAACAGTAGATTCAACTGCAAGTGTCGCTTCAAGAACGATTTCCTGCGAGGAATGTCCCACCAAAATCGCGAATTCGCCGCTTTCCACATGCCAATCCTTAATGTCTACATTGTAGTAGGCGAAAGAGCGCTTATTCAGTACAAAGCTGACCGTCTTTGTCTCGCCAGGTGCGAGTGCAACCTTCTTAAAGCCTTTCAGCTCTTTCTCTGGGCGAATGACCGTGCTTGCAACATCCTTCACATAAAGCTGTACAACCTCTTTGCCTGCTACGCTGCCTGTATTGGTTACGTTAACCGTTACTTCAACCTCGTCTGTATCCTTGATGCTGGCCGCGCTTAGCAACAAATCGCTATAATTAAACGTCGTGTAGCTCAGACCAAATCCAAACGGGAACAGAACATCTAGTTCCTTTTTGTCATAATAACGGTAGCCTACGAAAATGCCTTCTTTGTATTCAACGCGGTCGCCTTCGCCCGGGAAGTTCAGGAATGAAGGATTATCGCTCAGCTTCAGCGGGAACGTCTCTGCCAGCTTGCCGGATGGATTCACTTCTCCGAACAGCAAATCTGCTACGGCTCCGCCAACAGCTTGACCGCCAAGATAACCTTCAAGCACAGCATCTACTTGATCCAGCCATGGCAGCAGCACTGCCGATCCATTGAGTAACACAACTACGACGCGGCTTTGAACGCTGGCAACCGCTTCGATCAGCTTATTTTGATTTTCAGGCAGGTTAAGGTGCTCGCGATCATAGCCTTCTGATTCATAACGATCAGGCAGGCCGGCAAAAATAACAGCAACCTCCGCCTCGCTTGCAGCACGCTTCGCTTCTTCGATCAGCGCTTCATCAAGCGCATCATCACCTGCGTGATAGCCTTGCGCATAAACAACAGCCGATGCATCGCTAACGAGCGCTTTAATTTCTTCAACTGGGTTATCCAGCTTTGTCGGTACGATATGGGAGCTGCCGCCGCCTTGGAATCTTGGTTTCTCGGCGAAAGCGCCGATAACCGCTACACGGCTGTTTTTCGCAAGTGGAAGCAAGCCGTTTTTATTTTTCAGCAATACCATGCTCTCGCTAGCAACCGTTCTTGCCAATTGGTGATGCGCGTTTTTGTCATACGTAGCATCCTTGACTTTCTCATCCACCGATTTGAAAATAATGCGAAGCAGACGAGTTACGGCACGATCCAGCGCTTCCTCAGTCAAAGTTCCATTGCCGATCGCATCAAGTACTTTTTTCTCGCCTACGCCGTTGCTTGCGGGCATTTCCAGCTCCATGCCTGCTGCAAGCGATAGGTCACGCTCATTAACTGCGCCCCAATCGGAAACGACAAAACCTTCATGACCCCATTCATCCTTCAAAATATCCGTAAGCAGCTTTACATTCTCGGAAGCAAATGCGCCATTTACTTGGTTGTACGAGCACATAACCGTCCAAGGCTGCGCTTTTTTCACTGCGCCCTCGAAGCTTGCCAAATAAATTTCGCGAAGCGTGCGCTCATCGACGACCGCATCGGTCGACATCCGGCGATGCTCCTGATTGTTTACCGCAAAATGCTTCAGCGACGTTCCGACGCCTTGGCTTTGTACACCGTTGATATGGCCTGCCGCCATCTCGGAGGACAAAAACGGATCTTCAGAAAAATATTCGAAATTGCGTCCACATAGTGGGGAACGCTTAATGTTCACGCCTGGCCCAAGCAGGACGGCAACATCTTCGGCCTGGCATTCTTCACCAAGCGCGACGCCTACTTTACCAATCAGCTCTTCATCCCATGAGCAGGCAAGTCCTGCAGCGGAAGGGAAGCAGGTTGCCGGTACGCTGTCGAAAATCCCTAGATGATCCGCACCTGTTTGCTGCTTACGCAAGCCGTGTGGTCCATCCGTTACCATAATGGAAGGTACGCCTAGACGCTCGACACCTTTCAAATGCCAGAAGTCCAGACCTGAGCAAAGTCCTGCCTTTTCCTCCAGCGTCATTTGAGCTACGATATCCTGAATGTTTCTCGTCAATGTAAAAACCTCCAATTCGATATAGGTGATGATGAGTCCCTGTTCTGCCCCACAGAAAAAAATGGATGACTTAGAAGCTTAAGTTGCTCCAATCCCCATTTCCTAATCAACTAATTTAAGTATATTGCGTTTGTTTAGCGCTTTCCTTCCCTCGTTTCATTGAAAACAATGTCACTTTTTATGATTATCCTTGCGCGTGTTTCTTACCCCTTCAAAAAGAAAATGAAAAAGGCTATATAGCTGCCGCCTATTTGTCTGCATTTTATAGGTATAATGGAAGAAAGATCATTCAGACGCAGGGGAGAAATAGCATGTTGAGAGGACAGGCCGCAAAGGGCGGTTTTTCAATTTTTCAAAAGCTGGCGCTCGGCTTAATGCTGATGTTTTTGTCTATCGTCATTATCTTCTGGTGGATTTATCAGCTTAATGTAAAGGATATTCAATCTGAGCTGCGCAAAAACAAGCTTGGCGAGGTGAAATTCATGACCTCTCAGCTATCCAACCAGTTTGAACAAATTTTAATGAATGCGATCATTTTGTCGGAGGATCAGACGGTACGCAGCTACCCGTATGTGTTGGAGCGGGGTGATGATTATGCAAAATATGAGTTGAAGCTCGCCATTATTGACAAGCTTGCTTTAAACAGTGCTTCTACCTCCTGGAACAATACCGTTATTTTATATTATCCCGACCAGAGGGAAACCGTATCCTCTGATCCCAGCTTCTCATTCCAAAAATTTGAGCTGCCGGATGAACCGCTTAATCAGTGGACGATCCATATGGAAGCGGATGGAGAGGGTTACTATTCCCATTTAACCAAAGGCCATCTCGGACCGCTGTATATTGAGACTAGAATTTCACTCGACAATTTGCGGAAAATGATGAATCAATACCTCTCGGGAACGCCGCTGCTTTACGACGCTCATCAATCGGTGTCGATCCGCAATGACGAGTCATCCGCCTTGGCGAATGCCGACAGTCGGATTCTTCCGCTCATCAAAGGACACAGCGGCTTCATCACCTTGGAGGAAAATCAAACGGAATATTTGCTCAGCTATATGAAGCTGGACATGCTGGAGCTTTATTTTATTGACTATCATCCGATTACCCAGCTCATTAAGCCGATTTCACGAAATAATACACTGTTCGTTATCGCCCTTGTCGCGCTGCTGCTTATATCGCTTATATACAGCCTCATTCTTCACAATCAAGTACGTACGCCCATTATAGGCCTGAGAAAAGCGATAGACCGCTTTGATCGCGGCGATTATTCCAGCCGGGTCGGGTCCTTGCATACGAAAGAATTTGGCATGCTGGGGAATTCCTTCAACCGAATGGCCGAGCATACCCAGTTTCTCATTGAGCAGGTGCTGCTAGGCGACTTATCCATTCAGGAGGCAAGGCTTAAGCAATACCAAGCACAAATTAATCCTCATTTTCTGTATAACTGTCTAAATTACATCCAGAGCAAAGCCAGCATAAAAGATCACGCTGCGGTGACAGCAATGACGCTGGAGCTCGCTTCTTACTGCCGTTACATTAACAAAATCGAAGATATCGACTCTACGCTTCAAGAGGAGTTGAATTTTGTTAAACATTATCTTTCCATCATGCATCTGCGAAAAAAATCGATCAACTTCACGATTGAAGTTGACGGAAGCCTATCATTCATTCGCATACCCAGAATGATTCTTCAGCCGCTGGTTGAAAACTGCATTAAGCACGGAATTGAGCCTTCCTTACATCCCGGGCTTATAGAAATCCAAGCCGAGGAAGACGATCAGGAAATTCGCATTTATATCAGGGATAACGGAGTAGGTATAAGCGAGGAGCGGCTGACCGTCATTGGTAAGCATATGGAGGAGTTTATGCATCATGCGGAGGATGCCATTGGGACTGGCATTCGCAACGTCAACCAACGGCTGCGGCTTTATTTTGGCAAAAGCTCAGGGCTAGCGTTACAGCTTCCTCCGTCAGGCGGCACCTGCTATATCATTACCATTCAAAAACTGGAGGAAAAGCATGCTGCAAATATTGTTAGTTGATGATGAATCTTATGTAATTGATGATTTGGAAATCGCTTTTCCATGGAGCGACTATGGGATAGATAAAATTCATAAAGCCTATTCAGGTATGGCCGCGCTTCAAATCATTGACAGCCAGTCCATTGACATTGTCATTACTGACATTGCCATGCCTGGCATGAATGGATTGGAGCTAATAAAACAAGTTAGAGAGCGCGGGAGAAGCATCCCCTGCATTTTGCTGACCGGCTTTGCGGAATTTGAATATGCGAGAGAAGCAATTGAGCAAGGGGTTGTTGAATATTTAATTAAGCCTCTAGATCAGGAAAAGCTTGCCGTCTGTCTGACAAAAACGATACGTCTAATCGAGCTTCAGCTTGAGAAAGCAGCCTCCTATGAGCAAGCAATGATTACGTTTCGCGAGCATCTGCCTTCATTAAAAGACAAGCTGCTGAATCAGCTGATTCAGGGAACTCGTTTTAGCACGGAAACCTTAAATGAGAGGCTGTCAGGCTACCAGCTCGCTTTTCGCGATGGGGATCACGTATTTTTGGTACTCGTTCGTCTGGAGGAGCAGTTCACCCGCTACAGCTTGAACAGCCTGCAGCTCTTCGAATATGCAGTAACCAATATTGCCTGTGAGCTGTTTGAGGACAGCTTTGATATCTGGCATTGTCGGGACAGCTACGACTATCTTGTTTTTCTGCTGCGACCCAAGCAGGCTGAAGTACTGCCGACGACCGATTTTCTGAATAAGCTGCTCAAGCACCGATCGCTTCAGCTCCATCACAATGTCAACGAATATTTGAAGGGAGGCATTTCGGTCATTCTTGCCTCTCCGGGCAAGCTTCAGCAGGACATTCGCGGCATGTATGAGCATGCTACCTCGGCTTTGAAGAAGCAGGTTGGCAAGGGAAGCGGGTATTTTCTATCGCTTTCGGATCAGCCACAGGCTGTGTTCATTCGCTCGCTGCATGTGCTTTATGAGCCTCCAGCGCTCAATCATTTGCTAGAGCTGGGACAATGGGAGGCCTTCGAGGAGCGCTTGCGGCAAATCGAAACGGCCTATTCTTCCTTATCCGAGCAAACGGAGGAGCATCTAGAAGAGATCAGAAGCCTGCTAATGTCCGCCTTTCATTATATCGCGCATAAAAATCATTCGCTGTTATCCGATCTGGTTGGACAAGAGCTGGTTTATAGGCTGATGTTTCGATCGGTAACCCAGCTGATTGAATGGGCGAAGGAGCTGTGCGATACACTTCGCACAAGGCTGGAGGAGCAATCCCTCAACGAGCAAAATGCCGTTATTCAAGCCATTCAGGTGTTTGTTTCCGCTCACTTGCCTACGCTCAGCCTTCAGTCGATAGCCGATCATGTTGGGCTGCATCCGGTCTATGTATCCAAGCTGTTCAAGCAGCTAAAGGGCATTAGTCTAAGTGAATACATTCTCGGAGTTAAAATGGATCTTGCCATCTACTTGCTTCGCCACTCCAGCGATAAAGTTTATGAAATTTCCGATAAGCTCGGCTATTCCAATTCGCAATATTTCATTAAGGTTTTCCGTGATAAATTCGACATGACACCGCAGGAATACCGGGAACTGGCATAAGCTACATTAGAAAAGCATAGCGAATAGGGCGGCTCCCAAGCAGGAGCCGCCCTTTCTTCTTTCCCTATTCGCCTATTAATACGCCGATCTTAAGCTCATGCTCATGCTAATGCTAATGTTCAAGCTTACTTAACCGTAGCGTACCAATCATTGACTTCTTCAGTAACTTTCTTACCGCCGGAGGCGAGATACTGCTCAACAAAGCTGTCAAACTCGTCCACCGATGCTTTGCCGTAAATGATTTTATTCAAAACTTCCTTCTCCAGCTTAGTCAGCATATCGTTTTTCGACAGCTGCGTTTTCGTAGGAACCCCTGTAAACATTTGCGGCATAGTGGCAGGCTTCTGATCTATGACGATTTTAGCAGCGTCAAGTTGCTTAGGAAGCGACAACGACATATTTTTCTCGAACCGTGTCGTCGGCTCTGCTCCGCCTGCCAGCTTAGCTAGCGTGTTGAGACGCAGAGACGGAATAATGGCACCGTCGAACGTCAATGTGTAACGAATCGGATCGACCCAGCCGCCAGGAACTTTATCGGTTTCCGTAGCAGGATAAGGTTTTCCATTTGGATCGAGCGCAAAATCATAGTTTTCAGCGAAGCCATTTTCAAACTCTCCGCCTTCTTTCGGATTCGCCCAATTGTCGAACAAATAATTCTGGTAAACGAAAAAGGCATCTTTATTTTTCATATCTTTATTAATCAGAACCGCGCCTGTACTCGTTGAGGTGCCATGACGTCCAACCTTGCCGTCCGGGCCTGCTGGCAGTGGATAAGCTTTGTAATCCGCGCCTTTAACGTTTTTCAGTAGATCAGGATTCGGCCAGCCTGTCATCCAGTAAGGACCGACGATAATACCGGATTTACCTGCCGTGAATGCTTCTGTCGCCTTAACCTCATCATAGAGGCCCGCTTCTTTGTCAATGTAGCCCTTTGCCATCCATTCCTGCATTTTGGCCAGCGCTGGCTTCATTTCCGGTTGGATAGAGCCATACAGCAGCGTTCCGTCTGCTCCCAAGTTCCATTGATTCGGCATAGCGCCAAACATGCCAAAAATCCAGCCTGAATCAGACATCCATGTATTTAGGTTGACTTTGAAGCCTACAGAAAGGGCCGTTGTATCTTTCTTTCCATTTTTATCTGGGTCCTGATTGACGAATGCGTCCATGACCTTCTCCAGCTCATCCAACGTAGTTGGCGCTTTAAGGTCAACCGCCTTCAGCCAGTCCTCACGAATGTACATTACCGGGTCGTTATTGTAGGCGTTCTCCAATATTGGAATACCCATACGCTTGCCATCGCGAATATATGGGTTCCACACCGTTGGATCTTCCGCCATCGCCTGCTTATACGTTTCGGACGCGTATTTGTCGAATAATTCTCCCGCATCCGTAAATTGTCCGGATTCAATCAAATCGCTGATAAGTGTCGGCTCGCCGCGGAAGGCAATGATATCCGGCATCTCCTGGCCTGATGTAAGCATTAAACGGAGCTTTGTTTGATAAGCATTATTTTGCTCGCTGACGGTCCATAAATATTTAATGTCAATGCCGAGTGTCTCTTTTGCCCACTTCGTATGAACGTTGTTGTCGATGTTTTCGCCATTTTTAAACTTCACATTGCTGCCGATTGGAAATACGGTAGTAATGGAAACTGGCTCGGTATACTTCCCATTCTCAAAGCCTGCGGAATAAAAGCTGTCGCTGCTGCTATTTGTTGTGTCTGCCTCTGTGTTATTGCCGCAAGCTGCAAGTACGCCAGCAAGCATCGTAGCAGACATCAGTACGGTAAAAGGCTTTTTAAGCTTGTTCAACATTGTTGTTTCCCCCAATTTAATATCTTTTTGAAAGCTGTAATCGCTTCTACTTCCTCATCTTGCTATTCCTTGACCGCCCCAATGACGATGCCCTTTACGAAAAAGCGCTGCAGGAACGGATATACGAACAATATAGGTGCCATCCCGATGAAGATTTGTGCTGCCTTCACCGTTCTTTGTGAAATACTTTCCAAATCCTCGGGACGTACCGACACTTTGCTGAAATCCTGCTGGACGATGATCGTTTGCAGGAAGGTTGCCAGTGGATAGTTTTTATGATCGGTCATAAAGATCAGTCCATCGAACCATGAATTCCAGTGACCGACCATCGCAAACAACGAAATGGTAGCAATTGCTGGCATGGAGACCGGGAGATATACGCTGACCAGCGTTTTTAAATAGCCCGCCCCATCGATAAATGCAGCCTCCTCCAGCTCCTTCGGCACGTTCTTGAAGAAGTTAAGCAGCAAAATCATATTCCATACCGACACCGCTCCTGGCAGGATAAGTACCCACAGCGTATTCATCATATTCAGCTTCTGAATCAGAATATAGAAGGGAATGAGTCCCCCGTTGAAAAGCATCGTGAACACAAAAAACCATGTATACACTTTTTTGCGTTTGAAATTACTATTTTCCTTGGACAATGGATAAGCCGCACAGATCACGACGATCATGCTGATTAGCGTTCCGAGCCCCGTTCTGACAAATGAAACCCATAGCGATCGTAAAAAATTTTCATTGGCCAGCGTTTGGGAGTAAGCATCAATTGTAAATTGCACTGGCAGCAGCCCAACGAGATTGGCATTTGCCGGGGCTTTGCCGCTAAACGAAACGGCGAGAATATGGATGAGCGGAATCAGACAGACCAGCGACAGTACAGCAAGAAGCGTATAATTAAAAATGGAAAAGACTTTATAAGACTTGGTTTTGTGGTACATAGGTTCAGCTCCTCCTCTCTAAAAAATGCGGTAATTGGCGAATTTGTATGCAGCGCGATAAGCTGCGACGATCAGTACGAAGCCAACGACTGATTTAAACAGTCCAACCGCAGCGGAGAATCCGAACTTGCCATCCACAATTCCGACGCGATACACGAAGGTATCAATAATATCGCCTTTATCAAATACCAATGCATTATACAGGTTGAAAATTTGATCGAAGCCCGCGTTCAAAATGTTGCCTAGTGACAGCGTTCCTACTACGATCATAATCGGAATAAGCGATGGCAGCGTAATCGACCATGTTTGCTGCCATCTATTCGCGCCATCTACTTCCGCCGCTTCATACAGCGAAGGATTGATACCGGCAAGCGAGGCTAGAAAAATAATGGCGCCAAATCCAAATTCCTTCCAAATATCACTAACAACAACCACGACGCGGAACCAACTGCCTTCACCAAGAAAGAAAATCGGCTCGATGTGAAACACTGCTACTAAAAACTGATTGATCAGCCCCTTAGTCGAAAGCATGTCGATCAGAATGCCGCCCAAAATAACCCATGAGAGAAAATGCGGCAAGTAGACGAAGGTTTGCACGGTCCGTTTAAATGCCGATTTTCGCACTTCATTTAATAGAAGAGCAAATACGAGCGGGGCAATCAGCCCGCCAACAACCTTCATTCCGGCAATAATGAGCGTATTCCAGATAACCTGCATATTCTCTTTTGTGCTAAACAGGTATTCGAAATGCTCAAGGCCAATCCACGATGATTTGGCGAAGCCCAGCCATGGCTTAAAGTCCTGAAAAGCAATAACAAGACCGCTCATCGGAATATAGGCAAAAACTAATGTTAAAATGACCGCCGGCAGCAGCAGCAAATCCAGCACAATTGTCCTTCTCCACTTCCCACTCTTGCCTGAGCCTGGAAGCGATAGTACGCTTGCTGTTTTTTCCACTACCTGGGTACTTGAATGCTTCATAATTGCGCTCCCCTTCTGTTCAAATTCCGTACTACAAACGATGTAAATTAACGTCTGTACTCAGTATAAGGACAAAAGGGTTGCGCCTATATGATAAAAGAGTGGCTCTTATAACAAATTATTAATATTTCATTCAGGCCATACAAACGTTAAAATGCCAAATTTCGAGGTATTTCTCCACGTTTCATTCGTCGGATCATTCCATTTTGCATTGCTGTTTTGTCCAGTTCCTTTATCGTCATTCACTTGCAAATCAAGGCCCATTACGGATCCAGGAATGGGCTGAAGGCTGTTTAATTTGATCTTCAGCTCAACGTTATAGCCATTATCCGTGCGGGTTACCGCGCTTTCCAGCCGCGATGGCGCAGCCCCTCCGCCAAACGTTGCTACATTATCGGCATTCACACGGAACTGTACATCATCATATTGATAAAAAGGCGTCCGCTGATGGTTTTCATCTATAAAAATTTCTACCGAGTCCTGATCCCAAGGGTTCAGCCCGTTAGTCAATACAATAGGGTCTTCCACCTCAATAAACAAATATAGGCTGTCATTCCACCACATTGAGCGTGCAGTTCCAGTCGCCCCTCCAGGTTGATTCAAAATGTCCAGCTGGAACGGTGCTGCTTGGCTCCAAGCTGTCTCCATAATTCCGTCAATTTGCGCTTCACCTTTAACCGACTCTGCGATTTTCGGCATGCCGTCCAGTTGAATGATACCGAACTTGCTCGGATCATCCTGCTGGCTAAGCGTACTGTCATTCCAATAAATCATTTGCTCCCCATCAGCTGAATCTTTATCCGTTATCCGAATATCAAATCCAACATCAGCACCCAATGACCCTTGGACACTTTCCCATGGAATAGATGCTTCCATAGTGTAGCCTCCGGGAATTTCTCTCGTCATGGAGGTGATTCCATTGGGCGCTTGCCCGGATCGTTTGAGCGTAATATGGCGGTCATCTTGCTCATATTCGCTGGATTTAGCATTATTTTCATCAATAAACAGCTCAACTTTATCATTTGTATTAAAAGTCACGTCGTTTACGTCCACCAAAACATGCAGGTAGTCTTCATCCCAGAACGTACGGAACGTGCTAGACAGCGAATGTCTCCCTTTCAGCTTACTCACAACCGCATGACTCCACTCTTTAGCCAGCACAGCACCAGCTGCCGGTGTTCCTGCGAGTGAAACAACACGATTCGTCTCCACAGGCAGCAGCGACGGATCAATCAGCCCCCAATAGGCTTGCTTCGCTTGCAGCTTGGCATCAAACAGCATCGCTTGATTGTTATAGGACTTCTCATCCTGAAGACCCCAAAGCGTCACGGAAGAAATGTGCGTCTTGTACTCTTTATAAAGCTCAAACAGCTCCTTATAGCGATGTGCCTGCTTGACCGCTATATCATAGGGCATCGTCTGACCAAATGGAATGACGCTATCAACATCAAGCTCAGTAATTTGAATATCTAGTCCCAGGTCAATAAACATATTGAGCGTTTTCTCAATTTCATCGATTGGCGGCGAGTATAGACCATAGTGAGATTGCAGGCCTACACCGTCGATCAGCCCTTTCTCCTTCAACCCTTTTACAAGCTGGTACATATGCGCTCGTTTTTCTGGAACCTCTGTAAAATATTCGTTATAGTACAGCTTGGCATCAGGATCGGCCGCACGTGCAAACTCAAACGCCTTCTCGACGTAATCAGGACCAATTAGTGTGTAAAATGGACTGATCCGCATGCCGTTCTCATCGCCGCTGTTGTCAGCTATCGCTTCGTTAACAACGTCCCAGGCATCAACCTTACCCTTATAGCGTGTCATTACCGTTTCAATATAGCTTTGAATGCGGCCAAGCAGCAGCTCCCTGCTTGCTGGCTGCCCCGCACTATCCTTCAGCATCCATTCTGCAGCGTCAATATGCCACAGAAGCGCATGCCCCCGTATCTGCATATTATTGTCCTCTGCGAACTGGACGTAGCGATCCGCTGCATCAAACACATATTGGCCTTCAGCTGGCGCAATAAATTTCGGCTTCATTTCATAGGTTGCCGTCAAGCTGCTGAAATGCTTTTTGAGCAGTTCACCATAGACGCCCTCCATCTGCCAAGTATAGACCGCTGCGCCGATTGGAAAATCATCTGTGAAATGTTCCTTCAGCGCAGGAATTTGCTCTTCTATGACAAGCGGCGAAGCTCTCTTAATCGTAAAATTATCGACATAAAAAGACAGTGTATCAACCGTTTCCTCCGATATATACGGCGTCTCAATAAACAGGTTCAGCTCTGTCGGATTATCGCTGTATTGGAACTGTCCCTTTAGTTCATGCCACTGCTGCCAATCTGCTCTCTCAATAACTACCGAATCGAGTGCATTCCAGCTCTCCGCACCCGCATTTTTATAAGCAGTCATTTGCAGCGTCTTGTTCTCCGTCGGCTCCTCTTTTAAGCGAACATATGCTTTAAATTCATATTCCTCATTGCGTTCAAGCACATTGACGAGCTCAAGCTTCGGCCCATAATAAGAACGCTCCCGCTGCTCAACCAGCATACTATAAGTGCTATCATTTGCCGTTTGGTTTGAAACCGTCAGCAGCTCCCCGCCGATCCGAGGCTTCCAACCCTGCAAGGTAGCATCCTCAAAATCTGAAGTGAAAATAATTGTGGGCTCTTCCTCTGCATAAGTGACTACCGGCCCAGCAAACGCTGTTGCGGCGAGTAATGAAAATACAAGTACGATAGCTGCGAGTTTTCTGGTGTACCTTCCTGTGTACAACATGAAACGATCTCCTCCTCATTTCGATTGGTTAACTCCGAGAGAAAGCGCATACATTATCCGAATGACTGAACGAGAGGGAACGATAACGAGAAGTGCCTAGCGATCTGGGGGGCCTCCCGAGGTGCCCCTCTCGATTCAGCATAGCCCGGCTGACATATACGCTTCATAGCCGAACACTTGCATTATAGATCATCTGGGTGATGCTTCCATATAACAAATTGGTAAATAAAATAATAAAATGTAAACATGTAGAAATTTTACCGAAAGAAAGTATCGATCTGCTATAAAAAAAATGCCCCACCACCAATTTTGCAATCGGTAGCGAGGCATTTGAATAAAAGAAGGGACAGCTCTGTTTCCAGCTGTCCCTTCTTATCGTATCCTTAGGTTGGCTTCCCTTCTCGCTTGAGCTCCAGCAGCCTCACCTCATGAGGGGCAAGAAGAAATTTCAGCGTCAAAGCATCCCCTGCCATCTCGGTACACATATACTGCTTCGGCACACTGCACTGGTTCAAATAGTCAATATCGGGTTGCATCAGCCCTGCGGGCGCTCCCATCCGCAGCCATTCATCATAAGAGCTGCCCGAGTCCCGGTTAATGGTATGCCGGTGAATGCGGTAAGCCCCCGGCTCTAATCCCTCAAGCTGTATGGTCAGCTCCAACTGGTCGTTATGATTAAATACCGCATATCGATTATGCGGCTGAATGCCTGAAACGTCATTTTTAAGATACATCTGGTCAAAATGAGCGTAATGAAACAGCAGCAGCTGATACGTGCCATCCTTCGACATCGTCAGGCAATAGCCGTCGCCGCGGTCCAGCAGCTTGCTGCCCAGCTTGGCAAGCAGCTCGTAGGCATAGAAGGCCGCTTTTTTGAGTCCATTATTTGTTATCATCCCGAGTCCGCCATGGAAGGTCTCCTGCGGCAGCGGCAGCTCCTCCAGTAAATCCGTTACCGTCCAATAGCCTAGACTGCTTATCTCGTCGAACGTTTCCACGATGTTTTTGGCAATGTATGCTGCTTTGAAGCAAGTATCATTCGTCAATTCCCGATGATGGGGAGTGGCATTCCATTCCGTCACATGCAGCTCGGAGCCTGACCAGCCAAGCTCCAGCAGCTTGCGCTTCACCTTGCCGAGCATCTCGGCAACATAATCTTCCCCCGCGTAGCTGAAATCGCTCATCTGGACTTCACCATTATCCTCGGCTTCTTCAATCCTATACTCGAACGGATACATATGGATCGTCAGAAAATCTGGCAAGCATTCCCTCTCGGTACAATAGGCCAAATACCGTTCCATCCAGCGGCCCCGATATACGAGCGTATCGCCCTGCACGCAGGGACCACCGATTTGCGCCTGCGGAAACACCTGTTTAATCGCCTTAAAGCTCGCTTCATACAGCTCCAGAAATTGGTTGAAGGATCCCGGCCAGAACAACCCGCCATCCGGCTCATTCCAAAACTCAAAACGCCAGCTGCCCACCTCTGCGCTGCCATAACGATTTAAGAGATGCTGCATGAAGGCTTCCAGCAGCGCGGTCCAATGCCCCATCTCCTTAGGCATGCTCATATAACTTTTTTTATGGAAGAAAAACTTTGTCTGGTCTGCAAAATCGCCCGGCATAAAACCAAGCTCGAAGAAGGGACGAAGCCCGATGCTCCTGAAAAAATCAACCACCTGATCCACATAGCCAAAGCTGAATACGGGCTTGCCGTCTGGCCCCAGCCGCGCCACCATCATTTCGTCATCGAAGATGCCGTGGAAGCGAATGTATTGAAAGCCAATGGACTGCTGCACCATCCGCAAATGCTGCTGAACGGGAGCAAACAACGCTTCCTTTGCCTTGCCAATTGTACATAGGTTGCGCCAAGTGTGCTTGAGCGTCCGACCGCTGCCAGAGGCGCGGATTTGTATGGACCGGCAGATGGAGCCTTGATCAGCAGCGACGATCGTTCCAGCATTCGCTTCCGTTGGCAAATATTTAAACAAGCTGGTGTAGGCATTTTCCCGGTCAAAAGCCAAGTAATTGTCGCTGGAAGGCTCGGACAATTCCGCCTCCGGGGAAGGCTGCCCGCGATGGCCGCGATATTCCGTGGGCGTCATCTGGTAAACCGCTTTGAACGCCTTGTGAAAAGCTTTTAAATTGGGAAAACCGCTGTCCAGCGCGATTTTGATGATCGGCTCCTGTGTCGTCAGCATCGCTTTGACCGCATGCTCCAGCCGAATGCTCGTAATATAGGTACGGAAGGTTACACCCATGCTTTTCTGAAAAAAGCTGGATAAATAGGAGACTGAAAAATTTTCGCGCTCAGCAAGCTCATTAAGAGTCAGCGGACGATTGTAATGCTCCTGAATGTATTCATTCAAATGAAGAAGCCTCGCCATCGTGCGGCGATTAATGGGATATTCCCGCGTTTCCTGCGTGCTTCTGAATTTGCGCAGCAGCAAATAAATCAGCTCCAGCAGCAGGGAGCGGACTTTAATTTCATAGCCATATCCAGCTTTATTAAAGTTCCACATAATGGTGGACAGCAGCGTGCGAACCTCAATGAACTTCTGCTGATCGCCTTGCGCATGCAAGCAGGAATTGCACTCAAAGGCGGTCTGCTCCGTGTCTACCCCCTGCTCGCGCAGAAAGGAATCGGGAATTTGCAGCGCCAGCAGCAGATTTTCCTGCTCCGATTGAATCGTGTGAATATCATTGCTATTGATAAGGATAATATCCTCTTCATTAAGCACGAATGGCTTGCCTTGTACAGCAATAATCGCCTTTCCCTTCAGCACAAACAGCAGCTCCATGCTATCATGCCAATGATTTGGAACATATCTGACGTTATGAAAAAATATATGCAGCGGAAGCTCATGATCCGTCTGAATGATTTCATAAGTATGATCCATCTGTGTCCTACCTGCCTCGTCCATCTGACCTTATGCTATCGTATACCCAACGTATCACCTGCTCACAGGACTGTCAAATCCAGTCATGCGAAGATAGCGTAAAATCATAGTCTGCGCTTGATTATAGGGGAGGTTAGGAGTAAGATGGGTAGGGATGTTTTTTTCCAATATTTGAATTTATTCAGGAGGGTTTATTATGTTAGCTGCAATATTCGTCGGCCTTGTGGCTGCCGAGCATTTGTACATATTGGTTATGGAAATGTTCCTGTGGACGAAACCTCGGACGCGCAAAACATTCAACACTACGCTTGAGTTTGCCCAGCAAACCAAGTCTCTTGCCGCCAATCAAGGGTTGTATAACGGATTTCTGGCCGCCGGCCTGATTTGGGGTCTTGTGCATCCGAATGCCGATTTCGGCTATCAAATCCAGCTGTTTTTCCTCATTTGCGTGCTCGTTGCTGCTTTGTACGGCGGTCTTACTACTAAACGCTCCATCCTGGTAATGCAGGGGCTGCCTGCGCTAATTACGCTGCTGCTTGTACTATTTACGTAGAGCGTGCAGACTGCACAACCGTACTAAACAGCTAACAATCAATAAGAACAACTAAAAAAATCTCCAGCCGGTCGCTGTTAAAGCGAGGCTGGAGATTTTTTCAACTTCATGAACCCTATGATTATCTCGTAATCGTCTCGCCGTCCTCTGGCGCAAGGATTACGCCGCTGAGCCCTTTGCTGGCTGCATATTCCCGCAAATCAGCTCTAGACAGCATGCAATGATTGACCGCCTCCATATGGGAGGAGAGGATGACCGCCTGCGGCGCCGCAAGATGCGTGGCATAAATATCTTCCTTCGTCATAAGAATAGGCTCACCTTGCAAAAAGCGGGCCGCGCCTCCATTTACGACGATGACCGACGGCTCATAGCTATCGATCGCCGCCCCCGTCTCCTCACACCAAATCGTATCGCCCGCCACATAAAGCGTCTGCTCCTGCGCATGCTGAAAAACTATCCCCGACACCTCGCCCATTTGCTCGCCGATTTCCCCTGTTCCGTGCCGTCCATAGGTTCGGCTGAGACTCACTTCTCCAAGCTGCCCCGATGGCGTAAACAGCTGTACCTGCTCAAAGCCTTTTTCACGAATGGCTGCCGCATCCTGCTCATTTTGGGCAAAAATCAGCATATCCTTCGGCAGCAGCTCAATCGCCGCCTGATCAAAATGATCAATATGCAAATGTGTGACAATGACCGCATCTACAGGGAGCAGCTGCTCCGCTGGAAAAGGCAGCTCGACCGTCGGATTAGACTGCTCTTGGTTAGCTGTATTGGGGATCGGCGGATAAGTTCCCTTTGACGCAAAAAAAGGATCGATCAAAAAGCTCAGGCTACCGTATTTTATTTTCAATGTTGCATTGCGGACTTGGGTAATTTGCATATGCTGCTCCTCCTTTATTGTTGCTCTTTAATAGGTTACTATCTAAGAAATGGCATGAACATAGCAGCAATCATTTAAATTGCACCAAATACTTGATTTTTGAAAGAGGTTGTCGCTTATGCTGGATCATACGGATAAACGCATTATTGAAGAGCTGTCGAAAAATGGCCGTATCTCGATGAAGGAGCTTGGCCAGCTCGTTCATTTGACCGGTCAGGCCGCTGCAAATCGTGTCAGCCGCCTGGAGGAAGAGGGATTTATCGAGGGATATACGATTCGTTTCAATCAGGAGAAGGCTGGACTTGCGGTCCATGCTTTCATCCACGTTTACATACGCGGGATTTATCATGGGCCTTATTTGGCGTTTGTACAGCAGCAAACGGTCATCCTCCATCATTACAAAACGAGCGGGGAAACCTGCTACATGATGGAATGCCGCTTTCCATCCAATGCCGCGCTCGACCAGTTTCTCACTGACCTGAACGAGCATGCCAATTATAAGCTGTCGATTGTGATTAATCAGACGCTTTAAGCGCAATAAAGTAGAAAGTAAACGGTATAGAACGCATACAGAGTGTATGCAAACATAACAAATAACCCGCAGGGATAGCGGCTTTACGAGCAAAGTCGTTATCCCTGCGGGTTATGAGCGCCCGCCTGTCCAATCGGCAGCTAGTTCAATCGGTTAACCAGCTTAAGCACCGCATCGCGAGTGAGCTTATTGCCGCCTGCGGCAATAAGGTTCACAGTAGCATGAGCCAGCGTGAGCGGGATTTTACAGAAGCTGAGCGCAGGACCCTTCTTCAAATCCGCGATATAAGCATCCGCAACCTTCAGATTGCGGCGCGTATACGCCAGCATTTCCTTAGGCCCCCAGCCATCCGGGTAGAAGTCCACGCCACGTTCCAAATCCTCATCGCGGTTGCGAAGAATATTGACAGCTTGCAGCCCACGGCCAAAAGCGACCGCCTTCACCGTATCCGACTTCGTTCCATCAAACCATAACCAGATTTCCGACAGCATCTCGCCTACCATTCCAGCTACGCTGTATGTATAACGGTCGAGATCCTCCTCCGTATGGATATGCCAGCCTTTCTCCACCCATTCTGCCATTTGCTTCGACATCATCGCGATATAGCGATAGATGGTGCGGGCAACAGTCGACGGACACAGCTCCGCCCATTCATTTACCCGCATCGATACAGCTGGCAATACATCGTCATAAGGGGACAATAGCTTCTGTGTGGCGGCTGTCACGTCAGGAGACTGGAAAGCTTCTTCCATTCCGACGAGCAGCTTGACTTTCAATTGGTCTGAGATGTCGTTATGATCCTCTATTTCATCAATAGCCCGCATACACAGATATGCAGCTGCTACAGCTTCCTTCAAGCCGGGCTCGAGACGGCTGATAGGAATATAGAAAGTCCGGCTTGTTTGCTGCAGCATGGTCATAGCATCATTAAGGACGACGTTAGTAATGAGTGTTCCCTCCAAAAGTAGCTTCACATTTCTTATAATCATATCATACGACGCTTAACTTCCCAAATAAAAAACGTCCTATTATTGCCCGCTGTCTAGGACAGCAGCGCGATATTCGGTGTCATAGACGGCAAGGAATGAAGTTAAGCTCTCCAAGTGGCTGGCCTCGATATAAAGCACGCCTCTCGTTATGACAACTTTGCCCTTGGAATCCGGCTTAAGGCTCAGTGACCAATCGCCTTTATGCAGCTTGGCGGTTTTCGATGCGGCATGCCAATTCAGCTCAGCGCCCCATGCTGAAAATACGCTTCGCACCGGGAGATACACCTTATTCTCACGCGTGTAAGGTGCAGGACCGCTCGTCAGCTGCTTGCCGTCCAGCCACAGCTGTACAGCTGCTCCCGCAGGCAACAAATCAATGCCAGACAATAAATCCTCTGCACTTCGCACAGGCTGCAATTGAGCCGGATTAACCGCTAGCTTCTTCACATTGCCATTCGGCGGATCGGAAATATACAGCTTTCCTGAGCGGTAAAACAGCCCCGAAGGCTGATTGAACTGCGTCTGCTCAGCTGTGCCGATCTGGTCGCCAGCCATATTGTTTCCAGCCAGTGTTATCACCCGGCCGTTCGCCGTCACAGCGCGAATCCGGTGATTAAGGCTGTCCGCCACGAACAGGACGCCACCCTTATAAGCAAGCCCACGCGGGCGATTGAAGCGTGCATCAGCAGCAGCTCCGTTTTGATAGCCTCCCATCCGATAGCCGGTCAAAGGATCGACTGCTGTCTTTTGCCCTGCAAGCGTCGCGACCTCTCCTTTATCTATTACCCTAATGACATGGTTTCCACTATCTGCGACAAAAAGGCGCCCCGCTTCGTCAAAAGCAAGCCCTGTAGGCTCATTAAACCGCGCCTGCGCTGCCGTCCCATCTACATAATCACCTGTTTCTCCTGAAGGCGCCTGTCCAGCAAATGTCGATACGACACCTTCAGGCGTAATCCGGCGAATAACATGATTAAGCGTATCGGCCACATAAACGCTGCCCTCAGCATCAACCGCAATACCCGTTGGCGAGTTAAAACGCGCCTTGCTCTGCTCGCCATCCATGTAGCCAGCTTCGCCGTTTCCCGCCAGCGTCGTCAGCTTGCCACCCGCAAATTTGCGAATAGCATGGTTGTCTGTATCGCTAATGTACACATTGCCCTTCGCATCCGTAGCAGCAAAAGAAGGCGTGCGGAATGCAGCTACCGCCGCTTCCCCATCCACATACCCCGCTGCTCCGCTGCCTGCGGCAGCACTGATTTTACCCGCAGCACCGTTCCAGCGGCCGATGTTATGGCCGCCCGAACTCACGACAAGCAGCTCGTCCCCGCTCGCTGCTGCCGTCAAGCCCCATGGCTGCTTCAAGCCTTGCAGCTCATAGGTTACAGCGGCAGCTGTCTCCTCCGCGACTGACCATTCCATAGCTGTTCCAGCTCCTGCTGTTGCGCCCGTGGCTGCCCCAGCGGCCGCGGCTATGCCTCCTTGCGGCAGCAGCGACGTGACCAGCAGCGCGCCGACTGCTAGCAGCATTCCTTTTTTGTTCATTGGATTTCCACTCCCTTTAGCCCAATATTCGTGCCGGCATAATCAAAATTTCAATGAGCGCCGAGCTGACTTCTTGCCCATTTTGCATAATAAGGACTTCAACGAAATGGCTTCCCACATCCAAACGATTATAAAAGGCTTCTGTTAGCGTAATCGTCGGACCTCTGCCCGGCTCTTGTTCAATCGTATAATCCGCTGCATCCACGATTCTCGATCCGATCTCCGATCCACCATAAATTCGCACCTCCCCTAAGTCATCACCCATCGTATTGATTCGAGTAACAGGGGGATTCGGCATGCTGCTATCTTTGATATGCTTTACATATCCCGGACTCCACGATACGGTAAAGAAAGTGCGCTCAGGCGTTTTCAGCATATCCGGCTGAACTTTGTCCTTTTCCGGATTTTTCAAGCTGTTTCCGGCAATCGTTACTAAAATCCCCGTGCCTCTAGGGACAGCTTCAGCCAAATAGATCGACAGCTCCTTGCCTGATATTTCGACATATTCGAGCGGCAGCCTCCTGCTTCGATCTCCTTGCTCGTCATAGAGCCAGAACTCTACTTGCTGTGCGAGTCCCTGATTAGGAAAAGCCTGCTCATTGTATATAATCGCTGTTGTGAAAGGCAGCACAAACGTATGGTCATTTTTAATATAAAGATCTCGATCGCTATTGAAGGCCTCCTCGTCAAAATAAGGCAGGTCGCGAGAATCCTCCACCACAATGTTCATGGTCAAATTTGCAACCTCTGCGCCTTCCAAATCCAGCTTAACCGACAACGTATAATGCGCTGCTGCATCCAAAGTTTCGAGCCATTGATTATTAAAGGTGAAGGTGAAATGATTTTCCCCGCTCATTTGAGTGGAATACGCCACCTCGGAATCAAAAGCTACCGGGCCTTCTGCATTTGCCAAAGTCATTGTCATAGTGGCATTGCTATAGCCGAGATGATAGACGAATATATCGTCCAATTCAGTCGTTTCGCTCAAGTTCTGTACATAACGAAGGTCCGTTTGGCTAAGCGCTGGCTTAAAATCAATATCATTGCCATCCCGGCCAAGCTCGGTAAAGTCCGCCTGTACTTCACCTGTTTGAGCGTTTTTCAAATAATCGCCACGTACAGATATATACAGTCTGGAATTGAGCGGAAGCTCATTGGCTAATTGGATAACCAAATTTTTGCCGTCTATCGTTGCACTCCGGGCTTCCCAGAAAAACTCCGGATCATTGATTGCAAATATTACGCCATCCAAAAGCGTCCGATTCGGATCATCCTCCTGCTCATTGAAGGCAAGCAGCGTCGTGAAAGGAATAACGATCGTCGTGCTATTTATGAAATAATGATATAGATTGCTGTAAAAGGCAGACGTATCCGCCTCTGGCGCCCCTTCATACACGACTGGTGTCGGTGTCGGGGTTTCCGTCGGCACTGATGTTGGCGTCACATCTGGTGTTGCCGTAGCAGTAGGCGTTGGTGTGGCTTCTGGTGTTGGCGTCACGGCTGGTGTCGGCGTGCTTCCGCCCGAACCAGAACCACTGTTTCCTCCACTGCTCGCTGGCACACTAGAAGCGGGCTGACCATATACAATAGTCGGTTTGCTGTAAGGCTGCCCTGCCGCTTCTGCCGCCTTCTCCAGCTCCGCCTGTTTTTGCTTCACGAGCTCGCGTATTTGCTGCTTGAGCGCCACATTCGCTTCCGTGTCAGCAGCCTGCTCCAGCTCCTCCAGCAGCTTCTCCAGCGCAACGAGCGGCAGATCGCCCAGCATAAGCGGCCCTTTCGCGCCTTCGCCTGCTTGATTCAGCTCGATCTGCTCATTCGCCAAAAGCGCCGCGATTCGCTCGCCATCCTCTCCGGTGACGCTTACGACACCTTCAAGCACGCCGACATAGCTGTTGTCCTGCTCATACGAAACAGCGAATTTAGTGCCCATAACGCCCATTGTCGCTGTCGGCGTCTCGATTTCAAAGCGGGAATCGCCGGTGAGCTTCTTCTTCACCTGAATAATGACTGAACCGTTCTGGAGCGTCAGCTTCGTCTTCCCGCCAATCGCGCTGGCGCTTTTGACCAGCTCACTGATGAGCAGCGTCGTGTTCACTCCAATCGTCACTTCCTTGTCGCTGTCGAGGTCCATGCTTACTTTGCCATTGCTTCCCGTCTTAATCGTATCCCCCTGCGTAATGGCCATGCCCTTAAACGCATTGAAGCTTTTTGTGCCGCCGCCCTTCTTCACCTCGGCTTTGCCCGAAACAGACGTCAGCTTGCCGACTTTATCGGTATCCTTCGCCCATGCCACTGCAGGCAGTGCTGCATAACACACAAGCATCCATACAAGCAGCCATTTGAAGCTTCTCATTTTAATCCCTCCAATTCATAAATGTGAATGCCCTGCTCCTTGCCCTTGACCTTTATTTCTCCAAGCGATTCCGCCAAAATGCGATCCTTGACCGCCTCATACGTCGACTCGCTCAGCACAATTTGTCCCGGCTTTGTATGGCTTTCCAGTCTGGCAGCCGTATTGACCGTATCGCCAATTGCCGTGTAGTCCATCCGCGTTTTGGAGCCGATGTTGCCGAAAACCGCAGGCCCCGTATGGATGCCGATGCCGAATTTCACCCCAAAGCCAAAGCGCTCGATAAGCTTCTTCTCCAGCTCCACTGACCCCTGCTTCATCGCCCACGCGGCGCGCACCGCTTTCATCGGATGATCGTCCAGCAGCAGCGGCGCGTTGAAGATCGCCATCGTCGCATCGCCAATAAACTTGTCGAGCGTCCCCTCCTGCTCAAAGATGCAGCTGGCGGTCAAATCCAAATACTCATTCAAAATTTCGACAATCTCTTCCGGCTCAGCCTTCTCCGACAGCGGCGTAAACCCGCGAATATCGACGAACAGTACCGTCAGAACGCGCCTGCTTCCGCCCAGCTTCAAGCCATCCTCGCCATTTTTCAATATCTGGTTGACGACCTGCGGTGCCACATACCGGCCAAAAATATCCGTCACCCGCCGCCGTTCCGCCAGCTCGCTTACATAGTTGAAAATGACGACCGCTAGACAGCTGGCTCCCAGCAGCGGCACCACATAACCCAGCGACAGCAAAATGCCCTGCCCATATAAATAACGTCCACCTGCGATAAATACGGCGATAAGCACCGCAACCGACAGAAAGGACAGCAGCATATTCAGCTTGCGGAACAAATAATAGGCCAGCACCACAGCCGCGAGCAGCACGAGCGCGTTCCATTTCCAATCCAGCTCCCGCTTAAAATCCTGCTCCATCAGCTGTTGGAGAATATTTGCATGAATTTCAACGCCGTTCATCGCTTGCTTATCGTTCATTGGCGTCAAATAATGATCGTTAAAGCCGACAGCATAAGGACCGATCAAGACGATTTTATTGGTAAAATAGTCCGCCGGAACATCGCCGCTCAGCACGTCCGAATAAGAAATCGCCTCATACTGATTGGGACTGCTCGTATAGGCGATCGGGAAACGCTGAAAGCCATCGAGCGACAGCTTGGACGTTTCGGCCTGCTTGCCTAAACGCTGCATATACAGCTTGTAAATCTCCCATGTAAAGCTGTCGATCTGCACGCCCTCTTTATTAAAAGAATACAGCGCCTTGCGCACGACCCGATCTGAATCGGTAATCGTGTTGATGTGGCCAGTCGCTGCGGCCGCTTCCTTAAGGCCCTCGAACGGCTCGGAAAGCTCCTCCGCTTCAATCGCGCCTAAACGCGCCGACTCGGCGAAGGTCCCGTAGACAGGCAGCACGACATTGCCTGCTCTCGCAACCGCATCGACAAACTCGCTGTCCGCCTCCTCATCCGAGCTCGTCGCAAAGGTGACATCAAAGGCAATGACCTCCGGCTTGCCCTCGCTCAGCGTATCCACCAGCTGCGCATGTGCGCTGCGGCTCCACGGCCAGGTGCCGAGCTCCTCCAAGCTTTGATCATCGACAGCGACGATGACGATTTGTGTATCAACCGGGCTTTCCCGCTGCATCACATGGTCTTGGAAATAAAATTCAGCCTGTGAAAACGTCCCCCGATATAGACATAGCAAAGCAAGCGCCGTCAGAACAGCCATGACATGCTTGAGCTTCAATTGTTTTTCCCCTCTCAAGGCTTGCCGAATGACTGGCTATGCGAGCAACGGCAGCCGGCAATATCTCTGTCTAATTTATCGTTTTAAATCTTTTGCTTTTATGTAAAATTATCCTGTCCTTTATTATAATTCAGAATGCTACGCTTGGCATGATCTAGCGTGAACTTTAGGAAAAAACATGGCTTTCAGTTGCATAGGAAGCAGCCCCCTGCCAATAAAACCGACAGAGGGCTGCTTCCTGCATGCTTAATTCGTTGTGTTGGTTGATGGTGTCGGTTCGCTAGTGCTTATGGCAGCACCTGTATCGGTCAGGCCTGCATCCTCAAAAGGCCCGGACAGCGTATATTCAACGCTTCCTACCTTCAATTTGCTTGCTGGAAGCAGCTCCACATCCTCGCCTAAATCGACAACGACGCGGTTCGGATAATCGCTCGGATTCGGCTGTGCTGTGCTGCCAGCAGAACCTGGGTCGCTGGTGCCTGTTCCACCTGGGTTTGCACTGCTTCCGCCGGTGGAGGCTGCATCGTCATCCGCTCCTGCACTTGCATCCGGCGATGAGGAGGCGATACCGGGACTAGCTGATCCGTCATCTGCGGTACCAGCGGCTGCATTTTCTACATTGCCTGTATTGCCTGCCGCTGCATCGCTAGTTGCTGTAGGAGTAGGCGATGCACTATCGCCCGGGCTGGCAGAAGCTCCGCTTTCATCCGTTCCTGACCCAGCGGGGGTTTCCGCAGGGGCTGCCGAACAGCTAGGAATGAACGTTAGGCCGCTATATTCCTTTGTTTCTCTATCTGCTGCGACAACAGCCACCGTCTCTGGGGAGAAGGCGCTGCATATGGCAGCATCCGTGAACCGGAATACGAGTGTTGTCGTTTGTTTGCCGTCAACACCTTCCTGCTTCGCCGCATATACGAGTGTATCGGGAATCGCTGCTCCTGGAGTAGTCAGGCCAGGGCTACCCGTAGCGCCAGGAAGATTGGCCCCTTCCTCAGGCTCGTCTCCGCCACCAAGCGCAAGCAAGCCACCTATGCCTACCATTAGTATGGCGAAAGCTATAACTATGGAGAAGAGGAACGGTTTACGATTTTGCCGAAACATCTTCGCCAGAGGCGAAGACAGCTCCCCTCTAACCTGCTTGTAGACAGCCTGCAGCCTCGGTCCTGCCTTGGAGAAATATTCATTCCGATTCGCACGGCTCTTGAAGGCATCGCGGTCATGCTGCCTGAAATAATTCGTAATGGCGGTTGCATACGCAGGCACGAAGCCTCGCGGCCGCATAAAATCCTCATGGCGCTCCGACCATGCAAAAAATTGATAAATGAGCTCTTTTTCCCCTGCGCTCTTGCGCAGCGTATCCAGCAGCCCTGCATAATCAATCGTCTCCATGTCTGAGCTGCGATAGAAGGCAAGCACAAGCTGCTCGAACCGCTCGGCTTTCATTTCCGAATCGACCGTCAGCATCCAGCGCCGTCCAAGCTGCTGGACGCGGTCGATTTCGACCGGAGACAGCTTTGCGAACAGGCTCGCCTTCGGCAGCGGTCTGAAGAACCAGTCGTAGGCCGCTTTAATAATAAGCGCCGTCGACCTTTGCCGAGGATCAGTCAATTGAGCGTTCCACTGCTCCAGCCGATCCGCTCTCTCCAGAAAGCTACCCTTGAGCAGCTCGCGCTGCGACAGCCGGTCCAAATCAAGCTCCGTCAGCAGCGTCCGGTAAGCGACGAGCTCCAGCTCAAACAGCCGGACGCCAATTCCTGCCGTCAAATGGTTCGTCTTCACGCGGCCCTCGTCGCTGTCGAAAGCGGTAGCGCTAAGCTTATCCAGCTGCTCATGCACTTGCTGGAACACCTGCACAGGCTGCGCCTCATCCATCAGCTTATCCTTAAGCTGCTGCCTGACGAGCTTGTGCACCACATCATTATCGAGAATGGCGGGAAATTCCTTGCCCCATTTGCCCATGAAAATAATAATATCCTTAGCCGATCTTGCATCCCGCAGCTTGCCGTCCAAAAACGGGAGCAGCAGCCGTTCCAGCAAGGGGCCGTTCGCGAGCATTTTGCTGACAAAGTCCTTCAGCAGCAGCGGATCGGATTCCAAGGTTCCATAGTAGGCAGCCATCGCTTCCGCTTGCCCCTGCTGCTGTGCAGCAAGCAAGGAACGGATGAAGAAATCGACGATTTTGCCACCATTATATTTGCTGTCGATGTGGTAATAATCCTTAAAGCTCTCCGCAATGAACGGCTCGGGCACACGCCCGTCACGAACAGCATCAAACTCATAATCGAAGCGGGACAAAATCAAATCATTCATCCGTATGCGCTGCGCAAGCGCTCCTGCCGGCTGCAAATACTCCAGCATTCCGCGCAGGACGGCGCTTTTATGCGTTTCATACAGCTCATCGCTGCCTTCCTCGACTTGGAACAGGACGCTTAGCTCATGGTAAGAGCCAAGCGACATTAGCCGCTCCTGCCCCATGCCGCTGAGCATTTCCTCAGCAAACTGATAAAAACGCTCGGCGCGGTCCGGCTCGTCCAAGACGCTCCAAGCAAAATCCAAATAAGGATGCTCTCCCTTATCCAAATCCACATTCAGGAATCGATCGTTAACAAAATCAAAGGTGTAGTCCTTATCCACATTGCGGTCGCCCGCCCGCAGGCTGCCCTTCTCGACGAAGGTGAGATGAATCCCTTTGCGGCTTTGCGGCTCCTTGGCAAACGTCATGAAGCCAAGCTGCTTGCGGAATGCATAAGGCAAGCTCGCATAAAGCACCGCCAGCAGCGCTTTTGCTTGTTCCGGCAGCCGCCCAATAGGCACATCCAGCGCCACATATACCTTCTTGCGTCCGCCAACCGATGCCATTACGGCAAGCAGCAGCTGCTTAAAGCGCTGCTCGCTTATGTTCAGCGCAGCGAGCGCCGCCCGCTGTCCACCGCCAAAGCCCGCAAGCCCTGCTCCGCCAGCCGCAGAGCTAGCGGCCCCGGCCTCGCGGGCCGTCCATGCTCCGCCCGCCGCTTGCGGCAGCGCCGCCAAATCGGGCAGCTCCATGCCCTGCTCAATATCGTAGCTGTCTACGAAGGCAGCGCCGAGGAAAGCTTTATAGCTTTCCAGGTCAGCATCTGCAATCGCGGCAGGAATGACGTAGTTGTGCGTGAAGAAGGCGCTGCGCAGCCCCGTAAAGTCAACGGCTTGATAGACGCTGCGGCCGACAACCGCCTCGCCGCCCTCCAGCCTCAGCACATACGCTGTTTCCGGATAAGCGGCGCCATCCTTCTCGCCGCTTGCGGCCAGCTCAGCTGGAGCATCATAGACGCAAAGCGGATGCAGCTGCTTTTTCACAAACTGCTGATCCAGCCCTTCGGACTTGGCTACCGTGTCATAACCTTCCGTCGAGCGAAAAATGCCGCGCCGCTCCCGCGTATACAGCTGCTGGCCAATCATAGAGGTAGAATGCTTCACTATTCTCTTCTCCCCTCTATATAACCCAGCTTATACAGCAGCCATATAAAGGGCTCATCAACGCGGATCGGGCTGACGACCGTCTCCATCTTCTGATTGACTGGATTGCTGCCGAGCGCCGATACCGCATAATAGGCCGTATCCTTAAAGTAAACGTCCATCGTCCCTTTAAACGGGCGGTCGACCTTCTCAATAAAGCGCCGCATTTCGCCATCTATATTTTCAAATTCGGTTAAATTGAAATAATTGCGATGCACCATATTGTGAAAAATGTTGCTGTTCGACTTAATATATTCGCCTTCATCGTCCTTAAGCGCATGCAGCATATCGCTCTTCGTCAAGACGACGGCGGTTGGAATATCCGTCTTGCTGTTGTCCTGGTAGGCGATAAAATCCTTGAACATCGTCAGCACGACATCCCTTGGCTCATCATATTGCGGAGCCCACTCGCCCGGCTTGTCGCCGTGGTTAATGCGAAGCTTCTCGCGGATGGAGCGGATTTGCAGCGGATCGACCATGAACAAAATGCCGGAGGAGTTTTTAATGTGCTGCCCATGCAGCCCCAAATAATCCTCCTCGACCATGCCCTCGCCCGCCACATCAAAAAATACAAGCGTCAGCGGCGGCTTCGACTCGTCACGGAAGACGAATTGAAAAATAAACGGCTCCTGCATTTTTTCCTTCTGCGTGGAAGCCAGCAGATCGCCGCGCCCAAACAGCGGTTCCTCATAGTTCGTGCGGAACTTGCGGCTGATCTCCGCCGTAAGCGGCATGCACGCCGCGTTGAAATGATCGGCTGTCGTATTTTGCAGCGTATGTATGAGCGCTGTCATATACACCGATTTGCCGACCTGGGAAGCGCCGATAATCGAAATAATATTGCTCGGCACCTTGCCCGATGTCACCGGCAGCTCGTTATGGCATTTCGGACACAGCCTTCTGCGCGTCAGCTCGCCGTATCGGTCGTTCAAGCCAATCAGCACCTCGCCTGCATACAGATGCTTCTCCTCCGGCACATCCTCGGGATGAATAACCGCCTCAATATCATGTACCGAATCGAGGCCGAAACGCTCTCTGTACCGATTCAGCTGCTCATCCTCGCCCAGCGCATAATCCTCATCGTCCTCGCGGCTGTGTGTGGCACGAAATACGACATCTTCCGGCGAAAACTTGCTGAAGCAAAATGGGCATACAATATCATAAGAGCCTTGAAGCAGCTCTGCTTGCGGTTTTCTTTTCAAAAAATCAAAAAAGCCCATGCCTTATCTCCCCTTCCTGCTGTCATT
This sequence comes from Paenibacillus sp. J31R34, assembly GCF_059383715.1. Taxonomy (NCBI): domain Bacteria; kingdom Bacillati; phylum Bacillota; class Bacilli; order Caryophanales; family Paenibacillaceae; genus Paenibacillus; species Paenibacillus sp. J31R34. The sequence continues at coordinate 132,448 of NZ_JBXENU010000008.1, forward strand.
CCGGCACCAGTTCGTACAGCTGTGCGAAACGCGGGCCATCGGTGAAAAATACACGGACGAAGTCCTGCTTGCCGACCTCGATTGGCGGCAGCACATTCCGCCCGGAGGCGAAAGCAGCGGCAAATGGATACATCATGCCATCGTCCTTGCTCGCTGGATAGCCCCCTGCCTTTTTCACATAACATAATACATCCTTGGCAATCGGCACCTCTGCCGTCACCTGAATAGACACCGTCTTATAGCGCTGAAGAAATCCGGTCTTCTGCTTGACGGAATAGCGGATCTTCGCTCTGCCGGCGCTCACATCCAGCTCGCTCAGGCCATCGCTCTGCAGCCAGATGACTTTGCCATCCTCCGCTCCCTCTTCATAAATGTAGACGGTAAAGCGGTAGCGCCCGATGCCCTCCAGCCGTATATGATAGCCGTTGTTTGACTTGTATTCAGCCCTTGTATAGAGCTTTAATGATGCAAGGTCCGGCGTTCCTCTGAATGCCGCCTGCTCAGCCTCCGCCTTGCCGATATAAACCGCCTCGACGCCGCTCGGCCATAGCCATTGCAGCGTGCAGCGGTCGCCACTCAGCGTATGAGTCAAGCCTTTGATTCGCGGCGAATCGCCCTCTGCTTCCACAAATCGCATCTGTCAATCGCCCCCTAGCTGACTTCTAAGAGTGTGTCGAAAAAGAGGCTATGCTGCATAAAAAGCTTGGCTTCCGATCGCCATTACCCTTGAATTTCTTTGAATAGGTTTCTAAATGTGAAAATCCAAGGGTAAAAGCTTATGCTTACGATGCTGCTTTCCTTCGGAAAGCTTTAAGCGAACGCTACCGCTTCTCCAGCACAAGCTTTTTATTCCGCTACGCCTTTTTCAACACGCTTTTAAACTTAGCATATTTCTAAAATCCATGGTTGCGGCTGTCCTTCGATCTTCCTTCGCCGCCAGATGTTCCGCGCTCTCTTGGAACCGGAGCCCCGCGGCGCCTGTCGTTCACCGGACGGCTATTCTCCCTTATTGGCACGATCAAGGTGAATAAGGAAATCATAATCGCAAGCAGCGCAATCGCCATAAAGCGAGTGAACGAATCACTGAGAACATGGCCTGACAGCCACGCTTCCAGCACGAGGCCCGCCAGCAAGCCGCCAACTGCGCCGCCAATGCCAAAGCTGCGTGCCAAATAGCGATTGTCGAAGAACAGTCCGATCGCCACGCCCAGCACACCGCCGATCAGCAGCATCGAGATGACGCGAACGATTTTGTAAAACGTTGCATCGGCCATCGGTCCCGTGCGCTCGGTTACGAGCGTACGATCATCGATCGTATCATAGATCGTCTGGAAGGCCGTAGATACCTCTGTTGCCTTCTGCACATCGTAATAAGCGCCGCCTGTCGACTCGGCGATGTTGCGCAGCAGGTCCGCTCCTCTCGAATCCACGAGGCTGAGGCCGACGGAATTAATCGCAATCTGCTGCTCCTTATAGAGCGCAAGCTGCGGAGCCACATCGGATTCGCTGAAGCCATCCGACAGCAAAATCACCATCGTTCCACGCTTGCTCTCCGCCTTCGCCTCAATCGTCTTTAACGATTCCTCCAGCGCGACGCTGAAATTCGTTCCGCCATCCGTCGGGACAAACGAATCAATCGCCGCGTTGACCGCTGCCTTATTGGCAGCCGAGTCTACACTCGTAAACGGCAGCACCTGCTCCGCCAAATCGCTGAAGCCCACAATCGCGACGCGTTTGTCATTGTCCATCTGGTCAATAAGCTGCTTCGCTGCCACATAACGCTGATTGTCCGGGTCCGTCTCCGCCATGCTGCCGGAGTTGTCGATGACGAGGACTATGTCCTTCACCTGCTTTAAGCCGCCAATATTGAGGCCGTAAAAAAATTGCAGTCCCCAGCCCGCTACGAATAGCAGCACAAGCGTCGCCGGCACGAACAGCTTCCACGAAAGCCCCGTGTAGCGCTGGCGCCAGGAGGAGCCGTTCAAATGCGGATTGACCAGCTCTGCAACAAAGCAGCCGAGCCCGATAAATAATGCGAGTACGCCAAAATACAAGCCCATGAGAACCGAACGCGGCATATCGCCCGTCCACTGCGCCAGCATCAGTTCTCCGATGGCGTAGCCGATGAATCCCCCTATTAAGCTAAACAACAATAGTAGCAGGTTTATTTTTCGCTGCATGTGTATAGCATCCTCTCTTACGTGCATTCGGCTTTTTCGCTGTGCCTCTAACGCAGCTCCGGCAAGCCTGCCGGATCCACGCCGTGGAACGCATAGCCGTTCTCTCTATATGTCTCGTAATACACCTTGCCATTGCGATAATACAGCAGGTCTTCAAGATGGAAGCCGCCCATCAGGTTCAGCTTCTCCACACCGCTGCTGCGCTTCTCGTGAATGCAGCCGAGCTTGTAGATCCGCGACGTTTCGTCGACGCCAAGCGCATACTGCACAAACTCGCTGTCCGCATCGCCGAACATATATTTTTCCTCGTAGCGATGCTCATGCGTATAATCCAGCAGCCGAACGTTGATTGACGCATTTTCCTCCAGAGTCCGGTAGAGGCGCTTGAACAAATCCTCTTTCGCCAGCGCTTGGCGGTTCGTGTAGTCAATCGTCACATTCGCCCTGCGTAGCAGCTCCTCCTCAAACGTCTGGGCAAATGGCTCCGCCGTCAGCACATGCTTCAAGCCTAGCTGGGCTAGCTTATTCACGTAAGCCTCGTTGCCCTGCTCCAGCAGCTCCGCCGCCGAACCGAGATAACGCTCATCAAACCAGATGCCCGCACCCCGTTTATCCTGTACATCCAGAACGATATCACCCGTTACCCGAGCATAATATTCAAAAATATTTTGCCCGATGTAATCATCAGCGGTCTTGATGCTTTGCAGCGCCGTCAGCTTCATGACGTCTGCCATATCCGCCATCTGCTTGACGCGCAGACGATACAGCTCATGAAGCTGCTCCAGCTCATCCGCCAATCGGCGATACAGAGACAGCTCTAGCTCCAGCCGGAGCAGCTCCCATTTCTGGCCATATACCAGCCCAAAAAAAGCACGGATAAACGAACGCAGGTTTTGCTTATCCATAAAAGGCAGCCGCTGAATGCGGACATCCTCCGCGCGTCCCGCCTGCGTGCGCTCCAGCTCCTCGCGCGCCTGCTCCACCGCAATCGCCAGCTCTTTAATGCGGCTGCGGACGCCTGCAAGCACACTGCCATCGTCGCCGCTTGGCTCCGTCCAAGCACATAGCTGGTAAAAGCTAATGTCCGTACGCTCCCGCTCGAACTTGGCAACAGCACGGCGCATTTCCGCCGCCGCGCCAAATTCGGACAGCCGCTGCTGCGCCGTGCGGGCGAAATGATTATGGAAAAAGACAGAGGCTCCGTCCCCAAACAGCGCCTCCTCAGCGTCACGCAGCGATAACGGCTTAAGCTGCTCATAACGAACGCCGGAGGTCAGCAGTCCCGTCATGTCGGCAAGCTGCTCGTCGCTCGGCAGCAGCTGTGTCAGCATCGCATCGACCGAGGCCGGATCGAGGCCGAAGCAGGCAAGCTTCTCCCGCATGCTGAGCTCAGGCTCCTTCGCCAGCAGCTCGGATAGCTGCATATGAAGATGATACAGCACCGTCAGCGCAATCGAATAATTCGGGCGCTTCACCTTCGACAGCCCCGCAGAGACGAAGCCCTGCCTGCCTGATTCCGTACGCAGGCTGTTCTTGAACGTCGAGTTATTGTAGCCGCCATAGGCAGCGTCCGCCTGCGCGTCCTTGCGCTTGCGGTTTTTGAGCAGCTGAATATGGCAAATAATATCGTAATTGTCTCGAATGCCGTTGACGGCTGTCATGCCCTTCTCATTGCGGTCCGACAGCACGTAGACGAGATCGAACAGCGGTGACGGCGGATGAACGACCGGAATCGCCAGCCCGTCGCCAGTCACCTCAAGCATCGCCGAGAACGTATAATCCGGCCGCTGCATCCCTTCCAGCTCGCGCAGAAAACTCACGCCAATAGCGCTGGCGTGAGCGAAGGTATCCATTTGCTCACGCTCGCTGATTAGCGTATAAAGATCCATCTGCACGGATTTGAACGATTGCTGAAAAATCGCCTGTGCCAGCAGGGAAATATCCGGCACCAGCGCGTTCATTGGGTCATCCGCACGCGTGATAACCGCCAAATGCAGCCGATCAAAGGAGGCATACAGCCTGCCATAATCGGCAATCGTATCGCTGACACCGCGGAGCGCGCGGTTCAGGTCAGCCAAATAACCGGCATTGCCGCGGAAAGCTTCCCATAGCTCCTTGCGCCCCGCCTTATGGTCGCTGCCAAACGGCGACAAGCCGTCCAGCACGACCTCTGTCACCTTAGCGGCATGGGCGGCGCTCGCCGCCTGCCGTCCGTTCCCGCCGGCGGAATCGCCGCTCCTTGAAGCGGACGCCGCGTGAAAATAAATCACGCCAGCGCTATTTTCCCATTTCGCCGCATTCATCTGAATCATGGGCTCAATCGCTTGGCCCGCCTCGTCGCCAATATACAAAAACACGGTCGGATAATGAATGATGCTCTGGTCGTCTCCATGACCGCTGAGCATTTGCTCGGCAGCCGCATAATCAGCTGCATACCGCTCCAGAAGCTCTCTCATAGGCCTACTTCAACTTTCTGCGTATGTCGTTTAGTTTGCTCGTCATTTGCTTGTAGAACTGGTACAAATCTTCTCCGTTCGCCAGCTCGATCCGCTCGTACTCCAGGCGGTCGCGGGCGTCGAGGAATGCATTAAACAGCTCATCCAGCTTATGAACGAGCAGCTTCGTATCCTCCGTTGCCGTCAAATCCGTCACCCGGCGCGATGCTTTGCGCAGCAGAGCGGCACGGTTTTTCTCATCCAGCGCCCGGAAGCTCTCGAACACTTCATGCTCCACGAAGCTGCTGCTCTTCATCAGATTGGCGAATGGCGTCCACGCCTCTTCCTCTGGGTCGCGGTCATAGACGTAAAGCGCGCCCTTCTTCACAATCGTATCCGTGTAAAGCGCCTCAATAAATTGATCCAGCCACTTCTCCTCATCCTGATGCAGGCTCAGCAGCTTCTCAAGCTCAGCGACCTTGTCGCTAATCGAGTCGTATTTCACCAGCTCCTCGCGCACACGCGCCAGCAGCTCTGGAGAACGAATGAGATTCTCCTGCGCCAAATCTTCATTTAGGCTGCCGAAAATATCCTTCACTCCGTCCGGCGCTAAGCCTTCAGCGAGCAGTCGGCGCAGCTCAATGACAGCGCGCTTCACTTCGCCAAGATTCGGCTTCGCAGCAGCAGCCTCCATATTGTAAGAGCTAAGCAGCGCTTGCAGTTGGAATGGCTGGGTGAACTGCACCGCATAACGGCTGCTCATGCTGTTGTCGACACCCTTCTCGCTAATAATCCGGTAGCCAAGCGCACGCTGGAATTCGGCACGAACGCGGGCATTATAGCCTTTCACCCTCGCATTGCTGTACGTATCGCCCCATGATTTCTCAGGAATTGGCGAAGGCAGATTCGTCCAGTTGACCTTCTCCGTCATCACGAGATGGCGGCCGACGCCTTCCTTATCGAGAATCGTCCGCTCATAGCTTTCCTCATACACCTTGAGCGGCGTATAGACGAACAGCGGCACGCCATTTTTCGTATTCAGCCAGAAAATCCGGTTTTTCACTTGACTCTCTTTAATGGTGAAATGCGATTTGCCTACCGCATTGCTCTGGTAATTGCGAATGCCCTTGAGAATGCTCGGCGCATGCTGCGGCACCGATACGAAGCCCCATGAAGGGAAATGCAAATTGCCTGAGCTGTTGCTCAAATTGAATACGGCAACCGCCTCTTCATCAAGCTTAGTCGCAATAAAGCGCTCGACGAATTTCTCGATAGACTCGTCATTTCCATATTTCATCACGAGGAAATCTTCCATCGACCTCGTAATCAAATCGCCGAATTTATCGGTCAGGAAGTCGGAAATGGAATTGACGATATCAATGTCCTTCTCCTTCACCCACTGGTCAGAATGGTCAAGCAGCCCCTGCGAGAAGTCGCGAATGAGCTCATCGACATCCTTCTTCTCCATGATGCGAGCGATCACATCGGAAATGTCCGGCACGCCGACTAAATTCCAATAGTAGGTTTTGTTACCCTTGTGATCGGCTTGCTCGTCGCCATTGATCAGAATATCGCCATTTTTCGCAAAAATGCCGTTCAGCACGTTCAGCACTTCGGTAAATACGCTGTAGAAGCGATTATTCTCGTTGTTCAGCAGCTGATACAGATCCTCGTAGAACTCAATCATTTGCTCGGTACGCTCTACATCGGCGCGCAGCCAATATTCATTGATTTTAGCTTCGATATAGCTGTTTTTCTTCTTGTCCTTGGACACGAAGGCGCTCTTCGCATCGCCCATCCGCTCTTCCGCTTGAATGCTTGCCGACTCAATGTCGCGCGGCAGGCGCAGCAGCGTTTCGCGCAGCACTTCAATGTAGGAAAGCAGCATTTTCAGCAGGCAGAAGCCTTTCTCGGTGTGCAGCAGGCGGGATACGTAAAACGGTCCCTGCTCCGGATGCAGGAAGGTACGACGGATTTGATCGGTGAACTGGCCGACGATTTCCCCTGGCAGCTGCTTCTTCGCCTTCACATATTCCTCGCGGGCACGCGTCAGGAACGTCTGCTCCAGCTCCGTATCCATGTTGACCACCTGCATTTTCACCACATTGCTGTAGTTCATGCGCTCGCTGTTCTCAAAGCCCGGAAGCGGCTCCGGCACACGCGACTCAAACGTCTTGATCATCGTATCGAGATCAATGCCGAGCTTGCGGGCAAATTTCTCCACATCGTCCTGCGTCGGCGCTTTGTGGAACATTTTATCCATTTTGCTAAACAGGCGATACGCCAAAAAGGTCGTCATTTCCTCAATCGGCAGTACCGCCGACGAAGCGCCAATAATGTTGTAATCGTAGTTCGCCGGATACTGCTTGTTCATTTGTGCAATATTCGTGCGGATGTTGCTGATATAGTCATGAATGGCGAATTCCTCGCCGGATTGCTTATCCTCGCTCGCCATAAAGTTCGTAATATTTTCCGCTGTCACGTTCATGCAGTAGTCATAAGCATTTTCCAGCAGCTTGCCCTCGGTATTCGTCGCCGAAATCAGATGGCAAAGGTTAAACGGCGGAAGCGGCGAATTGACACTGAGAATGCTACCGTATTGCTGCTTGAAGCGCTCGCCGCGGGCGTCAACATTCATCCAGTAGTCAAGCTCTTTGAGTGCAGCGTAGCCATTTTTCTTAATATATTCTCTAGTATGTTCGCTTAAGCTTTTGTTCGCGAGATTAATATCCGGCGTAAAAAGGTACCCCAGCGTGTTGACGCGGTCAACGCCTGCCGAGCCATGATCGCGCTCAATAATACCGCGCACGATATACGAAATATCAAGGAAGCAGCCGCTGCCCGTACCGCCGGATAGACCGGTAAGCAGGAATACCATCAGCTTTTTGCTCGTGCCGACGGAAAGCGTCTTGATTTTTTTATCGATGCTTTGCACAACCTGATTGATCTTTGTAAAGAGCAGCAAGCGTCCCGCTTGGCGTACGCCTGCCGCGCCGTTCATGCCATCGGTAATACTCAGCTCTGGCGACAGCCAGTCGGTGATGTACGGCTCCAAGATGCTGCGGTTTTGCAGCAATCCGCCGACTTCGGCATTAGATAGCAGTACAAACTCATTGATCGGGTCGAGGCCGATGCCTTTATATTTTTTATTGCGGTCCTGTTCATTGGTCTCAAAAGCTAGAAACTCGACGTTATTCGGTTTTTCCAGCTTGCGTTTGGACAAAGGATCTTCCGGCAGCTTAAAGCGGCGGTTGATTTGATATTTTAGGCGCAGCAGCGCATCGATGCCGGTGCCGCCGAGGCCAATAATGAGAATAGGATTATCAATCGTATCGACGCGGATTTTCTCACTGACGATACCTCCGCCTAATGAAACATCTAGCTGCTGGATATGTTCTCTAACAATCGGCTTCATTTGTTCTACCTCCAAATGGTATGAATCATTGCTGTATACTTGTTAGAAGGATGGTGAGAAAGAAGCTGCATTGCATGAAAAGATTGGCTTCCGATCGTCATTACCCTTGAATTTCTATTAATTATTCTCCAAGGGGGAAATTCAAGGGTAAACGAGCGCTAACGCTTCTCCAGTCCAATCTTTTCATTCCATTCCGCTTTTCTCACCATACCTCTAACCCTGATATTGCCGCAAAAGCTATCTACAATAGACGACCGCAAGGCCCCATACCCCTCGCAAATCCTCTAATATTTTTGCTCCATGCTTTTTCTTTCCGCTCTTTGTTCTTGCTCTTTTTTCTTAGCTCTTTTATCTTTCATCTTTTATCTTTTATCTTTTATCTTTTATCTTTTAGGTTCACGGGGTGTTCTTCCCCGCTAGAACCCCCATGGTTTTAAGGTGCTTTAAAACCATTGCGGTGAAAGGGGAGCGCAGCGAAGTGAAAGGTTTGAGCTGGAGAAGCGGAGCGTTCGCTTTTGCCCTTGGAATTGTACCGTTGAGCGGTTTATTCAACAATTCCAAGGGCAATGGCGATCGTAAGCCAAACCTTTCACGCCGCGCAGCTCCACTCTTCACCATCCCCAAAGGTTTTACGAACCCCAAAACCATCTAAACAATATATTCGATAAAAATCGTCTTATCGATCTGCTGCAAAGGAATAGTCAATCGCTCCCCGCTCTTGACCTCAAGGCCGCCGCTGGCATCAACCGCACGCCCGGATTTCTCCACCGTACACGGCGAGCCATTACGAAGGACAAGGCGGTCGCTGTTGCCCGGCACGAATATGAGCTTCTCCGTCTCTTTCAGCTCCGGTGCCAGCTGCAGCAGCTGGTGCAGCGAGAATTTGCCTCGGAAGGCGTTAAGCTTCTTATATTGAGGAAACGTTTTGTCGCCCGTATTTTCATCGCGAATCTCGATGACCATTTGGCCGACAAAGCCACGCCGCGCTTGTTTCAAGTAACGCATAATGAAATATGCAGCGACCAGCAGCGCAATCAGCACAAGCGCTCCGATAATAACGGGAATGAGCGGGAATGGCTTTTCGCTTTCCGACGCAGTCCCCGTGCCTGTGCTCGCCGAGGCACCGCCTTTAGCGCTAATTTTCACGACGGCTGTTTCACGGTAGAAGCTTGCCTCCTCCGCACGAACCTTCAGCTCATAATCATGTTTGTCTGCCACCTTATAGGTGCCTTCAAAATGATCGCCCGCATTGTTCAGCTGAACTTCCTCTGTGGTGCCCGTGTCCAAATCATTGACGTACAGAACCGCCTTCATGTTGCGGTATTGCTCCTGATCGCTTAGCTTATTCCCGCCGCTTACCAGATAAGCATTAATCGGGACGCTGTCGCCTTTGCTGTATGACGAGCTTTTCAGCTTATCCATCTCCAGCGCCAGATCATAGTTGAAAATAAGATTGATGTCGATTTTGTCGCGATCCGCACCCTTCACTTGAAGCGTCCAATCGCCCTCCTCCGGCTTGATTAGCTTCATCAGGGAGTAGGTCTTGGATGTCGAGAGCAGCACCTGATCACTTGGAATAGCGATTTTGTTGCCGGAAGGATCGATGAGCCTTGCCTCCACCTGCTTGGAGGATGTAATGGATATATTCGCTTCAAGCACGTTGCTGTTTGGCACCGTGATTTTAACATCCTGATAATTGCCATCTGCTGTGAAAGAATCGACAGGCACTACATTCAGCTGCGAATGGCTGGCGAAAATTTCACTTAGAATTTGCGGCAGATCAGCCGCTGTATTTGTGGAAAACGATTTACCGCCCGTTTGTTGGGACACGCTTTCCAGTGCCGCTTTATTCAGCTTGCCATCCGCATTCAGTCCAATTGTATAGACGGGATAGCCCTTGCTGGTCGCTTCCTTGAGCGCCTCAGCCATATCAGCATCCGAATCGGCCTGCGTGCGGCCCGACTTCGAATTAAAATCATTGTTTCCATCCGCCAGCACGATGATCAAAGGCTCATGATCGGGGTCGGCACCGTCATTCAAAATTTGCACCGCCTCTTTCACGCCGACAGCGATGTCGGTATAGGCCCCTCTTTTGAGCTGGTCAATGAACTGCTTGAGGTTGGTCTTATCAGCGGCCGAGCTAATTTCTAGCAGCGCCTTCTCCCGCTGAATTTGATCGGTATAAGATACGACACCCACCTGATCGCCTTTCTCGGACAGCATGTCGATAAACATCTTCATCGCCTCATTGCCGATGCCGCCCGGATCACTCGTGCTCATTGACTGGCTGACATCCAGCACCAGAACGGCGTCGATTTGCGAGCTCTGTGCGGCTGCATGTGCAGGAGCAGGAGCAAATCCAGCTAATGGAAGCAGCGTTATAAGTAATAACAGGGTGAGGTAACGATATATTTGAATCATCTTTTGGCTCCTTCTCCACAAATTAAGCATATTGGTCCTTGTTGTCTCAATAATGATATACTGTCAGTATACCTGATAGAATCGCTTAAATCACTTCAAGCATAAGAGAGGACTCGCGCTTATGGTTACATACGTATGTCTGGGAATATTGTTTCTTTTCGTCGTGCTCCGGGGTGTCCACTACTACAACCAGCGTAAAAAAGCACCTACGCCAGAGCAGCTTGATCAGCTTGCCTTAGCTATCTTCAAGAACAACGATCGGGGGAACTCGTGATGAAAAAGATAGCCGTGCAGCTGAATCCCTACATTAAAACACGACAAGCTTATGAAAAGCTTAAAATTTGCCACAGCTGCGGCCGCTTCACCATACTCGGCGATAGAATATGCCCCTCCTGCGGAAAATCTTCCCTCATTAAACTGGAGAAAAAGGCGCTATCGCTGCAACGAAGAAGCATCGTTAAGGAATCTATTCTCATCCTTGCCCTTGTTGCCGCTGGAATATTCTTTTCAGAGTCGACTTTGCAGACAAGTCTTTGCGCTGCTGGCGGCGTAACGTCGCTCATTCTCCTCTGGATGCTGCGCCGAAACACCCATTCCGAACGGGTAAGCTACCAGTTAGGGAAGCTGCTGCAGAGAGAATCGTTTAAGCTGGTGGACGGGCTGCGGCTCGACCGCGAAGCAGCGATTGAGGTGTTCCACAACGACGAGAAGCAGCAAGCGTATGAGATGCTGCGCGAGATCGGCACGCTCGTCCGTACGGACCAAATTAAGGTAGAGCAAATTTTGCTGCTGCAATCATTCGTACTGCGCAAAGATATGGACCTGATGCTGGAGCCGCTGTTGCTCGACCACTTCAATCCGGATCTTGTCGAGTATATGGGCGAGCTTACCAAGCTGAAACGGGGTTTGCTGAAGGAGAAGGCGTTCCGCTACGCCCTCATTCATGAAGCGCAAATTTTGCGCATGAAGGACGGGGAGCCTATTCTCGTCGGTATTGCCGGAGCAGCCGTCCGCTTGAAGCGCTACGTCATTTTATACCCGCATCTGGTTATGCGCTATGCGCGCAAGCTGCCGAAGGACCGCTTCCTGCGGCTCTACAATGTCATTCGCAATAACCCACAGCATAACTGGGGAGCGCTTGGCACGGAGGTTTCCGAAATCTATAATGAAAAATACAAATGGGACACTCAGTTTCAATAGAACAGCAACATGACCGCTGGCCCAAGGTGAAACGGCTGTCGACGTCCTCAGGCGGCGCGGTGCGTTTCAGTCCGAGAAATAGAGAGAAAGGATGGCGAAACCATATACTTTCCTCTATTTTAAAGCTGGAAAAACTTCCTTTTCTCTATACTACCTATTTTTAGGTAAAAAGAATAGCGCAAACCCAGCTTTTGCTGTCGAAAAACAGCTACCCTCGTACGTTTGGACGCCATATTCACATAGGGATTTCCCAATTACGGGAGGAAGCGCGCCAGCACGCGCGGCAGGGGCATTTTTCGGCAGTTTCACACTAGTTTTAGCGATTCGACACTACCTTTGTCACCCTAGCAGGGAGTACCTCATTCACCACGAATACTTAACAGCAAAGACGAATGAAACGAGGTGCTCGCTAATGAATCTGTTAAAAACGAAAGATGCTGCCAGACAGCTAGCTGTGAGCGAAACGACGATCAGACGCTGGGTTGCCCTATTCCCTGCCTCCTTTAGCAAGGATATGTTCGGTCATTATATTTTTGATGAGCCTGCTTTAGAGAAGCTGCAAAGCGTAAAGACAAAGCTTGAGGCGGGTGAGCTACTTCATGAGATGACCTTGCCTGAGCTCATTCAAACGGTCGATGTCACCGGGCTGCAGCAAGTTGCTGCCAGTGCTGCTGGTGCTGCCGCTCACTTCCCTGTTTTCAGCCCGGAAGATACGAAGAGCAAAATCGATTCCGCTTGGGATTTCAAAAATCCGCAGGAAGAGCTGGCAGAACGCCTAGAGCGCATAGAAGGAACGTTGTCGCGCAAAGCTGACGAGGTTATTGGCGTGCAGCTGCTTCATCACCGCGAGGAGCTGGAGGAAATTCGTCAAACGCTTAATCAATTGGCGGCTACCCTATCGAGCATGCAGGAGCGTAATAAGCAGCTGTCGTCACTCGTATCCTTGCAGCCTGAAGCAGTAGGCATGGAGCGCAAGCCGCATAAGAAAAAAAATCTCTTCCGCCTGCCCTTCTCCTTCTTCTGAAAGCGGCACTTGCCGACCAGCCATAAAAAAGCCAAGCCACCCTCTCCCATTGTGCAGGAAGAGAATAGCTTGGCTTTATTGTTTTGCTTGCCGGTTCAGAGGGCTAAAGTGTATTGACGAAACGCTCCAGCTCATTGGCCACCGCAAACAGGCTGGCGCGGTTTTCAAATTCATCCCTCGTCTGCGGCAAAGGCAGCAGCTTATGATATTCGCGCACGCCGCGCAGCATTTCATAAAAATAATCGTAACGGTCTTCTCGCGAAGACTCGGCTTCGCCAACATAGGCGCTGAGCTGCTCCATACATTCGCCAATCCGTTCGCCTTGCTCCAGCTGCGAAGTAATTTGCGAAACAAGCGGCAGCAGTCGCTCCAGCAGATCATATTGCTTGCGCTTCTGCTCAAAATATTGACGATAGCTCGGCCCTTTCTTGAGCGACCGGTAATTTTCCGCATCCAGTTGGGCGATCTGGCTCGCCTTCCGCAGCACCGTTTCCAGCTGCAGCAGCTCATTGCCGTCCCACAGCGTATACCCCTTCTTCAAATAACAGGCATATTCCTTGAGAATGACGGCAATATAACGCTCCGTCTCCTGCTTGTAGCGGGTCATTTCCTTATCAATACTCGGCATGTAGCTGTTTACCAGCAGCGCAACGCCAAGGCCAATCACGACGACGAACAGCTCATTGAGCAGAAAAGAAACCTCGACCTTCCCATGGACAAACACATGCATCATAATAACCGCGCTGCTGGCTATGCCTTCATGTATGCGCAGCTTCACGCAAAACGGAATGAACAGCAGCAGAACGACCAAAAAGGCGTACGCATGGTAGCCGAGCAATTGAAACATGAGCATCGAGAAAAGCATGCCCGTCATACAAGCAAGAAAGCGGCTGACCGCCGCTTGATTCGACTGGCGGCGGGACCGCTGAATGCACAGCAGCGTCAAAATACCCGCTGCCGTAAAGTTTTCCAGCTGCAAATAATGGGCGATTAAGATCGACAGGCTGACGCCAACTGCCGTTTTAATCGTCCGAAAACCGATTTTAATGACTTTCACCTGATTTCATTCCAGTTGTAGGGTATGCTCGAATCATAGCATACATCCGCAAATGGAGTAAAATCGCCCTTTGCTATCGATTTATTGCTGATACGAGATGACTTTTTTAATGAAGCCGTGCATTTCCAGCCCCGTTTCGTTCATCTGCTCAATAACCTCCATGAGATTGCTGACCAGCTTCGCTTGCTCTTGGGAGGATGACGTTATTTCGGCAATTTCCGTTTCCATCAGCTTGATTGACTCCTGCACCAGCTTGAGCGACTGCTCAATTTGTGTAGTCGCACCTTTCGTATCCACGGACAGCTTGCGAATTTCCGACGCCACCACGCCAAAGCCTGCTCCCGCTTCACCTACACGTGCTGCTTCAATTGCCGCATTGAGCCCAAGCAGGTTGGTTTGCTCTGAGATTTCGCGGATAAAGCCTGCGACTTTATTGACATCGCGTGACTTTTCGACCGCTTCCTTCGTATTAATTAAAATTTCCTCGGATGTCGAGTTCAGCTGCTCCGAATGGGCAGCCAGATGTTGGACACCATCGAGCAATTTTCCATTAAAATGCTCCGTCTTATCCATGAGCTGTTTCAGCAGCTCTTGATTATCCATTTTGTAGGTGACGCACAGGCAAGCTTGCATTTCACCTTGTCCATTTTTTATAGGCAAAAATAAGCAATCCAGCGGCACACCCGCTATTTCCTTCGGAATATGGGCTACCGTCTTCTCGTTGCCATTCCTCAAATCCTTATAGTTCTGATTAACCTCCAGCAAAGGGTCGCCGGATTTATATCCGAGCTTGAACGGGTCCTCTGTATCATAATAAACAAAGGATTTCTCATCAATGATGGATAGTGAAACATCTTCACGAATCATTTGTCGAATGAAAGGCATGGCTTCAATCAGAGCTTGAACGGTAGTCATAATTTCCCATTTCCCCTTTATTAAAAGCGTTATACTATAATATCGACAGCAAGGTTAATTTTATGGAGTGTTAATTCATAATAATTCTAGTGTACTGGAAGGTCCCACAAAAAAAGACATAGCGCTTCATATAAAGCAGCCATGTCTCTATTTCCGCTATACTTCCAAAATCTCAACCTTAACCCACGTCTCCGTCGCTTGGCTTTTCAAAATAGCATCCGTCGTGCTCATCGAAACATGCCCGTCCAAAAACGTTGCGAAAGGCGGCTCCTCGCCGCTCAGCTGCTTGCCGTCGCGAATATACGCATAGAAATGCTGCATCATGTTCTTGATGGCATCCGGCCAGCCTTCATTATGCCCACCCGGATGATGAATGGAGGAACGGGCGTCTGCCGCAAAAAGCGCCGGATCAGCCATCAAAACCTCATTCGCCTTGTCCCGGTAGCCAATCCACAGCTTTTCCGCTTCCTCCTGGTTCCAGAAGGTTGATTTCTCCGTGCCATTCAGCTCGAAGCTGAGCCGGTTTTTGCGCCCCGCGCTCACTTGCGAAACCGAGAAGGCACCCTTCGTTCCGTCGGTGAAACGCAGCAAGACGGTTGCATAGTCTTCCGTATCAATCGCTACATCTTCATATTCTACGTTATCTCCATGCTTTTGATACGTTTCGGAAGCCTGCTTCGGCTTCTTCCGTACGGGATGCACGGTGGAGAAATCAGCGAATACCGCGTCAATCTTTTTGCCCGTTACATATTTAATCAAATCGCACCAATGCGAGCCTATATCCGCTATCGCTCTGGATCTGCCGCCGATATCCGACGACATCCGCCAGTTATAATCCGTTTCGTACAGCAGCCAGTCCTGCAAATAGCTGCCGTGAACCAAATTGACTTTGCCTAAATCGCCATCCCTTACCATAGAGGCAAGCTGCTGAATAATCGGAAACTGGCGATAATTGAAATTAATGCCGTGGACGATGCCTTTTTCCTTCGCAAGCCGCAGCAGCTCCGCCGATTCCCTACTAGAAATCGCCAGCGGCTTTTCTGAAAGCACATGCTTGCCCGCTTCAATGGCTTCCTTCGTAATTTGATAATGCAAATGGTTCGGCGTACAGTTATGAATCGCCTGAATATCGGGATTTTTCAGCATGTCCCGGTAATCGCCATAAGCGAGCGGCACACCCAGTTCCTTCGCCTTTTTGTCAGTGGAGCTTTGATCCGAACCGGAAACCGCTACCACTTCTACAAAGCCTAGCCTTCGGCAGGCCTCTATATGCGCTGGACCGATAAAACCTGCCCCAATTACGCCTACTTTTATTTTTTCCACTTTCTTCACCAACCCGTTAGTCTAATGGAAGAAGCTCTTATTCTGGTAAGCGCTTTCGTCATCCTAAACATGATTCCCTTTCAGTGTAGCGCTCGCCCAGCCTTTCGTCAACGCTCATACAATGGGGCGTTTGCGCTGATTATTTCCAAAATACAAAAAAACAGCTGCCGGGAAAATCCCGAACAGCTGTCTTTGATCCCTTGCGGGAATTTAGTCCGTTTTAAAGCCTACAGCTTTACAACGTTCTCGGCTTGCGGTCCACGGTTACCTTGAACCACGTTGAATTCAACTTGTTGACCTTCGTCCAAAGTTTTGAATCCGTCGCCAGTGATTGCACTGAAATGTACGAATACATCGTTTCCGCCTTCAACTTCGATAAAACCAAAGCCTTTTTCAGCGTTAAACCATTTAACTGTTCCTGTTTGCATAAGAGCACCTCCTTCTTTATAAAACATGACCCCATTATTTCGTTAAAAATAAGAAATCACATATGGTAGCAGGCTATAACCTCAAAAACCATAACCTTCTATCATATGTGAATTCAGGTCTAATTTTTTATTACCCTTATCATAACACATCTGTTTAGAAAACACCAGCGTAAATGTAAGCGATTAAAAAAAAGCGCGGAAACAGCGGGTTTAGCCGTGTTTTCCCGGCTCTTATGGTCATGAATAAGCCGCTTAATCAATAAAATAGTTCCATGCTGTATTAGTCGGCGAGAATGGCTTGCTTCAATTACAGACTCGCGAGAGCAGTAGAAAAGGCACTACAAAATAAATATAAAGGAGAGTACTTGAAATGAAGCGACTGCTCTTGTCCTATCCGCTAAGTGAGCATACTCCTGTCTATAAAGATAATCCTCCCGTTGAGATCGTGCAGCAGTTCAGCATCCTAAGAGGCGACCTGTTTAATCAATTTATTATAAAAACCATTAATCATAGCGGGACTCACATCGACGGCCCCTGGCATTTTAATCCCCAAGGCAAAAAACTAACCGAAATTCCCATTGATTATTTCGTCTTTAACCATGTCACCGTCCTCGATATTCCCAAATCTGATAATGAGCTGATTACTAAAGCAGATCTAGAACCCTTCGCCAACCAAATCGCCGGTTCAGATTTGCTGCTCATTCGCACGGGATTCGGCGAAATTCGTGAGTCTGATCCTGTTCGCTACAGCAATAATAACCCCGGTTTTTCCGTATCCGCCGCAAACTACTTAATGGTGTTTGATTCCCTGCGGGCTGTAGGCATGGATTTTATTTCTTCTACATCTCCACTGCATATGGATGAAGGCATCGCGTTCCACCAAACCATGCTTGGGAAAGACCGGGTGGATGGACGATTTATCCTGTTGATCGAGGATATGAACTTAAATCATAATTTGTCCAATGTGAGCGTCGTCTACGCGGTGCCTCTGTATATTGAAGGAGTCGACAGCAGCTTAGCTACAGTTTTCGCAGAGAAGCGCTATTGAGTACTTAGCACGCAAAAAAAGAAAACCATAGCCGTGCGCCTGTTAACCTGCTCGCGTTCGGCTATGGATTTCCTTCCCTTCATGTTTCATCCCCTGATCATTACTCCAACAGCTCCCCAATGGCCACAAGCTGCGATTTTCATCCGTCGGACTGAACCAGATGAATTGGCTTTCCCCGTACAAAGCCTGCTTGCCATTCAAGCTGACTTCCACCATGTCCTTCCCTTGAATGAAACTTTCAATGACAAACTTCTCCCATGCATACGCACGATCTGTCTCCTCAAGCCCCTCACGCAGCTGGCTTACAGCTTCATCCTGGTCAGTCGTTACAACTTCGCCAAAAGCCATCTGCAACTTCCCATTTATAACTTCAACAACAGTTAACAAAATTTAGTTTGTATGCTCAGATTGACACTTACCTTTATGACAGTACCTGTACTAAAAGTGCGTACTTACATATTTATAGTACAATCTTTATACTAAAAGAAAGAAATAAATGATTTATATACGCTTGGAAATATTTAAATTTAAGAAAGAGGGATAATTATATGTCAAATGTCTGGAAAATTTACTTATTAGCCGCTGTTAGCTTTTTGGTTGGAACATCCGAGTATATCATAGCAGGGATTCTCGACACAGTTGCAAGAGACGTTAATGTCTCCGTCGCTGCTGCTGGTCAGCTCATTACTGTTTTTTCACTCGCCTATGCTTTCGGAACACCTTTCCTTATCGCATTTACAGCACGAATGGAGCAGCGCAAGCTTCTAGTTTATTCACTTGGCGTATTTGTGATTGGAAATATTATCGCCGTGGTTTTACCTGGCTTTGGATTTCTTATAGTTTCACGCGTTATTCTTGCACTAAGCATGGGAGTATTCGTTGTAACCTCCTTTACTGTCGCTACCAAGATGACTCCACCTGATAAACAAGGAAGTGCAATTGCAACGCTCCTTATGGGCTTTAGCACCTCGTTGATTATCGGTGTTCCGCTAGGCAGAGTTATTGCTTCCGTTTATGATTGGAGATTAATCTTCGGAGGAATCGGTGCACTTAGTATTCTTGCGATGATCGTTATACTCTTAGTCATCCCACGCTCAAATGGCGATGAATTGGTTCCCTTGCGCAAACAGCTTGCTTTAATTAAGCAACCGAAAATAATGGCAGCCCTAATGATCACTTTCTTATGGATTTCTGGTTACTCTATTGTCTACACCTACATTTCTCCCTTCCTACTGTCGGTTACAGGGATGAACAGTAAAACAGTCATCATTGCTTTATTCGCTTTCGGGATTGCCAGCTTATTCGGCTCAAAGTTTGGCGGCTATAGTACAGATAAATGGGGATTCCCTCGTACTTTATTTGTCAGTATGGTAATGCATGCAGTAGCCTTAGTTCTACTGTCATTATCAGCCCAATGGCCTGCTATCGCTTTCCTTGTGCTCATATTTTGGGCTCTCTCCGCTTGGTCAACAAGTCCAACTCAGCAATATCACTTAATGACGCTTGCTCCGGCGGCTTCAGGCATTATGGTGAGTATGAATACCTCAGTTTTACAGCTTGCTATGGGTGCTGGTGCAGGAATTGGAGGCGTTGTCGTGGAACAAGCTTCCTTAGCTTTGATTAGTTGGATTGGAGCTGCAGTTATTGCCATCGCTGCAACTACCGTTATGGTATATTTACGAGTAACCCGCTCTAAAACTCCACCAGAACTTAGAAAGATTATAGAAGAAACTAATATCTAAAAGATTGGTGCTTAACCAACTGCAAAAATCAACGCGCACAAAATCATTCAAGCAAAATAGTTAGCTTTATTAAGACTGCAATAAAAAAGAAGTATTTCCCTGTTCAGGAGATACTTCTTTGTAATATAAACAAAATAGCTATGCCTACTGCTGTACAGCCTCCAGAGCTGGCGAACTGTTTTTCTCTCCCCACTCGCACATCATATTTAACAATGGAATGAGTGAAAGACCACTTTCAGATAATGAATATTCAACTTTTGGAGGTATTTGGGGAAATTCCTTGCGTATAATAAGCCCATCTGCCTCCAGCTCTTTTAACATGATGCTTTGCGTTTTAAAGGAAATGGTACCGATACATCGGTTCAGCTCATTAAACCGCATTACCTTATTTTCAGACAGCCAATACATAATGATCATTTTATATTTACCGCCTATTAAGGACAACGTGTATCCAAAGCCCGTTTCTTTTAGTTTCACGCCAGTTGGAATATAGCTTTCGCGCACAAGTTACACTCTCCTTTTGGTAAGTATATGATATAAATATGCATACTTTATAATACATCACTATGCAATCTTATTGAAAGGAAGTAAATAGCTATAAAATTTGATAACGTTCGTACTGTAGTGGAAAAAAAGACTGCTGGGCATTTCCCAGCAGCCTTCAGTAACCCTATTCCACTTGCCTGCATATCCTTTGATGCATACGCATTTGTTTTCAATAAGCTTAGCTTTTCATCGAATTCAGCTGTGATTCGCCTTGGTACAGCTCCTTGAGCATGCTTTGGTAAAAGTTGTGTTCTTGGCCGCTCAAGCCTTCCCGGTTATTTTTAAGAATGAATGAGTTCAAGTGTCGTTTCAGAATTTCGTTTCGGCGTCCCAACATCTTCTTGTAAGTCAAGTGAGTAACCTCCATTTTGTTCAAATATAAGAGTTATAAGTTTCACACTATAATTACGCTTATATTTCTCGGACTGAAACGCACCGCGCCGCCAAAGGACGGCGACAGCCGTTTCACCTTCTCCCCAGCGATCGGGTTTCTTTAAGTATAGCGGACTTTGCAGGATGTATAAAATCCGGTCAGACCGTCTCTGGTCCGATAATATGCGCTTAGCCACTATCTCACAAGCTCATAGGAGGCATCCAGAAACATCCTGCCATATTCTCCCGATAACGTACCAACCCGGCTGAAACAGCCTGTATGCCCTGCCCACGAAAGCGCGATTGTGTTTCAGGAGAAATCAGGGAAATCGCATACAATTTGAAATAGGAAGCTAAATTGTCTATAGTTAAGGCATAGAAATGACTAGCGTAAACGACTTCGCCGTCCTCTGGCGGCAAAGCTAACGTTTCGCGGTGAAATATGAGCCCATTATAAGTGTGATACTTATATAAGCTAATATTTTTAAAAATTGTAAGTGCGTCGCTTAAGGAGGCCGTGATGAAGTCGTTTTTTTTACGATGGTGGCATGTTTTGGGTGTTTCAACCATTTATATACAAGGATTGATTTACTTATGGATTGGGAGAAATGCAGGTGCCATTGAAACCGTCCATTACAACTATTATTGGATTGACTTAAAAATCCCTTTCCTCTCCTGGTTTGTCTTTCCTTATATGAGCTGGATGCCTGTCATGTATTTGGCGTTTATCTACTTTGCCATTGTTGACCGCAAAATCTATTGGCGCGTTCTAGCTGCCTACAATATTGCCGTTATGGGCTGCAATGTGATTTTTCTATTGTTTGCTACGTATGTGCCGCGCCCGGACATTGAACCAAGCAATTTGGCGCTGACGCTGGTACAGTTTATTTATAACAATGATGCTCCGCTTAATTGCTTCCCAAGCGTGCATTGCCTCACCAGCTATTTGCTGTTCATTACGATTAACCGAGACCTGAAGCTGAGTAACGTTTCCCGTATCGCCTGGAGCATTCTCATGTGGCTGATCATCGCCTCTACCGTATTCATTAAGCAGCATTCCCTGCTTGATGTTGTTGGCGGCATTCTCGTCGCTGAGGTCACGTATCAGCTCGTTCGCATGGCAGCTAGCCGCTTCTATGTGCGCAAGAAGCAATACGTCGGCAGCAAGGCGATGTGACAAGGCAGCGTACTCGCTGCCACTGTGAATCTACTTGCCACATTCGTGCTTAGCGGAATCCGTCATTAATAATGCAAACAAAGAAGACTCCAAAACCACTTTACAAGTGGGGCTGGAGTCTTCTTTGTTTGCGATCTTCTTTGTCTACGATTAAGCTTCTGAATGGCTGCCCAACGAACGTGAACGATAGCGAGGATGCTCAGGAAGCATTGCGGCAAGCAGATTTTTCACGGCCCTGTGAGGGGATGCAAAAACTTGATCTTTATCGTCGCACATCTCAACGACTTGCCCATGCTCCATTACTGCAAGCTTATCCGATATGGAGTAGGCCGCTTTAATATCATGCGTAATAAACACATAAGAAAGCCCAAAATCCGCCCTCAGCTCGCTTAATAAACTCAAAATATGCGTTTGATTCACCATATCGAGACTGCTGACCGATTCGTCCAGCACAATCAGCTTTGGCTTTAAGGCAATCGCTCTCGCAATATTAATACGCTGCAATTGGCCTCCGCTAAATTGGTTCGGGTATTTCCGCATATCATCCGGCTTCAGGCCGACCCGTTCAAGCAGCCCGCCAATCGTTCTTTTTTGCTCCTGTAGGGACAGACGCTCATAATTTTCCAATGGCTCCCCAATAATCTGCTCCGCCGTCGCACGCGGGTTGACCGATGAGTAGCAGTCCTGAAACACCACTTGCAAATCCCGGCGCAATGCTCTGCGGGTCGCTTTATTCGAGTGATAAAGATCATGCCCCTGAAAGAAAACCTGACCCGCTTGCGGCCTTTCCAATCCGAGAATCACTTTGCCTAATGTGCTTTTTCCCGCACCGCTCGTCCCGAGCAGACCGAGGCATTCGCCTTCCTCCAGAGCAAGAGAAACATTCGAGAGCACAGGGGCACGCTTGGAAGAACGCCATAGCAGCCTCGTCTCACCATAGGTATGGGTGACTTCCTTTACCTGCAGCAGCATACGTTACCCCCTGTTTTCAAAATACCCGCTCAAATGGTCCGGCAGCTTCGGTCTAGCATTCAGCAGCTTTTGCGTGTATGGATGCTGCGGGTGGTCAAACAATTGAAACACATCTGCCTTTTCTACAATCCGCCCCTGCTGCATCACAGCAACCTCGTCCGCCAATTCCGAAATGACGCCTAAATCATGGGAAATGAGCAGAATCGACGTGCCATGCTCCACACGCAGGCGATCCAGCTCTCTCAGCACCTGCAATTGGTTCACGACATCCAGCGCCGTTGTTGGTTCATCTGCAATGACGACCGCTGGACGCAGAACCATGCATATCGCAATCATGACCCTTTGCAGCATGCCCCCGCTGAGCTGGAACGGATACAAGTTCAGCAACTTGGCGGGATCAGGCAAATTCATCGCCTCCATCGCGGTGACTGCCAGCTCTGCTGCTTGTTTTTTCGTAAGGGCGGTATGCGTGCGAATCGTTTCAATGAAAGGAACGCCAATCGTATACACCGGCGTAAAAGCATTCATTGGATTTTGCATAATGAAAGACATTTCTTTGCCGCGTATTCGCCGCATGTCCTCCGCCTTCAGACCATTCAGCTCACGGCCATTCAATTGAATGCTGCCTTCGACGGTCGTATGCTTCGGGTCCAGCAGCTGCAGCAGGGAATTGCAGGTTACCGACTTGCCGCTGCCGCTCTCTCCTACAAGGCCAAGCACCTGGCCACGCTCAATATCAAAATGAACATCCTCGACTAGGGAAAGCATCCCTTGCTCCGACTTTACTTTCACACGCAAGCCGCTTACCTGCAGTACCTTGCGAGATTTTTCCACCATGGGCCTCATTCCTATTCACATCCGTCGTTTTACCCCAAACCGCTCCGACAACGCCTCGCCTAATACGTTGAATGTAATGACCACAAGCAAAATCATCAAGCCCGGATATAACATCAATTCCGGATGGCTGCGAATAAAGGCTTTGCCTTCATGAATCATCGCTCCCCACTCCGGGGTCGGCGGCTGAATGCCTAGGCCTAGAAACGATAAAGCCGAAATATCCATAATCGCCCAGCCCATTTCAAGCGTTCCCATGACCAAAATCGGCGGCAGCACATTCGGAATAATATGCCGTCTAATAATTTTCCACTCAGAGGAGCCGCTGATTCGAGCGGCGGTAATAAACTGGCGTTCTTTTAAGCTGATAACCATGCCGCGGAACATGCGGGCGTAATACACCCACTGTACCAGCATCAATGCGAGCACAACCTGCAGCAGTCCCGGTCCAAAAATGCCGACCATACCCAGTACGAGCACGAGATTCGGAATCGTCATGACCGCTTCGCAAAAGCGCATCAGGCAGGCATCCAACCAGCCCCCTCTATACCCTGCAATGGTTCCTATCACTAAGCCAATCCCCAGGGAGGCAATGAAAATCAGGAACGCTAGGCCAAGCGAAATACGGGCGCCATGCAGCAGACGCGAAAAATTGTCACGCCCTAAATGATCGGTACCGAGCCAATAGTCTGCCGAGGGCGACTGCAGCTTAAGCGCCAAATTGACTTTAATGGGATCATGCGGCGAAATCCATGGAGCTAAAAGCGTCACTATTGCGAAAACTAGTAAAATGGCCGTGCATATGGCTATCGCTTTCTGGCCCCTCAGGACGGTGCGTAGTCTCGCAATCACTGGTCGGTTCTTCCTTTCAGGGAAATTCGGGGATCCATATAAAGCTGTACCAAATCAACGATTAAATTGCAGATAATGAACAAGCAAGCCGCAAGGAAAACATAACACTGGATGACCGGAATATCCCGATTGAAAATCGCATCGACAAAATAACGTCCGAACCCCGGCCAGGAAAATACCTGCTCCACGATAATCGTCCCGGTCAGCAATTTGCCAAAATTCATGCCAAGTCCTGTAATGACGGGCGAAATCGCTATTTTCAGCACATGCTTGACCATAATAATCCGCTGTTTGATTCCACGCGTCTTCGCATATATCACATACGACTCCTGCAATTGCTCCAATACACTCGCACGCAGCAGCCGGGTATAGATAGCGATAAGAGCGAGTGACAGCGTTAGCGTCGGGAGCACGAGATGCTCCCACGAGCCTTTGCCTTCTACGGGAAGCAGATCCAGCTTGACGGCGAAAAAAAACATCAATAAATAACCGAGCCAAAACTGCGGGATGGACGCCCCGAAATAGGAGAGCCCTCTACTGAAATAATCAATCACGCTGTTTTTATAAATGGCCGATAAAAAGCCGAGCGGGATGCTGACGAGCATCGCAAACAAAATGCTGCTGACGGCGAGCTGCACCGTCGCGGGCATTTTCGACACCACATCCTCCCATACCGGCTCATTCGTCATATACGATTGCCCAAAATCAAGCTGCGCCATCTTGACGACCGTATGCCAATATTGAACAAGCAAAGGCTGATCCAGGCCAAATTCATGTCTCTTCTCGGCGAGCAGCTCCTCCGTCGGATGAATATGGGCAGCTGTTAAATAGGCTTCCGCTGGGTCTACAGGCGAAACATGAATCAGCACGAACGTAATAAGAATGGCAAAAAGAATGATGGGAACGATTGCGAGCAATCGCTTCCCGATATAGCTAATCATGGATTGCCTCCCTGCTGGCTGCTTGCTACTGGCTAATGTTTATTCCTTCAAAAGGATTTTCGTCCCGGTTCGCAGGGAACGCAAAGTCCGTCACCTTGTTTTGGAACACGACCGTTTTCTTAATATAGGAAATTGGCACAATCGCCGACTGCTCCTGCAGCGTCAGCAAAATCGAGCTGTAAAGCTGCTGGCGCTTCGTCTCATCCGTCGAGGCAAGCGCTTCATGAATTTGCTCATCGAGCTCTTGCTTCATTGGCAAGCCGGAATTGGCTTCGGCAACGCCCCAGCCTTTTTCTGCTACAACATTAATGAAGGAATGCGGGTCATAAGGTGCTCCGTAGTTGTACCAGAAATCAAGGTCAAAATCGCCCGCTTTCCGGCGTTGAATTTGCGTCGTGAGCTCAAGTCCCGTAATGTTCAGCTTAACGCCGATAGCGCTCCATTCGGCTTGCATCGTTTCAGCCATCGCTTTTTGAATCGGATCAGTCTTATCGAAGATCAATTCCAGCTCTAATGCCTGTCCATCCTTCTCGCGAACCGCTTTGCCAGCAGGCAGCTTCCAGCCCGCTTCATCTAGGTAAGCAGACGCTTGGTCCGTGTTGTATTCAACAGGCTGTACGTTGATATCCGTGTACGGGAAGTTTTTGGACAAAATCGTATCCGCCTTTTCCTCAAGGCCGAGCGTAATGCCTTCAACCATCGCCTGCTTGTTGAAGCCAGATTGGAGCGCCAGACGCACCCGCAAATCGGAAAGCTTGTCATTGGTTGTATTCAGGAGCAAGCTTCTTGTTCCGACCGGCTCGGACAATTGGGTTGTATACTTGCCGGATTCTTTCAATTGATTAAAGGCATCCATGCTGATGACACCTTCTCCATAAATCAAATCAAGCTCGCCTTTTTCAAACGCCAATACGCGTGTTTCCGGATCAGGAATGATTTTGACGGTGATTTTATCGATTTTCGGACTTTCGCCCCAGTAATTCGGGTTGCGCGTAAATACGGCATATTCATCCTTCTTGTATTCAGCCAGCAACCACGGTCCTGTTCCAACCGGCTCTTTAATTCCTTTTGAAGTGTCTCCGTCATCCGGGAAACCGGCTTCACCCAGGAAACGAACGGGGCGAACGAGCGAGAGATCCTGAATAGCTGGATAATACGCCTGCTTAAGCGTCATTTTAAAGGTGTATTCGTCAACAGCTTCCGTCTTGTCCAGAACGTTGATAACGCCAAGCCAGCTGTGCAAATTCGGGTTTTTCATGACCGCATCAAAATTTTTCTTCACGATCGCTGCATTAAAAGACGTTCCGTCGGAAAATTTCACATTTTGACGAAGCTTGAAGGTATATTCCTTGCCATCCTCCGAAATTGTCCATGATTCAGCCAGCATCGGCTCAAGCTTGCCTCCTGCTTTATAGCTGACCAAGGGCTCATAAATCATCGATTGGGCAAATAGCTGTGAAGGGTTATAGGTGTGGGGATTCATCGTTCCAATATCGCGCGGCCAAGATAGCGTAATGGCCTTCTCTGTTGCAACTGCTGCGTTTTCAGCAGTTCCATTGCTAGCACTTGGAGCCGCTTCCTGCTTCGCACATGCCATAAGCACGGTTGATACGAGGAAAATCGTAGCTGCAATAGCTAGCAGCGTTTTCTTGGTCGTTCTAATCATGTTGTCGTTATCTCCGTTTCGATTCAGTAATAATGATTCTCACTAATAATAGAGAAAAGCGTATAGGCTGTCAATGAGCTTTCTCATGACTACGCCACAAGCCGTCCTCTTGCGAGCTTTCTGAATTTCAGATAGGACATGATGCGCCAAGGAATCACATAGGAAAAGGCGATTACCATAAACAAGGCGGCAAACGTTTCCGGATCGAGCATCGACACGTAATTCCGCAGCAGCAGGCGAATACCCAAAATCGCTAGAAAAGCGACGATGAAGCCCCTATTCTTTCTCGCATAAATTTGCTGATCCTCGCGCACCTCATAATTGGTCGTCCAGATGAGTGGTATCGACAGCGCTAAGCCAATAACGATAGCGATGATCCACTCCAGCAGCGGCGCATGGATGCGAGGATTGAGGAAAATCATCATGCCCGGCAGCATGAAAAGGAGGGGAAACAGCAGCCGGATGCCGCTGCCGCGAATCGGACGATAAAAGCTGCGCATTCTCCTCCATAAAATCAGTCCGGCGATCAAAATAATAAATATGTACACAGAGCCGTTCATGGTTACACCGCTTTCTTTGAAAGAATGGGTAGATTTCATTATAATCGTTCATCCCCTGGACTTCTATACGCTCCTAACCGCTCATGTTATACTTCATGAAAGTTAAAATTCCACATGGGAAGCAGTAGAGTCGTTTAACGAAAGCACTGTTCATCATCAGATTGGGGATCGTTATGTTTGGATACGGCAAGGCCATTAAACAGCTTGCACCCGCTGCAAAATGGCTGATTTTTAGCGAAATATGCTTTGGAATGACCATGGGGCTGTCGAGCCTTGTGCTGAATTTATATTTTTTATCCAAGGGTGTGAATGAGGGGGCCATCGGTCACCTAACATCGGTCAGCACCTTAATTGGAGGAGCTGTCGGCATCCCCGCCAGCATGCTGGCAGGGCGTCTGGGTAGAAAGCGCATTATGGTCATCGGCATCAGCTTGATGTCCGGCAGCTTTGCGCTGTTTGCAGTGAGCGACCACTTGCTTCTATATTATTGCGCTCAGGCTATGCTGTCCTGCGGCATCGTATTCATTGTCGCAACGGAAACACAGCTGTTGTTTCAATATAATCGTTCACGGGAATCGGAAACGCAGGCTTACAGCCTGTTTCTTGCTGTATTTATGTTCTTCAACATCGGCGGTACGCTGCTCGGCGGGTATTTGCCCCGCTGGCTTGGCACGCCTGAAGACAACTATGAGCCGCAGCTGTGGCTGGCTGCGATATTCATGCTGCTGCTTGCGATCATTCGCGGCTTGAAGCTGCCTTCTGACCGCCACGCTGCAGTGAAGCAGCAAACGCAGGAGGCGCACCACCCGGGAGATGATCGACCGACAGCGGTAGCGATTGCTAGGAAAACGGGAGCTGGCTGCGAGGATCGGGTGACCATTGTGGAAAAATCCGCTTCACGTAAATTCACGCGTTCACTCGCTCAACTATTGCCGACGAAGCAGGTTTGGCTGCTGTCCGGGTTTATTTTCATATCCGGCATTGCTGGCGCTTTAACCATGCCCTTCCTGAACGTCATCGTAAAGTACCAGCTCGATTGGGAAAATGAAGCCGTATCGTCGCTGCTCGCAGCCCATTATTTCTTCTTATTCATCGGCACCTTGCTCGTGCCTTCAATCTTGTCCAGGCTCGGCGAGGTGAAAACGTATATGCTTCTGTTCGCGCTTACCATTATAAGTGCAGCGGTGCTGTCCCTAACGAGCTCGGTTAGCCTGTTCGCTGGCGCTCTGCTGCTGCGAGGCGGGCTGTTCGCCTTCCTTAATACGCTGATTGACAGCAACACAATGTCGTCGCTCCCGGACGAGGACCGCAACAGCTTTGCGGGTCTGCGCTCTCTGTTCCGCAGTATAGGCGGCGCGGCGGCTGCCTATGCGACAGGATTAATGCTGGAGCACAAAAATGTCCAGCTCCCTTTTCTCATTACCGGTATCGTTATGCTTATTAGCGCCCTCTACTTCTGGTATGTGGTCAGGCCGCTCTTGCATAAGCAGCAGAAAACGCAGCAGCAGCTCAAACCGTAAGGCTGAGCTGCTGCTGCCTGTTATTATATTTCTTTAGCTCGAAAATAGAGCAGGCCGCCGATAAAAAATAAAAGCAAGCTGCCTATAATCGTCATAAACAAGTTCATTGTAGGCATAGTGAAGGCACCATAATTTTCGGAGCCCAGTGCCAGCATCGCAATCGTCGGCTGCGCCCAAGGATAAAAGGGGCCATACTCCGCTGAGTTGATAACTAATATATTCGGCAGCGTCAGCATGACGTTAATCGTTAGCGGCGCTGCAAAACTGCTCCAGCTGGTGGATGCCCACAGCTGAAGCGCTGCTAATGGCAAGCAAGCGAGCCAGCCTCCCAGCAAACCCAGCAGCATGAAATGCCAAGGGATTTCATGGAGTCCGCGGGCAGCACCTGTAATGAGCACCGCTGCCAAGAAAAGCAGCTGCACACCGATGAGCAGCTCGGAAACGAGCCAGAACTTGGCGAAATACAGCGATTTACGCGATATTGGCAGCGCCAGCAGTTGCTTCCAGCCTCCCCCTGCATGCTCATAGCGGCAGACGAAAGCCGCAAAGACGCCTGTCAAAATCGGCAAAAGCAGCACCGCATGAAACAACGCCATGGATGAATACAAGCCTTCATATTGCTCGGCAGGCGTGCCCTCTATTGAATTAGAGAGAACGCCTAGAAAAAGAGCCAGCAGCGGACTAATGGGAACGAGCAGCCAGATGAAGGTACGGGATAGCTTAAGCCGCTCGGATGCCAGCAACCTCATGAATGCAGCCATTTTAGAGCACATCCCTTCGGCCAAAATGGACAGAGCCCAGTGAAAAAATAACGAGCCCGGTCAATATTCCTGCGCCGATATAAAGCTCTCCCTGCTCGCCTCTGAAGGCGAGCAGCGGCCAGTTCAGCGGCAGCCACGTATATTTGGCCGGAAGATACAAGGAAGCTATCGCGGTAACGATCCCGGCGGAAATGGAGAAGCCCTGATTGCGAAAGGTCATGCAGAGCCATAACATGCATGCAAGCATGGGCAGCGCACCTGTATAAGGATAGAAGCTTAGCCGCAGCACCTCTGTCAGCGGAAAGTGCCAGCCGAAGCCAAGCAGCACACCTAAGGCGACAGAGAACACGGCAAGCAGCAGGCAGGAGCATGCCAACAAAATCGCGCTCAGCGCAAATTTCGCAGAAAACACCGTCAGCCTTGATATAGGCAGCGCCAGCAGCTGCTTCCATGAGCCTGTGCCATGCTCCACATTCGCCAGCAGCGAGCTGACAAGCACACAGCCGAGAAACAGCGATATTGGTACAAACATGAAGATGTTATGCAGCAGGCCGCCCCATAAATCTTCGGAATACTGCTTCACCAAATAGTCATAACGAAGCCCAAAATTGACAGCTTGCAGCAATACAACGCCAAAAGGAGCGAATATAACGAGCGCCCAAAGCCCTTTACGACGTATTTTCAATAAATCGGCAGATAGTGCCTTGAAAAGCATGCCCATCACCTCTGTCCCCCTTCCCCAACAATTTGCAGGAAAAGGTCCTCCAGCGACTTTCTTTTTTCCTCGATGCGGTACACTTCATGCTTGCGCGCTACTAATTGATTGACCATCTGCGCCGCAGCAGCATCACTAACTCCTTCCAATGTAATGAGCGAGCCCTCTCTGACAGCGTCCAAGCCCTGCTCATACAAGGTGAGCAGCGCCGCTTGCGGGTCGGATACCCGCAGTACAATCGAGCCTTGTGCCTGCTGCTGCAAATTTTGAATCGTATTCTGAAAAACAAGCTCCCCTTGGCGAACAATGCCCACCGTTCTAGCCATTTGTTCAACCTCGCTCAGCAAATGGCTGGAGATGAGCACCGTAATGCCATGCTGCTGCGGCATGCGCTTAATCAGCTCGCGAATTTCCAAAATGCCGGATGGGTCGAGGCCATTCGTTGGCTCATCCAATATCAGCAGCTCCGGATTGCCCAGCAATGCGCTGGCGATGCCAAGACGCTGCTTCATGCCGAGCGAATAGCCCTTTACGGGCCGCCGGGCTTCCTTCGTTAAACCAACGATGTCCAGCACCTCGGAAATTCTCGTCTTTGGAGCATCAATAATTCGGCGAATCGCCTCCAAATTATCGATTGCTGTTAAATGCCCGTAATAGGACGGGTACTCCACCAGCGAGCCAATTTTGCGAAGAATCGCCAGCCGTTCCTTTTGCAGCGCTTTGCCGAAAATATGTACACTGCCGCTGGACGGCTTAATCAGCCCAAGCAGCATGCGGATGGTCGTCGTTTTTCCCGCGCCATTGGGCCCAAGGAAGCCATAAATGTCGCCTTTGGCAATTCGCAAATTCAGACCCGATACAGCGTAGCGCCCTTTATATTTTTTACTAAGCCCCTTCGTTTCTATGACCCACTCGTTCATGTCTATCACCTCGAAAGCTAGAATAACGCATCAAGGTTAAAACCATAGACCTGCTTTGTTTAAATTTTGTTTAAAAAATAACCCGCCGCCGCTTCCGGATAGATCAGAATACGCGTGCCAGCAGCCGAGCTGTCGATATGCCACGCCAGCCCCATCTCGCGGACCAAATAATGAACAATCGCAAGGCCGATGCCTGCTCCTTTTTCCTTCGAGGCCGACTGGGTGCCGGGCCCCCGATCCGAAATGACGAGTGCCGAATGCTCGCCATGTTGCACTATGGCTGCGCCAATGTAACCACCGTCCGCGGCATGCCGCATAACATTTTGGAACAGATTGTCCAAAATACGGCGGAAGCCCTCCTTGTCCACACGCCAGATGAGCGCCTGCTCGGGCAATTCAATATCCGCCGCCAGTCCTTCGCGCTCCCAAAGCGGATACCAGGAGGCTGCGCTTTCCCTGACAAGCCGCAGCACATCCTGCGGCGCAAGC
This sequence comes from Paenibacillus sp. J31R34, assembly GCF_059383715.1. NCBI lineage: Bacteria > Bacillati > Bacillota > Bacilli > Caryophanales > Paenibacillaceae > Paenibacillus > Paenibacillus sp. J31R34. Next base: position 163,961 of record NZ_JBXENU010000008.1, read on the forward strand.
TCCAGCGGATACCGTCCGCTGGTCATCAACGTATACGAGAGCAGATTTTCAATCAGACTGCTGACCGTATCGATTTTATGTTCCAACTGCTTCACCGTTTCGCGTCCCGCCTGACTAAGAGGCTCCTTGTGCAGCGTATACAGCTGACCGCCCATCACCGTCATCGGTGTGCGGAGATCATGCGATAAATTCGCAATCAGCTCCTTGCGCAGCTCCTCTTCCTCGCGTTCCCGCTGCCTGCTCGCTCTAAGCTGCAAAATCATTTCGTTAAAAGCGGTTTCGAGCTGTCCGATCTCATCGTGCTTCTGCTGCTCTACCAGCAGCGGCAGCCCTTCCTCCCCCTGCCTCTTCATAGCAGCCTGCAAACGCAGCAAGCGCCTGCGTATATGGCGAAAGAACAACAGCGACAAAGCCACGAAAAATAGGAACACAAGGATGAGAAAAAGAATATAAAAAGGGGCACCAGAAATCAGCGGCGTGCTGCTTTGCACAAGCGTACGCGGCAATTGCATCGCCATAAAGCCTTGGCTGAGCGGCTTATCCCCGATAAAGGCTACAACTGTAAACATGTCCGAGCCGGTATATTCCTTCATAAACTGGATGCTATCCTCACTCGACCAAATCGCCGGCAGTCCGATCTGCCCGCCGAGCTCCAGCTTGGTCTTTCCACTCCCATCGACCCAAAAAAAGGAAGCATCCGGATAACGCTCCCACAGCTTGTGCAACGTGTCATTGATGTGCTGGTTGGATGCGCCGGAGAGCTCAGCCGCCTGCTGATGAAACATTAGCTCAATCTGGCTGGTGTTGCCGTATTTAAGCTCCTGCATGTTCTGCTGTTGAACCGCAACTCCCAGCAAATAATACATAATCGTTGCCACTGGAAACACGATCGGCACGAACAGAAACGCCAATAAAATAATGAGCAAATATTTGGATTGCAGCGATTGAAAAAAACGGCCACCTTTGCGTCTCCGCTGCTCCTTCTTTTCCCGCTTCACGGCTTCACCCGATATCCGATGCCCCGCACCGTTTCAATAATTTCGGGATGAGCCGGGTCCTTCTCCAGCTTCTCGCGCAAATAACGGATATGTACCATCAGCGTCTTGTCCCCTTCCAGGTAAGCTTCGCCCCATACACCCTCATAAATTTGCTCCTTCGTCATAATCTGACCTAGATGCCGCAGGAGGTAGGAGAAAATTTGAAACTGCTTGCCGGTCAAAATCAGCTCTTCTCCGGTCTCCCGATTTTCAATCCGGTTCTCCTGCTCATACACGAGCCAATGCTTCACCGCCAGCGGCTCAGCCGCAACGTTCGCAAAGCGGCGCAGCAGCACCTCGACCCTTGCCGTCAGCTCATCAGGATGAAAAGGCTTAGTCAAATAATCATCAGCAAATTGCAGGCCCTGCAGCTTATCATCAATGGCCGTCCGAGCGGACAACATTAAAATCGGCAGGCTCGGGTCGTTTTTTTTCAGCCTCTGCCCAATCGTAAAGCCATCCAGACCCGGCAGCATCACATCCAAAATCGCCAGTCCACAGCCCTCTGCCTTCTCCAGCGCCCGTTCACCGCTGAGCAGCCATAGTACCTCATAGCCCTGCTCCTTCAAATGGGCACATACGAAATCTCCAATTTCCTTGTCATCCTCAATATATAAAAGCTTTACACTCATCGTGGCTTCCCCTCCCTAGCTACAGCCAAGGTTATCAAGCTGCAATACTTTGAAAATATTACGCAGCAGCCTCAAACTCTATTTTTCTTCCTTCAATACAGGAGCAAAGCGATGCTTCGTTAATTGTTCAAAGCCATAAGCCAGCTTTATTAGGGTCGGCTCGCTGAAGGCGGTCCCCACAAAAGTGATGCCTTGCGGTCCATTGGTTACATATCCGCCACTTGCGACAACCCCCTTCTCCGCATATCCGCCAGGTACGGTAATAACCGGATAACCCGCTCTTGCAGCAAGATCGTCCCCCCCCTCGTTGCCAAGGAACAGCAGCGCGTCCAGTTGATGCTCTGCAAGTGCGTGGTCGATTCCTAGCCTACCCGCCATTTCTTTATTCCTTGCTAGGCTTTCCAAATAAGCAGGCTCCGTTAAGGTCCCGCTCGTCTCTTCCGAAGAAATAAGCATATCCTGGCCATATTTTAACGCTTGCTCAGCGTTTGCAGCATTAAAGGCAATGACCTCCTGCAAGGAATGAACAGGGACATGCGCAGCAAGCTTGCCCAAATAATCATTCAAGCCCTGCTTCAATTCGTAGCAGATGACATTGCCATCCCACTGTACCTGTTCACATGGCAGCTCTACAGGATCAACAATCGTTACTCCCGCCTCTCTCAGAACGACAATTGCAGCCTCTACTATCTCAAGCCGATCAGTATCTAAGCCCTGGTAATAAAATCTGGGAATGCCGATTCTCGCTTTTTTTAAATAGGAAGCGTCCAGAAAAGGGAGATAGTTATTTATAAAGCGCGTCTCTTGCTGTCCGTCCGCACCCATCATTGCCCCCAACAGCAGTGCTGCATCAGCAACGGTTCTCGTCAAAGGACCCGCTGTATCTTGTAAATGAGAGATGGGGATAATGCCAGCGCGGCTAACGAGACCAATAGTTGGCTTCAGTCCGACAAGGCCATTTTGGCTGGCAGGGCTAATGATCGAGCCTGTCGTCTCCGTTCCAATAGCTGCTGCTGCTAAATTAATTGTGGTAGCTGCCGCTGAACCAGAACTGGAGCCACCAATGAACAATTCCCCTGGGCCATATGGGTTGAGCGTGAGACCGCCTCTAGAGCTGTATCCCGCCCATATTTGACCCGACATGCACCCTGCCCATTCGGTCATATTTGTTTTACCAAGCAATACCGCACCCGCTTCACGCAAGCGGGCAGCTACGAACGAATCCTCTTCGGCAATGGAATCTGCTAAAGCTATGGAGCCTGCGCTTGTATGCATGGCGTCATGCGTATCTATATTATCCTTTAACAAAATAGGAATTCCATGCAGCAGCCCCCTGCTCCCACGCTCCTCGCGTTCCTTATCCAACTGCTTCGCGATGGCTATGGCCTCTGGATTTAGTTCAAGCACCGCATTGATGATCGGGTTATAACGATCTATTCTTTCTAAATATATTAGCGTCAGTTTTTCGGAGCTAAGTACGCCCTCCTCCATAGCTTTGTGCATAGAGGCTATATCAGCTTCCACAACCCATTCCTCAAACTTAATCCGCATAAATCCATCCCCTTGATCGTTTGTATGTATATAACATCCATATTAGCTTGTTCTTAGGGTTTGTAAAGAAGTTTGGCCAAACCAAGCTGACTCGTTATTCTTTCTTTAAATCGCAAAAAAGAACCAAAGCCGCCTATGGTCAAGACCCCATTTAGCGGACAATGAAAAAAACACCTAAGCAACATGCTGGCGCCGATACGCAATCGGCGTCAATTTTTTTAGTTTTCTTTGCGGTCTAGCGTTGTTATAAAATGTGATATACGTTTCAATTCGCCTTTGTGCCTCTTCGATACTTCGTATATCATAGGGATAGAGTCCTTCCGTTTTGAGATGCGAGAAGAAGCTCTCCATGGAGGCATTGTCATAACAATTGCCTCGGCGAGACATGCTGATTTGGGCGCCAACCTTTGGCAGCATGTCGTGGTAAGCAAGGGACGTGTACTGGAATCCTTGATCGCTGTGAACGATCAATCCCGTCACGTCTTTTTGCTTTTCAAATGCTTTCTCAAAAGTCTGTAGAACAAGCTGATTATCGTTCCGAAGCCCCATGTGGTACGCAACAATTTCGTTGTTATACAGATCCTTGATCGCAGACAGGTACAGCCAAGTATCCGCGACACGGTACTGCGTGACATCGGTGACCCATTTTTGATTTGGCCATTCGGCATGAAATTCCCGTTTCAGTAAGTTTTCTGCGACGCGGCCACCTGCGGAGGAAGCGTAGTTACAACGATGCTTGCGCCGAATTTTAGAGCGTAGTCCAAGCTCCTGCATGAGGCGCAGAACCTTCTTATGATTGACCCAAATCCCATGCTCCTGCAAGAGAAAGAGCTGTAGCTGCCTGTACCCGTATTTACCGTCATACTTCGCGTATAAGGCTTGGATTTTCCCCCTGACATCCTTATCCCGGTCCACAGACTTTCGCTTTAAGTAAGCGTAATAACCGCTTCGTGAAACGTGGAATGTTTTACAAAGTTCAGCTACCGTATACCACTTCGATGCTTGTTCAATGGTTCTGTACTTATGGCGCACGTCTCCCGCATCCAGATTTCCAAACACTTTTTTAGCATCTCATTCTCCCGTTTAAGGCTTTGAATGTGACGATTCTCGTCGATGTATTCCTCTTGCCGACCACGTCGATCCAATAATCCAAACTCGCCTTGCTTCCGATACTTCCTCATCCACACTTTCATCCGACATACGTCTGCTATCCCTAAATGATTAATAATCTGACGATAGGTCCATCCCTCCACAACATGGAGTCTGATTGCTTCCAATCTCAGCTCATGCGTGTATCGTTTAAACTTCTGTCCCTTTACCGGCATAAAAAATGCACCCCCTAGAATTTCATCGGATAAACCAGGGGTTTATTCCAATGTCCATTCTAAGGGGTGCACTTCACCTATGGCTCTGGTTCTTTTTTTCGATGAAAGCGGATATATCCTTACTTTTTTTCAAAAAATGCCTCTATTGCTCTCACTCTTTAACCCATTACGTTTGTGCGCTTACCAGCCAAAATCAAGCGTCTTGCCCGTCTCCGCCAGCGTCTTAATATTGCTGAGAATCATCCACCAGCTCGCCTTCGTATTTTCATACGACGGGTGGTCTGCTGGCCACTTATCATTCACCAGCGTCAGCTTCGTGCAGCCCCCGACCTTCTCAAGCGACAGGGTAAGCCGCGTCTCCAGCTCCGCATGATTTTCACGATAGGATGGCCCCGGATGCTCCGTACAGCTGAATAGCTCATTTGGCTTATATTCCAGCACCGTTCCGTATACATGCACAACCTCTTCGCCCTTCTCATTCGGGCCAATGTATTCATAACGGGCGCCTGGCTCAAAGGTCGAATGCAGCGTGCTGCCAAAAAAGATTTTGCGCGTGTTTTCCGGCTTCATGAACGCATTCCATACCTCCTCCGGCTCGGCATTGATATAAAAATCATATTTCAAATCCATACCTACACTCCTTCGCAATCGTGAATGGGCTGACCTTTTTACTTGAAATATAGGAAAGGATATGATTGTTCCATCCTTTCACTATATTTCTCGGAATGAAACGCGACGCGACGCCAGAGGTCGGCGAAAGCCGTTTCACCTTATCTTGCTAGTATGCTTGGCTGTGATAAAATTATTATAATGTGCAAGCAGCAGCATGTATTGTAAAAACGCGACAACGATAATGACAACGACAATAATATGCGGAGGAATTTATGATGAGCACAAGCAAGCATCGACCAAGCATGGGCCTTCTCCATTTGCAGGAGGGGGAGAAAAATTTTCAGCTTACGCGTTATGCCCCTTCCGAGGATATTGCTTTTTTCGTCAAGCATTTCTGGATCGTCAGTTGGGACTTGCCTGAGCAAAAACAGTATTTACAGGAGGTTGTCCCTAATCCATGCGTGAATCTCATTATTCAGCAGGGAAGAAGCGGTATTTTCGGCGCAGCCAAGCAGAAGTATAGTTATCTTGTAGAAGGCAAAGGCTGCGTCTTCGGGGCAAAATTTCGCCCTGGCGGTTTCTATCCTTTTATGCAGCAGCCGGTGTCCTCACTAGCTGATCGCCCGCTGGACATTCGTGAAATTTTCGATGTTGATGGTCCATCCACGGAGGAACTGCTGCTGTCACAGGAAGGGGAAGCGGCAATGGTCGAGCTCGCCGAGCGCTTCATTAAACCGAAGCTGCCCGTACAGGATGAGTCGGTCACGCTCATTAATCAGATGGTCGATTGGATTATGGCACAGCGCGACGTTACGAAGGTCGACCAGCTATGTGCGGCTTTTCATATCAACAAAAGAACGCTGCAGCGTCTATTCGACCAATATGTCGGCGTTTCGCCTAAATGGGTCATTCAGCTGTATCGGCTGCAAAATGCCGCTGAAACGCTGGATCGCAGTCCCAGCCACGATTGGACGCAGCTGTCGCTTGAGCTTGGCTACCACGACCAGTCGCATTTTATTAAGGATTTTAAAGCCGTTATCGGCGTCACGCCCGAACAATACGCCAGCGGCAGCAATAGGAAATCAAACGCGTAATCCAACCAATTTCTGCAAAAGTGTTGAGTTATTGCAAATCAGACTGCCGCTGCCCATTTTCAACAAATGCAATAAACCGCTTGGCAGCCGGAGAAATATGTCGATCCTCCCTCCACTTTAAGCCTATTTCCCAATACCAACCATCATCAGTAATCGGAATCCAAACAAGTTCGTTTAACATCAATCCCATCGTCTTAGGCAAGACAGATACACCAAGATTTGACTTAACAAAGCCAGCTACTGTGATTAAATCCTCGGCTTCATACGCCGAATCAAGCACAAAACCAGTATGTTGGAAACGCGACATAATCGTCGCTTTTAATCCGCAATTATTTTTCAAACCAATGAATGGTTCACCCGAAAGCTCTGCCAAACTCAAAGCTGAACGATTCGCTAAATGATGCTGGGAGGATACAACAATATACAATGAGACCTTCTGAATAACCAACCATCTATGATTGTCTAAAGTAGATTCCTTCGATGTAATCATAAGATCCGAATGTCCTTGTTCCAAATGTTCATCTATATCTCCAAGATTCCCTTGTGTCAATTCAAAGCGGATTTTGGGATATTCTAATTGATAGCTTCGAACTAAATGAGGGATTAAGTCTACACCAAGGATATTGAGATAGGACAGAGTAACAACGCCCGTATCCGGGTTAGACCATTCTTCGATTTCCTTTACGCCGCTTTCAATGTTCTGCAAGGCTTTGCCGATCCATTTCGAGAACATGGCGCCATTACGGTTCAGCTTCAAATTTCGCCCGTTACGCTCAAACAAGGGAGCCCCGATTTCGTTCTCAAGCTTGGCAATCGCATGACTTAGCGCTGGCTGGGTAATACCGAGTGTCTTTGAAGCCATCGTCATGTGTTCTAAACGTGCAACCGTCATAAAGTACTCTAATTGTGTAAGCTCCATCATATGACCTTCTTTATATTAATATTATTCATCATTTTCATTATTATAATAGATTGGACGTTATAAGGGAGTCAAGTGTACTATTATTCATCATAAGGAGGAATGGATATGGGCAGAACATTTGAGTACTCGGCAACCGAATTTAAAGGCAAGAAAGTGCTTGTAACTGGTGGTACAAAAGGAATGGGGCAAGCTGTTGTGAAGAGGCTAGCAAGCAGCGGAGCTACTGTCTTGACAACGGCCCGTTCCGTATCTGCTGACATGCCCGCTTCGGTGAAATTTGTTCAAGCCGATATGGCGTCGCCTGAAGGAGTAGAGCAATTGATTGCAGCAGTGAAAGAACAGCTTGGTGGTATTGATATTATTGTCCATTGTGTTGGCGGATCCTCTACTCCACCAGGAGGCGCACTTGCCCTTAGCGATGAAGATTGGCTGCAGGCATTAAATTGGAATCTTCTGGCCGCAGTAAGGCTTGATCGCGGCTTAATTCCACTCATGTTGGAAAATAAATCAGGGGTTATTCTTCATTTCACCTCAATCCAAAGAAAATTGCCTCTTTATGAAACTACATTAGCTTATGCAGCAGCTAAAGCTGCTCTCGCTAATTACAGCAAGGGGCTGTCTAATGAATTTTCTCCCCGTGGTATTCGCATTAATTCATTGTCTCCTGGCTTTATTCAGACTGAAGCAGCAGATGCGTTGATTGATCGGATGGCAACTGCAACAGGAAGCAGAGAAAGTGCGCTCCAGCAGCTTATGGATTCGCTTGGGGGCATTCCAATTGGCCGCCCTGGATTTCCTGAAGAAGTCGCTGAGTTGGCTGCATTTTTGGTCTCAGATCGTGCAGCATCCATTACAGGAAGTGAATATGTCATTGATGGCGGAACCATTCCTACCGTTTAATGGTGCAAACTAACTAAGGGGGAAGAACAATGGAAATCATGCAAATTCCTACTGTAATCCGTGAATATATACATGCATCGAATAAACCCGATCCGGAAGCATTTATTAATTGCTTTACGGAAGATGCCGTTGTGTTGGATGAAGGTAAACAGCGGATTGGCAAACAAGAGATTAAAAAATGGAGTGATCAATACCATTTTGGAGCAAACGTAACCCTAGAGCCTGGAACAGTAAAAGAAAATAAGGATGAGGTTGTTGTAACATGCAAGTTGGAAGGAACCTACGACAAAACGGGGTTACCCGATCCGTTACTCCTCGACTATCATTTCCGTATTGTAGATGCTAAAATTGTGCGCTTATCCATTTTTCTAAACAATCCATGAGTCGGTGTCACGCCGTAGCAATACGTCCATAACAAGCAAAGAGACAGTCCCTAATACTACGGGAGCTGTCTCTTTACTTTTATTTCTAATGAAGCTTAAGAGCGTTATTCACTTAAACTTTGAATCTGCTGATCTTATCCTGAAGCTCCTCAGCCATGCTGGACAACGATGCCGCTGAGGAAGCAATTTCCTCCATCGAAGCAAGCTGCTCCTGTGTCGCTGCGGACACATTATGCGCGCCGCCCGAAGCTTCCTCCGCAATGTGGGAGATCTGCTTCACAAAGCCGACAACCTCATCCGTGCTTGCCGCCATTTGCTCCGCGCTAGCCGAAACCTCTTGGATTTCGCCGGCTACCTTGTTAACGGCATCCAATATTTGCTCAAATGCTTCTCCAGCATTCGTCACAACCGAAATGCCTTGCGACACCTCTTGTTTGTTCATTGTCACGGCTTGGACTGCATTAATCGTGTCCTTCTGAATAACGCTGACCAGTCCGGTAATTTGCATAGCCGAAGCGGATGATTGCTCCGCCAGCTTGCGGACCTCATCCGCTACGACCGCAAAACCGCGACCATGATCGCCTGCTCTTGCCGCCTCAATTGCCGCGTTCAGAGCCAGCAAATTGGTTTGCGTCGCAATAGCCGTAATCACATCGGTAATTTTGCCAATCTCATCCGAACGCTCGCCAAGTCCAGTAACCAGCTCAGCAAGCGAGGAAATCGAGCGCTGAATGGAGTCCATTTGCACAACGGCCTGTTGAATCGTCCGATTGCCCTCTGACGATTGAGCTGCCGCATCGAGTGCCGATGTGGATACACTTTGCGCACGCAGCGCGATCTGCTCGACGCCAATCGACATTTCATCGATGGCTTGGGAGGAGCGCTTCACCATCTCGACCTGCTCGCTTGTCCCGACAGCCAGCTCCTCGACCGTCTCGGAAATTTGCTCCGACGCCTTGCTGTTCTGGTCAGCGCTTGCCATCAGCTCCTCAGAGGAAGCTGCAACGAGCGAGGAGGTCATGGAAACGGAATGAATGACCTCGCGCAAACTATGGGTCATGGCATTAAAGGATTTAGCCAAATCGCCAATTTCATCACGGTTTTTAATAACGATCGTCTCTCCGGTCAAATCGCCTTGGGCAATTTGCTCTGCCGCTCTGCTTACTTTCTGCACAGACCGGGATACCATTTGCGCAATCATGATTGCAACAGCCAGCGCCAGTATTACAGCTATGATGACTACAGCAATAATGGTATTCGTGCTTGTCTCAGCCAAGTCGACCGACTGATCTGCAGCACTTTTCGATCCTTCGATTCCCAGATTGATCATTTTGGTAATATTATCATTGGCCGTATACCAGAGCGGGTAAGCTGCCGTATGCAGCTCGCTTGACCTAGCGAAGTTTCCTTCCTTGCCATATGCAACAAACTCCGGCATTTTGGCTAGATAGAGATCCAGACTTTTACTATATTCATCGAAAAGTGCCTTCTCTTCTTCACTTTGAAGCATCGCTGCTAATTGTTCGTTTTCGGCTTTAAGCTTGTCGAGAAGACCATCCAAAGCAGTGTTCATCTTGTTAAGTTCATCCGCATTCTCTTCTACAATGATGTTCAGGGCAAGACGCTCAATGTCAGACACGTCCCCATTCATAATGCCGAGCAGCGACACGCTTGGCATCCACCTGTCATTCATCTCACTAGCTTTGTCGCCCATTCCGTTCATGGAAAATATTGCAATTACTCCTGTTGCAACAAGCAGTAATGCTACCGAAATAAACCCCGCTAGCAATTTGAATCGAATACTAAATCTCATAAATTCACTCCTCTTGATCTGTGTGATATGTATATCGACATTCTCAGGGAGGGAGTGAATACGCTGACATAATAATTTTCATTCTAGAGCTGGATCTGTCGGCTATTTTTACAATTGATGTAAAAAATAGTTTTATGTGTTCAAATCCACCCTTTTACCATAGCAAGCGGTTAGAATAGCATGAGATTCAGCTGCCGCACGTCAGCCCTCAGCTCGGAAACATTTTCTAAATAAGCTGCAAGCACGCGCAAAAGGGTCGGATTTCGCAGCTCTGCCCGAGCCTCCTGCTGAATAAGCGAAACGACCTCCCGCAGTTCTGCGCGAACCGCCTCTGATCTAGGCAGCTCATCTATTTTCCCCGCTAGCGTTTGCAGAAACTGCAGGGCCGTCTCCCGCCGTACCGGCTCATTGCTTGGGTTCAAATGGTTAAAATATACGTTGGCGCCGTCAATAATCGGTTTCGGCTGCTTGGCCGCCATATCGCGGACGACAGCGTCCATCCGGTCCACCAGAAAAGCCGCCAGCTCAGCCATCGGCACAGCTAGAACCTTCTGAATGGCATAGGATAAATATTGCAGCAGCATGCCTCGAAAAATCGTGACGATATCCCATATGCTGTGATCGATTTGCTCGCCGTACGCCTCTGTCAGCAGCTCCCGATGCCACGTCAGCATAGCGGCCTTTTTATTTTGCCATGCGGTCAAAAATTTGTCATTTGCCGTAATCGGCAGCTCCTTAAAGTCGAGCATGAACAAATGATTCTCCATTGTATAATACAGCTGGAATTCAATCTTCCGGCGAAATTTCTCCTTTGGCGCAAGGCCCTGCTGCGATTGCACGCGGTCAAGCTCCGCTTCCTGCTCCAGCAAAGAACGGTAGCAGACGGTAAACACCTCGGTAAATAAATCTTCCTTGGAAGCAAAAAATTTATATATGCTCGCTTTCGCCATGCCGCAAGCTTCAGCAATATTTTGCATGGATACAGCACTGTAGCCCTTCTCTCGAAAAAGCGCTAAAGCAGCATCCAAAATTTTCCCTTTTCGTAATTCCTTCATCTGTATGCCCACCTCCCCCCTATCTTGACATGAGGAAAGAGCAAGGTCAATGTGTAGAGTTGACACCGAAACTATTTAGTTCTATATTGAACTCATAAGTTTTACTTTACTGGTAAAGGAGGTGCGCTGCCGCTTGTTTCTATATAAATAGGAAAGACGCGGTGGCCTGCACATGCGCATAGCTGAAGGAATTGAAATGCTGGAATTGACTTTAAGCTTGGGAGGCAATCAACGAGTATTCCATCCCACAGCGATATGGGGACCTGACTTCTGGGTGCTGGTGGATACTGGTCTGCCCGGCTCTGCTGAAGCCATTCAGCGAATCGTCGTAGAAGCGGGGTTCCCCGATGCACCGCCTAGCGCGATTATACTTACCCATCAGGATCTAGATCATATTGGCGGCTTGCCAGGTTTTCTGTCCGGAAGCCGCAAGCTGCCTGTCGTTTACGCTCATCTTGGGGATCAGGCTGCCATTGACGGGCTAGAACCTCTTCTCAAAGCATCTCCTGAAAGGATGGCACAGCTGCTGGACACGATGCCTGAGCAGCAGCGGACAGCCTTTGAGAACACGTTCATACACCCAACCCGTCCGAACGTCAATTTGACGATTGCAGATGGCGATACGCTCGACTTCGGCGGCGGTCTTACCGTCATTCATACACCCGGCCATACGCCGGGGCATGTCGCTTTATACCACCAGCCGAGCAAGACGCTTCTTGCAGGCGATGCTATGGTCGTTATCGATGGCCAGCTATCTGGGCCAGTGCCTGCTGCTACACCTGATATGGCTGAGGCTATCCGTTCCCTCGGTAAATTTAAAGCTTTTGATATTGAGCAGGTGATTTGCTACCACGGCGGGTTGTTCCAAGGAGACGCAAACAAACGGATTGCCGAGCTAGCTGATCAGCTGTGATCCGCTTTCTTATTACACTTGTACTCGCGCTGACTGGCGGTTTTCTATTCACGCTGCTGCAGGTGCCGCTTTCTTGGCTGCTCGGCCCGATGGTCTTCGCCTTCATCGGCTCCCGCTTGCTCAAGGAGAAGCTGCGGCCGGAGTGGCCCAGCTCCATACGCGATACCGCACTCATTATGATCGGCTATTCGATCGGACTGTCGCTAACGCTGGATACGATCAGGCAGATGGGTCATCAGCTGCCGACTATGGTGCTGATGACCGTGCTGCTTTTGCTGTTCAGCGGTTTAATCGCCGTGACTTTCGCCAAGCTGTCTGGACTGCCGCTGCCGACCGTGCTCATGGGCTGTATTCCCGGCGGCTTGTCACAAATGGTGATTTTGGCGGAGGATACGAAGGGGATTGATATTACGGTCGTCACCTTTTTGCAGGTGTCGCGATTAATGATGATTATTTTCTGTGTGCCGCTGCTCGTATTCAGCCCTCTATTTGGCGGAGTGCATGAGGCGGCTAAACCAATAACGGATGGTTCTGAGGGTGCTTACTGGGCCGCGTTATTTCCCGGCATTGTACCTTTCGCCATCGCATGCGTGGCGGCTGCCCTGCTGGCGAAAAGGATCAAAATGCCCTCCGCCTATTTGCTTGGGCCGATGATCGCAACGGCGATTATTCACGGCTTGGGCGTGGATGCTCCTGTACTTCCATCGGCCATGATTAACGCCGCACAATTGATGATCGGCACCTATGTAGGGCTGCTGCTGCGGCCAGAGAGTCTGAAAAGCAAAGTGCGAATGACGCTGCTCGCCGTCGCTAGCGGAATTGTTTTGCTAGTCGGCGCATTCGGCCTTACCGTGCTGCTTGGGAAGCTGCATGCGATTGCGCCCGCAACTGCCTTCCTAAGCATGGTCCCCGGCGGAATGGATCAAATGGGCATTATGGCGAAGGAAATTCACGCCGATATTGCCATCGTCAGCTGCTACCAGCTGTTTCGCATTTGGTTTATCTATTTTGCAGTTCCGCCGCTGCTTCGGCTTATCTTCAAGCGGATCGGGGGTGGCAGCGGTACTGGAACGGCTTCAGGCACAGCTGGACATCAACCACTGAAAAGCCAATAAGCAAGGACAGCGGGCCTCAGCGAAGCCGCGCTGTCCTTTTTCATCCCCCGCTTATCGTCTTCCGTTAGCCTCCCCCTCCATTTTAGAGATGAACGCCTCCTCAAGCTCATTCCAGTTTGGCGTTGCTATACGAGCTTGCTGCTTCCAAACATCAAACGCTTTATGCAAATGGGCGATTTCCACGAATGAGCCATCTATCATTTTCGCAACGGGAAGACGATGATAAATTTTCAGAAAAAAGTAGACGAGCTGCCTTTTCCGACGAAAATAATCAACCTGATTAGCAGGTGTAATCGTATAGCCGACAGCCTCCATTACCTTAAAGCCTTCATCAACAGCTGCAATCATTTGCTGGAGCAGCTTTTTGTCTTTCGCTATATGTTTAAATTGATTATCTTTGACATAGCTGACGGAGCTCAACACCAGAATCGGCACGATGTGGCTTTTAAGCCATGCATCTATATCCTCATGATAATCGATTTTATATTTCGCTACTGCAAATACTTTGTCGATTAAATCTTTAAAGGGAACAGGTCCGTTCAGGCTGCCAAGCACCATTTGACCGCCTCCACGTACGGCGATCATGCGCCCCTTTTCTCTGCGGCCGCCGCTTAGCTGGAAGCCGAAGGCGACCTTTTTGTCAGGCAAGCTATCCGCCAATAACTCTTGCTCCGTCGCAGCGGCCGTCGGATTATTGCCGACAAGCACAATATGGCGGCTTTTATTTTTCGCCAAAATCGGCAGCACCGCTGGAAAATCATTATATTTCATCACGACAAAAATCAAGTCATAGTTGTCATCCGCCGGGAGCGTCTGAATGACCTTCACTTTATCTACGGTCGTTTTACGCTGAAAATAATGGCGAATCACGAGCCCGTCACTGCTCAGCTCCTCCGCTCTGCTGCCTCTGGCAAGCACCGTAACATCATTGCCTCCCTGTACTAACACATGGGCCAGATAGCTGCCTAACACGCCCGCGCCATAAACTAATATTTTCATATTGACCTCCTTTTTGAACGTTTGTTGCTTTATCAACATTCGTTCAATACAATGATAGTACCAACGACTTGGGCTCGCTTCAATCGCTAAAATGGGCCCATTTGTTGATTATTCAACAGATTTGGAAAAGTTGTTCAAAACCATTTTTCAGGAGGGTCCTATGGACAGACGGGTGCTCAAAACGCGGGAAGCGATTATGAAAGCTTTTATTGCACTTATGGCAGAGAAAAATTTTGAGCAAATAACAATCAATGAGATCGCAGATCAGGCGAATGTAAACCGGGGCACCGTGTATTTGCATTATGTAGATAAATTCGATCTGCTTGATCAATGCATCGAGGTCCATTTGGTCCAGCTGCAGCAAAAATGCTTGCCTAGCCAGGAAGCAACCTCCTTTTCTTCTAAAGAGCTGCTGCTTCAAACCCTTGAATTTTTAGAGGAGCATACTTTTCTATATGCAACGCTGCTAACGAACAAGAGCATTCCCGCTTTCCGAAGCCGCATGATGGAGTTGATGTTTCAGCAGCTCGGTGAAAACATAGATATGCAAGGGATTAACAAAGACCGGAACAAAGAGGTACTGAAGCAGTTTTTAGTATCCGCCGCAGTTGGTGTTCTGGAGTGGTGGATAACCCGTTCCATGCCCTATCCGGCCGAAGAGCTGGCCGAAGAGCTATGGGCGCTGCTTGAGCGCAATCAGATGATGCCTCCGGATATGGAGTAAGCAAAGGCAGTCCCTCCGTATAAAAAAGTCACAATTGCAAGCCGAATATTGGAAATTTTGCAGCAGACAGGCAATATAGCTGGGCGGTGCTCATACATATGAATATTGCTCCAGCCTGGATGCAGGACAGCGCGGGAAATTCTGCGGTTCTGGCTGGATGGAGGAGGCCGTGCATGAACAGCAATTCGCAAATTCGAAGATGGTACCCTTTCGTCGGGCCGCACGATCCGTGTGAGCCGATGATTGTGCGGACGTATGTCGTTCCGCCGAACCAATACATTCCTTTTCAGCCGACGAACCTTCCGCAGTTTTCGCTAGAGGAGGCGCTGCGGCTTGGAACATTGTGGCCGGCGCTATACAGCCCTTACGAATCGAAATGCGGAGGGGGGAGCTATTAGTCATGAGTGAGCAGCCTATCGTGTGCGATAAAGCCTACTATGCCAAGCTATTGGAGCTGCAGCAGCTGGATTTTGGCCTGCTCGAGCTGAACCTCTATCTCGATACCCATCCACATGACCATCAAGCCTTGCAGCAGTTCAATTATTTGGCCCAGCAGCGCCGGCTATGCGCCCAGCAGTTCGAGATGAAGTACGGGCCGCTGATGAACTACGGACACAGCTTCTCTGGTTTTCCTTTTCAGTGGCCGGATACGCCTTGGCCTTGGCAGGTGTAATAAACCTGCCAGACAGTCAATATGAAGCACAGCGGGCTGCCGCTCAATCGGGGCAGTGTAGGCTCGAAAAGCGGCGGCTTAGCATGTTGGAGGTGACAACGGCATGTGGGTTTACGAGAAAAAGCTCCAGTACCCTGTTCGGGTTAGCAAATGCGATCCCCGAATGGCGCGTTATCTCGCCGAGCAATATGGCGGCGCCGATGGTGAGCTGGCGGCAGCGCTGCGTTATTTGAATCAGAGGTATACGATTCCAAGCAAGGTCATTGGTCTGCTGACGGATATTGGAACGGAGGAATTCGCGCACCTTGAAATGATCGCCACGATGATTTACAAGCTTACCAAGGATGCAACGCCCGAGCAGCTTGAAGAGGCTGGGCTTGGTCCGCATTATGTGAGCCATGACAGCGCGCTATTTTACAACAATGCCTCAGGTGTTCCTTTCACCGCCGCCTACATACAAGCGAAAGGAGATCCACTTGCGGATTTATACGAGGATATTGCGGCTGAGGAGAAGGCGCGTGCGACCTACCAATGGCTCATCGATATGACCGACGACGTCGATTTGCAGGACAGCCTGAAGTTTCTGCGCGAGCGGGAGATCGTGCATGCGCTACGCTTCAAGGAAGCGGTCGAAATTATCAAGGAGGATCGGGATCAGAAGAAGGTTTATTGAGGAAGCGACAAAAAAGGAGTAAAGCAGCCATCTTCCATTGGCTGCTTTACTCCTTTTTAATTCGGATTTGGAGAGATGCTCTAAAAGTGACTACTTCAAGAAATAAGCCGCTGAAATAAAGACCTGTTCTTACTAAGCATTTCCCTTCATTTTTTCAATATTTGTATTTAACTGAACTAATATTTTTCTTAGCATGGTAAGTTCTGTATCACTAATATCAGTTAATAGTTCCTTCGCAAAATGCTCTTTCTCCCTTTGTGAAGTTTCGATTAATCCTCTTCCGTAATCAGTCAATTTAACCAAAATCATACGGTTGTCCCCATCTTTTTTTCTTCTTGATACGATCTCGTTGTCTTCAAGCTGTTTGAGATGCCTAGCGACAGCTGCCTTATCAAGGGTTACTTTTTTTTGTAAGTCACTTTGACTGATTTCGATCTCTTGATATATCAATGCGAGTATTTCAAAGCGAGATTGGCTGATGCTGATGTAAGCATCGAATGTAGTATTTATGGCGTTGTTTACACGGTACATTTGGTATAACAACGTGGCCTCCTGTGACCAATCTTTACTCAAAACCATCCCAACTTTCTTGATAGTATATGATTGCTAAAGGCTTGCAATGTATTAGACAATATACAACTTAATGATTCTTTTTACAAGCAAGTCTGCCCATAGCCATAGCTTTTATAAGTAGAAGGCTTATCATCCAAACTTAAAAGCCCTCTCTCCAGTGGAGAAAGGGCTTTTATCGAAGAGGAAATAGATCAAAAGTTATAATTGAATCTTTTATTCAATCAGTATACTGCTAGAGTGCCATCGTAATTAATGACCTGTCCATTGTGATTTTCATCATCCAAAACAAAGGTAAGGATAAATTCCGCAGCTTGAGCAGTTGTTTTCACAAAATCTCCTGTCATATTACCATTCAGATCTGTTGAAACCGCCCCCGGCATCACTGCAAAAATCTGTACAGGTATATTGTTCTTCTCAAAGCTCATTCCCCAAGACTTTGTCATGACATTCAATGGAGCCTTGGATGTTGCATAGGCAAATGCATTGAAGTAAGGCAACGGCTCAAGAGGGATACTGATATTTTGAATCATGCCTTTATTGGCAATCAATAGGGGCAGCAAGCCTTTTGAAAGTGCATAAGGGCCGATAAAGTTGACTTGATGAGTTGCCTGCAGCTCCTCAACTGCAAACTCCCATCCTGGTTTATGCATATCGCCTGGAATACCAGCATTGTTCACCAAAAGCGCCAACTCAGGGTAATTCTGCTTAATACTTGTCACTGCATGATCAATACTTTGCAGGTCAGCAACGTCCAGCAATACCAAATGTGCATCACCAAATGCTCGGAGGGCAGTTACTGCCGTTTCTCCTCGCTCCTGATCGCGTGCCCCTACTAAAACACGATAACCCGCTTCTAACAACTGCTTTGCAATTTCAAATCCAATACCTTTATTCGCACCAGTTACTAATGCTGTCTTTGTCATGTGTTATTCTCCTTTTTCTACAGGCAATCTATAAATTTCAAAAAAATCGTTGACATATCAACGGTTGATGCATCAACAGTTTATGACAAATTTTCTTTTAAGGCAAGCTATTTTTTTACACTGCTTATTCATCAGCATCTAATCGGTAATCGGACTATATTCTACTTATACCGATAAAACAAAAAAAGCCGCTAAAATAGCGACTTTCAATAAGACTATGTCTAGTAATTTGACATTTTAGGACGTATTAACTCATTTAGTTTGGGAGCCATTCAACCTGTTGTCATATTTCGTAGTTCATTAGAAAGGCTACCACAATGCTATCTTTTGTTCAAAAGCGTGCTCGGCCAACCAGACCGGCACCATAAGGTGCATGAAGTCGCCAATATGAGCGCCTATTGGGTCAGCAACGGATTCTCCGTTCAGAAACGCCTCATTTCCCCAGCTGCGAACGACCAAAGTCGTATCATCCCGGGTGAAGATCGCCTCGCTCTTCTGCTCGTTCCACTCAAGAGAGGCTCCGATTCGCTCGGCCATTTCCTGTGCGGGTATCCTCGTTGCATTGTAGGCTTCCACATCCGCTGCGGATGTGACAGCATTTAAGGCGTCACCTGGAATCTCAAATACAGCGAAGCCGCCTGTCTCCGAAAGCGGAAAACGGAATACAAGGCTCCCAAGCACAAGTGACGCGGATTCCCGAAGAGACGCCACAGCTTGATACATATGATCCATATCGTTTGCTTCCATCGCCCTTTCCAGAGTAACTGCTAAATCGAAGGGCAGTTTTGTTGTCCCGTAATGCGGCACTTCCCCGCGAATCGACGCAAAATCATATTCACTGACCTTACAGCAGGAAAAATCGATACTCGCGTGGCGGGCGTACTCCGGCCGTATGGGCTGCAGTAGTGTCTCCGCTTCTTTCATCGCCTGTATTTTCCATAAAGTAGTCGCATAATCGTCTGTTAATCCGAGCTCTCGTTCCTCACTATGGTAGATATAAAACCGGAGCGATGAATCGGATTTTGGGTGTACAGTCGCTACTAGCGGTTCTATGTTATCCCATAAATAACGAACGCTCACAATCTTCATGTCTTCGGCATAGGTTTCCGCCAAATAATGCTCTGCCCGCTGCTCGAATCGAAACTTTTGGTAAAAACCGTAATTAAACTCTGTGAACAGCAGGATAGGTATGAGTATCGCAGCAACGATTCCCAGCACCACGATTTTTCTGGTATATGGTTTCATGGAAACGCTCCTTTTGCTTTGCTTATTCCCAAGCTGTAACTAGGAAGTACAATAACTAGACGATTGTATTCCATTCTTTGTTGCCATTGACTGATATGATCTTAGGCAACCTACGAATAAATTCAAGAAAGATAGTCAATAATTCAAACCAACCACTATAAAGAAAAAGCAAGATACAGCTTGAAACTTTAAGAAAAACAGAAAAAATCATTTCAATACATCCCAACTTCGATTACAATATTAACTGTCTTCATATTATCGAACTGAGGTGTTTGATGTGGATAAATACAAGTTTAGTCCTGCACATAATAATATGATTGTTGATGCCATTGTTGAAGGTTATCGTGACTATGTTGATCATCGCAAAGACAGAAAATCAAAAATGAAAATCAGCTCTGCTTTTTCTTGGACTAAGGGTAACTTTATTGAGAGCAAACTCGCTGAAGAGTGCATCGCTCATGGATTTACATACAAGAAAGCAAAGGCTGGATTAACATGGGACTACCTCCAATTCGTTAATGGAGATTCCAACATTCTTTTTCTTATTAAAAATGCCGCTTATTTCAATGAAGATTGCTTTTCACAAGCTACACTTCCAGATGAGAGTGAAAATAACGGGTCTCTTCGTACCTATCTTCATGAGCTTTCAAAAATAAATAAAAATTTGGTATTTTCCGCCTCAGAAAAATCGCCAAAAAGAGGGGCACGAACCGAGAGAGTCGAACAGCTCTCCTTATTTATGTTAGAAAGTGCAGTCAAACCTGATCTGGATTATTTCAAATCTTCTTACAATGAGTTTCACATACTCACATATGCTATTGATGAAGCGTATCAAATTTCCGAGATCTTACACTATTTACCCAATCCAAGTGATAACATTGCATACTTTGTCGAGGATCTGTCCGATTTCATCTCAGGAGCTACATTATCTGATGAGGACCGAGAAGTAGTCGCACCTGAATCAAATGATGAACGTATAGACCCAGCAGCATTTGATATCGGTATAATTGAAAAAGATAAAAAACAAGATATATAAAATGGCATGATGTTAATTTAACTAGGAGGCAGCAAGCATGTTTATTGGTAAGAACCTAACCAATTTACGAATCATGCACGGATATTCGCGTAAAGAGCTCTCCGAAAAGTTAGGCGTAACAGAACAAGCAGTCTGGCAATACGAGAATGCTTATACATCACCTAAAATGCAAATCGTAAATGAGTTAAAACGGATTTTCCAAGTAAAAAGTAAATATTTTTATACAGAAGACATGCTTGAAAAGAACATCACTTCATCCAATATCGACTTAACGAATATTGCCTATCGCTCAAAAGTGCTGAATGTCATTTCAAAAACACAAGCGGAGGCTAAGCATGTTGAATTTTTGAATGTATTTGTCAGCTATCTTACAACTAAAATTAGTTATCCTACCCTTAAAATGATTAAATTACGTGATGAAGTTATAGCGTATTTAAATCATACAGAGGACGATAGATCTGCTCAAATCAACCATGTTGCTCTTTTAGCACGACAAAGACTTGAGCTAGCAAAAACGAATAATGATGATCTTATGTTCCTAATTGAAAAGAGCGGTGTTTTCGTGTTTGAAAAGGCTATTGGTGAAGAAATTGATGCCTATAGCCTTTGGACTCTGGATGATCGGCCATATATTATTTTAGGCAATATGAAGCGTTCGGCTGTTCGCAGGAACTTTGATATCGCTCATGAATTAGGTCATTTATTACTTCATTATCGTATGGAGTTTACGAACCTAGAACGAAAAGAACACAAACTTATTGAGAATGAAGCAAATATGTTTGCTGGCGCTTTATTATTACCCGAAGACGAATTCACCACCGATATGCAGGACGTGTCCCATCTTACCAATCCAGATGATTATTTGGATTTAAAAAAGAAATGGAAAACTTCGTTGCAGGTATTGGGGTATAGAGCAGCTAATCTTGGAATCATTCAGTCAAAGGATCATCGTAACTTCTATGCGGCCATGCATCGGAAAGGTTATTTGGAGTTCGAGCCCCTAGATAACGTAATTCCAATACAGAAACCAATGAAAATCAAAACCATCATTGATTTCGTTTCAAAAAAAGGAGTTATCGACATTGGTCAAATGATTGAGAATGATTGGAAAGCCGAAATTTCTTTCTTCCATCAGCTCACAGGAATTGATTCAAGTTTTTTCAATAAATATATGACTCGAAGCCTGGACTTTGAACTCCGTGATATTTCTGAAATATCTATGCATAAGTGATATGATTAATGTTTCGTTGCATGCACAGAAGGCCGTCGAAGTACTCGCGGCCTAGTGTTGGCAATTCAACTATCGTTCCCCGATAACGTTAGTAAGTCATGGAGACTTTACTCTCGGACGTCTTCACGGAGCGCTAAAGCGCTAACTAAATATTTCGTTCCTCATATTCAAAGGGTTTTTCACATGAGTAAATCTCATGGAAAAATCCCTTATGCGGAATATCATCTTCCAAACATTTTATGAGATACGACAGCTCCTCATCACATTTCGGCTCCTCACCGTTGTTTCGCATCACCTCGAATGCATCAACAATATTTTCCATGAGCGTTACTTTAATAAATAAGGGCAACTTATCCAGCATCGAATTTTCGATCTTGGTCTCGGTTCTGTATCCAGCGAGGACTGTTTCAAAATAATCATTCATAAACTTTTTACGTTTATCGGCGTCTGGTTCAAATTTTATCCAGCCCAATCCGTTTGACCAGAGATCTGCCAGGTCATACATATACCAACAATAGCAAGAATTATCGAAATCATATACGGTTATTTGACCATTATCAAAATCTATTGAATAATTCCCATCGTTGTAATCAAAATGGATCATACCGAAAGTATCCTGGTTCCTATCCAATTCTTTTAATGTCATAAGGAGCTCAACTAGTCTTTCCTTTAGCAGCGATAGGGAGCCGGGTATCCGTTTTTCAATATATTCAACCTTGTATTTGTCAAAAAAACTATACCGTTGATGGGTGGGCACATACCCTTTCGATATTTGGTGCAGTTTCCCCAAGACCTTACCGCAATTATAATAATATTCGGTAATTGGAGCCCCTTCTCGGTACCGATAATTATTTTCTACAAGCATTTTCCCCTTAGCCTTTTCAAACAGGCAAACAAAAAAGGTATGGTTATTGTGGCTGATCTCCTCCAGCAGATTCCCCTTCCGGGAGCTGATTACATTCGAGACACTGCCTCCATGCTCAAATAAATACCGAATATATTCCGTTTCCCCTAGGAAATCTTCCCGGCTCCTGTCGGGTAAGAAAGCGATTCTGAGTATTTTTGAAGGGCTCCCTCCTTTCTCACAGTTATATACGACATTCCGCCCTCCGTCATGTGCCGGAATCAGCCTAATTTCATAGCCTTCTAATCCGAACAACTCCGTTACTGCTGGAATCAAATAGGTATTTCCGATTGAAACAGTTTCGTTATAATTCATTTTATCTCCTTTCGCACAAACCTCTATTTTTTGTTGCTATACAATAAAATCTACCATAATAGTTACAAGCTCAATGGACTTTTTTGATCATTTTAAGTGTTTCTCACTCTGATGGGTGTAAACCATTCCATTTGACAAAATTGCCCATCATAGGCACCCGTGTCAATTTTCTCTAAGAAAAATTCGCTTTCCAGAAGCTCATATTTCCCGTTGTGCTCCTGTGCAAGCCTATCGATGGCTTTATATAGCGCCTCTGCGCGTAGTTCATCAATCTCCTCATAATGATGGTTCCCGATATATCGAAAGCCGACGCACAAGGATGCAGGTACGGTGTCGCCTGTAAAGCCGTCCGGAATTTCACTCAGATTCTTTACGCGCATAGACGGTATGTAATATGTCCAACTAAGCGATGGGTCAGGTGTTCTCGTTAGACCGTAATAAATATCGGATTCAACAGGATTAGGCACTTTATGCCGCTTGCTCCACCAAAACTGCTTGGCAGCTTCGGGTGCCTTTGTCGGGGCTTCGGCGATTTCGATTCGATACTTTTGCCCGATTAAATGGAAGGCTGGAATCATGACCATTTCCGGCCCGTACACCAAATTTCCGCCAACATTGTTTTTTGGAAACAGATGAAGAGGAGGTGTTACGTGGATGTTCTTGCCGGAATGCCTGCATTCGCCGGGCGTAAGCCCATACTCTCGTTTAAACGCGCGTATGAAGGTTTGCTCATGTTCATAACCGCATTCAATTGCAATGTCGAGAACCCGTTTCTCGGTTAGCATCAAATTCTCCAAGCTGATGGCCAGCTTTCGAGAGCGGATATAGCTTTGTAGCGGCACGCCGAAAGCGAACTTGAAGAGCCGACGCAAATGAACAACGGAGATCGGGAGATCAGCCAAATAGTCTGTCTCCCTAGTACCAGAAACATCTTTTTCTATTCGTGCTAGAAGTTCAGATAGAACCTTGTATGGCTGCATCATTCATGCCACACTCCTAGAATATTTTTGTTCCTTAC
Organism: Paenibacillus sp. J31R34; assembly: GCF_059383715.1. Taxonomy (NCBI): domain Bacteria; kingdom Bacillati; phylum Bacillota; class Bacilli; order Caryophanales; family Paenibacillaceae; genus Paenibacillus; species Paenibacillus sp. J31R34. Next base: position 187,627 of record NZ_JBXENU010000008.1, read on the forward strand.
AATAAGCATGATAGCTCCCTAAGTGAATATTAAATCTCTCCCCAATATAACTCTGTCTCATATATAAAAGTGACTTTCCCGTTTTTCTCATATCGATTAAATAGCTTTTTTAATTCTTCCTTCATACGTCCGTAGTTAGGATGTTCAGGCATAGGAGTATAGGAGGAAGACATTATTCTTCCACTTAGACCCTCAAAATCAAATAATTGTTGCATTTTAAAAACGGATTTCTTCATCGTATTTTCTTTAAAAAATAATTGCAATTCATCTTCCGAAATGTTTTTGTGATTCACTTCAGAGTAATCAATCCCATAGTTAAGCAATAAATGTTCTATCCCTTCTAAAAAAGGGGTTCCTTTTGTTTGACGTGTATTCCAAACTAAAATAACCTTACCATGGTCTTTTAGAATTCGTGTAAATTCCTTTTTTGTAACCGTACGATCGAACCAGTGGAACGCTTGTGCACAAACGATAAAGTCCACGGAATTGTCATGCAAACATGTGGATTCCGCTGAACCTTCCACAGCACGAAAGTTGGATTCATGTCCAAGTATTTGTATACAAGCTTTTCGCATTTCCTGATTTGGTTCTACTGCGATAACATGAGTACCTCTTTCAACTAGTAATTCAGATAACTTTCCTGTCCCTGCCCCAATATCAGCCACGGTCGAATTCTCATCAAGTTTGACAATATTATATAAATAATCTATTGCGTCACTAGGATAGGTTGGACGATATTTAACATAATCTTTCACTCGATTCGAAAATGATTGCTTTATTTCCATCACTATGCTCCTCCATCCAGCTCTTCTTGTTACAAAGTTCGCCCTGTAGTTGAATAATAGTAACTAAATCTGAGTCTATTCTTATAAGACGACAAAAGTTCACCTGTTGTTTCATACTCCTGCTTAAACAAAACTTCCAGTTAGTTTAATCCATATTGCACCAAAATCACAGCTGTCATATTACCGAAAATGAACAGCTGGATACCTATCCCCCAACTCCAATTGCCAAAGCAGTAAATATAATGAACTAGAGCCTGTATGCAAACGCAAGCGAGCTGGATTTCGATAAAAACCAGTGTTCAAACGTCTTCCCTCTACTGCCGGGAATGGTACAACCTATAAATATGAAAAATGTGAACCTACGTACCAAAAGTCTGCTTCATGCTCTTCGTTTCTGAGGCTTGCTCCCTGCACAAAGACATAAAGACAGACTTGGTGGACACAGAAGCCGCTATTTTAATTGAATCATGGGCTACGACAGAGGCTGCGGACTCAGGGGCCGCTAATGCGCTGCACATCGTCATTTTGAGAGGATTTTGAAGGCAATAGCGAATCTCCTGTCCCCTTAAGGCTCGAAAGGGAATCAAAAGCCAGAATAACGGAAACTCAGTCTAACAAAAAAGGAATTCGATTCCAAATCTATGTGTTCTCAGCCACAGTATTCTTTACAACTGTAGTCTAAGCCACAGTGCTCACTGCAACTGTGCACTCAGCAACAATTACATGCTGCGATTCCTTAAGCCTTGAATGGTCCGAGGAGATTTGCCTCGAATAATCACTAAACAAGGAGCAGCAGCGGGGCTCACGTTTGCCTACACACCCTAGAGCAAAAGAAAAAGGCCGGAGGGTCACCCCCGGCCTTAAGGAAAACGCTTATTTGCTTGAATGAATAACGATGTTACTTGATAATAACGTACTCCAGGTTCACCAATTTAGCATAAGTCACGATTTGGTCTGTCGTCAGGTTCAAGGAAACGACAGTATGATGGCCGCCGCCATTCTCAATCCAAGCTTTGACGCCATCCTGGAAGTTCGGCTTCACCTTCCACAGCACACGAGCTACAGGGAGCTTAGGAGCTGGAACCGTTGGCTCGAATGCGGAAACCTCATTAATCAACAGTTTGTAATGTGTGCCGAAATCAGCCATGGAAACAACGACACCTTCACCAGCTTTGCCATCGAATATGAGACGCGCTGGATCTTCGCGATCGCCAATACCCAATGGGGAAACGATGATGGTTGGTTTGTTGCTGGCCAAAGTCGGGTCTACCTCAAGCATATGAGATTGCAGGATAGCTTCTTGCCCAGCTGCCATCTCGTACGTGTAATCCTCCATAAAGCCTGTATTTTGGTTGTGGCTCATCACTTTCAGCAAGCGATCAAGCGCGGCCGTCTTCCAGTCGCCCTCGCCGGCAAAGCCGTAGCCTTGTGCCATCAGACGTTGGACGGCCAGACCCGGAAGCTGCTTCATGCCATGCAAATCCTCGAAGTTCGTAGTGAAGGCATTGTAGCCCTTCTCTTCAAAGAAGCGTTTCATGGCGATTTCATAGCTCGCTTGCACTCTTACGCTAGCTTCCCAAGACTCTTTGCTGCTCGTGCCATAATCAAATGTATATAGCTCCGCATACAGTCCCATCAGATCGTCGATTTCTTGCTCCGTAACGGCATTCACGTATTGTACGAGGTCGCCGATACCGTAATAATCTACTGTCCAGCCGAACTGAATTTGGGCTTCGACTTTATCTCCATCCGTTACGGCTACGTTGCGCATATTGTCGCCAAAACGAGCCACCTTGATGTTAAAGCTTTCGTTATAGGCAACGGCTACATCCATCCAGTCGGCAATTTGCTGATGCACCTCAGGACGTTCCCAGTAGCCTACGACGATTTTATTTTGCTTCTTCAGACGGGCATTGATAAAGCCGTATTCGCGGTCACCATGAGCAGCCTGATTGAGGTTCATGAAGTCCATATCGATTGTGGACCAAGGAATGCTTTCGTTGTATTGCGTTGCCAGGTGAAGCAGCGGCTTTTGCAGCAATTTCGTTCCGCGAATCCACATTTTTGCAGGCGAGAACGTATGCATCCACGTAATGACGCCCGCCACTTCATCGCGATAATTAACTTCTTTCATCATGCTTGTGATTTTATCTGCGCTGATAGCCAGGTCCTGCAATACGAGCGGGTAAGGCAGCACACCGCTTGCATTCAACGCATCCGTCATTCTCTGTGCGTCTGCTTTTACTTCGGCCAATGCTTCTGCCCCATACAGGTTTTGAGAACCTACGACAAACCAAAACTGTTTAGCTAATGTTACTGTCATTACAATCATCCTCTTTTCTAAATTTAATAGTGGATAAAATAATTACTTCTGCCCGTAGTAGGCGTCTTTCCCATGCTTGCGCAAATAGTGTTTGTCCAAAATGCCTTGCGGCAGCTCTTTGGCAAAATGATTCAATTGCCGCGCATACAAATTCATTTTGCAAACTTCCTCCAGCACAACGCTGTTCACAACTGCCGATTTCGCATCCTTGCCCCAAGTAAACGGTGCATGACCATGGAGCAGGACGGCCGGAATGGCCATGACATCCAGCCCACGCTGCTCAAACGTTTCAATGATGACACGTCCCGTTTCAGCCTCATAACCCCGGTCAATCTCCCCTTGGTTCAGGAAACGTGCACAAGGAACAGCTCCATAAAAGGTGTCCGCATGCGTCGTTCCCATTACCGGCACATCAAGTCCTGCTTGTGCCCAGATCGTTGCCCAAGTGGAGTGAGTGTGCACGATGCCTCCGATCTCTGGGTAATGCTTATACAAGACAGCATGAGTTGCGGTATCGGAGGAAGGTCTTAGATTTCCCTCAACTACATTGCCGTCAAGATCGACAACGACCATATCGCTCGCTTTCATCTTGTCATAACTGACTCCGCTTGGTTTAATGACGAACAGGCCGCTTTCCCGATCCATTGCGCTCACATTACCCCATGTAAATTTTACGAGTCCATGCTTCGGCAATTCCAGATTCGCCTCATATACCTCTTCTTTCAGCTGTTCTAACATCGTTAGTCCCTCCCGTTCTCCAGCAGATGATCTACAGCAGCCTGCTCAATGGCCAGCCCACTGTTGTAGCGCTCCATAAACACTTCAAAACCCAACACATCAGATGGGTCCGGAGCAATTTCCTGCCCTTCAACATCTTTAAAGACCTTCTGCTCGAGGAATTCGTCCAGGCTCTCCTGCTGATCCTTATTAATCAAATAAGAAGCTAGCAAAGCCATTCCCCATGCTCCGCCTTCGCCGGCTGTAGACATGACCGAAATCGGAACGTTAAGTGCCGCTGCTACCATTTTTTGTCCGACGACAGGGGTTTTAAATAGACCGCCATGAGCCAAAATGCTATCAATAGCAACACGCTCGTTTTCGGTCAAAATATCCATGCCCAGCCTAAGTGCTCCGAAAGCAGTGAACAAATGGGTACGCATGAAATTTGCCAAAGTGAAGTTGCTCTCCGGCGAGCGAACGAATAGCGGACGGCCTTTTTCGATTCCGGTAATATTTTCGCCTGAGTAATAACCGTAGCTGAGCAAACCGCCACCATCCGGGTCGGCCTCCAAAGCCTTATTAAACATCACGCTGAACAATTTTTCGTTATCCGCTTCGTAGCCCATGGCCACAGAGAACTCACGGAACAATCCCATCCATGCGTTGATATCGCTAGAGCAGTTGTTGGCATGCACCATGCCGACCGGGCTTCCGTCTGGCGTCGTAACCATATCGATTTCCGGATACACCTTGGACAATTCCTTCTCGAGTACAATCATCGCAAAAACGGAGGTTCCCACGGAGATATTCCCCGTACGTTTTCTCACGCTATTGGTGGCAACCATGCCTGTCCCGGCATCACCTTCTGGAGGACAAAGCGCAATGCCTGGCTGCAGGTCCTGCGAGGGGTCCAAAATGCGGGCTCCCGCCTCGGTTAATTCACCGGCTTGCTCGCCTGAGCGGTGGACTTTAGGAAGAAGCTCCTCCAGTTTCCACGGATAGCCGCCAGCTGCGATCAGTTCATCGAATTGCTTGACCATCAAGGGATGGTAAGCATGGGTCGATTCGTCAATGGGGAAAATACCGGAAGCATCCCCAATGCCAATCGCTTTATTGCCAGTTAGCAGCCAGTGAATGTAACCGGCCAAAGTTGTCACAAAATCAATGCGAGGCACATGTTCCTCTTTGTTTAATATCGCTTGATACAAATGGGCGATGCTCCAGCGCTCAGGAATATTGAATTGGAATTTGTCCGTCAGCTCCCTTGCTGCCTGGCCGGTTGTTGCATTGCGCCAAGTCCGAAACGGCACAAGCAGCTCACCCGAGCTGTCGAACGCCATATAACCATGCATCATTGCGGAAAAACCGATCGAACCGACGGTCTTGAGGGTGACTTCGTATTTGCGTTCCACTTCTTGCTTCATTTCGCGATAGGCCGTTTGGAGGCCTGTAATGATATCCTCTTGGCTGTATGTCCAATATCCGTCTTTTAATTGATTTTCCCATTCATAGCTTCCTGACGCGATGGTATCAAAACGATGATCGATCAATACCGCTTTGATCCGCGTAGATCCAAATTCGATACCTAGCGAGGTTTCTCCCTTAGCTATCGCTTCTTTCAACTCTACATGACTCATGATCACGCAAGTCCCCTCTCTGTTCAGTGAGTGTGACCTCTCAAATAACGGGTCTATATTAATTTGTATAATAGCTGCTTCAGATTAAACGATTCACTCCATGAGAGAAGCGTAATCATTGAATCAAAAGAAGGCGCTTTCCATTGCTGACAGCCTTAGTATATTTTTTGTACGTACATTTGTCAACACTAACTAATAGTTATACTAACAACGGTGCCATCACCTCTTAATCCCTAGAGTTGGCGCCCCCTTATTAGACGTTTTCCCATGTGAAAAATCTCCGTACAAGCATGGAATTACACCTTTTATTTCGCGAAAAATGATACTGCATGTTCATTCCCTGCAAATCATGTTAGAATGTGTACGTACAACTTTCTGAACAACGATGAAAGAAGTGGATTGTGTGAAGCCAAAATATCAGATCATCATTGATGATATAAAAAGCAATATCCTGTCGGGTACGTATAAAGCAGGAGAACAAATTTCTACAGAGTCTGCTTTGCAGAGCAGCTATAACGTTAGCCGCCAGACCGTGCGGAAGGCCATTTTAGAGCTGTCCAACGAAGGGTTCCTAAGAAGCGAGAAGGGTTCTGGGACATATGTCAGCAGCCAATACCGCTCCAGATCGGGCGGGAATACCGCAAAAAAAACGATTGGCGTCATCACGACCTATATCTCGGATTACATCTTCCCCTCTATTATCCGTGGCATAGAAGGCCGATTAAATGAAGATAACTATTCGTTGCTGTTAGCCAGTACAAATAATGATATTATGCAGGAAAAAAAGGCGCTCGAAATGATGCTGTCCTATGGCGTGGACGGTCTTATTATTGAGCCAACCAAAAGCAATTTATACAACCCCAATATCGCTTACTACCTGTCCTTCAAGGAGCAAGAGGTTCCGTTCACCATGATTAACGCCTACTATGAAGAGTTGGAGGTCCCTTTCTTCTGTTTGGATGACGTGCAGTCCAGCTATCTTGCAACCCGGGAGCTGATTGCTAAAGGACATTCCCAAATTGGCATTATTGCGAAAATGGATGATCTACAAGGGAAATATCGCATGAAGGGGTATATCAAGGCGCTTGGGGAAGCCAAATTACGGTTTCACCCCGAGCAGGTGCTTTCCTTCGATACGGCGACGAAGCCGGACCTCTCCACGGGCTTGGAGGAGTTCCTAAGCGACAATAGGGACGTTCTGACTGCGCTTGTTTGTTACAACGACGAGGTAGGTCTGGAAGTCGTACATGCCTGTAGAAAACTGGAGATATCCATTCCAGATGAACTATCCATCATTGGCCAGGACAATTCGTATATGGCCAAAAATGCAAATATCAAGCTAACGACTCTGACGCACCCCCAAGAACAGATGGGAAGAGACGCAGCGGACTGGGTCATTAAAAATATACAAGGAAAAAAAGACTTGCCCGTGAGCACCTACTACCAACCCGTATTAGTTGAAGGCGAAACCGTAAAAGAGATCGAAGTGGAGTAAATTCTTATGATTAGGATCAGCTTAACGAATTCGGGTTCTATCAGCGAAAAAGACAAAAGGAGCCGCCGCGGCAAGCTCCTTTGTTATGTTTATATCTAAATCGAGAACCTGATCCCGTCATCAAAGCGTATAAAGGCTCCATCCTCCAAGATCGACAACTCCAATATATCCTCAGCTTCTGTTTCTTTCTCCACGGCTTAACTTGCCGCTTCGTGCTCTGCCAGTCTTTTCAGTAATTCCTGCAGCGCCGGCATCTTATGACCGCGACGCTGCCCTTCGGCAAGGGAGCTCTTCATCGATTCAACGTCCTGAGCACGAACCTTGCCGCCATGATGGAAGCGGTTGAATGCCTGATAATCTAGCGGCAGCATGTCCCGCTCCATTTTAATATGCACATTTGCCGTTAAGCGCGCCCCCATAACCAAGGCCATTATTTTGCCCAACAAGCCATGCTGCGGGAGTGCCGCTATTTCCCCTTGTGCACGGATGGCAAGCCGCCAAAGCTCCTTGTTCGCCGAAACCGTCGAAAAATCAGACCACCCCGCAATATCACACGCTGCATATACAGGAAAGCCAATGCTTGCGTAAATGTTAAACATAGCTGGGCTTACTTGGCCACAGCGCGATACCTTACTGCGATTGTAAAGCTCGATGAATGACTTCGCTGCCTCTTTATGGTTGGTCTCGACTTGGAATCCGACCTTGTTTGCCGGATGCTTGTAACAGACAAGAGCCTTTGCTATCTTCGCCGGATCTGTTGGTGCATGTACGGGGAGGCCCGCGCTTCCTTGGTGGCTTAGCATGCCGAGAATCCCTCTTAGCAAGCGATCCTCCGAAATTTGCATGACTTTAATATAGTGCTCGCGAAGTCCAAACCCGAAACCGTTCATAATGACAGTCGCTTTAGATGCGCGTACCACGTCGCCAAGCTCGCTCAATACGGCCATGCCTTCTTTCGTTCGGCTGGCATTTCCGTCCAGTGTAATGAAGATAAACTGAAATGATTTATCTGCCAGCTCAGCGACATTCTCAATAACGCCAAATCCGGTAAAATTTTTCAGTGCAGCGTCGTCATAGCAATAAAGCTGTTGAGGAGCTTGGAATGCGGCTTTCCGTCCTTCTCGCACTAGAAAGGTAATGTTGGCGCCGGACAAACTAAGATGGTAGCCGACAGAAAATCCTACTGCCCCCGCTCCTACAATTAGGATGTCGGGTTTATTCGTATTAGTTGTCATTTTTATTCACTCTCCAAATAACGGAATGACCGTTTGGATCACTCTCATAAAATAAACACTTGTTCATTTAATATCATGGTGATAGTATAATCTCAAAATATCCATGATCTCAATAATCAATGTGCGAGTTAATGTTATCTATTCAACAGATCCACTAGCATTTGTTTGAATTGATACAGAAAGGGACGGATCATATGGTCGGAGTAAAAAACAATAGAAGAGCCCAATATACGACAGAGCTTATTAAAAAGTGTTTCCTTGCTCTATTGGAGACGAAGAAATTGCCTCAAATAACGGTCACCGAAATATGCAAGCAAGCCGACATTAACCGCGGCACCTTCTATTTGCACTACAAAGATCCTTACGAGTTATTTGAAGTGATGCAGAAGGAAATGAATCAAGAAATAGGGGAAACGCTGCACAAGGATCAAAGTCCATGCGGGGAAGGTGGTTCCTTAATCAAGCTATTGAACATCATCCAAGAGAAGAAAACCATTTATCGAATCATGATTTTGGATAGAGGCGAAAGCAGCTTTTTATCCGAAGTGCTGCTTGAGTTTCATCAAGATTATTTGCAGAGAAAGGGAGATGATCCAAACCAAAAAGACTGGCCTGCCATGGACTATGCTTTTACGTATATGGTTCACGGCTCAATGGGCGTCATTAATCAATGGCTGGAATCGGATGGGGAGGAAAGCCCAGAGGCTATTGCTCGTATCATTTCTTCTTTTAAACCACAATGAACGGCCCCTTCCACATAGATCCATGGCGGACGAAGCTTTATATCTGCAATAATGTACTATAGGCCAAGCCCTTTAAGATGTAGGATATGAGAATAGCTCGAAAGGGGTATTCTCATGGATGCTGCATCTTTTGTGATTTATTGTATGATTGCTACCTTTACACCGGGGCCTACTAATATCGTTATATTATCCACCGTGCAAAATTCGGGCGCAAAAAAGGCCATGAAATACACGTATGGAGCAACGATTGGCTTTGGGTTATTACTTATGATTTCGGCTATGTTGAATACGGTGCTCTTAACGCTATTACCGAAAATCATAACTGTGATGCAAATAATCGGAAGCTGTTATATGGTCTATCTTGCTTATCAAGTCTACAAAATGGATACATCAAACCCAACTGTAAACCATACGGCTACCTTTACATCAGGCTTTCTTATGCAGTTTCTAAACCCAAAAGTAGTTCTATTTGCCATGACCGTCATTCCAAACTTTATTATGCCCTACTATAGCGTAATCCATGAGGTGACGATAAGCATTGCAGCTATAACATTCATTGGCTTTTCAGCATTAATGACGTGGGTTCTTTTCGGCAAAATCTTCAGGGCGTTTTTACAGAAGCATCATAAGACTGTTAATGTAATCATGGCCATATCTCTAGTTTATGCTGCTATCATGATCTGGATGTAGCTGACCCTATTTTGAGGTGGATGTAATGGACAAATTTATTTATAAAAAATCAGCCGGTATTACCGCGCTGTCAGCAAGCATGACTGATTTTAAATATAAAAAGCACGCCCATCAGGAGTATGCAATAGGCGTAACCTTGCGTGGCATTCAGCATTATAACATGGATGGCGGTTTACAATTATCCTACCAAAATGGTGTTATGCTATTTAATCCCGAACAGGCCCATGACGGTATGGCACATGATAGGACAGGGCTTGAGTATGTCATGCTGTATATTGAACCGCAATTGCTTTTAGACGTTATGGAGAAAAAGGATATCGTCCGTTTTTCAACTCCTATTGTGTATAATCAGAGGCTTGAACGGCGCATATTAAGTCTGGCTCATGCCATATTAAGCGAAAAAGATGAGGCTTTGTGCAGCGAATTATTTTTGTCCCTCACGGATGGCCTTATTCAAACTCATTCTTCCATAGATGACAAAAAAGATAACGCTCTAATTAGAAAAGCAAAGGATATGATTCATGCCAACTTGGAGCATGTACTTAAGCTTGACGAGATCTGTAAAGAGCTTCAACTATCGAAGTTTCAGTTTATCCGATTTTTCAAGGCTCATACGGGGATTTCGCCTTATCAATACTTTCTTAACTGCAAAATCGAATTCGCAAAGCAATTAATCGAAAAAAATAGCGATGTTTATTCAGCCGTAGCTGATTGCGGTTTTGTGGATTTAACCCATTTAAATAAACATTTCAAAAGCGTGTATGGAACAACGGCATTTGAATATATGTCTCAAATCAATGGCGGAGGCAAATGGAATTCGATTTAATTTCATTTTAATACTCTTTGTACTGCCGCAGCATTTATTTCACTCGTTCATCTTCCGTTCACATTGTCGTCATCGCTAGGACATCTTCGTCGTATAAGCTTACTTTAGCAGCCCATTAAGGCAGCCCACTAACAAGATAACGACAGGAGAAGATACGATTATGAAAAAATGGCTTAGGGTTTTACTTAAAATATTAGCAGCAATTGTTATAGCAATCGTCGTTTTTATCGCCATTGTGTTTATAGTGAATAAGGTCAGCAGCAAATCTGAGCTAGGAAAAATACAAGCCTATGGTCAGCTCGTACCCGTAGACGGGAAAAAGATGAATGTGCTGATTCAAGGGGACGGTAAAGAAACCATCGTGCTCTTGCCGGGTTATGGAACAGCAGCACCAGCGCTCGATTTCAAACCGCTAATTGATGAGCTTTCGCCTTACTACAAAGTAGTCGCGGTTGAACCTTTTGGTTATGGATTAAGTGATGGTACGGATAAAGAGCGTACGACAGAAAATATAGTAAATGAGCTCCATGAAGCGCTGCAAGCCCTTAACATCGACCGCTACATTCTTATGGGCCACTCCATTGCAGGCATTTATGGAATCGAATATGCGAATAAATATACGAACGAAGTGAGCGCATTTGCCGGCGTTGATAGCAGTGTTCCGACACAGCCTGGCATGGATGTTAAACTCCCTATAACAACGTTTAACCTTCTTAAACAATCCGGTTTTCTTCGATTGATCGTGAAAACAGGCAGCGACCCTTATGAAGGGCTGCCATACGATGAGGAAACAAAAGAACAGCTAACTTTGCTCTCTCTCAAGAACAGCAATAGTCCCACTATGCTCAATGAAATGAAGAATATTTCTTCTAACTTTAAAGCAGCAGAGCATTTAACCTTCCCGAAAGAGCTGCCTATTATTTTCTTTATCCAAGCTCACAATGAAGGCATTCCAACCTGGGTACCCCTGCATGAAGAGCAAGTCAAAGATTCAGTGCATGGAAAAGTGATGACCTTTGAAGGCGGGCATTATTTGCACCATACCAAATCCAAAGAGATTGCTGAAAACTTTAAGGCATTTATGGAAGAAGTAAAATAATTCGAGCAGACAAGCGCTCCTCTTAATCTCCATGCCATGGCAATATGTGCAAGCTTTCTTGCATATGACGCCATGGCATTTTTTTTCGCTACTTATTCATACTCCGTTCATATTGACGTCACGGGGAGGACATCCCCGTCATATAAGCTTTCCTTAGCGGCCCTTTAAGGCGGCTCAATATACCCATTAGGATAGGAGAAGATGCGAGTGAAACGAACTTCTATTGTCGCTGTCACCCTCGCGCTGACGATGCTGGCTCCAATGGCTGCAACGGCTGCTGCGAATAGCAATCATCATGCTTTTGAGGCGACTAAGAAAATAGCTGCTGAGAAGGCCAAGCTGCTGACCGAAACTTACGGCATCACAAGCGTGCAATATGCACTCATTGATGCTGGAGAAATTACGATTTCCGGGCATGCAGGCAAAAATGATAGCGAGGATGCGATTCCACTTTCCTCAAATACGATATACGGCATCGGTTCTGCGAGCAAAATGTTTCTCACGGCGGCTGTTATGAAGCTTGTAGACGAGGGCAAGGTAGATTTGGATTTGCCTGTTGTGAACTATATCCCTGACTTTAAAATGGCGGACAGCCGCTACACGCAGATTACTCCGCGCATGCTGCTGAATCATTCCTCCGGCTTTCTCGGAACTACGGGCAGCAATGCAACCTTATATGGGGATAATGATACTTATGCACATGATACTTTCCTTGAGCAATTGGCGACGCAAAGCTTAAAGGCAGATCCGGGAGCCTTTTCGGTCTATTGCAACGATGGTTTTACATTAGCTGAGATTCTAGTAGAGAGAGTTAGCGGCATAAGCTTTACAGCATTTATTCACAAATATATGACAGAGCCTTTAGACATGAGCCATACGAAAACACCGCAGGATCTCATTGATCAAGCGGCGCTGGCCGGAATCTATTCCCCTATATATGAGGGACAGCTTCCACAGGAGAATTATAATATGATTGCAACGGGAGGCATTTACTCCACAGCCGAAGATCTCGCTGCCTTTTCACAAATTTTCACGGGACAGGTCGAGGGCATTCTTTCTGCTAAATCGGTAGAGGCTATGGCACAAGAGGAGTATAGAAGCGGCATGTGGCCGGAGGAAGCCGATCCCTCCTACCTCGCATACGGGTTAGGCTGGGATAGTGTCCGCTTGTTCCCCTTCAACGAGTACGGCATTAAGGCACTCTCGAAAGGTGGAGACACGATTTCGTATCATTCATCCTTAGTGGTGCTGCCTGAATACAATATGTCTGCCGCCGTTATTTCTTCAGGTGGCTCAAGCGCATTAGACCAATTATTCGCGAATGAACTGCTGCTTAGCGTCCTTCAGGAGAAGGGCATGATTAAAGAGCGGAAATCGGAGAAATCTTATGGCGTGCCTATTAAGGCAGATATGCCGCAGGAAGTATCCCAGTATGCGGGTATTTATGGTGGCGGTTCGGGTAAGATTATGAAGGTAGAAATGAATCCCGGGGGCGAATTGTCTGTAGCCTCGCTTACGGCTCCGAACAATCCTGCCCAAACCTATACGTATACGGCTGATGGTTCGTTTGTAAACGATAAAGGTACAGAGAAGCTGAAATTCGTTGTTGAGAAAAATGGACGCACCTATTTGTGGTCCCGCGTATATCTATCAGTGCCAGGGCTCGGTCAAACGGCAATCTCCGAGTATAACGCTGAAAAGCTCGAAGAAAATCCATTATCCAAAGACGTAGCTGACGCGTGGGCACAGCGTGAAGGCCAAAAATATTATTTGGTGAGCGGGAAATATACATCCACGGTTTACCTCAATTCGACGCCTATCATACCTTTTCAGACTATTAAAGAGGTTCCAGGGTATGTGTTGGATAATAAAATTATTGGAGCAAACAAAGCCGTTAACCAGCTGCAACTGCCTGTCATGGATGGCCGTGACACGATGGAAATTAATTTCTTTCAGAAGAACGGAGTCGAATATTTTACGGCAGCAGGCAACGTCTACGTGAATGAGGAGCTTGTAAAACCACTCTATTCGGGTGAACAATCCCGGGCAACGATCCAAGCGGACGGCGAAGCTAAATGGTATTCCGTTTCAGCGAAGGAAAAAGGAAAGGTCATGACGGTTAAATTGCCTCCAAATGGCTCCTTTGCTGTATATAATCAAGCAGGTATTTGCATCAACCATACCGTGATCAGCGATAATAATCAGGTCATATTGCCGGAGAACGGCAGCATCGTATTTGCAGGCGAGGCAGGCTCTACGTTTGATATTTCATTGAAAAATTAGAATACAGGCTTGTCCAAGCAGCTGTCTCATCAGAATGCCTTGGGATAAAATTCAAACCACCTTCTCATACTATGTTTGAATAGATGGAGGTGAATATCATGCCCAAAAATAGCGCCGATCCCAAATTGGACCGATCCAATAATCATGCAGATAAGAAAAACAATCAACAAAATAACGATCATTTAACAGAAGAAGCACAGACGCTGACAAGCAATAAAGCTGCTGATTATGCCCCAAGCTTAAATGGCATTGCCAAAGATGAAATTTAACTAGCAACTGAGCTGCTTAAATGTCCGATGCCACATCGGGAAAAAGCAGCGAGACTATCCATTATCCAGGATTAGCTGAAAATAATAAAAGGAGTGAAGCGGCCCTAATGAGGCTGCTTCACTCCTTTTATTTTCGAGGAAAATCGGCTAATCCTGCTTTCTTAGAATAGCTATTTTTTGATACCATCATAAGCAGCTTCACAAAGGTCGACCTTAAGCAAGGCGGAACATGGCATCTTCTCGCATGGGCCCATTCATCTCGCGGCCGACAAAACCCATAATCCCATATGATTTTCGCAAAAAGACAGCTTTTTAATGCGGATAAGATACGTTATGATTAGCTTGCCTAGTTATTAAACATCTTTAAAAAGTATCTCAGCGAGTAAGGAGAGCGTCTTATGTACGAACAATTAAACGCAAGACAGATTGGATTATGGCGTAATGCCATCTATGTGATTTTTACTTTATGCGGCTTTGCCACAGCATCCTGGATTTCCCGTACGCCAGCCATTCGTGATACACTCGGCGCTTCGACCGGCCAGATGGGCTGGATTATTTTCGGGCTGTCTGTTGGCTCAATCCTCGGCCTGCTTGGTGCAGGGCATTTTATTGCCAGCAAAGGCGGACGCTTCGTGATGATGAACGGGCTGCTCATCGCGGCAGTAGGCCTCGCGATCGTTGGTCTTGGCAGCTCCTTTTTCACCTATGCTCCTATTGTGTTCGTGGGTCTAGCAATCTTCGGATTTGGCTTCGGCATTTGTGATGTGGCAATGAATGTTGAAGGCACCATGCTGGAGCGCGCAACGAAAAAATCGCTGCTGACCGGCTTTCATGCTGCCTTCAGCTTAGGAACCTTTATCGGCGCTGTCGTGGGCTGGTTAGCAACGAAGTCTCATGTTTCCGTCATCATGCACTTGGGTATTGTTCTCATTTTATTAGTTGTGCTCATCGTCTATTTGTCCCGATTCGTGCCTAGAGGAACGGGCCAAGAAAGCAAAACAAACGCAAGCGCGCCAACTCTAACGACTAAAGAACGCCTCGCGATCTGGAAAGAGCCGCGCACTCTGCTGCTCGGCATTATTATTTTGGGTATGGCCTTCGCCGAAGGCTCAGCCAATGACTGGCTTCCTTTAATTATGGTCGATGGCTACGATACTTCTGCTTCAACAGGTTCGTTCGTCTATGGCATATTTGTAGCTGCAATGACGATCGTTCGGGCAACTGGCGGCATGCTGCTCGATAAATTCGGCCGAGTAGCTGTGCTGCGAGCGTCGGCTGTATCCGCTATTGCTGGCCTGCTCATCGTAATCCTGGGTCACAATTACATCATCGCCTCTATCGGCGTTGTATTATGGGGCTTTGGCGCAGCCTTCGGCTTCCCTGTCGCTTTGTCCGCCGCTGGCGACAATCCGCATGGTGTAGCTGTAAGGGTCGGAGCTGTAGCAACAGCCGGCTATTTGGCTTTCCTCGTTGGACCGCCGCTGCTTGGCATGATTGGCGATTCAATAGGCTTGCGAATGGCCTTAATCGTCGTGCTTGTCGGCATTGTATTCGCAGGGCTGACGTCTCATGCCGCAAGGCCAATTGGCGAGAAGGACTCGCCGTTAACCAAGTAGGTCTCACATTTTATAACCGTCAGGAGGGTGAAAAAAATAAAGCTTCCATTTGTGAATCCAAAGCTAATGGGTGAAATGATCCGGCAGCAAATCCGCACCGCACTCTACTATGAGCAGGAGTCGACCAAGGTTGAAATCGCTCAAATCACAGGGCTGACTTTCCCGACCGTAAGCAAAGCGATAGAGGAAATGAAGGCGGATGGCGAGGTTCTGCTGTCGGGGCTACGGGAATCCAGCGGAGGCCGAAGGCCGCAAATCTATATGCTTAATGCAGCGCATATGTCAGGCTTAGCCGTATACCTGGAAAAGGACTATACCATTTACACCTTGCTGAACTACGTCGGAGAGGTCATGCTGCAGGACAAGCTGCCCGGCGTTTTGGATGAAGGACCCGAAGCGCTGGATCAGCAAATGAGGGTTTATTTGGAGCAATACCCGCTCATCCGCGCTTTGACCTTCGGCGTTCCTGCAAGTGTGACAAACGGAGAGGTATTTCATATTCCCAGCTATGAGAAATTTAACGGCTTTGATTTGAAGGCCGCATATGAGAGCCGGTATCCGCTTCAGGTACAAATTGAAAATGATATGAATGCAACTGTACTCGGCTATCACGACCAGCTGGACAACAATCAGGAGCTGTCGCTGGTCTATTTATATTTTGGTATGAATGGTCCTGGGGCAGGGATTATGGTTAATGGGGAGCTTGTAAGGGGGCATACGTATTTTGCGGGCGAGATTTTTTATTTGCCCCTGTTTGAGCAGCAAAGCTTTGGCGAGGTCATTCAAGAGCTTACGGATGGTCCCAATGAACAGCGTAATGATGCCAAGCTGATTGATGCGATGAGCCGCTTGGTTGCGATTTTTACAGCGACGCTGAATCCGAATCTTTTTATTTTTTGCAGCATCAACCTGTCTGAGCCAGAGCTGGACGAAGTAAAAAGCCGAAGCGCTGTTTATGTGCCGGAGACTCATCTTCCGAAGCTCATACTTAGGGATTGGCAGCAGGACTATATTCATGGATTAAAGCAACTGACGATCCGGTCGATGCTAGGTACGGGAATAGAATAACAAGCGCTGCATAAAAAAAACCGCATGGCATCAGCCGTGCGGTTTTCTTCTATTTTTACGCTCTACAACGCCGCAAGCTCCTCTAATACCTGATCAATCGTCTCTTTGGAAATTCGGAACATGCCATTTTCGCTGACTTGCTGAAGAGAGAACGGCTTAGCAATGTTTGCCTGTGCGCCGCTGAACAGATTTGGCATATGCCGGCTTACAATAGCAATTGCCCGCTCATCCATCCATATTTCGCTCATCTTCGTCTTGGCGCTGTACTGTGAGCGGAACAAGCCTTCACTTTCATAGGCAAACTGGTACGTACCCGAGCCGGCACGGATGATCAAGCCAGCTGCGGTTTCCTCCGCCGATGCGATGCCCGCTATATTTTCAAGCGAGGTCCCGCCTTCTGTCGTGCCAGCGAGCGTCGCTCCCCGCAAAATAATATCTGCGGTCGTATTCGCCGGAATGACAACCTGAAGTTCAATACGGCTGCCAGCCACACGCCAACCCGACTCGATCCGTCCGTAAACAGAGTCGTAAGAGGCTTTCGCATAGGTCAGCATGGTCGATCCAAACAACGGCTCAATTCGAATATGCTTGAAGGCAGGCTGCGAAGGGTCCATGTCCAGCCCCGCCACCTTGCGGTACATCCAATCGCCGATGGCGCCATAGGAATAATGGTTGAACGAGTTCATGTCGTCGCTCCAGAATGAGCCGTCCGGCTTAATGCTGTCCCAGTGCTCCCAAATCGTCGTCGCGCCTTTCGATACCGAATACAGCCAGCCCGGATAGCTCTCTTGCAGCAGCAAGCGAACCGCCGTCGTATGATAGCCGCTGTTCGACAGGGCAAAGCATAAATACGGCGTGCCCACAAAGCCGGTCGTCAGGTGATAGTCATTTTCGACGATCAGGTTGTTTAAATCCTCCGCCACCCGATCCTTCACACTCTCATCCACCAAGTCGAACATCAGCGCCAATATATGTGCGGTTTGCGTCGGTGAAGCGATACGCCCCCTCTTGGTCATAAACTCGTCGCGGAAAGCAGCGATTACGTGGCTGTGCAGCTCTCCATAGCGCTGAGCGTCCTCGTCATGGCCAAGCACCTTCGCTGCATCACGAACAATGCGCGTGGAGTAGGCATAGTAGGCCGTAGCAACCAATGCCGTTGGAGTCGCGCCAATATAGCTGTTCTCCTTCGCATCGAGCGCAAGCCAATCCCCGAAATGAAAGCCGGTATTCCACAAATATTCCTCGCTGCCCTGTGCCCGGATGTACTCGACCCATCGCTTCATGCTTTCATACTGCTCGGAGAGCAGCCGCTCATCACCATAATATTGGTAAACCGTCCATGGGCAAATGACCGCAGCGTCTCCCCAGGCCGCCGAATTGGCTCCGCCAACAATGTCAGGAATAACGAAAGGAATGCCGCCATCCTCATGCTGCTCCGCCTTCAGGTCATGCAGCCATTTTGCAAAAAACGGCGCCCCTTGGAAGTTGAACAACGCCGTGCTAATAAATACTTGCGCGTCTCCCGTCCAGCCCAGCCGCTCATCTCGCTGCGGACAATCTGTCGGCACGTCAAGGAAGTTGCCGCGCTGTCCCCAGCGGATATTTTGCTGGAGCTTGTTGATTCGCTCGTCAGAGCATTCGAATTCACCCGATGAAGGCATGTCGGAGTGAATAACCTCGCCTTGGAAAGCATCTGCCGGCAGCGGAACACCTGCCTCCTGACCTGGAAAGCACTGAACAAGCACATAGCGGAAGCCCATAAAGGTAAAATGGGGCGCATAGCTTTCCATGCCGTCGCCTTTCGCGATATAGGTCAGCGTCTGCTTCGCAGGACGCAGATTGCCGAAATAAATGTTGCCGTCCTTGTCCAGCACCTCTGCATGGCGCAGAACGATTTGCGTTCCTTCCGGCGCCTCGACGGTAAATCTCATGCGCCCGACGATATTTTGACCCAGATCCAGCACATGATCGCCTGCCGGTGTAATAAACGAGGAGATCGGCTTGATGACTTCGGTAACGTTAGTCGGCCAGTTTTCTTGTGCTACAAGCTGACTGTATGGCAGATCCAGCACTTGCACGCCAGACCAGCTGCCAGCTGCCAGCTTCGCATCACTTTGAGCTTCCGCTCTATCTACTTCTCCCGCTCCATCGGCTTCGCTCCAGCCCTGAATTTCCAGACGCGCATCATACGTCTCACCATGATAAATATTTGTATATTGAATCGCGCCAAGCGCCGCTTGCCATGAGCTGTCCGTCGCTATGATCTCTTCCGTGCCGTCTACATAACGGATATGGAGCTCCAGCAGGGCGGCACGGTTGTCGCCGTACATAAAATTTTTGTCTTCAAAGCCTAATCCGCCGCGATACCAGCCATCGCCCAGCATAAAGCCAATACCGTTCGCGCCCTCCTTAAGCCCCGCTGTCACATCATACGTCTGATATTGCAGACGGGTGTGATAGCTGGTCCAGCCGGGAGCGAGCAAATCATCTGACACTTTGCCGCCATTCAGGTAAAGCTCATACACGCCAAGCGCAGTCGCATACACCCGGGCGGACAGGATGCCCACTGGTTTTACATCGAAGGTCTGGCGCAGCAAATAGGCTGGGGCCGCATCTGCCGCAATAGCAGACGTATCCGGCGTAATCCATTTTGCCTGCCAGTCCGCCCCGCCAGCAAGGGCTAGCTCGAAGGTGCCCTCCTCGCTCCAAGACGACTCTTCTCCTGCTGTATCCCATACTTTAACCCGGAAGCGATACGCGGTGCGCGCTGCAAGCGCAGGGCCGCCATAACGAATATGAAGCGATTGCTCGCTTTCGACCCGGCCCGTATCCCAAAGGCTTGTCTCGAAGCCGCCAGATGCCTCCGCCACTTGCAGCTGATAAGCCGCTTGGCGGACTCCTCTGCGCCCTGCTGCTTCCAGCATCCAGCTGAAGCGCGGCTTTGTGATGTCGGTGCCCAGCAGGGCACCTCTATATTCACAGCTTGCGGAATGAACATTTAACATGTAGCTATCCCCTTTTTACTATAGATTTATTCATTTTACGTTAGCCTTTAACCGAACCAGCCGTCATGCCGGATACAATACGCTTGTTAAAAATAATAAAGAGCAGCAGCGGCGGAATCGTAATCAGCAAAATGTTCGTGAACAGCAAATTGTATTGCGTCACATACTGGCTCTGGAAGTTATAGAGCGTCAGCTGCACCGTCACATTGTCCGAGCCCGGCAGAAAATACAGCGGGTTCGTGAAATCATTGAAGATGGTAACCGAGGACAATACGACTACCGTTGCCGTCACAGGCTGGAGCAGCGGCAAAACAATGCCGAAGAACAGTCGAAGGCCACCTGCGCCGTCAATAACGGCCGCCTCATCCACTTCACGCGGAATGCCGCTCATGAAGCCTTTATAAAGCAGAACCGCGAACGGAAAGCCCAGCGCGACTTCGATTAAAATAAGGCCGATCAGCGTTTTGAACAGGCCAAGCCCATCCATGACCCAGATCGTCGGGACAATTGCTGGTGGAATGATAAGCCCGGCAAGAATCAGGAAGTTGAACAAGGGAGATAGCTTTCCTGTCCGGCGCTGCAGCACATAGCCCGCCATGGCGCACAGTACGATCAAAATAGCGATAGAGGCCACCGTCAGCACCGTACTATTGATGAAGGCGCGAACCAGCATAAAATCCCGGGCCATAACGACGGTTTTGATATTTTCCCAATACTGACTATTCGAAGCCCACGACATCGTGAGCAGCGAAGACTCCTTCGCGTCCTTGCCCGAATTGACCAATATGAAGTAGAACGGAATCCAGAACACGACAATCGTAAACAAGACGGCACCGATTTCAAAGCCCCATTGTCTGATCTTTCTCACAGGTCTACCTCCTTGCGGTTCAAATACGTATAGAGCGGGAAGGCAAGCGCTGTCACAACGAGGAACAAAATCACATTGCCCGCCGTAGCGAGGCCATAGAAGCCGCCTTGATACTGCTTATAAATGATCGACGCGATCAAGTCGGTCGTGAAGCCTGGGCCGCCCTTAGTCATCGCCCACACTAGATCGAAGGAGCGCAGGCCGCCGATGAAGGCTAAAATAATAACCGAGTTCGTAGCTGGACGGCTCAGCGGCACAATAATGTTCCAAAACTTATGCCAGTTGTTGCCGCCGTCGATTTGCAAGGCTTCATAATATTCCGCGGGAATAGACAAAATCCCGGCAATGTAAATGACCGTGGCAAAGCCTAAGCCTTTCCACACATCGACCATGGCGACCGACAGCAGCGCGATTCTCGTATCGCCGAGCCAGTCCGGCCCTTCAATGCCAATCGCGGCAAGCGCTGTATTAATAACGCCTTGGGTCGGGTGCATCATCATGCTGAAGGCAATACCAACAGCAATCGTACTCACCAAGGTTGGGAAAAATATGACAGACCGCAAATAGCTTTTGGTCCGAATTTTCGAGGTTAGCAATACGCCTAGCAGCAGTCCCAGCGCAACCTTGAGCGTACAGGTAACGACCGCGTAGATCAGTGTATTTTTAAAGCCAATGCTTAAGGACTGCTCCTGAAAAAACGTAATAAAATTTTCAAAACCGATAAACTCCCAATCCGACAGCGTCCATCTCGTCATACTGAAGAAGAAGGACATCATCGTCGGCAGGATGAAAATAATAAAATAAATGATGGCTGCAGGCAGCAGGAACCAATAGGAGTAGGTTCGTTTAAAAATACTGTTCATCGTTATCACTCCTACACTGTCAAGCGTATATTTTGAAGTAAAGCGGCCCTGCAAGCAGGGCCGAACTTCTCTAGCTATTTTTTACTACTATTTAAGCTATAGATTACCAGCCCGCCAGTCCAAGCTGCTTCGCTTGCTTCTCCACATCTTTATCGTAAGCAGCCGCGCCTTCCGCTGCCTTCTTAATGCCTGCGCCAACCTCAACGGTAATTTGCTCCAGGCTCGGCCCTTTAACTGGGGAAACGAACTCAAGCGCAGGCGCCGTTTTGCCCGATTCGAAGTATGGCAGCATGTCTTTCACCAGCGTTGGCACATCGTCTGGAATCTTCGCATCCTTGATCAGATAAGGACCGGTTGGCTTCGAGACCGTAGCCGCAACCTGTGTCCCTTCTACAGAAGCCATGAATGCCACAAACTGCTTGGCTGCCTCCACATTTTTTGTTTCTTTATAAATGTAGCCTGCTCCCGGCATCCAGACGCTCAAGCCGTTTTTCGAGGCATCGTCGCCAGGCTGGGCAAAAAATCCGATATTTTCAATCTCATCCGGGAAGTTCTGCACAAGCGATGGCGATGCGAACGACAGCATTGGATATTGCGCTCCCTTGCCATCAGCAAGCATTTTGAGGCCAGCATCATAAGTTGTCGCCAGCATATCCTTGTTCATAAAGCCTTTATCATAAAGCTCCTGCAGCTTCTCGAAGCTTCTCAACGCAGCGGGTGTGCCTGCAAAAGTAGCCTTATGGGCGGTAAAATCCTCTGCGAACGTTGGTACCTGTGCCTGTACATTGTAATAATCAGCCAGCACAACGAGCTGCGAGGTCCATGAGTCCTTGTAGGAACCAATGACAGGGGAAATACCTGCCGCTTTAATTTTCTCGCTATTCGCGATCAGCTCAGCCCAAGTCGTTGGTACCTTCAGCCCAAGGTCGGCATAGATCTTCTTGTTATAGAACCAACCGCCAGCAATCGTGGAAGAGGTCGGCACCCCGTACACTTTTCCATCCACGGCAACCGTCTGCTTGAAGGAATCCACGACGTCCGACATGAACGCTTCATTCGTCAGGTCCAGTATATTTTTCTCTGGAGACAATGCCTGCATTAAGGAGCCCGAGTTATAAAAGAAAACGTCCGTCATATCGCCTGTCGCCAGGCGGGTCTTCACAATATTATCGCCTTCGCCGCCGCCAGGCCTTGTTTCCATCTCCACTGTAATGTTCGGATATTTCTTCTGGAAAGCGTCGACATAAGCATTCGCCAAGTTGACCGAATCCTGCGTATTATCAACCAGCAGCGAGAGCGTCACCTTCTTCTCTGTATTGCCGCCTTCGCCGCCAGCCGCCGCATTCGTACCCGAATTGCTTCCGGAATTGCTTCCCCCGCATGCCGCAAGCGTTCCGGTAAGCACAAGTGCAGTTGCCGTCATTGCGAGCGATTTAAGCTTCATATTCTTCATGTTTCGTTCCCCCTCGTTCGTTGTCGCTGATGCTGTATAAGTAGCTTTCTATATCCTTATTGTAGGGAGGAAACGCCTTTTATGAAAGCGCTTCATTTTTCAGGTGAGTGTCGGTTTTTTTTAGGTAGGTTCGATGGGTTGAAGCGCAAGGTCACACGGGTGCCCTCTCCTTCGCGGCTCCAAACGGACAGCGAGCTTCCTTGCCCATAAGACAGCAGCAGCCGCTCCTTGACGTTGCGCATCCCGTAGCCCTGCTCTGTCTGGGCGATATCCGCCATTCCCACACCATCATCCTCGACCGTGAAAATCAAATACGGCCCGTCGGTTCCACCCGTCAAGCGAATGGTTCCTTCTCCGACCTTCGGCTCCAGACCATGGTAAATGGCGTTTTCGACCAGTGGCTGCAGCAGCAGCTTCATCATCTCCAGCCCCTTGATCGACTCCTCCACCTCCTCGATATAGTGGAAGCGGTTGTTGAACCGAATGTTCTGGATGTTCAAATAATGCTCGATATGCTTCAATTCGTTGTATACGAGAATGGTCTCCTTGCCCTTGTTCAAGCTCAGCTTGAAGCTTTCGGAGAGCGACACTGCCATTTGGGCGACCTCTTTATTATTTTGCAAAATCGCCATCCAATAAATCGAATCCAGCGTGTTGTACAAAAAATGCGGCTTAATCTGCGATTGCAGCGCCCTAAGCTCCGCTTCCCGCTCCTTCAGCTCCGAGTTGATGAGCCGCGCATTCAGCTCCTCATTTTCGTGGGCAATACGCTTGAACGTTTCACCGATGACACCGACCTCATCCTGGGCAAATTCCGCTGGAAAATCGCGCTTGCCAAGCGTCCAGTCGTTCATCATTTTTTTCAGCCGCAGCAGTGGTCTTGTGATGGTCCCCGATATAAAATAGGAAATAATCAGCGCTGTCACCGCGAAAGCCGCAGCAATAAGCGTCGTCGCCAGGCCAATGTATTGGGTGTGCTTCAGCAGCTCCTTCGATTCAACGAGATGGACAAGCGTCCAGCTTGTCGTCTGATTATAATAAGGATTGACCAGAAAGCCTTCATCCTTCAAGTGGCCCAGCGTCTCCGAAATTGTCCCGCCAGCAAGCGGAACGGTATCATTATGGCTGTATACCGCTTTTGTCGGGCCAGCCCCCTCGCTGAGCACCATGAACGAGCCATTCTCCTTGCTGCCACCGAACACTTTATCAAAAATCGTCTTGGAAACGTTGACCACGAGAATGCCGATTGGCTCGCCGCCCGGGTCCTCCGCATCGCGAAACAGCTTCACGCTGGAAAAGGACTTATTCGATTCGTCAAAAATATCAGTCGGATAATACACAACCCTTCCCTTGCTCTCATACGCCCCCCTGTACCAATCTGAGCCTGTAATCTTGGCTATTTTATCGCTTCCTTCATACACGCCCGCATCGTCGGAGCGGCCAAAGCAGTAGGTGTGAAACTTCAGATCAAGCAGACAGACCGAGGTCACATAACGCGTATCCGCAAAGCTGCTGCTGATTAAGCGCTGGAGCCGCGAGGAGGTTCTGCCGTTCACCGTATCGGGCTGTATGCCCGGGTTTTCCCCGCTGCTGCGCAGGCTCTGCCGAATGGCATCGTTTACAACAATGGACAGATGAAAATTGTTAATATTCCGAAATAATAGGTCGGCCACCTCGCTGGACGTCCGCAAATGATCCAAATTCGTTTTTTCATTCATATCCGTCAGCGTGTCCTTTGTAATATTGAAGGAAATATAGCCGAGCAGCATAATCGAAGGCACAATGAGCAAAATCATCGCCGCCAGAAACCGGCTTCGGATTTTTTTGAACCGCAGCCATTCCACTAGTCGTTTTTTAGGCATGGCCGTCTTCCTTACGCTCGATAGCATGGGCTTCCCGATAATGCTTAGGCGTCATGCCTACGAGCTTCTTAAACGTTTCCGTAAAATGCCTGTAGTTGAGATAGCCGACCTTCTCGCTGACTTCACTGACCAGCAGCCCTTCTCGCAGCATCACCTTCGCATGCTCCATCCGTTCATGGGTCAAATGCTTAATGTAGGAGATGCCCATCTCTTCTTTGAAAAGCAGGCTGAAATACGTCGCATTCAGGCCAACATGCTCCGCCAGCTCCTGCAAGGAAATGTCCTGCCCAAAGCGAGCTTCCATATAGGCAAGCGCCTTTTCGACCGCCGTATGCTTCGTAGAACGCCTTGCTTCCGTAATCGCCGTCAGCATCGCCTCTACCTTGCCCCGCAGCCAGCGGAACATTTCCTCGCGCGTATACATGACGCCAAGCTCCTGATGCGCGACCTTGCCGAGGGAGCGAGTATCGCGCCCCGTTTCCTTCAGCACCTCATGGCCTACATAAACGAGCTGCAAAATTTCGCGCTCCGCCTGCTCCGGGTCCAGCTTCTGCTGCCCGACCGACGCCTCGAATTCGTCCAAGGCAGCCAGCAGCCCCTTTTTATCCCCCGTACGCAAGGAGAAAATGACGGACTCCTCATGCTTCGTCAAGTTGCCAGCCAGCTCATCGCTGCCTTCCATTTGCTCAATGCGAACCAAGCCGCTTTCCTCCAAAAACCGGCCGTAGCGGAGCGCTCGCAGTGCTTCCTTGCAGCTTTTTGGCGCTTCGGCAAGCGTTGCATAGGTTCCTCCAGCTGCGAACAGCTCGCAATCTTCACCCTGCAGCATAAGCTGCTCCCATAGCTCATCTGCAGGCAGCTTGAAATGAAGCACCGCTGACAGCCGGTCCGCTCCATTCGTCACCTCAACGATGCGATAGGATGAGCTTTTCACCAGCTCCACACATTCCGAGGAAAAAGCCAGCACCGTAATACCCGCAATAGCCTCCCAATCTGGGCCATAGCTTTGCTTCCATTTGCCTAGCGCACTATCGCCTGCTAACAACAAATTCAACGTCGCTTTCTCCAGCAGCTCCTGCTGAGACGCTTCCCATTTGGATTTCATGGAGCTGAACGCTTGCTGTTTGTCGATCCGCTCTATCGCTTTGCGCATCACTTCATCTATTTTCTCTACCGTAACCGGCTTCTCCAAATAATCGACAACCCCAAGCCCAATTGCGCGCATCACATATTCAAATTCATTAAAGCCGCTGAACACGATAAACATCGTGTCCCCCGCTTCGCCAGCCACCGTCTCAATGAGCCGCAGTCCGTCCATCCCCGGCATCCGAATATCCGTCAGCACAATGTCTGGGCGCAGCTCGCGGAACATCTCCAGTGCCGATAAGCCATCCCCCGCCGTTCCTACCAGCTCGATGCCATAACGCTGCCAGTCGATCATCTGGCTCAGCCCTTGGCGGACAATATATTCGTCATCAAATACAACCGCTTTCAGCATCTTCCCCATCCTCCCTGCAAAGCACCTTCTAAATCATTCTAGTATACCCGCCTGCTTCTCCTTCATCGTAATGGAGAGCCGCTTATTTTCCTACCGTTGTTTATTTCAGGTAATGTCTGTTTTTTTCAGGTGAAAGACAAGGTGAAACGGCCGAAAGCCGTCCTTTGGCGGCGCAGCGCGTTTCATTCCGAGAAATATAGAGAAAAGATGGGAAAATCACATCCTTTCCTATATTTTAAAAAAGGGTACATCGCAGCATGCTCCGATGTACCCTTTTCATAAATGTAAATAGCTACTCATCCTCTTTCAGCAACTTGTAAAGATAATCGACAGAGCGCATCGCGTATTCGAACCGCTGCGGCTCGCCGTCCTTCACCAGCACCAGACAGGGGACGCTCGTAATTTTCCAAGCCTCGCGCAGCTTGGGCGCGTAGTTGATGTTGATTTTATACATCGTCGTCGGCACTTCCGCTGCCTGAACGATGTCCAGCATCCGCTCGGCTACCTTGCACGTTCCGCAAAAAGGGCTGGAGAACAGCAAAGCATCCTTCCCATTGCCGATTCGTGCCAGACGCAGCCACTCATCCTCTTCGATTTCATAGATTGCCATACGTTCGTCCTTCTTTCCTTGCTCTGGCTGCATATGTGCCTAACAGCACCCGGCCAGCTTCGTTGCCTTCTATTTTAACATAAGACATAGACGAGCAGCCGCCAACATACGTTTTTATAACAACCGTTTTTGGAAAGGATGCGATGAGGCTTGATGGACCTGCTGCTGCTGCTCGGAATGGCGTTTTTTTGGACAATCACCTATCTGCTTATTATTTATCAAGGCTTTAAGGACCGCACCTGCGGCATGCCTTTGGCTGCACTCTGCGCCAACCTGACGTGGGAGCTGCTGTTTGGCTTTCTCATGCCATTCAATCCGCTTCAGCAAATCATTACAATCGTCTGGTTCGCGCTCGACATCATCATTTTGCTGCAATTTTTGTATTACACCCGCAATGACTATTCGCCGAAAAAAATAGCGGTCATCGTCAGCGCTCTGCTCGTTACCGCGTTTCTGCTGCATTACGGCGTCTCGGTCGAATTCCATGACCCGGAGGGCAAATATACCGCCTTTGGCATCAATCTGATGATGTCGATCCTGTTTATTCAGATGCTGTTCCAGAAGGACCTGCTAGGGCAGTCCCGTTTTATTGCTTGGGCGAAAATGCTCGGCACCCTATGCGCCTCCGTGCTCAGCTACAAGCTCTATCCTGATTCTCTGCTGCTGATGATCATGTACGTCCTTATTTTCCTTTTTGATGTTGGATATATTTTACTCGTACAAAGCCATTCGGTGAAAATCGTACAGCGCCCCGGCGCAAAGCAGGGCAATACGCAGCAAATTGTTACCTAGCACAGTAGAAATCATCTACTTGTCTTGTTTAATTTGTTCCTTGAACATCCTAAGGTTTTCAACGATTTCTGCCGAATGAGTACGATATAAATAGTGATCCGCTTCAAATAACACTATTTTTCCATGAACAGAATTCTTAATTTGCTTCTCATGCTCTGGTATCCATCTATCCGTTACGGGATGATTCGCTTGGATAAAGAAAATAACGGGAAGAGCTTTTGGGAAGGTTAATTGTTCTGCTGCTTCAAAATTAGCATACATACTTCCAGCTTCATTTAATTGATTGGCATTATAAATGTTTTTGCGAATGAGTATTTTTAATTGTTCTTTTGTTTGATCATCATATGGCAATTCAGCATAAGGATCATCGCCTAACTTCAATTGCAATCTGGCGAAGCCTGATTCTCTAAGCAGGCTAAGCGTCTTTAATATGGAGGACCCTATCTTCTGCTCTTTTAGCGCCGGGACACTGCTGTCGAGCCCGACAAATGCGCTCACTTCACTTGGATATTTGTTCACATAATCTAAGCTGTATAATCCTGAAATGGAGTGGCCCATTAAAATATAACGATTGATTTGAAGGCTCTGCAGCACTTCATGAATTTCACTTACAATATTGTCTGTGCTTCGTTCCTTGTCGGTTAGATCACTTAATCCATAACCAAATGGCTCAACTACGACGACTTTGTAATAGGGTGACAGTTGTTCAATTAGCGGCTTAAAATCAAGTGCTGGCGCAGCTGTCCCATAACCCGGAAGGAGCACAATGGTTTCTTCTCCTTCTCCATAAGTCGATACATTCATATATTTCCCATCCACAGTTACAGACTGGCCATAAGGTAATAATTTCGCTTGCTCTGATTTGCTGCTGAACAGATCAATGAAAAAAACGACGGCTATAAAAACAACAATGGCTATAACTACGATTGCTAATCCTTTAAGTAAATTGCGAAGCCATTTTTTCATTCTGCTGGCTGGCTTTTTATCTGCTGCTGTATCCTGCTCCATGTTGTTTACCTCTCGTCTTTCCACTTGCATCTTCTCCTATCGTCATCTCTTTATTGGGCTGCCTTTACGATTCGTTAAGGAGAGCTTACACGACGAAGATGTACTCTACATGCCGGCAGGATGAACGGAGTATGAACGAGCACAAAAAAGCCTGCGTCATCATAGGCAAGAAGCTTGCACCAGATGACGCAGGCATAGGAGAAGTGAGGTGACCACTTTAGGATAAAGGATAAGCCCCTTATTCAGTCAGCCTTGTGATGGGCAAGGTGATGATGAAGGTGGTTCCCAAACCCGGTTCGCTTTCCACTCGGATATCGCCTTGATGAAGCGATATGATCTGTTTTACGATGGCCAGCCCCATACCACTGCCTTCATATTTTCGACTGTGGGAACGATCCGCCTTAAAGAAACGCTCGAATATTTGCTTCTGATCCTCTAGCGAAATACCAATACCGTTGTCTGATATTCGGACGGTAAATTGTTTGCTGTCTTGTTTGATGCTGACTTTAATTATGCCGCCCTCCTTGGAAAATTTGATGCTATTGCCAATGATATTGGTCCATACCTGATTTAGCTGATCATGATCAGCCGTTAGCATAGCTGGCTTCAAATTAAGCTCAAAATGGATGCTGCGCGCCGACCATTGCGGCTGGATCGCGACGATAACTCGCCTTATCTGTTCATCAAGACTGAGCGTTGCCAGCTGCAGCTGCTGTGACTGTGATTCGAGTAAGCTTAGCTTGAGCAGATTATCGCTCATCTTGGACATTCGCTTCGCTTCATTGATAATAATATCGAGATAACGGCTGCGCTCATTAGCTTCAATGCCTTCTTGCTTGAGCGCTATAGCATACCCGGATATCGAGGTGAGCGGCGATTGCACCTCATGCGACACGTTCGTTACGAATTCCCTGCGCATCTGCTCCAGCCGCTGCAGATCATGCATCATTTCTTCGAAGCTGCGAGCCAACGCACCTAATTCACCCGTCTGCTTAATATTCAGCTTGACGTTGAAGTCTCCAGCTGCTATCCGCTTGGTCGCTTTTGTCAGCTTGTTAATCGGCCTTACGATGAAAAAGGAGGCAATTAGAACAAATAAGCTTCCTGTAATTAACGAATACGCTGCAATATTTAGTCCCCATTTTATGACAAATGCGGTGGACGGAGGGGAGAGCGTCTCCACAAACATCGCTTTCATTCCCATATCTGTGTTCAACGGAAATCCAATATAGGCCACCGTAACACCGTCCTTATTGCCTTGAACTTCTTCTCCATCTAATACATTTTTTACTTGCTCCACAGGTATAACAGCAGGCGTGTGTCCGCCCAGCGCTCCGAAAGACTGGAATCGATCCGTTGCTTCATAAATTCGAATATGATAGGAATTGAGCTGCTTCATTTTACTTACTAATTCGTCCGCTTCACGTGACGGAATGGTCTCGTAAATCGAGGTGATGTCCTGTCCAAAATTACGCAAAAGAATTTGCGAGTTTTCGTTTAATTGATCTTCAAATAACCAAGTTGCTGCCAAAAAAGCAATGATCGTGCTCCCAATCACGGACACTAAAAATATCAGGACTACACGTGTATATAATGATTTAATCATTTTTGCACCTCAAGTCGATAGCCAAGCCCACGAACCGTTTCAAGTTGAAAAATAGTAAGCATCCGATCCCTCTTTCCCTGTTTTGCATCCTACTTCAGTAGTAATCATTATACTACTACAGCAAGGAGATTTAATAATTGGATTTAGGCGCCTTTCTTTCGGTCATTGAGTATACTTGAAAGACCAGAAGAGAGAGGATATGAGCCCAATGACGACTGTAACGCTTAGTAAATGGGGAAACAGCAGTGCTGTCCGGATTCCGAATCAGCTTCTTAAACGTCTGAATTTGGAGGAGGGCGCTGAAATCGAATTGGTCATTACTCCTGATAATGAATTACTGCTGCGTCCTATGAAACAGCAGCAAGAAACGAATGAAGAGCTGCGCACTCATTTAAAGCAACTCCTTGCTAAAATCCAGCCCGCTTCCCCACGGCATGAGGAATTCGATGTTGGCATTGAAGGAGACGAGCTCATTTGACGATACCTATCCCCCAGCGCGGCGATGTAATATGGCTTTATTTTGATCCCCAAGCTGGTCATGAGCAGGCTGAGTATGAGAAGGCTGGGAGAAGACCAGCTCTTGTATTGTCCGAAGCTGATTTTAACGAAAGGACAGGCTTTGCCGTCGTGTGTCCCATTACAAGCCAAATCAAAGAATATCCGTTTGAGGTCGCGCTGCCTAGCGGTCTTGCTTTCTCTGGGGTTGTCCTGACCGAACAAATGAAAAGTCTGGACCTGCAAAAACGGAAAATTAAAATTATGGGCAGCGTCCCTGTAGATTCTCCTTTCATGAAGGCTGTTCTGCGCAACACGTGCTCTATACTGGCCTAAAACACATATAACCGTCAATCGCCGCGCCCCTAAGCATTAGGAGCACGGCGATTTCGTTTGAACGAGCGATTTGCCAACTCTATTTTTATTCGCGTATAGTTAGGGTTAGAAACATGGTGAGCGAACAAGAGCAGCTTACTCGTGCACTCGGTCAGCTCAACTCAGCTCAATGATTCTCCATTTTGAAGGACTGACATTCCGCTATTTCAGCGATTTTCATGTTTTCAGCTGCTGCGCGGACAGAGAAGCCGTTATGCCGCCTCCTATCGCTTCAATAAGGAGGAATAGGGACGATTAGCGAATTCTGTGTCCGCCAACACGGCCAAAAACCATTTTCACAGTAAATAACGGCTTCTGTGTCCATCAAAATTCCTACTCATCTAAATACATAAAAATGGTTAACCATAATTGCCTATACCTCGCACTTTTTGAAGAATGGAAGCGGAATGAAGCTAGCCAACAAGCCCGCCTTCAAGA
Source organism: Paenibacillus sp. J31R34 (assembly GCF_059383715.1). Taxonomy (NCBI): domain Bacteria; kingdom Bacillati; phylum Bacillota; class Bacilli; order Caryophanales; family Paenibacillaceae; genus Paenibacillus; species Paenibacillus sp. J31R34. The sequence continues at coordinate 219,289 of NZ_JBXENU010000008.1, forward strand.
AATGACTCAGGAGATTGATTCGAATGATGCCTATAGATAAACAGAACGAGCGAAAAAAAAACGACGCACTCCAGCAGCTTCCCACGCTGCCGATTTCGGAGTGGCGAAAATGGCTGCTGCAATGCTTGGAGCCGCTGGCCGCACAAACGAGAAACAGCGACTATGCCGGCCGCGCAGCTGAGCTTATTCAGCAATCGCGGCCAGCTTTTTCCCCTGCGATGAAATGCCTGTTCGAGCTGCACAGCTTCCTGTTTATTATGGAGCAGCTGCATACGGGCACGTTCGTCGGCTACCATACGCGAGTCGCGATGGAGGATGTGCAGGGCAGCATCAGCAAGCTGTTCGAGCAGTCGCCGGCGCTCGCTGATGCCGAGCCGGCGTTTTGGGACCGCCTGGCGGAAACCGCGGCGGATTTGCGTGGAAGACTGCTCGCGGAGGAGCGGTATGCGGATTATTTTTCACCTGTGTATTATGCGCTTTGGAGAAAATGGCTCTACCCGCGCCTGCCGGGCAGCCCGCTGCTTGCAGAGGAGCTTGCACATTTGGAGGCGCTGAAGCCCCAGCAGAAAATCGCCCAGACCCGCTATCAATGGATGTTCGCCAAATGCTGGCTGTGCTTTCTGCTAGGCCGCGACGAGGAGGCGCAAGCGCTGTTAACCGCGCTGGGCCGCAAATCCAAGCTGCGCATTCATGATTATTATGCCCTGCTGGATGAGCTGGAGCAGCGCAAGGAGTGGCATCGCCTGCTCCACTGGCTGAAGCAAACGGCGAGCTTGCTGGAAGATCATCATGGCGTGCATTTGAACGCTTTTTTTGCCTATTGGGATGCGGTGCTGGCGGAAATGCCTCAGGAGGAGGAAGCGATGTGGGAGCAGTTGCTGCTCCTGCTGCCCGCCTCGCGCTCCATCTATGCAGACAAGCTTCATCATTATGAAAAATGGCAGGAGTGGATCGACTACCAGCTCAGCGAGAGCATCGACCCGCTGTATTATCGCGTCGCCATGTTCGCCCCGATCGAGAAGCACGCTCCTGAGCTGCTGCTTCCCTTCTATCATCAAGCCGCCGAGCGTTATGTGCTGCTGAAAAACAGGGACGGCTACAAATCGGCGGTCAAGCTGCTAAAGCGATTAGCGAAGCTGTATAAAAAACGCAAGGACGAGGCGGGCTGGGAAACGTTCATCACCGCTTTCGCTGGGCGCTACAGCCGCTTGCGGGCGTTACAGGAAGAGCTGCGAAAGGGGAAATTGCTGTCATGAGCACAGAGCTGACGAAGAGCCCTTTATGGACGACGATAACGGTACATTTGGCTTTAACCGATTTTGGCGATGCGCTGCTGTATGCGGTGGACGACCGCCAGGATCTGCTTTCCGGCGTTCGCCTTAAGCAAAGCTTATTCGCTTGGCATGCAGCCACCACCTATGGGACAGACCTTGAAATTCGGCAAATGGAGCAGGTAGAGCTGGTCGTGCTTCCTGCTGAGCATGTGCTCCCCTTCTTTGCCGAGCAGCGCCTGCTGGCGCATATTCATTGGGAATGGGACGAGCAGTCGACTGCGCTCATCCGGCTCGCGCCATTGCTCCGCGAGCACACGGAGGCTAAGCGCTACTTGCCGAGCCACTCCGCATGGCGGGCCGGGCAGCTGCAATGGGTGTGGGACGGCTCTGCTTCGGCGGAGCTGGCAAGCGAGCTTGCGCTTGCTGAGGAGAAAGTGAAGGACGGCCGCCTGTCGAATGGCTTTCTGGGCATGCTGGAGGCTGCCTTCTCGGCGGCGGTGTTCCAGCGCTATTATAACAGTGAAGCAGCTTCCGCCGATTTGCGCGCGGAATATCCGCTGCTGTTCGTGAAGGAGAAGGCGATCTTCGCTGGCCTTGATCCGTCCGGCTGGCTGATGGCCGTCGGCTGGAAGGCAGACCATGCGCCGTTCCGCCCTATGCTGCAGCTGCTTGAGCCGGGCGAGGAAACCGATGAGGCGTGGCAGCTGCGGCTCGTGCTGCAGGACAAGCTGGACCCGTCGGTGCTGCGGCCCGTGAGGCTGTCGCAGCATGGCGATGTCGCCGGAGAGGTTCCGGCGGCTTGGGTTCATGCTGTGCAGGGTCGATCCGCCGGATGGCTGGATCATCTGCGCGCCAGTCTGCCTGACGAGCATTTGGCAGGCGAGAAATACGATGTGCTGAGAGTGCCGCTCAGCAGCGATACAGTTTGGCGTTTCCTGACGGTGGGCAGCAACCGTCTGCTCGAGGCGGGCTGGCAGGTGCTGCTCCCCGCCTGGTGGGAAAGCGCCCGCCGCAAAAAGCCTAAGCTGCGCGCCAAGGTCAAGGAAGAGGAAAACCCGGCGAAGGGCCGCTCCTTCTTCGGGCTCGACGCCATTATCGAATTCGATTGGCGCGTATCCGTCGGCGATCTCACCCTTACGGAAGCGGAGTTCGCGGAGCTGCTCGCCCGTCAGGAGCGGCTGCTGCAATTCCGCGGGCAGTGGGTGACGCTCGATCCCGGCCTGCTGGAGCAAATCAGCAAAATGATGAAGGGCATGAACAGCGCCCAAGGGCTCTCCTTTCAGGATGTGCTTCAGCTCCATCTGCTTTCGCGGAAAGACTACTTCGCCCGCAAGGAAGAAGACGCAGAGGCATCGGCGGATGAGGCCGAGGATGAGAACGAGCAGCTGCGGCTGGAAGTCGAGCTGAATAGCTATATGCAGGAGATGATGGATCAGCTCGTGCAGCAAAAAGAGGCGCCACCTATCCCCGTTCCTGCGGGCTTGCAAGCGACGCTGCGCGCTTATCAGCAGGAGGGCTACTCGTGGCTTGCTTTTATGCGCCAGCTTGGGCTTGGCGCTTGTCTCGCCGATGATATGGGCCTCGGCAAGACGGTGCAGCTCATCGCCTACCTGATGCAGATGAAGGAAACGGGCGGCGCTGGCCGTGCAGCCGCACTCATCATTTGCCCGACCTCGGTGCTCGGCAACTGGCAGAAGGAAATTAGCCGCTTCGCGCCATCACTGAACGTCATGCTGCATTACAGCAGCAAGCGGCTGACGGGCGACGCTTTCTACGAAGCCGCCAGCGCGGCGGATGTTATACTCACATCGTTCGCGACCTCCATGCTCGATCAAGAGCTGCTGCAGAGCCGCACATGGGAAGCGATTTGCCTCGATGAGGCGCAAAATATTAAAAATGCGCAGACGAAGCAGGCCGCCGCCATTCGCAGTCTGCCCGCCAAGCATCGCATTGCGCTAACCGGAACGCCGATTGAAAATCGGCTGAGCGAGCTGTGGTCGATCTACGATTTTATGAATCCCGGCTTTCTCGGCAGTGCACAGGGCTTTCAGAAGCGCTTCGCTACGCCAATCGAGCAGGAGCAGGACCCGGAGCGCATTGTCGATTTGCAGCGGCTGGTCAAGCCGTTCATGCTGCGCCGCAAAAAGAAAGATCCGGCGATTCAGCTTGACCTGCCAGATAAGAACGAGATGAAAACGTATGTTCATCTCACCGCCGAGCAAGGCGCGCTATATACGCAAACCGTCAACGAGCTGATGGCTAAGGTGCAGCGGGTGGAGGGCAACAAGCGCCGAGGCGCGATTTTGTCCGTGCTGACGCAGCTCAAGCAGATTTGCAATCATCCCGCTCTGCTGGAGGATGGGATGCCGCTAGAGGTAATGGAAGCGGAAATCGCCAGCGGCACGACCGGCGCCGAGGCTGCAATGGAGTCGCTAATCAGCCGATCGTCAAAGCTGGAGCGGCTGATGGCGATGGTGAAGGAGCTGCGAGCCGAAGGCGAGCGCTGCCTTATTTTTACGCAATATATCGGTATGGGCCAGCTGCTGCAGGGCGTACTGGAGCGGGAGCTTCAAGAACGGGTTCTTTACTTGAACGGCAGCACAACCAAACTAACTCGCGACCGAATGATCGAGCGTTTTCAATCCAGCACGCTGCCTGCGTCTGAGCAGCCGAACGTCTTTATTTTGTCGATTAAAGCGGGCGGGGTCGGGCTTAATCTGACGGCGGCGAATCATGTATTCCATTTCGATCGCTGGTGGAATCCCGCCGTGGAAAATCAGGCGACCGACCGCGCCTACCGCATGGGGCAAACCCGCGACGTTCAGGTTCACAAGTTCATTGCGCTCGGCACGCTGGAGGAACGTATCGACGAAATGCTGGAATCAAAGCAGAAGCTGAGCGAAAATGTCATATCCAGCAGCTCCGAGACGTGGATTACAGAGCTCGACAACGCTGCGCTCCAACAGCTCGTTACGCTGAAGCAGGACTGGGCAGGAGAAGCTTAGGCGGCTTCGCGCCGCCAGCACCATGGTCGGACAGTAGCCAAGATGCTGGATGGGCCGCTTTTATGCTAAACTGGTTGTACCTAAAACAATTTAGCCGGAATGACGGAAAGGCGGGAATATGATGGAGTATGCGTTTGTAATTGAACCGCAAAATTACCAGCCCTTTGAGAATGATGAGGAACAGGTAGAGAAATGCCAGGAGTGGGGCTTGCTTTCAGGGAAAGCCAGCAAAACAAAAACCTTTTATTATAAAGGCCACGGTCTGAATATCGTTTGCAGCATCATCGGTTTCGTCGATAAAATGACCGCTGTCATACAGCTGGGCAACGATCAGTTGCACTGCATCCACCCTTCGTATTTGAAAGAAATGCAAGCGGCAAGTTATGGCGCGAAGCATGCGGCTGGTGTTGAGGCTGACGAGACTAATGAGGAAACTACAAATAATGAAACAGAAGCTGTTGAAGCCCAAAATGTAGAAAACGGCATTAACGTTAGCAGCGACTCCGCAGCCACTGGAGAGAGCGATACGGGCGCTGCCAAGACAGTCGAGGAAATGCTGGCGGAAGCAGGCTTTGCTATCGATTCGGTCGAAAGTGCAGCAGCGATTCCAGAGGCAGTAGAGGAAGCGGCCCATTCCAGCGATAGAGACCAGGCTGAGCAAACGGAAGAAAAGCCGAAAAGCAAAGCCAAAAAGGAAAAAGCGCCGAAGCTTGAGCTGCCGGAGGATAAGGTGAAAATGATCGCGACCGTTAAAGAGTTTACGACGGTGCCGAACCATTTTTCCGATAATGATGATGAGGTTGTCATTTATGAGGCTTTGTCTATCACGGAACAAGGGACACTTGTGGGCGAAGCCTGGTCCAGCCACAGCGCCACGCTCAAAAAGCAGGAGCTGGAAATTGGCGATGTCATCACCTTCGAGGCTAAAATTGTAGCCAAAAAGCTGACCAAGCATCCCGTTCCTTATAAAATCAACAACCCGGCGAAAATTAAAAAAGAAGAGGCTTGAATATAAGTACAGCATCAGCAATCAGCACAGCCTACTTAAATACGCGGACGCAAAAAAGAGCTCATATGAGCTCTTTTTCCCTTTTTACCTATAAAATGATCGTTATGCTTTAATTTGACGGCCTTCTGAATCTTTAAATGCGCCGCAAATGATCATAATTAAGTCGATTAGTGTCCAGATACCAAAGCAACCCAATGTAATCAGCATCAAAATGCCAGTTCCCACTTTTCCCGCATAAAAACGATGAATGCCGAAAGATCCTAAAAAGAAACATAACAATATTGCTGCTACAAAAGATTTATCACTCTTTACCACTTGTAAATCCCTCCATTATATATTCTACTCTTCCATTATCGGCATTTGGCCAGAAATTCTTTACATATAAAATGAAAATGTTAATAAAATATTTGGTATTTCCTCAGCTATAAAGCCTTCTTCATCTCTCATTTGCATTTTCCCTTTATATTTTGGTATTATTATAGAACGAACGTTCAGTATAATTAAGAGAAAGGGGCAGCGCCTCATGAATAAGAAACAGCTGCAAAGCGAGCAAACGAAGAAGAAAGTCGCAAGCGCCGCACGGGCGCTTTTTGCCCAGAAGGGCTATAAAGGAACTTCGATTGAAGATATTGTAGAGGCGACCGAAAGCAGCAAGGGCAATATTTATTACCATTTTAAAAGCAAGGAGGGCTTGTTTCTCTATCTATTAGAGGAATGGGATTTGGAATGGGAGCAAAAATGGAACGAGCAGCAGGCGCGCTACGAGACGTCCACCGAAAAGCTGTACGCCATCGTCGAGCAAGGTGTGATGGATGATTTCAGCCACCCGCTTACGAAAGCGGCTGATGAATTTTTCAATCATGAGGAGAAAACCACTGAGGTGGAGAAGCGAATGACGGTCATGATCGACCGGCATTTGGAATTCAACAAACGCCTTATTCAGGAAGGCATTGACCGAGGCGAATTAGAGCCGATGCAGGTTGAACATTTGGCGATCATATTGGAAAGCTTGTTTTTCGGCTTGAATCAATTGTCCAGACGCTCCTATGCGATGGATGAGGTTTTGACCATTTACAGAACCGCTGTAAAGGTCGTCCTTCACGGCATCTCAAGCTCCAAGCGCCAGCAAACTTAAATATTAATACAACCTAGATCAGGGTGAAAGGATTTTAACCATGTCATTATTACTACGGAATAGAGGAGCTATACTCCTTCTGATGGGCAATATTTTGCTCGTATTTACAGGCATCGGGCTCGTGATTCCCGTTATGCCTGCCTATATGCGAGAGCTGGATTTGAACGGAAGCATACTAGGCTTCATGGTAGCGGCCTTTTCATTAGCCCAATTATTATTTTCACCGCTTGCAGGCAGACTCTCCGATTCTATCGGCCGAAAAAAAATGATCGTGGCTGGCGTAACGCTGTTCGCCCTCTCGGAATGGATGTTTGGCGCGGTCAGCGAGCCATGGCTGCTGTTTGTTTCTCGCATACTTGGCGGAATCGGGGCCGCATTCAGCATGCCTTCGATTATGGCCTACGTCGCTGACGTTACTAGCAACGAAGAACGCGCCAAAGGTATGGGCTACATCAATGCCGCGATTACGACCGGGTTTATTATCGGCCCCGGCATCGGAGGTTATTTGGCCGAATTTGGCGTACGCGTACCGTTTTATGTAGCGGGCATCGCCGGCGGTGTGGCCGCCATTGTTACGCTGCTGGTTCTGCCAGAATCCAAGCCGACTTCCGCTCCAACGCCTGCCGCTTCAGCTCTCTCTAAGACCTCGGCTTCGGCTGGTGAACCCAGCTTTATGTCCCAGCTGCTGACGTCTTACAAACAGCCCTACTTTTTCAGCTTAATCATCGTGCTTGTCGCCTCGTTCGGGCTTGCGAACTATGAGACGGTATTCGGCTTGTACGTTGACCATCGCTTCGGGTTTACAGCAACCGACATCGCGTTTATTATTACGTTCGGCTCCATCGCGGGCGCGGTTGTACAGGTAACGATTTTCGGCTGGATTTTGAATCGGTTTGGCGAGCAGAACGTCATTACGTGGTCTTTGTTTATAGCGGGTCTATTCGTTCTGCTGATGCTGTTGACCAACAACTACTGGATGGTATTCGCGGTCACCTTCTTCCTGTTCCTGTCTGTCGATATTTTGCGCCCGGCCATTGGCACCCAAATTTCAAAAATGGCCAATGACCAGCAAGGCTACCTCGCTGGCTTGAACTCCGCTTTTACGAGCTTAGGCAACATTCTCGGACCGATCACTGCGGGCGTACTGTTTGATATGAATATCAATTTCCCATACGCCTCCGCTGGTATCGTGCTTCTACTGTGCTTCCTTCTGTCCATGCGAGCTGGCATGAAAAAGAAGCACAAGGCGACCTCCAGCTAGTAAAGTGGCACGAGAGTGCATTATTTCTACTTGGAAACATAAACAAGAGCAAGCTGTCCCATCTATGTAGCTCGAATACTTGCTCTGTGGGGTCCTCTTTGGCTTACATGCCAAAAAGGACCCCTTTTCGTTTATTTTGGCAAACATCTAATTTGCGGACATCGTATACATAAACTCATATTTACCAAGGTCAAGCTCCGATATTACGTCGTAGTTAGGCTTTAAAGTGAACGGAATTATTTGCTTTTTCCCGACACCATAGCTACCGTTGAATGAGCAGGCAGCGGCCTAAGCGACTAGCGTAATACAAATAATAACCTCTGTTTTCCCAACAGCCAGTAGGGCATCAGTCATACCAAATAAAGTCGAGATACATCCTATCCTTTTGCTGTCTTATTGCACATGTTTTTAGAGATGCTTATGACCTCGTAATCGAATAACTGCCCATCCTTTTTGTAACGATTCAACCGTTCGAGCTTCCCATTTACGGACTGTTTTCCAATTGAATTTGCTCATGAACGGCAGCGGAGCGATAACTATCCCACTTCTCAAATGCTGCCTTACACCAATATTAAAAATCATGTCAGAGCATAAACATGCAAACTTTATCTTAAAAATCGATCATTAGAACAATCGATTCAACTTCTTATAGAGTCATACTAGATTGAAGGAGGGATAGAATCATGGTAAACTTTTTCATGAAGCCACTAACCACCTGTATTTGGTATTATAATAATTAATTTACTTATTTAAAAATTATTATTAAAATTAATTATTAAAGACGGATTGTAATATGAAGTGCGACACATAAAAATGACCCATGACCGATTCGTGTGTAGAATGAAGTTACCACACTACCCCTACACAGGAGAATCAGCCATGAGCTACCAACATCTTACCACAAGAGAGCGAAGCCAGCTAGAATTACTCCATCAATTGGGATGGTTGGCTAGAGCGATTGCACGTAAGCTCGGGCGTCATCATTCCAGCCTATCCCGTGAGCTCAAGCGTCAAGGAACAGAAGAGTCTTATTGTGCAAATCGAGCCCAGACATCGTATATAACCAAGCGAGCTCGTTGTAAACCTTCGGGTAAATGGAATGCTGAAAGGCAACGTTACATCACGATGAAGCTCGCAGAGACCTGGTCGCCGGAACAGATTGAAGGCAGGATGAAACGGGACGAGCCCCATCTTCGTGTATGCCATAAAACGATCTACCGATGGCTGTACCAAGGAAGGCTTGTTAAACCTTTCTAAGGCATAAAGGAAAACGTCGTCAACCGCTGGAGAAGCGCGGACGTTTTACGATCGGGTTGTCCATCCACCAGCGCTGCAAAGAGATACGTAAGCGTGAGGCCTTCGGGCACTGGGAACTGGATACGGTTGTTTCTAGTCGTGGAAAAAGCAAAGCCTGCGTAGCCACATTCGCTGAGCGTAAAACAAGGTTCTACCACGCGATTAAAATGCAGGATCGTACAGCCTCTTCCATGGAGATGGCCTATACACAGGCTGTCCTATCGATCCCGGCAACGGCCTTCGTAACGGCTACCGTTGATCGTGGTAAAGAATTTGCCTGCCACGAACGCCTAACTACTTTCACATGGCATGAAGGTGTATTTTGCCGATCCTTATTCCTCTTGGCAGTGAGGTACGAATGAAAATGCCAACGGGTTGTTAAGAGAGTTCTTTCCAAAGGGCTATGATTTCGCAGACGTTACAGAAGAGGAATTAGCGTGCGCTTTGTTCCTTATTAATAACCGTCCTCGAAAGTGTCTAGGATGGAAAACCGCACACAAAGCTTTTCAGGTTGAGGTGTCGCACTTGGCTTGACAATCTGTCTAAAAATAATAAACTGGTATTAATTGTATTTAAAAAATAAATACCAAAAATTATAGTTCTCCTAACGTTTCAATTTTCAATATCCCCGTTCTAACTTTCCCAATATAGAATTGGTGAATCCACCAAAAAAGAAGCATAATAATAACGCTGTAACAAACTATCCACTCCTTGTATTAGAAGAGCTAAAATTTTAACGTAACCCTGCAAGGCCGTAAATGTTTTTATTATTGTAGATCGTATCTCTAAACAAAATTGCCTTTAACAAGGATTACAAAAATCAAAATTAGTGAGCAAAAGAGCACTTTCAATCGAACAGTACTTTGGTTGGTTATTGCTAAATCAAGTCTACCCTACACAAAGCTTGTTAACTGCCCTATCTCAAAAAAATCATATCACTGGAGCGAAAAGTAAATCGAACCTGTACCATTTTAAGTCACAAATCATTATGCTTTACACTATCGTCGAAGATCTATTATATAATATCAGAGTTCTCAGAACACACTCTGATAACAGCACTAATGGAGCATTAAAACTCACTATAAGCCTAGTCCTCAATGCTAATTATAAAAGGTATCCCTACCGAATAGGAATGTAGGAACTAAACCTCACATCTTCTAACTATAAAACCAACATAAATGGTGATAAAATTAGACTATGAAGCAGCAGAAACTTGAGGGGTTAACACACTAAAGTATAAACGTAATCAGATAACTATCAGATGTAGTCAATTAAAGGAGTTGATACTTAAGCAAGAACAGATTAGTGTCTACGACATTTTTATCATAAAAACTATCATGTAAGAAATACAAAGCTTGTTATAAGCTTATCAAAGCTCGTACAAAAAATAACTAATAGGCTCAGTAGGAGGTGCTTGAAATTGCAGATGAACATTGAGATTTCTCATTTTAAGTCTTTGTTAAATGTATCTTTTGAACCAGGTGTTGTTAACGTATTTATTGGTGCTAATGGCAGCGGTAAAAGTGCAATTTTAGAGGCAATGGGCGTTTTAAGCGCTGCCATTTCTGATAAAGTAGATGATGCTACTTTGTATAACAAAGGTGTGCGATTAGGCACGCCGTCATTATACAAATCATCATTTAAGGATCAGGAAAGAATAGCATTGAACATTGAATTTGCGGTGGATTGGATTAATGAACTTGATAATTGGCAATATAAAGTTAATTTAAACAACCCTTTAGAAAAACCAAAACCATTCTGGGAATACTATTCAGAAATTTTAAAAAAGAATAATAATAAAGTATTCGGTAGATCTAGAGCCTCAAAGTATAAATTAGATAACTTTCCAGAAATCGAGATAGATGCATATAAAGGTCTCCTATCTTTTTTACAAGGAGTAAAAACTAATGAAGGAAAAAGCTATGCGAGTGACTTATATGAGACTTTTAAGGATTATTGCATATTCACTCCAAATACAACAACTTTAAGGGGTATCCAATCCGACCCATTTCAAAAAGAACCTGTAGGCCTACTTGGGGGAAGACTTTCAGAAGCAGTGAACGAACTAATAGATATTGAAGAAGATACCTTTGGCACATTAGATCTTGAGGATCTATTTGAATTATTAACTTGGGTAAACCATGTCTCTATTGGCAAACCAGCAAAAGAAATGCTCTCATCTAGTGTACCTGTTACGTCAAAAACAATAAGATTTACAGACCGCTTTATGCGGGAAGGCAGAAATGAATTAACGGCTTATGACGCGAGTGAAGGCTCATTGTATGTCTTATTTTTGTTGACATTAGTTATGCACAAAAATTCTCCGCGGATGTTTGCTATTGATAACTTTGATCAGGCTCTTAACCCTAGACTGGCAAGAGCAGTAACAACTAAATTTTGCGAACAGGCTATCAAAAACAATAAGATCTGCTATGTAACCACTCATAATCCTCTAGTTTTAGATGGACTAAACATAAATGATGATCGAATAAGATTGTTTAGCGTTGATAGAAATACCAGAGGTCATACTCAAATTAATAGAATTAAGGTAACCGATGAACTTCTTGCTAAAGGAAAGGAAGGGTATAGTCTATCAAAGCTGTGGACATCAGGTTGGCTGGGCGGTGTTCCTAATATATGAAAGATTTTGCATTTGGGTTGGTAACAGAAGGCCCACGGGATTACGAACTTATTACACAAATCATCCAAAAAGTTTTGCCCGGTAATCATCGTTTTTTATCGCTACAGCCTGAAGGATCCGCTACTGAAGGTTTTGGAGTACATGGTGGTGGATGGAAAGGGGTATTTTCATGGTGCAAGGAATTCAGCAAAAATTCTGGCCCCATTTTTTTTATGGATAATATGATACCTCTAGTTGATGTAATAATCATTCACGTGGATGCCGACGTTGCACGAGAGCAGGAAATAAACTGTGCAAGGAATTGTCCCGAAGCGGAAGACACCGTAGTCGAACTTGAGAACAAACTTAAATCAGCCCTTAATATACAAGATTTAATGGGGCGCATTATCTTCTGCATCCCAAGTGACAATACTGAGAGCTGGATATTAGCAGCATTTGATTCATCATATCATAACCCTCCAAAACAATTTATTGAGTGTATCATTAAACCTGATTATATACTCTCAAGTAATCAACACCAATTACTAAAAAGAAAAGATGGAAAACCAAAAAAATCCTTACCAAAATATAGAGATCATTTAATCCCAAAGGTTCTTATAAATTGGGATGAAATACGTGCTATGTGCACACAAGCAGAGAAACTGCATCAAAAACTTAAGCAATTATAGCCAAATTACTCTCGCAGGTAGGTTTGAAATATATAATCAAAAAATTAATATCAAGCGCCAAGCTTACGTCCAAATCGTCTTTTATAACTTGGAACAAGCTCATGCTTATTTATTTTGCTCACAAAATTATGTGAGCTTTTTTGTTTTTAAAGCATCAAAACTTGTCAGATAGTTAGAACCTTTGTCGGAAAGATAGATTAAGGGAGGAAATCCTCTACTTCTGTGGAAACCTATGATATCTGAAAATGGGAGGGATGTGGCGTGCTCACAGAAAACAAGCACATTGGTACTTTAGAAGACGTAGTTTCAATATACTCCAATAAAATAAAAAAAATAGCACGAAGTATGGTAACTACTAGCTTAAACACACGTTCAAATTTTCTAGAGGAAGAATTAATCCAACAAGGTTTTGTAGGTCTCATTGAAGCCTATAAAAAATTTGATGCACAAAAAAACAATTTCTCTTTTTGGAGCTATGCAAAAAAATTCGTAAAAGGCAAAATGATTGATTTTACTGCCTATAGCAATAATTCTTTCCGACCCAGCAAGAAGGTAAATTCTGTCATGATGCAAATTAGAAAATTAGATTTGGCAAACCACTCCCCAGAATTTATAGCTAATATACTAGGGTGCTCCCCAAGAATGTCCAGTGAAGCTATTAATTTATTAGAGATGAGAAAAGTCAGCTCATTATTTCAACCACTACCATCACCAAATGACGAAGAACCACTAGAACTTATAGATATATTGGCTTCGAAACAAACAGACGACCTATTCAACATCGACATTTCCAACGGCTCTTCTATAGTAGAACAAAAAATTATTAGTAAACTGTTAGAAGGATACAGTCATGAAAATATCCTACACAATCTTAATGTTACCCCATATGAATTACAAACTACGATTCAAAAAATTGAAGAGACTTACGGTTTTAGTAATGAATCAGCAAGACGATTAAAGGAGATGAGGTTTTTGGAAATAATTAACGAAGAACAGCATCATCCATTTAAATGGATAAGCATAGAGCAGATCTTGCCAAATCCTAAAAACCCCAGAAAGGATAATTCGATACTCTCGGAACATATGGAGAAAATCCTATCTACTCTGGATTGGGAAGAACCTATTACATGTTATCAGAAAGGTGATTTTTATATTATCCTCTCGGGACATAGAAGATGGCATGCAGCCAAAAAAATAGGAAGATCAAAACTCCCTGTAAATATTGTAACAGCTCCTAGTACAAGTAAAGAAGAAATGCAGCGCTTAGGATTACTTCAAAGTGGGCAAGTTCAATGGACAGAGTATGAAAGTGCAAAAAACACATATGACAGATGGCAATACTCTGGCGGTATATCCTATAAACATTTGGCTGAAAAGCTTGGTATAAGTGAGACCCGTGTAAAAGCAAGAATTAGAGTATTCAGCTTTTACCCAAGCGAAGAAATTGAAGGCAACCTTGATAATGGTATGTACTCATTAGCTATGTTGAATTATATCTGTACTTGGTTAAAAAAACTATTTTATTATCACCCAGAACTAGTTAATAGAATTGGTGAGGACTTTATTAGACAACAAATGCTGAAAAAGTATGAAAACAAATGTTTTAATAGCCATATTAACAACGATAACTCATTTGTCACTACAGCCTCTGACGATCAGATATTGGGCTTCATAAGAGATACTAACAAGACTCTACAAGAGTCCCAAATGGAAGTACTCTGGGCTCAATTTAGCAAAGACAATGAGACAACAAAAATAATCCAAAACATAAAAAAATCAAAAAATGAAATCAATAAACTACAAATAAAAGACCGGAATGAGGCAGAAAGATTAGTTGCAGAATTACAATCTTCACTTCTAGATATTGAGGCCAAAATAGTTGAACTTACTCAACCACAATAAAAAAAATTATGATTTATGCACGATTATAAGGAGGATGACATGAATAATCTCTCAAGAATCATAAGGGTGCCTATAAAAGATATAATCCCCAATCCATTTAATCCGAGAAAGAATCACGCAATTAAAACAGAAGAAATGCAAAGGATTATTAAAGAACAAGGATGGGAAACCCCCATTACTTGTTATCAAAAGGATACACAATATGTTATTCTTTCCGGGCATAGACGCTGGTATGCTGCTAAAAAACTAGCACTTAAATATATTCCCGTTTTCGTGGTTGATGCCCCCAAATCCAAAGATGAGGAGCTAGAAAGAATCGGCTCCGTACAAGGGGGGAAAATGGATTGGAGCGACTATGAGTGGGCAAAATATACCTATGAACTTTGGATTCATTGGGAGAGATGCTCGTTTAGTGAACTATCTCGTAAAATGAATAAAAGCAGCATATTCGTGTCTACGAGAGTGAAAATTTTTCAATACTATCCCCATCAAGAAATAGAGGAAAATCTCCGAAAGGGACTTTTTACAATCTCGGTATTACACTACCTCGCAATTTGGTTGGACAATTTAAATAAAGAGTATCCAACATTGGTAAATCAATATTCCACTGAAATGATTAGGACAACCATGTTAAATAAAATCAGCAAAGGTTTAGTCGGTGTCCTCGATATTAAGAACGACTTGTTTATCAAACACGCTAGCATTGATCATATACGAATTTTTTTAACTGATCCCCGTAAAAAACTATGTGATGCGATTTTAGAAATTAATGCTGATAATATAAAATTTAGAGGAGCAAGTCGAATAAATGTTCAACTACGTGGGATAAGAAAATCCAAAGATTTTATAAAGCAAGTGGAACGGCGAAATAAAAAGGATGATAACGAATTAACTCAAATATTAGTCGAATATCAGAAGACAATTTTAGAAAAAATAGAGTATTTAGAAAAAGCCTTTATTAAGAAAGATAAATCAAAGTAGCTATCACCAATAATAAACAATGGAAGTTTTTGAGACTTTGCTGAATTCCACCATCTACTACGTATCACCCATGAAGCACATGAAAATATAGATAAATTAACTATTATATCCTTTAAAAGCAGGAATCAGCTCAGACACATTATGTGCGTCTAGTAATGCTAGACAGCTTCTAATGGCTAAAATTCGCTCCTTTTAGCTACATAGTGTCAGGGCTCATTATACTCCAATTCCTCCAGCAGCTCTCGCGTTCGGCGCGGCGATTGGCCGATGACCTTTTTGAACATTTTGGAGAAAAGGAAGGGATCGGTGTAGCCCACCGAGCGTGAAATATCGCTCACCGACAGCTGTTTGCTGCTCAGCAGCTCCACCGCCCGATTCATTCGAAATTGCAGCAAAAATGCTTGCAGCGATACATCAAACTGCTGTTTGAACAAGCTGGACAAATAGGTCCGGTCCAAGCCGACAGCGTGAGCAATTTGCTCAACCGTTGTTTTCTGGCTGTAGTTATTTTCGATATAGGTAATCGCCTCATTGATGTAGGTTTCCTTGGTGTTGCCACGGAGCGGCTGCGCGTCCAATAATGAAAGCTCTGCACATTCAATTAATTCTCCAATTAGACGGTACAAAATGCTCTGGTACAAAATGTCCCGACAGCCCGTTTCATGGGCAGCCACAAGCTCCTGATGGCTGCTATCGAACCAATTGGACCCATCACTATCATCACTACAATTACTATTACCGCTATCGCTTTCCCCGCTGCCTTTGCCGCTCTGGCTATCGCCCTTCCCCGTCCTCTTGGCACGAAATATCGGATGCGATACACTGAGCCCCGCCCGCCGCATAAACGCCCTAGCGTGAAGCCCATCGAAACCCACCCACGTATACACCCAAGGGTCAGCCTCATCCGCTGTATAATGGACAATCGCGCCCGGCGATATGAGAAAGCCCTGACCTTGCGACAGCTGGTAGGTTTCTCCTCCAGTACTAAATTCGCCTGAGCCGCTGATCACATAATGGATAATATACAAGTCGCGCAAGCCCGGACCCCAGCTATGCAGGGGTTCACATTCTTCCTTGCCGAAAAAACGCAAAAACAGCTCCATCTGCCGCTGTGGCGTCTCCTGATTATGTCTGACTTCGGTCAGAGGCATTCGACATCCCCCCTCATTATGACAGGTAATAGTATAATAGATCGGATGAAACCATGCAATGAAAAAGCATTATGACAGGTTTATCAGGAATTACTCCATGTTCGCACGCTCTCTCCGGGACTATAGTTAAGGAGTCGAGACTATTCATAAACGGAGGCGAATTCATTGGCGAAAATAACGTTCCTTGGTGCGGGCAGCACTGTTTTTGTGAAAAATGTATTGGGTGATGTCATGCTTACAGAAGCACTGCAGGGCTTCGAGCTAGCTTTGTTTGATATTGATGGCGGAAGGCTGCGTGAATCTGAGCAGCTGCTGCTGAATATGAAGGAGTCGCTCGGAAGCAGCTGCGTCATTAAAGCATATACCGACCGCAAGGAGGCGCTTCGCGGCGCTAAATATGTCGTCAATGCCATTCAGGTTGGCGGTTACGATCCTTGTACGATAACCGATTTCGAAATTCCGAAAAAATACGGCTTGCGCCAAACCATTGCCGATACAGTCGGCATCGGCGGCATTTTCCGCAACCTCCGTACCATTCCGGTCGTACTTGATTTTGCAGCAGATATTCAGGAGGTTTGTCCAGACGCTCTGTTCCTCAATTACACCAACCCAATGGCTGTGCTGACGAATGTGCTCATTTCGCAAGGCGGCTTGCAGGCTGTAGGACTCTGTCACAGCGTACAAATTTGTGTACCGCACCTATTCGAGCATCTGGGCATCGATACAGCAGGTGTCAAAACAAAGATCGCTGGCATTAACCATATGGCGTGGCTGCTGGAAGCAACAAAGGACGGTATAGATTTATACCCGGAAATTAAACGGCGCGCGGCGGAAAAGCAAGCGGAGAAGCACCACGATATGGTGCGCTACGAGCTCATGCTGAAGTTCGGCTATTATGTTACCGAATCTTCCGAGCATAATGCTGAATACCATCCGTACTTCATTAAAAAGAGCTATCCAGAGCTCATTGAACGCTACAATATTCCTCTGGATGAGTACCCGCGCCGCTGTATTGAGCAAATTAAAGGCTGGGAGGAAAGACGGGATTCGATGCTCGGCAATAAGAAGATTGAGCATACGCGCAGCCATGAATATGCCTCGCATATTATGGAAGCGATCGAGACCAATCATTCTTATAAAATCGCCGGGAACGTTATGAATACGGGCCTTATTACAAACTTGCCGAAGGAAGCCTGCGTCGAGGTGCCTTGCTTGGTTGACCGCTCTGGCATAACGCCAACCTACGTCGGTGACCTTCCGCCGCAGCTGGCTGCGTTAAACCGCACAAATATCAATACCCAGCTGCTCACGATTGAAGCTGCCAAAACATTGAAGCGCGAACATATTTATCACGCCGCTCTGCTGGACCCGCATACGTCAGCGGAATTGTCGATGGATGACATTGTCTCGCTTTGCGACGAATTGATTGAAGCGCATGGCAGCTGGCTCCCAGCATACCGTTAATAGCAGAGAGCAGCATAAAGCAAAAAAGGGCTAGTCCAACTGCACGCAGCAGCTGGACCGGCCCTTTTTCATTTATATATAGGCTTATGCTTTGTTGGAAGATCCGAACTCGCGCATTTTACCCATAACTGTTTTTTTGATTGCATCGCGGCCTGGAGCCAAGAATTTACGTGGATCAAATACTTCCGAATCCGCAGTCAGAATTTCGCGAGCAATTTTAGTGAAGGCGATTTGGTTTTCAGTGTTAACGTTGATTTTAGCTGTTCCAAGGGAAATGGATTTTTTGATTTGATCCGTAGGGATACCTGTACCACCGTGCAATACCAATGGCAGCTTGATCGTTTGGCAAATCTCTTCCATTTCTTTGAAGCCCAGGTTTGGTTCGCCTTTGTAAGGACCATGAACGGAACCAAGTGCTGGAGCCAGGCAATCGATACCTGTAAGCTCAACAAGTTGTTTACACTCTTGTGGATCAGCGTAGATAACGCCATCAGCAATAACATCATCCTCTTGTCCGCCAACTGTTCCCAGCTCAGCTTCAACGGAAATGCCGCGCTCGTGCGCATATGCAACAACTTGCTTCGTTGTTTTTACGTTTTCTTCAAATGGGGAATGCGAAGCATCGATCATAACGGAAGTGAAGCCTGCATCGATTGCTTCTTTACATTTTTCGAAGCTGGAACCGTGGTCCAAGTGAATCGCAACTGGAACTGTGATTTTCATTTCTTCGATTAGGGATTTAACGATTGCAGTAACAACCGTGAAACCGCCCATGTAACGAGCTGCGCCTTCAGATACGCCCAAAATAACTGGGGATTGCTCTTCTTGAGCTGCGCCCAAAATTGCTTGCGTCCACTCCAAGTTGTTGATGTTGAATTGACCTACCGCGTAACCTTCTTTTAAACCTTTGTTCAACATATCTTTCATCGAAACCAATGCCATGATAAATCCTCCTTCAGTGTAGTTGCAATTTAATGAATAGAACTTTCAATCATGCCCATTGATCTACTGCTTAAAATAACACTCATAAACGACAGACATATAGGCATGAACGGAATAATTTTATCCTTGTTCACATTCCTCATCTAATACTACATGTTATCATATATTTTATTATAAAACTACCTGCGCTGCGAGTGAATACTTTTCAAACAATTGATAAGAATTTATAAATGCGTTAATCCGTTTCTACAGGAACGCCAATTCTTTTAATCTGCGAAAATAAAGGGCTTAGCCGTTTCTCTGCCCATTCGGCAAGGAATAAAATCAACATCAAACCCAGCAGTGCCGTACATACAGATACCGGAATCAGCCACAGATGCGTTGAATGGGAGAAAAAGGGAATGAGCGACACCGCTACAATTGGCGGAGCATTCCACTTAAATTTCGTAATCATCCAAATCGTGATCAACACATTTACAAACAAGGAAATCGCGCTTGGATAGATGGAGAAGAGCAGCGTGCCGACGATTGACGAAATAAACGCGCCTAAAGTAATTTTGCTGAGCTCCGTATAACGGAATGAGCGCGAGACGAACAGGAAGCTGAAAGCCCCCAAAGTAGGAAAAAATAAAGTGTCCAGAAATGAAAAATGTAAGGAAAGCCAATAAATAAGCATGACGTAAACGCCAATTGCGATAATTTTCAAGTTCATTTTAATCCAGTGAACCTCCTGTTCATATATCCAGCAGATTACCTGAGTACTCTGCATGGAATACTGGCAGTATTGTAGTGCCTGCTTCATTTTATAAAGTTTCTATGGAAGTGTCAATGCTGCGAACCGTCTGCCAAACAACAAGAAAAGCACCTGTACGGTGCTCTCGTCTAATCGATTTTTGTATGTCTGAATGCGACGCAATTAGGCTTCTCTTCCGAACACCTCAAACTGCGTTAAAGCCGGGAATGGCGAAGGCTCGGACGACTTCACTAATTTGCTTAGCGTAACAGAGTCAACTGTTCTTGGTTCCAGCAAAATCGTTTGCGGCTTATGCGTTTTGATTAGGCTTGCCTGATGCGAGCTGCCATCCGAAAACGTCAGCGTCACATTTTCCCAATAGTTGTCGTGTGGAAAATCCGCGCGCAGCGTTAAAACAACCTTGTCCACGACTACGGCACGTCCAAAATCAATCGAAATAGCGGCATCCGCTCTCTGGTTAATGCCCCATGATTCGTAAGGCCATTCGCCATGCGAGTCATTCGCAGCATTTCCATTAATGGCGTTCCGTGCCGCAAATACAGCCTCTCCCCGCGTCTCGACATTAGCGGAAGCATGCGGGAAGCAGGTGTCGTTGGCGTGCTGGTCATATTCATTTTTCGCTACATTTTTATAGGCTCCTATTTCCTCAACGGTTGCCAGGCGAGCAGTCAGCACATGAGTGTCGCCCGTAAACGACTTCGGTGAGTAGGATACTCTTTTTTCGTCAAAAGGGACCGTGTAACGGTACTCCTTGCCCTTCAAATAAATGAACGCCGAATTCATCGAATCCTCCAACTGAATGATTAGATGGACATTCGCTTGCGAGCTTTTGAGAGCGATTACATTTCCAGGCTCGTAAGCCCGCTTGTACACCAAATAAACCTGTTCGCTGTCTGTACAGGTCGCAAGCACCGCTCCGTCTGCATTTTGAATTTCTAGGGATAAGTTAATCATCACTTTGTCTCCATTCTTTATGATATTTCATAAAAGGATCTCTTGTATAAAAAAAGCAGAGGCGCTTCACGCTTGCTGCCCCTGCTATTCATACTCTACTACAGCCCCAGCTTCTGCCCTTTCTCCAGCCGCTGAATTTGCACCTCGCCGGTATCCGCCAGCTCTCTGAACTGCTGGATCGTTTGGCGCATTTTAGGCAGCGCCTCCTGCTTGTAGGTGCTGATGGAGTCCATCGCCGAAAGCACATCGGCGAAAGCCGTCTTGAGCGTATCGACGGAGATGTTTGCTTCCATCGACTGCTTTTGAATCGCGGCGCCTTGATTTTTCAGCATTTTGGAGGTTCCGCTGATCAGGCTGTCGGTCGTCTGATTCAGCAGCTCGATTTTTTGCAGGACGATTCGTTGATTGTAGAGCGCGCTTGCTACGGTAACGGAGATTTTCAGCGCCGAAACGGTGATGTTCCTCGCCCGATCCACCCCGCGGATCAGCTCCTTGTTGTTGCGCATCACAACTTCAATCGCCATAATGCCCTGCTGGTTCACGACGAGCATTTGCTGCAAATCCATGACACGCTGGCGGAGCGGGAACAGCACCTCTTCCGTTATGAAGCGGATTTTATCCTCCGACTCCTGACGCGCCTTGGCGGCTGCAATCTGGGCTTCAATGCCTTCATCCATCAGCATGCCGAGCTGGATTTCCTTTTGCAGCTTTTTCGTCAGCTCGCGAAGCGCGTGCTGTTCCAGTTCCAGCGTGGTGTTGTCATTTTTAAGTATCGTACTGCCTTTGTCCAGCGATAAAATGATGCCCGAAATGACCGTATCCGCCTTCTGGTATTTGGCAAAATAACGACGTAACGGATTAAAAAACATGCCTAGTACGCCGCTTTTGGCAAAATCGACGACGCTCGGGTCCAAATCCTTGAGCTGGATGTGCAGCTCCGTCAAATCTTTCGCCACTTGGCCGCCTTCATCGCCCGTTTGAGACAAATTGCCGACCGCCACCTGCAGCAGCGAATTTTTCTCCGAGGAAGACCTCATCGACTGAATGCCAAACTGGTCAATCGATTGCAAAATCGCTTTCCGTTTTTCGAGCGAATCCAGATCCAGCTCCAAAATCGATGATACATTGCTCGTCGCCAGCTCGCGCAGTTGGGTGACCTCCTCAGGCTCAGGCTTCACCTGCTCTTCAATGACCGATTTCAGCTTCTCCTCACTGACCACTTCCATCGTAAATGACATTGCAACCCCTCCTCTTCAACCTATATCCGCAATATAAAATTACATTTGAACGTTCAGCAGGTTTCCAATTTTATAAACGACATCGTCGGTATCGGCGTTGATGCTTGCCGCCTCGTTAATGCTCGAAATGCTTTGCAGCGCCTTGATATTCGCATTGTAGCCAATCGTATAAATCGGAACCTTGTACGTTTCTATGAGTCCTTTAATATCCTTGAGCGAATGCCCTTCATTCGTCTCCCCATCGCTTAGCACAAAAATGATCGGCTTCACATCCGGGTTGACGGCGAGCTCATCCTGCAACATTTTCAGGGCGACTACGATGCCGTCAAAGGTGGCCGTTCCTCCGCTTGCCTGCAAGCTGTTGATCGCGCCCACAAACATCGATTGCTGGTTAGTGTCATATTTCCCAATTGGCAAGTTAATCGCAACGTCGCTGGAGTACGAGACGAATCCGATACTGTTGCTCCTGCCCAAAAACTTCTGCCCCTTGAGCAGCGATTCCTTCAAGCGATTAAGCGGCTCCCCGCCCATGCTGCCCGAAATATCGGCTACAAAAACAGCGGCAATCGGCTTGCTGCCATCCTTCTTTTCCTTCCAAAGCTTCTGTGCGGCGGCAAGCGTCTTTCCGTTCACAGCTTCCATCTCGGACTTGTAGTCCTCAAGGCCATTAAAGCCTTTTTCCACAGCAGCCTTCTGGTATTTATCCTGCGTAACAAAGTCGGCGAACTTCTGGATAATTTCCTGCTTATCCTTCGGCAGCTTGCCGAGCGCATACAGCGGGCTGTCATGCCTCACACCGAACGGCGTAAACACGTAGCCGCTCTGGAAATCCGCCGCGTTCACATAGGTTTGATACTCCAGTACAAAAGCATCCAGCATCCCCGTCTTGGCAGCCTCACGCATTTGCAGCGTAGTCGAGGCAAGGAATGGCACATTGGCCTGGAATTTCTCAAAGCCCTGCACCGCCTTCTCGCCCAGCAGCTCTTGGCTGTCAAACGTCGCGAGGGACGTCACTAAAAAGTTGAGGCCCGTTGAGCTGGCAAAAGGGTCGGTATAGCCCATCGCTACCTGATTGCTTGCAATCGCATCGGTCAGCGTCTTCACATTGAGGGAGCCATATTCGGCAATCAATTCATCATATTTCGCTTGAGTGGAGACGATTCCCGCTACATTGCCCACAAGTCGTTTGGATACGAGCTTCGTTTGAACGCCACTCGCTGCGACCATCTCGCCCCACAGCTCGTTGGATGGCGTGAACGCATCGGGCACATATTTGCCTGAACGGATATAATCCGCCGCGGTGCCCGAGGCAATATTGCGGATTTTGACCGAAGCCGTCTTCCCGTTCACTTTAATCTTTGCTTGATTAAAAGCGGTGGCCACCTCGTTCAGCCAGCCATCCATATCCGTACCCGACTTCTCGGTCGAGGAAAAAATCTCGACAAATTGGTCTGTGGTGTTTTCAACCGATACGGGGAACTTCGAAATATCCGGCAAGGAGTCGCCGACATCGGCAGGATCAAGATCGATCTGTCCTTTAACCGGCTCCGCAGTCGTAACTGAAATGCCTTGATACAGCTTATTCAGCTGCTTGCCCGCATCCTCGGACGAAATCTGCGTATCTGTCTTACCTATGTTCGAGGTCAAGCTAATCCCAAAATAAACGAGAGCAAAAACGACAATCGCAATAAGTGCCAAGACTACAAAAGCTTTTCCTTTACTCGCCATATGCGTCACCTTCTCATTGTTGATATAATTTGGTTTGCTTAATTAATACATCGATTTCTTTCATGCAGGGCATTTCCTCGACCGTTCGATAATCTGTGCTCCCTAGCAGTGAAATTTCGAGAGCCAAGCGGTCCAGCTTCAGCAAAATCTCTTCGTTCGCCCCCAGATAACCGGACACGTAGTCCAGATATTGCTGGTAAAGCTCTATTTTTTCCTGCATCAGCTTATTCGAGAACTTCCTCGCGCTCCGCTGCCGTTCCAAGGAGGCAAACTCAGCAGCATCGAACACGCCGAGCTTATTCAGCATTGCTTTAATATTCAAGTAAAAAAGCTTCTCGACCTCAACGATGACGGAGTCGAATTTCTTGTAGCTGATTTCCGTCTTCTCAAATCTTTGGCCGAGAATATCGGATAAGATCGCTCTCTTCTTCGCTATTCGCTCCAGTTGGTCGAGGGCTAAGGCGATATCCTTGTGCAGCACTTTAACGTTTTTGTAATAGGAAAGCGCCGCCATGAAATCCTCGCGTGTGGCAATCGAACGAATCTGCGGCACCGAAGCGGGCTTGAGCAGCAGCGTATAGCTTCCATAAGTCAGAACCAGAAAGCTGCTGACCAATAAGGTTACGCCTGAAGCGGTTGCAAGAACATTTTCACCCCCTATGACCACCCCGACAAGCCCCGGTGACAAAATAACAATATTTAGAGCGACAACTCCGCCTATGAGTCCGAGCAGCTTCAACAATTTCGAATTATTCCCCATAAATAATTCCTCCACGAATGCGGTAACTTGTCTCCATCTGTAAAAACAACAACATCCTTTGCCTGTATATTTAATTTTAACAGAGAATAACCGAACAAGCTCCTAAATGTTACTAATATCTCTTTAGATTCTATTTATACTCTAATTACTTCCACGTTATTTGTCCGGTTCCATTTTATTTTCGGACTTGTCTCGGGACACGGCGCGGTGCTCGAACCCCAGGTGAAACGGCTGTCGCCGTCCTCCCTATATTTCAAAAAAGAGCAATTGCTTTTCACTCCATTAAAGGTTATTGTAGATATACAGAGTCTTTAAAGTCTGCGAAATGAAAACTATTTTATAATCAGGAGAGGAATGACGGGATATGAGCAGCGATTTGTTTAATGCAGCTGTGTGGGAGAAGGCTTGGACGGAGGACCCGAACGCGACGGGCAATAAAATGAAGAAGGCCGGCATTGGCCGCACGTCCTTTGACCATAAAGCAAAAACCTTTAATGCAGAGGTGTTCAGTGAAGGGGGAAGACACCGAAGCGAGCGCATTATTCGCTGGATAGAAGGGCAGGGTGTCGACTTCCAAGGGCTGTCCGTACTCGATATCGGTGCTGCCTCGGGCGGATTTACGGTTCCTTTCATCGACCGGGGAGCACGGGTGACGGCTGTAGAGCCTAACGTTCCGCTAAGCGAGCTCTTCATGGAGAATACAGCAAGGTTTGATCAGGGGCAGGCCCTGCTGGTCCATGATGTGTTTGAGGAGTTGGATATTGAAGCAAGGGGCTGGAACAATGCCTTCGATTTCGTATTTGTGTCCATGTGTCCGGTCATTGTCGATTGGGCAAGCGTGGAGCGGGTACTCAGCACGGCTCGCAAGTATTGCTACATTAGTGTAGGTGCGGGGCCTAGAGAGCATAGTCTGCTGCAAGCTGTTCTTCCTTTGCTGACAGGCCAGGAGGTTCATGCAGAAAGCTCGGATATGGCCTACTTAACGCACCTGCTCTATTTGAAGGGTTATTCATTCCAATCCATTATCACGAAAGAAACAAAAACGACCGAGTCGTCTTACGAAGAAGCAATAGAGGAAGTCATGCAAGCGCTGAAAACCCATAAATTAATTCCTAATGAGTCCGCCCGCCAAATCGTTACCGATTATGTGCACCGTACTTATCCGGATGGCAAAGTGGTCATTCATCAGAGTGGACGTTATGGCAAGGTGCTGATTCAGCTGCAGGAGCTGAATATGTATACACGACCGGAAACCGTTAAAGCTTAAATCAGCTTAGGTCAGCGTAGGTCGAGATCATAATTTAAATTATTTAGCATTATCAGATAATTCACTGACAAGTGAATCGTATAAGAGGAGCAGTGCTTTGGATGGACGAATGCCGAGCTCTTTTTTGATCAGCCTCACATAGTCGATGTATTGGGTCGTAAGCCCCTTCTTGTTTCCGTCCTGCGCATGCTTGCGGAGCAGCAGGCTCAGAACGGATTCATCAAGGGGATTTTGCGCATATAGCTTCAGCAACAGCTTCGATGCTGCGGCCGTATTGGAGAGAACGAAGAGCGTCTCCACTACATTTTTGACGAACGAGGTGTACATTTCCGCCAGCCGATCCGTCTCGTGTATAGCCCAGACGTAGGCTTTGCTGCCGAACAGATCCCCCGTGTAGAGCCTTTCCGCGTTCAGCGCGTCCTCCATATTAACGGCATCAACCCTTTTACACTTGCTTGTTTGACGCTCAAACTCCTCAAAATCAATCATCGCATCGGCCAGCTCCAGCGCGTAGCCGTCATTTTCCGAGCGAATGGCATCCCGAAGCGCTAACGGCTCTAATGATTTGCGAAGCTGATAGACGGTCGTATTCAAATATTTTTCCGCATTCATACTCGTCATACCGGCGAAAATATCTGCAACGAGCCTGGCACGCGAAATCCTGCGACCACGGTTCAGAAGCAGGTAGGCAAACAGCTCGGCGCTTTTGCTGGAAATCCATTTCACGCGTCCCTGTTCATTTTGCACGGAAAAGTCGCCTAAAGCTGTGATTCTGACACGGTTGGGGTTTTGAATTAGAGCGCTGCCCGTCGGGGAATCGCCTATCCTTTTTCTGCCTTCCAGTGCACGATGAATCGTCCGCTCCAGCCGTTCCTGCGTTACGGGCTTCACCAAATAATCGAGCACCGACAGCTCAAAGGCATCCACGGCATAATCTTTATGCGAGGTAACGAACACAATTTGTGTTTTGCAGCCCTCCTCGTCCAGCTTGGAAGCAAATGCAAGCCCGCTGTCACCCGGCATGGAGATGTCTACAAACGCCAGCTCGACATCGGTATTTCCAGCGAGAAAATCGCCCGCCGCATGCGTATTCACAAATGCCCCTACGACCTGCAGCTCTGTGTATTTCGCCAGCATTTTCCGCATAATTAAATGCATGACGGGTTCATCATCAATTAAGATGACCTTCATTAGCTTTCACCACCGTTTCCTCGCTGTCACTTTCGACCCTGCTGCTGACGTCCCCTGGCAATGTAAACTGAAATGTCGTCCCTTGCCCCGCCGAGCTCTCAAATCGGAGATTGCCGCCATGCATGCGGAGAAATTCCCGGGTCAATACGAGACCAAATCTCATTTCGCTTCCGTCCTCCCCACTTGCAAATCCAGGCTCCTTGAAAAAGAGTTCATCATGACGCAGCAGACGCGCCGTCTCCTCATCAATCCCGCTCCCGTTGTCGCTAATGGATACCGTTACCTCATTATGCTCAATAGAAGCGCTGAGCTCGATCTCTCCGTCGATATCCGTATATTTAATCGCATTGGAAAGCAAATTCCGAAAAATCAGATCCAGCATTTCTTTATCGGCATTCACCGTCAGCCTCTCGTCAATCTGCTCGGAAATTTGAATGTTTTTCATCCCTGCCCTGGCTCCTGCCAGCGATAAAGCTTGGCGGATAACCTGCTGCAGGTTCCAGGCCTGTGGCCGGAATGCAACCTCTCCATTTTGACTGCGATACCAGTCCAGCAAATTATCGACGAGTTGGAAGGTGCCGCGTATTTGCCGTCTAATCTCTTGAAATACCTCGGCGCTGGCAATATCGGTATCCGTAGGCTCCTCGCCCAGCAGCTCGGTTAAGCTCACCAGTAGGGCAATGGGATCGCGAATATCGTGAGCCATAACGGTGAACAGCTTATCCTTAAAGGCGTTCAGTTGGGACAGCTGCTGCGATTTTTCACGAAGTCGCTCCTCATTCTCCTTTAGCTCCGTAATATCGCTGAACATCAGCATTTTGCCAATCGGGGTCGTCCCCGTGTCGTAAATATACGTTAAGCTGCAAATGTAATACATTTGCCGATCACCCAGCAAACGCTGGAATGCAAACCGTTCATCCTGAAAACCCCCGGTAGATATTCGCTGGAGCAATTCGGGACTGGTCGCTAGTACGTCCTTGCCTAAGGCAGGGAAGCTTTTCGTTTGTATAAGCTCGGGAAACACCTCTTCGGCTGCGCGGTTGTGGTTCACGATTTGATTTTCATAATCCAGCAGCACCACCCCGTCGCGAACGGTATCAAACATTTTGGCATAAGCAAGCGGTGTTAGTCGGAGCAATCCGAACCTAAAAATCCCCCACGCATACACGACACCCGATACAGCGAACCCCAGCGGGGTAAAGTCAATAATCGTATTATACATATAGCCTATATTAAAAAGCATCGGCGCAGCCGCTCCAAGAATAAGGAGGACAATCTGCTTCCGCACAATAGGCAAAGCTCGTATATACATCGGAATAAACAGCAGAATGCCCAGCAGCAAAATCGTATAATTATAAACGCCATGCACCGCATACCAAGGGCCTTTTAATGTATTGTACAACGGAACGGTATCGTCCGGATTCGGAAAATAGCCCGCGTACACAAGATGATGCCATTCATTAGTAAGATGCAAAAGAAATGTGACCGACGGGATGAGAAAAAGCAGCAGCGCAAGCCATTTTCGGTAAGGAGCTGCAAGTCCGGTAAACTGGATCACCATCAGCAGCCAGAAGGCGGAGACGAAGGGAATGCCTAAATATTCGAACTGAAGCGACAGCTTTACGCCGTCCAAGGTAACACTCAATATTTCGAAGGCATAGCCAAGCGCATAGCAGGATGCTGCTGCCATCATGTAAACCATCGTTCTTGCCACCTGCAAATGGCGTTTCCGATAGGACAGGAACAACACAAACAGCATCAGCGCCGTCGCAAAGCATAGCAATACTGACATCCACAATCTCGTATCCACGACGGCACCTCCCTTTCGTTTGCTCTTTCGAGCATCTCGTCTATCATTCGACAAAATGGCTGAAAATCCTTGTAAGCCCCGACCGGGATTGGTCGGGGCTTGGAATTAGGCTATTTATTTATAATCGCTGTCGTACCTACCCTAAACCTGTTTAAACTCAATCCACTCCACCTGCAAGCCTGGCTTGATGAATTCCAGCTTCAGTTCATAGAAACCTGCTTCGAGTTCGACTTTCATAAGCTTCTGTTTGATCCATTTGCCTTCGGTTCCATTCGTTTGAATCGTCGTCATCAGTTGATCGTTCAGCGTTACATTACATGCACTTTGCGCTAATTCCGTCTCTGGAGACATAATGCTGACAATGATCCGGTATTGCCCAGCTTGATCCACCTGCATAAAGGATGAACCCGCTACAGCAGGCTTCACCTGTGCATTTTGGGAAAGCACTTGTATTTGCTCTGAGGAAGCGGCTGCTGCAAGCGAAGCATTCGCCTTAAACGCTTCAACCGTCTCTACGATTTCATGTTTTCTGGAAAATACAGGCGCGTTCATAATGAATGTGCAAATATTCATAGCAGAGCGCTGCAATTCGCCGCGGGTCAACATGCCATTTTCAAGCGATTCAATCGTATTGTCATCCCAGCCATTGATTTCCGCACCGTAGTTCGGCACCACCATGTACAGGTCGTTTTGCGCACGAACCATCCAGTTCGTCAGTTTGCGATCCGCTGGGCCGCCACCCACGACATCGTTCATGATCGCCCACCAGTCCGTCATCACAATGCCTGTAAAGCCCCATTCGCCGCGAAGAAGCGTCGTGTTCAGGTCATAGTTGGAAGCGGCCCAATGTCCGTTGATCGGATTGTAGGAGGTCATAATCGAATTCGCACCGCCCTGCTTCACGGCGATTTCAAAGCCTTTCAAATAAATCTCACGAAGAGCGCGTTCGGAGACAACCGCATCGACCTTGCTGCGGTGCTTTTCCTGATTGTTGCAGGCAAAATGCTTCAGCGTAGCGTTCGAGCCGCCCTTCATAATCCCTTTCGTACATGCTGCCGCAAATACACCCGAAATGAATGGATCTTCTGAAAAATATTCAAAGTTCCGTCCATTAAGCGGACTGCGGCGAATATTCAGGCCTGGCCCGAGCAGCGTATCGATGTTGTTTCTTAGTAGCTCCTGGCCTTCCATTACATACAGCTCTTCGACTAGCTCCGTATTCCACGTTGCCGCAAGCAAGGTGCCGATTGCGACCTGAGTTGCCTTCTGACCGCTATCCATACGAATGCCGGACGGGCCGTCTGCTGTACAAGCCACGGGGATGCCATAATTGAACAGCTGATCGCTGACTCCGCCGAAAGCCGAAGCCGTCCCCGATGTAACGAGCGGGCTGCTCATGCCCTCGCCTCTGACGATTGCCGCCAAATCCTGATCGCTAAGCTGCGCGATGAAGCTTTCCATACCGACTTTACCCTCAAAAACATCTCTTAACGTATGTCCCTGATTGCCCGTCTGTACTAGCGTTGCAGGAAGATTGTTCTCGATCCGTTCCGCCATAGAAACCTTCCGCTGCGGCACCTCTACGAAGATGAGCTCATACGAGCCATCTGTCTTCCGGGCACCCGGCTTCATTCTCGTAAAGCTTTCCGTTGGCGCCATCGCTTCTTGCAGCTGCTCCACAACTTGAAGAGCATCCACGACATAGCCGTTTTGACCCTCAACAGCCACTTCCGCTACCTTTTTCACACTCGTTCCCACATAAAAACGATAAGTGCCTGCCTCCAGCACATAAGCGGAAGGATGCCCCGTCACACCAGCGTCATCATAGGAAGCCATAGCAGAAACAGGGAAGCTCACCGTAAGGAGCTGCGATTCGCCTGGCTGAAGCAATTTTGTTTTGCCGAATGCGGCCAGCGCTTTAGCCGGTTGACCCAGCTTGCCTTGCGGCGCTTCGTAGTAAACCTGCACCACTTCTTTACCCGCGAAGGCGGTTCCCGTATTCGTTACGTTGACGTCGACTTCAACGTATTGCTCTCCTGCTTTGGTTGTCAGCTTGGCATCCTCCGGCTTGATGTCGAACGAGGTATAAGAGATGCCATAGCCAAACTCAAACTGAACCTTATCCGGGCAAAACGTCTCAAAATAACGATATCCCACATAGATATCTTCCTCATAAACGTTTTTAAATTCATTGCCGTAATTGCGAGTCGACGGATAATCGTTAATAGAATAAGCGATCGTATCCGTCAATTTGCCGCTTGGCGTCACGTCTCCAGCCAGCACATCGGCAATTGCATTGCCGCCTTCCATGCCACCCTGCCAGGAGTAGATGACACTTGCAATGGGATGCACGTAGCTTTCATCGTTCAGCCAGCTCATGTCTATAATGTTCGATACATTAAGCACGACAACGGTTTGTTCAAAATAAGCCGTCACCTGCTTCAGCATCGCTTTTTCTTCCACTGTCAATTGGTAGCTTCCGGACTCATCAGCATTGTCCTGATCTTCTCCCGCTGTACGTCCAATCACCACGACAGCCTTATTCGACTTACTTCTTGCCTCCGAAACCAGCTCAGCCGTTAAAGGCATTTCCTTCTGATGCCATGGCTCAGCCGCCCAGCCGCCTCCGCCGTTATCGAATGGATTTTCTTCAATCCACTTCTCATAAACAGCCGCCAGCGCTTCATTGACGGCAGCATTCTTGCTGCCACGAAGCCCATCCAGCAGATTTGTTGTATAAGTAACATGAACGCTGCCGCCCGAACCGGTACCGCTGCGATAATAGTTCACTTGAGTTCTGCCAAAAATAGCAACGTTGTCGCCATCCTTAAACGGAAGCACCTGTCCTTCATTTTTCAATAATACGGCACCCTCTGCAGCTACCGTCCGGCTGAATTCTGCAAAACCCTCTAATGGAACTCCAATGCTTTGTGTACTCAATTGATTTCCTCCTGTTTCTCGTATCCCTACCATTTGCTTGTTGCTGGCTCTATAGAAAAACACCTTTTCTATTATGAAGTTTCCCGTTTTTCACGAACCTTTGTATGATATCTATTAAGCCTTTTAAAAAAATAAAAGCTACCCTACTACTATACAAGTACCGCTTCTATAAATGCAAAATATACAAGTCTATACCATGCGGGACATACTACAAAAAGACGTTCCTCCCTCATTTAAAGGAAGAAACGTCTTTCTCTACTGCTAGCGCTTCACTTCATGCCCTTGATCATCAATGAACCATCGGTGCTCCTGTGCCGCTTCTTCGACTTCCATGAAGGCCCAGTGTCTTGTGCCAACATCCTCAAAGGTCGGAGTATTCACACCATAAAGCGGTCCCCGTTCAAACAGGCGGTTAAGCACCTTGACGGCTTCAGACCGTGTCAGCTTCTGATTCGGCTTAAACGTATGATTATCATAACCGCTCATTATGCCACTGGAACGGATGAAGGCAATTGCCTCATAAGCCCAATGCTCGGAGGATAGGTCCTTATAGGTTTGTCCTATTGCTGAAACTTCGGCTTCAACGCCCTTGCTCGTCAGCCAGCGGTATGCGATGGCCGCCATTTCAGCGCGTGTGATACCATCCTCAGGGCCAAAGCGTCCGTCTGGATAACCTTCCATCAACCCGGCTTCGGACGCGACTCCCATTTCCTCATATGCCCAATGCTTCACAGAAACGTCTTTGTAAGAGAATACTACTCCCCCGTTCGGGAGGCTCTCCAAATTTCTGACCAGCATAGCCGCCATCTGCGCACGGGTAACTGGCTTGTCTGGGCCAAATGTTCCGTCAGGGAAGCCTTTAATATATGGCTTGTGGAGGTTCGCCCCTTCACCGTCCTGCTGCTGGGCAGCAAAATATTCCTTCCAGCCTTCCATGTAAACCATCGTAAATGTACTGAATTTATTTACGTCGAATTGCACGCCCTGCTCCCCGCCCTTATAGGCAGCAATCTCGCCACGAATCAGCTCTTTGGTTCCATCGCTGTGCTCTACGAAAATAACTAGGTTGTCCAGAATGTTTTGACGGGCCGCGGCATCTTCAGGCAAAGCGCCTTTAAGCGGCATCATCAACGTTACAGACCGGCTCTGCATATTGGTTTCAATGGTCATCGGACTGCCCAATACCTTAATCGTCTGGTCTCCTGCAATTTGGCGCACAAGCTCTTCTTTCTTGGCTCGATCCTCCACGACTTTACGTTCGTTTTCAGTCCGGATCGGAATGAAGCGGAAATAAAGATCCTCATCGAATCCCGCCAATGATTCGTGCGGAATAAACACGCGAACACCCTCAAGCTGGAATTCCAATGCAATACCACCGTCCGCTAGCGGTTTGACGGCATTTTTCGGAACTTTGATATCCGTCTGGGACACTTTCCCCTCTTCGTCTGGTATAATGATTCGCGCTATTGGATTCGACTTGCCCTTGAGCTGCTCTACCGTTGCCAAAACTCTATCCTGTGCCAAGACAACATTATCCCTGACCTTGCCGTCCGAACTGGTCGTACGCTCAATCGGCGTTCTAGTAAGTAATTCGCCTTCGCCCGCCGAAACCTCCGCGAACACCTCTTCTTTGACAGTGCCAGAGTCGGTACCCGTCCCCGACGAAGAATGTGAGGTCGGCGTCGGGGTTGCACTCGTATCCGGTGTTGGCGTCGGGGTTCCGCCTGTATCCGGTGTCGGCGTCGGGGTTCCGCCTGTATCCGGTGTCGGCGTCGGGGTTGCGCCTGTATCCGGTGTCGGTGTCGGGGTTGCGCCTGTATCCGGTGTCGGCGTCGGGGTTGCGCCTGTATCCGGTGTCGGCGTCGCCGATTGACCTTGCTTAATATCGCTTGCTGTCAATTCAATCAAGCTAAATCGGAGTACCTTATTGCCAGCATCTATTTCATAAAGTCCAATATATTTATTCGTTTCAGCATCTACACCTGAGATGTCACCCATCTGATAGGGATCGATCACTCCCGCTCCCATCGGAGCGGAATCGCCATAATTAGGTGTTACAACCGGACTTGAAGAAATAGAAACCACTAACCGATTGCCCGGCTGTGAAAAAGCGTACGGAAGGCTTGTAGCGCCTTCCTGCAAGCCTTCCTTGGCTGCAGGAACGGGACTAAACGGCGATACAGGCACCGGAATCACCGGCGGAGTTGTATAACTCCACTGGAAATGCGGATAACGCTCGTTAAACGCTGGGGAAATCGCCCATATTTGCTCAAAATCCCATTCCTCAAACTTCGGTTTTTCCTTCATGTCAGGTGTAGACCGATATTCGCTTATATCTAGCAAGATTTTAAGATCGGTTTCACCCGTCACCCTATCAGAGTATACCGACTCGGCAACTGACACATTGCTGCCGTTATTGCCTCCGAAGCTGTATGCGTCGGTATACATATAATCCTTGTCCAATATGGCTCCCGTAGAATAGGCGAAACGAAACGTATTGGAGCCCAGGTCGCTTCCGATGAATCCACCTACGTACTGAACACCTTCAACTCTTGCACGCGAGTAAACATTCTCATATAGGGAGTTGTCGGATTGGCCGACAAAACCGCCAATATATAAGCCGGAGCCTATGACTTGCTGGATCGGAGATGCATAAGTCTGCTTAATGGTCGCTCCCGCAAGGTAGCCCGCCAATCCACCAAGGATCGTTCTCCCTTCCACTTCTCCTGAAGCGTAGGATTTCTCAATATCGATTCTGTTGCCCTCACCGATTAAACCGCCAAGCTTGCTGCCATAGTAGCTTTCGGCTGAGGAAACTTTGCCCGTAGCGTACGATTGAACAATGGCTACCCGCTCGTTTTCACCGCCGGTAACGTTGCCCGCCCGCCCGATTAAACCACCTCCGCCGCTTCCGCTAAAATCAATGATGATCACTTCGGCGCTGGAATAAGAGCCGGAGACTAGCGATTGGCCTTCAATGGCGCCTATCAGGCCGCCAAGGGCACTTTTACCAGTAACACTGCCGGATGAAGACGAATGAATGACTTGCGTTTTCTTGGCCATCCCCACCAAAGCCCCCACCATTTCAGGCGGATTTAATTCATCCATTGCCGTAATAACGGCATTGGCCAGATGTACGTTCTCGAGCGTTGCTCCTTCTGTATACGCAAACAAGCCAACACCCTTGCCGGCATAAACCTGTATGTTCAGGCCGCTAATCGTTTTGCCATTGCCATCGAATACCCCGGTAAACGGCTCGGTAGGCACATCGTAAGTCATATATGAACCGATTGGTGTCCAGCTTGTCCCTGCTCCACCATCCGTCAGATCAATATCATCCGTAAGAACGAAGTGGCCATCCAGTACATAACGAATAGCATTTAATTCATCTGAGCCCGCAATTTGGTATGGATCGGCAGCTGTTCCCAACCCGCCTGCAAACAGCTGGACATCACCATTTTCAAGCTCAATGAGGCTGAATTTTACGATATTGCCAGCAGCATCAACCTCGTACAATGCGAGGTGGCTAACTGCCGCAGAGCTATCGATAGTAATATCGCTGCCAACTGCATAAGGATCTATCACGCTTGTTCCGTTGCCGACCGGAGCAGCAGCTCCCGCATCTGGAGTCGGCACACTGCCCGTCAGCATCTGTACCACAAGACGGTTGGCGATGCCAGCAGAAGCTCCACTAATACGCGTAGTTCCTTTTATTGTACCCGGTTCGACGGTAACTGCTCCTTCAATTTCCGGTGCCAGCTTGTCACCAAAATAGGGGAATCCACCATTAACGGCAGAGTCAATCAGCCATATGCCTTTAAAGTTCCAGTCTGCCGGATAGGTATCGGCATTTTGAATTTTGTTGGTGCATAGCGGCGTACCCAGCTCATCTCCCGGTTTGACAACCGAACATTGCGCACCTGAATGGTAAAACGCATTGGAAACCGTTGCATTTGCATAGCTCGGCGCAAACTCTTTCACAATACTTTCATCGACTATCAAGGTTCCGGCAAAATAGGCGTTCTTAAAGGCTACCGTTCCTTCCATTTTATAAACAAAGCCCGCCATCTCATAGCCGGTGACTGTTGCACGGGAGAACACATCGGTAAAGGTCGAGTCTTGCGCTTTGCCAACAAAGCCCCCTATCGCCGCCCCGCCCTTCACGACGGATGAGCCCGGGATTCCCTGGATAACGGATGGTCCAGCATAAGACTCAGACACCGTGGCATTTTTCAGGACACCTGCCAGCCCCCCAGCATTTTCGGTCAGCGTTATGTTCATATGGCCCGAGCTCACAGTGTAACCCTTAACCGAACTGGTCGAATAGGATGTTTCAACGATGATGTTCTCACCATAGCCAATTAATCCGCCTGTCTGCAAGGTGCCTTCAACATCTCCCGCTGCCCAGCTGCCAATGAATTCGACTTGATCGCTTGCCGTGCCTTTTACACTGCCGATTAAGCCACCCCTGTTCTGGTATTTGTTATTAGCAAAAAGAGAAAGCTGGCCTGCTCCATTTCTTGGAAGCTGCACCTTTACCGATGCAGAGGAATGAATCACCGCCGTTTTGGCACCTGCTGCGGCCAATGATCCGATCAGACCGCCAGTGTTGTCTCTCCGGCTGACAATTGTTCCGGAGGCCGAAACATTTTCAATGATCGAGTTTTGGGCCGTACCCGCAAGCGCACCAGCCGTTGCGCCAGTGGTTGTATCGCCATTGGTTTCATCACTTATATTGACAGCGGCCATATTCAGATTCCGAATTCTTGCGGAGCTGATGTAACCGAACAAGGAATTGTCCAATTTGTCCGACTTGATTGTAAGCCCCGAAACCGTGAAGTCTCCTCCGTCAAACGTTCCAGTAAACGGCTTATTATCCGCTGTGCTGCCAATGGGGCTCCAGCCCTCGCCCTGATTGTACGGCGCAGCGTCCAGATCAATATTTGACGTCAGAACAAAATGCTTGTCCCGATAGTCCCTTACCCTATCCAATTGCTCCGCGGTTGACAGTTGGTACGGATCATCCGCCGTTCCCTCACCGCCGTCGAACAACCTAACGTCCTCGTTGCCGAGAGTCAGCGGATCATTGGATTCGGCTGAGACTCCCAGCGGGGGAAGTCCCGAAAAAATCAATAGAACGATCAGAATGGAATGTAAATAACGACGAAGCATAATGTGGTTTTCCTCCCAAATGTTATCTCTGCCACATGTCGCTCAACACCTCGACATTTTGCGGCATTTTTCGCCATTATACCTCCTCTTCTGTGACAAAATTGTTGCAAGTGCAACGGCTGATCCTCCCTCTGGAGGCAAGATAGGCTCAGCAAAGGGTTCATGCTCAAGCAGCCTTAGTCCAGCCTCCATTAAATAGCGCTGATAAATGTAGCGGTAGCTTTCACACCATTCCCCGCCAAATTCCGCGAGAAAGGGACATTCACGTCTTCCATGTTCCGAATTTTTTTCCTACTCCACGTCTGTGAGACGTCCCGGGCTAAGAGCGCTATCTTCCTCTCCATCTATCTGCTTCTTTAATCTCGTACGCCTTTGGCAGTAAGGACTTCTACATGTTGTGCAGTCTCATCCAACCTACGCTAGCCTTATATGAAGTTCGTGTTCCTCAGACCAGAGATTTGCCATCGGCTTCCTTCAGATTTCACCTCACGATGGACACCATTGCCTTAAGCTATGGCTGCTACTGCCTTCACCATTCGGGATTTGAACCCTAGAGATAGCACCACGCTGGGCGCACACAAATAGAGGGGGCCGAATTCGGCCCCCTCTATACCTAAATTAGATCAGATTTTTGCATAAGTTTTTGAATAACGGTTGCAACCTCGCCCCTGGTTATGTACTCCTGCGGCGCAAGCTTATCAACGCTTCGTCCAGATACAATGCCAGCTTGAAGGATGTCCGCAACACTGCTTTGCGCCCACGCGGATACCTCCTGTGCGTCTCCAAACATACGAAGAGTAGCATCTGTTGGCTGAACAGACAGTTTAGCCTTCAGTCCTGTAAGCTTCATCGCTTTGGAGAGAATAACCATCGCCTGTTCCCTCGTGATCTTATCCGTCGGTCGGAAAGTGCCGTCTACAAAACCGTCAATCAACTGATACGTATAAGCCGTATTGATTGCGCTGCTGAACCAATCTGACGTCTTCACATCAGAGAATGGTGCCGCCCCGTTTTCCAGTTTTAGTCCCAATCCGCGTACCAGGATAGCTGCAAACTCAGCTCGTGTTATATCTCGATCTGGATTAAACAGACCGCCGCCCGTACCATCAATGATCATCCGCGACCCCATGTCGTTAACAGCAGCTTTCGACCAGTGACTCGCAACATCAAGGAATTCAAGCGGATGCCAGACGACGGAGTAAGTGCTGTTGGTTAAGCTGTTAATATGAGCATAATATTTGCCGTCGATTTCGACGATCTTGGTTGGTACGTGACGAACCGTTCCATCCGGCTCGACAACGACGCCCGTAGTAATTTGGTTCGTGTCGAATCCGGCCGGGATGGCGATGGTTCGCTCAACATAAGCATCGAATCTAGATACTTCGATTGTCTTTGTTCCGTATGTAGCTCTGATCGTGAATTCAACCGGCGGAACGACAAGCGTGAATTTCCCTTTCGCTGCCGCATCCTCCACAACTTTCATCGAATCGTTCGTTGGTGCGGCGATTTCAACTTGAACCTTGATGTCCTTTAGCGGCACCGACTTCCCGAATTGCTCCGCTATCATGTTAATATTCATTTGTTGCGCGGGAAGCTTATAAGTCGCATGATTCGTTCTGATTTCCAATATAGCTTTTTGATTATCCATGGTTTGAACCATTTGACCGTTTAATTCGCCAATGACCACGTCAGACTGTGTGTTGACCGGAATCGTAATGACTGCACCCTGGCCTTCCGCAGCCAGCTTGTCTTCCAGCTTCTTCTGGTCAATGGTGATCGTGAGAACGGTTTGATCGTTAAGCTTACTTGTTGCGGCGATTCCCGCATTTTCCTGTTTGCCGTTCACCAACACGATGACCACATCTCCGCTTGAGTTGCTGGAGGCAGGCGCTGATCCCGTGTTATTAGCCGATTGTGCTTTCACCTTGAGGGTGAACGTTTTGGTCTCCGTTTCGCTTCCCTTTGTAATCGTGGCGGTCAGCGTTACTTCTTTGTCCCCTCCGGCGTAGGATGGACGGGTCACTTTGCCGTCATCGGCCACAACGCTCGTATCGTCGGATGACCACGTGATCGTCGTGCCGCTTGCTCCTGTTCCAGGCAGCGTCACGTCTTGCGTGACATTCGTAGCGATGTCGCCACTTCCGAAACTGACCTCCAGAGCTGCCTTGTCATCGCTAACAGCTCCCGCGTCGTTCTGCGAATTGACTTTCACCTTGAGGGTGAACGTTTTGGTTTCCGTTTCGCTTCCCTTTGTAATCGTGGCAGTCAGCGTTACTTCCTTGTCTCCTTCAGTGTAGGATGGACGGGTCACTTTCCCGTCATCGGCCACGACGCTCGTATCGTCGGATGACCACGTAATCGTCGTGTCGCTTGCTCCTGTTCCAGGCAGCGTCACGTCTTGCGTGACATTCGTAGCACTGTCGCCACTTCCAAAGCTGACCTCCAGAGCTGCCTTGTCATCGCTGACTGCTCCTGCGTCGGTCTGCGAATTAACTTTCACCTTGAGGGTGAACGTTTTGGTTTCCGTTTCGCTTCCCTTTGTAATCGTGGCAGTCAGCGTTACTTCCTTGTCTCCTTCAGTGTAGGATGGACGGGTCACTTTGCCGTCATCGGCAATAATGGTCGAATCGTCGGATGACCACGTGATTGTCGTGCCGCTTGCTCCTGTTGCAGGCAGCGTCACGTCTTGCGTGACATTCGTAGCACTGTCGCCACTTCCAAAGCTGACCTCCAGAGCTGCCTTGTCATCGCTGACAGCTCCCGCATCGCTCTGCGAATTGGCTTTCACCTTGAGGGTGAACGTTTTGGTTTCCGTTTCGCTTCCCTTTGTAATCGTGGCGGTCAGCGTTACTTCCTTGTCTCCTTCAGTGTAGGATGGACGGGTCACTTTCCCGTCATCGGCCACAACGCTCGTATCGTCGGATGACCACGTGATCGTCGTGCCGCTTGCTCCTGTTGCAGGCAGCGTCACGTCTTGCGTGACATTCGTGGCGCTGTCGCCATTTCCGAAGCTGACCTCCAGAGCCGCCTTGTCATCGCTGACTGCTCCCGCGTCGGTCTGCGGATTGGCCTTCACCTTGAGGGTGAAGGTTTTGGTTTCCGTTTCGCTTCCCTTCGTAATCGTCGCGGTCAGCGTGACGTCCTTGTCTCCTTCGGCATAGGATGGACGGGTCACTTTCCCGTCATCATCCACGACAGTCGTATCGTCGGATGACCATGTGATTGTCGTACCGCTTGCTCCTGCTATAGGCAACGTCACATCTTGCGTGACATTCGTAGCGCTGTCGCCACTTCCGAAGCTGACCTCCAGAGCTGCCTTGTCATCGCTGACTGCTCCCGCGTCGCTCTGCGTCGCAACGGTGACCGTAATCGTCGCGGTTCCGTTTTTGCTGCTGTCCGCCGTCGATGTTGCCGTGATTGTATAAGCTCCCGGCACTGCTTCAGCGGCAACAGTAACGTTACCCGCAGTGTCTACCGTCACTTTGCCGCTGGCATCGCTGCTCGTCCATGTCACTGTCGTCGCTCCGCCACCTACCACATCTACCGTGGCCGTGAGCTGCTGGCTCTTGCCCTGCTCTACGCTTGCGCTGCTTGGACTAACATTCACACTGTTCACCGCCGGAGCCGGAACAGATTGTAGAATGGTTCCACTGGCCCCCACAGCCGTAAAAGTACCGTTGGCATAAATGACTCCCAGCAAATTATTTGTAGTGCTGCTCGTACTCGTTTGCGTAGTCCAGTTCACTCTGTCGGCGGAGGTCACAACCTTTCCGCTGGCTCCTACAGCCACATAAATGTCATTTCCGTAAGCTGCGCTATTTAGGCCATTTGCGGTGCTACTTGCTTGGCTCGTCCAGGTTACTCCGTCGGAAGAGGCCATAACCGTACCGCTGGCTCCTACAGCCACGAACATGCCATTTACGTAGGAAATGCCGTTTAAATTAACGTAAATGTTTCTTTCTTGGCTCGTCCAGATTACTCCGTCGGAAGAGGTCACAACCGTGCCGCTGGCTCCCACAGCCACATAAACGTTATTTCCGTAGGCTACGCTATTTAGGCCGCTTGTGGTGCCGCTTGTTTGGCTCATCCAGGTTACTCCGTCAGCGGAGGTAATAACCTTTCCGCTAGCTCCCACAGCTACGTACTTATCATTTCCGTAGGTGATACTAAGCAGATTTTGCGTCAGTCCACTCAGCGTCCGTTTCGTCCAGCTTACTCCGTCGTCGGAGGTTACAATCGTTCCACTGTTCCCAACGGCCACATACTTGCCGTTCCTATAGATAACACTAAACAGATTTTGACTAATGCCGCTCAGCGTCTGCTTCGTCCAGCTTACTCCGTCGTCGGAGGTTACAACCGTTCCAGTGTTCCCAACGACCACATATTTCCCGCCTCCATATGTTACGTAATTTAAAATATTGGTCGTTAACGCTGAGCTTCCGCGGCTTGTCCACGTAACAGGAACAACGGTAACCGTAATCATAGCGGTTCCGGTCTTGCTGTTGTCCACTGTCGATGTTGCCGTGATCGTGTAACTTCCTGGAACGGCTGCCGCAGCAACAGTTACATTGCCCGTGGCGTCTACCGCTACTTTGCCGCTGGCATCGCTGCTTTTCCACGTGACTGTCGTCGCTGCGCCGTTCGCCGCACCTACCGTTGCTGAGAGCTGCCCGCTCTTGCCTTGCTGCACACTTGTGTTGATTGGGCTGACGCTTACACTGTTTATTGCTGGCGATCCCGGAGCGGCAGTCACCGTAATCGTCGCGGATCCGATTTGCCCGTCATCCTCTGTCGATGTTGCCGTAATCGTGTGGTAGCCTAGCGCGGCATCCGCGGCAACGATTACCTCCCCCGTAGCATCTACCGCCACCTTTCCGCTGGCATCGCTGCTTGCCCACGTCACAGTTGACGCAGCGCCACCCGCCGCATCCACTGCTGCCGTGAGCAGCTGGCTTCCGCCTTGTACTACGCTTACGCTGCGCGGGTTGACGTCGACGTTGCTTACTTCCGGTAATATTGGCATTGCAGCGGATTGCAAAACCCTTCCTGAGTTCCCTACCGCCACATACGTCCCATTGTTGTAGACGATACCGTTAAGATTGACCAAATCCTGGTTCGCCGATTTCGTCCAATTCATTGCATCGCTGGAGGTTACAATCTCTCCAGCATTCCCTACTGCCACAAACATATGATTTCTATAGATGATAGCATTTAGCTGAGAGGAAGTGCCGCTTGCCGGGCTCGTCCAATTCACGCCATCGTTGGAGACAATCAGCGTTCCACCAAGCCCTACCGCCACAAACTGGTGACCTCCGTAGGCAATCCCCTTTAGTTGTTGCGTAGTGCTGCTTGCCGGGCTCGTCCAGTTCACGCCGTCGCTGGAAGTAACAACCATTCCCGTATTTCCAACCGCCACGTACTTCCCTTTTCCATAAATGACGCTGTTTAGACTTTGCGTAGTGTTACTCGTCCGTAGTGTCCAGCTCGTTCCGTCACTGGAAGTTACGATCCTTCCAGTAGCCCCTACTGCAACATACAAACCATTTCCATAGGTGACACCATATAATTGAGAGTAAGTGCCGCTCGATCGGTTCGCCCAAGCGATCCCGTCTGTGGAAGTAAAATTCGTTCCATCTGGACCCACTGCTACGAATATACCTTTTCCATAGGTAACCCCATTTAAATCTTGTGTCATACTGCTCTTTGTTCGGTTTGTCCAAGCGATTCCGTCGCCGGAGGTTGCAATCGTTCCATCTGGACCAACCGCCACATAGGTTCCGTTACCGTAAGCGATGCTATTTAACTTATTACTCGTAGGCAACGGGCTCCGGATCGTCCAGTTCCCTCCGTCAGCATAGGTTAAAATCGTTCCGCCAGTCCCTACTACCACATAGGTTCCATTACCGCCGGCGACTCCCATTAAACTTCCTGAGTTGAGGCCGCTCGTTTGATTTTCCCAAGTTACTCCGTCAGTAGAAATTTTAATTACTCCAGAGTTCGCCGTTGCCACAAACTTCCCGTTTCCGTAAACGACGCTAAGCAAATTTTCCGAAGTGCCGCTCGTCCGCTGTGTCCAGGTTACCCCGTCTTCGGAGGTTACAACCTTCCCTTCTGAACCTACTACCACATAGATACCGTTGCCATAGGCGACTCCCAGCAAATTGAGAGATAAGTTACTCGTTTGATCTGTCCAGTTCGTTCCATCACTGGAAGTAAAGATTTTTCCATTCCCCCCCGCTACTACAAAAATACCGTTTCCATAGGTGATCCTATATAAAACGGAATTTGTAATTA
The DNA here is from genome assembly GCF_059383715.1 of Paenibacillus sp. J31R34. Taxonomy (NCBI): domain Bacteria; kingdom Bacillati; phylum Bacillota; class Bacilli; order Caryophanales; family Paenibacillaceae; genus Paenibacillus; species Paenibacillus sp. J31R34. The sequence goes on from NZ_JBXENU010000008.1 coordinate 262,126, forward strand.
CGGGGCTAACTGGGTTCAACGTCCAGTCCATGCCGTCGCTGGAGGTCACAACCTTCCCAAACCCCCCTACCGCCACATACTTCCCATTCCCATAAGCAACACTGGCAAGCTCGCTTGAATCGTTGTTCGTTGCGTTCGTCCAGTTCACTCCATCGCTGGAGATGATAAATTTCCCGCCTTCGCCTAACGCCACATATTGGCCGTTTTCATAGCTAATGCCTTTTAGCTTACTCGTAATACCGCTCGTTTGAGTTGTCCAACTCGCACCATCGGCAGAGGTCATAACGGTTCCATTATCTCCAACAGCTACATATTTCCCATCCCCATAGGTCACGTCATATAAATTCACACCCGTGGGCAGAGGCCCCCGGACCGTCCACTCGTCAAGCGGATTCGCGGCATTCGCAATCTGAGGAAAATGACCCACCACTATCAATACTGCCATGACGATTGATAACCAACGTTTAATCATTGTTGTCTTCCACTCCCTTTTCCTTCATTCTTTGTGCGCCTGCCAGTCCGCCAGTATTTTCGTCCAGCGTTATGTTCATATAACCCAAACTCACTGAATGTAAATAACGACCAATCATAATGTGGTTTTCCTCCCAAATGTTATCTCTGCCGCATGTCACTCAACACCTCGACATTTTGTGGCATTTTTCGCCATTATACCTCCTCTTCTGTGACAAAATTGTTGCAAGCATAAACGGCTGTCGCCGTCCTTTGGCAACTCGGCACGTTTCAGTCCGAGAAATATAGAGAAGGGATGAAAAAATCATATCCTTTCCTATATTTCAAAAAAAAGAGAACAGGCACGGATTATCCGTACCTGTTCCCTTTTGCAATATGTAAAAGCTTCATTTCAAGCCTAGCAGGCTATGCTTCCAGCAGCCTTCTGTAGCTGGATTTGAGCTCTTGTCCAGGCTCCGTACCAAGCTCCCGTTCCAGCAGCTCCGCATAGCTTCGATAATACGCAATAGCCCGCACCCTTCCTCCTATCCGCTCCTGCTGCTTAAGCGCGGCACAGCGGATAGGCTCGGCAAATGGTTCATGCTCAAGCAGCGTTTCGGCTACCCTTAAGCTATTGGAAGGATCACCGCCATTCATTTCTAAGTGCTCAAGCAGCCTGAGTCCAACTTCCATTAAATAGCGCTGATACCGGTAGCGGTAGCTTTCACACCATTCCCCGCCAAATTCGGCGAGAAAGGGGCGAACACATCCTATAATCCATTCCTCAATCTGCTTGGAATTGTATTCTGAAATGGAAGATCCTCGAAGAATGAAGCGTTCAAGCCGGAAAGCATCCACCAAAAGCTCCGTATCATCACAGTTCAGACGATAGCCGTTCCTGACCGAAACCAGGCTGATGGAGGACCCGTTATCCCGCAGCGTTTTATTGATTCTGCTGACTGTGCTGCGCAGGTTCACGTCTCCTTTCTCCGCGAATTTCTCCTTCCAAAGCGTGTCAATCAACGTCCATTTGCTTATTTCCTTTCCCTCACCCTGCAACAGCATATACGCAAACAGTTCCGCGCACTTAGCTGTCGTCCAGCGCACCGGTACCGTACTGCTTTCCAGTCGTAGCGCAAATGGCCCGAAAAATGAAACCTCCGCCCGTCGTTCCTTCCGTTCGGTCAAACGTGCATCATTTCCGGCAAGCCTCCTGCGAACCCGTTCTATCGCGCGGGCCAGTTCCTCCTCCATAACGGGCTTAAGCAAATAATCCAGCGCGCTTACCTTGAATGCATCGAGGGCATAATTCGTATACGCCGTTACAAATACGATTTCCATTATACCTTCTTCGTCAGCCAATTGTTCCGCCAGCGACAAACCGCTCATTTCTGGCATTTCAATATCCAGAAACAGCACTTCGGGCTGCAGCCCGCGGATTCTCTCTAGTGCCTCGCGCGGATCGGTGAAGCATCCGATCACTTCCACTCCGATGCCCTCCAGAAGCCTAGCGATATGTTCACCAGTCAGCAGCTCGTCATCTACAATAACCGCCCTCATGCCAATTGACCGCCTTTCCCAATATCTGTCCTTCTTTCAGGCAGCAGAATCGTCACCTTCGCTCCAAACCCATCCCGGCTTTCAATCCGTAAACCTCGTCCATATTCATTCAACAAGCGCTTGTGCACATTGGCAAGGCCGACTCCCACGCCGACTTGCCCCGTATGTAAAAAATCTTCCAGCTTGTCGAGCGTGAATCCAAGTCCGTTGTCGATAATGGTGATCTGCAACTCAGCACCCTCCATTCCGGCTTCAAGCCGAACAATACCTCCTTGAGCTCGCTTCATCAAACCATGGCGGATGGCATTTTCAACAAGCGGCTGCAGGGTGAGCGCCGGCAGCATACAGTCCATCAGGCCTTCGTCAATCGCAAGCTCCACTCTAAGCCGATCTCCGAAACGCGCTTGCTCCAGCTCAGCATAAGACTTCACCAAGGCGATTTCTCTCCTTAGGGTGACCCTAGCTTGTCTAGGGTCCACATCAAAGCTCAGCCTCAGGTAATTGCTGAACTGCCCCAGAAGACGTCCGGCCCGCTCTGCATCCTTATAGCACAACGAAATAATAATACTGAGTGCATTATAAATAAAATGCGGCTTGATTTGCGATTGCAGGAACATCGATTCCATAAGGATAGCCTCTTTAACAGCCTCTCTCAGTTGTAGAAGCGTATTGACCCTTGCATGCAGCTCCCGAGCATCAAACGGCTTTACGAGAAAATCGTTAGCTCCTGCATCCAGACCCGTAGCAATGTCTGCGGGAGAATGGCGAACCGTAAGCAGAAGCACCGGCAGACTGTAGATCGGATAAGTCTCGCGGATAAGACGGCAAGTTTCATAACCGGACAGTCCCGGCATCATAACATCCAGCAGTACAATGGCAATATCCCTATGCTGCTGCAGCAGCCTTAAAGCGGACTCTCCGTCATAAGCCGTCACGGTGCGGTAGCGATCTGGCGGAAAACATTCTTGAAGTACCTTAATATTGGAGGCTTCATCGTCAACCAACAACAGAGTGACCTTATTTTTATCTTCATCCTCCCAGGCAGGAGTCGTTCCTACAGCTACAGGGGCCCTTGGCAAGCTGCCTCGACCCTCCGGCAATGCCGCATCCGAGACGAGCACCGCCAGCTCACGCCTTTGATCATCGCTTGCAGCTGGCAGCACCACCTCGAACACGGTGCCATGCTGCGCCTTGGATTCCACCAATAGCAAATCTCCTCCCATCCGTGCAGCAAGCCGTTTAGAGATTTGCAGCCCCATCCCGGATGGCCGATCATCCATCTGTACACCGTCTCCAATGCCGCCCTCTCTGCCAAAAAGCCTCTCCTGCAGTTCCTCTCCCATTCCAGCGCCGGTATCCGAAATTTTAATAGCTATCGCATTGCCGCGCGCCTCCGCTTGCAGCTCAACCTTGCCCTCATCCGTAAACTTGAGCGCATTGCCAACCAGATTGACCAGAATTTGCGTAAAGCGATTTTCATCTGCAAATAAATAAAATTCGCCAGAAGGAACCCGGTTAATTAGGCGTACCTCCTCCTCCTTTTTCATATGCTTAAGGACATCAATGGTCGCTTGAATCGTTCCGTTAATATCGAATAAGCTGTTTTTCAGTACCAGCCTCTCTTCCCGGAGATGCTGGAAATCAATAATGTCATTCACAAGCGTCGACAACCGGGCTGAAAGAGACATAATATAGGACAAATTCTCCTTTTGCTGCTTCGATATATTGTTTTCTCCTTGATCCATCACAACACGAGCCAGATTCATAATGCCGTGCAGTGGTGTCTTGAATTCGTGGGAGGTGCGAATTAAAAATTCGTCCTTAAGCTTATCTGTCTCAACCAGCCGTCGGCTCATTACCTCCAGCTCATCGTAGGCTCTTGTATACTGCTCTGCAAAGATAAGCGCGATCATCCCAAGGAACAAAAGCATCATTAGAAGAGGAATCAACAGCGTGAAAATTTGGGAATACAAATACAGGGTCATGCTGATCATCATGACAAAAAGAAACAGCACGCTCACAATCAGCTGCCAAGCCGTCCGCGCATTGGAATCTCCAAATCGCTTCAGCACGATTGCCCGCAGCAGCAGCACTTGTATCCCTCCCAGCTCAAGCAGAGTCATGACGAGAATCGTCCTATCCATCAGCGGCATATCGACAAACGGGATGCAAGCCGAATAGACGGCCCAACCGCCAGCCACCAGCCTTATAAACCATAACGGCATAAAGGCCGGCTCCGTCCTCCGGATAAAGGCGCACAGGCAGTATATGCCTCCCAAGATAACAACAAATTTGATTCTCAGAATAAGAAGATAGGGTATGGAAGGCATGAGCTGCATAAGTACCCGTTCGCTGGTTGATATGACAGAAAAGGAAAAACCGAGGCAGAATAAGGCGAAAAACAGAAAACGAATATCCTGACGGCGTTTTAAATAAATGCCCAAATAATAAAGGGATGAAATCAGCAAAAAAGCCGCGTTGACGGCATCGCCAACACTCATTTGCAACGCCAGTGAGCGAACATCCTCAGAGGTTCCCAAATAAAGGCTTTGGATTATGCCTCCACGATAATAATCCCAGTTTGCGGCCTGAATCGTCAGGTAAAATGAATCTCCCTCTGGCATGAAATATGCTGAAATCGGTATATTGTGGCCCCTGTAGTTCTCGTCCCCTTGCGCGGATACCTCTCCGCTGCGGCCAACCTCCGTATCGTCCACAAATATGACGCTGGAGCTTCTAATAAATGTTGTTTTAATACCGTACCGTTTAATCTCGGGATTCACCTTGACAAGCAGTCGGTAGGTGCCCACGCCCTTGTCCTGCATATAGGACAAAGTCTGTGGATTTCTCCAACCAGCAGGCACCTGTAAATAATGCTCCGGTCGCAAGCCGGATATGTCGGACGGATTAAGTAAACGATTAGGATAAAATTCCCATTCTCCATCCAGCCTTACTGTTCCCACCTTACGAAAATCCCAATTAGACAGATCGATACTTCCATCGATTGCTTGTGGAGGTGCTTGGTGTTTCTGATACCCTTCCCATACGACAGCCGAAATGGCTACAAGCAGCAAACCAATGATAATAACGATTATAGCCGTTCGGACTTTTGGTGCCGCCTGTCGCCTTCCTATTTCCGCCATACCAGAAACTCTCCATTCATGTTGGGATAACCGCTGGCAATCTCGCTAGTCACATTGCATCATCCATCGTAACATAGCCACTTTCAAAAATCCCTAAAAAACGACAAACGCGCCAAATAGGGCTCTTGCCCATTTCGTCTCAGCACATACTTTTAAAAAAGGCAGAAGTCCGCTGCTGCGAACTTCTGCCTTTTTCCTACCTTACAATCGTTAAAACTCATCCATATTACTCATTTATACTTTGTAATAAAATCAACGGCTTTACGAATATCCAGCTCCGGCTGCGTGCCTACCTCACGCTCAATCGTTAAATAACCGGCATACCCAATATCCTGCAGCGCCTGAAAATAGCTATCAAAATCGACTCCGCCCTCACCAAGCGGAACCTCGCGGAAAAACAAGCCGGAGGAAACCATCTCCGCGATTTTCTCATGATCCATAGGGGCATATCCAACCGCTCCGTATACGTCTCTTGGATCAACCGCCTTAAGGCGAATGCCGTCCTTCACATGGGTATGGACAATATAATCCTTCAATAGATGAACGCCTTGCACCGGATCATCGCCCGTTACCATCACCATATTTGCCGGGTCAAAATTAACCGATACGCCGTTCGTCGACAACGTGTCGAGAAACGCTTTTAATTCCGCCGCCGTTTCGGGGCCGGTCTCAATGGCGAAGTAGGCTCCGACGCTTTTGGCATATTGGCCCAGCTCCTCGCAAGCGGTGTGCATCGTATGAAATGCCTCAGAGGACGTATCATGTGGAGCGATGCCAATATGCGTCGTTACAATCGTCGTGCCGAGGTCCAGCGCCAAATCGACGATACGCTTCGATTTTTCCACTTTCCAGCGATTGTCCTCCCTGACCCCGAAGCCATGACCGCCCAAATCGCCGACCAATGCCGAAATTTCTAGGCCGAGTGATTCTATGTAGCTTCTTAATTCCTTACGGGCCGCAGGCGACAAGTTTTCCGGGTCCATTTCCCCCTTTACCGCATAAATTTGCACGCCTTCTGCGCCGACCTCCTTGGCTTTCGCCAACCCCTCTCGCACGCCTAGCCCAAAGCTGTCTACGATTACCCCTATTTTATTCGTTAGTTTCATCGATTAATTACCCTCCTTCTGAAACTGTATTTGATGTCTCCGTGCGGGGATATGAGCCGCAGCATGACCATGCTCCAACTAGCCGCCAGCTAGAAATCGCCAGCTTAAATCTTACTGCTTCGGTTCTAAAATCCCCTTCTCCATCGCCTTGTGAACAAGCTGAGAGAACAGGCTGTTTGACCATGCGAACCATGGACGGGTGAATAAATGGGGATCATCTGCATGAAAGCCTTCATGCATGAAGCCCGTATCGGCATCCGTCGCCTCCAGCACCTTAATGATCTCCAGCATTTCCTCATCATTCGCGGCGGTCAGCCCCTGCATGGATAAAGCCATAGGCCAAATATATCCCGGCGGTGTATGAGGACTTCCAATCCCTTTAGCTGCTGTTCCTTCAAAATAATAAGGATTGTCTCGGCTGAGGATGGAGCGCCGCGTGTTTTGGTAAATAGGATCATGAACATCGGTGTAGCCAATGTAAGGGATAGACAGCAAGCTTGGTGTACCCGCATCATCCAATAGGCAGTAATTGCCGAACCCATCGGTCTCGTATGCATAGATTCTGCCATATACCGGGTGGTTGTACATCCCGTAGAGCTGAATGCCATGGCGGATCTCTTCCTCCAAAATCGCCATTTCCCGCACAAACGCTTCGTCGCGGAATACCCATCTCGCCATCTCCTGCATTTGGGCGAGCGAGACAGCGGCGAACATGTTCGCCGGAATATTATAATGCAGCTCGCAGGCGTCGTCGCTTGGGCGGAAGCCCGACCACACCATGCCCGTATAGTTGACAGGCATCCCGCATCCATCATTGCGCAGCGTGTCGATGGCCGGGCAGTTGGAGCGTTTGAACCGATACGCCGATTGCTCGGCATGGCGCTGCTCCGTTTTCCATACGTTCACAATAGAACGCATCGCTTGTTTGAATTGCTCATCGAAAATATCAGTGAGCCCTGTTTCCTTCCAATACATATAAGACAGGCGTATCGAAAAGCATAACGAATCCAGCTCAAATTTACGTTCCCACACCCAAGGCGACATCTCCGTATCGTCATTGGCGTCCCAATGCCAATGATTCGCCGTTTCATTAAAAGCATTGGCATATGGATCAATTGCAATGTACATCATATGACGTTTAATGAGTCCCGAAATTAATCGCTGCAATGAAGCGTCCTCTTTGGCAAAAGGTACGTAATGAATGAGCTGCTCCACCGAATCCCGCAGCCACATCGCCGGAATATCACCCGTAATGACGAAGGTCGTACCGTCGTCCATCAGCTTCGTCGTCGTTTCCAGCGTATTGGGAAAACAATTGCGAAATTGCTGCTGGAGCTTTGGACGGTGTGCCAGCCTCGCCTCCGCTTCCTCCAGCACCTTTGTTATCGCTTCAGGCAGTGCCAACTGCGGCAGCTTTACCTTCGGCAGCTTAAATCGTTCCATAATACAAAGCTCCCCCTACTCTTGATCCTGATTCGATGAAACCAGCTTCACCGTTTTGATCTCAAAAGGCTTAAACGTCAGCTCGAATGCTCCCCGCTCACATGGCAGCTGCCACAATTCATCCTCAAGCAGATTCACGACAGACACCTTCATTTTCTCGTTCGGCCACTGGATCTTCACCGTCTCCCTTCCACCTGATGACTCATAAAACCGCAGTACGGTGCCAGTCCCATCCTCGGAAGCTTTGATCGTGTCCAAAATGACATGCTCGCTTTCAAAATCCAGCCATGCATGCCGTGATGAAAGTGCGGGAATTGATGGAATCATGGGACGTGTAGGATGCGCAGGATGCGTACCTTTATTCGGCTGCCCAGCGACCATTAAGACGGGATGATTTAATTCCATCGCACGGCAAGCGACCTTAGCTCCCCGCCAATCCTCCTGATGAGGCAAGACCGAATAAGTGAACTCATGCTCGCCTTGATCTGCATATTCGTCCGGCCATTTCGGCGCGCGCAGCAGCGATAAGCGAATGGTTTGGTCCTTAATGTCGTATCCATACTTGCAGTCGTTCAGCACACTCAAGCCGCCGTTGCCCTCGGAAACATCGGCCCAGCGATGCCCGCACACTTCAAATTGCGCCTGCTCCCAGCTCGTATTATTGTGGGTTGGCCGTTCCAACGCACCGAATGGAATTTCATACGTGGCTTTTGCAGCAATTAGATCAACCGGGAACGCCACCTTGAGCAATTTATGGCTCTCCGCCCAGCTTACCTTCGTCTGAAAATCAACGCGGCGCTGATGGCGATACAAAATCATATCCTGGCTAATATCCGAATCATTCAGCCTCCAGCGGAAGCGCAGCACATCCTTGGTGCTCCCTCGCTGCACAACTTCTTTCGAGATCAGCTGCACAGAGCCGGCACGCTGCGATTCAAAGCGCGGATCAATATCCCATGCATCCCAATAGGTCGGTTTATCATGAAAAAATTGCAGCTCATTTGCCTTATCACCCGGCTTCAGCCACTCGCGCTGTGCAGACTTGTCGTACCAGCGGGTAATCTCACCCACGTCATTAAATGCAAGCGTATAAAAATCCGTCTCCCAAACGTCAGGAAAGGCCTCATTCGTTTGCTTGTCCTCAACGCTATCCGTATGCTTTGAAGTACGCAGCCATATCGTCGTATAGCCGAAGGCCGGGATAGACGGAACGTATACGGATACCGTCTGGACGTCCCCACTCCGCAAGACATCGCAAGCCAGCTGCTCCCCGTTCACATCAACAACGAATATACCGTTCATTTCAGCGCTGCATGTCAAGCTGACAACCTCTCCGCGTTCCCAGCCCAAGCTGTTGAACACGACGTAAGGCAGGCCTTCCCCGTCTGACGCTACATTGTCCGCAATGGCCTCAAGAGAGCGGGCCAGCGCAGCCGTTCCAATCTCCACCACCTTTGCATATTCCTCAGTAGACGTCACATACGCTTCTGGAATAGACGTTCCCGGGATAATATCATGGAATTGATTCAGCAAAATCAGCTTCCAGCCTTCATCGAGAGCCTCAGTCACGGTGTTTGCCAGCCCAGCAAACTGCCCCCACAGCTCCGCTTCGCGGTACAGCACTTCCGCCTTGCGGTTGCTTCGCTTATTTCTTGCATGTGTCGTGTAGGTGCCGCGATGCAGCTCCAAATATAAATCGCCATGCCACTTAGGCAGCGATTGCCCGCTTTTTCCGATTCCTTCAAAAAAAGCCCCGGCCGTGCTGAACTTGCTTACAGGCTGTCCGACCATAAAGGAGGACCGCTCGGCAAACTCGACCATTTCGTTCGTCACGCCGCCGCCACCGTCCCCATGCCCGTAAAGCAGCATTTGCTGGGGATGCAAATCCTTCTGTTTGTAAGATTTCCAGTGTTCATCGACATCCTTGGGACGGGTATGCTCATTTACCCCATGGTTCAAATAGGCAATGACGGAGGTGCCATCGATGCCCACCCAATCAAACAAGTCGTAAGGGAACGCATTTGTATCATTCCAATTGAGCTTCGTCGTCATAAAATACGGGATATCCGCCAGCTTCAGCATTTGCGGTAGCGACGCGCAGTAGCCGAACGTATCAGGAAGCCACTCGATGTTGGAGCGTTTGCCGAACTCCTCCTTATAGAAGCTTTGGCCGTACAAAATCTGCCGCACCAGCGACTCGCCGCTCGGAATGTTCAAATCCGGCTCGACCCACATGCCGCCGACCAGCTCCCAGCGCCCTTCAGCAATTCGCGCCTTAATCCGCTCATACAATTCCGGATAATGCTCCTTCACAAAGGCATACAGCTGCGGCTGGCTCTGCGAATAGATAAAGTCAGGATATTCATCCATTAGTGTACATACCGTCGAAAATGTGCGGCTGGACTTACGGACCGTTTCGCGGACAGGCCACAGCCAAGCAATGTCGATATGCGATTGTCCGACCAAATGCATAAAGCCACTACGGCCTCCCTCCGAATCTTCCTCCTGCACCTTCTGGGCAAGCAATTGCTCCAGACCGTTCACCCACTCCGCCTCATTCCAGCGCTTCGGCTCGTCATACATAAGGTCCATAATGCTATGAATCGCTCCCATAAGGCGATTGCGCTTCATATCGTTCCCCGGCAGCGCGTTCAACGACTCCGCCAGCACCGTTACGCTGTACATCAAGCTTTGCAGCGGCTGATTCACTCGAACAAGTGCAGAGCGGATGCCGGCGATTGGCGGCTGAATGACCGCCTGGCGGTTCAGCGGATCATGCGGCTCGGGAATCGGATCGTACAATTCAATTTCCAGCAGCGGCGTACTCCCTACTCGCTCCACCGGAAGCGGCACATACCAGTGATTCCGGTCGAGTCCGTGATACGGAGCCCCGTTGACCTTCAGCAGCCCCTCCCCGCCGGCTTCGAAAATAAGACCGACCGCGTCTCGATGCCAAGCCTGCGGTATGTCTGCCTTTTTCGTTAAAAAATAAGTCGTGCCCTGTGTACTGTGAAGAGGATTCACATTTTGCACACCGACATTTTGCTCATCCAGCACGTATTCGCCGGGGCGGATATATTTCGCCTTTTGCATATGCCACTGCGGGAGCTCTACCTTCTCCAGCCACTGCCGCTCGGCCATGTCCTGTATGAACCGCTGAATTCGAATCATGCTTGTTCCCCCTCACGCTTAACGTGCAAGCTGCATGCCAGCCAATCCTTCGAGCTGCTGCCGACCATTAAGCGGAATTCACCCGGTTCCACAACCGGATCCAGCTGAGCATTAATCAGTGCAAGATGCTCTTGATTTACAGGGAAAGTGACCAGCTTCGTCTCCCCCGGCTGCAAATGGATTTTGCGGAAGCCCTTAAGCGAGGTTTCAGCGCGGGTAACCGATGCTGATACGTCGCTTATATACATTTGCACAACCTCGTCACCAGCCACACCGCCGATGTTCGTCACTTCGATTTGCACCTCGGCTTCTCCGCCTGGAGCAATTATTTCCGGCACAACCCGTATGTTATCGTAGCCAAATTGGGTATAGCTGAGTCCAAACCCGAATGGATATTGCGGCTCCAGATCCGTCTCCAAATACCGCTTGCCGCGCGTTCTCTTGGAATGATAATAAACAGGCAGCTGTCCGACATGCTTTGGAATGGAAACCGTAAGTCGCCCAGAAGGATTAACGTCGCCGAACAAAATGTCCGCAATTGCATTGCCGCCCTCCTGTCCCGGATACCACGCCTCCAAAATCGCATGGGCATGCTCTTCAATCCAAGGCTCAGCAATCGGCCGTCCGTTGATATAGACGATGATGACCGGCTTTCCAAGCTTATAGATTTCCTGCACCAATTCGAGCTGCACACCCGTGAGATTAAGCGTCGAACGATCGATGCCTTCGCCGCACTCCATATCGTTCCAGGCATTATCCGTAACGACGGACGCCCCCGTCCGCAAATCAATCGTGCCATCGCCGAAATCGCGGGCGCTGGAGCCGCCGATGACCATAACGATGGCATCCGCTTGCTCCGCGCAGGCGAAAGCATGGCCAAAGCCGTCTTTAGCGTCTCCTTTAATCCGGCAGCCAGGCGCATACAGCACCTGATCGTCCGCCTCTGCATTCGCGCCAAGCTTGCGGCGGATACCGTCCAGCACGGTGACGATTTGCCCCTTCGGCTGCGGCGAGGTGTAATCGCCGAGCTGATTGTAGACGTGATTCGCATTCGGACCGATAACGGCTATTTTGGTGCCTGCTTTGCTGAGCGGAAGCGTGGCCTTTTCATTTTTGAGCAAAATAATGCCCTCTGCGGCCACCCGTCTCGCCAGCTCCACATGCTCCTCGCAACCGATGACCCGGTGTGCAAAATCAGGATCAACATAAGGCCGTTCGAATAAGCCCAGTCTAAATTTCATGTCGAGCACCCGTCCTGTCGCTGTATTCAGCTCATCCTCGCTCATCAGCCCCTGTGCAAGCGCACCCGCTAAATGCTTGCCGTACATATAGCCGGACATCTCCATATCGACGCCTGCTTTCAGACTTTGCGCCACAGCCTGTTCCCCGTTCTCCGCCGTATTGTGGCCGCTGACCAGCATTTGAATCGCACCAAAATCGGTAATGACAAAACCGTCAAACCCCCATTCCTCACGCAGCAGGTCATTCAGCAAATAGGAATTCGAGGTGCAGGGCACACCGTCAATTTCGTTGTACGCCGTCATGACGGAGCAGGCGCCTGCTTCGACCGCCTTTTTGAACGGCAGCAAATCAATTTCATGAAGCTCGCGCATGCCCATATGGACGGGAGCCGCATTGCGCCCACCCTCCGAGCTGCCATAAGCGGCAAAATGCTTAAGCGTCGCCACAATCGTTTTGTCCGTATCCAGCCGTTCCCCTTGCAGCCCCTTGATCGCCTGAACCGCCAGCTCGCCGATCAAATACGGATCTTCGGCGAAGCATTCCTCCGTCCGTCCCCATCGCGGGTCGCGCACCACATCAAGGACGGGCGAATACGTCGCAGCTCCGCCTTGGCTTCGAGTCTCAGCCGCAATGGCCTCGCACATTTCCCGGTACAAATCTATGTTCCATGTGCTTCCTACCGTAAGCGGAACAGGAAATACCGTTGCGCCAATTGCCATATGCCCATGCGAGCACTCCTCTCCGAACAAAATCGGAATGCCAAGACGGGAGTTTTCGATGACATACCGCTGAATTTCATTCGTAGCGACCGCTCCCTGTCTTGGCGTAAGTCCCGTCTCCAGCGTCACCTCTGTCCAAGGATCAGCGCGAAGAACGCCGTATAATGAACCTACTCCGCCCCGCGCAACCTCTTCTTTGAACTGTTCCGTCACCTGCACGGTGCCATCCGTTTCCTTAAGATAGGTTTTCCACCCCATAGGCTGGATCAGCTGGCCGATTTTCTCCTCTATTGTCATTCGTTCGAGCAGATCCTGAACCCGTTCTTGAATCGGAAGCGAAGCGTCTTTATAGTCCATATGCACATTCTCCTTCTGGGTTGATTTAACGTTTGAATGCTCTGATGCTCAAATTTTCATGGGCCCTCTAAACAAATATTATTGTTATTTTTGTTAGGTTAATATATAATAACGTTATGATAAAGCCAGTCTATAACTTTTGCCAACAAACGTCAACGCTGTTATTTAGCGTGGCTTTAGCGTAACGTTTGTTAGTCCTAGCACCTAAGGAGAGCATCATGCCACGTAAAGTATCGATTCAAACGATCGCCGATCAACTCGGCCTATCCAAATATGCGGTATCCCGCGCACTTAGCGGAAAATCCGGTGTCAGCCAGGCAACGCGCGAGCGGGTTTTAGAGTTTGCCAAGACACTTGGCTACGGGCTTCCTTCCCAGAAGGCGCCTTCACCTGCTCCCGATGCCGCTTCTTCCTTTGTCCTGATTTGCATGAACCCTTCCAACCGAGTCGATCCTTTTTATTGGCAGCGGGTGCTCGAAGGAATCATTTCCGGCTGCAGCGAGCGGGGGTGGCCTCATGTTATCGTCTCCCAGCCAGTCTCTTTTCCAGCCGTGTCCGATTTATCTCCGCAGGAAATCATCGCGCCGCATTTGGACTGGAACAGCTGCCTTGGGCTCATCGTCATGGGCGCATACCCTTATGCCGCCCTTCAGCTTATGGCCCGTACTGGCAAGCCACTCGTGCTGCTCGATCATAATGAGCCTTTGCTTGATTTTGATTCGGTCAATCATGCCAATATTGAAGCGGGAATTCTCATTGCCCATCATTTGCTGGTTGCTCAGAAATGCAGAAGCCTTATTTTTCTCGGTGATGATGGCCGCTCCGCCAGCTTTGCCGAAAGACGAATCGGCGTAAGAACCGCACTGGAGCGCTACGGCGGCTCAGAAGCGAAGCTGCAGGAATGGGAGCTGGCCTATGAAGACAAGGATTGGCTCGCCGCTACTGCGGAACGGTTTGCCCAGCTGGCACCAGAGCAGCACCCTGATGCATGGATCTGTGCCAATGACGACATCGCCATGCAATGGATGCAGCAGCTGCAGAGAATGGGGGTAGCCGTCCCCGAGCAGACGCGCGTGTCGGGTATAGACAACGTGGAGGCAGCCGCCCATACGTCCCCTCGACTCACTACTGTGAACCTAAGCAAGGAAGCACTCGGCAGCCGTGCAATCGAAGCGCTATGGCGCCGCATTGAACGTCCGGGAACGCCGATGGAGCGGCTGCATCTCAGCGCCACCTTGATTCCGCGAGACTCCGCTTAAGCATCCTATTTCGCATAAGCTTGAGCAGCGGACTTTCCCCAATAAAAGACAAACGGCGATCGTTTTTTGTGCATTCACAATGAACTATCGCCGTTTATTTTTGTGAAGCCGCCCTCTTCGCTCCCTACCATCTATTCATAACGCTTGTTCGTACCTATCTTTAGCTGCTATTACCTGTTCATATCGCCTTGCGGTAATCGCTTGGCGCTACGCCTACTACATTTTTGAACGCCCGATTAAAGGAATTGTAGTTGGTATAGCCCACTTCCTCGCTAATTTCCTGAATCGCCCTGTCCGTCTCCAGCATAAGCTGCTTCGCCCGCTCTATTCGGTGGCTGATGAGCAAATCGACGAACTTCTCGCCAATTTCATCCTTGAACAGCTTGCTCAAATATTTCGGATTAATATCAAACAGATCGCTTAAATAATTCAGTGACAGCTCCGGATTATTATAGTTTTCCTCCACATATTTGCGGATTTCCAAAATATGCGTTCGATGCTTCTTGCTGCAGCGCATCGCCTGCATTTGCTCAGCCAGCTCCCGAAACGTCTCCCAGCAGAGCAGCCGAAGATCATCTAGCACTTCCCAGTCCTCCAGCCCGCGAAGGAGACGGCCAAACGAGGCCGACCACAAATCTTGGTATTCACGCGGCAGCTCGGCAAACTCCCGATTATAGTGCTGAAACAGCAGCTGCACCGTGTTCATCATTTCCTGACGGGACAATACGGAGGCGCTGATCTGGTCAAACAAGCGTTCGAAATGCTTTTCCCACGTTTCATCGGACAGCCGCATCGCTTGCACAAACAGGGAAATCGTCTTGAGGAACTCATACACATCATTTTTAGAATCCGGCACTTCCCCATACGAAACCACTCGGTTCATACCCAACACCGCTTTATAATCCAAAGCATGGGAGGCTTCCTTGAGCGAAGCTCTCAGGCCTCGCACATCACTCGCCACTCCACCCGTCCCAATCGTAACGGTGAAGTTCAAATATTGCCCCACCTTCTCCAAATAGCCAGACAGCACCTTGCGCTCTACCTGTTCAGACAACGCCGTTTCGGAAAGCCAGATAATCGCATGCAGCCGGCGTTCGGAAATCCACTCCGCCCATACGTCTGCCCCCTCCTGCTGGGCACTTTCTTGCAGCACAGTGGAAAGGACGAACTTGAGGAGCGTCTGGTCATGCTGATGATAGTCAGCGGCAAACTGCGGATAACGGTCAATTTCCACAACCATGACCATCCAGCTGCAATCCAGCTCCGGAAGCTTAAACTTCTTCATTTCAGCCTGCAGCTCGCTGCCCGTGAAAGGACGCAACCCTTCAAGCAGCTCCTGAAAAAAATATTTCTTTTGCAAAATCAGATTTTCTTCGTATTTTTCTTGATATTGCTTCGTTTGATCAATCATTCGCTCCAGCGTGTTTTGAATAAACCTGAACTCATTTTCTTTCGTAGAGCTCATTCCCGGTTGTTTCTGCGAGGCGACCGTCTGAATTAACGTCACAATTTGCTGGATAGGCTTGTAGTTTCTCCGAGTGACGTAAATAACCCAAATGACACCGATTAGAACCACTGCGATCGCGAAAGCAAACCATATATTATAAAATTGCAGCGCAAATTTAACGACTTTCCCATTATTAATGCCCGTCTCTACCTTCCAGCCGCTGTAGCTGGACGTAAACGTCGAGAAAACTTCGCCGGAAGCAGACTTAGTTCCCGCGCTTTCAAGCACACGTTCATCCCACAAACTTCCCCCAGAGCTGCTGATCACATTGACGAAGGTATATTCGGGATCATACATCTGCATAATGGACTTCCGCAGCGTCTGCAAATCCACATTGACGACCACAAGGCCCGTTCCGCCCTCCAGGCCGCGAACAAGCGTCACGACCTGCTGCGCCGATTGTGAAGGAAGAGCTTTGAAATTTCTGAAATCCACCCATTTTCGCGTCGGGCTGCTGCGGCTTTCTTCTATAAAAGAGGCATCTGGAAACTCCTCAATCGGAACCGCCTTTCCGTTGCTGAATACGATATTGTCCTTGTAGCGGACCAAATAGATGGAATCGATTAACGGGAAATTGATTTTCAGCTCATCGATAACGTCAAGAACCTGAATGCCGGCGTACACATCATTGCTGCCAGCAGCCGTATAATAATTTTTCAAATCCGGATTCGTCAAAATTTCCCGCAGCACTTTAAAATCGATTGAGCGCAGTGAATTGTCCAAATACTGCATGACCTGGGATGCCAGAAATTCATTGGCCTTCAAAGCTTCCTTGCGATTTTGCTCATTGAACAGCTGGAAGAAAATAATAAACAATATCGTCGTTACGATAAAGAAAACAGGCAAATACGACAGCAGCAAACGTCTAAACCAATTGTTGTTCATCTCCGAGGTCCCCCCTCACTTTTTATACACGTGACAACAACCTTTAAAATATTCATTAATTATATAGGATGGAGCGGGGCCGTCATAGGAGAAGACCGCTCCGAGTCATGTCTGACAACAAGGAGCAGCCCCCGAGAATAAACGTTTATGCTGTTTTATTTTTTCTCAATCGCGCGCTGGTAGATCGCCAAATAATTGCTCAGGCCCAGTCCATCGAAGCCTTTGACATAGCTATCCCAATCTTTCTCAATGCTCTTGTTGCCCAGGATGAATTGCGCCATATTGGTCTGTACGTAGTCTTTAACTGCCGTTGTCAGCTGAGCAGCTGCTTCGGTATCCTCTGGACGAATGAAGACGTTCGAAGGATACACCTCCTTCGGCGCATAAGGAGCGTACACCTTCGTCGCCTGTGCCAGACGAGTGCCGTAGCCCTCAGACACTAGGGGGTCCTGCCCTTCCACAAACAAGTTGCGGAACGTATTGGACAAATCATGGGCGCCAATTTGCGACCAGCTTTCGTTAACGACGACGTTCGGATCACGCTCAGGCAGGTTGTAGTAGCTGTACTTGGCAGGCTCGCCATTAATATTTTTCTCATCAGCACCGGCCATTTGCCAGCCCTTGCCCTCAGTCGGGCCATATTCCGCATAAAGCGCGCCTTCTTCACTGAACATGTAATCGATTATTTCAATCGCTGCAATTTGCTGCGCTTCCGAAGCTTTATTCGTAATCGCAAACTCGAATTCGCCTACGCTTTGCGTAGCGCCTGTCGTTTGCACACCATCCGGTCCTTTGAGCGGAGGCACGATATCCCAGTGCTGATGGCGCGTAATCGTCTTATCGTACGTATTGACCAGATAGCTTACGAGCGCGGTCGTAATGGAGCCGACGACCTCGTCGCCTTCCCTGTTGCCGAGCTGTCCAACCGCTTGGTCATTCTGTGTAAAAGCAGCCGGGTCGATCAAGCCTTCTAAATACAGCTTGTGCATATATTCCAGACCCTTCTTCCAGCCCTCTTGGTTAGCGGCAAAATCAACCTTGCCATCATTGACGATTAAATATTTATCGTTGTCGTTATAGATGAAGCTATTCATCAAATAAGCATCAATATTCCCGTTCCATACATACTTGTTTGGAGCACCTGTAAGCGGAATTTCATCGGCTTTGCCATTGCCGTTAGGGTCTTTTTCTTTAAAAGCTTTAAGAACGGTGTACAGCTCATCGGTCGTGGTCGGTATTTCTAGCCCAACCTTGTCGAGCCAATCGGTATTTATCCAATATTTTTGCGCATACGTACAGTGATAGCATTCATTAAAAATAGGCAGGGCGTAAATTTTACCATCCGGAGCGGTAATGGCCTCTTTGAAATACGGTTTTTCTTCCATCATCTTCGTCAGATTCGGAGCATGCTGGGCAATCAAATCGTTCAGCCCAAGGAAGATCCCTTGGCTCCCGTACGTTTGAAGGTCTGAGGTTGTAAACTTGCCATGGAGGAATACTTCGGGATAATCGCCGCTCGCCAGCAGCAGCTGCCTGCGATCCTGGAGCGCATCTGTTGGAGCGAGATCCCATTTCAGCTTCACATCAAACTTGTTTTCAATGAATTTTGTGAACTCATTGTCTTCCATAGGCGCCTTGCCCTGTGGAGCAAAAAAAGTCATCGTTACAGGCCCTGTGTTCTCCCCACTGCCACCGCTGCTGCTTTGTGTATTATTGCTTGGCGCAGAGCTGCAAGCCGACAGTACGGCAACCGTAGTAAAAACAAGCACCAACATTGAAATCCAAGATTTTTTCAAACCAGACTCCTCCTTTTTAATGAACGCCACTTAATTGCCTGTTACTGCACTATATTGAACCCTGTCCCGGAAGTCCGCCAGACCTTCGCCCCCTTCCACAAAAGCTTCCGGATGGTAGCTATGGCAAATGCCCTACCCTTTCAAGGAACCAACCATAACCCCTTTGACAAAATGCCGTTGAACGAATGGGTACATGATTAAAATCGGAATGCTCGCTACAACGATTAATGCGTATTTGAGCACCTGCTCGAACCCTTGATCACGGAGCTGCTGGCTCGTATTGGCGAGCATCGCCGGATCGGCCGCATTCAGAATGAGCAAATTGCGCAGTACATATTGCAGCGGAAATAAATATTCAGAGCGCAAATAAATGAGTGCATCAAAGTAAGCATTCCAATGGCCCACCGCATACATGAGCGTCATAACTGCCAAAATCGGCTTCGATAAGGGCAGCACAACACTGACCAAATAACGGATATCCCGGCAGCCATCCACCTCAGCGGCCTCCCGCAATTCATCCGGAATGGACGATTGAAAAAAGGTTCTGGCAACGATGACTTGAAATACCGCCAGCGCCCCCGGCAGCCACATCGCCCAGCGGGTATCGAGCAGGTGAAGATCCTTCATCAGCAAGTAAGTCGGAATCAGGCCGCCATCGAAAAACATCGTAATCATCATGAAAATAATGATGGCACCGCGCCCATAAAACGTCCTGCGGGATAACGGATACGCCAGCATCACCGTCAGGATGACATTGATCGCCGTTCCGACTACCGTGTAGATGATCGTATTATAAAAACCCATCATCAGCTGCGTGCTTTTAAAAATCGAAATATACGCCTTAATGTTGAAATCAACCGGCAGCAGCCATATTTGCCCGGATGTGACCGCTCGGGAGGAGCTAAAGGAGGAGCTGACGATATAGAGCAGCGGGTAAGCGACGACAATCAGCACCAGTACAAGAAATAAATAATTAATACCCATAAACACACGGTCGCCGAGTGGGTCTTTAATTCGATTCCGATTAAACATAGATGGCCTCCTCCTCCTTTACCATAAGCTGTTTTTACTGACCTTTCGGGAAACCGCATTGACCAAAACAAGCAAAATCAGGTTGATGATTGAGTTAAACAATCCGACCGCCGAGGAAAAGCTGAAATTCGCTCCAATCAATCCGACCTTGTACACATAAGTGGAAATGACTTCCGAAGCACTCGTATTCAACGGATTTTGCATCAAATAAATTTTTTCAAAGCCAACACCCATTATGCTGCCAAGATTTAAAATCAGCAGAATGACGGTGACGGGAATGAGGCTTGGAATGTCGATATGCCATATTTTTTTGAGGCGGGAGGCCCCATCCATGCGGGCTGCTTCATAGAGCGAGGGATTAACTCCAGCAAGGGCAGCAATATAAATAATGGAGGAATAGCCCATCCCCTGCCATACACCCGACCATACATAAATCGATTTAAAATATTCCGGTATGCCCATAAAGTTGGTCATGGTCATGCCAAGGAAGGTAAACAGCCGGTCTACGATGCCAACATGCGGCGACAGCATTAAGATAATAATAGATACCATAACGACCGTTGAGATAAAATGCGGGGCGTAGGTGACCATCTGCACCGTCTTTTTGAAATAGCCCGTTCGCAGCTCATTGAGCGCCAAAGCCAGCAAAATCGGAATGGGAAAACCCGCAATCAGCGTGTAGAGACTGATCCCAATCGTATTTTTGAGCAGCAGCCAGAAGTTTGGAGAGTTGAAGAAGGTTTCAAAATGTTTAAGCCCTACCCATGGACTTCCCCAAATACCCTGAACGACGCTGTAGTTTTTGAAGGCAATTTGTACGCCAGCCATTGGCATGTACTTGAAGATCAATAAATAAAGCACCGGAGGAAGCACTAATAAATAAAGCTGCCAATGCCTTTTGAGGCTTTTAAGGAAGGGGGGCTCTATTTTACGCTCGCTCTGGTTCATGTTTTTTTGGGGCTTCATTCGTGCCGGTATCGTTCCCGAGTTCTGACTCATCTGCATCATTCCCTCTATATTTTAATGTAATAATACCTAACACAAAATTCATTATACCGCGTATTTTTTCACTAAAACTTCTTTCGTGCGCCTAATGTGTAAACTTTTCTATCAGGTAGCGCTTTCTTGCATTGATCGTACCTTGAGTGAGGTCATTTAAGCAATTTGCAATTTTCTCACACCTCTCCATATTCCAGAAACCCTTGTCAAATCAGGGAAAAATGCTGTTTTCCTCTCTTTTTTCGCCAGTGGCTAGCGGAGACATAAGGTAGAAGCAGGGGATGAACAAGCGATAAGCAGAGTACAAAAAAATCCCGAGGGACACTGATTATCCCCCGAGATTTCGAATAATGCTTATTAGGATGTAAACAATCGGAACGTTTGTGTGATAGGAGCCTGCTCCGTGATGGACACCTGTGGCAGGCTAACAGCCACTCCAGCTTCCGCCTTGGCAAACGTAACACCCTCTTGATCATCCACTCCAACAAGCTCAATTCGTTCCACATGGCCTGAGTATGGAATGACGAGCTGCTGATCGACCGCCTCATTTTCATTTGCGTATAGGCGGAAGGCATATGTTACATTGTCCTTGCAGGTAAATGCCCAATCACCTGTAAAATAAGGACCGCAAATCCGCGTTGCGTAGATGCCCTCGCCATGTACATTCAGCCAGGCTCCAAGCTCCTTGATGCTCTTAACCGCACCTGCCGGCAGGCGACCATCTGGCTGTGGCCCTACGTTCAGCGCCAAATTCCCTCCCTTGGCTACTACCTCGAGTAGAATATGGGCCAGCTGCCTGGCTGTCTTATATTGATCATCGAAGGCATAAGCAAAGGAATTGCCAATCGTGATGCAGCTCTCCCATGGAATATTCATCGACTGCTCTGGAATCGTCTGCTCCGGCGTTACAATATTCTCATAAGGCCCGCCGACCGTACGATCGGCAGCCAGAAGCCATGGCTGCGTCTTGCGCGCCCGCTCCACAACCTCGCCCAGACGGATATCCTGCCCCTTCCGGCCTTCCCGCACCCAGCCTGCATCGAGCCAGAGACACTCAATTCGGCCGTATTTCGTCAGCAGCTCCATAATCTGCTCATGCGTAAACTCTACGAATTTCTCCCACAGCCAAGGATACTGCTCTGGATCATAAGAAGGCCCGCGCCACATATGATGTCCGCGCTCCATGCCCGGCGCCCAGTAATAAGGCGTATGCCAGTCCGCTTTGGAAAAATAAGCCGAGATGCCCAGCCCCCTAGCACGGAAGGCATCAAACAGCGTACGGCAAATATCGGCGTATTTATGCTTATGAAACGGCGTGTCCGCTCCCGTAATGCGATAATCCGTTGTATGCGTGTCCCACATGCAGAAGCCGTCATGATGCTTCGTCGTGAACAAAAAATATTTAAAGCCGTTGTCTGCGGCCAAATCCGCCCACACCTCCGGCTGAAAGCGAATCGGGTTGAACGTCTTATTTAGGTCGAAATATTCGCGCTTGAAGTGCTCCATGTCGTCGGTCCAATCCACATCGTGGCGGGACCAGTCCCCATCGTCATCGCTCAGCGCCCAGGATTCCACCAGCCCAAGCTGTGAATAGGGCCCCCAGTGCATCATTAGGCCAAGCTTCTGGTCCTTGAACCATTCCAATCGCTCATTCAGCAGCGGCTCCTCGGGCCTGATCCATTCTTCCTCTTTGCTGAAATGATGGACACCAGCTTCAACAACATCCGCTTCCTGCTCCAGCAAAATATCCTTAGGCTCGCTCATCGCCGTCATCTCCTAAAATTGTATTTCGCGTCCTTGACGTGCCGACTCGTAGATCGCACAAAGGATCTTCATGACTTCAACGCCGTCCTCTACCGGGCTCAGCGTCTCCTTGCGCCCCAATGCACTGTCGATAAAATGGTTGATTTCATTGCTGAAGGAGCCCATGAAATCAAAGGACTTAGAATCGACCTGCGGCGTCATATTCAGGATCGTATCGAATTTTTCGCCGATTATTGAGATTTCCGGCTCCAGCTCGGCGCCGCCCTTGTCTCCGTAAAGCTTGACGGAGATTTCGTCCTGCTGGGCATGCAGTGTGAAGCTGACATCTACCAGCAAGCTTGCGCCATTTTCAAACCGAATCATCGCATTGGCCATGTCCTCTACCGTATTCTCCTTCGCATCGTAGTCAGCGGCTTTATAGAACGACAGATGGCGGATGTTGGAACGGTTGCCTAAGCGATTGGAAAGGTTGGCCGATACCGACTTGACCTTGGGCTTGCCCATCAAATACCAGCAAATATCAATAATATGCACACCCAGATCAATAACGGGGCCGCCACCGGAACGCTCGATATCCGAGAACCAACCGCCAGGGTTGCCAAGTCGTCTTAAACAGGACGCTTTCGCATAGTAGATTTCGCCGAGCTCGCCCTCTTCGATGAATTTTTTCAGAATTTGGGCATTGTCGCTATAACGCCGCACAAAACCTACCTGTAGGAGCTTTCCACTACGCTGCACCGCCTTCTCCACTTCGAGCGCTTCCTCGACGGTTTGGCAGAGCGGCTTTTCACACAGAACGTTTTTTCCAGCATCCAAGGCGGCAATACTAATTTCGGCATGCGAATTATTCCACGTACAAATGCTGACCGAGTGGATTTCAGGCAGCGCCAGCAGCTCCTTATAATCGGTGAACACTTTAGAAGCGTTATATTTTTTCGCTATTTCCTGCGCCCGGCCTTCGTTCAAGTCACAGATGGCGTAGATTTCAACTTCCGAATTGCTGGCATACGCCTGCAAATGGCAATCTGATATAGAGCCTGCGCCGATAACGGCGATTTTAAATATGGACATTTTGCTTCCCTCCATGATCTGCTTTTTGGCCTGTTCATTTGCTACTGGGCTTGATGCTTACGCTTCTTGCCAGAAACGGCGTACATTGTCCATTGCTATTTTGGAGGCGGTTCTGCAATCCTCCATGCCTTCAAACTCAACGGAAATATACCCGTCATAGCCATACCGCTTCAACACGCGGAACACTTCGTACATGTCGATGTCTCCATGCCCCACAATTGCCCCCCGCAAATAATTGCCGTGCGCCGTCTGAAACCAGCCCGCTCCCGGGTTGCGATAGGAGGGTCTAAGGTAAAAATCCTTGGCATGAACCATCGAGGCATAAGGAATATTATTTTTCACAGCGCTGACAGGATCTTCATCTACACAGAGGAAATTGCCGATGTCCAGCGTCGTTTTGAAATTATCCCGCGCTGTTTCATGCAATAATCGTTGGATTCGCTCACTGGATTGTACATAATACCCATGATTCTCTACACTTGTTGTAATGCCGAAGCCTGCTGCATAATCAGCAATGGTGCGGCATGCCTCTGCAAGAATCGGCAGATCCGCCTCAAACTGGGCGATCGTTCCCTCATGCGCGGGGCGGAAGGCGACGTCATGGCGCATTTTGGTGACACCCAGCGCTCTGGCTACATCGACATGCTTCTTGACGGCTTGAATTTCGTTCTCCAGCGCTTCGGGGCCGTCATTTGCAACAAAATTAGCTCCGATGGCATAATTGGAAATATCGATGCCCACTTCCTTGGCTGTCTGCACAATTTGATCAACCAACTCCGGATTGTCGATTAGGCTGTAGCCAATAGGAACGATTTCCACATGCTCCCCGCCTTGCTCGGCGATAAAACGAATCGCATCCGGCACGGTCATTTCTTTTTTGTCCAAAGCCTGCTGAAGACTGTATGTGCTGAGTCCTACCTTCATCTCTTCCTTCATCCTCTCCCGCATGTTTGTATCCTCACACCAACGTATACCCTTTTCCCGGGTATTACACAATTCGCAATAATCGTCTACTATTCTATTTTCCAGTCTAGCTGCCCAAATCCGGGGTATCTACAATTGATTGCTCAAAAAGACGCCAAGCCCAGATAAAGTCGGACACCATCTCGATTCTTGTACGGTGAGACGGATTTTCCTCGCGGTTACCGGCTCGAAGCAGCAAATGCGCTTATAGCCCACTATCGTCCCTTCATATAAGGGCTTCCAGCCATCCTCCTCAAAATATTCCAGCTGGAAACGTTCGATTCGTTGCCCCGTCTTAATATGTTCCTGGAGCACGATTCGGTCAAAGCGCTGTTCTTCCTGCAAATCCAGCTCGACCCAGGCCTGCTCCGTTCCTTCGCGAGGACACCAGAACGTATCCAAATCATCATTTAACAGCTGTGACACTGCGTGAGCGGCCCCAGCAGCATCCATCGTTTCCGACGCTTGTATTTCCACTTGAGGTTGTGCCGCTAAATTATGAGTAAAGGCGCTTCGCAAGGCGTCGCCCAGCTGCTGTAAGCGCTCTATATCATTTTCGTGAACGAGCCCGCGCTTATCCGGCGGAAGATTCAGCAGAAAAGTGGCATTGCCGCCAACCGAGCCATTATAAATGCTGAGAAGCTCTTCCAGCGATTTTACTTGATCATCCTCAGTCTCATGATAAAACCAGCCCGGACGGATCGATGTATTCACTTCGGCTGGGTACCAGATTAATTCGTCGTACTGTTTAACGATCTCCCTGCTGCCTAGATCACTTTCCTGCGAGTTAATTCTAGTCGCAAACTCACGATCATCCGCCTGTTGGGATTGCTCTTGGATTTTTTCATTATCCTGCAAATGGGCTGGCACGACACTCCACTCTGAAGCTCTTGTATGTCCCGCTTCATTGCCGCACCAGCGCACATCGGGGCCGCAAACGGAAATAACGGCATTGGGCTGCAGCTCGCGGATGACCGTATAGTAGCCGTCCCAATCATAAACCTGCCGTTTGCCATTAGGCCCTTCCCCGCAAGCCCCGTCAAACCACACGCAAAAAATATCTCCATAATTCGTCAACAGCTCTCTAAGCTGATTTTTGAAAAATTCATTATAACGCTCCGAGTCCCCATAGGAGGCTTCATGGCGATCCCATGGCGACAAATACACACCGAACTGGATTCCACCTTTTCGGCATGCCTCGGCTACTTCCCGCACCAAATCGCCGGAGCCATTTTCCCAAGGACTTGCTGCTACCGTATGATCCGTATATTCACTAGGCCACAGGCAGAAACCGTCGTGATGCTTACAGGTCAAAATTAGCCCCCTCATCCCAGCCGACTTGCACGCCTCTACCCATTGATCAGCACTTAGCTCCGTCGGGTTAAAAACAGCGGGGTCTTCATTGCCTAAGCCCCATTCCTGATCTGTAAAGGTGTTTACCGTAAAATGAATAAAGGCATAAAACTCCAGTGACTGCCATTTAAGTTGACGTTCTGATGGCGACACGCTTGCCGCCGATTTTACCCATTGCGCTTGGATCATTGGGACCGCCTTCCTTCCTCGGTTCTATTCAGTTTAAATACCGCTTTATTGGTACCTACAACAAGACCGCCGTCGTTCTTGAGCTCCCGCGACGCAAGCTGGTACATCAGGTCAATTGTAACCCGATTGCTATAGTTTATCTGCTCCAAAACGGATGCAATAATCAGTGCCCATTCCTCTTCAGAGCCGTCCAGCACCTTCAATGCGAATGCCACTCTTTCCTTGCGAAGCGCAAACCCATAAATGCCTTTGGCACCGCCCTTCGCCACGATATTGCTATCCTTTAATAGGTTCGAGCATATGAACCAGGGAGCCGAAACCATATTATGATTTTCGTTCATCAGCCTTCCTATTTGTGAGGCCGCCTCTCGCACGCGATGATTCTCCAGCAAATCCGGGCAAGCAAGCTTTAGAAACATATTCGCTATTTGCCGCAGCGGCAATGCAAATACCGGAAAGCCGCAACCGTCCGTGCCTAACTGGATCTCTTCCGCTTTCGCCCCCGAAAATTCAGCAATTGTCCGTAAAATCTCTCTCTGCGCCGGGTGCTCGGGGTCCGCATATCCCTCTAATGGATATCCTTTTGCTTGGCATAACGCCAGCACGCCTAAGTGCTTGCCTGAACAATTATGATACAGACGACGCGGCGGCTGACTGCCCTGCAGGAGTGCATCCCGCGCCTGCATGCTTAAAGGATACGACTCGGAGCATACCAGACACCGCTCCTCTACGCCTATTTTGGCAAGCATTGATTCCAGCGCTTCTACTTGATAAGACTCAGCACGGTGCGAGGCTGTCATCAGGGTTTGTTCCTGATCCGTTAGGCTGTAAGTTTCAGGAACGCCATGCACAAAAGCTGGAATCGCCTGAAACGGCTTGGCCGCAGAGCGCATATAGGACACCCATTCCGGGTCACCCACACTATAGATGACTTCACCTTTATCATCGATTCCGCAAATATGACCGTGATGAATATTTTCAAGCGTGCCGCCTCTATATTCCTCTACCAAATGTGGTGCCATAACCTGCATAACCGAATCACCTCTTGTTATAGGATTAGGGGATTAACCATTTTAAAGTTCATTTGCCGCGTTCATTAAGTGCTGCTTTGCCCTTGCTACTAAATTGAAGTCAACGTGCGAATGAAAACTGCCCTCGTGGCGTACTCCTGAGCCAAAATGCAGCTCCGTAATACCCGTATGCAGGACGAAGGAATGGATTTTATCTATGCTTAACCCAGCCCCGGCCATTACTGCAACGTTTCGTTCCTCGCCTCGTTTGTACAGCTCCTTTAATTCGTCTTTTGCCTCCAAAGCGGTACTCTTGCCACCCGATGTGAGTACCCGTTCAATCTGAGAGAACGCGCTTACGGCGTCTAACGTTCGGTTTAGGCTAGCACTCTCATCAATCGCTCGGTGAAAAGTAACGCCTAACCCTTGAGTCTCAGCCAAGCACTCCTGCAGAATAGAGAGATCCGCTTCACGCTTATCCGTCAAAGCACCTATAACGATTCCGGAGGCTCCCAGCCTGCGGGCCGTATGAATATCTTTTTTCATTGCCTTCCTATCATCCTCGTTGTAGCAGAATGAGCGGCTATGAGGCCGAATCATGACATACACTGGAATTGAAACGCTGGAGACCACCTGCTCGATGAGACCAAAGCTAGGTGTGAGCCCGCCTTCTGACATAGCGCAAACCAGCTCGATGCGATCCGCGCCACCCGCTTCTGCCGCTCTCGCGTCGGCCGCATTCACTGCGATTACCTCTAATAAGGGCTGCTTACTGGTCATAAAAAACACCGCCTTTGCTTTCCTGCGAACCATGCTGCCAGCACCTCTCCATTCGGCAACACCGCCACCGTAGAGGCATGGCTGCTCTGGAACGGCTGCCCTTCCCGGAAAATATATGGCTTGATCGCTTCGATCCGCATGATTTAGCGTATCCTCCTTCGTTAAAATAAGGCTTGCCAGCATGATTCATTTTTTCGTTATTTTTGTTATGTAATATATAAATATCGTTATGTACCATCAGTCTAATAGGTTAGGCAGTAAACGTCAATTAGAAGTCATTAATGGTTTGTGGTACCGGAGTGAATTTCATGGGAAGGCTTTTTTATTGTTCCTCTTTTTTTATATGTATGGGTAAATACAAATAGTGCGCACCCAAAAGGATGCGCACTCGAACTTCATTTTTCATGTTGAATTAGGCTAAGAATCTCAAAGCGGGCAAACACCCTTCAAGAACAGTCTTTATTTATTTTTCAGATCGGCAATTTCCTGCTCCGTTAGCCCGGTGGCTTTAGATATCGTTGCTAGGTCCAGATTTAGGCTTAACATATTTTCCGCCACTTCTCTTATACCTGTCTTCATGCCTTCCTGTAGGCCCGCCTCCTTACCCGCCTTTATACCTTCCTTCATACCTTCCTTTATACCTTCCTTTATACCTTCCTTTATACCTTCCTCCATGCCTGCCTTCATACCCGCTTTCATACCTGCTTGCATCGCGCTATCCATCATAGATGCTTCATCATGCAGATACTTCTGCCTGGCATCGTACAATCGTCTGGCGTCTGAATCTTGGCTCAAATATTGTAGTGTATCCATCGCCTTCTCTAAGCTCGGCTCATTCATTCTCAGTACCTCCCATTGTGATGTATTGGCCCCTTTTAAAAACAGCAGCCAGTTGATCAACCCACCCTCTAATGGAACAATACGTTCATCCAGCTTAGGCAGCTCCAAGAAATGAACCTCAATATCATCATTTAAGGATATTCCTGTCCGATCCTCACGCAGATGAAACACATTGTGATATTGATCGTTCTTCAAGAACGAATAGTTTAAAATGTTGATCGTCACGCATTTCTTAAGCTCCAGATATTTGTCACCCTCACTAAGTTGGCTCGCATATCGTTTGCTCCAATAAAACAGCGTTCGTTTCTCTATGTCGTACTTATTGAAAAGCTGCATCTCAATATCAATCAGCTTGCCTTCCGCAGTCTTGGCATAAACATCAAAAATAGACTGTTTATCAAGTGGATCGTCTTTATCCGTATTTGAATACAAAATCCACACGCGGGTCCAACAAATCCATCGGCATCAGCTCCATTAGTTATTATTATATCATTTTTCCGTTTATTTGAACCTCGTAAAGATGTGTAGAGTTACTCTCACACCGAGTTAAAAAATAATGTTCAAATGAAAAAGGCACCCTTTAGGGCGCCTTCACTGATTCTAATTATGGAGTCTAGAGGTGGTCGATAATCGCCGTTTGCTCAAAAAGCTCCCAATGGCAGCAGCTGTCATCCAGCTTATCCCCCGTTTGCTGAAAACAATAAAACTCTACAACCTCCATGAGGCTGTAGAGTTTTATTAGTGGAGGCAAGCGAAAAAAAGTCCACGGTGCCTACCGTTATTTTATGTTTACTTCCTTGTCACGGTACCCAAACATCCCTTTTGTAAAAGGTTACGCTGTAAGCTGCCGTGTCGCTGTATCGTCCATCTTTGCTTATTACTTTAAAATATACATTATCGTAGTCGACAAGAACCGTATCTGTACCTGACGTATTCGTAGAAGAAGCAACCAAATTTCCAGCACTGTCATAGGCGTATAAATCGTAATCATAGCCGGAAGGAGAACCCAGCACGACAGATTTGCCATGCCCTCTGAATGTAAAGTAGTCTACATCTGTTGGGGATGATAAATAGGACCAAGCACTTCCTCCCCAGTATGCCAGACCATAAGGAGTGGACACCGTTTGCGTTGGAATTTTATATGCTGTGCTTAAAGTGTCATTCGACTCGTAATTATCCGCCCAGGCGGCACCTGCAATTGAGCCTGATAACAGTGTTAACATAATAGCAGAATACAATGTTTTCTTCATTTCATTCTCCCTCCATTTCTTTTGATAGATTAGTAAGGCAACGAGACTTCAAGCTTCTCACCTTTCATAGAAACGCCTACTCTTAAAAGGCCACCATCTACCCCCTATCAAAATATGGAATTAATTTGATTATAATGTAAACGGATACATATTGTCCACTTTTTTGTTTTCACTTGGCGGCCATAAATTGACAACGGACATTCGAGATGATAAGTTGGCGTAATACCCATTTTTGTGGGTCATATTATAAGGGGTGTTTGATATGTTTTTACCTGTGCACGAAAGATTCATCCATCAAGCAAAGGAAAAACTCAGCAAGGATCAACGAGTTCGCGGCCTCCTTGCAGGCGGCTCCATGATGACGAATACGATGGATGAGTATAGCGATTTAGACTTAATCATCGTTTATAACTCAGCCTACCAGGATCAAATCATGAATCAACGGATTACCATTGCTGAAGGCTTGGGCACGCTGCTTTCCGGATTCACAGGTGAACATGTCGGCGAGCCTCGTGTGGTGATTTGCTTATACGGACCAGAACCACTGCATGTCGATCTTAAATTCGTTACGTTGGAAGAGCTTGAAATTCGAATCGAAAACCCTCTTATTTTATGGGAAAGGACTCAGGAAATCAGCAGCATTTATGAAAAAACCTCTCCCTCCCATCCATACCCGGATGCCCAGTGGATAGAGGACCGTTTCTGGGTCTGGGTCCATTACGGCGCAACGAAGCTGGGAAGAGGAGAATGGTTTGAATTCATTGACCATCTAACCTTTATCCGCGGCGCTGTCTTAGGCCCGTTGGTATTAATAAAGAATGGCCAGTTGCCTAGAGGCGTCAGAAAACTGGAACAGTACGCCATTAGTGAAATAGAAGAGCTAAAAAAGACAATTCCTTCGCATCATTTCGAGAGCTGCTACCATGCATTAAAAAGCACAATCGATCTATATAAAAGCTTGCGTCAACAATCGGATACACTCGTTTTAAAGGATGAAGCGGAGCAGGTCTCTATTGCTTATCTCGATAAGGTGTATGCCTCTTCGGATCATTAGAAAGCAAAAAGAGCACCTGACACGGTGCTCTTTGCTCTTTTACCGGATAATCGGTTACAACTTCTTTGCGAATTGATTGAGCTGCTCCGACATGCGATGAACCTCTTCGATAAAATCCAAAACCTGTCGGGATGATACGGCCTGCTGATCAACAACGGATGTCATACTTTCGATAGATGCACGCATGCCGCTTATTGCCTCTTCAAATGTTTTCAGAGTATGCTGAATCGCGTTTGTAGAGGTAAGCGTCTCATTGGACAATTTCCGTATTTCACTGGCTACAATGCCAAAGCCTTTGCCTCGATCCCCTGCATGGGCTGCCTCAATCGCCGCATTAATACCTAATAAGTTCGTCTGATCCGCTACTTTTCTGACAATCGACACCACTTTCCCCGCCTCATCTACCTGTTCTACCGTCCGATTGGCGAGTGAAAGAAGCTGCTGGGCAGACGCTGCCAGAGTAGCGGAGCTATCGGCGACTTGTGAGAGTTGATTGTTGGCCTGCGATAGTGAAAACGAAATTTGATCGGCAATGGCTACTAACTCGCTCTGTTTTCGAAGCTGAATGGCTATGCCGCCGATCACATTGCCATTGATGTCATGAAGCGGTGTTGCCGTCCCAATAAATTCAAAACCATAAAAGGTTGCAGGAACCTCTGCCCTTAGCGTTACATTATTTCGAATTGCATGCATTAACGGTTCCTCATGGTGCAGCGGTTGACCAACACGTATGTGCAAATCAATATTTTCGCCAGCCCAATAAGCAATAAATTTCTCTGTATCACAAATAGCAATCGATAGTTCAGCAGGAACTGCCGCTTTAAAGATCGGAACCAATGCAATCATAGTTTCCAGAGATTCAATACGGTTCATCTTGGATTTTCCCCAATCCGTGTCTATATATAGAAGCTTCAATATTTTAAATATAACGCATAAGCTTAAAATACGCCATTTATTCATAGGTAATGGAGAGTGGAAGCAATCTCACATTTTTCTATGTGGGGAAATATCCCAAATTATATGATATAATCACCATAGATAATGAATTACATATGATTAGGAGGATTCTACTTTAATGAGAAAGTTTGCATTACGTATTCAATTGTTAACTCTGATTGCCATTGTGACAACCTTCTTTTCGCATAACGTATCTGCTGCTGACTTTACAGAGCTTCCCGAGCCACGATGGACCATAACGGTTCCAGATCACGCATCAACAACTATTTTAGACAGAAATTACTACTTTCTAGGAAAAAAATATTTTCCTATCGTATCTGATCATAACGGTTCTCGTACTGGATATATGTTTCAGGATTACAGCCCCGGCGGAAAAAGCAAATCCACTTACAGGATGATGGCTTTTGACGATACGACGGGAAAGCAAAAATGGATACGCAACTCGCCTCACGTGTACAATGCATTCGATATAGACCGTAACGGGAACTTATATTATGTAGAACAGGTGAAAATTGAAAAGAAAAATGTCAGAAAGCTAGTCGCGCTTGATTCAAACAATAAGCAGCGATGGTCGAAGACTCTTGACTATAGTTTTAATTGGTACGTGCTTGATGATGGACGCATTGCTACTATTGATACGATTCAAGATAAGAGCCATTTAGTTCTTTATTCAACGGAAGGCAAACAGCTTCTTAATCGAGAATATGATGGTGTTATACGCCACATCCAAGGAAATTATGTCGGCTCCGCTAACTATGTAGGGGCTGCAACGATTTTAGATATCTACTCTATTTCAGCTAACAAAAAAATCACGACTGCCAAATACCCGCAGGATTATTTTAGCTATATACATGCTGACTTCGATGTTCTCAGTGGCGGCACTCTACTTGTTCCGCTATTAGATGCAAAGACCGGAATCGAAACTCTATACGGCTATTCACCTGACGGTAAAAAGAAATGGAGCCGCATTATGCCGACACCTGAGTCTGATCGTAAAGATAGATTGTTCATGTCCCTAGGCAATCACTATCTGGTTCAGGATAAAAACACGCTTACCGTCTACGATACAAATAATAAGCTTATCGCAACGAGAACCTTCGTTGACTTACCTGACCAATACACGCTGCAGCTGCTAGGAAACCAAAGTATCGCCTTCGGTGGTGTCGTGTCCAAAGGCTCTTGGTTTGATTTTGAAAAACCATCAAAAGCAGTCTTCTACGTAGTCGATTCTCGCACGCTCAAAACGCAAAACTCGTTAATACTGGAGCAAGCTCGGTTTGCCGAGAGAAATATTCGATTCTTGAATGCAAATACCTTTTATCTGGATATGGGTACGAGTCTTGCAAAGTATGAGCTGAAGTAAGAATATGAATATCGCTTTGTAGCTGCGCACTATTGATAAACAAACAAAAACCATTAACTCATTTACTGGTTAATGGTTTTTTTATCTTATTCTATTAAAAATCCATCCAAAAAAATTGAGAGACAGCAAGCACAAGCGCTACAACATTGGCAACAATAAACAACCACTTTTTGGCTCTTCGGCTTACGGGCTCTAGTCCTGTAAATAATGTCCAAGCTATAATTCCATTAAACACAACCATAATAATAAGAGCCAGCCACCAATTAGCCGCCATTACGACTTCTTCCTCTCCAACCAGAATGAATATTCCAAGGATTCCTCTATAAAATTACTTTAATTCCCTCTTTTCTGTCAATCTCTAGAATGGCATATATTATCACCATTATAAAAAACAAACAGTGACTCTCCACGGAAGAGAGTCACTATTCGTTTTTTATCTTACCCATCAAGCAGGGTCATCTGTTCTTGCATATATCGAGTACCATGAACGACATGTTTAGGACTAACATCTTCAATATCCCGGCTCCAAAGCGAATATTCACTTTCTAACGCCGAAATGGGATGTACCGCATGTGCACGACGAATGGTGGAAGCCGATGCTTCCGAAAGACCGAGATAACGAACCTTCCCCGCCTTAACCAACTCAGCCATTGCTCCGACTGTCTCCTCGATAGGGATATTGGGATCTACAGCCGCTCTGAAGCTTCTTTTATAGAAAATGCCATATTCGTATTTCCCTCCTTAAGGCTCGATTTTCAGATGTACTCGACTGGTTCTTCACCAACATAGACCTTAAAGTTCACTTTAAGGCAACCCCTAAATTTCGAGAGTATTTTTTATATTGAACATCTAAACAAATCCGCAGTTATATTTGGTACTTATTCTAGGTTAAAATGTAGATGAAAAGCGAAAATCCACAGCCTTAAGCGGTTGTGGATTTACATAGCAGAGACAGGAAGCATTTATTTTTTCATTTATTTGTTACCTTCAACCAGCAAATCAACGATGATATCCAACTGATGTTCGACTGAGATCGGATCACTGAGAAGAAATGTATTGAAATCAATATTGTAGATCTTTCCTGCTTTCCCTGCTGGAGAGTTTTTAATAAGCTTCTCCACCTTCTTCACTTCTTCCTCTGCTCCTTCATTCACAGCTAGAAATAACCGATCGCCTATGAAATCAGGAATGACCTCGGTAGATATTTCCCATGTTTCTCCATTAATAACATCCGTCTTTATTTTTTCAGTTGGCTTAAAACCCAGGTACCTGTAAAGAATGTTGCCTCCCATATTGGTATCACCGTAAATAAAAACAGCATTAGGACGCACATTCAAAATCGAGAAGGTTTCATCAGCCCCAATAAACGGGCTAACCTTCTCCTTGTAATCGGCTAATTTTGCCGCAAATGCCTCATTCCATTGCTTAGCTTCCTCTTGCTTGCCAAGAATATCGCCAAACATTTCAACATCCTTTAGCGGATCGTTGTGCTGCTCTACAACAATGGTTGGGGCGATCTGGCTCAGTGCTTCGTACCCGCCCTCTACTGCCTCTGCGAATGGTGCCGTTGTAACAATCAGATCAGGTGCAAGCGAGAGAATCTTCTCCGGATCAGGCGGAACACCAACATCTTCAATACCGGAAGTATCGCTTAACAGCGGGTTACTCAGAATGTAGGTGGTTGCACCTACTGGCTTTACCCCAATCGCCATTAGCTCACCCAAATGAAAGAGGCTGACCACCCGCTGAGGATTTACGGGAATTTCCGTTTTGCCTTCCAGATGCTCGTAAATACGTGTTTCTGCAGCTGCGCTTTCTGTAGCGACACCTGCTGAAGCAGGCTGAGAGGCCGCTGCCCCTGTATTGCTGCCTGTCTGACATGCATTCAGCAGCAAGGTTGTGCATAATAGCAGCATGGCTCCGAACGCTGGTCTTGAAAATCTGAACATCGATGTGTCCCCTTCCCCATTGCATTGATAACAAATCTCATTCTCATTATGGGAAACAAGCTTCGGGGATACAATAGACGATTTTAATAGACGTAATGGATTATTCTGAACCGCCTGCCGATTGTTCTCTCTAAATTGAAGAGGTGAGCAGCCCGTGTGCTTTTTAAATAAGCGGCTAAAATAATAGACATCCGCATAGCCAACGCTGCTGGCTATTTCCTGAATACGCGCCTCCGATTTGAGCAGAAGCTGCTTCGATTTGTGAATGCGTACATGAATCAGGTATTCAATCGGACCGGTTCCTATCTGGTTTTTGAACAAGCGAGATAAGTAGCTCGCACTGCAGCTGTAGATCCCGGCTAATTCCTCGGCTGTAATCGAATTCCTGTAGTGCTCTTGAATGTAATGAATCGCTTCGGTTACCAAGTTCGGCCTGCTGTTTTCCGTTTTTAACGTGCGGATTTGCCGCATAACCTCATATACAAACGGCAGAAAGACAGACTGCGCCTGAAGCTTTTCCATTGGGGTGGCTTGCTGCCACAGGTGATTCATCGTTTTACACTTCTCCTGCAATGGCAGCAACGCATAAGGCGTGAATGCATAAGGCATATGGAAGCTCTCCCGATCCTCCGGCAATTCACAATCAGCTTTGTACAGAATCAAATAGCATTCAAAATCGTTTCCTAGCGGCATAATACCCAGCTCCGCTTCCTTTCCTCCGTGCAGAATGTGGTGGGATTGGGCTCGATAGACCGCTCCCGACAGGCTCACTCTTGCCTCTCCACGAGTAGTAACTACAAAAAAACTGCTATGCGCCACATAGCGCTCAGGGACATTTCCATGCTCCACACCATATTGTCGAATATCCAGCAGTCTAACAGCGGCTCGGCTCCACCGTTCGATGTGGGCTTCCCAATCCATATGTTTCTCCCCCTTTCACTGTTTGGGTAAATTCAGCCACACCCTCAGCATTGCCCACTTGCCCCATTTCTTTATCTTGAGAGCTTATATTTATTATATTGAAAAAATCATGCTCACCTACTTTTGATGTCACCCTAGCAAACGCCCTGACTATTTGATTAGCCTATCTAATGTTGAAAAATGGGTACTCTCACTTACACTTGTGTCCGCTTGCCAGAATATGATTGTTTAGAAAAGGACCAAAAGTGTAGCGCATGCTTTAAAGGAGATGTGGTTTAATGACACCGCGATTAAGTTCAACGACATATTCCAGAAATTTGCGAAGGTTTTCCAGTCACGCAAGCTACTTTATAAAAAAACTAGGCTGTAGACAGAACGAACAACTGTATTTCACTTTAGTCCATGACGATAAAAACAAAAATAAAAGATACAGTACTTCATTAATTCACCCCGCGATGACACTGCATAAACCTCTAAGTCTACTTGAAAGACGCACTTCTCAGTTCACACTCTTTACCAAGAGAAATAAACGTATACACGTTCTCAGTCAAAATAAAAAAGGTTATGCCGTATTTATGGAGATCAATTACCGTGAAACAAGGACTAGTGATTTCAAAAAAATCAGAGCACAGTTCATCGATGTAGATCTGAACAAGATTTCCATGCATTTAGACACAAAAGAACAAGTGAAGCAGATGATTGAATCGATCCACTCCGACCCTGAAGAACAGCTTCAATCGATTACAGTTAAAAGAAATAAAAAAGGCCAATACCATCTGTTAGCTCTGAGAACAAAACAGAGAGTAACGCAATTGAAGAAGGCGTTTATAAAAAAATTCAAGCTTCAAATTAAGGATACGATGATCATCGAAACTAAAAACGGATATCACATCTATTGGGTTGTTCAAGGCGCATCCGTAAGCAAATTCGTTCCGATTCAAAAAGCATTAGCCCAAAAATTCAGCTCTGATCCCCTGATAACCAATTTATCAAGAGTCATGCGTATACCTGGCTTTTACCATATGAAAAATCCTAGAAGCCCTTTTATCGTAAAGGTTAGACAACTGGGCAGGAAAAAACCTTTTTCCCAAGAGGAAATTATTCAGTCTCTAGCATTAAAACCTTTTAATTAACTTATATAAATTGAGCTTAGAAAAGCTGTTAGTATGTCTAAAATAGTAAAAACCCCGACCTTTTGCGGTCGGGGATTGTGTGGATTTCGTTTACGGGAGTACCCTGTACTAAACGGCCCTATTCGCTACAATCTCGTCTATTTCACATTTCAGCAACAGATATCTATGGGCACTTCTCATGATCGGGACTTTTGTTAAGTTATATTTATCCACGAAGATCTTCATTTGGTCTTTGGAGAGACCCATTAATCCTCCTGCCTCCGTTACGGTTAATACAACTAGGTTGCTCGTTGCATTAAACGTCTTTTTCACTTTTAGGTTCCAGTCTTCAAATCCATTCATATTGAGTTTCCTCTCTCGTTCCTAGTCGATCGTAATACTTCATTATAGCATAATTTCAGACAAATACTGATTCTATTCCGTATATCCATTCCAACACAAAACCCAGACCTTATGCGGACTGGGTTTTCATGCTGGAGCGTGCTTACCTAAAAACGGTTGTATGTCCTCTGTATTTTTCACACCGACTTGCGAGTAACCACGTTCATTTTATTGATGGCTGCTGTATTTCTTAAATAAAATCTCATTACTTGTTTACGTGCGTTAAGTATTTTTATCTCCTGCAGATTTCTCACGATTTCAAACAAGTAAGAGGATAGTTTGCCCTGTTCTTTTGAAATATCCATGTTGGTATTTTGTGATTTTTTTCTTGAAATATTTCGAGGTAAAGAATACGAGATACATAATATCCTTGGTGTCGATTACAACAAATTCCTCCAATGTATACTAAAATAAAAGGACAGCTAAGATTTCTCTTAACTGCCCTTTTATTCAATACAGCCAGGTTATTACTGAAAATCCCCCAACTAAGTATATTGTGTTCGTTCTTAGTACGGGTGTAGTCACGATTTCGATGTCACCTTAGTAGCTTCACCACAGCTTTCGTTTCATTACTCTAATCTTATTAACCTATCACTTGAGCCAATTCGAATATATTCCCCCACGGATCGGTGAAAAATGCGAGGCGACGATGGATGGCCTCCAAGTTAAAGGGCGCCCCGATGAGGGTAACCCCTTTTGAATCCAAATATACAATCGCTTCATCCACGTCGTTCACGCTCATGCAGAGATGATGGTAACCAGCCTTATACATACTGCTGTTAATATCATGGTAAATGGGAGCGTCATTTACCTCTCCGTCTCCAATAATTTCAAAGTAAAAGGAGTCGTCATGGGGCGGAGCGACATAAGCAAGTTTCAGGTCTCCAAACGGCCACTCTTGAATAACACGGAAGCCCAGCTTCTCCACGTACCAGTTCTTTGCAGCCTCGTAGTCTGGCACACGGATGGCGATATGATGACCTTTCAGTGATGCAATAGGGGTGGCAGCAGAATCCTGCCGAAGGTTAGAGTCAGGCATGATTTTTCCTCCTTGGATGTAATAGGACTAGCGTTCGTCTGGTTGACATATATAAATGTACCAGATGAATGCATGCTATACTTTGTTCGGAGGTCCAAATCCGTTGTTCATTCGGCTCAGGCTTCAGATTATCAGAGCTTTGGCGGTTGTTTGAGTGCGGAAGGCGGGATTCCGAATCTCAGCTTAAACACTTTGGAGAAGTGTGAGACGTTCTCAAAACCCGTTGAGAAGCAAATTTCAGTTACGGATAAGGATGAATGGATTAGCATTTCTTGTGCTTTATCCAATCGGCGATTTCGTATCCACTGAAGCGGAGAAGTATTATAGATCGCTTTAAAATCACGTTTGAAGGAGGATAGGCTTCGGCCAGATAAGTAGGCGAGATCATGCAAGGTTACGGGATTTGTGATATTCGCATCAACGACGTCCTTGATGCTTTTTCGTTCTTGGCGCTTAATCTGGGCAAGCTCAGACAGGAAAATATCATTTCTATCGGCTATACCAAATAATAATTCTAATAACTTCACCTTAACCAACCCATCTCTAATCCGTTCCGGTTCATTAAAATACGGCTTCAATGATTCCAGATAGCTGAAAAGTCTATCATCAATCGCATGTACAGATACCGGAGCCGGTAACCTAGCTGCTGAAGTCGGAGTATAATCTGCTAGTTTCATAAACTCATTAATTATTTCGTCTTTCAAGAAGAACATCATATAATTAAGTACATAATCGAAGTTCGGTTCCCCGCTTTTTTCATATTGAAACGCAATGGATTTATGAATCAGTACCATTTCATGCATGTTTACCGTATAGACCTCGGCTCCAAACCGTACGGTATACATCCCTTCAATTACGATTAAGAGCATATGGTCTTCTAGAAACAACGTGCCAGTGGCGCCCTCTGTACGTGTGCAAGATTCTATCGCAGACAGTCCATTCATTCTCAATATTTTTTGTTGATGGGTTGGTGTTTGAATTAGGATTCGAGGTATTTTTGTCAATTTACTCAAGGGTACAGCCAATGGACATGACTCCTTCGGAACTATTATGAAAAAAATGACATGCTGTTGATTAAAGCTTTGCAATCATCTTGTGAAAGCATGGTTAGAGGCGTTTATCTTACCATGCAAATTCTTTTTGATAAAGCCTTTCCATCAATTCCAAAAATAGAGTTTGGCCAAGAAGAACAAACCTTTATTGCGAAGAATTGGTTATGCAGCCAGTACAAGATTGAAGCACTTAACGATCACACTCCTTGTTTACGATCCTATTAATAGTATCTGCAGAATTGTGTCTTGGCAAAAGCAATACAAATACTAAGCCCACCGATATTGAAAAGGTTCAAGCCCCCAACGATCTTCAGATTCCAAATTATTGATGCAATGGTTGGCAAGTACAGTAAATAAGACGCCCTCAGTTTCGTTGAAATTGTAAAAGAGACGTTCCAAAAGTCATGAACATGACTTTGAAACGTCCCTACTTGGTGATGATGGTCTGCATACGTCTTTATCTCTGACCAATTCGTCAATCAACTCTAGAGATTCTTTTTCTGTCTTTTAAGGCTCAATTCCCCACACTAGGTTGCCGCCTTTATAGAGGGTCACTTTGTTCGAGTCCTGATAGGATGTTTTGGTTGAATCGTAGGAATAATCATTCGTTTCGTCAAAGTTGGTCCAGTCCGTTTTGTACATGCGGAGCTGGATATCCCCGGATTGTCCACCTGCCTGGATCGCGCCGGCTCCGGAAGTGAAGCTGAGCTCTACATACGTGTCGGTGAACGTGCGCAGGATGTTGGTACCGCCAACCTGAGCCCAGTCAATGGCCGAGTCCATAGCTGCTGTACCTTCCTTCGAGAAATAATAACGGATTTTCAGATCACTCAGATTTACAGCCGTGTTGCCAATGTTTTTGATATTGAAATACGGCTTGATTTGGTTGTCTGTCGCATTGGTATCTCCCACACGATATTGCAAGACCAGATCACTGGTCGGAACAACCACGCCTTGCGGAGTTGCGGAAGCAGCGGCAGAATTGGCACCTTCCCCCGCAGCGTTCACAGCACTCACAGCATAATGATAGGTCGTGCCGTTGGTCAGACCTGTATTCGTGTAAGATGTGCCGCTCACATTGGCAGCAACGGTAGTGAATGGTCCGGACGCGCTCAGCGCACGTTTCACGTTATAACCGGTCGCTCCTGCGGAAGCCGTCCAGGATAAGCTGATCTGTGCATTGCCTGCGGCGGCCGTCAATGCAGTAGGTGCAGTAGGAGCGGTGACTCCAGCTACCGGCACAGCACTTTTTACAGCCGAATTCGCGCTTTCACCTGCGGCATTTACGGCGCTGACCACATAATAGTAGGTTGTTCCGTTGGTCAAGCCTGTATTGGCATACGATGTGCCGCTCACGTTGGCGGCAACGGTTGTGAATGGTCCGGACGCACTCAGCGCTCGCTTCACGTTATAGCTCGTCGCTCCTGCGGATGCCGTCCAGCTCAGTGATACCTGTGCATTGCCTGCTGTCGCAGTCAGTGCTGCCGGAGCTGCTGGAGCCGTCGTTCCGCCGCCATTGGTGGCCGGAAGAACAGGGAATGCGTTTTGCACCAGCATGACGAATTGATTATGGAACCAGTGACCGGATACCGGAGCGTTAGGAAGTGCGCCCGTCAATACACCATCACGGGTTGTAAACGTTGGATCACACATCCGGTCGAAGCCCTTGCCTTCATTGTTCGGAATTTCCGAACTGGAACCGTCGGATTCACCTGGAGGCTTGACCCACACATAGGCATCCAAATGGGCAGGACCTGGTGCTGCCTTAGGTGCTTCACCTATACCTGCTCCACTGTTGTTGCACCAGTTCCCCCGGTGATCCCGGCGATCAACACGCCCAGAATTCACGTAGGTGTTAATATCACTTCCTGTAGCCGATGTCGGACGGTTTATCCCTCCCCAGCCATTGCGGCTGGTATCAATCAGGAAGCCTACGCTGGTCGGCCAGCCTGCCTGCACAAATCCGCTATACAATGCAGCCGTAAAATCGGTTTCGTCAAAATACGGATTCCACTCATAATACTTAGACGACTTGATCGGTTGTCCTCCGATGTTCAGATCCGGGTTGGGCAGATTCGGTTCATTCAGCGGTGTGCTGTTCGCCGTGTTGGTAATGAAGCCGTCTGCGCTATTCAGGCCAGCCACTGTCCCCTGGACAACGCTCGTATACAGCGAGATTGTACCTG
This sequence comes from Paenibacillus sp. J31R34, assembly GCF_059383715.1. Taxonomy (NCBI): domain Bacteria; kingdom Bacillati; phylum Bacillota; class Bacilli; order Caryophanales; family Paenibacillaceae; genus Paenibacillus; species Paenibacillus sp. J31R34. The sequence goes on from NZ_JBXENU010000008.1 coordinate 304,050, forward strand.
TCCGGTTGTTATCCCATCCGAGCCAGCCGGAGTGACCGATATCCAGGTAGTTGTACACATTCGGAATGGCATGCAGTTTGTCCAGTGCATATTTCACGCCAGCTTCGTAGATGCCTGTCGAACTGGCTTGAGCACAGGCCGGTGTATTGAGATTGGTGACCAGGTTAGGCAAACTGTCCGGTTCAATGATGGCAATGATGCGAATGTCCTGATACTTGGGTTTGGCAAAAATACCTGCGATGACATCAATATAGTCCGTTTTGTACGTTAGCAATGCGGCTTGCGTCAGTGGTAATTCACCGTTGGACGCCAGCGCATGGCAGTCCCGACCCGGCAGATTGTAAATGACGAATGAAGCGGTAATCGGGGTACCCGCTATCTTTTGAGCCAGAGCAGCATCCAGATGCTCCTCGATACTTTTGCGTCCGGCATTGTTCGCCCCGCCATTAATGGCGGCAATACGGTCAATCCAGACTGCAGTTGGATAAGATTTGACCGTTTCCATCTTTGCTTTTAGCGACGCATCACTGGTAAGCGCGATGGATGTATCGACAAGGGCGGAATAATCCGGGTTCAGGTACGCCGTAGCTCCGACAAACGGATTATTCTGATGCGCTTCCGCAGCCTGAATCGCCCCCGGGGCCATGCCATGGAAAATCCCCACCACAAGCAGCGCTATTACAAGTATTTGCTTAATACCTTCACGGAGAGCCTTACCGCCATTAAATCTGGTTTTCAATTTCGTCATCATGGATCCACCTTTCCTTTGGTTAGATTTATTAAACATTCGTAATTGATCCTCTGTGTCGGCATGATGTGTATGCACCCTAGAGAACGTACGGATGAGCTGTGAATGTTCACCTCCGACTAAAATGATTGCGCTTGCAATAAAGCTGACAGATAGCCTTTAAAGCTGCAAACAGAGAAACAGAAGTGGGTGACTGAATATGCAAATCAGTTTCCTTGGTGAGGGGTACCACTTGTGGGTAAATGCAGGTGGTCATCGGTGTAAAAGCTTCAGGGCATGTAACCGGATTCCAAACAGGAAAGCGCTTACTTTTAGAGGTTTTAAAAAAGGCTTACCCTCGATATAGACTTCACATCGCATGTTCACCTCCTTATGGATCAATTATACTTTATGGATATATTACTGTAAATTGGATTAATTAAAATTAATGATATTTAATTCCAGAAGATAGGCAGGGATTCAGAGAGTTCGCTCTCTATGCTGATTGCAGCCGTATATTCGCCTTTCATCCTCGTTGTAGAAGACTTATGAAATCTATGAAAGAGCATACACTCTAATATAACACCCATTTTTTCTTAAAAAATCGTATTTTATTTGATAATTAAATTATTATTGTGTATTTCGGTATAATTCAATGTTGACGAGCCTATGATCGGTGTTAATCAAGATAGTTGTCGCGATTATATATATAAGATAGCTGTGTTTGGGCTTTGCTTAGCTTTAATAGCACTCGCTTTTTTCGAATCGAGCCCAACCTTCTTCATCCAGGCCTCAATTGCGCGTTGTCCTTGACCAGCGAACAGGATCCCTCCCCTGAAAAACAGCTTCAATCAATTACAGTTAAAAAAGAAGTAAAAAAGGCCAATACCATCTGTTAACTCAGCGCACAAGGCAGAGAATAACGCAGTTGAAGAAGGTGTTTATCAAAAATTCAGCTCCGCTGCCTTGATAACCAATATATCAAGAGTCATGCGTATACCGAGCTTTTACCATATGAACACCATAAAAGACCCTCTATCGTAAAGGTTAGACAACTGGGTAGGAGAAAACCCCGACCTTTTGCGGCCGGGGTTTTAATGGGGAGGCGAATCGCGGCTGTGCAAAACCACAATTCGCCGGGTAGATCTTGGGGGCACAGAACAATAGTCACAAATCAACGCCGCTATAGACAGCACTTCTTATGCTTTTTCCCGCTCCCGCACGAGCACAGATCGTTTCTGCCAATTTTCGAAGATGCCGCCGTGTGTTGAAGCACATTGTCGGCATTCGTGCTCCTACTCCGCTTCTGGCTTAGTTCAGCAGGTGTATAACCGCGATTAGACCACATTCTAGTCGTATTATTCACCTGAATAATTAACGGCACAATCTCATTCAGCTGCTTCTTGTTCAAACGAATTTTGCGACGCTCAAACTCTTCCATGATGACGCTAATTGGCTCTTCCATTGAACAAGCAAGCTGAATATCATCGATGATCGCCTCAGCCATCTGCTCGACTTTGCCCAACTGCTGCATGATATAGTTCTTCAACGCTTCTAGCTGCGGCGTCATCTCGAAATAATTAATCTCCGCATAACGTAGCAGTTCTTCCATAGGAGGAATGTAGTACGGCTTATCCTTCACGCTTTCCAAGAACTTTTCATATTCGTGCAGATTTTCTTCATCTAATTCATCGTTAAATAGCATCCCATGCTGAACATTCCAAGTCAGCACCTTATCAGAGACAGATAAACGCACATGATTAAACTGCTCCTCCGTCAAGCTGCCTTCATTCTGATCATTAATAATTTCTATGAGCTTCTGCACGGAGATAATGCCATACAAGTTAGACGCAGCTTCTGAATATCGCAGCACTAACTGGCTTACGGTGCGTTCTTGACTGAACGATCTCAGATCCAGCTTCTGATATGAGGCCTTAACTTCCTCCGGCATGACGAAATATAGCTTATCCTGCTCCAGGAAACTGAACACCAAGCCTTTATCCATCAAAAATAAATAAGCATCCGCAAATACAGTATCGTCCTGAATATACGGCTCCTTGAGCAGCCGGCTCATCAGCTCCCATTCCTGCTTCTCCGCTGTAAGGAAAGCCGCACGCACTTGAGTTACATCTGTAATTCGATCGTAAAGTGCATCCACGAGCTCCTGCTTCTTCAGCTTGGAGCGACCCGCTAGCGCGCAATTAGCTGCAATGAAATTTAAACGATCTTTAGTTATCTGTTCAAGAATAACCTTTAAGCTTGTCACAACTGTACCTTTGATCGCATTGTTAACATTCAGCTGCAGCATTTCTTTTTCCAATTCCATTCCTAAACCCCTTTACTATGAAGCTACATAGTTAAATTGTACCCTAACACGGCTCACAATTGAAAGGATTGGCGTCTTGAAACTGGAGCATAGAAGTCACAGCATAAAAAAAGAATATTAAGTGGGAAACATCGAAGCCTATGATGATTATCAGCAAACGCTTCCATCAAGCCAAGTAGAAATGATCATTATCAGTGTTAAGATCATCCGCATTATGACAGGTTGAGTGCTTATTTAACGAAATATGACTCATCACCAAGCATGATTAACAGTCACTGCAACGACTTCAACCTGATATTGAAAGACGACAAACAAGAACCCCCATCGTATGGATCGCACGAGGAGGTTCGTTTTGTTACTTGAAGTGAATGAGTTAGTGGGCTTTTGCCGTGCCTGTAGGAGTCATTTTTCCGCCTCCATCAAGCCTCTTAAATTTGAGTCCTTTACGCAATAGCGGAAGCAGGTAGTAGTCCAATCCATACCGTCCTGCGTTGGTGCCTGCAATGAGTACAATTACTCCGAGAAGAACAAGCCATGGGTTAGTGTTTAACGTTCCAGCGAACATGAACATGAAGTTCATCAAAAGTCCGAAGAAGGCTGCCGCGGCCGTTAATCCCCCGAGTATCAATCCGGCGCCCACCAGAAATTCACCGATTGGGATGAGAATGTTAAAGAGCTTTACGTTCGGCATCGCGAAGTGTTCGATGAAGTATACAAAGTTCGGATAAACCAATTCATTTGTCGTTTTATCGGCTACCGGGTTATTGATAGCGTTGGTTAAGAACCCTGTGGCATCGAACCCGCCCATTAATTTGTGCCAGCCCCCTACAATCCATTGGTAACCGAGGTAGACACGAACAACAACCATAAGCATTGCAAAATATTTATTATTTTTTAGCCATGCTAACATCATAATCATCTCCAATTATATTGTGATTTTTTTCACATACTATTTTAAAAAGATAGGCTTTCTTTCTTCTTACTCGATAAACTAGGATGTACTGAAAGACTAGATCGCTTGAACCAGGAACGCTTTGGGTTGTGATTTTTCATGGTGCATTCTTCCTCTCTTCTTGCTGCTAAGCATTGCTTTCTTCTTGCACCTTTAATATATCATACTTTGATACATATGAATGTGAAAAATTTCACAAATTTGTGAACTCTCAAAAGAATTTGTACGAAGGCGTAGTCTTTGTTTAGAAATTCCGACCATTAACAGTAAATCCTCTATGGTATATAGTGTCTAGGCTGCTTGTATGCCGATAAAATTATACGTGATACTCATCGATTTTGGCATGGAAGATTTCATTAATATTCTTATTTTCAAAAATAATTCCCATAGACTTATTATGAGTTCTAGAGAGAATTGTAGTCATATCTGTATGGTATTTTTCACAGCACATGGTGCTGAGTAGCGATATTTGTGATCTATGATTACTGGTCATATCTCTTTAATTATATGATTTTTAAACCACCATGTATGCAGCACAAACAAAAAAGACACCTAACACGGTGTCTTTTTTGATAAGGTTGGTGGAGGCGAGCCGTGGCTGTGCAAAACCACAATTCTCCGTCAGGTGATGATCAGGATGTTTGGAGAGGTGGCATAAATTATTCGTCTATTTTTAAATTCGGCCCCCTGAAAACGTTGTATAATCAAAATCAAATCTATGCTTTTTTGGATTTTTCGCACATATACCAATACTATTACTTTCGCTTGACACCAAATACACCTTTCCTCTGCAAATAGGGCAAGTCGAGTTGATTTGTGTGATAACTAACTTCCCGCCGATTTCCTCAATGTTAATTCCCTTCCCCCATATAATTGGCATTCTAACGAAGCCATGTCTTTTTAACATAACCGTAAATAATAGGGATAACATACCCAAAACGATCATTACGGGCAATAACACGGGTAAAAATTTATAATTGATAATTTTATTAATATCTATTTGTCCAGTGAATAATCCAATAATAGAGGCCAGCCCTCCAATGAAACCAATCGAGACATTTATTGCTCCAAAAATCGTTAACCCCCGCTTAGTAATTGGAATAGGAGATATCTTTTCACGGCGATATTTTGTAGTCTCCTTTTGCTTATCCAAATTATAATTCTCGATTTTCCCTACAGTAACACTATTTTTTGTTCCTATGACACCTACATTAACACTTTTTGTTGCTGCTGAGATATTTTGATTAAAGCTCTCAGCAAGGGGATGCCCACACTTTGAACAAAACTTATCTCCTCCATTAATTACGTTAGTACAATTTGGGCACTTCAAGAGAATCCCCCCGTTAAAAAAGAATAAGTTTTGAATTTCCAAACAGTTACTTTCGCCACCGCGTAATACTAAAGTTATTTGTGGAGGTAGCTTGGGAAAGCTGCCAATTTAAAAATCTGATATACGTCCCCATCTTAAAACTAAGAATCATTAGACACACCCCTTAGCTCTTGAAATATTGTAACAATACTATTGCAGCGCGTGTTTTCCTCTCACTATCCTTTGAATCCATTTCTTCGGCAAGTATCGAAAGCGCTTTGCTAAGTAATTCATTGGTATCAAAGCCTGAAGTGGTTAATTGTTGATTGAGGTATCTTTCAAGTTTTGCGACCTCAATCGGATGCTTAAACTGTGTTATACTTGGTCGATTTCGGATAAAAGACTTCAATTCAGGTATTAATTCACTTCGAGGAATGACTGCTTTCCAATCGACAGAACGCTGGTGGGACAATCCTACGTTATCCAAATCTCCCTTGAAACTATAGGCTCCTAACACACCAACATGAACGTTGCCATTGTTTCTATTCTCAATAAGAACGAAATCCCCAGACGACATGGTATTACAAAAAGCATTAACCATCCCAAGATGATAACGGGTTCGTGCGGGATCTTCATTGTAAATACGCTCTAGACGTTCTCGAATCTCCTGTTTGTTTAGTCCGCATAAGTCACCCAAACCAGGATAACCAATTGCAACATATCCTCCGGTCAAAAACTCATTAAATTTATCCTCTACATTTAGAGGAGATGTTTTGCATTGAAATAACTCCATTGTAATTCCCCCCTCGATCTCGTTATCCTTATAGATACTCTTCAAGAATAACTATTTAAAAATAACATCCAACTATCTTCTTGTCAATCTTGAAGACACTCTTCATTATGTTCTTTATTCAAAAATTGATCTTTATTGTCTTAATATTTCTGAATACTGCATGCAGTCTGTGGTTGAATGATTCCTTCTGTATTCCAACTTCACCAAAAGAAATGACAGTACTGACAAAAGCGTCACTAAAACACAATCAACAGTACTGTCACATTGAAATCTGTAGAATAAGTCATTGTAGAACGAAATTTAACCCCTGTCCATCATAAACCATTGTGGTTTTATATGGACAAGGGTTCATAAAATCGAACCGTGGCTATGCAAAACCACAATTCGCCGCCGCCTCTTAAGACGATTGTTTGGCGAAGCTGCTTAAGGTGAAGATTAAACTAGGTTCAGCGTATCGTCTCTAAAGCGAAATTTTTCACGCTGAGGTTGATTGAAAATCTCGCTTCATTTATGGTTTAGACAGACTGAGAGCACTCTATTGGGTGCTCTATTTGATGAAGCTCTCAATAGAGAATCCGGAATTAGAAAAGTCGTTCTCCTCTGATGTGATTATTAATATCAGCTCATATCAAAACAACTATATACATTATAGTACTTCAATGTACCCACTTAATTAGGAGTAAGTACATTATTTATGACGCTCTCTATCATGGGTAGAACTTAGTAATGATAATACCCATCTATCTCCTTCAGGTCGTTGTTTCAATGCTTTGAGTTTTTTACCTCTATGCATACTATTCAAATTTACTTTTTCTAAAAACTCCTGAGAGATGACGCCCAACTCTCCATTACTCATTTTCACAAATATTGAACGCGTAGTGTTATTAATCGAAAGAACCTCACAATCTACCTGTAATGAACTATTACTCTGACCGGTGGTATCTTCTATTGGATTCTTGACATCCCTCACCTTGAACGCACGCGGTCCATAATAATTGAATCCGAGAAAAAATTCCACAATATCCTTCTCATTGCTTTTATAGTGATTCGCACTGCCCGGTGCATAAAACACCTCTATCCCCGTGCCCTCACCTGCTGTATTTAATAGCTCGATTTTCCCTACTTTACGGTCTTTATAATACTTTACTATTCCTTTCAAACTAGCCAGACGCTCTACACTTGCATCATCAAAAAATTTCTCTGCTGGATTCCAAGTGCCAATTTCCGCATGGTTTATCAGCTGATATGCTCCTTCTTTCATTCCCACCCACTCATGACAGAATACATGACTGAATTCGTGGTTACGGGTACGGCATTTCTCAACATACTCCTCAGTATCAGATAAAGTAGAATACGGAGCCCCACTTATAGCTTTAACAGTAGATAGAGCAAATAGATAATATGCTGCTTGCGTTGTCTCTTTCAGGTATTCGCATTGTTTCAAGTCTTTAATAAGAGATTCCACATGCACACCCAGTCTTCGGCTTGCATCAAACCATTTACGAATATCATATTCCTCTGGTTGTTTTTTAATATTTTCAGACAGTAAATTCCTTACTTCCCTTAGGTCTATGTCATTAAGATTACTCCACTGATCATCAACTTTTGCTAGATGTGCGAAGACAATATTACGTCTAATATCATTTGGATCCATCCTTGGATCATCTAATAAGGTTCTCCATGTTCTGATTAATTGATCCGGCTTTTCAAAAAACTTCTTCAACTTTGTTTGCTGTTTCTTGACATTTACGCTCTTTAACGCGTTACTATTAATTGATTTGAATCTTTCAATTAAAGTTCTAGCATCGCTTAGGATTTGCTGATACCAAAGGGATTCTTCAGTATTCTGAGAAAAAAACTGTACGAGTCCCCCATTTTTTGAATACGTAGACATACTATAACCAAATTCGATTGCTCTTATTGCAAACTGAACATGGGATATATAGCCATGTTCTTTCTTTTGTGCTCTCTGCCGTGTGTACTTAAACTGAGTCGCAGCTTGTTCGAATAAGTAACGGAATTGTTTGTGAGCGTCATTTACCTCGTGTTCTGATTGCTTTCTTCCTTGAATTCTTTCTTGAATTGCATATGCTTGCGAACGATAACCAATTCCTTTGATATGGTAGAAGATAAAACTATCACTACGAGTATCATCAATGCTAACTATTTCAATTGCCTTATCAATTGCCTGATGACCTAATTCATAATTTTCTTCATTTTCATGATAAAAATAAAAACGTGCCAGATGTGCTCGAAAGTGGGGGTCTTCGTTTGGAAATTGCTTTACAAGCTCCTGTAAAACAGTCAACTGACTTTCCTTAGTTCCTAATTCCAAAATAAGTTTGGAGAAGTTTCGATCAAGTACTCCATTCTCTTCTAAACGGACAGTCTCATTTTCATCTTCATCTTCATCATAGGTATCTATATTACGCAAAATGAATACATTTTTCAGAAGATCCATAATTCCTTTATTTTTAGATGACACAGACTCACGAAGTATTCGAATAAATTCGAGCGAAACTTTCTCCAATTCGAAGGGATTAAGGCGTTTCATATCTCCATTTTGATTAAGGGACTGAGTAAGAATTTCCCACGAAATTAGAGGATGCAGCGTCTTCCAATACTGGCCTTCCTCATCTGATTCAATGATCAAATCAAGAATTTGTTTATTGCCTACAGCATCCTGAAGAATGATATAATCAAACTGCTTTTCTAAGAAAGTAGACAAAATCGACGAAGGTAATCCACTCGCTGACTCTTTAGAGTAGTAGGAATAAAAAGCTATAAACAACAGAATAGATTTCTGTTTTTGAGTCAGTTCTTTCATTCGCCTTCTCACATACTCTCCAATACTTATGAATTTTTCCTCATGTACGATTAGTCCTAAATAGAAGGGAGTGAGCAAATTTTTATTATTAAACTTTTCTTTGATATCTTTAAAAATATCCTTAAAATCAGGAAACTCTTTGCTGAACCGATTAACAAATCTCTCTTCCTCGGATGGAAGAATGCGTAGTGGGACATAATATTTACCGGTTTTAACAAACCTTTTTTTCACAATTAATAGAAGAGTAGGAATTGAACGCTTTTCGATAAGGTTATATAATTCATTTTGTTCATGCTCAGTAATATTTATATTGTCAATCACAACTAGTATTGGTTGCTCCGTAATTTCAAAAATCCTATGAAGCTCATCCACAGCCTCCGGATGGTATGATTGCATCAATACGGTTGGATACTCTTTATAAAATTCCATTACCACCCTGCGAGCTATCGTAGTTCCTCCAGCACCAGGTTCATGATTTAACTCGACGATGCCTGTGCTTCTGTTGGCTAGGAAAGATCTAGAAGCATCTACAACATCTCGCGTAATATCTCGCTTCACATCCCAGTCCTCATCTAATTCACGCCAGGTGATAATACGCCCCTGATAAAAGCTTTTGACACGGGAATTATGCCCTTCATCTGATATTATGTTTAGATGAACAAGAGTATAGAATCTGCTTATTTTTTGTACTTCATCCATCGAAATTTCTCGTGTTTTACCTTTTAGTCCTCGAAAACATGGGAGATAAATACGCTTCTCATTTTCCAAGTCAATCATTTGTCCATATAGTCGGCGGAAACCTTCGGCGATATTGTGGTAGCTTATATTCACATTAATCCCTTGTACTGACTCGAGTAGATCAACCATTGAATCATTTTTGTCCGTCGCGAACACAAAGCGAACATTACGATTAAACACTCTTCTTATTGTAAATATAACTTCTTTCAGATATTCACGGTCATTGAACAAGATGACTACCGTAATTGGTTTGTTGATTGAGATAGAATTATAGTATTCCTTCATTAGCAGGCGCATGTATTCCGAATAAAATTCATACCACGAGAAACTATTATCCTGTTCCGGCAAACTATCACGTATGGTAACTGTTCCTTTTGCCTTGAACCAGTATAGAGTATTGGGCACAAAATTAGGACTTATTTCGCTGTATGCTTTAATTATAGGTTGAACAACTTTAACTTTTTCATACAATGGAACAACTGCCCCCATAATACCTTTGGTTGGGGTACTAGTGTCAAAGTCGAACACAAAAGACCAATTAATATTCGCAAAATGCTTTTTCTCTTCCTCGGTTATAGTTACATTAGGTCCCGTTACTAGAATATAAGCATTATTCTTATTAAAATAGTGGCAGGCTTCCATCAAGTCTGCCCAGCAGGAGTTGAAGCCATCATCGTTTTGTGTTGAAATATTTATTTTCTTACTTATCTTGTCGTAATACATCATAGTTATAAAAATATAAGATACTATTACATTCTCCAAATTCTGATATACATCAGCGGGACTCAGCTTGGGATTGGTGTGCGTATGGCTATTTCTCAAATGATAAACGCTCATTAGTTGCACGGCAAAAGGCTTATTCTTGATTTCATTTTCCTTGTTTTCGAAGAATGCATCTCGTTGCCTGCGATTAAAATACTGCGTCTCCCTGAAAAATCTTTTAAAGCATGGTCCTAGCGTATCGGAACAGTAGGAGCCATCAATAATGGTATATAGGCGCTTAAAATACACCTCCAGCTTGCCCACAAGCTCCGAAAGTGCATTTCTTACATCAGTCAGCTTCTCATCTGAGTACCTGTCAGATAATGCTTGAATGACGACATAGCATTCATCTAGCTCTTGCAGGTTCAACTTCTTAGTAAATATGGTTCGGAATGCTTCCATTGCCGTATCAAATGAGCACGATTGCGAATAAGCAAAAGACATGGTTTGGTCAAAGCGGGGCTTGATTTCGTCTGTCATTTTTTCCTTAACAACGTCCCAGTTCATTATTAGTACACTCCTTCAGAGATGGCTAGTTACGTATCTCGTGTGAAAGCTTGTTGAGGGAATAAACAGACAACCATCTGCCATTTCGTCTATTCCTCCAGAGTCGCTCCTACCTGTAAAATAGGAGTTAATAATTTCAGGAGCTCCATTTCGCTATTCCAGGAGATACAGCCAAATACAAGCTGATTACGGTGGTCGATTAAACTGTGTAATAAATCCTCAACTCGTTGAAAGCACTCCGAATCGTTTCGAATTTGAATTAAAGCATTGTAAGGTTTCCCATCGCTTACTTTAAGTTGGCCAAAATAAGCTGCTTCAAAGTTCGGAAGCGATGATAAGTGCCTTACATTACCTGAAGGTGCAGCTTTGACCACTTAGAGTATAGAAGCATTATGCGCCCAAGCAGGATTTTTATTTCCGTTAGCCAAAAACGGCAGGTCAGTATCATGCAGTACAGAATACCCGCTACCAAAATGATTCAAAATTTTGCATAACGATACTATGGTTGCCTTGCCTCTGGCCCTGACAATATGTATATTTCGATACTTCTCAGGATTTTTAGAGATGATATATTTAAATGCCGTGTATTCTGTATCCCCTTCGACTATTATTGTATGACCTCCAAAGAAAAATTCAGCGACATGGGGATCAAACAAATTCAGAAGCTTTAGTCTTTCACGATCATCTTCGTCAAGTTGTACTTTATCCGGGCGGAAGACAGTTGTACCAAAAATGTCACCGTGTTCATTTCGCTCAACACGTACAATTGTTGTATTATTACGGGATAAATCAATGAAGGCAGGAGAATGCGTTGTAAGCATAACCTGCCAGTTCCCTTGCTTTGGCAAGTCGTAGAGAACTCTGCTCGCCTCTCTTACTGCATTGGGATGAAGACATAATTCGGGCTCGTCCAACAAAAGAACATGCGGTCTTCCGTTCGCAGCCTTTTTCGCTGCTCCGCTTTGCACAATTAAACGCAATGCTGACCAAAGCAAGGTTCTTCTTGCTCCGCTCCCTTGTTTGTCAATTGCACCTTGATAACCTTGACTGGGCCCCATCAACAGCTTTGAGGAACTTTTAAACAACGATATGTCGTTTTCAATATCATCCTCTGCCCTTGGATCAAACTTTACCACATAACCCGGAAAAACTTCGGAAATCGCTGAAGAAAGATCGCTCTCAATCGTTTGTATTTCATTCAGGGAATCGTCAAGAATCTTTTTACGTAAATCGGTGATTTGTTTTAGAAGCCGTGTGTAATCGGATAATTCTCCTTCCGTATCCTGAATTGACTGTATGCTTTTAATTCGGTCTTTTATAATGGCATTTAACAGATCAAGGACTTGCTTCTCCAGTTCCTGCGGATGAGCGAATGCTTCAACCATATGCGGTTGCGGACGTTTGGACTGTGCCACGCCGGGTGCTCCCCAAGGCACCTGCTCATCCCAGTCTTGTTTTTGAACATCATAGCCTTGTCGTTTGGGCTCGGCATTTGCCGAATACCATGTCCATCGTTCTCTGACAATAGCTTGCCCTTCAATTCTTTCAACCCATCTTAAAGCTAGGGTAGAATCGCCGTTTACGATTGTATGCAATTCAATTTCGGGTAAAGTATCAGTATTTACGTTTCCGTTAGGAAAGTCCGATTCGCTAAGCAGGCACTTCTTTGAACCGTGATTCATTACTAACTCATAGGCTTTTAAAATGGAACTTTTCCCCGCGTTATTGGGACCTACCAGAACCACAATCTCATCCAGATCAATTGTAACGGGAAGCGCACCAATACAACGGAAATTCTTAATAATCATCTTCCGCAATTTAGGCTGGCTCTGTTCAAACCAACTGGACAGTTCTTCATCAGTTCCCTTCTTTTTCGCCAATTCGGACTCCCCCTGACTATTGGTAAATATACCTATTCCTAGTTTACCATCTGTATCTACAGTCAGGAAGACTTTTGTCCTATAAATTCTATAATCCGTTTAATTGTCCCTTCCCAATCCGCCTTAACTTCATGTTCCCAAATTCTCAATATACTCCAGCCGTTCTCAAAATAATATCTAGTGACTTCCGAATCTCTCATTTTGTTACGATTAAGCTTTTTCGACCAAAACTCAGTATTGCTTTTCGGCAAAGTCCCATGTTCTTCACAAGAATGCCAGAAACAGGAGTCAATAAAAATGACGATTTTGTGCTTCTTTAGACTGAAATCCGGTTTGCCATGTAAATCGGAAACATTTCTTCTCAATCGAAGCCCTCGTCTCCAAAGTTCCTTGCTAATCAAGGTTTCCAATTTGGAAACGGATTTGACCTTTTTCATCATTTGGCTTCGAGTTTCTTTATTCACAAAATCGGCCATTTAGTTCTCCTCTTTTCCAAATAACTATTGCACGAACACTTGTTCTTGTATAAAATTGAGAGAGGCACTAATGAGTCCAAATATGCTATTATAGAAGCACATCATGTTGGACATCTTGGAAGGGAGGTTAACGATTTTATGTCTAAACGAGTCTACAAAACAATTGATTTATTCTCCGGTGCCGGTGGCTTGTCCGCAGGTTTTTCATCGTTCAAACGTTTTAAATCGATCTTTGCCGTCGAATTTGACCGTGCTGCCGCGCTTACATACAGCAGGAATTTCAATCACAACATAATGGAAGAAGACCTGCTAAACAATGAAGCGGTAAGCGTAAATAAGCCTGGACTGGTCTTCAATGACGATATTCGAAAAATTGGAAGCGTCAATTTGAAAGCGGACATTATTATCGGCGGCCCACCTTGCCAAGGCTTCTCACCGCTTGGGAAAATAACCCCTCGGGATGAGCATCTCAGAATGAACCAACTGTGGCAAGAATTTATGAGAGTTGTAGGGCAAGTAAAACCGCTGGCATTTGTAATTGAAAACGTGCCGGAAATCTTGAAATCAAGAGAAGCCATTGCAATAAGAAAACTGGCCGAAAAAATGGGCTATTCCGTAAGCTCCGGTGAACTTCATGCAATTGATTTTGGAGTCCCGCAACGTAGGAAACGTGCATTTATTATAGGTATTTACGGTTCTGAAGTACCTACATTACCTACACCGACCCATGAACGAAGGACTGTACGGGATGCAATTGGAGACTTGCCGCTTTATCCGGAAACAACCGAACTTTCCCCGGTGCCGGAAAACGGCAGTGAGACAATTCAAAATTTACACATTGGCAGGAATCCAACGGAGACATCGCTCCAAAGATATCGGTTAATCCCGCCGGGCGGCAACCGCTTTGACTTAATGAGAGAAGCACCCGAAATCACTCCGCGCTGCTGGTTGGAAAAGCCCACCGGCAGTACCGACGTGTTCGGAAGACTTCAATGGGACCAGCCCGCTTACACCATAAGAACAGAGTTCTTCAAGCCTGAAAAAGGGTGTTATCTTCACCCGGAAGCGCATAGGCCAATCACCCATAGGGAGGCCGCAAGAATCCAAACATTTGACGATCGCTTTGCTTTTATTGGTTCCAAGACCGAAATAGCCAGACAGATCGGCAATGCCGTACCCCCTGTGCTTGCCAGTGCCGTCGCCCAGAACTTGGCGAAACAATTGGACAAACTATCGGCCGCAGAGGTCAGAAGCGATCGTAAGCGTTTGAGTAATGACGAGTTTAAAATCTTACTTCAAGAAATCGTCGATGACGTGTATGAGTCACATCCACACACGAAAGATAGTGTTGTACCTAATATAATTATCCGCGAAGTAGCAACGATGGCTTACTAAAATTAGAAAAGGACTGCTGGCAGCAGTCCTTTTCAGTTTCCCTAAATATCGTGAAGAGCAATAAATTCTTCTTTTTTTATGGGCAGCAGCCCTCTGGCAATCAATTTTTCATTTTCATAACCGGAGTAAATACTCAAGCCCTCATGCTTAAGTGCAAGCCGGGCATCCCTTACCCGCTTCGAAGAATCCTTTTGCATAGCAATTGACTCAATGGCCGCTCCATTAAAGACAATGCCGGGACATGACCGGAAGAGTTCGTTAATCCTTTCCTGACCGGAACGCTTGGCATAAATTCTTTTTACAACTTCGCTCGGCAATTTCAATAACTGGTTAACCGGCAAGGCTCCTCTCGGAACAATCCATGATATTGAATTCCTGCCAGTCTTATTAATAGTCTTTTTCTTGTCCCTGTTCTCCCCTCCGTTTAATACTTCCGGAGTTATTCGAATGCAGCCGACCTGGAAATGGGACTCATTATCATTGGCAGATATCAGTAAACATAAATGCCCCATTGCTTCTAGGGGAATTGTCCAGTTATTGTGTATTGTAAACTTTATATCGACTTCTATTTCGTCAATCAGTGCATCCATCTTTTCTCCGTACTGCAATCCAAGTTCATATTGAAGCATGTGTTGCACGCGTGTACCAATATAAGTCTTCTCCGTCTTATCCAGTTGTTCAATGGAATATCTGCCCGTATACCTGCCGTTTACAACTTCATCGATCGACCTTCGCAGTATAACCCCCATCTTTGTTTCGAAGTTTTTAATTTTGTTCAATGCCGCTATAACCCTTGTCAATTCTTCGTCGTGTTCCATTTGCATTGTAGTATCCACTTTTGACCCTCCTGCACCAAGTTGAACTGCTTTAAAAACTCTGTATATATTTCTTTATAGCATCTTTTATAGGACCATCATGTATAGGCACCAAAGTTGTTGCTTTGTTCGCAAAGTCTTTAATGGACGCTCCGAGCAGAAAACATTGGTTATCGCTTATCAAGTAACGGTCATGAAAATCCTTTACATTCTTCAATTCAAAATTGCCTCTCTGTTTCTTTAATTTCTCGACAGAAATAGATGTTTCTCCCCTCATGTTGTGAACAGACGTAAGCAGGGTTATGTGAACGCCTGGATTCGTCAATTCATCCAACATGATTAAAACTGAGCTATCAATATAATTATCCACTACAAATAGTTCTCTTGTCGCGCTTTGAACAATACTCCTTATAGATTTATAGGCATCAAACTGCCTTCCCTTCTCAAAGAACTGTGTTTGCTGTTCCGGCTCACTATCGCTCCGATTTCCTACCCAATCCCATGTTTGATCAAACCAGGCTTGTTCCGTTGCATCGAGGGAACGCCACTGCGGGTTCTTTATTCCCACTTCCAACTCCACCTGATTATAGTCGTCGTATATATCTTTATAGAATATTTGCACGCTATCCTCAATAATGCCAAATCCGATATCCTGAAGGTATTGGCTCTCAATTGTTGAGACCACATCTTCAATTTTATTGGTAATGCTATTGTGACCATACTCGTGTATGATAAACAGGTAGGGTACATCATTTCTTGTAAAAAACTTAAATTGGACAAACCCAGTACGATTACCAAAGCCAATGTTACTATCTTCCAAGAGAAGATTCTTCTCCCGAAATATATGCTTTCGGCTATCGGAAGACAATCCATGACTTGCCTTATAAAGGCTACTTAAAATGTAGTGCTTTGACCCTGATCCCCACATACTTTTATAGTGTACCGATTCAAAATAGGCACGAGACAAGTAATCAAAATTTATTCTCATTTGCTTGCTCGTGAATGTGTCTAAAATAATGTCCCCACCGGAATACCTGCTGCAGATAAACTCGATCAGTTGCTTATACTCTTGAAGGCTAACATTCTCGTAGCTCGTTCTAATCTTTGTTAAAATAGCATCATAAACGAGCTGCTTAACATCTTTCATCTACGAATCCCCCGCGCAAATAATTATGAAAGCTATAAATTTATATTAACAGATGCACTCCTCTGATTTCCAGAAAGGGTTGACATTTACTATGCCGATGACATTTCCGAAAGATATAGCCGATGCTATGCGCGCCTGCATATTGGCAATTTTCTGGCCTAAAAATCAAATCATTGACTTCTTCAAAAACAACAGTTGTACCGTTCGTGATCTTGCATGTGTAAAAAACTACGAAGCCGAACAACTTCCTCGTGCGCAAATCGTGGACAAAGTCTTTGCTTCATTACATGCACGGGATGATGGCGGCATTGGCCAATTTAGAGCAATGCTCCAATCCCTAATTCATTGGAGCCATTTTGATCCCTATTATTTTAAAAAAATTAAAAAGTTGGATGAAGCGGAGGCAGCACGATTAATTACTCACCTGAGACAATTGCAAGAGATTCGGGATGCCAAAACAAAAGAAGAACGTCTAAAACAATCATTGGCCAGGGCCCAGGTAAACGCCGGTCCGTCCCTCTCCCAATTGAATGAAGACTTTGTAAACCTCTATCGAAATAAAGAATTGACTCCACAGCAGAGAGGTTACGAATTCGAAAAACTGCTTCGCTCGTTGAGTCAATTCGATAAACTCATTATGACCGAACCTTTTAAAATAGAAGGGGAACAGATCGACGGGGCAATAAAGTTTGATGGGGAAAACTATATAATTGAGGCCAAATGGCAGGATGCGCTTGTTGCAAGTAATGCATTATATCACTTTGCTTTCAAGGTGGAAGGCAAGCTATACGGTCGGGGCTTCTTTATTTCAGTAAACGGTTTTTCACATGACTCAGTTGAGCGTCTTATAAAAGGAAAATCAATCAATACTATTCTAATTGACGGCGGCGATCTTAGTTCGGTTTTCGAAGGCAGAATTTCCTTTACTGAGCTCCTGGATACCAAGATACGAGCTGCACAAACGAAGGGGATAATATACTACGATCCTTTACTCCAGCGCAGCAAAATAAACACTTGAACTTATCATTAATCGGTATAAAGTACTTTTTGTTTATATATTATCTCTTTGAATAGCATCGGAAGGGCACTATAAACAACAAAAAATATCCAATGCTTTCAATTCTCGACACAGCCTTAAACCCCAAGGCAACATTCGCTTTTCTGCTATCTCAACACCTCAAACAAAATTAGTAGTCAAAGAGCGATCCGCACATTAAGTGCGGGTCGCTCTTATTTATAAGGAAGGAGACGGAGTAAACCATTATTATGACGGCATAGTATCAAAAAATAACTTTAACCAGTATACGCTGTGCCCAATTCACAATTTTTTCAGTAACATAGTGCATCAAGTAAAAATGATCTTTAAATTCTAGGAGGTTCAATATCATGCATATCATTAAAACTCATCAAGATGTCGTTTCTTTACGTACTTCCAATCATAGTTCAGCTTTAACAAACTACATCATAGATTACTTTCAACAACTGCAAAGAATGCTACATAGAGAGGACGAAGCAGAATTCTCTTTGCAGAACCACGGTCACATAATCCTTCTTGAACCAGGGGATAATCTGTACTCCTCACGGAAGTTAAGCTTTAACGGGGAATCTGGCGGCTTATTCGACATCCATCAAGAATATGTTGAGGCCATTAGTACAGAGGGAATCACGATTTACAAAATAGCTCATATGTGCGATAACGACTATCTTATGATGTACTTCACTATAGCAGGCTCTCACGACGAAGCCATTGAGGAATGGCTTTATCAACAGGCAGGGCTTCCGTTAGCACCCGAGAAGATAATTCTTCAAAGCCTAAAGGAAATATTTGAACGCAATGAACTTGACTCTGGAAATGGAAGCTTTCAAGAAAATGCATGGATTATGGCAGCCTCTGCTCTGCTCGTTACACCCGATACTCCCCCTGATCTTTTCCCCGACTATGCTGACTTATCTCAATTCAAATTCGTTTTATCACCATCTACAGACTCATTACCAATCTATCTTGTTCGCACCGTCCTTCGCCTGAATGACTCTGTATCTGGCCTTGATGAATATGTCGATGGGAACACTTTCTGCTTTGAAGTCGATGAAACTTTAGAGACGGCGACATTATTGTGGGAAGATGATGCCTTCAACGATTCTCCCGCCTATCATGGCGGTCCGATTCCCGATGCACTGCGATGGGTAGCAGAACTGGCTGAACCATTTTACATTCAACTTGGTGATCCCTTTCTGCCTCTTCAAAGCGAAAGTACCGAAAGAAACGATAAATAGACGCAACTGGCGGTATTTTCACTTTAATTTAATCACTGAAGGAGCGATCCCCATGAGTCTTACCCTTAATGAAAAAGAAAAACGAAGCATTGTCGCTGTCGTACGAGAAAAGTTGGATATTCATCTGAATCATTTCCCATATGCGAGATACCCATTGGAGCCATTTAATGAATGGCATCGCATTTTCTGTGATCCCAAAACAGTTCCCTCGGATACACTAAAGAAAGCATTGAGTTGGCATTTCGGCAGTTGGCAGCGCAAAAGCCTCGCTTTAGCCCACCGTAAAATTATCTCCACGATCCTTAAATATTGGCCTGAATATGTTGAGCAACCAGCACATGCCGCCGAACAGGCATTCCACTTCTGGGAGCAAAAGCTGGGCGACTGGCATCACGGATTTGGAGCAGCAATCTTCTTACTTCATCTTCAGCGGCCGGATCAGTTTGAAATTGCTGACCGTCATCGGATTGACGCTATGTTTAGTTTGCTGAAAGCTATTGACCATGCCGAAAAGGAACGTGTATCTAGCCTCTCCTTCCTCGATCTTCAAGACTACACTTCATTCTTCCGATCTACCTTCCCTAAGCTACCTCATGGAAATGAGTCCCGTTCAAAACTGGATCGATTTCTAAAAATATATGGAAATCGTCATGCCTACAAAAATATTGCATTAGATTATCAAACTAAAGAACCATCCATACGAGAGTTTTCCTGGGAGAGGGCTTCCTCCAAGCAATTCGACTTAAACAAAATTACGCTTCGCTCCAATGCAGATGTTTTGTTCGCCTGTCTGCTCCTATCACTGGAGCAACATAGTCAACCCGGTGAGGCGCTGACGATAGGAGCGATCGCCGAATATATCCCTCTCGGTACAGCCGGTATCTGCAACTCTGCAAGCTACAACTATTCCATGATATCGCTTTTCGGAAGTCAAAAAGGACGTGACTATTTTCAATTAGAGGGTACTGTGCTACCGGGTGACTTTACCGAACAGGCCAATCAGTCCACGCGGGACATGAAATTCTACGCGAAGCACGCCGATCTAATCGTAACGCTCAACCCGAAATATATTAAAAAGTCATAACTCTCCACAACTAATTTTAATAAAAAGTGATGAAAATTTATGCCGACACCCTGCGATAACTAGGAGACCTTAGTTGGAAAAGAAGACATTTTGATCGACCGCATTGAAACATGCAACGAAACCATTGACGCTGTTTTGCAATTTCTCTACAAAAAGGAAGGTTCTGTGCATCTCCAAACCGTTCTCGACATCGTGGGCGTTATGCATCAAGTACAGACGGAACCTGAACATAAACTCATCTTCGTTAGGATCTAGAAAAGGCTTGCGGCCCGACACACGGACCACAAGCCTCCCCATTTACATTAACCCTTGTTCTTCTCCCAATCGAGCAATGTTCCCAACACTTTCAAGACCATCACATGATCCTCTTGCGATCGCTCAGATAGCAAATGGACAATCTCGCCAAGTGCGTCCCTACGTTCCATCGGCCCGAGAAAACGAAATAACTCCTCTAAAGATACGTCCAGGCCCGATACGATCTTCTCAAGGGTTTCAAGCGTCAGGTTTTTCTCACCACGCTCTACCTGTCCCACATAATTAGTATGTAAACTTGAACGCTCCGCCAATTCTTCTTGTGTAAGATTCTTTTCCTTCCGGAGTTGCCGGATTCGCTCTCCTGCCTTTTTTACGAGATCAGACACGCACGCATCACCTCAAGACAAGCTTACCTGAGTGAAACACGTACATTAACACACTATAAATGTTACTTTACGACATTATCTCATTCAAATATAATAAAATGTGAATCTACAATTTTCGACTGAGTTTCCAACATAATCATGCATCATTCGCTCTACTATTCCGACAAAAGAGGTGTCCTATGCATAATTCAATTCAACCCCCAAACGAAAACATCAGCCAACAACCGTTTTCATTCGAATGGAATGGCGGTTTCAGCTATCTCACCTACCTGAAAGTCAAAACTGACGTCATTCTTTCAGAACAAAGACTGCTGATCAACACGAAAAACTACATTCTCGGAGCTTTTCTAGGCAATTCAAAAACAACCGAAGTGACGATCGCTAACATTAAAAACATCTCAGTCAGTTCCAAAATCAATTGGTTCGATTTGGTGTTCTCCATTCTATTTGCTGTTGTAACGCTCATCAGCATGAAGTTATGGTTCCTCCTACTAACGGCATTTTTCGTCTATCGCACGTTCAATACCTGTATCAGCATAACAGATCACCATGACAACAAGATTCGCATTTCAACTGGCTCCAAAGTTTCAGCCAACAACTTCGTTCAGAAAGTATCGCAAGTGGCAAATCAATACATAGAGGCCACTGCCGCACAAAATAATGGACCAAGGCTCACAACCCCACAGCCTATTGTTCCGACAACGAAAAGCAGCAAGTCAAAAACGATCTTCCTGTTCACCAGCGCAGCAGTCGTTGCATTCGTCATTTTGTTCGTAGCCCTTCAGTCAAGAGGCGGTTCTGATAGCCAATACGTCGAATGGGTGAAAGAAGGAGCAGTAAACGGAACCAACCTGAAAATGAGCCAGGTCCTGGAGAATGAAGCGTATTTCAGCAATGTTGAATGGAAAGAAGTCCAGGAAGAGGGTAATGACCTGGACAATCTCGTCTTGTACCAAGCGACATTTTCCGATCAAGGAGTAAAAGTCACCATTCGGACTGTCTTTCAAGTATTTGGAGAAGACCATTTCAAAGCCGTCGAAACTTCTTCCGACGGAGATATTCTACATACTTCCGACTGGTATGTTTTCCTGGCCGATATGGCTAATAGGTACCAAAAGGTATCGACACCTATGCAAGTATCCCAAACAAGTGAGACGGAACAACAGGAGTCGCCTGCAACTCAAGAGACAACAACACCTTCGGAAAGCCCAGTCGCAAAACCTAGCGAGGTCACGGAACCAAAGTCCGATTTGATCAATCTAAAAAGCTTCGTAAGATGGAGTCCCTTCGACTCTGACGTCACTGTTCCGATTGAATTAGACGGGGAAAAAATAAGCCTGCTAGTTGGACTGGACTCTCCCAACGGAGTGAAGCTTCTCGCGCTGAGCGAATCCCTTGAAGAAGGATGGCCTCTTCAATTGAAGACCACCGAAGGTGATTTGGGCCCGTTCGACGAATTCGGTGATCTTAAAGAAGGATTCAATCTTTACATTAAGGAATACGATTTCGAAAATGATTCTGTCCCCGAAGTCGTGATCGCCGCTAGCGACGGCATGCTGGAAACCTACGCATGGGTTTTAGGCTACAATTATGTTTTCACCGAATTCGGAACGTCTCCGCTCGACCTCATTTGGTACGGAGAAGGACAATCTGATCTAATGCTCGAAGGAAACAAAATTTTGCTGCCGTTCGGATCTCAGGGTCTTTTCGACGAGTATGTTTACAGCAACAATGGATTCATTAAGCAATAGTTCATTAGTATAAAAAGGAGATAAGTGCAAACCGATAATAGATTAGAAA
Organism: Paenibacillus sp. J31R34; assembly: GCF_059383715.1. Lineage (NCBI taxonomy): Bacteria > Bacillati > Bacillota > Bacilli > Caryophanales > Paenibacillaceae > Paenibacillus > Paenibacillus sp. J31R34. The sequence continues at coordinate 326,503 of NZ_JBXENU010000008.1, forward strand.
TTGTAGGGAAATATTGGAGGTATAGTCGAATGAAAAGTTTCCGATTTAAATCTGTGATGCTAATTATGCTTATCGCAACCCTGATCCCCTTTGGCAACTTTACCAACGCCACCAGTGGTAAGGAGATCACTGTAACGATTGACGGTCGTTTCGTCAATTTTGACGTACCACCTCAAAAGATTGATGGACGCGTCATGGTTCCCCTCCGTCAAATCTTCGAAGGACTCGGAGCCAAAGTCGGCTGGGACGAGAAGACCCAGACCGTCACTGGAAGCAAAGATGATACGTCCGTAATTCTCGTCCTGAACGAGAAGAAGGCGACTGTTAACGGAAAGAATGTCACTCTCGACGCACCGTCTACTAAGATTAAGGGTAGAACTTTCGTCCCTGCCCGTTTCGTTGCAGAGAGCCTCGGCGCTGACGTTAAGTGGGACAACGATAAGCAGCAAGTAATCATTACCACCGGCGCTGAAATAGTTAGTCTAGACAGTTACTTCTTTATCTATAACAGCACTAAGGTGGATGCGACCGACCTAGAGGCGATAAGAAAATTTGCGACCAATTTCAAGAACACAAATAATATTCTCTTTGATGCGAGCCAATACTCGACGGCACCGCAACTCTATGATGCTCTGAAGGCCGAACAGCAGAAGTTTCCCGGAAAGATTGCCGGAATTCAGATTTTTGGCCTGGCGAGTGACGTCCCTTCCTTCTCCTACGTTCACAAGATGAAAGTTTCGGAGGGTAACTTCGAATGGAACGGTGTGGAGTACGACAAGAGTGGAAATCCTGAGAGATTTGTTTCAGACCTGTTCTACTCCAACTTTAAGAGCGACAGCAAATACCTGACGGACGTGACAGTCTACGGGATCGTGCAGGAGAATCAGCCGGTCAGCATCGTTCCGGAATGGCCGGTTTCGCGCCTTCCGCTCACCAAAGGGGAAATCTCCAAGTACGTAAGTAACTACGAGGAGTACCGTAAGCTGGTCAAAAGCAAATCCGTCCCGACCATCGCTCTTTCGGCCCCGTACGAAATTCAAGACGGACTCGGTCAGAATGACATTGCTCTCCTCATGAAGCGAATGAAAGAGGAAAAAGAATTCAGTCTCTTCAAGAATACTGACCTCCGTATCTACTACAAGGATCTCGCCGCAAATCTGACGAAGGAGAACAAGTCTGGGGTGATGGATCTCGTGGTCGGCAGCGATGGCGGTACCGAGGGAGCCGCCTTAAAAAAGAGCGGAAAGGAATATTTCTTCGACCGCAAAGGCGCGGCCAGCCTGAGCTCCAACTACTATACGGCATTCTTCTGGGGCATGAGCTCCGCCAAAGGACTGGACTCAGACAGCATCATCCACGATGGAATGGCGAAAGGAAGGATAATCAACCCCATCGCGCACACCATTCCGACCCATGACAGAGGGGTCAATAATTACCTGTGGCTTCAAGTTCCAGCACCGGAAGGAGACGACACCGGCGACAAATGGTACGACTACGTCGTGGTGAGCAAGGAGCATTTAGAATGGGATAATCCGTTCTACTTCGTCTACAAGTACTACGAAGCGAACGAAAGCGGCAAGACCCGCCTGCAAAGCTTCCACGATGCTCAAGCTGCGTACGCGAACCTAACCGTGGCCAATAAAAATACCTCGCGGTTCTTAGTCGGATTTGAAATGATGTATTCCGCGTTCGGCTATGCGAACGTCATCTCCCTGCACTACCTCGGACTGGCCGACTACTAAAGGTCAAAAAAATAATGACAAGACTTCAAAAAGAACGACTAAATAACGGTTGTTCTTTTTTACATAAATCCGATAATAACTATAAAAATAATAAGATATTATATTATAGAATGGATGACGCCGAGACGCTCGGCGTGCGGCACGTAGGAATTTATAAGGAACACACAGAATTTTTTCTTCCATTTTCATTAATGTAGACACTTACGTATACGTTTGCGTCTACACTTACATTTGAAACAACGGCAAGGATGTATTATTATGCAGACATACGACGACTTAGGTGGCTTTAACACGCGACAGAAAGAATAGATCGACTTGAGTATAGAGTAGTAACATAAAATCCGAGCACATAAACGGCATCCAGTGGGACAATGACGTACAGAAACCTGCATCAGCAGAATACGAAACTCAAATTGAGTTGGAAAGGAAAAGCGATACCAGCACATCGCCCTACCACTGAACGGCAAGTAATCAAATCCTTGTGCACTCCCGAGCCCTCGCCTGCTGTAAACAGTACCTTGTCCCGGACGGAAAGCCAATCTGGATTCAGACGGCCAGCAAGGAAAAATCCTTCGAGGAGACACACGCTCGCTTTCAACAGCTACTCAGAGTACGACTTGCACATTGTTGTCCAGGCCCTAAAATGCAAGGGCACATCTGGTCGAAGCAACGAGCATTACCTTACATGCGCAGAAGTATGATTACTGTTTCAGGAGAGAAAAAACATTGGACATCCATTATGAAATTGAAGAAGAGATGAAAAGAGATGACATACCAGCGTACAGAAGGAACCGACTTCTAGCTATCAAATACCATTTAAGTGGTTTTTCCACTATCGAAATTTCAAACAAAATGGGGATATCGTTGAGGAGCATCCAACGCTACGTAAAAGAATACACGGAAGACAGTAATAGTTTATTCTCAAAACGTTCACCCGGAAATGGTAAATCTCTAAGCCCTAATCAACAAGTAGAGCTAAATCTTGATTTGTCACGTTCTCCGCAGGACTTCGGATTCACCTTGCCAAACTGGAATCCCCCGATACTTTCTGTTCATCTAGAAACTAAATACGGTATAAAGATGACAGAGGAAACATGTAGACTTTTGCTTAAAAAGCAACGTGGCAAAATTGCTTCTCCTAGATTAAAACATCTGCCTCTTCACAAATTAAAAGTTGATTTCAATGAAAGTATCAATCGACTTATTTTTGAGCTTCACTCCGATGTTTGGATATTTGGTCAATTTTATGTTGGTTTTCGAGCTGCTTACAAAACCAAAAATAAAAACAAAAAGATACGTGCAACAGTTTTGTGTGCAAAGCAGTATAATGGTCCAGGTATTGTTTGTCAGTTTGTTAACCCCTATAAGAACAAAGAAGGACAGTTGGCCGGACTCATTAACGCTGTGATAGATCAGGCTGAACATGCTAAACTTTCCCTTTTTCTGCCTAAGTCTAAAATTAGCCAATATGTTGCAAACCGTTTCGTAAATCAATCTGAGAAGCTCGTTACCCTAGAATATCTTCCAAGCAGGCTTCTATCCGATGTTTACTTAGGAGACGTAAAATATGAACTCGTTGAAAAATTAAAACTGCCTTTCAAGAATACCGAGGGGAAGACTCTAGGCAAACGAAAACAAGAAGAACTAATAGACTACCTGTTGAAGCTAAGCATGCGACATCGTGCTTAGCTTCTTTTTTTTGTTTTACGACAAAATTGATTGCTATATAAATAAAATCGTCAATCCCTTATGACAATTAAGTAAAGTACATCTCTACAAAAAAACAAATATGTTTCTGAGAGCACCTGCTCGCGAAAAGACTTCACCGTGCTGGGGGGGAAGACTTCAACATTTAGTATTGTAAAAGTGTAAGAAAGAAAACAAACAATAAAGGAGAAATGGAAAATGGTACACAAAGCAAAGGAAAACCAAGCAAAACCCGAAAGCAACGTATTTACCCTCAAAGATTTGAGCCTTCGCCCTTCAGCGAGTAGGCATACTAGCAAGCCTGTCTCCAAAAAAAGTGTCCTGACCGTCGTGAAACACAAAAATGGCACACGAGTCGCCATTGATCAGGATGTTATAGAAAAGATAGGCTCTCCGAATCGCATACAGATCGCGCTGAACCACGTCGGGGTCGCCATCGGTGTTAAGCTCACTGGTGACGATAACTATTTCCCTCTTAAGAAATCTGAGAATAAAGTGATAATTTACTCCAGTCCACTGGTGACTGAAATGACGGAAACCTTCGAGCTTGATTTCTCTAATGTCTCTTCCATCTCATTTCATAATGCGGAATACCTGAAAATCGGATCACAAATTGTTGCCTTTGTCAAAATGGTTCCGAATGAACCCGAGTCGGCAGGTGATTCAAGCAACTGCGCTTCCAATCTCGATGATGAAGAGACTGGCGGCTCGGAGATAGAACTGGACGAAATTGCCGACGGTGACAGCGACGATAATGACTCGGAGTTCGATCCGGACGATGAAACCGACGGCGACGATGATGACTCGGAGTTTGATCCGGATGGCGATTCAGACAGCGAAGATGACGACGGTGATGATTCAGAAAAATACCAGCCACTTGTTCTCACCAGACGCAGACGCAGTCGTTCTTAATTGCTTGGAATGGATCACCATTAAATATGGTCGATCCATTCCCATAGCTGGAAAAAGTCTCAATGACTTCAACTAATAACTTAAACAGGAGCTGTTTCTAATGAGTTTCTTTGAATACCGTGCTCAGAAATACGCTAATCGGCACAAATATTCAGACGGTTCGCACAAAGTCAGCATCTTAGAAGTAAGAGAAAAGAGCGATCTGAAATTTGCCGTCAAATTTGGATTCCGGGACGGAAATGTTCTTGAAAAACGTTCACCTACCATGTCAGCAAGTACGGTCCCTTTGACGCACTAATTGATGCTGCCCTTGGTCGCGGGGCTACAGACTTTGAGCTTCAGGATCTAGTTGGTAAACACATCGAAATCGAGATCCTGAACGAAGAGAGATTCACCAATATTAAGCGAATTAGGCCGGTGAACGTTCAGGAGTTGACCATGGATGACTTCCTGGAAGAAGAGCTCGAAGAGATTACAGAGTTCTAGAGCAGCGGAGTGGCAATAAGCTAGCCGCTCGGTCGCTCCAGCAGTAGGAACAAATCGTGAGGAGTTCCTTCAGGGAATTCCTCCAACCCTCACTGCTTTTTTTAATCAGGCAGAAAGCGAGTGAACTTTCATGGCGGAAAACATAGCATTCACAAATCTATTAGCGGAAACACTGAACAGCATGACAACGGGAGAAGCGGCGGCGGCAATGGCTAAAGCCAAACTTGGCCCCAAGTATCTACCCCTTTGCCCTTTCGATCATAAAGGCGTTTCCCAGCAGCACATTGAGGACTGCGATAAACCCGGCAAGGTCCCTTTACTCGCTAAGTGGCCTGACAAAGCATCTGACGATCCAATCGTGCTTAACCATTGGTTCAGTCAACGTCCCAACTTGAACCTTGGCATGACGTTGGGGAGAAGAGTCGGCGTAATCGGATTCGACATTGACGGCGAATACGGACTTAACAAAGTAGAGCAACTTTTTAACGGCTGCATCCCTCCTACTTGGGAATTTTCCACTCCTGGAGGCGGGGCACGGTTGCTGTTCAGCGTAGCGAAGGGACCTCCTTTGCAAAAGCTCGCGGATACCAACCCCCATGCTGACCATGAAGAACTGGCTCTGCTGGCGGACGGCCAAATGACAGTCATTCCGCCTTCACGACACCAGAACGGCGGACAGTACCTTTGGCTTCCAGGCAGAGGCCCAGGAGACATTCCGTTGGCAGAGCTTCCTGCTGAGATTCTGAAAAAAATGCGTTCGAGCAAAGTAACCGGGACTTCGTCAGAAGATTTCAAAGAAATGCCCGATTCTGACTTGCGAAAACTCGCGGACAGATGCCATGTGGTCCGGGAAGCTGTTACTGAACAGGTAGCAGGCGGGTGTTCCGAGGAACGCTGGCACGAAATTACATCAATGCTAGTTCGTGCCGGATACCCGAGCACTGCTTTCACCTTTTCTCAAATGAGCAAAAAGCACGACGGCCACAGCGAGAAACGAATTCGGCAGATGGAGAGTGGGGGAGACAGCGCTACCTACGGCCAGACCAGATGCTCGACGTTCGGCTGCGACGCCGAACAAATAGCACACTGCCACGGATCTGTTCGAAAAAGTCAGCGAACAGGGGAAATTTCGAATTCCCCTGCCGCGCTTCTCCTGAGCAGTGCCGCTAGAACGGCTTCCGCAAAACGAATGACGCTCGCCTCTTTCACAAAACTGCTCTCGAAAAGATACAGCCTAAACAACAGCAATCTCTGTCAAGTAAGGGTCAATAAAGATGGCTCATCGGATCACTTCCCGCTCGCAAACTTTGTGGCCCGAATCACCAAAACCATTACGAGAGATGACGGAGCCGAGCGAACTACCTTGTACGAAATCGATGGCGCAATCATTTCACCCGAGAGAAAGTTGCCTGCCATTCAAGTTCTCGCCAATGATTTTGAAAGCATGAAATGGGTATCCATGTGGGGGCCGGAGCCGAATATCCTGCCGGGAAATCAGATTAAAGACACCGTTCGGCACGCCATTCAATCGACGGCGGCGGGAGCACCGAGTGAGCGAATCTTCGCCCATCTTGGCTGGGTTAAAATCGACGGGATTTGGAGGTACCTTCATGCCGGAGGCGCTTTGGGCCTCTCCAACATAAAGGTGGAACTGGATGAGCGACTGAAAAGCTACGTGCTTCCGAGTTTCCCCGTTAATCCTAAGGAAGCAATGAAATCGAGTCTCAATCTGTTGGGTGTGGCTCCGCTTCGAGTAACCCTCGTGCTTTGGAGTCTGGTGTACCTCACACCGCTATGCGAAATGCTGCGACAGATGCAATTGGAGCCGAAATTTCTGGTCTGGCTCAGTGGACACACCGGCACTCGCAAAACATCGCTGGCGATGCTGTTCCTCAGTCATTTTGGAGACCTTCTGCAACACCCGCCCGCAAGTTTCAAAGACACCGCCAATTCGGTTGAGAAGCGTGTGTTTGACACAAAAGACTCGCTCCTTCTGATCGACGACTTCCACCCCACAGCCTCACCAAAAGATAAGAGAGACATGGAACAAGTCGCTCAGAAGATGTTGAGGGGCTACGGCGACAGAATTGCGCGGGGTCGAATGAGACAGGATACATCACTCCGAAAAGACTTCATTCCGCGCGGCACGGGATTAGCCACTGCCGAAGACATGGTGAGTGGCGGCTCCAGCGCGGCCCGATTAGTTTCTTCCGAGCTTCTAAAGGACGACGTCGACCTCGACAAACTGACGAAGGCGCAGCGAGAAGCCGGTAAGCTAAGTGAAGCGATGTCAGGCTACTTGGAATGGGTCGGACAAGCCATGAATGCGCCTCTCAGCAGCCGACTGAAGGACCTCTTCTTTGAGAAAAGAAACGAAGCGGCAAGCCTTGGCGTTCACGGAAGACTGGTAGACGCGTCAGCTTTGCTGTACATTGGTCTTCTCTCCGGACTGGAGTACGCCGAAAGCGTCGGGGCAATAACACCAGATCAGAAAGTTCAACTACTCGAAAAAGCTTGGCGTGTGTTTCTAAATGCGGCTAGCGAGCAAGGAGACAAGGTAGCGGAAGTTAAACCATCCACTCGATTCGTAACGATCGTCTCCCAATTGCTGGCTAATAAAAGTATTCACTGCAATAGTGTCAACCGGGAACCTATTCCGGAGACTGTTCCGAAGGGTAGTACTCATGTCGGATGGCATGATGACAATTACTACTACTTCCTGCCTGAACTGATCTACAACGAATTGAGCCAATTCCTGTCCAAACGAGGAGAGCAGTTTCCCGTCTCATCTGAGACGCTGTGGAAGGAACTGGCTGACACAGGTCTGAGTCGCCCCGAAGTCTCCAAACAGAAGAACGGTAGAGAAAGACGGCACACGCTCGCGAAAAAAACCATCAAAAGCGAGCGCCCAAGGCTGCTCTGGGTGAAAAGAGACGCGCTGCACGAAAAAGTTGAGAAAGAGACTAAAAACAAAGCTCGAAAAGAACTGCGCTCGGGGACCGATGATTGTGACGAGCTTGACCTTTTGGGGGAACCGTAAATTTCTTCGCCCCCAAAACGGGGGCCATGCCCCAGGAAACAGAAGGCTCGGGGGCGTGGCAAAGCCCATGCGGGACAAGGACTTCCGGGTCTGACGCCCCCATTGCCCCCAATAAAGAAAAAGAAAAAAGAAAAATGAATCCCCCCTGACAATAAAAAAACGCCTCTCTCCCCCGAAAAAAACGGGGGCAGCGGGGGCTCGACGCGAAGCACCTCGGGTCGCAAGGGATTCCGTCGGCACGCTGGAGGGGCAGCGAAGGGGCGGCAAATTCCTAAGCCCCCAGTTTGGATAATTTACTTTTTATGAAAAAACGTCTTTGTCCACTTTTCGTTCATTTAATATAACCATGATATGGAAATTAATCATGGAGGCGAGAGCAAAGATGCTTCAAATTAATGGACTACAAGATCTAATTGATGTAAGAAAGCTAATAGACATTCTTCACGAATCCGCCGTCAGCCTTATCGATAAAATTTTCAACCAACTTCGCCAATCGCTCGATCAAGAGAGCGCGTCATTCCGGTTGTCGAATCACGGTTACAAGCTGTTCGTTCTAATGCCAGAGGAGCACCTAACTGATTGCCAATTGGAAGTGTGGTTTTGCAGCGTTGATTACGCTGAACGAATTTTTCTTGGCGACTCTGTGTTGATCAAAATCTGCCTGATGGAAGACAACGAATCTTTCACCTTCCTTTTCTCTGTGGCAGGCACGCAGACCGAGTATGTAGAGAAGTGGTTGCACGGGTTTGTGGAAGGCGGCGGTCATCTATGAATACTAAAACATCAGAGTCAAATCAGCCCGCTAAGCGCGTTCAAGTAATAGGCCTTCGAATGGTCCGTGAATCAACTTCCATTCTCTACCCTGGCCGGGTAATTCGATCTCCTAAAGATGCCGCCGAATTGTTTCGGCAGTTCATTGGCGACTGCGACAGGGAATCCTTCTGCATCCTTTGTCTGAACACGAAGAATGAACCAACGGCCCTACACAAAGTATCTACCGGCACTTTGAATGCTTCCTTGGTTCACCCGCGCGAGACTTTCAAATTGGCAATTTTGGCAAATTCAGCTGCAATCATTGCCTGCCACAATCACCCATCCGGGCAGCCCGATCCAAGTCCGGAGGATGTGGAGCTGACGGAACGCCTTAGAGACAGTGGTAGCCTGCTCGGCATTGACCTTTTAGATCATATCATACTTGGTGATGGTAATTTCGTTAGCATTAAGGAACGGGGGCTGATGTGAAATGTTCCCGCAACATGACAGATACAAGACTCGCGATGTAGATGAAGCCCTAACGGAGCAGCTCCAAAACGCACTCTGGCAGATTCTCGACCACAACCTCGAAGATTGTAAGCCACTAGATTACCTTCAGGTGTTCGAACTGTTCACTGCCCGCGTCGATGGAAAGTCCGTCCAGTGCATCCGTTACCGTCAGGAGCAGCCAAAACGGAATCGTTTGCACGTTCTGAAAAGCTTCGGAACGCCAGCCTCAAACCTAACAGTGTGGATCATCGACGACGGCGCACATTGCACGATGCTCCTGCCGGACGAATACTGAAAACTCAACATCAAGGGGGAAACCGGAATGAAAATCGCAAACTACCGAACACGTATCTCACGGGATAAGCTCAAGAAGGCACACTACGACCCAGACGCTTCAACTTGGGAGATTGTTGGACAAGTCCGCGAAACGCCGGAGCAGTATTTTCAACCTGCCGTCGAAGCGCTCGACGCTATCGAGCGCCGCTCCCGCGCCATTTAGTAACCCGAACAAGGCTCTCTGCCCTCAGCAGGGGGCCTTCCATAAAATTGAGAGGGGAAACAACCATGACCATTAGAACAGTAGTCGCATATTCACGGTACTCCAGTGACAATCAACGAGACGAGTCTATCGACGCGCAAGTCCGCGCTATCGAGGACTATTGCAAAAAGAATGGGTACACTCTCACGAATGTCTACGCCGACCGTGCTAAAACGGCGACTTCCGACCGTAGACCCCAGTTCCAACAGATGATCGCCGACAGCGAAAGGAAGCTCTTCGATGCCGTCATTGTCCATAAGCTCGATCGCTTCAGTCGTGATAAATACGATAGTGCAAAGTACAAGCGCAAGCTGAAAGCGAACGGTGTTAAGCTTCTGAGTGTCACCGAAAACCTGGACGGCTCGCCGGAGAGCGTCATTTTAGAATCTTTGTTAGAGGGTATGGCCGAATACTATAGTAAAAACTTAGCAAGGGAAGTTATGAAAGGAATGAAGGAAACGGCACATCAATGCAAGCATACTGGTGGCCTCCCGCCAATCGGCTACGCAGTCGATCCGGTTACGAAAAAATACATCATTAATGAACACGAACGGGGCATCGTCGAAACAATCTTTTCTATGTTCCATGACGGCTTCGGTTACAACAAGATTGTCGCCGCGCTGCAAGAGAAAGGATACCGTTCCCGCTACGGCAGGCCAATCGCCAAGAACGTCTTGCACGACATTCTCCGCAACGAGAAATACACGGGCGTCTACATTTTCAATATGACGGATGGCAAGGACGCGCTCGGCAAACGGAACAGCCACCGGAAAAAGGACAGCGAGGATGTGATTCGGATCGAAGGCGGCATGCCCGCGATCATCACGAAGGATCTGTTCCAACAAGTTCAGACCAAGATGGATGCCAACAAGCAAAAACCTGGAAGGCAAAGAGCTAAGGAACTTTATCTTCTGAGCGGATTAATCGTTTGCGGAGAGTGCCTCAAAAATCTAGGCTATGAGTACGCTATGATCGGTAACACAAAGTACAGCGGACGCAGCAAGCTCAAATACGTCACCTACCGCTGCGGTAATCGCGATCAGTGCAAGGCCTGCCGCAATCCCGAGCTTCGCCGAGAGTACGTGGAGAGTTACGTCATCAACGAGCTTCAAAAGAAAATCTTCAACGATGACGCCATCCCGACGCTGGCGCGGCAGCTCTCCGAATACCAAGTCAAAAAGGACGAAGCTATTCTAGCCGAGGCATCTAGGCTAGAAAAAAACCTTCGCGAGACAGGCAAGCAGATCGACAACATCGTCACCGCCATCGCCAGCGGCGTCTCCAACGCTGCCCTGCTAGGCAAGCTGGATGAACTCGAAGCGAAAAAACTGAAACTGGAGCAGCACATCGTCGAACACGGTGCGAGAAAGAAAAACGTAGCCGTCACAGAAGATGTTCTGCGGCAACTGCTATCCAAGTTCAAGGATCACGTAGCCAACCGGGATCTGCCCGAAATCAAGAAGTTCGTCGATAGTTATGTAGAGAAGGTGATTGTTTATAAGGAGCATGTAGAGCTTATTTTGAAATTAGAGATGGAGGAAAAGCAAAAACCACAACCTCATGCGGTTGTGGATTTACATGGTGGAGGCGAGGGGAGTCGAACCCCTGTCCGAAGATCACGCCACACAGGCATCTACGGGTGTAGTCACGAATTTGATGTCACCCAGGAGGACGCCTCGTAACCAGCTTCTTCCAAGGTCAGCCTGATTGTCTTCTTCAGCTCACCCCAGGCGGAGATGAGACAGCGTATCCCACTACTTGTTAGCCCCTAGTCTAGTCACATGGGCGATGCTAGGTAGGAGCACGCTCACAGTTTCTTAGGCTGCGAAAGCGTAGTTTGTTTGTTGTTTGCCATTTAATAGGCTTTAGCGTTGATAAAGTGGACGCGTCCCCACTACCCGCAACCCGCGCTCGTCCTATCCCCGTCGAATCCAAGAACGCCCCCGAGTTGGCATAAATGACGTATCACTGCCGGCTCCGAAAGAAGCTCAACCTGATCACCATTTAGCTTAAGATATTGCTTTGCTACTTGCTTAGTATAACACGATTCAAGGAACAATCCCTAAAATGTTATTGGAACTGCTAGTAAAATTCAACACGCTTTCCTTGAAAATATACAGACGTTCTGACTTGCGCTTACTCGCACAATCTCGCGCTTAACGTATAATCTTCTGCTTCTCGCGCAGCACCCGCTGAATATCACGCTGGGCATCGCGTTTTGCCGCGGAATCGCGTTTATCGAACTGCTTCTTACCTTTACCTAACCCAATAAGAAGCTTCGCATAGCCATTGCGCACATAAATCTTGAGCGGCACAATGGAGTAGCCTTCCTGCTTGGATTGGCCGAGCAGCTTGTGAATCTGAACTTTATGAAGCAGCAGCTTGCGGGCACGTGTCGGATCCGTTGGATTGTGACGATTCCCCTGCTCGAAAGGACTGATATGCAAATTGTGGATGAAAATTTCGCCGTTACGTATCGTCGCAAATGCGTCGCTTATATTGGCTCGTCCGTTGCGGAGCGATTTAATTTCCGTCCCCATTAGCACCATTCCCGCCTCATACGTGTCTTCGATGAAATAATCATGGGAAGCTTTTTTATTTTGTGCAAGCTGCTTGCCGTCGTTTTTCTTGCCCATTCTTATCACCTCGACATCATAATTAGCTCCAGAAACTTGAAAAAGCCGCTAGATATATATTGTAGCAATTTTTGAAAATGAAAGCAAGAAAGCAGCTGCCATATTGTAAAATATGGTTTGATCGTCAAAACCATAAAAAGCCGCTCCGACCTTACGGTCGAAAGCGGCTAAATTTCGCAGTTGATTAAACTACTACAGTTTTACTACGTTTTCAGCTTGTGGTCCGCGGTTGCCTTGAACAACGTTAAATTCTACGCGTTGTCCTTCTTCCAGCGTTTTGAAGCCTTCGCCAGTGATTGCGCTGAAATGTACGAATACATCGTTGCCGCCTTCAACTTCGATGAAGCCAAAGCCTTTCTCAGCGTTAAACCATTTAACTGTACCTTGTTGCATTTGTAAAACCTCCAAAAATAAAATTAATATGCGCCTGTTTCGTTTTGAGAAACAAAAAATTCACACATTGAAAAAGGTCCATGACTGTAATGACACCCTTTTCAATATGTGAATTCAGGTCCATATCATCAATTGCTTTGAGTGTACTATACCCATATTCAAAAAGCAAGCGACAAGCTTAAATAATTTCTAAAGCTTGGCCCGCTGTACCAGCGCTGCTGTCCCTCTGTATGAGGGGCAGCGCCGATGCAAGGGACTTTACAACTATTTTGTTTTATTTACGTTTTTTTCTAACAAAAGCAGCCGTTGAATTGCCGCCTCCGTTTTTCTTCTTGCGCTTCCTCTTAGCCGCGTCTCCGCCTGCTCCAGCAGCGTCTGGGGAAGCCTGCCCACTAGGATTCGCGCCGCTTGGCGCTGAGCCTGGCTGCGCCGCCTGGCGACGCTTGCCGCCTTCAAAGCCACGGCCAGCTCCGTCGCTTCGCTCGCCGCCATCGCTGCGACGGCTGCCTCCTCTAATCGGCAGCCCCCACATATCCGTGCGCGGCGCGCCTTCGCCGCCGCGCCCTTCGCCTCGATCCTGCGGCTCCGCCCGCACGATCCGCTGCGTCTGCTCCGCCGGCGCAAAGCTGCCGCCAGCGTCGCCCTTGCGCCCGCGGCGCGGCGCGTTCCCGCCGCCGCTTGCGCCTGGCGCAGCTCCGCGCCCAGCGCCCTTGCGCTGGCGCTTCGCGCCTTGGCCGGCTCCGCCGGCCTGAGCAGCTGAGTTCCACCACAGCTGCTCCTCACCAGCGCCGCCATCCTGGCGCTGGCTCTCTCCTGCCGGACGACTTAGCGCGTCCGACAACCCCGGCCCGGCGCCTTCAACATCGCGCCGCTGCCACGGATTCTGCCCATTTCCGGCTTGAGCGCTGCTTTGCTGGCCGCCATCTCTCGCTCTGCCGCTGTTCGCTGCTCTTCCACTTTTTCCTGCTCTGCCTTGCCCTTCATTCCCCGCTCTAGCGCCTCTCACTCCGTTGCCTGCTCCAGAGCCTTGCGCTCCATTGCCCGCTTTGGCGCTTTTGCCGCCCTTGCCTTTAAAGCCACCGTAGCCGCCATTTGCGCCTTTGCCGCCAGCACCGGTACTATCGCCCTTCGCACTAGTGCCGGTGCCCGCACCGCCACCGCTGCTGCGTCCGCCTTTGTTAAAGCCGCCGCTGCGCCCGCGCCCGCCGCGCGAAGCGCCGAACCCGGCATCAGCGATGCCTTTAAAACCGCCGCGAGGCTTCATATCGACCATTTCAAAATCAATCGTATGGTCATTCATATTCACATTGCCAATGCGGATTTTCACCTCATCGCCAATTCGGTATACCTTGGAGGTACGTTCGCCGATGAGCACCATATGCTGCTCTTGGAAGTGGTAATAATCATCCGTCAGATCGCTCAGACGAATAAGCCCCTCCACTGTATTATCCAGCTCGACAAACATCCCAAAGCTCGTAACACTGCTGATGATGCCATCGAATTCCTCGCCGATTTTATCCAGCATGAATTCGCATTTTTTCATCTGCTCGGTGTCACGCTCAGCATCAGCAGCTACCCGCTCGCGCTCAGACGAATGCTGCGCAATATCCGGCATGCGGGCAGTCAGCGCCTCATTGCGCTTCTCGCTGAGCGCTCCGCCGCCTTCCAGCACCTCACGAATGACGCGGTGGATCACCAAATCCGGATACCTGCGAATAGGCGAAGTGAAATGCGAATAAAATTCCGCAGCCAGCCCGAAATGTCCCAAGCTTTGCGCATCATATTTCGCCTGCTTCATCGAGCGAAGCATCACAGTGGAAATAACCGTTTCTTCCTTCGCGCCTTTAATTTCCTCCAGCAGCATTTGCAGTGCACGCGGATGAACCGAGTTGCCTTTGCCCTTCACAACATAACCGAAGTTCGCGGCAAACTGCATGAAATGCATCAGCTTCTCCTGATCCGGATCTTCATGAATTCGATATAGGAAAGGAACACGCAGCCAGTGGAAATGCTCGGCAACCGTCTCGTTCGCCACAAGCATAAATTCCTCAATGATCTGCTCTGCGACGGAACGATCCCTTTTCACAATATCGACAGCCTTGCCCTGCTCATCGACGATAACTTTGGATTCCTGAAAATCAAAATCAATCGCGCCCCGCTTCATCCGCTGCTTGCGAAGCTTCATCGCCAGCTGCTCCATGAGCGTGAACATATCCAACAAATCGGCGTAGCGCTCCTTAAGCTCGGTCTGCGGCTCCTCTTCGTTTGCAGTGAGCAGCTTGCGCACATTCGTATACGTCATGCGCTCCTTCGTACGAATAACACTCGTAAACACATCATGGCGCACGCGTTTCAGCGTTTTGGCATCAAACTCCATCTCGCAGGATAACGTCAGCCGATCCACCTGTGGATTGAGCGAGCAAATGCCGTTCGACAAGCGATGCGGCAGCATTGGAATAACGCGGTCAACCAAATAAACGCTGCAGCCTCTGCGGAAAGCTTCCTGATCCAGCTCGGAGTTTTCACGCACATAATAGCCCACATCCGCAATATGGACGCCCAACAAATAATTGCCGTTATCCAGCACCTTCACATGTACGGCATCATCGAGATCCTTGGCATCCTCGCCATCAATCGTCACGATGACCTCATCCCTCAGGTCACGACGTCCCTGCTGAATAATTTCTTCCTCCGTTATGGAATCTGGCGCTGCTTCCGCTTCTGCATCTACCTCTTCCGGAAAGCCTTCCGGCAGCTGATGCTTGCGAATAATCGACAAAATATCAATGCCCGGATCATCCTTATGACCGAGAATTTCAATAATTTCCCCTTGCGCCGCTGAACGGCCTTCCGGATAGGTTACGATGCGCACGACAACCTTTTGTCCGGATACGGCACCTTTAAATTCATTTTTGGCGATGAAAATATCACGGTTAATTCGCTTGTCATCCGGTACAACAAAGGCATACACTTCATGGCTTTCAAAAGTGCCGACTACCTGTGTAACCGCTCTCTGCACAATACGGACAACCTCGCCCTCCAAACGGCCACCCGCTTGGCTCTTGGACGTCACACGCGCAAGAACAATGTCGCCATTCATCGCGCTGAGCTGATCATTGGCATGAATGTAAATGTCAGGATGCTCTTTGTCATCAGGAAGCAAGAACGCAAAGCCTTTCGCATGGACCTGCAATTTTCCGCGCAGCAAATTCATCCGTTCCGGAACGCCGTAACGGTCATTGCTCGTACGAAGGATTTTACCGCTATCCTCCAGTTGGGTAAGCAGCTGCAAAAAAGCTTTAAAATCAACAGCCTCCATCACGCCGAAATGCTGCTCCAGCTCCTGATAAGTCATCGGTTTATAAGCGGTCTCCCGCATAAAATCAAGCAATTCCTGCTCTTGTATCATTAGTTTCCTCGTCACCTCATATACCGGAGGCCATTCTATCAGCACTTGCAACCGGTTGATAGATTATTATATATCATTTAGTATACACGAAATTACCCAATCGCATCCGCGAAACAACAAAAAAAGTGGAGGAAACTCCCCCACTTTTCGCATGCAAGACAGAATATTACTGTTGTACGACGTAAGCAACAACGAGCGACAGGACGAAAAATCCAACAGCCAGTGCAATCGTCAAACGCTGCAGGAACAAGTCCAAACCACGCGCTTTCTGTTTGCCGAACAAATGCTCAGCGCCACCACTGATGGCTCCGGACAATCCCGCGCTTTTACCTTTTTGCAGCAATACGACAGCAATTAGGCCAACCGAAAAAATAACCAGTAGTATTTTCAAAGCTATATCCATTCAATCCACCTCCAGCATAGGAGCTCCATTAAAACATATAAAATGATTGTATCACAGCGATTTGCTGAAAACAATACTTTGCTGTTTAACCCTTACATTTCCTGTTAACGGCTACCCTTTTGCTGGCTGCGGACCTTGAATAAGCCTTTGCATAAAATGAAAGCTCATCTCTGCGCTTTTCAGCGACGTTTCCGTAAACTGCTGCTGCTCGATAATGATATATTTTACTCCCGATTGCTTAACCACCTCATACAGCTCGGAGTAGCCCACATCCCCTCTCCCAAGCTCCGTATCCTTGCGCCCCACCTGAAAATCTTTAAAATGGACAAGCGGCAGCCGATCCGAATAATACCTCACGTATTCAGCAGGATCATAACCCGCCATGTAAATCCAGCCTAAATCCAGCTCTGCTTCCATTAGGTCTTCGGGCACAAGCTCCAGCAGGTGGACATATAGCGGCTTGCCTTCAACCTTTTTCCAATCCGCATCGTGGTTATGCAGGCATAGCTTAATGCCCTGCTGCTTCGTTTGCCAAGCACATCGCTCCAAAATCTCTGCCAAATATTTTATATCGTCCATTTTCGGCACTTCTGGCACAGGAACCCATGGCACGACCATATATTTGAGCCCCAGCTCATTCGCATATTCAACCTGCTTCTCGAAATCTGAAGGGATTTTTTTCGAATTTTCAAAATTAAGCGGAACATGGGCGGACGGAGCCACAAGCCCCAGTGAATCCAAACGTTCTTTCAGCCTTCTTGCCGGTGCGTGAAAATAACCCCCGAATTCGACCGCCTTATAGCCGATCTCAGCTACCTTGTCCAGCGATCCCAATAGATCGCTTTCTGTAATATCCCGCAATGAGTACATTTGCAGGCTTAGCACTTGTTTTTCCATAAAATAACACCTCCTTTTCTGCTCAAATCCAGCAACCATTTATAAAACAGGCTCGTCATTAGAGGTAACCAAGGTGAAACGGCTGTCGCCGTCCTCTGGCGGCACAGCGCGTTTCAGTCCGGGAAATATAGAGAAAGGATGGCGAAATCATATCCTTTCCTATATTTCAAAAAACGTGTTTGGATTCGCACATTACTTATGCAGAGGGGGATACTGCTATGTTTATTATCATTTGTTTAGCCGGGATTATCCTAACCATGATTGTTCTCAAAAAAGCGGGTGCCTTATACATTTACTCCAAAGGTGTCTTCATTTCCGTCATCCTTACGCTCATAGCTGCAATAGGTCTTTCACAAAATTATTTGTACAGTCTGGTTCCCACATTTGAGGACGGTATTGCGGTTTCTAATTTTATTGCTTATTGGATTATAGGGGATAATGGCTGGTCGGTTCGGCTGTTTCAGCAGTATTCGGAAGGTTCGTTATTGCTTGCTATTGGCTTGCTGGTTGTCTACATTGTTGTGCATCGTGTGGAGTTGGCTGTTGGACGCAAAACGGCGCAGCGATAGGTGGAAGGCTGCTGAAAAGGATCTGCGCTGCGTAAAAGGGTTGGGGTTCGATCGCTGTTGCCCTTGGAAATCGCTGAACAATAACTGCTTTAGCGGTAGATTTCCAAAGACAAATGCGAACGCTGCGCTTCTCCACCCCAACCCTTTTACTCCGCTTGCCTTTTCAGCAGCCTTTCACCCTTTTACATACCAAAAACCCCTGCTCCACAATATTTGTGGGCAGGGGTTTTTAAGTACAATAAAGCTTATTTGCATTGATACTTGCTCACCTTGAAAAGGTCAGAATCAGAGTACTGGCTGATCACCATGAGCAAGTAGTCATTGGTTTAGGCTTATTTGAAGTTTTTAAGGTTGTAGAATGCGGATTTACCAGCGTATTGAGCTGTAGCACCAAGTTGGTCTTCGATACGAAGCAATTGGTTGTACTTCGCTACGCGGTCCGTACGGGATGGAGCACCTGTTTTGATTTGACCAGCGTTTGTTGCAACTGCGATGTCAGCGATTGTGCTGTCTTCGCTTTCGCCGGAACGGTGGGAGATAACCGCTGTGTAACCAGCGCGTTTCGCCATTTCAATTGCATCGAAAGTTTCAGTAAGGGAACCGATTTGGTTAACTTTAACCAGGATCGAGTTGCCCACGCCTTTTTCAATACCATCAGACAGACGCTCAGTGTTTGTAACGAACAGATCGTCACCAACAAGTTGAACTTTGCCGCCCAATTTTTCAGTAAGCAATTTCCAGCCATCCCAATCGTCTTCGGAGCAGCCGTCTTCGATTGTGATGATTGGGTATTTATCAACCCATGAAGCAAGCAGATCAACGAATTCAGCAGGCGTGAAGGATTTTCCTTCGCCTTCCAGGTGGTATTTGCCATCTTTGAAGAATTCAGTCGAAGCTACGTCCATACCAAGGAATACATCAACGCCTGGCTTGTAGCCTGCGCTCTCGATAGCGGAGATGATTGTAGTGATTGCTTCTTCGTTCGAACCAAGGTTAGGAGCAAAGCCGCCTTCGTCGCCTACAGCTGTGTTCAGGCCTTTGTTTTTCAGAACCGATTTCAGGCTGTGGAAAATTTCAGCGCCGATACGAAGAGCTTCTTTAAATGTTGGAGCGCCAACTGGCAGAACCATGAACTCTTGTACGTCGATGTTGTTGTCCGCGTGCTCGCCGCCATTGATGATGTTCATCATTGGAACTGGCAAAACTTTAGCGTTGAATCCGCCCAGGTAAGTGTACAGGGATACGTTCAGTGCATCAGCAGCAGCGCGAGCTACAGCCATCGATACAGCAAGAATCGCATTAGCGCCCAGCTTAGCTTTGTTCGGCGTACCGTCAAGCTCGATCATTTTGCGGTCGATAGCTACTTGATCAAGAGCGTCCAGACCAATGATTTCAGGAGCGATAATCGTGTTAACGTTATCTACTGCTTTTTCTACGCCTTTACCAAGGTAACGGCCTTTGTCGCCATCACGAAGCTCAACAGCTTCGTATGCGCCAGTGGATGCGCCGGATGGAACGATAGCGCGGCCTTGGCCACCGGATTCTAGGGATACTTCTACTTCTACTGTTGGATTACCGCGGGAATCCAATACTTCGCGTGCATATACGTCAACGATAATAGACATGTTTGAACACTCCTCTTAGTTTGATGATTGTTGTTACTTCTGAATCAGGGAAATGCCCGTCATCTCTGCCGGCTTGGAAAGCTGCATCAGATCAAGCACCGTAGGTGCAAGGTCTGCCAAAATTCCGCCTTCACGCAGCGTTGCTCCAGCAACCGTCACAATGCAAGGCACTGGGTTGGTTGTGTGCGCCGTGAACGGACGTCCGTTTGCATCAAATACCATATCGGCATTACCATGGTCAGCTGTAATAATACATACGCCGCCTTTAGCAAGCACCGCCTCAACGACTTGACCCAAGCATGCATCCGTTGCTTCTACCGCTTTGATTGTCGGCTCCAGCATGCCGGAGTGACCCACCATATCCGGATTGGCAAAATTCAAGATAATTGCATCATGCTTGTCTGCTTCAATCTCGCTGACCGCAGCTGCTGCCACCTCATAAGCGCTCATTTCCGGCTGAAGATCATACGTTGCTACTTTAGGCGAATTGATCAAAACGCGAGTCTCGCCCGGAAGTTCATGATCACGACCGCCGCTAAAGAAGAACGTAACATGCGGATACTTCTCAGTTTCCGCAATGCGAAGCTGCTTCTTGCCGTTTTGCACAAGCACTTCACCAAGCGTATTATCGAGGTTTTTCGGCGAATAGGCCACAAAACCGTCAATCGTTTCGCTGAATAGCGTCAAGCATACGAAATACAAATTTTTCGGAGCATGCTCCCCACGTTCAAAACCGCGGAAATCTGCGTTCGTAAACACTTGTCCCAGTTGAATCGCACGGTCTGGACGGAAGTTGAAGAAAATAACCGCATCCTCCGACTCTACGAGACCTACCGGTTTACCATCCTCACCTACGATAACCGTTGGCATAACAAACTCATCATAAACGGATTTCTCGTACGATTCAACTATCGCCTTAAGAGGGTCCGTATAATGCGGACCTTCGCCATACACCATAGCGCGGTATGACTTCTCTACCCGCTCCCAGCGTTTGTCGCGATCCATCGCATAATAACGTCCTTGTACCGTAGCAATTTTACCTACGCCAACCTCTTCGATCTTCGCGATTAGCTGCTCCATGTAGCCTTTTGCGCTATCCGGGGCAACGTCGCGGCCATCAAGGAATGCATGGATATAGACATCTTCCAGGCCTTCCTTTTTTGCCAGGTCAAGCAGAGCAAACAAATGCGCAATGTGGCTGTGTACGCCGCCATCGGATAGCAGGCCGTATAAGTGAAGCTTCTTGCTATTTGCTTTTGCATGGCGCACAGCGCCAAGCAGTGTTTCATTGTCGAAAAACTCGCCGTCACGGATCGACTTGCTGATGCGAGTCAAATCCTGATAGACGATGCGGCCTGCTCCGATGTTCAAGTGTCCAACCTCGGAGTTGCCCATTTGTCCATCTGGCAAGCCTACCGCTTCACCGCTCGCTGTCAGCTGCGTATGAGGGTAAGTCGACCAGTAACGGTCGTAGTTAGGCTTTTTCGCTTGGGCAACTGCATTGCCTGTAACGTCATCGCGCAGACCAAAGCCGTCAAGAATAATTAATGCAACTGGAGCAGCCATCTTACTTGGCCCCCTCGATCAGTGCGATATAGGAAGCAGGCTCAAGGCTAGCTCCGCCTACAAGCGCGCCGTCGATATCTTGCTGACCCATATATTCAGCAACATTGTTAGGTTTAACGCTGCCGCCGTATTGGATACGAACCGCTGCTGCTGTTGCATCGTCATAAAGACCTGCAATTACGCTGCGGATATAACCGATAACGTCCTGTGCATCTTCAGAAGTCGAAGATTTGCCTGTGCCAATCGCCCAGATAGGCTCATAAGCAACGACTACTTCAGCTGCTTGAGCTGCGGACAAGCCTTGGAATGCCGCTACCGTTTGCACGTTGCACACATTTTTGGTTTCGCCAGCTTCGCGCTCTTCAAGCTTCTCGCCTACACATACGATAGGAGTCAGATCATGCTTGAATGCTGCATGTACTTTTTTGCCAACGATTTCGTCAGTCTCAGCAAAATAAGCACGACGCTCGGAGTGGCCGATAATAACATATTTCACGCCCAGATCTTTCAGCATCACGCCGCTGATTTCACCAGTGAATGCGCCATTGTCTTCGAAATGAAGATTTTGTGCGCCAATCGCGATAGTCGTTCCTTTAGCTGCTTCAACAAGGGAAGGAAGTGCTGTGAATGGCGCGCAGATAACGCTCTCTACGCCATCAACCTCTGCTTTGCCTTTCACATCTGCGAAGAAGGAAGCTGCTTCAGAAACCGTTTTGAACATTTTCCAGTTGCCTGCAATAATTGGTTTTCTGCTCATATATATACCCTCCTGTACTGTATGGGTTGCTTATTTATCGTTAAGTGCTTCAACGCCCGGCAATACTTTGCCTTCCATGAATTCCAGGGAAGCGCCGCCGCCAGTAGAAATGTGGTCCATTTTGTCAGCAAGACCGAATTTCTCAGCCGCTGCAGCTGAATCGCCGCCACCGATAACGGTGTAGCCAGCTGTTTCTGCACATGCTTTCGCTACTGCTTGTGTACCATGGGAGAAAGGCTCGATTTCGAATACGCCCATAGGTCCGTTCCAAACAACCAGCTTGGAGTTTTTGATCGCTTCAGCGTAGATTTCACGCGTCTTAGGACCGATGTCGATGCCTTCCCACTCAGCTGGAATGCCGTCAACTTCAACGATTTGCGTGTTGGCGTTTTTGCTGAAATCATCAGCGACAACGATATCAACTGGAATGAGGAAGTTTTTGCCGAGCTTTTTAGCTTTTTCAATGAACTCAAGCGCCAGATCAAGCTTCGAATTATCAACCAGCGATTTGCCGATTTCATGGCCTTGTGCTTTGAAGAACGTGTAGGACAAGCCGCCACCGATAATGATGTTGTCAGCAATTTCAATCATTTTGTTGATAACGTCAATTTTATCCTTAACCTTCGAACCGCCTACGATAGCTGTGAAAGGACGCTCAGGGTTGTTCAGCGCTTTGCCAAGAACATCAAGCTCTCTCTCCATCAATAGACCGGAAACAGCCGGCAGGTGATGCGCAATGCCTTCAGTCGAAGCGTGTGCACGGTGTGCAGCGCCGAAAGCGTCATTTACGTAAAGATCAGCAAGCTCAGCGAAAGCTTTCGCCAGCTCAGCATCATTTTTCTCTTCGCCCGCATGGAAACGAACGTTTTCAAGCAGCAATACATCGCCATCATTCAAAGCCGCGATTTGCGCTTTAACATTTTCACCGATCGACTCATCTGCTTTTACTACCGGTTTGCCAAGCAGCTCAGACAGACGCGCTGCCGATGCAGTGTGGCGAAGCTCTTCTACAACTTCACCGTTCGGGCGGCCCAAGTGGCTTGCCAAAATAACTTTCGCGCCTTTTTCGATCAAGAAGTTAATCGTAGGAAGCGTCTCACGGATACGCTTGTCATCGGTAATTTTACCATCTTCGAGCGGTACATTGAAATCGACGCGTACGAATACCCGTTTGCCTGCTACTTCTACGTCACGAACACTTTTTTTAGCCATGAATGTAACCTCCTGATATTAGCGTGCAAAGCTTGTCATCATCTATATTCAAACAAAAAGAAGCGTTCCCTCTTTATCAAAAGAAGGAACGCTCCCTCTTGGCTCGCGGCCAGAAGGCTCGCGAACCTGAAGCCGCGCTTCGTCGTGAAGACAAAATCGCGCCCCCTGTTAAGGTTTCGCTTGAATCGCATACGATGCCCCGGGAGCGCCGCGGATTAAGCGTATCCCGCAGCCGGTGCAAGACCGGCCTGGGACGTAAAGCGTTCCATGTAATTGTGGGGGATATTTCCCTTGTTCTTACAGACCTTTGCTTGCGATATAAGCAGCGAGATCAACTACGCGGTTCGAGTAGCCCCACTCGTTGTCGTACCAAGAAATAACTTTTACCATGTTACCTTCAACAACCATAGTCGACAAGCCATCGATTGTGGAGGAAGCTGGGTCATGGTTGTAGTCGCTGGAAACAAGCGGAAGCTCGTTGTAGTTCAAGATGCCTTTAAGTGCGCCTTCGGAAGCTTCTTTCAGAGCAGCATTAACTTCTTCAACTGTTACGTTAACTTTCAGCTCAGCTACCAGGTCAGTTACGGAAACGTTAGGTGTAGGAACACGCATAGCCATACCGTTCAGTTTGCCTTTCAGCTCAGGAAGTACAAGCGATACTGCTTTAGCAGCGCCAGTGGATGAAGGAATGATGTTCTCAGCAGCTGCACGAGCACGACGAAGGTCTTTGTGCGGTACATCCAGAACGGATTGGTCATTTGTGTACGAGTGGATCGTTGTCATCATGCCTTTAACGATGCCGAATTTATCGTTCAATACTTTTGCAAACGGAGCAAGACAGTTCGTTGTGCAAGAAGCGTTGGAGATGATTGTGTGAGCAGCTGCATCGTATTTATCTTCGTTAACGCCGATAACGACAGTGATATCTTCGTTAGTAGCAGGAGCGGAGATGATAACTTTTTTAGCGCCGCCTTTAAGGTGAAGCTCAGCTTTTTCTTTAGCTGTGAAAATACCAGTGGATTCAACAACGATTTCAGCGCCTACAGAAGCCCAAGCCAGGTTTTCAGGGTTGCGCTCAGCGAAAACTTTGATTTCGCGGCCGTTAACTACGATCGCGCCTTCTTTAGCTTCAACTGTAGCATCAAGAGTACCGTGAGTTGTATCATATTTCAAAAGGTGAGCCAGTGTAGCTGTGTCTGTCAAATCGTTTACTGCTACGATTTCTACATCAGCGTTGTTCAGAGCTGCGCGGAATACGTTACGACCAATACGACCAAATCCGTTAATACCTACTTTAACCATTGTTGTTTCCTCCTAGAGTGTTTTGGGATAAAAAATATATTTCAAGACATTTCGCATGCCGGGTGCCATTGTCTCGCACGGCGCGAAGCATCAAGATCACTTGCCAAGGTGAAACGGCTGTTGCCATCCTTTGGTGGCGCGGCGCGTTTCAGTCCGAGAAATATAAGCGGAGTATAAGCGTGAAACTTATACTTTCTTACTATTTCAAGCAAAAACGACTTCATCGTCCTTCTAGGACGAGCGAAGAGCTTTGTCGGAGAAATATAAGTCCTATTTATAAGCTGCAACTTATAAATTCTTATATTTTTATGGAGCTGAGCCTTCAATAATCGAAATGATTTCTAATGCGGCAGCCTCATCAGTAACTAAAACATCATTGTGTCCAAAGCGCATAACTGCTGCGATCGCTTCGCCTTTGCTTTTGCCTCCGGCTACTCCAATAACAACTTCAGTCTTAACAATATCCTCGAGCCGTAGTCCTACCGTCGGCATCTTGTGAACCACTTGCCCGCTGCGATCAAAATAAAAACCGTAGGCTTCCGCAAGTGCCCCCTCCGCTTCAATACCCTGCATCGTCGCCTCATCAAGCTTCCTGCGCCGAGCCATCACCATAGCGTCTCCGATGCCGTGCACGACAATACGCGCCCTGCGGATCACTTCTATAATGTCCTGGATATTCGGTTCCTGCATAATGGGAGCATAAGCTTCCTCTCCAAGATGATCAGGAACGTGAAGCAGCCGATAATTGGCACCTGTCCGCTTCGCCATGGTGGAAGCAATCGTATTCGCCTGATAATCGACGCTTTCGCCTAGTCCGCCTCTTGCAGGCACGAACCAATTGGTTTTAAGCGGCGCCACGGCCGAAAGCTGATTTGCCACCTGAGCAGTCGTCGTACCGCCTGTAACGGCAATGACGTCGCCTTGCTCCATCGCTTTGCGCAGTACCTGTCCTCCTGCTCTGCCGAGTTCCCGCTTCGTCTGCGCGGATACATCAGAATCGCCGGCCACAACAACAACCTGGCTCAGCCCAAAATAACTTCTGATCTTCTCCTCAAGCTCCGACAAGCCGAAAATCGTCTGCACAAAAGGCTCAAACTGTTCCAGCAGTTCTTTGCCGGGTTCACTGATCCTCATGCCGGAGGCATGAATTTCAAGCAAGCCCTGTGACTTTAGAAAGTCCGTTTCTGCTCGCAGCACCCTCTCCGTCATACCCAACGTTGTCGCAAGCGTTCTGCGGCCGATTAGATCAGAGAGCATAACCTGGTGCAGTATCCTGTAGCGCTTCCTCATCACGTCGAGCAAATCTGGCAGAAGCTGCTGCTGCAATTCAATCATCTGGCGCATCTTCTAATTATTCACTCCACCCGTACTAAGTTAAGCGAAACTGATACTCATGCATTACGGTGGACACGAAACGTCCCATGCTTTCGTTTTAAGTCCCACCTCTATTTTACCGAACTTGATCTAACATTTCAAGTCAACAATTTCGTATGAAACCGTTTACCGACACGATTTTATCAAATTTATTTTTGATAGCTGGCTTGATTTCTATTCGTATTTAACCTATACTAAATCTTGCTGTTACTTTTATACATGCGCCCGTGGTCCAATGGATATGACGTAGGCCTCCGGAGCCTGAGATCTAGGTTCGATTCCTAGCGGGCGCGTTCTGATTAACCGATAACGATTTGCAGCGAGCAGTAGGCGTTTATGAAGCCTATTATGTGGCCACCCTGATGAAAGGGTGGTTTTTTTATTTCGTTTTTTAGCTATGAAACGGCATGCGTCCGAGAAAAATCTGATTTGTCTGACTATCTTTGACTTTTAACGTTTCATCCGCTATTATGATGTTACGGCAATATCAATCTTGTTATTTTTCGGAGGAGGTTTACAGGATATGAATTTCGTCCCTATGGTTATTGAGCAAACTAATCGCGGAGAGCGCTCCTACGACATCTATTCCCGGTTATTGAAGGATCGTATTATCTTCTTGGGCTCGGGCGTCAATGACGTTGTAGCCAACTCCATCATCGCACAGATGCTGTTTCTGACAGCAGATGACCCTGAGAAAGACATCTCCCTTTACATTAACAGCCCTGGCGGTTCGATCACCTCGGGTATGGCAATCTATGATACGATGCAATACATCAAGCCTGACGTATCCACCATTTGTGTAGGTATGGCAGCATCGATGGGCGCTTTCCTGCTTGCAGCAGGCGCCAAAGGCAAGCGTTACGCGCTTCCGAACAGCGAGGTTATGATTCACCAGCCGCTGGGCGGCGCTGAAGGCCAAGCGAGCGACATCGAAATCCGTGCTCGCCGCATTATCAAAATGCGCGACCACCTTAACGGAATCCTGTCCGAGCGCACAGGCCAACCGCTTGAGCGCGTTGAGAAGGATACCGATCGCGACTATTTCATGAGCGCCCAAGAAGCTTGCGCGTATGGTCTGGTTGATAAGGTTATTGAGAAAATCTAAATCATCCATCATTCATATGGGTGCATAACAAAACAAACCCGGTTCAGGCGAACCGGGTTTGTTTTGTTATGCACTCTTTTACAATATGCTTATATTTCAAAAAAAACCGCCCTGGATCACTCTGATCCAAAAGGCGGCATGGCCAAAAGATATGGTTATGAGCAGACGAGTCCCTGCTGCATAAGGCTTCTTATTGGTTCTCGAGCTCTTCCTTGCTTACCAATGCAGCTAAAGCGTTTACAGCCTGTTCTGCGTCCGAACCTTCCGCACTTATGAAAACTTCAGTGCCCGAACTGATTGCCAAGCTCATAATTCCCATAATCGATTTGGCATTCACTTTCTTGTCGTCTTTCTCGACGAATACTTCAGATGAAAATTTATTAGCTTCTTGTACGAATAATGCTGCAGGTCTTGCATGAAGACCTGTTTTTAGTCGAACGACAACCGGAAGCCTTGTCATGGAAACCATACCCCCTATATCTTATTCAATCCTTAATTATGCCGATAATTTTAAACTCATTGTATCATTATACCATCGGAAACATGAAGTTAAAAGTTTAGCCGTTGCGTATTTTTTCAGCAAGTTCATCAATTTTGCGAAGCCTGTGGTTTACGCCTGATTTGCTCACTGACCCTTTGAGCAGTTCTCCAACTTCCTTCAAGTTCAGATCGGGATGCTGCAGGCGAATTTCAGCGACTTCCTTGAGCTTATCCGGCAAATTTTCAAGGCCTAGCTCGCGGTCCAGCAGTTTAATATTATCAATCTGCCGCACGGACGCGCCGATGGTCTTGTTCAGGTTCGCTGTCTCGCAATTGACGATTCGATTGACGGAATTGCGCATATCGCGCATAATTCGCACATCCTCGAATTTAAACAGCGCCTGATGAGCGCCAATAATGTTCAGCAGCTCAATAATTTTCTCGCCTTCCTTAATGTAAAAAATAAAGCCTTTCTTCCGCTCGATGCAGCGTGCATTCAGCTCGAACTTATTGGCTAGCTCCACTAATGAGCCGCAATACTCCTCATACATCGAAGAGATTTCCAAATGGTACGAAGAACCCTCAGGGTTATTCACTGAACCTCCAGCAAGGAAAGCACCACGCAAATATGATCGTTTGCAGCAAGACTTCTTAATCATCGTCTTATCAATTCCGGAGTTGAATACGAAACCCTCAGATACGATATGAAGCTTGCTTAATATAGATTGTACCATTGTTGGAATACGTACGATATACACATTGTTCTTTTTCAGCCGCATTTTTTTCCGAACCAACAGCTCGGTGTGTACCTCAAAGTGCCTTTTGACCAGAGAATAAATACGACGGGCTATTGCAGCATTTTCTGTTGAGATGTCCAAAATGACTTTGCGGCTGGATAAGCTGACAGAACCATTCATCCGAATGAGCGCGGAAAGCTCTGCAAGCTCACAGCAGGAATCCGCTTCAATAAGCGTAAGTTCCTTTTTTGTTTGTGCCGCAAACGACATGGTTTGTCACCTCTTTCTAATCATCCAGTTTTCCACTAGCTTATAAATATGATGGCTTAGACGCTCGGCATCATGCCTTAGAAACGTCTGGAATAAAACAAAACGATCCGCAATAACCTCGCAGCCCTTGCTGCGAATAGCTTCCAAATCAATAGCGACGGGCTTCGCGCCCATCTCTGCGTATTTGGCTTCCACTTGCGGTGAAATTTCACCATTGTTCACAATGACATAATCGAATAATTGCAGGCCGATATGGGCCTCAATCGCATTCATATGATCCGATACCGTATAATTGTCCGTCTCACCCGGCTGCGTCATCACATTGCATACAAACAGCTTGACGGCGCAAGATTCCGTAATCGCTTGAGCCAGCATCGGAACAATCAAATTCGGCATAATACTCGTGTACAAGCTTCCCGGCCCAATTAAGATGGCATCTGCTTGCTCAATCGCTTTGACCGCTTCCGGCAGCGCGTGCGCATTCTCCGTATCAATGAATACACGTTTAATCGCTTGACCCGCCTTTGGAATCATCGACTCGCCAATGACGATCGAGCCATCGGCCATTTCCGCCTTAAGCACAATGGCCTGGGCTGCGGCAGGCAAAACCCGTCCGCGTACCGCCAGTACCCTGCTCAGCTCGCGTACGCCCGTCACAAAATCGCCTGTGATGTCTGCCATAGCAGCCAGCATTAAATTGCCAAGGCTATGCCCCGCAAGTCCTGTACCTGAATTAAATCGGTATTGCAGCACCTCTGCGAGCAGCGGCTCGGTGTCGGCAAGTGCCATCAGCACATTGCGAACATCGCCTGGAGGCGGAATTTGCAGCTCATTGCGCAGCACGCCGGAGCTGCCCCCATCATCAGCAACCGTGACGATGGCTGTAATATCCATAGGCTTTTCCTTAAGCCCGCGCAGCATAACGGATAATCCTGTGCCTCCGCCAATGACCACGATCTTGGGAGGCGCTCCTATTTTGTGCCTGTTCTGCATACGTTCCCTCCGTTAATGCTTGTCGCGGTCGGAATCGCGATGGCTGACGCGTACCCGTTCCGTATCACTGCTTCCCAGCACACGGCCCAAGTATTCCGAAATCGCCACCGAGCGATGTTTTCCTCCGGTGCAGCCAATGCCGATAACGACTTGGCTCTTCCCTTCCTTATGATAAAGCGGAAGAAGAAACTGGAGCATGTCAACCAGCTTAGCCAGAAACGCCTGCGTTTCCGGCCATTTCATCACATATTCATAAACCTCTGGCGTCTGGCCGGTATTTGGGCGCAGATGCTCAATATAATGAGGATTAGGCAAAAAACGCACATCATAAATTAAATCCGCATCAATCGGAATACCATATTTAAAGCCGAAAGAAATGACATTGACTGATAAGCTATTTTGCTCCAGGTTCGTGAACTTGGAAATAATTCGCTCTTTCAGCTGTGCGGGCTTGATGCTGCTCGTATCAATAACCAGCGAAGCAGACCCCTTCAGGTCCTCCAGCATTCTGCGTTCCAGCTTGATGCCGTCCAGCGGCAAGCCATCGGGCACAAGCGGGTGGCGGCGGCGGCTTTCCTTATAACGTTGAACAAGCACGCCATCCGTCGCATCCAGGAACAGTATCTCACAGCTTATGGTAGAATGGTCTTTAATATAACTTAAAGACTCCGCTAAAGCTGTAAAAAACTCCCTGCCGCGCAAGTCAATAACCAATGCAACCTTGCCGATCTTCCCGTTTGATTGCTCAATCAGCTCAGCAAACTTTGGGATAAGCACCGGGGGCAAATTATCGACGCAGAAGAAGCCAAGATCCTCCAGACTTTGTACAGCAATCGTTTTGCCCGCACCTGACATCCCTGTAATAATAACAAGCTTCGCTAGTGCTGCTGCCGTCTCCATCTTCTTCTCCTCCTCACAAGCGGGGAAAATGTCCCAGTTATCCTATGTTTATCGCTACGAGCGCAAAATCAATCCAGCCGCGCCAACGACACCTGCATTGTTGCCTAGCGTAGCAGGGATGATTTTCACGCCATCCTGCGCTTCTTTCTGTGTATACTTCTCGAATACTTCGCGAATTTGATCGAACAGAAAATCGCCGGCTTTGGATACGCCGCCGCCAATAATGAAGCATTGTGGATTCAGCACGACTGCCATGAGCGCCATCGAGCGTCCCAAATAATACGCAGCACGGCTTACAATGCGTATAGCCACTTCATCTCCAGCTTTCGCTGCATCGATAACGTCCTTCGCCATAATATCTGTCACTTGAGCAAGCGTCGTACGGTCGCCGCGCTCAACGGCATCCTTCGCCATACGGATAATGCCCGTTGCGGAAGATACGGTTTCCAGGCAGCCCATTTTGCCGCAGCCGCACTGGATCGCTTCGAGATCCGGCACAATCGCAATATGTCCTAGCTCGCCAGCCATACCCGCAAAACCTTCAACGATTTTGCCGCCGATAATAATACCGCCGCCAACGCCTGTACCAAGCGTATAGCATACGCAGTGATCGATGCCCTTGCCCGCGCCAGCCCAAGCTTCGCCCAGCGCCGCCACGTTTGCATCATTGTTTACCAGCACTTTAGTTGCAAGCTTGGCTTCCAAATAATCTTTCAAATTTACGTCGCGAATCTTCAAATTCGGCGCGAACTTAATATAACCTGTCGGAATGTCCAAGAAACCGGCTATTCCAACGCCTACGCCGCCAACCTGCTCCCATTCATAGGAAGATTCAGCGACGATGGCACGCGCATAAGCAGCAATATTTTCAAGGATAGCATCCGTACCTTTATTCGTTTCTGTGGGACCTTCATAGGTATGAAGCAAATCCCCGTTCTCGTTGCACAATCCGACCTTAATTGCCGTTCCGCCAACATCGATTCCAACGTAAATCTTTTGAGACATTTGTAGTCCACCTCATTAATATGTTAATCTTCTCTGTCCACTATAAGCGAAGCTCCTCCCTCTGGTCAAGGCGGGAAGCTCCTTGCTGCCGCTGGATTTGCACGTTGAGTTCACCCCGTATATCCATTAGACTAGGGTCAAGGTGAAACGGCTGTCGCCGTCCTTTGGCGGCGTAGCGCGTTTCATTCCGAGAAATATAGAGAAGGGATGGGACAACCATATCCTTTCCTATATTTCAAGGTGAAACGGCTGTCGCCGTCCTTTGGCGGCGTAGCGCGTTTCATTCCGAGAAATATAGAGAAGGGATGGGACAACCATATCCTTTCCTATATTTCAAGGTGAAACG
>NZ_JBXENU010000009.1:0-341789 GCF_059383715.1 Paenibacillus sp. J31R34
CGCTGTTGTCTGGCTCAATTGGCTGTTTTGCGGCGTTGTGTCACTCACCGTTACTGCCAACGTCTGCGCTGCTCCTGCGCTGAAATTAAACGCGAGGTTCGTTGTGCCTACTGACTGCTGCGCAAGATATGCTTTGTTGATCGTCACAACGTTGCCCGCAACCGTATAATCCGTTCCCGCTGTCAGCGTCGCTCCGCCATTCGTGATGCTGCTCAGCGTATTGCCGTTCAGCGTCAACGTTACAGCTACATCCGCTTGCGCTGATGTTTCTTTATCGAAGCTCGCTGTTGTCTGGCTCAATTGGCTGTTTTGCGGCGTTGTGTCACTCACCGTTACTGCCAACGTCTGCGCTGCTCCTGCGCTGAAATTAAACGCGAGGTTCGTTGTGCCTACAGACTGCTGCGACAAATACCACTTTTTAATCGTTACCGTGTTGCCCGCAACTGTGTAATCGGTTCCCGCTGTCAGCGTCGCTCCGCCATTCGTGATGCTGCTCAGCGTATTACCGTTCAGCGTCAACGTCACGGCTACATCCGCCTGCGCCGATGTTTCTTTATCAAAGCTTGCCGTACTAGGGGTAATTGCCGATGAAGAAACTACCGCTCCCGAGGTCATAACCAGCTTGTTAGGACCTGATATAACAATTTCGTTATTGACGGTCATTAATGCAGACGCTCTCTTGTTAGCATCTAAAGTAGAAGTGGCTTGCCAAGTAGCACCATCATCATTGGAATAAAAAATGTCCTCTGACTCATAACTGCTATCTGTAAAAAGTCCATAAAGCGTATTGCCTTTCTTTCCTATAAATGTCGAACCACCATATACTGAATATCCGCCTGTTAAACCAGGAGAAGACCATGTCACAAGATCCACACTCGTGCGGGTAAACATTTCATAGGTTGATGAATCGTACCCAAGCAAAATATATTTGCTTCCATCATAAATCATATTGGTTACAAAATCGGTTGAATTAGGGTAACTGCTATCGTGATTCGTCCAATTTACCCCATCATTTGAAGTCAGAATTGCTAGCTCAGTCACATTTCCATAATTATCATTAGCATTCCCTAGCGCTACAAATTGATTATTAATATAAGCAACCGAGGCTAAATAGTTCAACGTATTGGTAGGCAAAGTCTGCTCAGTCCAAGTTACACCGTCCACCGATGTCTCGATCACAGCCTTATTGGTATAACCTGTAGCCACAAATATCCCACTGCCGTAAGCAACATCACTAAAAAATTCATTGCCAAGCAAGCTCCCTTGCAGGCTCCAACTTGTACCGTTGCTGGAGGTAGCCAATTTTGTTGCGCCGTGATAAGGTCCGGCAACTGCCACGTACTTGCCATTTCCGTGCGCCACTGATGTAAAAGCATCTGCCTGTCCCGAAATACTTTGCTTCGTCCACGCAGACAAGTCATTCGAAGTCCAAATTGTTCCTTCTTTTCCCAGCTGCCCAACGGCTATATATTTGGTACCGTCATAAATAATTTCATTAAAAATCCCGCCCCATTTATAGCTCCAATTAGAGCCCGTATCTGAGACGCTCATGCCTTCATTTCCAAACAAAAAGTATTTTCCGTTTATATAGGAAGCATTTTGATCAACAAACTCTCGTTCAAAAGGCTGCAGCGTCCAAGTTGTCGCATCTGTTGATGTATAAACAGCGCCATATTTGCTTCCCTCGCTGCCAAACAAATAATAATGTGCTCCATCATAAAAGCCTTTTCTCATTTGGCCGGTTGGATTTGACCCAACTTGTAAAGACGGGGCACCCATTAAGGTAAAAGTGGAGAGATTGGTAGAGGTCCAAATATAGCCGCTAATATCAGCCATAAAATAACGGTCATTCATCCATTCCAGAAAATTGGCTCCATTAGCGGGGAGCGAGGCTGGGGTCACTGGATGAACGGAAGTCCAAGTCGTGCCATTAGTCGTCGAATAAATTTTGCCTTCCTCACTCGATACAGCGAGGCGCGTCCCATTGTTTCCCACTGTTACTTGAGTGATGGATTTGTCTGAAGGTATTCCAGTCGGTACAACCGTTGTCCAAGTGGTGCCATTGGTAGAGGTAATATACTTCCCCATCGAGAGTGCATAAAAGGCTCCTACTCCATTAAATGTGAAATATTCGATATTAGATATCTGGGATGTAATCCCCGAGGTCCGCTGTGTCCAATTCACACCATCTGTGGAGCTTAATATAACCCCTTCAGAACCAGCGGCAACAAAGGTTCCATTGCCAAAAGCAACACCATTAAAGCTAAAACTTGATGGAGCCGATACTCCAGAATAATTAGAATCCGCCTTTGTTTTTACGCTTTCCCAATGATCGGCATCTGTAGATTTAATAATTGCCCCATAAGATCCAACAGCAATGTACAGTCCGTTGCCATAAGCGCCAGCTGCCATGGAATTCGCAGGTAACGTTTCACTGCTCTTTGTCGTAAAGGTGTCCGGTGTAGGAGCTGCATAAATGGAAGGGGTACCAACTTGAAGCATGATGATAAAAGCGAGCATAAAAATTCCTATTCGTGGCCATATCGATGTGTGATGCCTTTTTGTCATAGCTGAGTGCCTCCAGAATTTTATTAAGTTGCTGTCTATGTCTTGCAAGCTCTTTCAAAAACCCAATTCCAATAATATGCAGGCTCGTACATCCCGCCGGATTCACCCTCCTCTATGCTTCATTTATACTCTCTCTGATGACGCCACCCAATAGCTTCTGTACCATAATTAAGTCAGGAAATTTCTAGCTGTGAATAAATTCGACAAATTATAACATATTCCTCCCAAAAAAAGAGGGATTCAGCCCTAAATTTTTATCGAAATGTGTCGAATATTCAATCGAGCATAAACCGCGACTGGCAAGGCTTTATCCAAGAAAATAGCCTAGCATTTTCCCCACCTTTTTTCACCATACAGCTTCGACATAATTATTTTAAAAACACTTTATAAAATCGTTACAGAAAACGTGATTTACACCGATATATACTACATATTAGGTTAACTTTTAGAAAAGAGGGCGGGATTCTATGTTAAAACTATCTTTACGCTGGCGGCTTGCTCTGCTTGCTGCAATTCCGCTTATTGCGTATGTGCTGTCGAGCTTGTATTACCTGAACGGCCAGCAGCAAATTGTGCACACGATGACAGAGGAGATTTATGACACATCCAATCAGGTCAATTCACTGATTTTGAATGCAGACCGCGACATGTATCAAGCTTATCAAGCGTATTTAAAAGTGGAGTCTGGTACGTTAAACGCAGCTGAAACGGATGAAGCGCGTAAAGAGTTGGCAGAAAATATCGCGCAGGTATCCGAACGTGTTGGAAAAGCAAACGTTATTATTGAAGCGCAATCTTTGAAAAAATTGGCATATGGTGAGTCTGGCCGTACGATTGAGGACATTCTGGGCCAATTCCAGCCAAAATTTGAATTGTGGTCCTCTGCTGCCGTACAGGCTGCTGCCGGAGACCAGCACCAGTTCCGCAATGCCGAAATTGACGACGCTTTTAAATCCAGCCGCTCCGGCATTGACGAAATTGGAGAAAGCTTAGACAAGCATGCGGAGCTGACGATTGCGGCCATCAACAAGCAAGTGGATCAAAATCAACTTGTAGCATTCATAACGATTTCTTTAGTTACGCTTCTTCTAGTCATCATTGTTATCATCACCGTCCGTCAAATTATGCGGACAGTCCGCATTATCGTCGCCAAATCCAACCAAGTGGCAGCGGGAGATTTGACGGTGCAGCGCGATGAAAATCCTGGAAAAGACGAGCTTGGCCGGATTTCAGCAGCCGTCGATCATATGATAGATACGATGCGCAAGCTGATTTCCGGCATTTCGGAGTCTTCCGTCGAGGTAAGCGCAGCTTCCTCCCAGCTGACAGCTGCGTCGCAGGAATCGACCGAGGCCGCAGAGCACACCGCGATTCGGATTCAAGAGGTCGCTCAAAGCTCCATGGTTCAGGCTAGAACTGCACAGGAAACATCCCGTGCGATTGAAGAAATGGCGGTTGGCATTCAGCGTATTGCCGAAAATACAACTTCCATTGCCATGCATTCCTCTGAAACGTCAGAGCAAACCGAGCAAAGCCAGCAGGCGCTCGCTGCGCTCATCGCCCAGATGGAGGATGTTCGTTCCGTCATTACGAAGCTGTCGGAAAGCATTCAGTCTCTTGAGCATCGCTCGCAGCAAATCGGCAAAATCGCGCAAAATATTACCGCATTCGCCGGTCAAACGAATATTTTGTCGCTGAACGCCTCAATTGAGGCGGCACGGGCAGGAGAACAAGGCAAAGGCTTCGCCGTAGTTGCGGAGGAAATCCGAAAGCTGGCAGCGGCCTCGCTGGAATCAGCGGAAGGCATCAATACGCTCGTAGCTGGTACACGCAGTGAAATCGCTAGTGCATCCAGCTATATGACGACAACCGTTCAAGAGGTCGAAAATGGCGGCGGCCAGCTGAAAGTGGTGCAGGAGCGGCTTGATGCTATCTCTATCGCTATTGAGCAAATTGCGAATCAGCTCCATGATAATTCGGCCATTGCTGAGCAATTGTCCGCAGGCTCGCAGCAAATTAGTGCTTCGACAGAATCAGCTGCAGCTGGCGCTGCCTCCAATTTGGAGAAAACAGATGACGTGGCGGCGGCAACGGAGGAACAGCTGGCGCAGATGGAGCATATCGCAGCATCGGCACAAGCACTGAATCGCATTGTTAGCGATTTGGAAACCGCTATTTCCAGCTTTAAAGTGAGCTGACGAAAGCATCTGCTAACGGAACAGTTGATAAACAAACAAGCGTAAACGGCTGTCGCCTTCCTCTGGCGGCAAAGCTACCGTTTCGCGTAGAAATAGAGAGAATGGATCAAAACATCATATCCTTTCCTATATTTCAAGCGTAAACGGCTGTCGCCTTCCTCTGGCAGCAAAGCTACCGTTTCGCGTAGAAATAGAGAGAATGGATCAAAACATCATATCCTTTCCTATATTTCAAGCGTAAACGGCTGTCGCCTTCCTCTGGCAGCAAAGCTACCGTTTCGAGGGTAAAATAAAAGAGCAAGGTTTCCAAGGCGATCCCGGGAAACCTTGCTCTTCTCATTTTCTACTACTCTTGCAAAAGCTTGGCGACAATCGTAGCTATTTCAGCACGATTGATCGATTGCTCCGGTTTGATAGAACCATCCTTATAACCGCTGATCAGACCATGCTCTGCCAGAGCTTGAACCGCTTCCGCTGCCCAAGCAGAGATGCTGTCGCCATCCTTAAAGCTGCCTTCGCCACTCGCCGTGCCAGCAGCAAGCTGCCCCTTAATCGCACGGTACAAAATCACAAAAGCTTCCTCGCGAGTAATTTCCTGATTCGGCTTAAAGCTGCCGTCAGCAAATCCGCTCACAATTCCTTCATTGACCAACGCATTTACCGAGCCTGCATACCAAGCTCCTTCCGACACATCGCTAAATTTCGATGAACCGGCAGCCGTGTCCAGTTTCAATAAGCGGAAAATAATCGTCATAAACTCGGCGCGATTCATCTTTTTATCCGGCTGGAACGTGCCATCTGGATATCCTTGCATGATACCCTGAGCCGTCAGCTTGCCAATTGCCGCTCCTGCCCAGTGATTGCTTACATCCGGAAATGCTGGCGGATTCGTTCCTGGATCTGTTCCTGGATTCGTTCCCGGATCCGTACCAGTTCCAGTCCCCGGCGTAGTCCCTGGATTCGACCCATTGCCTGAGCC
Source organism: Paenibacillus sp. J31R34 (assembly GCF_059383715.1). Classification (NCBI taxonomy): domain Bacteria; kingdom Bacillati; phylum Bacillota; class Bacilli; order Caryophanales; family Paenibacillaceae; genus Paenibacillus; species Paenibacillus sp. J31R34. The sequence continues at coordinate 5,746 of NZ_JBXENU010000009.1, forward strand.
GCTTCCCGAGCCTGATCCTGGATTGCTGCCGGACCCCGAGCCAGGATTCGTCCCTGGGTTTGTTCCAGGATTCGTGCCTGGGTCCGTACCGCCACCGCTGCTTGCTTTGGCAGGAACGATAACCGACCGTACGATAACAGCACTGGTCTGATCCGATAACCTTGTCACTTCCAGCTCCAATTGAACGGTTGTTGCTTGCTCTGGCGGCGTAATTGTACCATCGGTGCCAATTACTGCACTGTTGGAGGATTTGATCGCCACTGTGAAGCCTTCTGGGGCTTCCGGAAGCGCAAGTTGTACCGCCCCTTGTGCTGGTGCTGCTATTTCGCCTAGACGATTTGCCGCCTGAACGGCTGTCTGCTCCTTAGCGACGATCATAATCCAGCTGATTTGCGGATCGGGAGCGCCATTAACCGCCCGGCGAACCGTCAGCGCAAGCTTCCCATCAGATACATTCACGTCTTCGTAGCCCAGCACATCTCGCGAAGCGCTGAATGTATAGCTGCTCGTTTTAATTTCATCATTGATAACGATATGAGCTTTCCGAGTACCAGGGTTATATTGCGACCATGGATCGAACAGGCCTACATATACATCGTATTCGCCATTTGCGATATCAAAACGGTAAGGCAAATCATCGCCAGTACCAGACTTTAAATAACGCAGTGAGGCGAACAGATCGCCACTAGCCGTACCCGAGGTCAAGGTATTGTCACCAACATAACCCCAATTTTGACCATTATCCGGGTCATATTTCTGGTCGATCGCATCTTTATTAATAAGCGTATCATCCATGTAGGCAATCATGTCGTTATAATCGGCTGTTGCCGCTCCTCCAGCATGAACAAAATAAGCGCTGCGATCCGGCACCACATAAATTTGCTGTTCAATCGTTTTGCTGCTCGCCCCGCTAAGCGTACCCTTCAGCGTAACAATTCCAGGCTTAGCAAACAGCTCCGGCGTTGCATTCCAAGCAATTGCAGCCGTCGTTTGCGAACCACCAGACAATGTAATTTGCACCGTATCTGGCAACACAGGCACTTTGCCAATCGAGGTTTGCGAAGGCAAAGGCGTATTAATCGTAATACGTCCCATAGCGTTCAGCTCATCCAGCGTCCATTCATCGCGCCAGCGCAGCGCGATTTCATCATTTTGGCCAAATTCGATCGGCAGCCAAATGTAACGCGAATTTTTCAAATCATTTTTGTCCCAGCGATCGCCCATATACAGGAATTTACCCGCTGCTGGATCAATCGGAAGAACATGCGTGCTTTGCGAGCCAAACGTCGTACCGCTGCCTGGCGCTACATCGCGCATCGGCTTCCACTCACCGAAAATATCATCGGCAACCGTGTATTTCCCAAGGTTCGGGTCCCATCCGGTGGCGCCTGATGTGATCATATAATATTTGCCCTGATATTTGAACAAGGCAGGGGCTTCCCGCTGTCCTCCCGGAAATACCCGAACGTAATCGACACCATATTCGGCTTTGTATACGGTATCGCGCTCGACATTGCCATCTTTATGCCAGCCGACAATATCGGTATATTCCTCGTTAAGCTTGGAAATGTACATCGTCATATTTTCCTCGCTGGAATAGACGAGGTAAGCTGTACCGTCATCATCCTTGAAAAGCGTCATGTCCCGCGCCATTCCCGGCTGGTTAGGCTGCCCATTGTAGGTGGCATCCGCAGGAGCACGGTCCATCCGGTGGCTTTCGCCGTAGACGAAGGGTCCTGTTGGCGAATCGCTCAGCGCATAGCCAGCCTCCGCCTTCGCATAGTTGGCTGTCGACGTTTCCGACGGGCCATCCGTATGCATCCACATCACGTATTTTCCGGTTGCATCATTGTAAATAACCTTTGGACGCTCAATAATGCGATCCGTCCCAATATCGTTCAAAATGCTGGCTTGATCCGTTCTGCCTGCATACAGCTGAGAGATGAGCGGATCATTCGTAAAATCATCCATCGACCCAATCGCAGTCAACGCCAGACCATGATCCTCCCAATTGTATAAGTCGGTTGAGGAGTATACCCGAACGCCGCGGGCTGGCAAATAGCCATTGGTCTTATCCTCGCCATACCAATAATATTTTTGCGTATGCTCATCGTAGATGATGCCGCCGCCATGAGCCTGAATAAGCGCACCGCTCGTATCATTCCAAACCGTGCCCGGCTTAAACGACGTATTCGGCACATCCAGCGAAAGCTGGGCAAGCGCGGTATTCAATGAAGCGATAGCCGAGCGAATCTGCTCCTGCACCGCAGGGTCTTGAATGTCTGTGCCATTTGCAGACAGTGCATCGAATGTACTAGCAGCTGTGGCAATTGCATCATTCAGCACCTGTACGCTGTAGCGTGTGTACTTCACATCAGTTGCCTCGCTTCTTGCCTCATCCAGCTTATCTCCCAAGTCGGACAAAGGAACCGTGACATTCAGACGAACAATAATATAGCTAAGCATTGGATCATTATAATTGCTTAATGCTGCAGTAGCTGGCCCTTGAACGCGAACCTGCATTTCATTTCCTGTCAGCCTTAAATTGCGGTAAGTTACCTCCTTTACGGCATCATATTCTCCAATAGCAGTTTCACCGAAGAGATTCGTCCCGTTCACAACCATATTGACGCTGCGGCCGCTCCATGGATTTTTGAACCCAAACGTAATATCATAGCTGTCTTCCGGCAGCTCAAATTTGTATTCAATCGCCTTATCCCTTACTTGCGAGCCGTTATAATAACGCAGCGTACCCAGCTTCGTTGAAGCATCGCCTGTTCTTGCAGCTGATGTAGTCGTTACTAACCCCCATTTTTTTCCGGTTACAGCATCCGCCCCATAGACCTGCTCGGTTACGGAGGAATACAGTCCAAACTTATCCGTGCCTTCTACTGTAGATGGCGTTGCATCCCCTGCATTCACAAAATAAAGAATATAGTCGTTATCCTTCAATTCCTGCTCGGTAAAATCATCACGTACCGCTGCGCTCACATTAGAAGAATTGTCCCCGTTTTGCAGCCCCTCTGCCGCATAGGCAGGAAAAGCAGATACAAGCATGGACAGCACCAATAGACAGGAGCATGCGGCCGAAAGCCATTTTCGCTTATTCAATACGATGAATCCCCTCTCTGTATATAGATCACCCCAAGCATGTATGCGTTTGCAAAAAAAATGCTGGAGCGTCACAATGAATTGTAACCAACCACTGGCTATCGTTCAATTGAACAATTCGGAGCAGGCTGAACCGCTGCTGTTCCCACAAATTGTTCACCCAGGTTTCATTTGTTCACACTGCGCCATTTACTTGATAGGACTGCACAAATACTAGATCCCTTCTATTTATAAATGAAAAAGAGAATGCCCGTTCACAGCCGCTAATTGCACATGTGAACGGGCATTCCCTCATCAAAAAGCCAGCTGTTGTAGAGCAGCTGGCTAGCTTTGGTATAAAGATAAAACAGGTGCTATGCCTTTGGTGCACCCTCCAGCAGCTTCTCCACGATAAAATCAAGCTGCTTGTCCAGCGAATAAATATCGCTGTAATACGCAAGTCCAAATTCGATTTCGACCAAGCGGCCTTCTTTTACAGCCGGGATGCTGTTCCAAATCGAGTTGTCGGATAAATCATCCATACCCGTCCATGAGGAGCGGAAAATATAATCGCCCATATATTCCGGCAGAACCTCCAGCGATACGTTTTCGCCATCGCCAACTGTTGCGACATCGATTTTATCCTGAATCACCTTCGGAGCCTTCATTCCCAGGTATTCATAAATAATTTGCGACCCGCGGCCATACTGCTTGCTGGCGATGACCGACATTTGCTTTTTGCCGCCTTCAATAATAGAAACCGTTTTGTCATAAACGCCTGCTGCTTTCAGCTTCTCCTTGCTATCTTCCACTTTCTTGTTGAAGTTTTCCATCAGCGTATTTACTTCCTGCTCCTTGCCGAACACCTTGCCCAGCATTTTCATTCGCTCATCCGTCGTCATTTTGTCAAACGGAATGTAAACCGTTGGAGCAATATCACGCAGCTTGTTATACGTATCCTCAGAAGGGGCAATAATCAAGTCTGGATCAAGAGCTAGTACCGCCTCCTGATTCGGCTCAAACCATTCGCCGAGCGTTGCAATACCCGTAAGCTCCTGCTCAAACGCTGCTCCCTCGTACACATCGGAAATACCGACCGGCTTCACGCCCATCGCCACCACATCGCCCAGCATATATAGCGCAACGACGCGCTTCGGCTCGGCAGGCACTTCCACATCGCCTTTCTCTGTGCTGATGATGCGAGTTGCTGCTTCAGTTGGCGATGCTTGGCCGCTGTCATTTTGCGCGGGCGACGCTGATTCCGTGGCAGTGCTTGGGGAAGCAGAAGCTCCGGTGTTCGTGCTCGTATTCGCAGTACCTGATGAGCAGGCACCTAGCAATAGCGTTAACGTAAGCAACAAGCTAATAGCGAGACCAGATGTTGTATTTCTTTTCATTCGTACAGACCCTCCACGTTTATATTGATAATGATTATCATAATTACCAATATAACGCCGCAGCTTGCCCGTTCCAATGGATATTTCAGATAAGATGAATGGACGATCTTCTGAAAGCCGCTTCTGGCGTTCCCGCTCTTGGAAACGAACGGGGGATAAGCCGGTATGTTTTTTGAAAATCCGGCTGAAATAATACACATCCGCATAGCCAACCTCAAGCGCGATTTCATTCAGTGCCGCATCCGTGCCAATGAGCAGCTCGGCCGCACGCTTCACCCGAATTTGAATCAAGTAATGGATCGGACTTGCTCCCGTATGCTCTTTAAAGCGCATCGACAGATGCCGGGGACTGTAATTCAGCTTTTCCCCCAGCGACTCCAGCGTAATAGCCTCCTGAAAATGATCCTCTATATAGCGGATGGCCTGCGTAACGAGGTCCGGCTTGCTTACTTTAATGCCCTGTGTCTTCATTTGCCGAAGCAGCTCATGGATAAATTGATAAAACAACCCCTTGATTTGGATGCGATCCAGATCATCTGCGTTTTGCCATGCTTTGCGAATATGGTCCAGTGGACGAAGCAATGGCAGCGGCTCCTGCGGCTGAAAACCATATTGCAGCGCAAAGGGCTGATGCCGCTCCATGAGCCGAGCCAGCTCTTTATTGCCCGGCAAAGCATACACCGCCCGGTACAAAAGCAAATAATATTCGAACTCTTCCTCCGCCCACACGTCCAGCCGCATGCCCTTGCCGCCATGCAGGACATGAAACCGCTGAGCCTCATGCTCGTCGCCGTCCAGCTTCAAATAGCCAGCACCACGCACACTGTAAATGAAGCCGCTTGATGGCAGCAAATAATCCTCCAGCAGCTCGCCTGGCTGCATGACGACATGGCGAATATCCCATATTTTAATAGCCGTCTGGTTCCATAATTTTATATGTTCATCCAGCTTCAATTCCTCAACCTCCCCACTCCCTGCCTTAAATGAACCGATCCAGCTATCCCTTAGTTCCTTCATTATAATTGATAAATCTTCTCATTTACAATGAAAATAACGCCAGGCTCTATTAAAATGCAAAAAAAGCCCGCAGCTTCGGCTGGGCCGAATATCGCTGCGAGCTTCTTTGTATGCTTTTACAAATAAATCTCCTTGCCGGTCGCTGCCGATTCATAGATGGCTTCCAAAATTTGCGTCACTACGAAAGCCTGTTCCGGCTTAACGAGCGGCTCCGTATCATGGATAACCGCCTCGAGCCATTGCCGGGCTTCCTTCGTGCCCGGATCATTCGAGCCGGGGCCAAAATACGCGATGCCGGGACCGGCTGCCGCCTTCGTTTCCATCAGCTTGCCGAATTGGACATTGTTGAAGATCAGTTCTCCAGCATAATCTGCGCCCTGCTTCATCTCTGCGCCGCCGTTTGTGCCATAGAGTGATGCCTTCGCTTCCTTCACATCCGTCGTATTCAATGCCCAGGAGCTTTCAAGGAAAATCGTTGCGCCATTTTCCATCTTAATGAGGCCGAATGCGGAATCCTCAACTTCCAGCTCCTCCGGCTTCCACGGACCGAACATATTGCCCTCCGGCTTATCCCGCAGCTTGTAGAACACCGAGCCGCTAACGGACTTCGGTTTGTAATTGTCCATAAACCATAATGCCAAATCAAGCGCATGCGTGCCAATATCAATCAGGCAGCCGCCACCTTGCTGCTCCTTGTCGGCAAATACGCCCCATGTCGGAAGCGCCCGCCTGCGGATCGCATGGGCTTTCGCCATATACACCTCGCCGAGCGCTCCTTCCCGGCAAGCTTGATGCAGCGTTTGGGAATCGTCATTCCAACGGTTTTGGTAGCCGATTGTCAGCTTTTTGCCTGTCCGCTCTGCAGCATCCAGCATTTTACGCGCTTCTGCCGAGTTAATCGCCATCGGCTTCTCGCACATCACATGCTTGCCCGCCTCCAGCGCATCTACGGTAATAAATGAATGCTGCAGGTTTGGCGTCAGCACATGAATAATATCAATAGAGCTATCTTCTAACATCTGCTTATAGTCGGTATACGTCTTGGCATCCTCTGTACCGAACTGCTGCGCCGCTTTCTCTGCCTGCTCCGGGATGATATCGCAGAACGCAACCATATCAACCAAATCGCTATTATTTTTAAGTGACGGCATATGCTTCTGAAAGGCGATGCCTCCACAGCCTATAATGCCTGCTTTCAATTTCCCCATCATTTGCAGCCTCCTAAGGTGAAACGGCTGTCGCCGTCTTTTGGCGGCAAAGCAACCGTTTCGCGATGAAATATAAACATAGTTATAGATGTGAGCATATAAATTCTTATATTTCAAGCGTAAACGGCTGTCGCCGTCCCTTGGCGGCAAAGCAACCGTTTCGCGATGAAATATAAGCATAGTTATAGATATAAGCATATAAATTCTTATATTTTAAGCGTAAACGGCTGTCGCCGTCCCTTGGCGGCAAAGCAACCGTTTCGCGATGAAATATAAGCATAGTTATAGATATAAGCATATAAATTCTTATATTTTAAATGAATGTGCGCAAATACGCCAGATCGTTGCGGACGCTGGCAAGCTTATCCGCTGATTTTCCTTCATTTTCAACCAACGCATATTTCACATGTCCGAGTTCCTTGATCTTTCCATACACATGGGTAAAATCGAAGGCGCCTGTACCGAGATCAACAAAGTCCGAAGGCACGATATATTTGCGGTATACATCCATCAGCCCAAGTCCTTCATCGCCGTTCGCACGCATGGATTCGAATAAATTAAGCGGGCCAGACAGCTGCTTGCTGTAATCCTTCTGATGAATCATATCGCAGCGGTCTCCTACACGCTCCATTACCGCAATCGGATCAACCCCAGCCCGCATCACCCACACGAGATCCAGCTCAAATTTTAAATGCTTGGGATCGGTATGGGCGGCGAGGATATCAAACAATGTTGTATCGCCATCCGACTTGAATTCATGAGCATGATTATGGAGATAAAGCTGGAAGCCGCGCTGCGCAAGCTTGCCGCCAAGCTGCTCCAACTGCTCGGCGAGACGCAGCGTGCTGTCACGGTCATCCATCCAGACGGATGGGAGCACCAGTGACGTACAGCCGAGCTGCTCGTAATAATCCATCAGCTCATCCCAGCGGTGGGCCAGCAAATCCTCGCCCGGCATCGGCCCTTCATGGGCTGCGATAGCCTTAAGGCCGGAAGCCGCCAGCTCGGCGGCAACCTCCTTGGCTGGAAACTCATCGCTGAACCGCGACATTTTCACCATATTGAAGCCTAGCATTTCTAGATGGGTATAGCCTGCTTCCGCAAGCTGACGCAAAGTGCCGTAATAATCTTGAGCTAGCTGCTCATGGACGGAATAAATGTTAATGCCTGCTTGAATGCTCATGCCGGACCATCACTCCTTCGAATATTATTTGTTGGCTGCTGCCCACTCATCAAGCTGCTTTTGTTTTTCGGCAACGATTTTCTCCATGCCGGCCGATTTCAGCTTCGCAATATATTCCGGCAAATATTTATCCGGGTCAAGCGTACCATTTTCCAAACCAATCTTGAATTGCTCCTTCACGTTCTGTACAGCCGCCACTTCTGTTTTGACAGGGTCCGCTGTAAAGCTGAAGCCAAGCGCTTTCGATTTCACTGCTGATTTGTTGAACTCATCAAGCTTCGTCCATAGATCCGCGTTATCCCCTTCCCAAATATGGGAGAGCAATTGATTGCCCCACATCCAGCCATGCGTCGGATTGTAAGTCGAGCTGGAGGAATCTACGCCAGCCGGGAAGCCAACGATATTGCCATCCTTCACTTCATAGTGCTTGCCTTTAATCCCATAGTCGATCAGGTTAACGAGGTCCGCATCCGAATAAAGCAGGTTCAGGAACATCATTGCGCGCTCAGGGTCCTCTGAGTTTCTAGCAATGCCGAACATAATGTTAGCGATCGAAGAAGTCGTCGAAATCGCTGGGGAAATACGTGCTGCTACGAGCGGCGTACCTGTAAGCAGGGACTCCTTGCTTTCATAGCCAGGCTTCATATGCGCCATAAAAGCAAACGCTTTGTTAGCTTTGATCAACTGCTCGGAAGTCGTTTGGTTCGTCGAAACATCTTTAGGGATAAAGCCTGCGTTGTACCATTCTCTTGCTTTTTTCACCAAGCTCGCATATTCAGGCGTCTCATACCAGTTCACTACTTTCAGCTCGCCATCAAAGCCAACGAGTACACCGTTCTCGTCGCCAAGCGGGTCGATGACGCTGCCCACCATGGATTGGATAACCGAGAAGCTTGGGCCTTCTGGGAGAACGGCCGCCATGCCCGGCTCATTATCTTTAATCGTTTGGAAAACAGCCGTCAAGTCATCCAGCGTCTTGATCGCACTGACATCAATTTTGTGTTTGTCTACAATATCTTGGCGCATAACGAGGCCATAATCTGCTGCCCAGTCACGTACGCTTGGAAGAGCGTAAATTTTGCCGTTCGAGGAGCCGGCTTTAATGACATCTTCGCCCACAACCTTCTGAATATCTTGTCCGTATTTCGCTAGAAGATCATCCATCTCTACCAATTGGCCCTTAGCAGCCTGTGTGCCAAAGTTAAGCCCTGTGCCGGTTACGAGAATATCCAGCGGCTCATTGCCAGCAAGCATTAGGTTCATCTGCTGCTGCCATGCTCCGATATCGATAGGAAGGAATTTAACCGTTGCATTGATTTTAGCTTGTGTAATTTTATTGACCTCAGCTTGAACTTCAGCCAAATCCTTCGTATTGCCGATGCTTAAGAAAGCCACCGTCATTTCATAAGGCTTGAGTTCAGACGCTCCGCCTGTTTCTCCGCCTGCAGCATTCGTTGCTCCGGCATTCGATGTTGAACCGCCGCTGTTGCCACCACATGCTGCAAGCACCAGCATAACGCTCAGCAGCATAGCCACTATTCCATTTGTCCGTTTTCTCATCTCTGCAACCTCCCTGTATGTTCAAGCTTGTATGCTAACCGGCCAAAAGCCGTGTGTAGCCGAACGTTAATCTCATTAACCTTTAACCGCACCAATGACAAGCCCTTTGACGAAATATTTTTGGAAAAAAGGGTATGCGCATAGCAGCGGCACTACACCGATAACCGCCATTGCCATCCTTACCGTTTCCAGCGGAATTTGCGCATTGGCTACTTCCCCCGCATTCAGCGTCGAGGCATTGTTTTGGATAAACTGGGCGTTGAGCAAAATCCGGTTCAACAGGTTCTGCAAGCTGAACAGCTTGCTGTCGGTAATATAAATGAGCCCGTTAAACCAGTCATTCCAGTAGCCAATCGTCTGCATGAGGCCAATCGTTGCCAGAATCGGCAGCGACAGTGGCAAAATCATCTTGAAGAAAATTCTGAATTCTCCAGCGCCGTCAATGGAAGCGGATTCAATAATCGCATGCGGAATCGAATTTTGGAAGAACGTCCGCATAATGAGGACGAAGAAGCCATTCGTCAGCAAGCCTGGAATAATAAGCGCCAGCAGGGAGTTTTTCATATCAAATACTTGGGTGTAAATGATATAGGTCGGTACGAGTCCACCGTTGAACAGCATCGTGAAAAAGACGTAAAAGGCGAGCTGCTTTTTCATTGGCATATCGCTGCGCGACATCGGATAAGAGAGCAGCGCCGATATGGACAATCCGACGAAGGTTCCGATTAATGTCACGAATATGGTAATGCCATAGGAGCGGGTAATATTTTCAGCATCACTCCACAAAAACTTGTAAGCATCAAGGCTCCATTCGCTCGGAACTAAGGAGTACCCTTCCTTGACAATGGACGCTTCACTCGTGAAGGAAGTCGTCAGCAGCAGCACGAATGGCATGAGGCACATGAGCACAACGGCGATAAAGAAAACATGAATCGCAACTTGAAAAATTTTATCCTTCGTATTTACCATGACTATAACCTCCTAGAACAGCGCATTGTCGCGGTTTCGTTTACTTACAATGTAGTTGGACAGCAGCACAAGCACAAAGCCGACAACGGATTGGTACAAGCCGGCAGCGGAGGACATTCCGATATCGCCGAGATTGATGAGTGCCCGATATACATAAGTGTCCACTACGTTCGTCGTTGAGAGCAGCTCGCCCGTATTCAGCGGTACTTGATAGAATAAACCAAAATCCGAGTAGAAAATACGGCCAATTTGCAGCAGCGTCATAATGGTAATAACCGGCGCGATAAGCGGGATCGTAATTTGCGTAATTTGACGCCATTTTCCTGCTCCGTCAATCGTGGCCGCTTCGTAATATTCCGGATCAATGCCGATAATCGCTGCAAGATAAATGATACAGAGATAGCCGACATTTTTCCAAACGTTAACGATAACTAAGATGAAGGGCCAATATTTAGGCTCGCTGTACCAAGAAATCGGATCGATTCCGAAGAGCGGAAGGATCTGTTTGTTTATGAATCCGGTTTCACCACTCAACATGGCAAGCACCAAATAACCAACGATAACCATGGAGATCAAATAAGGAATGAGTACGATGCTTTGATAAAAACGGGCGGCCACTTTTTTCTTTACTTCATTGAGCAAGATGGCGATGCCCACTGCTATAATCAGGTTTAATATGATAAAAGATATGTTGTAGAGCAGCGTATTGCGAGTAATGATCCAAGCATCTTCGGTTTTGAATAAGTATTCAAAGTTTTTAAAGCCGATCCAATCGCTGGCTAGAATGCCTTTTGCAAAGTTAACATCCTTGAAGGCGATAATCAGACCCAGCATCGGCAAATAGTTGTTGATGAACAAATAGATGACTCCGGGAATAATCATAATGAATAATGGTGCGTAACGCTTCAGCCTTTTCAATACGGGATTTTGTGCCCGTCTTACTTCCGTCTGCTGCTCCGCTGGTTTTGATGTAGCTGTGCTTGCCGTCGTCGCCATCGCGGTTCCCCCTTCACTTCTTCTACCTCTATCTTAGTTTTTCGCGGGCAAGCACACTACGACTAAACCGACTTCTTCGTTGTCATCTTCCGACATCTTGAGGAAGGCGACCAAGGTGAAACGGCTGTCGCCTTCCTTTGGCGGCGCGACGCGTTTCAGTCCGAGAAATATAGAGAAGGGATCGCCTTAGAACATCCTTTCCTATATTTGAAAAAAGACATGTCTCTTTATCAAATAGCTAAAAAGCCTGCCCCGTACGATTGCGCGTACAGAGCAGGCTTCTACTAGGTCACTATATAGTCTTATAATAAGGTTGCTAGGGTGTGTATGCAAACTGGAGTAGCCCTGCCACTCCTTGCCCAGAACTTTATCATGGCTGGAGAATCGATGCCAATCTTATCTGACGATTCAAGGCATGAGAACCGAAGCCGCCGATTGTTGCTAAGCCTCCAGTGGCTAAGCCGCATTGCCGAGATCGTGCATTTCCGGACGCTTACTCTTTTTTTGACGGACTGAGATTCCGCTATTCTGGCTTTTGATGCGGTTTCTGCTCGTAGGCGGACAGGAAATCCGTTATGGCCCTGCATATTCCGTCAAAATGGCTATTTGCAGCGCATTAGCGGCTCCTGAGTCCACCACCTGTGCCTTTCTCGGTGATTCTGTTGAAATAGCGGCTGCTCTGTCCACCCAGTCTATTTTTGCGCAGGGAGTAGCCCACTGAAACGATGGATATGAAGCTGACTTTCGGTACATATGTTTACCTTCATGAGGTGTAACATTCCCGGTAGGAGAGGCAAATTGTTTGACACTAAATTCGATCTGGATCCGGATCTGGATATGGCTTGCTTAAGTTTGCATACACGCTCTAATTACTTTGATCATATAGTCGTTTTTGCTGGGCTTCTTCTGTGACTAAGAAAATAACCGGGCCATCAGCTTCCCTTAGCCTGCCCGCTTTGCTGAAGCTTGCGATATTCCTGCGGGCCGACTGATGTCGCTTTTTTGAACATTTTTGAAAAATGCGAATAGTTGCCGTAGCCCAGCTCGTAGGCAATGCTCGTAATCGCCAGCTCCGTCTTCGCCAGCATTTGCTTGGCGAGCGCTACCCGCTCCTGCAGCACATATTCCGAAATCGTCAGTCCCGTGTCCTTCTTGAACAGCCGGGCCAAATAATCCGGATGCAGGCACACATGGCCGGCAATATCCTCACGCGATAAATCCTCGCTCATATGCTTGGCAATATAATGCTTCACCTTGTCTACAACGGTCTGTGTCTCGTCCACAACGTTCAGATTGCCGCTGACCTCCTTGATCAACACCCCTACCCACTCCGACAAGTCGGTGATGGAACGGGTGACGGCATCCGCCCGCTTCATCAGCACCATGGCGGAGAACACCTGATGCGCCCGCAGCCCCTTCGCATGCAGCACCTGATGCACCATTTGCAGAAAATCCTCATAGAAGCTGCGCAGCCAGCGGGCATCGGCCTGACCCGTATGCTTGACGCTGTCCAAATACTTTTCGATTTCCTCAAGCATTTCTTTTCCGCAGCCGAGCTTGAGCATCTCTGCCCAGCCGCTCATTACCGGAAGCGGCGCGACATCTGGGCTAACGCTGCAATTAGTTAGGCTAAGCCGTTCATTTGACCGAGTCACATTATGCGACTCCAGCTCGGCAAGCTGCTCGTACATCTCGCATATTTCCTCCACAGGCACCGCGCTGCCCATATAACAGCACAAGTCGCAGAAAAAATAACGATTGCATGCCTCGATGTACGAATCGATCTGTTCATGCAGCTGCTCGCCATCCTCCTGGCGAATAGGCAGCAGCGCAAGCAGCGCCCCACTGCGCACCTGAATGATTCGGCCAAGCCCAGACTTCGCTAGAATCATCTCTTCAAAGGAATTGCGCAGCGCATATTCCATAATCTTCTCTTCGCGCAGCGTCAGCTCCTTATGCCAGCGCTGGACGCTAATGAGCACCGGCTTATAGTGCGGCAGCTCCTCGTAGGCAATGTTATGCTTCGCCAGCGCTTCGCGAACGCCCTCCTTGGTTGAAGGAATGGCGCGGCTTAGCAGGTCCTGCCAGAAGCGCTCCATAAACATCGGCTGGTACGATTCCCATAGCCGATAATAATGCTCGTACATGTCTGCGAATTGCAGCTTCTCGCGGTCGAGATCGGCTTTCGTAAGCTTGTCCAGCGCGCGCTTGACCGTGCTCGCCAGCTCGGGGTAACGAACGGGCTTGAGCATATAATCGCAGCTGCCAAGCTGAATCGCCTTTTGCGCATAGGAGAAATCCGCATGGCAGGTAAGGAACATCGCCTCCGTCTGGGGAAAATGAATTTTCACCCAGTCCAGCAGCTCGAAGCCGTTGCCCTGCGGCATTTCGATATCACAAATTAGCACATCGATTTTGCTGTCGCTCATGATTTCCTTGGCGGTTCGGATATTGTACGCCTCATGCACGACCGAAATGCCGAGCGACTCCCATTCGACGCCTGCTTTAATGCCCCGCACCGCATGCCGCTCATCATCGACAATCAACAGCTGTCTCATTCTCGTCGTCCCCCTGTCTCTTCTGGTTGCATCGGCAGCCACAGCTCCACGACTGCTCCAAGGCCGGAGCTGCCGCTAAGCGCCATGCGGGCTGCATCATGATACAGCAGTCCCAGCCGCTGCTTCACATTTTGAATCCCGATATGATCGCCTTCTTCATTGCTCAGCTCCATATCGCGCTGGAGCAGCGCCAGCACCTGCGGCGGAAAACCTTCCCCCGTATCCTCAATGCGGACATATAGCGTATCTTCATTAAGCGCCTGGGCGGTAACAGCAATGTGAACCTGTGTATCCGTATTTACCGCATGCTTAATCGTATTCTCCACGAACGATTGAATGACTAGTGGTGGAATCGGTATTTTTCCGAGACTCTCATCCGTGTGGAAAGCGAAGGTCAGATCGCCCGGAAAACGCATTTCCTGAATGCGTAAATAATTCATCGTATGGGCAAGCTCATCAGACAGAGACACGAATGACAGGTTGCTGCGGAACATAAATCGAAAATATTGCACCAGGCAATGGGTCATTTCCTGAATGAGATGATAGTCCTTCACCTGCGCCAAATTATAAACAATGTTCAGTGAGTTAAGAAAAAAATGCGGATTGATTTGCAGCTGCAAATGCTTAAGCTGCGCTTTTTTGTAATTCAGCTGCTCCTCCAGCACATTAACCTTGAGCTCCTGAATTTGCGTAATCATGCGGTTGAACGATTCGTTCATCACCTCAAATTCAAATGTCGAGGACGGTTTCGTGATCCGCATATCCAGATTGCCGGCTTCGATGCGGCGCATCGCCATAATTATGCGATTGACCGGCACAAGCACCAGCTTGCGCAGCAGCAGCAAAATGATCGGCAAAATGATAATGGCCCCAAAGGAGATAAGCGAGACGATGCTGCGCAAAAAAGGAAGCTTCTCCAGCACGACGCTGTCGGGAATGAGGGCAACCAGTCCAAAGCGGCCTCGCGAGGAGGGCTCGCCGACTGCGATAAATTGGTCGTTGCTTCCCGTAAGCTGGTAGCCTTCATTGTCGCTGCTGCTTGGCTCAATCGAGATGCCGTCATCCAGCGGCGTATCTATAATGGGCTTCATACGGTCATCCGTCAGAAAGGCCCGGCCATTTTCACCCAAATCAATTAAATGCAGTGGAACCATCAGCTGATCGACATTGCCCATCGCGCCTATATAAATGTCGCCGTATTGAATGACATAGGCTAAATAATCACCGCCTGCCATATGCTGAACGAACCAGTCCTTTTGCAGCGGCTTCTTGGCAAGCTTGATATTATCTACAATATCCTGCTCCATCACGGAACGGCTGGCATAATCCGGGGCAACGCCGAATACACTCATCAAATCATCGTTCTCCGGCGAATAAATGAAGAACATGTCCATCGACTTATAATTGGGCAATTCATTCCTCAACTGGTTGCTCAGCTGGATCTTCTCGAACGAATAGCTGTCGGGATTTTGCTCGCGCGGCTGCTCCAGCACAAGCAGGCCAGTCTCCATCGCCGCAATATTAAACAGATATTTCTCCACATCCTCCAAATTGCGGTCAATTTGGCCCATATAGAGGCTGATCAAATTTTTATTGGACTGGGCTACCTGATTGCGTACGACATTAATCGCATACAAGTTGTTGTAGATCATGAAGGAAACAATCGGAATGACGAGCAGCAGAAAGCCAAATAACAGCTTAAAGCGGAGCGTTCGATAAAAAAACGGATGCCGGAACCTCATGCCTTACCCCTCTCTCTTCTGCCGCTTTATCAAAGTATATTATTATTTGCAAGCGTTTTCAATAATATCATTTTTTCCTGCTTGCTCCTGCCAAGCCTAGCTGAACCAAGCTAAGCACAAATAAGAAAGCTTCCCAAATTGGCATTCGGAAGGCTTTCTTGATTGTGCTTGATTGTGGTTGACTGGACTCCCAGGCTACAGCCCCAGCTCATGCTTGCCCGCAGCCTCGCGCTGCTTGTCTACCGAATCATGCAGCGTGAGCGTTCGGGCATTGCGATAATAGCGGTCGAAATTGCAGCTTCTGGTCGCCGAGCGAGCGCCCATAATTTGAAAAATCGCATTCGTTACGTCCAGCGCGGTGTCGGTCGCGATGATTTTGGCATGGGACGCCGCCGCTTGAACGGCCCTGTACAATTCCGGTTCATCTGGCCGCTCATTAACAGCTTGCAGCAGGCGTGCGGCGCGAAGCACCAGCTGCTGCGCGGAGGCGAGCTTGGCTGCCATTTCGCCCACACGGAGCTGCGTTATCGGGTCCTCAGCCGCCGTTTTGACGTCTGACCATGGCCTTGCTTTCTCCTTCAAATAGGCCACGGCCTCCCGATATGCGCCTATCGCAATCCCGACATATTGGGCGGCAAAATGAATATGAAACTGCGCTGCGAAAAAAGGAGCATGGGCGGCATAAGCGCCAGGCCCTCCCAGCACATGCGCTTCTGGAATAAAAGCCTCCTGCGCTAGGACGGTGCCGCTTCCGGTGCCGCGCTGTCCGATGCCGTCCCAATCATCGTTGACCGTGATGCCCGCTCCATCAAGCTCCGCTATGGGCATCATATACCGCTCATCCTGATTGCCCGGCGCATCCTCGGAAACCGAGCGCCAGAACGCCCATTTTGCGCCGGGCGAGCCGGTTGCAAAAATCTTTTTCCCATTCAGCCGGTAGCCGCCTTCTACTTTGCGAAGCGTATTGGCCAGCACGAAACGATTCGCCCCTGCCTCGCTCCCAAAACTCCCGAATAGATGACCTTGCTGGACCTCCTCGAAAAAAAATCGCTGCTGCGCCGCATCGCCCATCGCATGCACCAGCTGCACACCGGTATTATGCAAGGCAAATACTTGCGAGGTGGACGAGCACCAAGACGCCAGCTCCATCAGCGCCAGTACGAGCAGCACCGCATCCCCCTTGCAGCCAGCCCCTAATCCGCCGAATGCATCAGGTACAGAAAGATTCTGCAAGCCCTCGCTCTTAAGCGCAGCCAGTGATGAATACGGGTAAGCTCCCTCATTATCCACCTGCTTCGCTGCGGGTCCAATGCTTTGCTTGCCTATACGGCGAAGCTGGGCGAGGAGCTCCGCTTGGCGCTGCGTATATTCGGTCTGCTCCACAAGCTGGAGAAGCAGCTCGTCGTTAAACATAATCGTCTCCTTCTTTCCTTCGATCAGACAAGGGCGGCCGGCGTACGGAAAGAAGCGCCTGGATGATGCTCCGGCAGGCGTGCCTCTCCCTTGCCGAACAGCCGCTCGCGAAGCGTGCCTGCTTCGTAATCGGTTTTGAACAGCCCCCGTTTTTGCAGCTCCGGGATGACCAGATCGACAAAATCGACATAAGAGCCTGGCAGCACATATGGCTCCAGATTGAAGCCGTCCACGTCCGTCTCCTCCGTCCAGCGTTCGATTTGATCCGCAACGTCTTCCGGCGTACCGACAACGGTCAGACCGCGAAAGCCCTTTTGCACAAAATCGTCCATGACCTCCTGTACCGTCTTCTTCGTCTTGCTATGCTTCGTAAAACGGTCGGTATGGGTTTGGCCCATTTCGGTATGAATATTTTCAAAAAAGGCATTCGGGTCAAGCAACGTCAGGTCGATGCCCGTCACACCGGCGTAGCTGGACAGCGTCGCTTCTGCGCTCTGATGCTGCATATACTCGTCGAATTTGCGCTGCGCCTCCTCGCGCGTCCGCGCCACTACAACCGACAGCCCGGTGAACACTTTCACCGCTGCCGGATCACGCCCATATTCCGCTGCCCTCCTGCGAATATCAGCGATTTGGTCCCGAAGCACCTCCGTCGTCGGCGCCTTGAGAAAGATGCCCTCCGCGTGCCTCGCGGCGAAAGCGCGTCCCCTTCCTGAGCTGCCTGCCTGAAAAATGACCGGCGTCCGCTGCGGGGAAGGCGTCGAAGCATGGTACCCCTCCGATTTAAAATATTTCCCCTCATGCTTCACCTTATGAACCTTCTGCGGATCAGCGAATATCCGCTTCTCGCGATCAACGAGCAGCGCATCGTCCTGCCAGCTGCCCTCCCAATACTTATAGCTGACATCCATATATTCGTCGGCCATATCATAACGCTCGTCATGCGGCAGAAACTCGCTTCTGCCGAACAAATCGGCGGCTGATTTGCTGCTTGTCGTTACGACGTTCCAGCCGATTCGCCCCCTCGTAATATGATCCAGCGTTGAAAATCTGCGCGCATTCGCATAAGGAGCCTCATACGTCGTCGAGGTCGTCATCGTAAAAGCGAGGTGCTCAGTCGCCTGCGCAAGCGCTGGAATGAGCAGCATCGGATCATTGCCTACTGCGCCCGATGCTTCACGGAACGCAAGCTCGGTCCTCTCCTTCGGATAGCCGTAGCTGTCGGCGAAAAACATAAAGTCAAACTTGCCCCGCTCCAAAGTTCGGGCGATATCAATCCAGTAATCAATGCTATTATAATGAATGCGATTTTGCTCGGGATGCGTCCAGATGCCTTGGGTCAAATGATTGACTGCGTTTACCTCGAAGACTCCCAAATGAATTTTTTTCTTCATCGTCTACTCTCTCCTATCCCTCATTAGCTTAGCTTGGCTGCACGGACGTTACGCAAGATGGCATGCTGCAAAATGGCCCGGCGCAACCTCCCGCTTGACTGGCGCGAGCTTCCGGCATGTCTCAACCGCAAACGGGCAGCGCGGATGAAAGGCACAGCCGCTGACCGTTTCCAGCGGAGACGGGATGTCTCCTTGCAAAATCATCCGCTCCTTCTTAATAGCGGGGTCGGGAATCGGCACAGCAGACAGCAGCACCTGCGTGTAAGGATGCAGCGGCTGGGCGAACAGATCGTCCGTTCGGGCCTCCTCAACCATTTTGCCTAAATACATAACGCCAATACGGTCAGATATATGGCGTATAACGCCAATATCGTGGGCGATAAATAAATACGTCAGCTTCAATTCCCGCTGCAGCTTGCGCATCAGATTAATGATTTGCGATTGAATAATGACGTCCAGTGCTGAAACGGGCTCATCGCAGATGACAAGGCGAGGCTCAAGAATAAGGGCCCGGGCGAGGCCGATCCGCTGACGCTGGCCGCCGGACAGCTCATGCGGCAGCCGATCATAATGCTCCTCCTGCAAGCCCACCGTCCCGAGCATCCGCAGCGCAAGCTCCGTTCGCTGCTGCGGGCTGCCTATTCCATGAATAATGAGCGGCTCCTCCAGCGTCCTGCCAATGGTTTTGCGGGGATTTAGCGAAGAATAGGGGTCCTGAAAAACCATTTGGAGCTGGCGGCGACTGGCCCGAAGCTGGCGGCTTGGCATCTGGTTTAAATCCTCGCCCTGGTACAGCGCTTCTCCGGCAGTAGGCTCAACTAGACGCAGCAGCGCCTTGCCTAGCGTGCTTTTGCCGCAGCCCGACTCCCCGACCAGCCCGTAGGTTTCCCCTTCATAAATGTGAAAGGAAACATCATCAACGGCTTTAACGAGGCTTTTGCGAAAAGACGCCGGACGCTTCGTACTATAATGCTTGGACAAGCCCTTCACTTCCAGCAGCGGCACTGGACCGCCTTCCTGTTCATGGGGTGATGGCATGCTGCACGCCTCCTTTCGCATCAGCTTCTGCAACAGCATCGGCTGCTTCAACTACTTCAGCTGTTTCAGCTACCTCATCTGCTTCGACCGCTTCGGACAGGGTGCCGGCATGCCAGCATCGCACCATCGCTCCACTGGTAGCATCCTGAATTAATTCTGGCATATGCTGGCGGCATTGGTCGTCGGCATATGCGCAGCGCGGCGCAAAGCGGCAGCCAGACGGCACATTCAATAGCGAAGGCACACTACCTTCAATTACCTGCAAATCCTTCGTTCGGTCACTATCCATTCGTGGAATGGCTCCCATCAAGCCTAATGTGTACGGATGCAGCGGGCGCGCGAATAGCGTCGCCACATCAGCCATTTCAACGACCTGCCCCAAATACATGACAACGACGCGCTGGCATGTTTCCGCAACGACGCCCAGATCATGGGTGATGAGCAGAACGCTCATACCCAGCTTACGATTCAGCTCCGTAATCAGCTCCATAATTTGCGCTTGAATCGTCACATCCAGCGCTGTCGTCGGCTCGTCGGCTATGAGCAGCTGCGGCTCGCAAGCCAGCGCCATCGCAATCATGACGCGCTGGCGCATGCCTCCGGAAAGCTGGTGGGGATACTCCCATACCCGCTGCTCCGGAGAAGGGATGCCCGTCAGCTTAAGCAGCTCGATTGCTTTGCGAACCGCCTCCTTGCGCCTGATTTTCTGATGCAGCATGATCGCCTCGATAATTTGCTCGCCGATGGTGTATACCGGATTGAGTGAGCTAAGCGGGTCTTGAAAGATCATTGCAATTTCATTGCCGCGAATTGCCCGCATTTGCCGCTGCTTCAGCTCAAGCAGATTGCTGCCCGCAAACCGAATTTCCCCTTCATAGCTAACATCATGCTTCTCATCGAGCAGCCGCAGCACGGACTGGGCAGTGACGCTCTTGCCGCACCCGGATTCTCCGACAACACCGACGATTTCCCCTCGCTTCACATCAAAGGAAACGCCATCGACTGCCGCCAGCTTCCCGCGTGCTGTATGAAAATAAGTTCGTAACGCTTTAACCTCCAGCAAAAGCTCCTCCGGCATTTCTTCCACCCCTCCTTAGTCGGACTCCAGCCCGCCATCTGCGATGCCCTATTTTTTTCCCTTACCCTGTCTAACATGAGGATCGAGCAAATCCCTGATGCCATCCCCAAACAAATTCATCGCCAGTACCGAAATAATGAGCGCAAAGCCGGGAAACAGCGTCATCCACCAGGAGTTGTATATATACATTTTTCCATCGGCCAGCAAATTGCCGAGGCTTGCCATTGGAGCCGGAATGCCCGCTCCCAGAAAGCTAAGTGCGGCTTCCACAATAATCGCCTCGGCAAAAATAAAGGAGCTCTGCACAATGAGCGGCGAAATCGTGCTGGGCATAATATGCTGCCACAAAATTCTCGTCTGTGACGCGCCAAGCGCATGCATCGCCTCCACATAGGTTTGCTCCTTTGCGACGAGCGCGGCCGAGCGGACGATTCGGGCTACCGATGGAATAAAAACGATAATCAGGCAAATAATCAGATTGGAGACGCTTGGCCCGAGCGCGGCCATGATGGCAATCGCCAGCAAAATCGCCGGGAAAGCAAACAAAGCATCCATCGTCCTCATCAGCAATTGATCCAGCCATTTGTACATGCTCGCATACAAGCCGACCACAAGCCCGAGAATAGCGACCGATAAAGCGACGGCAAAGCCAACCTGCGCCGATATTTGCGTGCCATGCATCACCCGGCTGAAAATGTCCCGGCCCAAATTATCCGTGCCA
Source organism: Paenibacillus sp. J31R34 (assembly GCF_059383715.1). Lineage (NCBI taxonomy): Bacteria > Bacillati > Bacillota > Bacilli > Caryophanales > Paenibacillaceae > Paenibacillus > Paenibacillus sp. J31R34. Next base: position 27,110 of record NZ_JBXENU010000009.1, read on the forward strand.
AACCAGTGCTCCGCGCCCGGCGGAGACAAGCGGTTGACGATATCGACTTCGAGCGGGCCGTAAACCGAAATCCATGGCGCAAAAAAAGTAATGAAGGCGACCACTATAATCAGCACGCTGCCCGCCGACGCTGTTTTGCTGGCCAGCAGCCTCTTGAGCAGCCCGTGTCCACGCCTTCGACTGCCGAAAGCACGCTTGCGCTTTGCCAGATGAAGCGATGGCTGTGCTTTTCCCATCCGCGCTCAGCCTCCTTTCTGTTATTTATTCAACCGAATCCGGGGATCAACGACCGCATAAAGCAGGTCAACGACCAAATTCACAAGCACATAGGTAAACGCGATGAACAGCACCAAGCCTTGAATGACGGTATAGTCCCGGCGCGATACCGAATGCACCAGAAGCTGTCCCAGTCCCGGAATGTTAAAAATACTTTCCACAACCGCAGCTCCAGCGAGCAGCGTACCGAACGTTCCGCCAATGACGGTCAAAATGGGAATCAGCGCATTGCGCAAAATATGCTTGTATACGATGCTCCGCTCACGCAGCCCCTTCGAGCGCGCCGTCTTCACATACCCTTGGTTCATCACCTCCAGAAAGGAGGAGCGAACGATTCGGGCAATAACCGACGACATGACGACGCCGACTGAAATGGCGGGCAATATTAAAAATTTCAGGAAGTCCCACAGCCCGTCACTGATCGGCGCATAGCCGGATACCGGCAGCCATTTCAGCTGAACCGCGAACAGAAGCACCAGAAACATGCTGAGCAAAAAGCCGGGAATGGTTATGCCGAGCAGCGTATAGGCAGTCAGTGCCTTGTCCGCCCAGCCCCCGCGATTAACGGCTGCCCAAATCCCGAACGGCAGGGCGATAGCAATCGCCAGCAGCTCGGCAAGCAGCGCGAGCGACAGAGTAGGCTGAAGATGCTCGCCAATGACAGCGGACACCGATTTTTTCAAAAAATAAGAATCGCCTAAATCCCCTTGCAGCGCCGAGCCCATCCACTGGCCATATTGAAAGATAAGGGGCTGATCAAGCCCCATATTAGCACGAAGCTGCTGAATCGTCGCTTCATCTGCGCCATCGCCCAGCATGACGCGCGCGGGATCACCCGGAATGAGGTAAATGATCAGAAAGACAATAACCGACATGATGAACAGAATGGGGATCAACGATAACACCCGTTTTACAATAAAAGCGGTCAAACCGTTTACCTCCTTCCAAGGTGGAATTCCGCACGGCGTGCAGCTGCTGTATGCCTGCTTTAAGCCTGCTACCATGCTGGATAGTGCTGTGCAATGCTGTTATTCAACCAGCTTCGTATTTGCAAGATTCGGAATGTTGCTGAGGAACGTCAAGCCGACGAGATTTTTGCGAACCGCATTGTAGTTGTAAATATCGCCGATCTTAATCGCCGCCAAATACTCCCACTCATAAGCTTGCAGCGCATCATTCGCCGCTTTAATCGCATCGTCGCTAATTGCCGAGGTAGAAGCTGCAAGCAGCTCAGCAAGCTTGGCATCATCTGCAAACCCATAGGACGGGTTCAAATAAAGCAGCTGTGAAGGTGTTGAAGGCACGAGGAATGGACCGACATAAATATCCCAGCCATTCGGGTCAGCGCGCTTCGTCAGCATCGTGGCGTAATCGGAAATGTCGATTTTCGTCTTGATGCCGATTTGCTCCAGCTGCGCCTGCACCATCAACGTTGCATTATAGAAGGTGCCTGTGTCCTTGGTCGTCAGGAGCGTAACCTCCTCGCCATTGTAGCCCGCTTCCTGGAGAAGCTGCTTCGCCTTGTCCGGATTTTTCTGATTATAGGCTTCGCTGCCTGCCTCGCTGTACCATTTCGTATTTTCCTTGTACATGTAGCTTGGGTTCAAGCGGTACAGCTCCGGTGTGGACACGATGCCAAGCAGAACTTGGTCAACATCGAGCACCGATGCGACAGCCTGGCGGTATTTCAGCTGCGAGAACAATGGCCCTTTTTTATTGAAAACCAAATTAAAATCGGTGGACAGATTTTTGATAATTTCCACATCAGGGTCACTCTCAACCTGCGGCAAATTATCTAGACTGACATCGACGTTGTTAAAGTCCTTCGCGAGGAAGGAGGAGAAACGCGTCGCATTATCCGTTGCCAATGTGAAATACAAATCGTTCACGAGCGCTTCCTTCTTGCCGGAAAAACCGTCAGCTGGCGTATCGACAGGCTGATAGTCGGCAAACTTTTGCACATGCACGTATTGGTCGGTTTTGTACTCCACAAACTTGAATGGACCTGTACCAATATACTCGGTTACCCCGTCCGGACCGGCCGCATCCACGACCTCCTTGGGCATAATAGCTGCAAAATTAAGCACGTGGCTAAGCTGCGCCAATGTATCATTTCTCGGCACGTCCGAGCTGAGCACGACCGTATAATCATCCTTCACCTCAAACTCGCGATCGGAAAAAGAGCTCTTGGCGCGCGGCGCCGTATTTTTCCAGCGATTGAGCGAAGCTGCTACATCCTCTGCCTTCATCTCCTTGCTGTTGTGAAACTTGACTCCTTTACGGAGATGGAAGGTATATACTTTTCCGTCTTCGCTTAGCTCATAAGACTCGGCGAGCATAGGAACCGGCTCATACTTGGCATTAAAGGCGAACAGTCCCTCATAAATATTGACCGCTACCGTCGAATTGCTTCCGCCAAGCGACAGATGCGGATCCAGCGTCGGTATCGTTTGCGCGAGCGGATATTTCAGTTCGGTTGCCAGCTTCTCGCCTCCCGATGCGCCAGCTGCTGCTGACTCGGCAGGCGAAGCCGCTCCTTCCGAGCTTGCAGGTGCAGAGCTGTTGCTGGAGCAGCCGAAAACGATAAGCAAAGCGCTGAGCAATCCGATTATTCCTAGCTTTTGATAATGCTTCATAAATAAAGTGCCTCCCTGTTATTGTGCATTATGACTGCCAATCCACTAGCTTTTCTGCTGCTTTTACGAACAAGGCCACTCCGTTTGCCAACGCAGCCTCATCAATGTCAAATCGAGGATGGTGATGCGGATAGACGATGCCTTTCTCGATGTTGCCTGCGCCTATATTAATGAATGTGCCAGGCACCTTGCGCTGGTAAGCGGAGAAGTCTTCGCCGCCCATGCCCGGAGGGTTGTGGACGACGTGCTCCTTGCCAACGACTTCAATCGCCGCTTCCTCCACGATGCGGGTCAATGCTTCGTCATTGACCACGGGATCATAGCCGTACACATATTGGAATTCGAATTGCGCCCCATGCGCCGAAACAATACCGGCGACAATGCGCTGCAGTTGCTCCTCCGCCTGCCTGCGAACCTGCTCGCTAAAGCTCCGCACCGTACCTTTCAGGGTTACCTTATCGGGTATGACATTATGGGAGGCTCCCGCCGTGAATTGGGTCACGGAGACGACCAGCCGCTCCAAGGGATCGGTATAACGCGCCACAATATGCTGAATATTCGTCACGATCTGGGCGCCAATCGCAATTGTATCGACCGAGCGATGAGGGAAGCCGGCATGGCCGCCAACCCCATTGACTGTAATGGTGAAATTATCCGGCGATGCCGACATTTGCCCATATACGATGCCAATTTGCCCAACGGGCAACTGGGCGGCTAGATGCTCGCCTACGATCCAATCCACGCCATCCAGTACGCCAGCCTCGACCAGCTCGCGTGCGCCCCCCGGAGGAAGCTCCTCTGCATGCTGGAAAATAAACCGGATTTCGCCGTGCAGCCGCTCCTTCTGCTCTACAAGCAGCCGCGCTGTCGCCAGCAGTACAGCGGTATGGCCATCATGCCCGCAGGCGTGCATGACACCCGGATTTTGAGAAGCATACTCAGCCGTGTTTTCTTCCGCTATCGGAAGGGCATCCATATCGGCCCGCAGCGCCAGCGTCTTGCCCGGATAGGCGCCGACAAGCCTTGCCAGCACACTCGTCTTCGTTGGACGGCTAATGATCAGTCCTCCAAAGCTGCGCAGCGTGTCTTCAACAAACTGCGCCGTCTCCGTCTCCTCAAAGGACAGCTCCGGATGCTGATGCAAATGCCTTCGCCATGCTATAGCCTGCTCATGAACCCATTCAGGGAGCTGTCCGCTCCAGCCTTTATTTTCATCTGACATGCTTGCATCCCCCTTCTTCTTTATCAGGCTATTAATGCAGGAAGTCCGTTTCTATTCCCGCTCGTAGGCTTGCAGGGCATTCACCCGATGCGCCATCGCAGAGCCTGCCTTCAATACCGTCGCTACAATAATCGTCTCAGCCAGCTCCTCCAGTGTCGCTCCCGCTTCCTTCGCCTGCCTTGTAAAAATCTCAATGCTGTAAGCATTCCCCGTCACATGGGCCGAGCCCACTGCAATGAGCAGCTTTTCCTTCGCTTCGATATGCTGCGGCTTAAGCGACTTGTGCAAATATTCGAAGAACGCATTGTACAGCCCCTCATTTACGTCCTCCAGCTGCTCTACCAGCTCGATATTGCTTCTGCTGTACAAGTCCGTTTCTTTGCTGCCGTTGAACGCATTAAGCGCATTGACCGAATGGTAGAAGGCGGAATGCGCATTGACCGCAGCACCGACAGCCGCCGCCTCGAACAATTCCTCGAACGATGCGTTTAGCGCCTTTGCTTTGCCCACATGGGCTTCAATACAATAAGGGCAGCCTGTAACGTGGGCAACGGCAACGGCTATAAACTCTTTAACTTTGACTGAAATGACGCCATCGGCAAGTGCTTCCTTGTTGAATTCGCCGAACGCCTTAAAGGCATCGGGGGCATAGCTGAATATTTTGGATGAGAAGCTGGGTGCGTGTCTGGTGTACAGGCTTTCGTTCGACATTAGGGTAAAACCTCCATTTTCCATTTTAAATATGTGTAATCCACTTGATTTAATCGGGTTTATATCTGTTATAATAGGGCATAAAGCTGGACGTGTATAATTGAAAGATTTAAATAGCCAATTTAGTATTTTTTAAGCATAGGGGTGAAATCGCATGGAAATTCGGTTAATTAAAACGTTCCAGACCATTGTTAAGCTCGGTAATTTCCAGCGCGCTGCCGAGGCACTGCAATATTCGCAGCCTACTATTACGATACAAATTAAGAAGCTGGAAGAGGAGCTCGGCATGAAGCTGTTCGAGCGAGGCAAAACCATAACACTCACCAGCGCCGGACGGCTATTCCATGAACGGGCCGACATGCTGCTGCGGGAATACGACGAGCTAAACAGCTCCTTGACGGACTTCATTCAAGGGGATGCCGGCGTTGTGCGGGTGGGCGCTTCGGAGCCTTCCGCCAGCAGTCGTCTGCCAGGGATTTTGTCCGCGTATACGCAAAAAAAGCCGAAGGTGCAAATTAAAGTCAAGGTCGGTACGACCAGAGAGCTGATGCAGATGGTCATCGACGATGAAATTGATCTGGCGCTGTGCAATCAGCCTGAACCGCATATCGAGCTGGAATTTCACGGTTTAATGAAAGAACAATTTTCATTGTTGCTCCCTGCTGGGCATCCCTTTGCTGAACGCGCGGAAATACGGATGAAGGATTTGCGGAATGAAAAGTTTCTGTTCACACCGGGAACCTGCTCGTTTCGCATTCGCATCGAGGAAATGATTACGAAAAAAATCGGCAAGCTGCGGCATAACAGCATTGAGGTTGCCAGCATTTCCGCGCTCAAATATTATGTGCAGGCGCAGCTAGGCATTGCCCTATCGCCCGTTGTCGCCATTTCTCCGCCGCTGCCAGGGACGATCATCAAGCAGGTTATCGATATGGCCGAGGGGCCTGAGCTCGGCATCCTCATTAAGCGGAACAGCACGACGCTGAGCCAAATTAATAAAGAGCTGATTACCGATATTAAGCTGGCGCTCACTCCTGATCCAGATTGGTAGCAGCAATTATGCTTTAGGTTTATTAAAGCAGCGCTTTAGCATTTTCAATTGTACAAACGCTGCGCCTTCCGCTATGCTCACTTATAACTATTATTCCGAGTGAATAACTTGTTATTTAAATAGTGGAACGGAGCGCTGCTTGTAATGAAAAAAATCCATTTAGGTATTTTCGATATTCATACCCCGAATCAAATGACGCAGGGCTTATGGACCCATCCCGCCAATCAATCTACACGCTATAAGGAGCTGGCTTTCTGGATTGAGCTTGCGCAGGTGCTGGAGCGCGGTAAATTCGATTTTATGTTTTTTGCCGATTCCTACGGCTATCCCCATCATAAGCGTGAGCTTTCGTATCGCGAAGCCGTATACACGCCCTCCAACGATCCGATGCTGGTCATTTCTGCACTCGCTGCCAGCACGAAGCATCTCGCATTCGTCACGACGGCCTCGCCTGTATACGAGCTGCCCTTTCCCAATGCCCGCCGCTTCTCGACGCTTGACCATTTGACAAGCGGCCGCATTGGCTGGAATGTCGTGGCTACAGGCGGCATCAGCGGCGCGGAAAGCTTTGGCCGCAGCGGCATTTTGCCGCATGATGAACGTTATGAGCAGGCTGAGGAATTTATGGAAGCCAGCTATAAGCTGCTGGAGGGCAGCTGGGAGGACGACGCTGTACTCGCTGATCGCGAGCGCCGCATTTACGCCGATGCGGACAAGGTTCATGTTATTGAGCACAGCGGCAAATATTATAAAATGAAGGCTTCCCATGCCAGTGAGCCATCCATTCAACGTACGCCTGTCCTGTTTCAGGCGGGCAGCTCGGATCGCGGACGTGATTTTGCCGCCAAGCATGCCGAGGGTGTGTTTCTGAAAGCCCCTACTGTAGAAGCACTGAGGGCTCAGGTACAGGATATTCGCAAGCGGGCTGCGGCTTATGGCAGAGGAGACGGGGAAATTAAAATTTTCACGGGACTGTCGGCTGTGGTTGGCCGTACGCGTGAGGAAGCTGAGGGCAAGCTTGCCGAATATAACGCCCATCACAGCCGGGAGGCGGCTCTCCTCACCTATGAGAACGCGACGGGTATAGATTTGTCCGCGCTCGATCCCGATGCGCCGTTCGAACATGTAAAAACCGAGCAAGGACGCACACATACCGAGCGTTATACGAAGCATAGCAGCAAAGTTCAGAGCGTGCGCGAAGTGAGCAACAATTTTGCCGAGAAGGAATTTCGTGGCATTGTGATAGCGGGAACCGCCGAGGAGATTGCGGATCACATGCAATATTGGGTGGAGGAAACGGGTATTGATGGCTTTAACTTGGAGCGTTATGTGCTGCCCGGGACGCATATCGACTTTGTCGATCTCGTTGTGCCAGAACTACAGCGCCGCGGCATGTTCAGACAAGAATACGAGGAGGATACGCTTCGCGAGCGCCTGTTCGGCAAAGGAAATACACGCCTGCCGGATACTCATGCTGGCGCAGCCTACCGCTTCCCCCACAGATGACACGCAACAAATAAAAAGGGTTATTCGCAAGTCGCCTTATTCAATCGCGACCCTGCGGATAACCCCTTTCTGTTTCAATATTCAATGCCCCATCTGATGCACTTCTTCGGCGTTATAGGACAATAAGCCGAACACGATCAGCAGCGTTGTGAAGATCACGATGCAGGCACCGATGCGCCGCAGCGTTTTTCGACGCTCGCTCATGTGCACATCTTGGCCATAGCGCTTCTTCGACGAAGCGATAAACAGCAGGCCCACCCCCAGCAGCAGTGCAATAACGACGCTCGCCTTCAAATAAACATCCAAACCATCACTTCCTGTCCGCCCATTTATGCTATAGACGATAATCATTAGGAAAAAGTTGTACCTGCTGCGCGATTAGGGCGTGTCTGAGAACTCTGAGGACAGCAAATTTTGCCGAATTTTCGTTCCATGCAAGGCGCGCTTGTGAAGGCGTACCGGGGGTACGTCAAGCAAACGGAACGAAGCAGGGGGCGAAAAGGCGGTGAAAGGTGCCACTGAACGGGTTTTCAGACACGCCCTAATAGCCTGCGCTTCATTTCGCTTAAGTTGCCGCCTGTTCGGGTAAGCATAAGCAAAGACATAGGCCACAGTGAGTGCTGTGAATGGACCAGAATAGATGATCATATATGAATAACTTAGTTAAAAAAATAGATCCTGAATGGAGGCAGCTGCTCATGGCCCCTAAATCAAAGACGATGCGATTTTTCCTCGATATGTATGTCCGTTTCCGTGATGATGATGTGCCGGGCGTCGCGGCGCAGCTGACTTTTTATTTGATTTTGTCCTTTTTCCCCTTTCTGCTGTTTGTTGTCAGCCTGCTTGGCTTCGTTCAGTTATCGGGGGACAGCCTCATTGCCGAACTCATTCGCCTGCTCCCTGCCGAGACGGGCACGGCGATCAGCCAGGTGCTTGAAGAAATTACGCAGGGCAGCAATGGGGCACTGCTTTCGTTCGGGATGCTCGCGACGATCTGGTCGGCGTCCAATGGCATGAATGCGATTATTAAAGGTCTGAATACCGCCTATGAGGAGCAGGAAAGCCGCCCCTTCTGGAAAATCCGCGGCATTGCGCTGATCGCCACGCTCGTGCTTGGCCTTGTCATTACGCTCGTCATGCTTATGCTTGTATTCGGCAAGACGATCAGCAGCTACTTGTTCGACCTGCTTCATGTGCCGAGTGAAAGCGAGTGGGTATGGAATTTGCTGAAATATGCGATTCCGCTCACTGCTATGCTTCTCGTATTTACCATCCTTTATTGGATCGCCCCTAACCGCAAGCTGCGGCTGCGGGAGGTGATCCCCGGTGTGCTGTTTACAACCTTCGGCTGGGTCGCAGCCTCGATGCTGTTCCAGTTTTACATTAATAATTTCGGCAGCTACTCCAAAACCTACGGCAGTATTGGCGGCATTATTATTTTGCTAGTCTGGTTATTCATTACGTCTCATATCATTATATTAGGCGGGGAAATGAATGCGTCGCTGGCCCGTCCACGCCCAGCTAAGCCCAGTGTGCAAGAGCGCCCGCCGCACAACCGGACAGGCTCCTTTTTCGTCAAATAAAAAAATGCTTGTTCATATCTGAAAATAGTCAATGGCACGAAATGCCTGTTTCATATCTGTTTGCTCGGGTAAATAAAAGTAATTCGATATACATTTCGAGGAGGAATATAGGATGGAATATATTATAAACAAACGCTTTGATGGGGAAGAAATACTTTTAGATGGCAACCACTACATTGGCTGCACGTTCAACAACTGCACCATTACAATATCGTCCCTGCATTTCAACTATGATCGCTGCACGTTCAAAGGCTCCAGCTTCAAGCTTAGCCCAAGCGTTTTTTTCCTGCAAAACGTTTATTCACTGCTGCCTTCATCGACGAACGGCAAACGAGTTCAGCTTGCCTAGTGCGTCGACAGAACACCCCACCTGCAAGCCACTAGAACGTTAACAAGGGCAAGATTCATGATGAGATGAATCTTGCCCTTGTCGGTTGTTTTTGACTATAACGTCTCTTGCTTACTCCGCTTCCGCAACGACTGCGAAACGCTCATTCACATGGTTAGCTTGCTCCGCCTCGTCCACAATGGCAATGGCATAGTCGGCGTAGCTGATGTAGCTGTCACCTTTTGCGTTAAAGAAGAAATTGTCTTCGCCTTTCGTGTAAGAGCCTGTACGTTTGCCGTCCGGGTTGAAAAAAGCAGCCGGGCTAACGAAGGTCCATTTGATGCCCGTCGAGCCTTGAAGATCATTCAAATTGCTGCCTTGGTTGAAGGCTGTTGCATAATATTCTTTAGGGAAATGCTCCGTTTCGAACAAACGCGTTGTCTTCGTTTTATCCACATACAGGCTGCCAGCTCCGCCGACTACGATCAAACGAGTTTCCGGTGCGCCTTGGAGCGCTTCAATCAGCACTTTGCCTAGCTCCACATGCTTCGTTTCCTCGCCTTGCGGTGCACCGAATGCGTTGACTACGATGTCAAAAGCTTTCAAATCCGCAGCTGTAAGCTTGAATGCATCCTTCTCCAATACAGCTGCATTAGATTGTGCAAACTTCGATGCCGTTCTGACGATCGCCGTCACCTCATGGCCTCTTGCTGCAGCCTCCTGAATGATCAAGCTACCTGCTTTACCTGTCGCGCCAATAACTGCTATTTTCATTGTCTATTCCTCCTGAGTATAAATAAGGTTTGTTAGTTGAAAAGCGGCCTACTTAATGTAACTATTATAGTTACAAGTTACTCGCAATGTCAAATCATTATTTTGAAAGCTATATGCAGCGTGTCGAACGATATAATATAATGGAGATAGGAATTGCTCGAAGCATACCAAACACGGCAAGGAGACCATCTCTAATGAGCGACTTTATTATTTTCAACGTGGCCAACAAACCTTTTGCTGTCCATTTTTCGGAAATTGATGAGATTCAAGCAGCCGTAGAAGGAACACCACTTCCTTTCGCCGAGCCGTGGCATGGTGGCGTGGCCAACATTCGTGGCGGCCTCTACACTATTATTAACTTGCGCAAAAAATTTAATCTGTTTGGACAGGCCCAAGGCAGCTATCAAAAAATCATTTTGCTCCGGCAAGCCAAAGTAGCACTGCTCGTCGATGATATCGAAAATACGGCCTCCATTGAAGAAACAGACATTGAGCTTGTGCCCGATTCTTCAGAGAAGGACATTTTCCACCAAGCTTTCAGGCTGGATAACCGGGTTATTCCGATCCTGCATGTAACGCTGTTCCTCGCTTCTACCAAAACCATATAGTGAAACGACACAAGGCAGTTTCCATGCAGCTTCTACGCTGACGGAAACTGCCTTGTGCTGTGTATGATCGTTGATGGATGAGAGATGGGGGATGATGGGGGATGATGAGGGATGCAAGGCGATTCTTTCACCATCAAAGCTGCGCTCAGTACTTCCGAAACGGGATTTCCTTCTTCGCCATTTGCTCCGTATAGACGCTTTCCTGCGGCACGATTCGTTTCGGCAGCGTGCGCCCGGCAACGAGCTCCTGCACCGCCTGCATGATATTCGGGCCAAGCAGCGGATTGCATTCGACAATGCAGTTGATTTTGCCTTCCGCCAGCTTCATGAACGCCCGCCGCGTCCCATCCACTGAAATAATGACAATATCCACGCCCGGCCGCAGTCCATATTCCTCAATCGCTTCAATTGCGCCAAGTGCCATATCGTCGTTTTGGGCAAACAGCACATCCATTTCACCGCCATATTGTTCAAGCAGTGTGCCCATCACTTCCTTGCCCCGTTCAAAAGTAAAATCAGCGTCAACGCTGGCCATGATTTTATAATTTGGCTGCTTCAGCACAATATCCCGAAACCCCTGTCCACGCTGGATCGAGGGGGATGAGCCTTCCGTTCCTCGCAGCTCGACGATTTGGATTGTCTCCACAGCATCCCGCATTTTATCGACCAAATATTTGCCCGCCTTGCGCCCTTCCTCATACAAGTCCGCCCCAATATGCGTCACATAAAGCGAGGAATCGCCCACATCGACGGAACGGTCGGTTATAATGAGCGGAATACCCGCCTGCTTCACCTCGGTTAAAATCTCATCCCAGCCCGAATGCACAACCGGAGCAACGGCAATGACGTCGACCTTCTGCCTAATGAAGGATCGGATCGCCTCAAACTGCTTTTCCTGTGATTGCTCCGCATTTGCGAACAAGAGCTCGATTCCGGCCTCTTTTGCCGCCTCTTTGACCGAATTGGTGTTGGCCATTCGCCATTCGCTCTCTGAACCGAGCTGGGAGAAACCAAGAACAATCGGCCTCACTGGCTGAAGCAGCTCGATTCCTGTTGCCTCAGGCAGCGTTCCGTCTCCTGCTATCTCGCCCTTACCAACACCCGATTCGTTGTGCAGAGCTTGGTCTATTCCCGATGATGAAGGAGCAGGGGACGTAAGCTGGCAGCTGCTCAGAAGCATCAAGAAAGCGATTGCATAAATTATTTTCACAAATACAGCTTGTCTTCGCATAGGCCTTCCCTCCGGTTCAGCCAGTAAAAGCGTCTATGCCCTTCCAGCTTACTGATCGTATTGTAATGGATACGGAGCACTTTGTCATCGTCGTAACGACTCATGGGGTGCCGCGAACAACGTCGAATCGTTGCGCTGCACCCCTGAACCGCAATCTATTAAGCTTTTTGCATTTGCCGCCTTGCACTGAGCAGACGCTGCAGGACGATGAACAGCAGCAGCAGCAGGCCGATGACAATCTTGGTCCACCAGGAGCTGAGCGTGCCTTCAAAGCTGATAATGGTTTGGATAACCCCTTGAATCAATACGCCGAAAAAGGTTCCGAGAATATAGCCGACGCCGCCTGTCAGCAGCGTACCGCCAATGACGACCGCAGCGATGGCATCCAGTTCCAGTCCGACCGCATGCAAGCCGTAGCCTGACAGCATATAGAACGTAAAGACGACACCCGCAAGCGCAGAGCAAAGTCCGCTAAAGGTATAGACGAGAATTTTCGTGCGGGCGACGGGCAGCCCCATTAACAGCGCGGAGGATTCGCTGCCGCCAAGCGCATACGTATTGCGTCCGAAGCGGGTATAATGGGCCAAATAAATCGCTGCAGCTACCACAACCAATGCGATAATGACGCTGATGGAGATAAAAAAGCCGCCCGGCAGCTTGATTTTCGTCTGCGCCATGCTCGTATAAAACGGGTGATCAATCGTAATCGTATTGATGCTAATGACGTAGCACAGCCCCCGGGCCAGAAACATGCCGGCGAGCGTGACGATGAACGGCTGGATTTTAAAATAATGGATGATCGCTCCCATCAGCCAGCCGAAGGCTGCGCCCAGCACGAGCACAAGCGGAATGACGACGGCAGGCGGCCAGCCCTGCTGCTGCACGAGGCTCGCCGAAATCATCGTCGTCAGCGCAATGACCGAGCCGACCGACAGGTCAATGCCGCCGGAAACGATGACGAAGGTCATGCCGACCGCGACGATAATCAGAAAGGCGTTGTCAATGAGCAGATTGAGCAGCACCTGCAGCGAGAAAAAGCCGGTGTAGCGGAACGAGCCTGCCGCAAACATCAAAGCAAGCAGCGCGGCTGTCACCACGATTGGGATATACTGTCTTTTAAGCATGGCGTTTAACCTCACTCTCTGCCGGATAGCGGCGTGTCTTAAAGCGATGTGCCAGCGTCTTGCGGAACGTCTCCGACTGAATAAGGCAGACGAGCAGCACGACAAACGCTTTGACTACAAGCGTTATTTCCGGCGGAACGCCGATCATGTAGATCGTCGTCGTCAGCGTCTGAATAATGAGCGCGCCGACGACCGTGCCGAGCAAATAAAAGCGTCCGCCATTGAGCGAGGTGCCCCCGATGACGACGGCAAGAATCGCGTCAAGCTCATACCACAGCCCGGCGTTGTTGCCGTCGGCGCTGGATACATTGGCGCTGAGCAGCAAACCGGCGATGCCGGCGCATAAGCCGCAAAACATATAAACGGCGATCATGACGACTCGCGAGCGAATGCCGGCCAGGCGGCTCGCTTCGGGGTTGCAGCCAACGGACTCAATGAACAGGCCGAGGGCGGTTTTGCGCGTCAGCAGCGCTGCAATCAGCAGCACTCCGCCAGCGATAAAGATGGAGAAGGGCAGCGTGAGCAGCGAGCCTGCGCCGATGAACTTATAGGCGCTGCTCGATACGGTAATAATCTGCCCGCCTGTAATGAGCTGGGCAACGCCGCGCCCAGCAACCATTAAAATGAGCGTGGCAATAATCGGCTGAATGCCGAAGACTGCCACAAGCATGCCGTTCCATAAGCCCAGCACAAGCGCCAGCACTAGAGCAATGCCGATCGCGCTGAGCACGAGGCCCAGCATGTTCTGATCCGTGCCTTGGCTGAGCATCATGCAGGCCATGGCGCCTGCGATAGCCACGATCGAGCCGACCGACAGGTCGATGCCCTTCGTGGCAATAACGAGCGTCATGCCGATAGCGACGAGAATAAGCGGCGCGCCAAAATTCAAAATATCAATCAAGCTGCCGTACAGCTTGCCTGCCCGCATTTGCACGGAGAAAAATTCCGGCTCATAAAGCAAATTAAATAATAACAGCGCCCCCAGCATGACCAGCGGCCAAAATAAATGATGTTTCACCATGCTTGCTCACTCCCCTGCCATGGCCTGCATAAGCTGCTGCTGGCTCATTTCATCTTCTGCTATTTCCTTGACTACTACATGGTCTCGCAGCACCGCGATCCTGTCGCTGACCCGCAGCACCTCCTCCAGCTCCGAGGAGACGAACAGCACCGACATGCCTTCACCCGACAGCTTCAGCACAAGCTTCTGGATTTCCGCCTTTGCGCCAACATCAATACCGCGCGTCGGCTCATCAAGGATGAGCAGCTTCGGCTGCGTCAGCAGCCAGCGTCCAAGAATGACCTTCTGCTGATTGCCGCCGCTAAGGTTCTTAATCAGCTGCTCCGGGTTAGGCGGATTAATATTGAGCGCCTTGATATATTCGTCAGCAAACTCATCCTGGCGCTTGCGGGGAATGGCGCGAAACCAGCCGCGCGTCGCCTGCAGGGCGAGAATCATATTTTCACGAACCGTCAGCTCGTCGATAATGCCTTCTGTTTTGCGGTTTTCCGGGCAGAAGGCAATTCCCTGATCAATCGCCTCGCGAGGAGAAGCGATGCCCTCCTTCACTCCATTCACCCGCAGCGCGCCATTATCAGGCCGATCTGCGCCAAAGAATAGCCGCGCAAGCTCCGTCCTTCCTGAGCCAAGCAGGCCTGCAAGACCAACAACCTCGCCCTTGCGAATAGTCAGGTCGAACGGCTCAATGGCCCCTTTGCGGCCCAGAGCCTTCGCTTCGATAACCAGATCCTTCGAATGCTCAGCAGCGGGTGCCGTCTCTTTCTCACGCGGTAGCGCATCGAGCTGCTCCAGCTCCTTGCCGATCATTTTCGATACGAGCTCTATCCGGGGAAGCTCCTTCGCCAAATACTCCCCTACAAATTCTCCGCCACGGAGAATGGTTATTCGATCGGACACCTCATACACCTGATCCAGAAAATGCGTGACGAACAAAATGGCCAGCCCTTCCGCCTTCAGCTTGTTCATCACCTCGAACAGCTGCTTCACTTCATTGCGGTCAAGGCTTGACGTCGGCTCATCCAAAATGAGCACCTTCGCCGAAATATTCAGCGCCCGCCCAATAGCAACAAGCTGCTGAATCGCGACAGAATAGGCCGATAACGGCAGCTTTACATCCAAACGAATTTGCAAGCGGGTAAGCAGCAGCTCCTCGGCTGCCGCATTCATCTCTTTCCACAAAATACGGCCAAAACGCCGCGGCTCGCGGCCGATAAAAATATTTTCAGCAACTGTCAAATTCGGACATAGATTCACTTCCTGATAAACCGTACTAATGCCAGCCGTTTGCGCCGACTGAGGGCTGTCGATGGCCATACGCTGACGCGCAAGCTCTACCGTGCCTTGATCAATGGAGTAAACACCTGTCAGCACCTTAATCAAGGTAGACTTTCCTGCCCCATTTTCGCCCATCAGCGCATGGATTTCGCCGGGAAAGAGGCGAAAGCTGACGCCGGATAAAGCTTTTACGCCTGGAAAGCCTTTATGGATATTGCTCATTTGCAGGATAGGTTCGCGTTCCCGCTCCATCTTCTTCTCCCCTTTGGTTTTGAATTTTGCCTATGCTCCTATTCGCTTATGTGTAAGCGATAAAAAAGGAAGCCGTCCGCCTGGTACGTAGACCAGCCTTACGCGGCTTCCTTCGCTGGCTTCTGCGCTGCTTCTAGTATTTCCGGTCAGGCAGGGCAGCCTTCGCTTGCTCCGAAGTAAAGACGCCTTCCTCGGTTACGATACGCTTCTCAATCGTCTTGCCGTCCAGCACATCCTGTACTGCCTGCATCAATTGCGGTCCGAGCAGTGGATTGCATTCGACGATAAAGTTGATTTTGCCTTCGCTTGCTGCAACGAAGCCGTCTTTGACGCCATCGATGGATATGATGATAATGTCCTCGCCCGGCTTAAGGCCTGCTGCTTCAATCGCTTGAATCGCGCCCAGCGCCATGTCATCATTGTGAGCATAGAGAACATCGATTTTTTTATTCGCTTTTAAGAATGATTGCATAACCTCATTGCCCTTTGCACGAGTGAAATCACCCGTTTGTGAAGCGATAACCTTCAGGTTGGCATTGCCCTTGATGATTTCCTCAAAGCCTGTTTTGCGATCGATCGCTGGTGCCGAGCCTGTTGTGCCTTGCAGCTCAACAATGTTGATTTCTTCAGTCGAATCCTTGTATTTATCAACGAGCCATTGTCCAGCACGGCGGCCCTCTTCAACGAAGTCGGAGCCAATAAACGTTTGGTACAGCGAAGTATCTGCCGAATCAACAGCGCGGTCTGTCAAGATGACCGGAATACCCGCATCCTTCGCTTCTTTTAATACCGTATCCCAGCCAGATTCTACGACTGGAGAAAATGCGATAACGTCTACCTTCTGCTGAATGTAGGAGCGGATCGCTTTAATTTGATTTTCTTGTTTTTGCTGAGCATCGGAAAACTTCAAATCGTAACCCGCTGCTGTAGCCGATTCCTTAATCGAGTTCGTATTCGCTGTACGCCAGCCGCTTTCGGCACCAACCTGCGCGAAGCCGAGCGTCACTTTTTTGTCCGCCGGTGCTGCCGCTGGCTCACTGCTCGCCGCTGCCGGAGCATTCGTCCCACCAGCATTTCCTGCTCCTGCCGTATTCGTTCCTCCATTGCCGCTTCCGCAAGCGGATGTGACGAGCAGCATCGTCGCCATCAGAAGCGACATGCCTAGTTTTCCTGCTTTTTTCATCTTTGTATTACCTCCCCTGTCATTCACCAACGTTTGGCGTGCCCTCATTATAGAACGCTTACAAAAGGTCAGGATACGGAGTCCGATAGCCTTTCGATTTGATTTTTTGGGTAATTTTTCAGCAATAGCGGCAAATGGTTTGATTTTTTGTGCGAAAGGTGGAAATTTAGTCGATCGCACATCTGTGCGTAGCGAGGTCAACGACAATTTGGTATAGTGAAGGTTGGACAGTTTTGAAATCGCATTCATTTCCAATTTGAAAGGTTCCTATAAACCTATGAAGCTGATGCGCTGGATTTTCTCAAGCCTTCGGGCCAAGCTGCTGCTGATGTTCATTATTTTGACCTCCGTTCCGCTGATCGCGGTTGGCCTGATATCCTATCAAAAATCGTACAATGCGGTATCTGATCACAGCAAAGCGGCGACGATGCTTGTTGTAGGCCAGCTTGGCAATGACATTGATGCGCTGCTCGAGGATACGGGCAGGCTGCTGGAGCTGGAAAACAACCCACAGGTGCTGCATTATTTATTTTCGCAAACGGATACGTATGAGGATGCCAAAGCGATTATTCAAACGATGAATTTGTACCGGGAAACGTATAAATATGAAAGCGTGCTCAACATTACGGTCGTCAATCTGTATGGACGGGGCTTAAGCGAGCGCAAAGGCGTGTTCCAGCTGGACAGGAATCCGCTGCGCAACCCGCATTTTCAATATTTGCTTAACCATCCGGATGAGGTATTGAACATTCCCCCGCCGGACGCCTCGCCGCTTGACCGTCTCGACGGCTTTCATTATTCGCAGCATAACGTCATCTCTATCATGGCAACGGTCAAGCAGCAAATTACCCACGAGGTAATCGGCTTTATCGTCATCGATTTAGATGATTCGATCATTGAGCGTTACTGTGAAAATATTACGCTTGGCGAGAGCGGCTACGTGTATGTGCTCGACCAAGCAGGCAATCCCATCTTCCTCCCCTCGGCCATGACGAGTGTAGCGAAGGCCCAGCCGCCTGCTGATCTCAGCGCACAGCTCGCTTTAGAGCAAAACAGCTATGTGGATTACAGCAACGGCAGGCCGAAGTTCGTCGCCTTCACAACCTCGTCCACCACAGGCTGGAAAATCGTCGGCTCCGTTCCGCTGCAGGAGATTGTCGCCGAGGCGAATGAAATTCGCCAACTGATCATTATTAGCGTGCTGCTCAGCATCGTGTTTGCGATTACGCTGCATTATTTCATTACAGCCCGCCTGACGCGGCCGATCCAACTGCTGAAGAGCAAGATGCGGCTGGCAGCCGGCGGTTTTCTCGAGGTCAAGGTGCAGCCAAGCGGCCATGACGAAATTGCCGATTTGGGCAACAGCTTCAACATTATGCTGGAGAAAATTAAGAGGCTGCTCATGCAAAGCATTGAGGAGCAGGAGCATCTGCAGAAGGCCGAGCTGCGAACGCTGCAAGCGCAAATTAATCCGCATTTTCTCTATAATACGCTCGATTCCATCGTATGGATGGCGGAAGCCGGGCGCAGCGGGCAGGTTATCCAGCTGGTGCAGGCGCTGTCGCGCTTTTTCCGCATCAGCCTCAATCGGGGGCGGGACTGGATTGCCCTAAAGGATGAGCTGGAGCATGTGCAAAGCTATTTGATCATCCAGCAGATGCGCTACCGCGACATATTGGACTATGAGCTGGATGTGCCGGAGGAGCTGAAGGATTTGCCGATTTTGAAAATGACGCTCCAGCCCATCGTTGAAAATGCCTTATATCACGGCATTAAAAATAAACGCGGTAAAGGTTTAATCCGCATTTATGGTTATGCCAGCCAAGATTCGGACTTATATTTAATAATTGAAGACAATGGCATCGGCATGAAGCAAGAGCGTCTTGCCGAGCTGCGCGAGGCGCTCCGCATGCAGCATATTCCCGAGGAAACGGGCTCGGAGGTATCCGGCGGCTTCGGCCTGCATAATGTCCAGCAGCGTCTGCGCCTCTATTACGGGGAAGCCTATACCGTTATCGTAGAAAGCGAAGACCAGCTTGGAACAAAGGTTACGATCCGCATTCCAATGGAGAGGATGAAGCCGAATGAAAAAGGTTATGCTCGTTGACGACGAGATTCTAGTCAGGGAAAGCATTCGGGACTGTATCAATTGGGAGCAAGAGGGCTTTATATTTTGCGGGGACGCCTCCGATGGCGAGCTGGCGCTGCCGCTTATTGAGCAGCGCCAGCCGGATATCCTCATTACCGATATCAAGATGCCGTTTATGGATGGCCTGGAGCTGAGCGCCATCGTCCGCGAACGGATGCCGGATATCAAAATCATTATTCTCAGCGGGCATGACGAATTTGAATATGCCCGCGCGGCACTGCGAGTCGGCGTAGAAGAATATTGCCTCAAGCCGGTCAGTGCTGCCGATATCGTGCGGACGCTGCATGACGTCAGCCGCAGCATTGACCGCGAGCGTTATGAGCGCGAGCTGCTAGAGAAGAAGCAGCTCGCCCAGGGCGGAAGCGCAGAACAGATGCGGCATAAGCTGCTCAGCGATTTATGCAGCGGCTTTATTACAACAGCGGAAGCCATCCATCAGGCCGGCTCGCTTTCGATTGGACTGACGGCCAGCTATTACGCAGCCGCCATCTCGGACATTCGCTGCTCGGAAGGCTCCGTCAGCGTTGATTTAGCTATTCAGCAGCAGACGGAGCTGCTGCTGCACGAAGCGATCAGCTCCCTCCTGCCGGGAGCGCTCTCCTATAAGCGCAGTCAGACGGAGACGATCTGGCTGCTCAAGAGCGATTCGCTGCCGCAGCTGCAAGAGGTGCTGGCGCGCTTCGCTTGCAGCTGGAAGGAGCAGGCGGAGCGCAGTGCCAGCTGCACGATAGCCGTTGGCATCGGCAGCATTCAGGATCGCCTGCAAGGTATCCACTCCTCCTATTTGGAGGCGGAGGATGACAAGCACTGGCGCAGGCTCTCCGGGCAAAACCGCAAGGCGCTGCGCGATGCCGCCTCCGGCTTATCCGAGCAATCGGTGGTCGCTCAGCGCCAGCGCTTCATCGACTTTCTCAAGCTCGGCACGCCCGCCAAGACGGAGGCTTTCGTCGCCAGCTTTGCGGCTGGGCTTCAGCAGCTGGACTGGCGCGGTGCCTTTTACGGCTATTATTTGCTTAATGATCTGACGATTGAAGCTGTTCATATTGCCAAAGCCATTCAGCGGAATCCGGATATGCCGAAGGAGCAGCTGGATAAGCTGCAGCTGGCAATGAGCGAGGTCCGCAGCCAAGAGGATGCCTGCTGCTATCTCCAAACGCTGCTGGCGCAGTTCTGGCAATGGCGCGCCGGCGCCGCGGATAAGTACGCCGAGATGCTGAGCCAGGTAAAGGACTATATTTTGAAGCATTATGGCGATGATCATTTGTCGCTGAATGATGCGGCGGAGCATGTGCGCGTCAGTCCCAGCCATCTTAGCAAAGTGTTCAGCCAAGAGACGGGCCAGACCTTTATTGAATTTCTAACCCACACGCGCATCCGCAAAGCGATGGAGCTGCTGCAGGCGTCGAATGCAAAGTCGTATGAAATCGCCCATCAGGTCGGCTATAATGATGCACATTATTTTTCTAATTTGTTCAAGCGGGTAACCGGCATGACGACAACGCAGTTTCGCAAGCAGCAAGAACAAGGTGGCAGCTCGCCCGCTGCAGGAGGAGTGTATCACCATGCAAGCACTAGCGGCATTGTTCTTCCATAGACGGGCTGCTTTACGACGAAGGGCCGTGCTTACTGCTTTGCTTACAGTCCTGCTGGTGCTCACCTTGCTCATGACAGGCTGTACAAATAATGAAGCAGCGGAAGATATCCGCACCGTCTCATCGAGCAGTTGGGATAGCGGCTCGCCAGCATCCTCCCCTTTTGCATCAACTGCTTCAACAGCAGCACCCGACATCGCCACCTTTGGCATTATATATCCGATGGCGCATCCGTATTATGAGACGGTGACGGAATCCGCTAAAGCAGCAGCAGCTCTGCGCGGCGTGCAGCTTATTGTGAAAGCGCCGGATGAAGCGAATCTGGAGCAGCAGATCCGCATGATGGAGACGATGATTGCCTCGCAGGTAGACGGCATAGCGCTTGATCCGATTGATGCGGAAGCGCTCGTGCCTGTCATTAACAAAGCCGTACAGGCGGGCATTACGGTCATTTGCTTTGAATCCGATTCACCAAGCAGCAAGCGCGCTGCGTTCATCGGAACGGATCATGCTGCTGCGGGCGCCCAGATGGGGCATATGCTGTCCGAGCTGCTAGGCGGGCGGGGAATGGTTATTGTCGAAAACGGGATGACGCGGATGAAAAGCTTAAGCGAGCGCCTAGAAGGCATGCTGACCTATATTAACGAGCAGACCGACATTCAAGTGCTCGAAGTGCAGTATAACGAAGGTAACGAAACCCGCGCTTTGGCGCAGCTGGAAAAAATGATCGACGACCACCCGCATTTTGACGCGCTCGTATCGATGGATGCCCTCTCCGGCTCCGCCTCGGTGCTCGTCTGGAAAGCGCAGGGTCTAAACCGCTATTCCCTAACCTTCGGCATGATGCCGGAAATCCAAGAAGCCATTCACAATGGGCAAATTACAGCGTCGCTATCGCAAAATGAACAATTATGGGGCACACGCATTATCGAGCGGCTGCTGCAAGCGTTCGCAGGCGAGACGCTGCCTCTATTTGATGATACAGGTACGCTAGAGATTACGCAGGAAGACATCTCCCTTTTAAACGCCCCCTAGAATAGCACTGGTGAGCCTTCATAGGTCTCCAATGCTCATTCCAAGGGGCGTTGTTTATTTTCGCGCACACTGAGTTCTTCCCCTCTTTTCCCTCTAGCATCCTAGTAAGAGAACGGCAACCTCCTGTGCTATAATGTAAAGGATTAACAATATAGAACGGTCAAAAGAGGTTTTATTCATTTATGACAAAATTGATGAACATCATGCAGGCAAAACATATAACACGTTTTAAATATATAACGATCATGCTATTGATTTTTGCTGTATTAGTTGGCATGAGATGGGCGTGGTCTGTCGTTTTTCCCATGTCTGACCAGCAACCGCATGCCGTTGGCGGTGTGCTTGACCTTCGCGGTATCGAATTAGAAAATTCCCCCGCGCTAAATTTGAATGGAGAATGGCAGTTTTATCCTGAAAAATTCTTAACGGGCAGCGAGCTTTTGGGGATGGAATCCGATGCAAGTCACGTTGTCGTTCCAGGCGATTGGAGCAGCGTGCTGCCGCATCATTCAAGCAACTCGTACGGGTATGGAACATATCATCTTCGCATTTTGATCGATCCGCTTCAGACTCCTGTTTCGTTCTGGTTCAAAAAAATTCAGGCGGCGTCAGAAATTGAAATTAACGGAAAAAATGATGGGGGCAAGGGCAAACTTGCCGATGCTGCAAATGAATATACGCCAAAAAGCGCCTCGTTCACCTCTACTTATGGCATTGAAGGAGCGACAGAGATCGAATTAGTCATTCGCGCAGCCAATTTTGACAGCCCTTATCAGGGCGGTATTGTAACGCCGATTCGCTTTGGCACTGCGGCCACTATTGATTTTGTACGCTGGTACTCTATTGGGTTTCAGATGCTCGTTTTTCTTATTCTGCTGCTTCATTGTGCATATGCTTGCATTCTCTACCTCTTAAGTCCGCAAGAGAAGACCTTGTTGTTCGCAGCGCTATTAACATTATCCGTTGGCATTACCATTCTAATTGGTCACGACAATATCCTTTTATTATGGCTACCGATCAACTATACTTGGGCGTTCAAAATTAGACTGATCACTCTGCTGTGGCAAAATATATTCCTGCTGCTGCTATTCAATAGCTTCAACACCGCCCCACTGCGAGAGAACTGGTTCCGCACATACAATGCGGCCATCGTTGTTCTTACCGTCATTTTTCTAGTTTCGCCAGTCTCTATCGTTTATAGACTTATCCATTTCAATGTATTGAATACGATA
The DNA here is from genome assembly GCF_059383715.1 of Paenibacillus sp. J31R34. Taxonomy (NCBI): domain Bacteria; kingdom Bacillati; phylum Bacillota; class Bacilli; order Caryophanales; family Paenibacillaceae; genus Paenibacillus; species Paenibacillus sp. J31R34. The sequence goes on from NZ_JBXENU010000009.1 coordinate 49,899, forward strand.
AATTTCATCTCATTCGCCTGGTTTATCTACATAGTAGGAACGATGTTTTTGCAAAAAAATAAAGATAATGACATCATTTACTTGCTGTTATCTGCAGCAGGCATTCTTTCCAACTTATTATGGAGTATGGCTGAGAATATAAGAGATGTTACCACCGTCTACTATCCCCTCGACATTATTTTTGCCATTATTGGCTTTTCGGCCTATTGGTTTAAAAAATATTTTCGAAATGCGATAGAAAACAGAGACTTGAACAAGCAACTGCAAAAAGCGGATAAAATTAAAGACCAATTTTTGGCTAATACATCTCATGAGCTCCGTACCCCGCTGCATGGCATTATGAATATTGCTTACAACGTGGTCACCAAAGAGAAGTCTAGACTTACGAAAAGCAGCCTTGAGGACATGCAGCTCCTCATTACAATCAGCAGGCGAATGTCGCAGCTGCTTGGCGATCTTCTCGATGTTGCTCGGCTTCAGGAACAACGCATTGTTTTGCAGCGAGAGCCCTTGAGCATTCAGGCTATCGCACCCGGTGTTATCGCGATGCTGCAATTCATGAAGGAGCACAAGCCAATTAATCTGCATATGGATATATCCGAATCGCTGCCCTTCGTTATCGCTGATGAGAAAAGGCTCGTTCAAATTTTATATAACCTGCTGCATAATGCCCTCAAGTATACGGAGGAAGGAAGCATTGCCATCTCCGCCGAAATGAGAGACAAGCAAGTGATTATTCATATTTCCGATACGGGACTCGGTATAGATAAAGAAACGCAGGAGAAGATTTTTCTTCCTTATGAGCAAGGTTCTTTTGGGATAAGCGACGGGCAAGGCATTGGACTGGGCTTAAGTATTTGCAAGCAGCTTGTCGAGCTGCACGGCGGAGCATTGACGGTTCGCTCTGAATTGGGCAAAGGCTCTGTATTCAGCTTTAATCTTCCGTTGGCAGATGAGGCTAAGCTTCCGCAGGCACAGTTCCCGAAAACTTCTGGACAGGTGCCCGCAATCATGGAGGAGACGCCCGCTGGCTTCCTGCTCCCGCATCATTTCTCAGGGGAAATAGAGGCTGCTGCCACAATTGCGCCGCTGCTTAAGGAAGAGCACACCCATATTCTTGCCGTTGACGACGATCCGATCAATCTGAATGTTCTCGCGAGCATTCTTTCGACCGAACCGTATACCCTTACAACCGCCCGTTCCGGACGTGAAGCGCTGCAATTGCTTGGGACAAGGCAGTGGGATTTGCTTATCGCTGACGTCATGATGCCACAAATGTCCGGCTATGAATTAACGCAGAAAGTAAGAGAGAAGTTTTCCATGTCGGAGCTGCCCGTATTGCTTCTAACCGCACGCAGCCAGCGAGCCGACATTTACACCGGATTTTCAGCGGGAGCAAGCGACTACGTGACGAAGCCCGTAGATGCTCTGGAGTTAAAATATCGGATCAGAGCATTGATAGCACTGAAGCAATCCATTAATGAGCGTCTCCGTATGGAGGCCGCCTATTTGCAAGCGCAAATTCAGCCTCACTTCCTATTCAACACCCTTAATTCATTAATGGCATTAAGTGATATTGATACGGAAAGCATGCGCAAGCTGGGTGAGGCTTTCTCGTCCTTTTTACGAATTAGCTTTGATTATCTCAATACAGGAGAGTTAGTAGAGCTGTCTCATGAGCTCGCGCTCGTCGAAGCCTATCTATATATTGAAAAAACGCGGTTCGGGAATCGGCTGTCGATTGAATGGGAGGTGGAGCCGGGCATCCGCCTGCTGCTGCCCCCGCTCTCTATTCAGCCGCTGATCGAAAATGCCGTCAAGCACGGTCTCCTCAGCCGAAACGCGGGAGGTACGATTCAGCTTTCCATCACTCGCCGGGAGGGTTTTACCCTTATTGAAGTAAAGGATAATGGCAAGGGAATGGATCAGGAGAAGGTCGCTCAATTGCAAAATGCTGCTTTGAGTGAAAAAGCTGGAATTGGCATCCCTAATACGAATCGACGATTGCAGCAGCTATACGGCCAGGGCTTGTCAATTGTGAGCAGCATTAATGAAGGAACAACGGTGTCGTTTGTTATACCGGATCGATAGGGTTGATCACAAGTCAGGCTTACTATTGTGCGTAAAATGAAAATGACCGAATAGGTCGCCAGCTTTATTCGGTCATTATCATTAGTTTTACAGCTCATTTAGAATACGTTCCATAAGTAAATGGACCGTTGTGAAAGGATTCATTTGTCGAATATCCTTTTCCATATTTAGATTTTGCTTCCTATAGCGCTCCTCAAGTTCAAAAGCATGCGAAATGGCACTTCTTAAGTTATCACCGTTCCCAACTATTTGACGGATAAGACCAGGATCAGCTTTTGAGTACGTTTTGCCTAAGGCGACATTTAATCTGGATTCTATTTTTGTTTTGGTGTTAGAATACAGCTGTTCTACTTGTTCAAAATGCATAAGTAGCCAAGTTTCAAACAATAGACTAGTTAAGGATAATGTATAGTTATTAGCCGATGAAAGCATTTCAATAATGACCCGTTCTATCTCAGTTGGAGCATCGCAATCAAATACGAGATGTTTTTCATATAAACTATACTTTCGAAGATTAATTTCATCCTGAAGAAATTCTTCTGCAAAATTTAGAACTCTTTGGGCATTTCCTCCCGCTGGAATTGATTCTATATCTAGATGCGCATACTTATTTTGATTATTGCGAATAATGCTAGCAAAATGCTCAAAATAGTAGACTTCAGTAGGTCCTTCGCAAATTAGAAGCACTTTACCCAAATTACTGTGGCGTGTTTCGATTTGCCTAGGCATAAACGGATTTAATCTGGCAATATCAATCACCACCGTTTCGATTGACTATCGGCTGAAAAATGGGAATTGCGCCATACTTACCATTAAAATAATCCTTATTGTAAGTCGCATCTTGTCTAACCGTTTTCAAATCAGCCAATGAGTATAACGTAGAAGCTCCCCGTTCATTTTTATCAACAAACATAATTTCATCGCGCCTGAACTGCTCTTTATTTAGAATGGATGTATCGTGAGTAGTAAAGATTAGTTGGGCCTGATTAGTGTTCGTATCCGATTGAAAGAGATCTACAATAAATTTTGTTAGCAAAGGGTGGAGTCGAGCCGATAACTCATCAATGACAAAAACCCCACCCTTTTCAATCAGAATCAAAATTTCTTGAATAAAAGAAAGAAACCTTAGTGTGCCGGATGATTCTTGAGGGAGATCAAAAGTTTTAGTTCCCACCCGAACACCATCTGCGTTATAGACAGGGTGAATCGTTTTAATTAGTGGCTCTTGCTCCTTTTGCCCCCTTTTTTTGTTCATAACCCACTCCTGTTCAATGACGATGTCCTCAATGCCCACATCAATTTTTCGTATATATTCTGCGACCTTTGTACGAAAGTTATCATCATGAACAAGTCGTTTGGAATGTGACCAGGAATCGACGGTGCCTTTTATACTCGATTCTAAAATTAATTCAAAGTGAACATTGAATCGACTTCGGAAAAAGTCTTTAAAACAGTTGACCGTTTCATTCATTTCATCGGTAGCAAAGTAGTCGAGCACAGAAAGATAAAGTCGATCTTCGCGATATTTATTGAAATGCTTTAACTGGGACTCATATTTTTTCCCAAATGAAATTCCCTTTTCACCTCTATCGAAAACAAGAACATTATCGATGCTTAGCCATTCTGTTAAAATGAGAGAGTCTTCAATAGAAAAACCATATTGAAACATTCTCTTCTGGTGAATAAAAATCATTTCAAATTCAATGCAGGCATTTATAGGCTCACTTAGCAAATAAGGCTGGATAGAGGAAAGTTGTCGTGGCTCCTCAACTTCGTCGTTAGGGTGTTGAGATTGTTTTTCCTGAAATAAATGACTAAAAATTAATCGTTCGTACCAATGCATTGCACTAATTAGATTTGATTTCCCACTGGCGTTTGCCCCGTAAATGGCTAACGTTTTCAATAAATTCACCGAATCCTGTTTAATAATATGGGAACTATGTTGGGTATAGGAAGTAGCACGCATGTCTAGAACAGCTTCTTCATGGAAGGAAGAAAAGTTCTTACAACGGAACATAACTAGCACAATACCACCTCCTGATTCTCACTTTGATATTTTCTCAATTATAGCATGATTATTCACATAATTACTCGAATTCAAACCAATAATGTTCGAAAAAAACGAATCAATAGAACAAGGAGAACACATTATGCAAGTAACCAAAACAAATGCCATGCGCATGCTGGATGCCGACCATATTTCTTATGAGGTGCACACCTATGATAACGAGGATGGGAAAATCCACGGCAGTGCTGTAGCTGAAAAAATTGGAAAAGCTCCGGAGAGCGTGTTTAAAACGCTGGTCACTCACAGCGGAAACAGCCTCTAAATTTTTGTCATTCCCGTTGGGGCTGAGCTGGATATGAAGAAAGCGGCCATAGCGGCCGGAGAGAAGAGGCTTGAAATGCTGCCAGTGAAGGATTTGCAAAAGTGGACGGGCTACATACGCGGCGGCTGTTCTCCAATTGGTATGAAAAAACGGTATCCTACCTTTATCGACAGCAGCGCTGAATTACAGGAGACGATCGTCGTCAACGCCGGGAAGATTGGCCTGCAGCTGGAGCTTCCCCCTGAACAGCTCGCTGCTACTGTCGCTGCATCATTTACTGAGGCCATAAAATAAGAGGCTAGGGGCTGCTAATTTAAATAGCATTTACCCCTAAGCAATTGTAAAAGGTGCTTCTACCCGTTACGCCGGAAATCCGCCTCCTGGTGGCGGCCATGCACCATAAAAGCGGCGCAGCAGCACAATTTCGCCCAGATGGTACGAATTGTGGGACGCAATATTGCGCAGCAGACCCGCTTTTGTCTCACCTGGAAAATACAGAAGCGGCTCATCCAGCTGTGCGGTTTCGGCAATAGCTACCGCTTGATCGACTCCAGCCAGAAAGGCCTGAATATCCGCCTGCCACGCTGCCTCATCTTGTGGGGCAGTCTCTTCAGGCCAGCTCTCCATGACGTTTGCGGGAAGCTGCGGCTTACGTCCTTCCAAGTGCTCCAGCATGAAATGCTGCCAGAAATGCATATGTTTCAACAGCTGGTAGATGCTGTAAGGCATATTTTGATGTACGCGCCCGGCTAACTCGGCATTAATGTCAGGTAGAGCACGGGCAATACGAATATGACCGCGTTCCCCTACCAGCGATTTGACAAGGGCTTGTCCAAATAAATGATTTGCATCTAACATGTATCGTCATCCTCTCTTGTAGACCTTTCTGCCACGAGCATAAATGATCTGTTATAGATTGTACCTCTTTGTGAAAAGCGATGTCCAGTTTGCTCTCCTGTGCTAAAAACCAGCTAACTTTGCTTCTCCTAGTACTTTCGCCTAAAGCTAGTGCTGAGTAACTTCTAGCCATACGTATTTCTGAAAATAAAACGGCGGCAGCTCCCGGGCAAAATTTCGGGAGCCGCCGCCGTATTTTTATTTCGCTGATTTTCCAGCTGGTTTCTATTGCTTATTCTACGAATGCTGCCAAAATCGTCGCGACTTCAGCTCGGGTAATACTGCCCTGCGGTTTGAGCGTGCCATCGTCGTAGCCGCTCAGTACATTTGCTGTGGACAAGGCAGCTATCGCCTCCTTCGCCCAGTCTGAAATCGCTGCATCGTCAGTGAATATAAGCCCATTACTATCCCCACTGAGCGCAAGCTTTTCTTTCATAATGCGGTATACGAGCACAAAAGCTTCCTCTCGTGTAATGGCATCGCCCGGCCTGAACGTGCCTGTGGCATCGCCGCTAACAATTCCCGCTTCACGCAAGGCATGAACCGCCCCGCTGTACCAAGCATCTGCCGATACATCGCTGAAGGTTGCCGTTGATCCAGCAGCAGTAGAGTCAAGACCAAGCATGCGATAGATGACCGTCACAAATTCAGAGCGGCTCATCGCGGCATTCGGCTTGTAGCTGCCGTCCGGATAACCCTTCATTAATCCCTTTTCCGTCAGCTTTGCAATCGAAGCGCTTGCCCAATGGTTCGCTGTATCGCTAAAGGCGCCAGTCGGCGGTGTGCTAGGTGCCGCACTCGGTTTTGCTGGCATTGTGCCTGGCGCTGTCGACGGAATAGATATGATCGGCGTCGTTGTTGGACCAGTCGTCGAGCCTGGTAGGGTCGGTGTCGGACCCGAGCTTGGTGTCGGCGGTGCTGGTGTTGGACTAGGTGTCGGTGTTGGCGTCGCACCTGGCGTTGGCGTTGGCTCAACCGGAGGTGTCGGTGTTCCACCACCGTTATCTTCCCCTGCGGTTACCGTCACTGCCGATACGGCCATAAATCCACCATCTACCGTTGCAACGCTAATATAGGCTGTACCTTCTCCAACCGCGTGCACATAGCCTGTTGCATCCACCGCTGCCACAGCCGGATTACTGCTCGACCAAGCAACAGATTTATTCGTCGCAGCCGCAGGCGCAACATTTGCCGCAAGCTGCGCTCCTTCCCCTGCTTTCAGTGCAAGCGCTGAAGGCGCAAGCTGCACACCGGTTACTTTCGTTCCTGACCCAGACTGTCCTGCCTTCGGTACACTTACAAGCAGGCGGTCATATTCCGCTTGTGTCACGGGAATAACGGTACCGTGGCGCGGCCTTGACGGCAGGTCATAATTCGTCGATATTTTCCATTCCCCTGAATCGAGGTCTGTTGTCTCAAACGGCACATAGCCTCGGCCGCCGAATTCATCGATGAACATATACCATTTTTCCTCCGTATTGGACTTGAATATGGTCGGACCTTCCCCCTGGCCAATTTGTCCGCGCCCAATGCCCTCCTTGATCAGCTTAAAGCTGCTGTCAAAGACACTGCTGCCTGACTCTTGAAAAATAAACTTCCCATTCGGTGTCGCACTGCTAGTGCTGCGCTCATCCTTTGTAAAACGATATACTTTGCCATCATGCCCAATCATCGTCGTATCAATAATCGAATAACCATCATTCATATACTCGACCGGCTCCGAGAACGTATAGAAATCGCGTGTCTTAGCCACCATCATGCGCTGATGCGTACCTACGCTGTGACTCTCATCTTCATACATTTTCGATGCCCAAAATACGGCGTATTCTCCTGTCTTCTCGTCGTAAAACGCTTCAGGAGCCCAAGTATTTCCCGCTTCTGGCGGAGATACCTCTACCATTCGCTGGTTCGACCAATTCACAAGATCCGTCGATTCCCAAACCATAATGGAACGGCTTCCGCTCGTCTGGGAGGCACCCCAATCGCCATTGCCGTAAATTTTCAAATCGGTTGCGATCAGATAAAATTTGTCGCCCTCCGGGGAACGAATAATAAACGGATCACGCAAACCTTTTTCACCCAAATTAGAGGTGATTGCTGGAAGTCCTCCATTCAGCTCCTGCCAATGCAGCGCGTCGTTGCCTTTGCTTAGTGCAAAATAGATTTGCTCGCCGCTTGCCGAGCCTTCCCCAGTAAAATAAGTGAATGCATAGCCTTTATAATCGGCTGGCGCAGGCAGCGGCTTCACCGTCGCTATGAACGCCTTCGAAATAGAGGTTGCGCCATTCGTGATGATGGCGGTCAGCTTAACGGTTACATCCTGTGTGCCGTGCGCGGGACGTGCAACCTCGCCTGTTGCCGTGATGACATTAGGCTGCTCGCTGACCCATGCAATGGACGACCCGTTCGCTCCCTTCACAGGCAGCGTCAAATGCCCGCGAACATCGGCCAGATTGTAGATGATTAGGCTTTGCGCATCCAACAGCGCCTTCTCCATAAGACTGGCATCCTTCTCCACAATGACCGTGAAGCTGCGAGTCACCGATTTGGTCCCATCCGTTATCGTAGCAATAAGCGTGACGCTCTGATTGCCTGCCTCGCTGGCAGGACGTAGGACAACACCCGTATTCGACACCACGCTCGGCGTGCCCGAAACCCAAGTGATTGTCGTGCCATGTCCGCCGCTAGCCGGAAGCTTCAAATTCGTGCGAATGCTGTCCTTGCTCGCATTGCCGTTCAGAAAAGCGCTGTAATCCAATTGATTCGCCGCATATTCCAGCGTGAGCCCATCTAGCGCGGCAATCTTCGCAGCTGCTTCCTGCTGAAGCACCCCGATTTCCGCTCCGCTCAAAGCGCCATTGAACAGCTTAAACTCAGCGATCATGCCACCGAAATACGGATCTGTTGCATAAAAGGATTTGCCGATATAACCGCTGATGCCGCCTGCATTTTGAATTTGGGCCATAGTCATGCCACCCGTTGGTGTTGCTCCTACCATAACACCATCAATATAGAGCGTTAGCATCTGCTCCCCTTCAGATAAAACCGCCGTGACCAGCTTCCACTGATTAGTCGGCAGACCAGCTGTATGCTGCGCCGCAACCTCGTTGTTCCATGAATTTGTCGCAATGCCCGCGCGCGCATTCGCTGACGACGTATTATAACGCGGTGTAAAATACATATATTTGGTGCTATTCTGCCCCAATGCGAAGGCCCATTCCGCCCCAGCCTTGCCGCTCCAGTTCATCAGCATCGATACCGTCGTATCGGCCAGGCCATCGGTCGCTCCTTTTGGCAGCTCAATATAGGAGCTGGTCGTGCCGCCTGCGAAGCTGATGACACCATTCTGCCCGGCATGAATCCACTCTGCTTTTTGCGAATTGACCCAAGTGCCATTAAAGCTTCCAGCCAAATCCTTCACCGTCGTGCCATCCACTTGGCCCATATCATAATGGACGATCGCCTTAGGCGCCTCCGGCTGCTCGCCGCCTCCCGGTGCTTCCGGAATGTCCGCTGCAAGCGCAGCAACCTGCTCCTTCGTCAGCGCCCGATTGTAAATACGGAAATCGTCGAGCTTGCCGTCGAACAAGCCGTGACTCGCATTCCGGGATTTCCCGATGTAGTTCATCGTCGTCTGCAGCAGCATGCGCGGCTCTACGTTGAAGGTGCTGCTGCGTGATACTTCTTTCCCGTCCACATACATGACCGCCTCGAAGCCATCGATGGATACCGCCACATGATGCCAAACGCTTGCCGCTGGCTTCGCCGTGCGAAGCGCATATTTATAGCCTGCACCAAGCAGTGTCGAGTCATTGGCAAACTTCTCTGTGAATGGCGTCACGATAGCAAACTCAAGGCCTCCATTATCGCCTGTCGTGCTCAAGTACATCGTATTGCGGTTAGCGGCTCTGCCCGTATCTGATGCAAAGTCAAAAATCCGCTGGTTGAGCTTGTTCTGATCCGCCCTCACCCAAGTCGCAATGGTCGTCTTCTCCAAATTCAAATCGCGAACAAGATTGTCTGGCAGCTTTACATAGCCCGTTGTGCCGTTCAGCTCCACCGAGCTGCCGGAGTCGCCTATTTTATCCGTCTGGTTAATGGAGGCTCCACCAACGAGCTCCGCATCATGTCCCTGCCCCGACATATCCTTCACAAGCGTGCCGGTTACGCTGCTGCTGTCGAACGTATAATGCACGACTGGCTGCTCCTTTTCCACTGGACCAGATACGCCGTATTGCGCTTGCAGCGCATCATATTCCGCCCGCGTTACCGGAATGACCGTGCCGTGGCGCGGCCCTGGCGGCAGCGCATATTGATCAGCAGCGAGCAGATTATCCCTGAACTGCGCTCCGTCCTCCAGATTGTTCGAGACGCGCACATGATAGGGCCAGGAATCGAGGAACATATACCATTTGTCCTCCCGGATATCCTTGAATAGGGTTGGCCCTTCATTGTTTCCGCCATGCCCAATTCGTCCCTGGTTGCCATTTTTCGTTCCGGCAATCGCCGGGAACTGATAGCCATTGGCCGCAATGCCATCCACATCGTCAAAGACGTTTGCTGCCTTCTCGTAATACACCTTGTAGCCGATTTCCGATTTCGTAAAACGATACAGGTCATTGCCCTCCTGCAGCATCGTCGTATCAATCGTCGGGAATGCTTCATCCATATACACCTTTGGCTCGGAGAAGGTATAGAAATCCCGCGTCGTCGCGTAATACATGACATTGTATTGCCCCGATGGGCGACCGCCCGTATATTTGCCATACGTATCTGCAGCCTTCATCGAGGAAGCCCAGAATACGACGTATTGCCCCGTCTTTTCATCGTAAATCGCCTCTGGCGCCCAAGTGTTGCCGCCATTTTTCGGCGCGACGTCGACCATGCGCTGCTCGCTCCAGTTGACGAGATCATCAGATTCCCAAATCATAATGGAATGGCTGCCCGTTATTTGCGCCTGGTCAAAATTCGTGCTTTCGCCCATGCGCAAATCCGTCGCCAGCAAATAAAACTTATCGCCCTCATGGGAGCGCATAATGAATGGATCGCGCAGCCCCTTCTCGCCGAGTGTCGATTGAATAATCGACTGGCCATTATTCAGCGCCCGCCACTTGAGCGGGTCCTCGGCTGTCGCAAAGGAAATTTCTTCTCCACCCTCATATTCCCCGGTAAAATAAGCAAAGAAATACGCGTCATAATCAAGGCTCGGCGGAGCCTGCTTCACGGTCAGGTGGAACAGCCGCTCCACGCTTGCACTGCCTTTTTTCACCGTGGCCTTCAGTGTAACAGCAGCATCCTTGTCCGCAGGACGCAGCACTCTGCCCAGCTGGGTCAGATCGCCCGCCGCCTGTGCCGAACCTTTCACAATCGCCGGATCGCTGGATTCCCACTCGATGGTGGAGCCATTTCCTCCAAGCTGCGGCAGCGTCAGATTTCCCTTCACCTGATCGGTATGAGGAATGACCAAAGCCTCCATATCCGCCTGAGCGATAGCGCTTTCAGAAAATTCCTTCAATACTTTAAAGCTCAGCACTCGCTCCATGGAAAGCCCCTGATACGTCAGGCTCGCCGTTAACTGAACCGGCTTATCCGCTTCTGACGCCGCTGGACGCGTCACCTTTCCATCCGCGGCGATGACCGTCGCATCGCTGGAGCTCCATGCAATCGCTACGCCATTGCGTCCAGTTGCTGGCAGCGTCAGATTTTTCGTAACCGCATCAGCGCTCACATCGCCTGAGGCAAGCATCGTCGCTGGAGCTAGTGCATCCGCTGCTGCTGTTAGCACAAGCTGCTTGAGATTCGTAATTGTGCTGGAAGTCTGCGTATACAGCTCAGACGCCTGCTGCTCATTCAGCGCATAATTGTAGACGCGGAAGTCGCCTACTAAACCGCGATAGAAAGCATCACCCGCGAAAATAGACTTGCCAATATAACCGGAATAATTCGACCCAGTCGCTATAATATCGGCAAGCTTAATGCCCTTCGCCGAGCCGGAGGCGGCCTTCACGCCGTCCACATACAGCGTTATCGTATCCGCTGCACCGGAGAATACGACCGTAACCTGCTTCCAGGCTCCGGCTGCAAGCGAGGTAGTGCCTTTCCAAATCGCTTCATTGCGCCAGCCGCTTTTCGATATGCCCGCAGCCACGTAATTGCCTGTGCTGCCATGACGCGGCGTAGCAAACAAATATTTGTTGCCGTTCTCGGGATCGCTCGTCGTGGCGCCCAATCCGAATATCCAGCGATTCGTGCCGTCGTTCTCCCAGTTAACGAGCGAGGAAATCGTGACATCGGTTAATCCGCTCAGCAGATCCTCGCCGCCAGCGCCTTTCGGTATTTCAATATAGCCGCTGTTCGCGGAAGCAGCGCCTCCGTTAAAGCCAGCAAAACCGGCAGACCCATCCGCTACAAGCTGGCCGTTCGACGGATTGCGGAAAATGCCATCATATGCGCCTGTTCCGCCAGCTACATTTTTCACAATCGTCTGCCCTGCATCGGTCACCGTCGTTTTCATATCATAGTGTAAAATCAGGCCGGGCTCGTACACCGACTCCGCTGCCGATATGCCTTCATTCGGATTTGCAGATTCCTCCTCCGTTGCCCAAGCCGCGCGTGGCGCAAGTCCCGTCAGCGTGCTGAGCAGCATAGCGGCAATCATCAGCACAGCTGCTATTTTTCTTCGCTTCATGTTTCCCCTCCTAAATGTATGCGTTTTCATTGGTTCGTATTAATTAAATAGCATAGCGCCCCGCTTCTCAATGGGATTATTTATGCCAGTCGTTTAATTTTTTGTTCAATTCAGGATAAGCGATATTAAAAATAGAATAAGCAGGCTAAAAGGTTGTTTTTCACCTTTTCTAAGGAGGCAATTCGTGCGATTTGTGAAAGCGAGGATTTGTTTACTTAAGGAGGCTGAAGATGCTGGCCGTCTGGCCAGCATCCATGGTCTATATGGAAAAAACGCGGCCTTGATAGCGATGAACCTGCTCGAACCCTACCCGCAGCGCCACTTTTTGAGAGCCTTCATTATCTGATGAGCAGTCCCAATAGGGCATATAGCCATTTTTTACGATTTCATTGACGACTAGACTCGCCAGATGCTCCCCCACGCCCTTCCTCTGATGCTGGGGAAGGGTTTCAATGCCTATCGCATGCGTATCCCCGGTCACAAAACTGGAGTAACACACCCCTATAATTTCCGAACCTTCTAGCGCGGCAAAGCCATATCCTTTTTCCAAAAAATAATCTTTCGATGACCAAAATAGCTCAAGCGTATCTTTCACAAATGCTAGATTCGTACACGGCAAGTCATCCCAATCCGCTGTTTTGAGATTAAAGGTCTTGATCCCTCTCGTGCTTGGTACCGGAGGCTCTTGTAACAGCTTGAATACGAACTGCTCAAACGGATGCAGGCTTCTTGAGGGGAAAATCTCACCCAGCCTCCACTTGTCATGCTGGCCTGAGCATTCAAAATGCTGTAATCCAGCTTTGCGCATTCTAGGTGCCACATGAGTATTAATATAATCATCCAGCTCAGCGATAAATGTCGGATTCGTAGCGTCGCCGATTAAATAGAATCCCTGAATCCCCTTGCTCCATACTAAAGCCGTCCCCGGCTGAGCCATTTGGTCCACAAAAATCCAGCCCGGGTTATTTCCTTCAATGACGGAAACCATTTCGGGATGCAAAAAATGACCTTCAAGAAGCGGCCTTACTTTATAAAAATCAACTTGGGCTAATTCATACATTTGCAGCACTCCTCAATATTAGAAATAGAAGAATAATTCATCTTCCTGCAGCCATTTACCTTAAAATACCATTATATCACCGATCCATAGAGCAATCGTTTTTTTGGAAAAAATGAATTGAACAATTATATTTAACGAGTTAAAATTTTCATATCGATATCAATTAGAGGAGCTAAATAAATGAAAAAAATGCTGCTCAGCCTGCTGGTCATGTGCCTGCTGCTGACGGGCTGTATGTCAGATGCCGCCAATGGCTTCAATTCCAGCATTAAGCTGCTTAAATATGCTTGGCAGACGCCGGAGAAGCTGTCCGTGCAGCAACTAAAGCAAAAATACGGCGAAACCAGCAAGAAACCGATCATGCCGCTCTACAATGTAGCAAAAGATAGGAAGTTCGAGTTTAATTTCCAATCTGATTTGTCGCAACTCGACATTTTAAAATGGGAGGAAACGATCACCGTTCATACCGATCGGCAGGCGCTGCCCTCCAGCCAAATGGCTTCATTCAACCGGGTCACCCCTGTAGAGGGCAACAAAAGTATGATTACGGTCGAGCCGCTGGATTCAGGTGTGCTGCCGCTTCCTTCCGCTTCCTCCTATAATCAATTGGGCTGGGGCAACGCGCCGATTTATTATCTCCGCATTGATTATGACATGGCTTCCACTACGCCCCAAAAGCTAGAGGAGCCGCTCATTATCCCATTCACGGTACAGTCCAAGCTGCCCGTTCCTAATCTCAGCTATGAAATTAGCGAGGAGGGCAGGCTAAAGCTCGTCTGGGATAAAATAACAGGGATCAGCGAATACAAGGTGTATCAGACCTTCCCCGAAGCTCGGAAAACGGATGGCGTAACAAGCGCTCCCGGCAAAAAATCCGCTTTTTATTTGGAGTCCCCTGTCCTGATTGAGCGGGTCAAAGGAACGGAGCTAGACGATTTTGGCGATACCACTTACGACCAAATAGAGCTCGATAGCGGCGAGAGCTTTACACTCGCGCAAAATACCGGAGTACAGGGCAACTTCTATGTTACCGCCGTCGCAAACGGCAAGGAATCCAACTTCAGCGTTCCCGTCGTGACGGCCGATCTGTCGAGCCAGCTTCCGACGGAGGTTGTGGACGAATATGAAGGAGAGCTGTTCGGCAACACCTACGAGTACGTGGATGATCTACCCTACAGTGTCGAAGTAAAGCATACCGATGGCTCTATCAGCTTTAAGGACATCGTGTATGAAACGGATGAGCTTGTCCTTGAGCCATCGAGCCCCCTGCGCATTCCGTATTCCATTAAAGGCACGGCGCTGACAGGCGTCGTCTGGGTTGAAGACGTCATCCTTGAGGATATCGATTATATCGCTTCTTGGTATGAAGACGAGGATGGGGAAGCCGAGGGTACAGCTAATACCGGCTATGTTCAGCCGGAAAATACGACCTATTTTATACCGGATGCCAATGTGCCGACGATTATTACTCGCTTCACCAAAGCGTCTTCAGCCACAGACAATCTGATTGATCGGCAAATCGATAATACGCGCCGGGTCGTCGCCAAGGGCGATAAAGCAACCGTCCCAACCGACAAGCTGCTGGAGAAGCTGCATATTTCTGCTGACTCGGCACTGGAAGAATATTTGGCTCGCAACTTGATGACCGGAGAGGAAGACATTTCGCTCATGTCCTTTCCCGAAGCGCAAAATACCGAGGTTCTCATTGATGTCGTCGAGAAGGTCATGTACCAAAATCCTTATATTATCGGGCTGGCAAGCTACGGCTACGATTACCGCACACTTACGCTTTATGTGTCCTACGAGAATCCCGTCAAGGAGATGCGCGCGAAGCAGCGGGAAATTATGCAGGAGGCCGAGCGCATTATTGTAGCCACCATTACGCCTGAAATGAGCGACGAGGAAAAACGGCTGGCGCTTTATGACTATTTGAACGATACGGCGGTGTACGATGATGAGGCGCTGGATAATGCGTATAAATATGATTTTCGCAAGGTGGACCCCGAGTTTTATGATGCTTACAGCACCTATGGCATTATGATCAATAAACTCGGCGTCTGCATGAGCTATGCCTACACCTACAAGCTGCTGAACGATCTCGCTGGCGTGGAGACGATTGTCGTAACCGGCTATTTGGATGGCGTTCCGCATGCGTGGAACAAGGTTAACATTGAAGGAGAATGGCTGAACGTCGATCCGACCAACAATGCGACTAATTCTGACGTTCCCTATATGCTGTATAACGCCAACGATGCTACTGCAATCAATGAGGAATATATAGAGGATGTCTCTTACTGGCTGGATGATGAGCTCGATCAATATACGGGCGAGAGCAATAAATACGACTACTATGTGAAAAATGGTCTCGAAGTGACTTCCAATAAGCAGTTTCGTATCGAATTGAAGAAGCTCGTGCAAAGCGGGCAGGAGCAAATTATTTTGCGCCTCTCCCCTGAGGTTGATTATTCAGAAATGCTGGATGACACTTGGGATATTGTATGGGAGGAATTACCTGATCAATATGATGATGCCGAAATGTATTATATGGGCAGCTACGTGCTGCTGGAATTATAAGGTTTGACGAAGCAAAGCCCGCACCTTCAGCTAGCGTTGAAGGTGCGGGCTTTTGTTGATTCGGCTAAATTTACCGCTGTTCCGCGGTTGGTCTTCACATCGTATGATGCGTCAGCTTCATGAAGGGCTGGAGGCCCAGCGACTCGGCGAGTCCGATCGAGGCGGCATTCGTCTCCAGCACATGGTATCTCGGCCTTAGCCCACCCTGCTGCAAATGCTCCAAGGCGGCAGCCACAAGCTGCCGCGCCAAGCCTTGCCCACGCCAGCGCTCCCGGGTATGGACGCCTGCAATTTCCCAAACGTCGTCATAGTTGCAAAAAATAAAGCAACCGGCAGCAGCTTCACCTTCCCGGTATATGACGAAGGCATAGGCGCCTGCGGCAAAATAGTCGCGAAGCTCCTCCGGCGTATAACCGTTGCTGCAAAGCAGCGGCAGCAGTTCCACTGCCAGCGCCTCCTGCTTCACAACGTCCTCATTCCTAATCCCTTTATGCTGCTGCACGCTGCTGCCTGTTAGCTCGTTTTGGCTCGTATAGGAAATATAAGCTCTCGCCTGCTCCAGCTCGTAATAATGGGCAAGCTGTTCCCGGTACTCATCCTTCTGCAGCTTGAACACAAGGCGGGCTCCTGCGGGAACCGCCTTAAGCAGCTCGGGCAGCAGCGACTGCTCCGTATACGCGACAAAAACGATAAAGTTGGTGCCGGGATACGTCTGCTGATCATAGGGATAAGCTTCGACTGGCAGCAGTAGGAGCAGCCCCCATCGCGACGTTCCAGAGTCCTTAATGAGCTTGCTGATGATGGATGCCTCATAAGCCTCGATCATTTTCAGCAGCGTAATGTTCGTAAGCGTATCCTGTTCCAGAAGCGGCACGATTTGATCCAGATGCTGCATGATCGCTCTCCCCTTTTATATGAACCATATCATAGCTGCACAGGGGGTTCAAACTATCCTCTTAAATGAAGCCACCATTCACTCGCATCGTCTGCCCCGTTACCCACTGCGACTCCTTGCTTGCCAGAAACAGCACTACTTGAGAAATGTCTTCCGGCTCGCCTAGCCGTCCAAAGGAGTTGGCATTACTGATTGCCTTTATTTGCTCCTCCGTCTTTCCAACTTTAAACAGCTCCGTATTGACGGGCCCTGGTGCAATGGCATTAATCGTAATGCCTTTCGGTCCAAGCTCCTTCGCAAGCTGACGGGTAAACTGCTCTACCGCCCCTTTCGTTCCCGCGTAGGTGCTGTAGGTCGGGAACATATGGCCCGCCACCGACGTTGAAAAGTTAATAATGCGCCCGTTCTCCTTCATATGCAGTGCTGCTTGCTGTATCGTAAAAAAGGTGCCTTTGACATTAATCTCAAACTGCTTGTCAAAATCCTCTTCCGTTATGCTTGCGAGCGGCTTGTTAATCATAATGCCTGCGTTATTGACCAAAATGTCTATCTGTCCATACGCTTCCAATGTTTTGTCGAACAGCTCTTTGATTTCCGCCACCTTGCTAATATCCGCTCCAATCGCTTTCGCTTCCCCGCCATTGCGTTTAATTCCGGCGACTACTTCGTCCGCTTTTTCCGGGCTGCTTGCATAGTTGACAACGACCTGGGCCCCATGCGAAGCCAAATCCTCGGCGATTTTCTGCCCAATGCCTCTCGATGCACCCGTAACTAAAGCCACTTTACCCGTTAAACTTCTCTCCATCCGTGGTCCCATCCTTTGTCGCGAGGAATTATTCCTCGTTGTTGTTGACTTGAGTATAAGCGGACACATTACGAATGTCAAATAACAAATATTATTTTTTGTCATTTATACTGATTAAACACAAAAAAATACGCCTGTTAGAAACGGCTGCCGGAGGATTAATCCGAGCTGTTTCTAAAGGCGTATTCATTGTAATCCGGCAAGCAGCAAGCTCCATACGGCATCAAAATCTTGATTGATTTCCTTGCTCGACCATTCGCGCACAAATGCCGGATGATGAAATTTCGTTGTCGCGTGAAAAATAGCCCTTGCCATCGCATGCGCATCACCTGGCTTAAACTCGCCGCTGTCCATGCCGCGTTCTACAATGACGACAATCTGCTTGACCAAGTGATCGACATGCTCCGCAATTAAATCAACGGCTTCCAGCGTTACCGCCGAGTACATCGCAAACATCTCCGCATCCTCAAGCGCATACATCCGTTTCTTCTGCATGAGCGCCTCAAGCCACGAACGCAATTGTACAGCAGCGCTCCCGTCCGTTGCAGCCGCAATTCCTTCCAGAGGCTCGGATACGCTTTTATCCAGCCATCTCTCGGTAACGGTCTCTCGAAGCGCAGCTTTGCTGGCAAAATGCCTATATAAGGTACCATGACTGACCTGAAGAAACTTCGCGATATCCGTAACGGACGTTTTTTCTGGGCCATACCGCCGAAGCACCTGTTCCGCAGCGTCCAAAATCGCTTCCTTCGTTAGCGGCGTCTCATTTGCCATTGTTATCCCCTTCTCCACCAATTTGGTGCTTCAACCATAACATACAGCCTAGTCCAATACAAATGTCAATATCTCAATTTTGTCAGTCGAGCTTTATTTTCCTCCTACAAAAATAAAGCCGATAACGATGCAGCGCGATTGCTTGGAGGAGCGCTTTGCTTGATGCGCCCTTCCCGCTACGCTTGCTGATCGTAATCGGCTATACCCTTTATTTCCGCGCAGGCTGCACCTTAAGCAGCTTGCCTTTAACCGTCGTATTTTTCATCGCTTGCAGTACAAGCTGGCCTTTGCCATTCAAAATCTCCACATAGGTCTTGTTGTCTTCAATCGTAATAATGCCGATATCGACAGCTGTCATGCCCTCAATCTTCGCAATGGTGCCCACGAAATCAACCGCTCTGAGCTTGTTTTTCTTGCCGCCGTTGAAATGCAGCTTGAGGATGTCCGCACTCAGCTGTGACTTCTTGTCTTGCTTCAATTCGGGACTTGCTTTCAGCTTCAGCTCAAAGCTTTCCCTGCGGCTGTCCACAACATCTTCAGGCGGAGCCTCCGCCTGACGGATTTTAAACCCAATGTACGCCTCAACATTCGCGAGAAAAGAATCCTCATTCGGCGTCACGAACGAGATCGCCTTGCCTTTGTTGCCAGCTCGTCCAGTTCGGCCTGCGCGGTGGACATAGCTTTCCTTCTCCATCGGAAAATCGTAGTTGATCACATGGGAAATCCGATCAATATCAATGCCTCGCGCCGCTACATCAGTCGCTACCAAATAACGGAATTCGCCTCTGCGGAACTCGCCCATGACCCGATTACGGTCATCCTGCTCCATGCCGCCATGAATTTTGCCAATCGGATAGCCGAGCTGGGTCAGCTCATGATGCACCTCATCGACATTCACCTGCGTTCGGCAAAAAATGATGCAGCTGTCCGGGTTTTCCATTACCGTCACATCCTGCAGCAATTGAAGCTTGCGGTTATCCCGTACGATAAACAGCGAATGCTCGATTTCAGCCTTCGTGCTGCCCGCTCCTTTAATCTCAATGTCAACGGGATCATTCATGTAGCGATGACATAGACGTTCTACATCCTTCGGCAGCGTAGCGGAGAATAGAAGCGTCACCCGATCCTTGGGCAGCTCCTGAATAATCATTTCCAACTGCTCAATGAAGCCCATGCTCAGCATTTCGTCCGCCTCGTCAATGACGAGGAAGCGCAGCTTCTCCAGATCAATCGTATCTTTTTCGATATGATCCATAATGCGGCCCGGCGTACCGACGACCACATGATTTTTTTGCGTCAGCTGCATGCGCTGCGGGGCAAAGGGCTGCTTGCCATAAATAGCCGTCGCTTTAATTCTTTTGTAACGGCCTATGTTCGTAATATCCTCGGTTACTTGATCAGCAAGCTCGCGGGTCGGTGTCAATACGAGTGCCTGCGGCCGATTTTCGTCCCAATCGACCATTTCACAGATCGGAATGCCGTAGGCTGCCGTCTTGCCGCTGCCGGTGTGCGACTTGACCGTAAGATCGCGCTTGCTCAGCGCAATCGGAATCACTTCGCGTTGTACAATGGTCGGCTGCTTGTAGCCTAAGCTATCCAGCGCCCTGGTAATGTCTTCACTTAATTGATAATCCTTAAAGCTTGCTTCACTCATCATAGAGCTCCTTTGGTGACTGTTATATAAGTTAAACTCATAATGACACTGGGAACGGTGGTCGCCACTACGAGAAAGATTGGACTTCCGGCCGCTGTTGTTTTCTGATTTCTTTTATTTGTATCCTGTATGAGGATGAAATCATAAAACAAAGGCGGACGCTAAGCTAATGCTTACGAAGCGGCTTTCCTACGGAAAGCTTAGCTCTCTCCAGTTCCAACCTTTCTCTCCGTTACTCCTTTGCTCCATCTCATGCTTTCGTTCAACTTAATATCATTTAGTCAATTAAATATCGTTCTTTCAATACGTTCAAATGGTGCAGCTCGTGACCAGCGATAATGTAGGCGAGAGCCAGTGCCGTTACCTCGGAATTGCTTGCGTTACCGCGCCGTGCCAGCTCCTCATCGGAAAGCTTGCTAAGCAGCTTAAGCGTCGATTGCCTGATCGTCCGATATTCCTCAGTCAGCTCCGCAATCGCAAACTCATTAAACCTCGCGCCCGCTACAAATACCTCCTGCTCAAAACCAGGCAGCGGCGTCGAATCGCCCCGCGAAACCCGCAGCAGGCGATAGCTCATGACGCGCTCGGTATCATTAATATGGCCAAGGACTTCCTTAATGCTCCATTTGCCTTCTGCGTATTTATAGTCGCCGCGCTCCTCTGGAATGCTTGCGAGCAGCTCGCTTGTCGTATCGTAGGCCTCAAGCAGCACATCCTTAATGCTGCCTTCCGGCACCTTTTCAATGTATGTTTGATAAAAAGGGTTAAAGTCATTAATAGAAGGTCGATTGCTCATATTCGTTACCTGCCTTTCTTTATTTTCAAAGCTTCAGTTTCAGAGATTGTAGCATTCCCGCCCCCGTTTGAAAAGAGCGCTGCCGCGTCCTCCCCGCTGCCAAACGCACAAGCGGGCTGCTCCCCAAGGCGGAATCCTCCGCCCTAGTGAACAGCCCTCGTCAACAGGTGGACTTAAGCCCCGCCTGTTATCTTTTTTGCTACTCTAAGCTCTATTATACGCTATTTCGTTGCCACAAACGGTTTATCCTGCGAAACAGCCAGCTGATACAAATAAATGCCTGTGCCATCGCCGATCGCATAGTTCATAATCCGCTTGTTGACAGGGGCAAGCTCAGAGCGGTACAGCGTCGGGAATACCGGCACCTGATCGACCATGTATTGCTGCCATTCTTTATAAATGCCTTGGCGGACCGCTACATCAAAGGCTTTCTCCGAGACACCCTCGGCAAGCAGCCTGCTATTCTCCTCCGTCTCAAAACGCGGGAAGTTATAAATCGCATCTTTGCCATATAGACCAGCTGGATCTACATCGATGCCAACAGACCATGCTGCTTGATAAACATCAACCGTAGGATCGTCATCGCCATTGTTGCCCACACGGTCATAGAAGGAGTTGAACTCGACCATTTCCAGGTTAACCTTGAGACCGATTGCCGCCCATGATTGCACATAATAACGGGCCAGTGGCTCAGCAATATCTCCGCCCGTCATCGAAATAAAGTTGATGACCAGCTCGCTGCCATCTGGATTGGTGCGGAATTCACCGTTCAATTTGTAGCCTGCGTCATCCAGCAGCTTTTTCGCCGCTTCCGGATCGTAGGTTACACCTTTGTTCGTAGAATCATGGAACTCTGGGTGGGACGGCGGGATCAGCGTCGTTGCATTCCAGCGCAGGCCGTGATAGAACTTTTTGCCGACAGCATCATTGTCCACCGCCTGCCACATCGCCTTGCGCAAATTCACATCGCCCATTTTCGCCTTGTCATTCGGCTTAACAGCTTTTGCTTCTTTATCCCATGTACCAAGCTTAAAGCCGATATACGTATACGCGCGGTCAATCATGCCAAGGAACTCGACGTTCGACATGCCCGCATTGTCCGGATATTGGTCAACCGGGAACGAATCGACGAGATCAACGCCGCCGCTCTCAAGCTGCTGCACAACCGTCGTCGGGTTGATGACCTTCAGCACAACCTCATCCAGCGCAGGCTCGCCGCGCCAGTAATCGGCATTTTTCTCGAACACGACCGACTCGCCTGGTACAATTGATTTCACTTTAAAAGGTCCGAAGCCGATCGGCTTCTCGCGCACTTCCTTGGAAGCGGACATTTTCGCTACCTCCATCTCGCCAAAAATATGCTTAGCCAGCGGATATATCCAAACGCCGCCCGTCAGTAGAGACGGAGTAGACTGAATATACGTAATTTGCAGCTGCTTGTCTCCAAGCACCTTAATGCCAGAAATCGTTTTGGCTTTGCCGTCATGGTATTCCTGCATGCCTTCAATATTCGTAAAATTGGAATCGTAGCGCGGACCGTCATAGTCCTTGTGACCGATTATCTCATGCGCGAACAGCCAATCCTCAGCCGTTACAGGCTTGCCGTCCTGCCAGTTCACATTGTCGCGAATGGTAAAGGTAAACGTGCGACCATCCTCAGCAACCTCATAGGTAGCTGCCCCATCGTTCGTATAGACGTAGTTCGCATCCCAAGTCAATAGTCCCTCGTCAAACCATTGGAGGACCATCGCATCCGGGTTGCCCGAATAGAAATTGAAGTTCAGCGTTCCTTCAAATGGCGTATCGGACACCAAGCCGTAAGTCACGGAGCCGCCCTTCAGCGCCGTACCTTCATTAATTTTCACCTTGTTAAAATCCTCAATCGAATAAAGACCATCATCTTCAGCTGGCTCTGCATTTGCGCTAGCCGTAGGCTCAGCACTCGCCCCAGGACTTGCGCTCTCGGCCGCCCCGCTTCCGCCATTTGATGTACATGCCCCCAGCATTAGCGCGAGCACAAGCATCAGCGAAACGACTACATACCTTGTCCCTATACCCTTTCTCATTACACCATCTCCTCCTTTTATTAGCCTTTTCTTTGTCTTGCGTCCGTCGCGCGCTTCAGCGCTTGACCAACATTATTTATACTCAACATCAATACCAAAATCAGCACTGACGCGGGTAACCAGATCCACCATCTGCTCTCCAGGGTTTGCGGGTTTCTCGCATAGCTGACTAAGGTACCGAGGCTCGGCGTACTTTCAGGAAAGCCAAAGCCAAGAAAGGAAAGGCCGGATTCAAGGCCGATGTTCGCTGCCAGATTCAGCGTCATGGTCACAATAATAATGGAGCTGAGATTCGGCAGCAGCTGTGTAAACATGATTTTCAAGTGAGAGGAGCCTAGCGTTCTGGACGCCTGAATGTAATCCAGCTCGCGCTCCTGCAGCGCCTTCGACCGAATCAGCCGGGCAATGCCCATCCACAGGAATGCCGTCATAATGAGCGAAAATGAAATAATGCTGTATTTGGGCACGGCGGTTACGAACGCAATAACGATCATGAGCGTCGGCAAAATCATAAAGAAATCGACGAAGCGCATAAACACATTGTCTACGCTGCCGCCAAAATAACCCGACAGCATCCCAATCAGAATGCCGATAATCCCGGTCATCAGCGTCACAATAATCCCGATGGACAAGGAGTTTCGCGTACCGATGATCAACTGCCCGAATACGTCGCGACCGCCATAGTCCGTCCCCAGCCAAAACTCGGCGGAAGGCGGCTTGTACAGCGAGAACAAATCCACGGTCACGATCTGCTTCTGATCCAGCACAAGCGAAATGCCATATACAAAGATGATGATGAGTCCTAGAAAAAGAAAGGAAGCAAACGCCACCTTGTCGCGGACAATTTCCCGCCAGATGATTTTCCAGCCGGAGGGGCTTCGGTCCGCCTCGGCGGTTGCAAGCTTGCTCATAGTTTAAGCCTCCCTGCGCGCTTATTTAATCCGAATCCGAGGATCGACAATGCTCAAAATCATATCCGAAATTAAAGCTCCCAAAATCGATGCGAGCCCATACAGCAGCACCAGCGCCGTCACGACACTGAAATCCCGCAAGGAGATGGAGCTTAGAAACAGCTGTCCCATGCCAGGGTAACTGAAGATGCTCTCAATAAATACGGTGCCGCCAATCAGGCCCGTAATCTCATAGCCGAAAAAAGCGGCAATCGGCAGCAGCGAGTTGCGCAGTATATGACGGTTATAGACGCGGGACTCTGAAGCCCCCTTAGCCCTTGCGGTCAAAATAAAATCACGCTGCTTCGTATCAATAATTTCGCTGCGCAGCAGCTGTACCGTCGTCACGGTCGTAATCAGCGCCATCGACAAAGCGGGGAGCAGCAAATGATAGATTTTGCTAAATACATACGCAGCCGTGCCAGGCTCTGTCCCCGGCTTGACGCTGCCGCCTGTTGGGAACCAGTCAAAGTGAAAGCCGAACAGCCACAGCATAACCAAGCCAAAAATAAACAGCGGTGCAGCAAAGCCCAAGTAGGTATAGCCCGTAATCATGCGGTCCGCCCAAGTATCGTTGTAGCGGCCACTCGTAATGCCGAGCGGAATCGCGATTAAGTAAGTCAATATCAGCGTCGCGACCGACAGCCAGATCGTATTAAAAATGCGCTGGCTAATGAGCTCGGACACGGGCATTTTGAAGCGGAACGATTGTCCAAAGTCGCCCTGGAGCGCATGGATCATCCAGTTCCAGTACTGCACATGCCACGGATCGTTCAGACCAAGCCGCTCGCGCTGCGCTTCAAGCGCCGCTGGGTCCAGACTCGGATCAACAAGGCCTGTGAGCGCATCGCCGGGCATCGCTTTAGCGAGCAAAAAGACGAGAATGCTAAGTAAAAATAATTGCGGAATCATAATGAATATACGGCGAGCAATCGTTTTCCACATCGCTATCCACCTTTCCCAGGCAGAGCTACTAGATGCGTGCTTGAGATGGGCCTTAGTGAATAGGCCAGGCCCTCTTCGTCAAAATAGTCTCTGTAGGCTTGATCATATTCGGCTTTTACCGCTGCTCTAAACTGTCGTTGCTTCTCTCGCTGTGTAGGGTCGATATCAGGGATGGCTGCAAGGAGCCTCTTGGTGTAAATATGTTGAGGGTTATGAAAAATATCTGAGGTTGTGCCTTGCTCAACATGTCTGCCCTTGTACATAATACCGATGTGATCGCACATATGCCGGATAATGCCAAGGTCATGGCTGATAAACAAGTACGTGAGGTTTAATTCCTTCTGGATGTCCTGCATAAAATTAAGCACCTGCGCCTGTACGGATACGTCCAGCGCCGATACGGGCTCATCGGCGATAATCAGCTTCGGCTTCAAAGCAATCGCCCTAGCGATGCCGATCCGCTGCCGCTGGCCGCCGGAAAACTCATGCGGATATTTATAGATCGTCTCTGCGCTTAAGCCTACCTGCTCCAGCAGCTCTCGCACGCGCCGCTTCTCTTCCTGCGGTGACATCCGCTCGAAGTTGCGCAGCGGCTCCGCCACGATGTCGATGACGCGCTTCTTCGGATTAAGCGAGGAATACGGATCTTGAAAAATCATTTGAACATCGCGGCGGGCATTCAGCAAGCTTCGCCTGCCGCCTTCGTTCAAGTCTTTCCCTTCAAACACGACGCTGCCGGACGTAATCGCATTCAGGCCGATGATCGCCCGCCCCGTCGTCGTCTTGCCCGAGCCGGACTCGCCAACAAGTCCGTAGGTGCTGCCCTGCTCAATCGACAAGCTTACGCCGTCAACCGCCTTGACCTCGCCAACCGCTCTGCCGAATAAACCGCCGCGAATCGGAAAATGCACCTTTAAATCCTTAATATCAAGAAGCGCCATAGTCAGCCCCCTTTCCGTCCACTTTAGGAAAATAAAAAGTCCGATAGCAGGTGCAGCGGACGAAATGACCGGGACTTACTTCGTGCATCGCAGGCTCCGCCTCATGCGCCGCTTCCTGTATCCACGGAATGCGGGAGCGGAAGCGACAGCCCTCGCGGGGCAGCTTCTGCAAGGAGGGCACGATGCCCTGAATGACATGCAGCCGAGACTTCTCGGCACTGGCCGCCGGAATCGAGCTGAGCAGCGACTTTGTATAAGGATGCTGCGCATTCGAAATGAGCGTATAAATATCGGCGATTTCCACAATCTGCCCTGCGTACATCACCGCTACGCGATCCGCCATTTCCGCCACAACGCCGAGGTCGTGGGTGATGAGGATGATGCCGGCTCCGATATCGCTCTTCAGCTTGCGGATCAGCTCCAAAATTTGCAGCTGGATCGTTACATCAAGCGCCGTCGTCGGCTCATCGGCAATGAGCAGCTCCGGCTCATTGGCAATCGCAATCGCAATGACGACGCGCTGCCTCATGCCGCCGGACAGCTCATGCGGATATTGCTGATACGTATGCTCAGGGCGCGGAATGCCTACCTTATCGAGCAGCTCCAGCACCTTCACCTTGCGCTGCTCCGCCGTCAGCTTGTCGTTATGCAGCAGCAAAGCCTCCTCAATTTGGCTGCCAATAATCATGAGCGGATTAAGCGCCGACAGCGGGTCCTGAAAAATCATGCCCATTTCCTTGCCGCGCAGCTTGTTTAATTTGCTTGGCGGCAGATGAGCCAAATCCTGCCCCTTATAATAAATATGCCCTTCGATTTTCGCCCGCGTGTGGAGCCCCATAATCGAAAAGGCCAATGCGCTTTTCCCCGAGCCGGATTCGCCGACAATCGCTAAAATTTCATTTTTCCTGACGGCTAGCGAAACGTCATCCACTGCCGCATAGTAGCGGTCAGCTATACGAAAGGACGTCGTTAAATGCTCCATTCTCAGCAATTCCTCACTCATATTTAATCACCCTAACGAATTATAATTTCGAGCGTCAATTAAATTGATAATTCTGAAAATAATGAAGCGCTTGGCTCGGCATTTTCAGGCGAATCTTGCTGTTCGAAGATGGCATCATGAGCCTCAATCTATGTCACATTTTATATCATTAAGAATAGAGTTACAATACTTTTTATTTATCTTTCTCTCTTTTTTTAACATCTAGTTCGATTTAAGAGATAATGTTAGTCAAGTATTAACATATATGAAGGAGTAATATTTATTTAAAACCTCAAATAAATATTCATAGCTATAAATTAATTAAGTAATAAATTCAATATATTTTTTAATTATAATTCTTCCTGAATTTAGATATTGTGAGTTTTTCATAAAGAAATAACGGTTTTCTGCTCCGAGCATACAGGAAAAAGTTGTAAATTCTGTTGAAAGCAACAAAATCATGCTTCGCCATCCCCTTTTTTTTATTCGCAGGCATGCATAAACGCCCAACACAGGTGGCGCAGCCACGGTGAAACAGCTATCGCCGTCCTCTGGCGGCGTGGCGCGTTTCAGTCCGAGAAATATAGAGAAAGGAGTGCGCAATGCTATACTTTCCTATATTTCAAGGTGAAACGGCTATCGCCGTCCTTTGGCGGCGCGGCGCGTTTCAGTCCGAGAAATATAGAGAAAGGAGTGCGCAATGCTATACTTTCCTATATTTCAAGGTGAAACAGCTATCGCCGTCCTCTGGCGGCGTGGCGCGTTTCAGTCCGAGAAATATAGTCGATTATAAGTGTGGAACTTTTAAATGCTTATAATTACAAAAAAAGCTGGCATCCCTATTCGGATACCAGCCTCTCAAACCCTTTTTTCCCCGGACCTGTGCGCTCTCTCCTCCAGCAATCGTTCTAGAGGAAAATGAGCAGCAGAATGCCCGCGACAAAGCAATAATAGGAGAAATATTTCAAATTGCCACGCGCCATAATGTTCATGAACCAGCGCATAGAATAGTAGGTCACGATTAAAGTAGCGATGAAGGCTATGAGATAAGGAATCATCAGCGAGGCCCGGTTGGGATCATTCGCGATGTCCGATACGCCCAGCACCAGTCCGCCCAAGCTAATTGGTATGTATAGCATAAAAGAAAACCGCAGCGCCGTCTCCTGCTTCATGCCGACCGCAATGGACGTAATGACGGTAGAACCGGAGCGGCTAATACCCGGAATGAGCGCTACTGCCTGTGCCAAACCTACAATTAAAGCGTCCTTGACCGTCAGGTCGCCATCCCGCTTGCGTCCTTGCAAATTGCGGATTAGCCAAAGTGCCACACCCGTTATGAGCAGCGATATCGCCACCGTGCGCACGGAGGAGAAATATGATTCGATTTGATCCTTGAACAGCAGCCCGATAATGACGGCTGGCACTGTTCCAATGACGACATACATAGCGAACAGAAAGTCGCTTTTGTAGGCCTTGTCCCGTGTTCTCATATATTTGATGGTGTTAACGATCAGCCGATTAATATCCTGGCGAAAAATGTAGCCAATCGCAATCAGCGATGCCGTGTTCGTTAAAATCTCAAATGCCAGTCCTCGCTGATCTACGCCTAGCAGTTGCTGGGCAATAATTAAATGTCCGCTTGATGATACGGGGATCGGCTCCGTAAAGCCCTGAATAATACCGAGAATCAAATACTTCAGCCATAATACGAAATTGTCCATACCGTCTCCTTTTTTGCTTGTATTTACCTCCCCTATCATAACGCACCCTAGTAAACATGATCAAATCTCCTGAGTTGCCCACTACTCGCAATCATGATATAAATAGCGAAAGCATGAATCATTTCCAGTTGCAAAGGGGGCTACATCGGCTGTTATGAAAATCGAGCGAATACTTCCCGAGCCTCTTGAAAGCTTCCCCTATCAAACAGCGGCGGCTGGCGGTGGAACCTCCCCTGCTCTGCTGCCCGTCTATCAGGGCTTTGTATCCGGATTGCCCGAGCGTGTAGATGCCCTAATTGTCACCTCCGATTTGCAGGGCGTTGCCATCGATGATGGTTGTGAGGTACAGCTTGGCGAGCTGCTCCCCGAATATTTAGCGCTATTAATGGCGATTGAATTTCCCCATCTTTCCCTACAGCGTACGGTCGCTCTGTTATGCGGCGATTTATATGGGGATGCCAGCAAAAGGGGCAGCAGCGGCAATCCCCTTCAAGTCTGGCTCGCTTTCGGCGAAACATTCGGCTGGGTCGCAGGTGTACCCGGCAACCATGATATAATGGAGTCTGCGCATATGAATATGCTCGCCGCTAGCGATTGCATGCATTTCATGGACCTGCCAGCTTTGACCGAAATATTAGGACTCCGCCTTGCCGGTCTAGGCGGCATTATCGGACGGGCAGACAAGCCTAATCGCATGTCTCAGCACGATTATGTGAAGTGGCTTCGCAAGCTTATTATGAAGCAGCCCCACGCTTTGCTTTTGCATCAGGGACCGGATGAGCCGGCACTTGGACTTGAGGGGAACAGCGCCATTCGCGCTGCGCTTGAACAGCTGCCAGAGACGCTCGTATTTTGCGGGCACTCACACTGGGAGCCTCCCTATGCCACGCTTAGCAATGGAAGCCAGATTTTGAATGCCGATGGCAAGGTTTTCATCCTGCTGCCCGTCTAGTAGAAGCAATGCTTTTAGCTGTTTTTATATAAATGCCAACAGAGGAGAGGTTCCGCATTGAAGCTGGTTTCATGGAATGTTAACGGGCTGAGAGCCTGTGTGAATAAAGGATTTAATGATTATTTTACCGAGATGGATGCGGATATTTTCTGTCTGCAGGAGACGAAGCTTCAGGAGGGGCAAATTTCGCTGGAGCTTGGCGAGTCGTATTCAGATTACTGGAACTATGCCGTGAAGAAGGGCTATTCCGGTACGGCAGTGTTTACGAAAGTACCACCGCTTTCCGTCCGCTATGGCATTGAAGAAAATGAAGAGCCGGAAGGCCGCATTTTGACGTTGGAATTTGAGGGCTTCTATTTAGTTAATGTATACACGCCTAATGCCAAGCGCGATTTGCTGCGGCTGGATTATCGACTTGAATGGGAGGATCGCTTCCGTATTTATTTGCAGCAGCTTGATGCGGTGAAGCCCGTCATTGTGTGCGGCGATCTCAACGTCGCCCATCAGGAAATCGATCTCAAAAACGCCAAAGCTAACCACGGCAATTCGGGCTTCACCCCGGAAGAACGCGGCAAAATGACCGAGCTGCTGGCCGCCGGTTTTGTCGACAGCTTTCGCCACCTCTACCCAGACCGTACCGATGCCTATACATGGTGGTCCTACATGCCGAAGGTTCGCGAGCGGAACGTCGGCTGGCGGATTGACTATTTTCTGATCTCAGAGCGACTAGCTCCGCTGCTGAAGGATGCGGCCATTGATTCCGCTATTATGGGAAGCGATCATTGTCCGGTGCTACTCGATATTAACCTATAATGAAGAAAAGATATTTTAAACCGTCAAATTCTGTTTGCAGAATCTGACGGTTTTTTGCATTCTCCTTTTTAATTTCATCATTATTCGACGTTTTTCGACTTCATTTACCCCAATTAGACACTTCCGTTCAGAATCGGTTCAGCCCTAAAAAGTAAAATGAAGCTAAGCATCCTACTATTCGTAACAAGGAGACCCGGACAAATGAACAATTATTGGCGCAAAATGACCGCATTATCCCTGAAAAAGGGCCCCTCTCTTTTTGTTTGTGCTGCAGTATTGGGAACCACCTTGTCACTATCTGCTCCGGCATATGCAATTCCAGAACCTTCGAACTACTTTCTTCCTGTAGTAAACAATGATCTGCACTGGGTTAAAAATGATTCCAATGCGAATGCGGGAATGGGATCAACCATTGACGTTTATGGCAGCTACTTCTCATTGGATTCACAGAAGCTCTTCCCCCCATCAACCGTCATAACGATGTTAACTGCTACTTCTAGCGATACGAGCGTCGCGTCTGCGAACGCTTATTTGCCCAACTTTGAGATGGAAATATTCGGCCCGGGAACGACTGAAATCAGGGTTGAAGGCGTTACCTCTGAAAATGAAAAGCTGACCGAACACTTTCGCGTGACGGTAGACCTCTTCGCCGATACGAATAAAGACGGCTCTATTACGTCAGCGGATGCCTTTCACATCGTTCGCGAGCTAAGCAGAAATTCCACCCTTACTAACGGAGACTTCAATTTATATGATATCGACCGCGACAGATCCGTAACGGCAGCGGATGCTTCCGCCCTAATGAACATCTACACCGGCAAAACTGTCCTTAACTCGACTAAAAAATATGTTGTCACCTTAAGCGCCATTGACGATGCTCCAGTTATATATAACGGCTCCTTAAGCGCTGATACATGGGCACCAGGCCAAACGGTGACTACGCAATACAGTTATTTTGATCCTGAAAATGACTTCGAAGGCAATAGCCGCTTTAAATGGTTCCGCGGCCTGCAAGCAGATGGCTCGGGCCGTACGGAAATCATAGGCGCAACATCGAACAGCTATACTCTTCAGCAAACCGATCTAAATTATTATGTATTCGCAGAAGTGACGCCAGTTGCCGAATCCGGCGATCTGCTGACGGGCGAAACGGTCCTATTGAAGCCCGATTCTATCGTATTGAGTGCTACTCCTATCATTGTTAGCCTTACACCCGAAAATTACAGTGTAAATGTCGATAGAAATGCTGATATTGTCTTCACTTTTGATAGAGAGGTTACGGCTGTTCCTGGTAAACACATTCGTTTTTTTCATTCTGGAATAGACAGCATTGTATTAGACTATCTTGCCGATGATGATTACAATATTGAGGTTGTTGGGAAAACCGTTACGATTAAACACCTAGCTGGAAAACTGTCATACGGTACGCACTTTGTCCTTCTCATTGATCATGGTGCCTTTAAAGATGCAAACGGTAATTATTATGCAGGCTTCGATCAAGGAGAATGGGAATTTACTACCGACTTCCCGAGCTAATACTGCAACAGCTTGCGAACTTAACAAATAATCAAGCTTCATCCATCTACTCTTACTTCCATGGAGGTTATTATGCAAATATCAATGAAGCAAGCTCCCGCAAGACGCCTTCTGCTGCTCATGTTGAGCTGCCTGCTCGTATTGCCAGCTTTTCTCGTCCCTTCTGCCGCACATGCTGCATCAGACGCCCCTACTAAGGTTACGATTACGAATACCAATGTGACAGCCGGACAATCAGCAACCGTGCCCGTCATGCTCACTGATCCAGGAGACGGCGTCGGCGCTTACAATATGCAAATCGACTTCGATCCTTCCGTACTGAGCATCGTCAGCATTACACCTACACATGGTGAAGTGGCGCCAGAAAACGGCGCTCCATCAGCTACAGGCTATTTTCAGTCCAACTTTGACAATACGGCGGGCTGGGCACGCGCCATCTGGATAGACTCTACGGGCGGAGACTCGCGCATTAACGATCCTGTCCAACTGTTCGCTATTGAGGTTAAATCGCTCAGCAGCGAAACGGCAGGAACGTATCACCTGACTGTAGATACGACGAACGCTGAGAAATGGGCGTTCTACCGCAGCCCATCGCATACGACGCCTTCTACAGTTGATGGCGGAGAAATCGTCATTTCGAAGGCCAACTCAGGATCTGGTTCAGGTTCAGGCTCGTCAGGCGGCGGTTCCACCACAACTCCTGTTACAACTACACCAGCTCCGACAACTACAACAACTCCGGTTATTGTATACATCGACGGCAAAGAGCAGCCGCAGTTCGCAACGGCTCAAACATCCGTTCAAAATGGCCGCAAAACGGTTCAGCTGGATGTAGACAATGATAAGGTCATTAAGCAAATCGACACAGCTGGCATTAAAGAGCTTGTACTCCCGATTCAAGACAGCACAGCTGCTGTCGTAACTGGCGGCTTGAACGGTCAGCTGGTGAAGGAGCTGGAGAAACGCGGCGCAACTGTTAAAATCGAGACGCCAGCGGCTAGCTACACCTTGCCTGCGAGCGACATCAACATTGATGCGATTTCCGCACAGGTCGGTACCAAGGTAAAGCTGTCCGATATTAAAATCATCATTACTATTACCGCAGCAGACAATGCAACCATCAATTCTGTACAAAGCCAAGCGTCCAAGCAAGGCGTAAGCGTCGTTGGCGCTCCGCTAAACTTTGAAGTCATTGCGCAGTACAATGGACAAAACATCAGCATTGGCCAATTTAATCATTATGTAGAACGATCGATCGCTCTGCCTGCCGGCGCAGACGGCTCGAAGATGACAACGGGCGTCGTGCT
Organism: Paenibacillus sp. J31R34; assembly: GCF_059383715.1. Taxonomy (NCBI): domain Bacteria; kingdom Bacillati; phylum Bacillota; class Bacilli; order Caryophanales; family Paenibacillaceae; genus Paenibacillus; species Paenibacillus sp. J31R34. The sequence continues at coordinate 82,676 of NZ_JBXENU010000009.1, forward strand.
TGGCGAAGATGGTACGCTGCGTCATGTGCCAACCTATATTTCCGTAACGGGCAGCACGTATTTTGCAAACATCAACAGCCTGACGAACAGCAGCTATGCGGTCGTCTATGCCCCTGCTTCGTTCAAGGATGTTGAAAATCACTGGAGCAAAAATGACGTCAACGATCTCGGCTCCCGTCTGATCATGAAGGGCGTATCGAGCACGGAGTTCGCACCGAATGCTTCCATTACACGCGCTGAGTTTACAGCAACTTTGCTTCGCGCGCTTGGTATTCACAAGGCTTCCAGCACCACTTCGGTTTCCTTCTCCGATGTAAAGGCAGGCAGCTGGTACGAAAATGAAGTGAAGCTCGCGGTATCAAACAAGCTGATCAGCGGCTATTCGGACGGCACCTTCCGTCCAAACGGTTTGATTACCCGTGAAGAAGCGATGATTATTTTAAACCGTGCTCTTGCGCTTACAGCTTTGCCAACCGTCAGCGATACTGCTGAAATCGATAGCCTGCTGGCTGCTTACGGAGACAGTGCATCGGTATCGGGCTATGCGAAAGCCGCTGCTGCCAGCGCTTTGAAAAACGGCATTGTGCAAGGTGCTGACGGTTCACTGAACCCGAATTCCAATGTGACCCGAGCACAAACGGCTGCTATTGTGAAGCGCCTGCTCGTCAAAGCTGGCCTGATTAACGGCTAAGCTACTAGCAAGCTTGTTATAAAGCTGTAAGATTCTGAGCTTGGAATCTTGCAGCTTTTCAAACTCAGCTACTGGAATTAGACAAACTACTCGGAATAAAGGAGACTTACGACAAATGAAGCATTCTTTGCGTAAAATGGCTGGGTTTTCACGCAGCAAAGGTCCCTCGCTATTGTTGTGCACCGCTGTACTAGGAACAAGCTTGTCATTATCAACTCTGGCGCATGCAGCATCTGGTCCATTGAACTACTTCCTACCTGTTGTAAATAACGATATACAGTGGGTCAAGCCTACTTCTAATTACAGTCCTGTCCCTAGCTTGGGATCGGAGATTATTACGTACGACTCCTCCATTATGCTGGATACGAGGAAGCTGTTCCCTCAGGGAGCCATCATCACTACGTTAACTGCTTGGTCCAGCAATACAAATGTCGCATCGGTTAATGGGCAGCTGCCTTATATAGACGTTGAAATTTTAGCTGCTGGAACGACTGAAATCAGAATTGAAGGCGTTACAGCTGGAAATGAAAAACTGACCGAGCATTTCCGCGTTACGGTCGACCGCTTTGCGGATACGAACAAGGACAGCATGGTTACAGCAGCGGATGCGTTCCTAATCGCAAGAGAGATAGACCGGAATACCGTCCTGTCCCCGGGCGACGCCAATCTGTACGATATCGACCGTGACGGCAGCGTCTCCATGGCAGATGTAACAGCACTGATGAATCTGTATACCGGCAAAACCTCCATTGACTCAACTGAAAAATATATCGTTACGTTAAGCTCCATTGACGATGCTCCTGCTGTGTACAACACTTCCTTAAGTGTCAACTCATGGGTGTCTGGCCAGACCGCTACTGCACAATACAGCTATTTTGACGCCGAAAATGATGCCGAGGGCAATACCCGCATTAAATGGTTCCGCGGCACGCTGGCTGACGGCTCCGACCGTGCGGAAATCATCGGTGAAACGGCGAATACCTATATCCTCCAGCAAGCCGATGTCAATTATTATGTGTTCGCAGAGGTTACGCCTGTTGCCGCATCTGGTGATCTGCTGACGGGCCAGGCTGTCCTCTTGAAGTCAAATGCTGCCGTAGCAAGCGCTGCTCCTTTCATTGTAAGCCGCACCCCTGTAAACGGAAGCGTCAATGTCAATCAAAATGACGATATTGTTTTTACATTTGATAGAGACATTTCCGCCGTTGCTGGTAAAGAGATCAAATTTATTGATACCTCAACTAACAGTGAAGTGCTGAGCTTTCCAGCCGACTATCCGGCTCACGTTATCATTAGCGGAAATACGGTTACCATTAGCGGTTTAACCATGTTCCTACCATCCGATACACAATTCAGCATTATCATTGATGACGGCGCCTTTGAAGATATGGATGGCGTTGATTTTGCAGGCACTGCATTTGCTGAATGGGTCTTCACTACCCAATACGTAGGTTAATCTTTTAAAAACTACCCAACGTCAAAATACCCAAGCACCACACATCTACCCTTACTATCATGGAGGTTATTATGCAAACATTATTGAAGCAAGCTCCTGCAAGACGCCTTCTGCTGCTCATGCTGAGCTGCCTGCTCGTGTTGCCAGCCGTTCTTTTACCAACTGCCGCACATGCTGCATCAGACGCCCCTGCTAAGATTACGATTACGAATACCAATGTAACTGCCGGACAATCGGCAACCGTGCCTGTCATGCTCACAGATCCAGGAGACGGCGTCGGCGCTTACAATATGCAAATCGACTTTGATCCTTCCATCTTAAGCATCGTCAGCATCACGCCTACACATGGAGTAGTTGCTCCCGAAGACGGCGCTCCGTCGGATACAGGCTATTTCCAGTCTAATTTTGACAACACAGCCGGCTGGGCTCGCGTTATCTGGATAGATTCCACGGGCGGAAATGCGCGCATTCATGATCCGATCCAACTGTTCGCTATTGAAGTTAAATCGCTAAGCAGCGAAACGACTGGAACGTATCATTTGACTGTAGATACTTCAGACGATGAGAAATGGGCGGTCTACCGCAGCTCATCGTATACGATCCCGTCTACCGTTGATGGTGGAGAGATTGTCATTTCCAAAGCCAACTCGGGTTCAGGTTCTGGCTCGTCGGGCGGCGGCTCCACAACACCGACTCCGACTCCTGCTGCAAGCACACCGGCTCCAACAGCAATATCAACACCTGTCATTGTCTACATTGATGGCAAGGAACAGCCGCAATTCGCAACCTCCAAAACCTCTGAGCAAAATGGACGCAAATCCGTCCTGCTTGAGGTTGACAACGATAAAGTAATCAAGCAAATCAGTACTACCGGCATTAAGGAGCTGGTACTTCCGGTTCAAGATACAACTGCTGCTATTGTAACTGGCGAGCTTAACGGCCAACTGGTGAAAGAGCTGGAAAGCCGCGGCGCAGCTGTTAAAATCCAAACGCCAACCGCTACCTACACGCTGCCGGCCATCGACATCAACATTGACAGCATTTCCGCACAGGTTGGAGCTTCGGTTGCCTTGTCGGATATTAAAATCACGATTACCGTGAAAACAACGGACAGTGCAGCAGCAAGCGCTATCCAAGCTCAAGCTTCCAAGCAAGGCTTGAACGTTGTTGGTTCTCCGGTAGATTTTGAAGTTACCGCAAATTACAACGGGAAAAGTGTAGTCGTTAGCCAATTTAATCATTATGTAGAGCGTACGATTGCTCTGCCTGCTGGCTCTGAAGGCAAAGCGATTACAACAGGCGTTGTATTTGGTGAAGATGGTACACTGCACCATGTACCGACCTATATTTCCGTGACAGGCAGCACGTATTTTGCCAATATCAACAGCTTGACGAACAGCAGCTATGCGGTCGTTTATGCCCCTGCTTCATTCAAGGATGTTGAAAATCACTGGAGCAAAAATGACGTCAACGATCTCGGCTCCCGTCTGATCATGAAGGGCGTATCGAGCACGGAGTTCGCACCGAATGCTTCCATTACACGCGCTGAGTTTACAGCAACTTTGCTTCGCGCGCTTGGTATTCACAAGGCTTCCAGCACCACTTCGGTTTCCTTCTCCGATGTAAAGGCAGGCAGCTGGTATGAAAATGAAGTGAAGCTCGCGGTATCAAACAAGCTGATCAGCGGCTATTCGGATGGCACCTTCCGTCCAAACGGTTTGATTACCCGTGAAGAAGCGATGATTATTTTGAATCGTGCTCTTGCACTTACAGCCTTGGCAACCGTCAGCGATACTGCTGAAATCGACAGCCTGCTGGCTGCTTACGGTGACAGTGCATCGGTATCGGGATATGCGAAAGCCGCTGTTGCCAGCGCTTTGAAAAACGGCATTGTCCAGGGCGCTGACGGTTCCCTGAACCCGGATTCCAATGTGACCCGGGCGGAAACGGCTGCTATCGTAAAACGCCTGCTTGTCAAAGCTGGACTGATTAACGGCTAAGCTTAATCTGTATGGTTTTAATCAGGCTGCAAAATTCTGTCTCTAGAATTTTGCAGCCTTTTTCCACCGATGATATTCGACAAAAGATTCAGAATTCGTTCAACCGCTTGTTCTACAATAAAAGCATCATCTCATCAATCGGCTTACAAGGAGACCTATGCGAATGAATAACTATTGGCGTAAAATGACTACTTTTTCCCGCAGCAAGGGGCCTGCGCTTATTTTGTGTGCAACTATGCTGGGAACCGCACTGCCGCTGCCCAATGCAGCAAATGCAACTCCAGCTAGTTCCAACTTTTTCACCCCAATCGTTAATAGGGACATTAGTTGGATTAAGCCTTCCTCCGATTCCAATGTGGCATTTGGCGCCGCTATCGAGCACAGCGGTTCCCATATTGCCTTGGATGCAAGTGTGCTGTTCTCTGGCATTGCTGGTCTTTCACAGCTAACAGCCTCCTCCAGCAATTCCGCTGTTGCTACAGCAAATGCTTATCAGCTTTACACTGAATTAGAAATTTTATCTGCGGGAAGAACTACGATTACGCTGGAAGCACATACCGCTAGCCTTGAGAAGCTTACGGAGCAGTTTGAACTGACGGTAACCCGTATCGGGGACACAACTGGCGACGGTGTTATCACAGCCGCTGACGCCCTGTACATCATGAAGGTGGTAAACAGCGGCACTGTACTGACGCCGGAAGAAATGAACCTGCTTGATATTAATCGTGACGGCGTTGTAACCGCTGCTGATGCGACCAAGCTAATGAGCAGCTATGCGGGCAAAGGCATTTCTACAAACAGCTCCACTTACATTGTCACGCTTAGCTCCATCAACGATGCTCCTGTGCTGTATGGCGCTTCGCTCAATGGTTTACTGAAGGCGGGCGAAATGATGACGGTGCAATATGATTATTTTGATGCCGAAAATGACGCCGAAGCCACATCCAGCTTCCAATGGTACCGCGGCTCGCAGGCTGATGGCTCGGACCACACGGCCATTGCTGGCGCAACCTCGGCCTCCTACCTCGTCGCGCCTGAGGATGTCGGCCTTTATTTGTTTGTCGAGGCTAAACCAATTGCAGCGACAGGCACAACACATGGTCAAGCCATCACGCTGACCTCCAGCACGGTGGTGCCAGATACGTCTGCACCCTATATTCAGAACCAAGTTCCAGCTCATTCAGCGGGCGAAATTAGTGCCACTGCCGATTTGGAACTGACAATGAATAAGCCTGTTACAGCTGTTTCTGGCAAGAAGATTTATATTACAAATACGGCAAACCCGCTTGATGTTCTGTCCTACGATGCAGCTGATACCAGTCATATCATCATAGATGGCAAAAATATTTCGATTAAGCATGCTGATCTAGGCAGTGAGACGAGCTATTTCGTCACGATTGACGCTGGCGCATTCATCGATCAAGCGGACAATGCATTTGAAGGCATCAGCGATTCCTCGGCATGGAGCTTTACAACTGCCGATATCGCCGCTCCGCTGCTCGTGCAGACCTCTCCTGCAAATCAGGAGCTTAGTTATGCTTTGTCAGCCGAGCTTTCCCTGTCGTTTAACGAGAACATCGTTCCGGTCACAGGTAAAAAAATTACGATTCGTCAGGCAGCAGACGATACGGTTGTGCAAACCTACAACGTGTCCGATTCACTGCAGGTTACGATTCAAGGCGGTAAAGCGATTCTCCATCCCGAATCACAACTTTCTGTACTAACAAGCATAACGGCTTATTATGTAGAAGTTGAGGAAGGCGCATTTACAGATGCGCATGGCAATCCGTTTGCGGGCATCAGCGGTGATGCAGCCTGGACGTTCCTGACCGCAGATTCGCGGACGTTAACGGCTGTCGATCTTGAGGATTTGACGGAGGATCAGCTGCGAGCTTCCGGCGGGGCTATTTTCAACGTTACATTAGATCAGGATACCTTCAATTCAGCAGCAGACATTAGCGACTTCGAGCTCAATCACGCTCCACAAGGCATGTCTATACTGTCTGTTATGCATTCATCCTCCAATGAAATTTGGCTCTCGGTTGATTACGACGGCACCGACTTCGATACGGATATTACAAACTTCAGCATTACGGCCAAGGCGAGCGCTTTGACCAGCGGACGTACGCTTACAACTCCTGCCATGCTGATTGCAGCAACGGATGAGCTGGAGATTACAAGCCTGTCCCCTGCCAACCAGACGACGGGTGTGAATAAAAATTCACCGCTCTCCCTTACGTTTAATCGGCCCGTTACAGCGGCAGCAGGCCAAACGCTTACCGTGTATAAAGCATCAGATGATTCCATTGCTGCTAGTGTCGCCCTTGATGATTCATCCAAGGTGACGTTTAACGGCAATACGGCAAATGTCCAAGTTGCCGGGCTCTCAGGCGCGACCGCCTATTATGTAAAGTTTGCTGCCGGAAGCTTTAAAGACAGCAATGGTCTGGCATCGACGGGCATGAATTCAAAGACGCAGTGGACGTTTACGACGGTTGCTGACGCTCCGCCATTCACAACGTCGCCCGTTTATATTTCTGAATTTTTACTTCAGGATGAAAACCGGGCAGCCGTAGAAATTTATAGCAACAACCTTACAGGCTATAGCTTGTTTGTTTACGGGCGCAACTCTACCAATGGACAATATTACGAGAAAGAGCTGGCTCTTTCTCAATTCACTCCGAACGGAGTCACCGTTATAATAGACACGGCGTGGTACGACTTTTTTGATGTAACCAATGCTGTCTATTACAATCTTGAAGAAAAACTTGCTCCAGAATGGGGATTTATCGTGAGCGGCATCGCTCTTAAGAAAGATGGCGTTGTCGTTGATGTGGTTGGCGATATCAGCTCAAACGGAGCTTTAACAAGCACCCTTTTCCCAAGCGGTGGCACAATGGTCCGCAAATCGGGGGAAATCGGCAAAAGCTTGTACGATACGAGCCAATGGTCGTTTTATCCAAAAGGCACGTACCAGTATATGGGACATCACACGCCATAAATGACGATAATACTGTAAGGATGGTTTGCACTGCCTTGAAAACCAACACGCTGCAAGGCTCGTATAGCTAACGGCATCAGGCTGGAGTCCGTTCTGGGGACGGCTCCGGTCTCTTTTTTTGCTCCGCTCAAGGTGAAACGGCTATCGCCGTCCTTTGGCGGCGTGGCGCGTTTCATTCCGAGAAATATAGAGGAAGGATGGAAAAATCATACTTTCTCTATAATTTTAAAAAAAGCTTGCCAACCTTCACCGAACTCGGTAGAATCGACAAGGATTATAGACATAGAACACTGGGGAGGATCAATGGTTTATGGAAAAACGTCATACAATTGGAATTATGGATCGCCCACCGCTAGGGCAGAGCCTGATGCTGAGCTTGCAGCATCTATTCGCCATGTTCGGCTCCACCGTACTCGTCCCGAATTTGCTTGGCGTCGATCCGGCTGTCTGCCTGCTGATGAACGGAATCGGCACCTTGCTTTATTTATGGATTTGCAAAGGCAAAATTCCCGCCTATCTCGGTTCAAGCTTTGCTTTTATCGCTCCTGCGGGAGCCGTTATTGGCGAGCACGCCGCCGGAGAGCCCGGCAATTACGCTGCGGCACTGGGCGGTTTTATCGCCGCAGGCGTTATTTTCACACTTGTCGCCTTGATTATTCATTATGCGGGAACGGGCTGGATAAACGTCGTTTTCCCTCCTGCGGCGATGGGCGCGATTGTAGCGATTATCGGGCTGGAGCTCATTCCGGTTGCAGCGAAAATGGCTGGCTGGATTATGCCGGATAAATACCCGGACCCAGCGAACTGGAAAATGGACGGTGCTACGGTTGCCTTATCAACGATTACGCTGGGCATAACCGTGTTCGGCTCCGTGCTGTTCCGCGGGTTTATGAAAATCATTCCGATTCTAATCGGGATTGTGTCTGGATATGTCATTGCCTATTGTATGGGTATGACCGATTTTTCTGGTGTGGGGAAGAGCGGCTGGCTGCAGTCTCCTGAGTTTACGCTGCCCATCTTCCAGTGGGCCGCTATTCTTGCCATCGCTCCGGCTGCGCTCGTCGTTATTGCTGAGCATATCGGCCATCTGGTCGTAACGAGCAATATCGTGGAAAAGGATTTGTCGAAGGACCCAGGGCTGAGCCGCTCCATGCTGGGCAACGGGATTTCCACGATGATTTCCGGCTTTGTCGGCTCCACGCCGAATACAACCTACGGTGAAAACATCGGCGTACTCGCAATCACGAAGGTTTATTCGACCTTTGTCATTGGCGGCGCTGCCGTCATCGCCATTGTGCTCTCTTTTTCAGGAAAATTCTCGGCGCTCATTTCAGGCATTCCGACTCCAGTTATGGGCGGCGTCTCCCTGCTTCTGTTCGGCGTTATTGCCGCATCCGGCTTCCGGATGCTTGTCGAATCGAAGGTCGATTACAGCAAGCCGACTAATCTGTTTCTGACGACAGTTGTCATGGTAACTGGACTCAGCGGCGTCACCATCAAGCTAGGCGATTTCGCCATCTCCGGTATGGCGCTTGCGACAGTCGTAGCGATTTTGCTAAGCCTGCTGTTCAAGCTGTTTGATGTGCTGAAGCTGTCTAACGATCACGAGGCGGCTGAGCACTAGACGCTACATGAAAGCTCCATTCAATGGCTGATAATGCTTAATGCTAGGTATCAAATGAACTATAAAATGACGCACAAACTAACCATAGTTTGATGCGTCATTTTTACTGTAACAACAAACGGCTTATAGAGGAGAAATGCCTAACGCCCTCTACTCCACTCTTACATAGGATAGAAGCAGAGGAGGGAAACCTTTCATGCCTTCATACCGCATTATCGTTGATCTTTCTGACCGCAGGCTGTATTTGCTTGATGGCAATACGGTCGTAAACGCCTATCCTGTTGGCATCGGCAAAATGCTGACACAATCGCCACTCGGCGAATTTACGATTATAAATAAACAAGCCAATCCCGGCGGGCCGTTCGGCGCTTTCTGGATGGGATTGTCCAAGCCGCATTACGGCATTCATGGCAACAATGATCCTGCATCTATCGGACGCATGGTGTCGCATGGCTGCATCCGCATGTACAATGACGATGTTGTGACACTCGCCCATTTGGTTCCGATTAATACCCGCGTGACCATTCGGGAATAAAGGGTGGGAAGAACCTGCGGCGGTCAGCAAGCGCTGACCTTCGCCTTATACTAGTGGCGTATTCACTAACCGTTGTACCAATACATAGGATGCTCGTCTATTTGCTCAAAACAAAGCTTATGCGCCACGCTTAAAGACTCTACGTTATTTGAATGACAGCACCAATTTGGTGTCAGTCCTTGATTCAGGCACTCATTAATGAAACGGACACCAACCAACGTTGCCAGGCCTTTTCTTTTGTATTTTTCTACTGTTATGATGTCAATTTCAGCGTAGCCACCTCCAACATAGGGAGAAGAACAAACACTGATAATCTTATCGTCTTTGGTCACAAAATGACCGACACCATTATCGATAAATTGTTGGGCCGTATCCCAAACTAATTTATAATACGGGTAAAAGTCCTCTCTATATTGGTTTGCTATTTCTGGATTCAATCCCTCTTCGTTGAATTCCGGGTCGAGCACAAGTGGATAATCGCGATAAGCTTGAAGAAATTTTTCCTTGTTAAAATGGAAATAGGCTCGTTTAATTTTGGTCGCATGGATAAAATGATGTTTAGCCAGCAGTTGCTCCCAGTCCGTTGAAAATAAAGCTAGAGCATAGAAATGAATAGGATGGCTATTTTTATTGTTTAGGAACTCGATAACACCTTCGTTAAAACGAGCATCGTTTGCAGCTCCTAACAAGCAGTAGAAGCCACCGGCACTCGTTATTAGAGCAGCTGTGGCATTGTTTCTATCGTTCACTAGCACCTTACCTGTTTGCAGCTGCTGGATGACCGATAAAGCATAGACCGCTTTATTTCTCACCTTTTCAAGCATTGGATTTACAATATAAAACTCTGCTGCTGTTAGCTCATGCATAAGAATTGCTCCTTTGTTTACAAATCGCTTTACGACGAAGAACCTAAATACGTTTTTCCCATTCCTCTTTCCTACCACTGGTTTAAAAATCTCTTGAAATGGAACGAATCTATGAAGCCATTCTAGAACTTTTATTAAAATGAGAAATTTTTTACAGATTTCAATTATAGTTTTGAAATAAACTCACTAAATGTATCTGCTACAAAGTATGTTACCGGTGCTAAATCACCTGACTCTTCATGGTTCCAAACACAGACACTAGGATTTTCTCTATCCTTCCTAAAATCCAAACAAACAAAATCGCCTGCAAACAAAACAACAATTGGTAAAATATCTGCACCAATTAACTCTTCATTGTCAGTTAATCTATCTTCAAGCTGTGTTAGTGTGACATCTATATCATACATACCTAATCTATTTTCTCTGGGTGTTTGAAGTAAACATAGAAAGCGATCTATTGCATATTCACGTCCATTACATTCAAAAGCTCCTTCTAGCGTTCTCCCTCCATTATTTTCTTTCAAAAATTCGACAAAATCCTTTGGAAGTTTTACTCGCCAGAACTTTTCTTTTCTCTCAAACAACTCGTCAATCGGCAATGGATAAATGATAGTCGCTTTATCTATTTCCATAAAAATACCTCCCCCTACTTCATTCATTACAGGAATGGCTCCATTTTACGCTCCTTATCAAATAACTTCTAGTAGTCTTCTGGTAAATACACCGTTTCTTTAACTACTCCGGCACCAGCAAAATCTGCATATCCATATCTCATGCCTTCGACTTTATTTACTGTAATTTAATGTAACGCAGTAGCGTTATTTAGGGTATAAAAGTAAAGCGTTGCCGTGCGTACAATCGCATTGAAGAAATCTTTATACGGGTAATACAAGGGTTAAATGTGTTATTGGTTGAATGAGTGGTTTATTCGGCACTGGGTAGTCTCATTATTGATATTCTACCGTCCCTAAAAATCTCAGGTAATTGGATTGAATTGTAGCTTCTATAATTTCCCCAGTATACTTAAAGTGATAAAGTAAAACTACTGCATTAATATCATTTGGAAGTTCTTCCTGCACTAGCGTATCAAATCTCGGTACAATTTCGTCATCATAAGAAAATCCTTCAAGTAATTGATTCAGGTCATTACTTACTTCTTCATAATATTCTGCTTCTCTTACCGCATCATCATATCTACGAATCTCAAAGTGTTTAGCAAATATAGACGGAATAAAATCCCCTTCATCTGAATAAGAAACAACAAGTAATCTATCCAGTTCCTCGGAAGATTGAACATTCCCTACCCACAGAGATACGAATCCTTCCTTTTCCATGTTTTAAACCTCCTCTAAGGTTTTAATCCATCAGGCAGAGCATCTACCCCACCTTCAAATCTATAATTCGCCCAATTTTGTAATCTTCTTTTAAACATATCATAATCAGTAGACGAATCAATAATTTCTAACAATTCATTATGTGCTTTTGTTGAACCTTTCCCACCATGTTTGCCAGTGGGATTTACAAACTTGGTCTCGCTTATAAGTGAACTGTAGCCTCAATTATGGACAGTGTTAAAAAACGGTATTGAATCCTTAAGCAGCTAGGAGATGACTTCTGATTTCACCAGGAGTCATCTTTTTTAGTGTCCACTGATAGCGTTCTGAATTGTAGTGAATCACATACTCATTAACTCCTAGCCGCCGCTCTTTAAGAGATTTACAGTCCTTGTAGTCAAGCTCGTCCTTCATATGACCAAAGAACGTCTCCATGGACGCATTATCCCAGCAGTCCCCTTTACGAGACATCGACTGCTTAAACCCAGCTTCGGCGATGAGGAGGCGGGTTTTCGGGTGCGTATCGTGCATGCCCTGGTCAGAATGGAAATAGCTCCAACGTTGAAGATAGATAGTGTGCCAGAATCTGCTTCGTAGCACCGTCCTTCACACAAGAAAGATAGGCCCACTGACCGCTACCATAGCGCATGTATGTGATATCTGTAAGGAGGTCTTTCTCTGGTTTTCCTTGATCAAACAGGCGCTCCAGGAGATTAGGACAAGTACGATGTTCTTGTGTTGCTTTAGCCATTTTGCGATAGGGATTGGTTTGACGGATCGTAGCTACTAGCCCAAACTTTCGCATGATACGACGAATCTTTTTATGATTCATGACAATGCCATTCAATCTCTCCAGCCTCATTTTGATAACCAATGCGCCTGCTTTCCCATTCAATGCTTCAAAATGCTCCCTAATAAGCTGAAAGTCGTATTGATCGGCTGTCTCTCGCAATTGACGTGACTCTTCAGCGTTACACCAACGGTAAATAGCCACTTGCACTTACTCCGGCAATCTGACAGAGGTAACGTGTTAAACGTCGTAAATCATGCTGACGAATCGTTTGATGAATGAGCTGAAAGCGCTCGGAAGGTGTCGACCCCTTACTTTTTCGCCTTTCGAGCGCTTCTAGCTTTTTTAATAGCTCGTTCTCCGCTTCGAGGAGTTTAATCCGAGCTTCTGCTTGTTGCAGCTTCTCTTCCACTACTCCATTGGTGGCTCTCCTGCCTGATTAACTTGCACTGCTGCGAGTTTAAAAGCTGGAGCATACGAGATGTTTCTCCCCGATACGCGGTTGACATTCGGATTGGACTCCAATAGCCTGATCTCTGTTTCAGTAAATCCTGTTCTGATTTTCCTCATGATGTTCATTCTCCATGTATTCTCGATGGTATGATTAAAGCACAAAAACCCGTAAGCGGTCACTTTTTTCAAGTGTCCATCTTACGGGTTACAGTTCATTGTTAGACTCGCATGTGGAATATGAGTTCAATTCAATTTACGTGGGTTAACTGTGTTATTGGTTAAACAAGGCTTTTGTTCGGCACTGGGTAGCCCACCACCTTTAAAATATTCATGATTCGAGCGGACTATACCGAACAAGCATTCTATAGCCTGATTTTAATTTGGTAACTCCTGAAAAATATATGGATATCGTAATAAGGCAATTACCTTGTTTGATAGATACTTTTTCTGATATTGATCTAGTTTTGTATTTATGATTACAGTAGCATTTTCTTTTCTGAATATTTGATCTGTACCATTTTCCAAAAATAACATATCAGGATTAAAAGCCATTAAAATGTTACCGAAAATTTTAAACAACACTTCTATCCCTTCCTCGAATAATTTTCCAAATAATTGAATTCCAATCTCTACATTAATCTCCATTCGATATTCTTCTCTTAAAAAATCAATACTAATAATATCTTCCGTTTCAATATCAAGTGTGAAGTATTTACAGCTAAGACGAGAAAAATCTTCGTAGTTAGTTACTTTATCTTCAACTGTATCACATACTATGTCATAAATTGTTCTTTTAAGTGTTTCCTTATCCAAATTTGTGACTAAGAATAACGTACAGTCCATCTCACTTCTAACCTCCAAATACTCTTGTAATCTTTCCATCCTTCACTAGAATTAATTCTTCTAGTCTTTTTAAATCTCCATTCGGATTTGCTTTTCTTAAAATTGTTTCGATAATTTCGGTAACTTTTTCATTTGGAAAGTTGTCTAAGTTCAAAACAATTCTTCCAGACTGCTTCTTCGTCTTTCCTGCTATTTCTTTAATTATACTTTGTACCTTTCCATCTGGTTTTGGTGCATAACAATCAAATACATTTCCTTTGATTAGAAAATCTGGATTCGACCCTTCTGCAATACCATGACCATTTCCACCATCAATTTCATCCAACATCTCAATGTCATAGCCATTATCAGCCAATACATCGGCTGTTTCATTTTGTTTCTTTATTCCATGGGAATCTCCTTCTCCGTAATTCCCTTTAGGTTTACTCCCCTTTGGTAAAGAAGGTTCGGTAAGTTTAATCTTTGGAACTTCACCCGTCCCCTCAGCCTCTCGCTTCAGTCGATCCATCTCTTCCAAATACCGTTTCTGCACGTCTGTTTTTGGGACTTCAATTGGCGACTTGTTGTTAGGAAAAGAGTCCATGAATTGGAACCCCTCAGGGGTCACAAGCTGATTGCCAAAGCCTAGTCCACGGCCACTTCCTGCACCCTCTGGTTTGACCGCTGGACTTTTCGGAACTGTCGGTTCTATTCCTCCTGGAACCTTCACTTTAACCGAGAACAATATACCGAGGACACCTAGGACATCCTGCACATGCTCCTTGGAATTCGGATGTTCAGGGGCAAACGCTCCCTGCACCATCCCCGTTAGACCCATGCTCACATAATCCAAATACGCAGACACCGACTCATTTCGATTCGCCGTTCGTTCAACGTGCTCCTCCCATAGCGCTTCGGGCACACTAATCAAGCCCATCGTCGCGTAGTTAAAAAAATCATAGACCGAGTCGTTCCTCTTGTTCGCTCGATCAACGTAAGCATTGTATATATCCGTTCCCACTTCAGCTATGCTATTTCCGGTTTGCTTAATCGCAGCCCATTCCACTGAAGCTTGGTTTTTTATCACGCTCCCGTAGATCTCAAGGCTTCGCATCGCATCCTGCCCAAACTTCTCCAGCATACCCGGCTTTTCCTCGACGACAACTTCCTTTGGTGGGGGATCGTATTTGCTTAATGCCTGCATGCTCTGCAAAATCGTCAGCACGTTCAGCAGTCCGCTTTTCACTTGCCCCTGCTGGACATCCGTTACTAATCCGCCCGCGGCGGTTCGAATCGTTTGCTGCAGCGCATGAATTTCCTTCAGCTGCACCCTCGCCAGTTCACCCGTCGGACCCTGCGTTTGCGCCATCATCACCATAAACAAATAACGTGCGTTGTCCGGCAGCGGCACCCGCGTCGTCAGGTCCCCTTCCAGCGCGAACGATGGATCATAGTCACACGCCAGCAGCGGCACCTGCTTGAAATAGCTCGTCATATTCACATTTGGGGCAAAATAGCTCTCTGCTACGCCAAGCGCCTTCAGCTTCTCTCGGCTAATCTCCGCCTGCTTATGCATCTCCGCCATCAGCAGATGATTGCCGAACTGCTTGTACACCGCATATGCCGTCTGCGCCTTCGCGATCAGATCCCGCTCCGCGAAGATCGCCTCCAGCTTCATTTCCGCATCTAGCTTCTCTGCTGCTGTCGCACCTTGCAGGCCTGCGACCCGCCGCAGCTCCTTCACCAACGGATCGCTCGACCAGCGATCCCGGCTAGCTTGCGGCAAAATTCGGTCGATCAGGTTCGTCACCATCGGACGGAAGGTGACCGGAACGGGCGTATAGCTGCCGCCGCCTGTCGTCCCTATTCGCTTCAATAGGTCAAAACGCTCCAGCCCGCTCAGCCCCTTCGCCAGCTGCTTCGCTTCCTGCGCTGCTTCCGCTTGCACACGCTCGATGCCTTTCAGTGCTTTGCTGATCACCTCCGTCATCTGCTCGGCTTCCTGCGTCAAGCCCGTCAGCTGCCTCTGAATCTGCTCCAGGCTGCTCAGCATCGGCAAAGAGCGATCCCAGCTCGCGATCTTCCCGCTCACCCGCCGTCGCAGCTCATCCGTGTCCGCTCCGATTCGCACCAGCTGCTGCTGCAGGCGCCTCAC
The DNA here is from genome assembly GCF_059383715.1 of Paenibacillus sp. J31R34. Taxonomy (NCBI): domain Bacteria; kingdom Bacillati; phylum Bacillota; class Bacilli; order Caryophanales; family Paenibacillaceae; genus Paenibacillus; species Paenibacillus sp. J31R34. The sequence continues at coordinate 98,403 of NZ_JBXENU010000009.1, forward strand.
TTCATCCGGTTTAAATATGACCTGCTTTCCGGCCATTTCACTCCTCCTCGCCCACTCGTTCTATCTCCCCGTGCCTTGGAAGTCATTGCCCACTGAGAAATACTTCTTTCTTATATGAAATATAAGAACTTTATTTTCAATTAATTACCTTACTCATTATCACATTTAAATACCTAATTTACCACATATTCTTGTGTATATTGTACGTGATAGCCATTTTTAAACACAGTCCTTGTCGTTTAAAAGAGAGAATTAACAAGAATTATTAACTATACCCGCGCAAAATTCAATTCAATTTCATGTATGTATAAATTTGAGAACCGTCAGCAGCACTGAACCTAGTTTTATGTGCCCCCTTTTCCACCCTATCCACGCTGCAAAAAAACAATTCCTCACTGCTCCAAAGAAGTGATTTTCAGCTTGTCATCAATAAAGTCCAGCACCTGCTGCAAATCCGCTATTTGCCGCTGAATATGCTGCTTATGGTTCAGCATTAATTGCACCAGCTCGGGATAATCCGACGGTATATTGATGAAGGACACACCAATAAACGGTCTTATTTCGTCTAGCGACATACCTGTTTTTTTCAAGCAAACGAGCATTTTCATCGTTTCAATATCCTTTACCCGGTAAAAACGATGGGTGTTGTTTTTACGCTCCGCCTGCGGCAAAACGCCGATCTTCTCATAATAACGAATCGTATCCTCCGACAAGCCGCTTTGTTCCGCCGCTTCTTTAATCGTGTAGATGCTCTCACTATCTTGTACCCTCTTTATTTCCCGCGTAGTTTTTCCTTCCTGTACTTCCTTTGCTTCCGACATCCCGCTTCCCCCTGTTTCAAACTAGATATAGAGAGCGTAACAAGGTTTCGGGGAAATTACCAGTTCATAAGCTGAGGTGCAATCCCTAAGGTAAAACCTTACAAAAAATCACTTTTCAACCGATAATACTTTTTAGAAAGCTCCGTTTAAGGGATTACACTCACAAAAAACTAAAAATAAGAAGGACTGAGATACACATGTCTATATTCCGTCGGACGTTCATTTGTCTTCTGTTGGTTTCAAGCCTGCTTGGGGGAAGCATCGTTAATGCCGATATGAGCCTACCTAGTGCTAGTGATCACTGGTCAGATACGTTGAAGCAATGGGCCAGCGAAAATGGCATCATTGAGGGGTATTCGGATGGAAGCTTCCAGCCTGATAAACTTATAAGCGAGGCTGAGTTTTTGAAAGTATTGTATGAGGCGTTCGATAATGGGTTGTTGAGGAACGCTGAGACGGATGGGACCATTAAAAGCAGGGTAGACACGCTTTATAAATTTGCAAAAGAGTGGAACCATCCCGTTGTCGGGACAGCCTCGTCAAAGCTTCGTACAAAGCCTATCACCTACGCACAAGCGGCTGCGATTATTGCCTAGGCCAATGGCGTACACTTTGAGGGACAAAATAACCTCATTTATCTAATTGGACATGGCATGGTTCACAGTGATTCCGCTTCGCTGTCTACCTTTAAATCCGATTCTCCTTTGACACGGGCTGAAGCGATTCAATGGATCAGGCAGTTGACGGTTGCAGGAATGATGAGTATAAAGGAGCGTCCAAAATCCCTATCCAAACGCAGCATGCTGCCGAGTCTGGTGAATGCACCAAAGCCTTTGCCCCTATTCAGCACGCAGCCATTAGCCAAGGATGACTTTGATTTAATCGGAAGTGATACTAATTCAGTGCTGAAATTATGGGATTCGAAAGCTTCTGTCGATGCACGGTTTGGAAAACCTCAGGGAATCTCTTTTGGACTGAGCCCGTATCCTTCCTTCTCGGTTAAATACAATAAAGTTGATCTGATTGGCCTTTGGTCTATATCTAATGATGATGAATATACGGACACTAATCAGATCCTCTCTACCAGCAAAGGCATAATAGTCGGGAAAAGCACATTAAGGGATGTCCTTCTGCAATATGGAACAGCGGGGTATTTAAGCCCAGGCAGAGCATACCTCTTTTATGAGCAGGCGGAGGATGAAAGCTATTTTTCGCTTTATCCGATTTTCCAGGATACTCCCATTAATAATAGAAACCAAACCTATGGCTTCGCCTTCTTCTTCGATGAAGAAACTTAAAAGTCGATCTCATCATGTCTTTTTGGCTGCCTGTAGTCAGTGGGGAGAATTAATAACGTATTTTAAAAAATGTTTTATAGGAGCGGTATCTAACCAAGAGGAGGACTAGGGAAAATGCCTATCATTCGTCGTACATTCATTTGTCTTTTGCTTATATCGACTATGACTGGAGGAATAACGGCTTACGCCGATTCGTATAAACCAAATGGTCATTGGGCTGATACGCTGCTTCAATGGGCGAGCCATGTAAAAATAATGGAGGGGTATTCCGACGGAAGCTTCCAGCCCGACAGATTAATAAGCGAGGCAGAGTTTTTAGTCGTCTTGTATCGAGCCTTTGATGTCCGGTTAGACAATCATCCAATTAGCACAGCCTATCAGCTTGCCAGAAGCTGGAACCACCCAATTGTTGGTTACTCCAAGCCTGCCCTGAGGCCAGTACCTATAACGCAAGGTCAAGCAGCAGCCATTATCGCATCGGCCAGAGGAGTTCACTACGAAGGCAACGATAATATGGTTTATTTACTCGGAAATGGCATGGGAAGCAGCCCTGATGCTACATTATCGACTTTCCAATCTGATGCTGCTTTAACACGCGCAGAAGCGATTCAATGGATAAGACAATTAACAGTTGCGGGTATGCTTGACATTAAAGAACGGCCGAAAGCACTTTCCGACCTCAGCAAGCTGCCGGATCCCGCAACTGCTCCCAAGGCGCTGCCTTTATTCAGTACACAACCTGTTATAAGTGCAGATTTTGATCTAATTGGAAATAATCCAGCTATGGGAGTAAAGCTTTGGGAAAGTAAACAGGCCATTGACTCTCGCTTTGGTGAATCACAGCAGGCCGGTATGATTAAACGCAGCCAATATTCCACTTTCACGGTTCATTATAATAAAGCAGGCCAAGTGGACTCGTGGAATATAGCTAGCGATAAAGATCATTTGGAAGCGAGCAAGCTCTTCTCAACTTATAAAGGCATTGTATTGGAGAAAAGTACGATATTGGATGTTTTACAGCAATACGGAACAGCCGGATATTTAAAAACGGGTAGCGCCTTTTATTTTTATGAAGAAGCGGAAGATGGCAGCTATATGCAGTTGGACCCCTTATTCAATGGATCACAAATTAAAAACGAAAAGAAGACCTACACCATCTACTTTAGCTTCAATACAGAGACTTCAAAAGTCGATTTTATAATGGTTAGTTGGCTGCCAAATGCATTGGGGAACTATGACAACAATTAACTCTTAATGCTTGAAGCATAATAATCCCTCTTGATTGATTCAAGCCTCCTCCATAGTTGTGTGTGAGGAGCAGGAAATCGCAAGAGGGAATTTATTGTTTTGGTCTATTAGCTTGTGCTTGACCTATATTAGTAAGCCGTCCAGCCCGCATCTGCGATTACAACCGTACCGTTAACGAAGCTTGCGTCATCAGAAGCGAGGAACAGAGCAACCTTCGCAATTTCCTCAGGCTCGCCCGTACGCGGATTGAGGCCCATGCCTGCCATGACGCGCGATGCTCCGAAGGGGTTAGGCTCATTAATCGTCGTCGAAATATTCGTTTTCACACCACCTGGTGCAATCGCATTGCAGCGAATGCCGAGGTCGGCATATTGGAACCCGATATTTTTCGTGAGGCCCACAACGGCATGCTTGGAAGCTGTATAAGCAGCGCCCGCTCTAGAGCCCTGCAGACCTCCAGCAGAAGCGATATTGACGATAACCCCGCTCTTCTTCTCGGTGAAAAGAGGCAGCACTTTCCGGATCGTACGCATCGGTCCCGTTGTATTAATCGCAAATACCCGCTCCCATAGCTCATCCGTGATGTCCGCCGCCGGAACAAAGTTGTCCATGATTCCCGCATTATTTATTAAAATATCCACTGTGCCGTAAGTTGCTACGGTCGTATCTATTAATTGCTGGACATCTTCTTCCTTGGCAACATTGGCAGCGATGGCAACCGCTGTACCGCCATTTTCTTCAATAGCTGCAACAACCGTTTGTGCCGCATCTACGCGAAGATCCGAGACGACAACCTTAGCTCCTTCTGCTGCGAACAGCTCCGCAATCGCTTTACCCATACCTGATGCTGCGCCAGTTACGACAGCCACTTTTCCTGTTAGTCTCACGGTTCATTCCTCCATTTTGAATCAGAGATAAAATAAACACATACTCATTACTTAAGCATCTGTTACTTCGAGTATAATAAAGTGTAGAAACTGCTGACAATCAGCAAAAAAACCGCCTTTGCCCGTTAACGAACAAAAGACGGTTTTTTGTATACTAACTGGTAGAAGGAGCGGATGTTTATGTCCGAAAACCATTCAAAAATCGACCGCCGCATCGTTCGAAGCAGACGCGCCTTGCGGGAAGCTCTCCTCGCCTTGATGGCGGATAAGCCCTTTCAAGCCATATCCATTACCGAGATTATGGAGCATGCCGGCTACAACCGGGGAACCTTTTATGCCAACTATGACAATAAAGAAGCGCTCCTTGACGAGATTTCGACGGAGCTGCTGGATCAACTGCTGCAAGCGTTCCGAGCACCCTACGAGCATGTCGAGGTCTTTAACGTTAGTGAGCTGCCTGCCCATGCCGTCACGATATTCAATCATATTTACGAGCATTCGGGCGTCTACACGATTCTCATGAAAAATGATGTGCTACCCAATATGAAGGAAAAAATGCTTCATGTCCTCAAGCAAATTTCAATGGAGGAGCTGCTTTTTCCTACGGCTGATATTGATCGGGAGCTGCTAGCCACCTATAGTATGAGTGCTGTACTAGGCCTCGTATGGCACTGGATTGAAACCGGCTTTAAGCATCCGCCCGCTTATATGCAGGAACAGCTTGTTAAGATCATTCATTTATATCCGGGTATTGCCGACACGGCGCTTAATGGCAAGCAGTCTTAGCGGCTGTTTTTAAAATACGCTGGCCCTTACAGACGTCGATGCGATGCCATTCGTACCATTAAAAACAAGATTGCCCCATGAGGTCAGTGTCGTCCAGTTGCTGCTGCTCACCAGATCCAGCCATGCATTCGCGCTGTCGTTGCCGGTCCATGACCAAGCCAAATATCCGATGCCCTTCGCTTGGCATTGATTCATAATTTCTTGAGCATTAACGGTCGTACCCAGATTGTTGTTGCCGTTATTATAGTTATAGCCGAACTCTCCAACGATGATAGCAAGGCCGAGATTTTTCACATTTTGCAGCTCTGTTCCGATGGTGGATGAATTGTTCCAGGCCCCATACATATGCACGGAAAATAAAAGATTATGCTGTGGATCATGACTCAGCAATGCGGCCCCGTAGTTTTTAATCGGGGAAACGTATTGCCCCCAGCCAGAGCCGTCTATAACGATTGTATTTGTAATTCCTGCGTTGCGAATGGTCGTAATCGCTGTTTTATAGGCGTCTCTCCAAGCCGTATCGGAAAGACTGGCACTTCCCCATTCATTAGCAATGTTAACCAGCGCATATTTCGTATTATTTTGCAAAACAGCCTTCACATCATTCCGGGCAAAATAATTCGCCATATTGTTGAGTGCGGCTGCACTATCGCTGCCTGTAACATCATGCATCTCCACAACGGACACCATTTTCAGCGCTTTGGCGCGATTAATAATTTGCTGCAAGCGAGCCGCTGTTCCGCTTGTCGACCAAACGATACGGACCGTGTTCGCACCATAGGAGCTAGCCGTCGTCAGCGCATTATAGGACTGGGTGTCGTACCAGGCATGAGGCATATTAATCCCTCGCATCACAAAGTTGTTGCCATTGGCGTCCTTTAAATTGTTACCGCTTACATAAAAGCCCGTAGCAGCAGAAGCAGAAGGAATATGAACTAGAGACAGGGAAAGCAGCAAAGTCATAACAAAACCTAACAAAATCGTTTTTTTCAACATTTTACGTTTCTCCTCTTCATCGTTTATTAGGCTAACAATAATTACCTAGACTAAACTCCCTTCCTCCTCTCTTTAATTGGAAATAGGCTACAATGCCACTATACAATAAAACGTTTTTAATTTCCATATTTTTCAAACTAACAATTCACCCTAAATTTTACTAACTTTCAACTAACCTATCAAATCGTAAAAAGCAGATATTCGACCTAACTTCACCCTAATTTTTCCGCTTTTTTAGCACTACCTTCCAGACATATTTAGCCAAGGTGAAACGGCTGTCGCTGTCCTTTGGCGGCAAAGCTACCGTTTCGCATAGAAATAATTAGGCTTTACTGTGAAGGGTAACCAGGTAACCGTCTGGGTCGGCAAATGTAAAGGTTCGCCCGAATGGTCCATCTATTGGTGCGGATGCAATCTTTACATCTGCTGCAACAAGCTTATCGTGGATTTCTTGCGTATCAGGGGCATGAAGCCACAGAGCGACACCAAGTCCAGGCTGAGTACCTGAACCGAGTTCTATCCCTGGCTCGAGATAGTTTTGATAGAATTCCGCAGAGCCTTCAAGATTGCTCACTTGAAGTGAAATGAAGTCGGGTCCAATTGCTGACATAATGTAATGTCCTCCTTTGTATATCTTGATTATACAAGGCCCCTATTGCCAACAGTATGTCAGTAGCGTTCTTTCATTTTCTCGATTTCTTCTCTTACTCGGTTTTTGAATGATTCAGGTTCAGTGACTACCACATCTGCCCCCCATCCAAGAATCCAACTCAGCAATTCTTCCGGTTGACGGACACGAAAAGTGACATGGTAACCGTCCTCTTTAGATTCGGCAATCTCCATATAGTAGTTGTTCGCTTCTTCGACTTTATCGGTGATTTCTGAATTAAAAAGTGCGCAGACCCGTATGCTACGGGTATCCTTCGGCCGATAGGATTGAAGATTGAAGTTATCGGGAGTCTTAAACGTATCATCAGTCACGGTAAGGTCACTGATTCGGGAGACTCGAAAATGGCGAATATCCTCCCGCAAGTCACAGGAAGCAACTAACAGCCAGCCATTCTGCTCATCATGTGCCAATCCGAATGGCGATACCGTTCGCACAGTTACCCTATTCCCCTCAGCTTCAGCAACCCGCTTGTGATAGGTGAAACGAATTTTGTTGCCCTCCAGCATGGCTTCGCGAATGATCCCCAAGTTTACTCTCTCCCGCGTCATTATGACCATTTCATCTTTTTGGAGCAGACGGATGCTCCCTTGTATTCGGTTTGTCTCCTCACGAATAGGTCGTGAAAGAATGGCTTCTATTTTTCTGCGGGAAGAACGAGCACTTTTGCGAAAAGTTGGATCAAAACGTTTTTCTATGAATTCAGCTCCAAGAAGAAGTGATACTGCCTCTTCTACTGTAAAACTAATTGGTGGAAGAAAATAGCCTTCCATTAAAGAATATCCTAATCCTGTCTCACCAATTATGGGAACACCTGCTTCACTCAAAGCCTGCATATCACGATAGATCGTTCTTACACTGACCCCTAAGACCTCTGCTAATTCATCAGCTGTCAGCAATTTGCTTCGCTGTAATTCCACCACAATCGCTAAAAGACGCTCTGTTTTATTCAATTAAAGCTGCACTCCCTTGTTGGAATTCAACCATTTATACTATCTTTCGTTGTTTCAAAATAACGTATGAGATTTACTTCTGTAAGGGTTATTTTGAAGTAAACCTGCCACACTTCAACCAAGCATGCATGGGACATCACGAAAAACGATGTCACCAATACGACCTGTAGTGGGACAATGGCAATCAAAAATTTCTCCGTCAACATCAACTTCCATAATGAATCGATTCTAATACCTAGATTATATAAAAACACTACTGACAACTGAATGTCAGTAGTCGCATGGATGAGTTAGAAGATAAAATTAAGTTTCTTGTTGAATCTGTGAACTAATGGGGAACGTTACGCTATAAATTATAGATAAACAGACTTCCGCCAGCTTTTTTTGCAAGCGATTACATTTTTAAAATATATATATTGAAGGATTTACAAAATAAAATGAAAATAATGGTCATACATTTGCAGGCAGCAACCGATATTAATAGTACATAAACTTTTCTAAAAGGAGAATAGTAAAGCCATTGAAGAATTCACGTTTTATTCGAAATTTGCTTATTCTGGGTTCAATCCGTCAGACCGCAGGTCGAATTGTATTGTCCACACTGCTTATTATTGTCGTTTGTGTCTCCGTCCTTTCGTACACGTTCTATGTTCCAACCTCCAGAGAAGTCCAAATCCAAGCCGAAAAACAAATGGAGCTCTACTCCAGTCTTCTAGCTAAAGAGATTGATGCCAACTTAGTAGAAAAGCAGGCTATTATGCAGGTCATCGCCGAGCAAGGCTCCAAGGTGGAAGCAGATCGGCAGCAGCAGCTTGATTTTCTCGTCCAAGCCCATAATCAGCATCCCGAGTTTGAATCGATTTTTTTCTCGCTTGATTTAATAGGCGCCAACGCCGTTAACATTAAAAATACGGACGTCGATCTAGCTGATCGGCCTTACATCAAGCTTGCCCAAGAAGGCAAACCATTCATTTCTGAGCCGGTAATTTCCAAAACGATGGGCACGATGGTTGTTATTGTCGGCGCTCCACTAATCAAAGACGGCAAAGCCTATGGATTTTACGGTGCCTCCTATTCGATTAGCCAAGCGGTAGAAAGCGTCAGCAAAGCCCAATTCGGCGAGACCGGAAAAGCTTATATGACGTTAGCGGACGGAACGTTCCTTTCGTACACGGATGAATCGTTTGTGTTAAACAAAAAACTGTCCGATCTGGGCATCACCCCACTTGATCAAGCTCTCACCAATGCGACCCAAGGCAATACGGCCCCGATTCATTATACGGAAAATGGCGTTGAAAAAATTGGGTTTATGAGTGTGACTGGCCTGGGCTGGGTTATTACGATGTATGCGGAAGAAAATGAAATTTTAAAGCCTGTCGATACTTTGCTGAGTTTGATTCTCTTGGTTGGTTCAGGCATTATCGTCCTTGCGCTGATTACAACGATTCTGATTGCTCTGCGGATTGTGTATCCCATTCGCCAATTAACACATGGCATTGATGTTTTGGCACAAGGCGATTTAACGTATCGCATTCCGGTCAAAGGCAAAACCGATATTAGCAAGGCGCTGCATTCCTTTAATGCCGCTGGGGATCAAATGCAGCTGTTGATGATGGAGGTTAACGGCTTGTCCGAGCAGCTGACGGATTCTGCGAAGCAGCTTGCAGAGGGAGCGGATCAAGGCGCGCGTGCCGCGCAAAGCATTTCCGAAGCAATTCTCGTCGTAGCCGAAAGCTCGGAGCGCCAAACGTCCAGCTTGCAGGATGGAAGCCAAGCCGCCGACAGCATCGCTGTGCAAATTGATGGTATCGCTTCTTATAGTACAAATGCGTCTGACATCGCTTCCCAGGCCTCCAATCTCTCCGATGATGGAGCGGCTTCCATGGATCAGCTTAATGGAAAAATGGCGGAGATGGAGCAAGGCATCGGCGAGCTTGCCCAAACGATTCATGCGCTGAGCGGATTGTCCGGCAAAATCGGAGATGTCGTGGGCAGCATCAGCCAAATCGCCCGCCAAACGAATATTTTATCGTTGAATGCAGCGATTGAGGCTTCACGTTCTGGAGAAGCGGGGCGCGGCTTTGCCGTCGTAGCGGATGAAATTCGCAAGCTTGCAGGCCAATCGATGGAGTCAGCGGAGCAAATTGCCGGATTCATCGGAAGTATCCGCCTCGAAATTGATCGGACGCTGCAGGCCTCCGAACAGACTGTTTCCCAAGCGGCTGAAGGAAGACATACAGGTGAAGAAGCCCGTGAGCTGTTCGCTCGCATTCGCTCTTCTATTCAAGAGGTAGCAGCGAGCATTCAAGGCGTATCAGCAGCATCCGGCGAGATGGTGTCCGGTACAACCACGTTGGTGGAATCCATTCGCCTCATTTCCGACTCGGCCAGTGAAACGGCGGCAGAATCACAAAATGTTTCCGCTGCGGCAGAGGAGCAAATGGCTTCAATGGAGGAAGTTGCCTCATCCTCCGCAGAGCTTGCTAATATGGCAGAGAAGCTGCGTATTCAAATTAATAAATTCAAGCTGTAGCATGGAATGATAAGAAAAGTCCCGGTGCATGGTCAAAAGCAGCAAAAAGCCTCGTGCTTTTGCTGCTGACGATTCATCGGGATTTTTTTGCTGCTTATTTATCCAGACCTGCTGCCGCTTTGATTTGGGCCCGCTGCTCCATTATTAACGCTTTCAGGCTGTCTGTTCCGAATGCCCCAGCCGTAAAGCCGTTCCCCTCGGGATAATAAACGAGCCGGAAGGAGGTGCCGTCCTGCAAATGCACTCTCAGAAAAACACCGGATTCATGCTTGATTTTTTCATAAACCTGATTAAACCCCACGTGCTGCAGAGGAAGCAGCTCTTGAATAAATTGTGCCGACGCTTCAGCACTGAAGTCGCCGATTGGACTGCCATCCTGGGCACTTTCCAGGCCAACTTTATCGACGTTGCCTTCAATATCGAGTAATTGCCCCAGCGTTGCCGCCTTTGGATTATCCATCACCTCATAAACCTTGTTGCTTGCTATGACACGAAACTCCGGTTTATAACCCTTCATCGCAAAGATCTCTGTACCGATTGGCAAAAAGGCGGCATTCCCATCCTTCTCCACATGATCCGTGCAAGCATGGTCGTTCAGCATATAAGATACCTCGCCTACTTTTTCGCCAAGCTGATCGTCAGCTGTCTTCCCAGTCCCCTCGTAGTTATATTGATATTTGATGCCATTAATCATCAGAAAATCGACCCACTCAATAATCGCATTACATGATTCAACTGGTTGCTCGGGTTCTGGCCCCGCAGCTTTTACTTGGACCTCTGGTACCTTGGACGCTCCCCTTTCCATCGCGCTACTCCCACCGCCGCAGCCGGCAGCTGTCAGCATAAGGAGCAGCACGATTAAAGTCTGGCTAGTAAGCTTGATTCCATTCATCTTCAATCACCTCATTTCCCTAGACGCTTCTGCCCATGTCAATGTTTCAGAAATGCAGGAACGGCTGCGCGTACTTGTCTCCATAAAAATAGGGTTGTCCCAAAAGCCATCAAGCATGGCTTTGGGACAACCCTCGCAGCATAGCGTACTCACTCAGCTTAGCACACTAGTACAGCCTTATTAAACTAATTGATCAAGTCCTGCCGAAGCGGCGTGAAGGTATCAAGCAGCTTGCTTGCTTTCAAAGCGCGGCAGCCATGCTCGGCATTGCTAGGAATGAAGATCGTCTCGCCCGCCGAAATGACGGTCTTTTCTCCATTTATCGAAAACTCCAGCTGTCCTTCCAGGCAGTAGGAAAACTGCTCATGCACATGGCTGTGCAAATAACCTTCCGCTCCTTCCTCAAAATGCACCTCCATCATCATAATCGTATTGCCTGGTGTGAAGATCTTCCGTTTTACGCCTGGCTCGGCATTTTCCCAATTGTTCAATCTGCTCATCATTCGTCATTCCTCTCAACTATTATCGGATTGGTATACACATATTGTGGCTAAACATATTGCGTTTTGTTATTGCTGCGGACGAAGCTAAGCTCATAAGCATCCGCTGCGGTCAGCTTGAGCGCCTCAGAATCGAAGGCAGGAGCAAGCTTATAGCATGCCGCTTTAAACAGCTCCCAGCTGCCGAATTCCTCCTCCGAGCCCAGCTTGCAGAAATACGCGTTCTCGCGGCTGTATGCCCGGTATTCACAATGGAACAAGCGGTCATGGTGGGGAACCATGCGCTCACTGCACCAGATGGCGGCATAGCCGCTGCCTTTTTTCCCAAACAGCCAATGTCCGTCTTGGACAAACGCATCAAACTTCGCTTCTGGGAAAAAGAGATGCGTAAACGCAACCGGATGGTCCTCCCCGATTTCATAAATCGCGCCCAGCGCGCTGCCCTGCTGCTTGACCGCTGGCATGATGCCATTCCCATACCAATAGCCTGGACGCATGCCGCCATCGTCAGCCAGCTCTCCTGGATGGTTCGTATACAGCACCGTATCGTTGTCCAGCGCCGCATACCACATATGCTGCTGATACCCGTACACGCCCGGCTCGAAACGCGAGGTGCCGTGAAAACGCTCATTAAACGATTTAACATATTCGCCCGATTCGGTGTCAACGGACTCGTCAAAGCTAATATTTTGCCAGAAGGACGGGTTCGCATCATATCTTGGTGATTGAACCGAGGTCAGTATATAATCGGGCTGCTTATTGAGCTTCACCCATGCGTTGCCGGTCTGATACTCCAGCTCCAAGGACTCATTCATCAGGCTTGTGAAATGCTGCGGCATCACGTATTTGCTGTTCATCAGAAACACGATCCATTCGCTGTTGCCCATAGGTGTATCCGGATTCAGCAGATGAATTAAAGACTGGGCTGACTGGGTAAATGGCAAAATGACGGAGCGGTAAATACGGGCCTGCGGCGCGACGATTGAGCCGCGGAACGTATGGTAGGCGAAGGATTTCAGCATTTCGTCAATTAAATGGCTGGCCCGAGCAGACTCCTCTTCCTCCATATAATCGACGACATTTAGCAGTGCGCCAAGCGTCACACACATATAGTCGGCGCTGAGAAACTCCTCAAAGCCGTATTCCTCAACATCTGCCAGCCACTCGCGGATTTTTCCGAGCGCCACTTCGCTTGCCTGAATGCCTGTGCGGCCCGATCTTGCGAATAGCTGATCCGGGTATTCGCGGCCCGCCATATAAGCGCAAATATAGAACATCAGCGCGTGATTTTCGCTCCAGAAGCACATGCCATCGGAGCCATTCTCGGTCATCCAGAAGCGGTAGTCTAAAATCGCCTGCTTAGTCCGTTCCGTTAAATGGTCTGGCAGCTCATGCTGCTGCATGAAGCGAAGCAAGCCCGCGAGGATAAAGTCCGAGCAATCCTCGCGCCGCTCAATTTGTCCAAGCGCGTGCAGAATATGCTGTTCATCATGAACACCAGGTTGTCCCAAGTTCCAGCGCGCCAGCACGTAAAATAAACCAAAGCGCAGCGGTTGAAACGCCTGCTCTGTGCCTATGGCGGCAATCTCCTCAAACATGGCGCCTTTGACCTCGGCCGCCGCCGCTCCGCTACGGTAAATCGGCTTTTTGTTTTGCAGCAGCTCGATTTTGCGAATCAGCTTTCTCGGTCCGATTTCACCATATACTATGGCCATTGGCGCACCCTCGTCAAGCTTCACACTGCTCTTGCCGCTTATGTCCTCGCCAATTAGGCTATCATTCAAGTTTTCCCCGTACGCCAGATAGATGCCGCACGGCGCTTCCACCGGGAAGCAAAGCTCGCTGCCTTTCAGCGTAATGCCTGACAGGAAGCGGTCCAGCGCAAGAAACGGCTCGACCTGCTCCGCATCCGGCAGCGTCACTGTAATTTGGTCCAAATGCTCCACTAATTGAATGCCAAAAATATTCCGCGTATCACGCACCGCCAAATTTTGCATGCGGATGACCATGGTGTTTCTGCCTTTGCGCAAAGGCAGCTGCATTTCCTGTTTATTAATCGGCTTATAAACCGGCTCGGCAACGGAGCTTACCTTCTCCCCATTGAGCCAAACTTCTATCGCTGTATACGTCCATAGGTTCGCCAAGGCGACCAGGTCTTCATCCACAACAAGCACGGTAGCGGCAAGCAGCTCTACTTTCTGGGGCGTAAACGAAAACTGGCTGAAATTTACGAAACCGCTGCAAGGGTAAAGATACTCCCAAGGCAGCCCCAGCTCGCTTTCGGCGCCGATTTGAATGGCTTCTGCAGCCGCAGGCGCTGGTAGATTCCTGTCTGCGACAATCGAGCGTAAATATTGCTCGTAGCGTATTTGATTTTTGTCGGTTTTATCTGATATAAAATCACTCAACCGCAGTCCTGAAGTCAGATAATGAGTAATAAATCCGTTTTGCTTATCCACATGCTTCACTCCAATCGTTTCATTCAGGCATAGCGAACACGGCAAGCTGTCCATCACGGTTTAAGCTCAGAACAGGGCGGCCATGCTCGCCTATGCTGACGCTCCATTCAGAGGTCTGCAGCTGCTGCGTTCCAAGAGATGGCTTCATCACGGTAATAAACCAAGCACCAGCATTTTCTGTTGTCAGCAAGCCTTGAAGCACCTTCAGCGGCTGCATCTTCATTTGGTGAACCGATTCCCAGCTGTCCTCCACGTCTAGCTCCAGCTCCGGCGGTCCAAAAACGAGCAGCTCGCAGGCGAGCGGCGAAGCAGGAGCAGGCTCTGATCCATTCGCTAGGCCACTGCCTTTGGCATAGTAGCAGGCAGGCTGATCAAGGGGGCGCGTTTGATCATTCAAGGCACCGTTGTCCGTCGCCAGTCTTTGCGTCTCCCACTCCAGCAGCCTAGTGTGCAGCCGGTGCTGATACGTATGCTCGCCAGCAGCCGTCAGGCGGTCATAAATAACCCATTCTCCGCTATCCAGAAACCATAAGGCGCGCCTGTGCGTTACGCCACGGGATGCATAGCCGTCATGCTCCGCGCAAATCATTTGCTGATCCGGCTCCCAAGCGATTAAGGAAACAGCCGCTTCTGGCACGCCCCATCTTTGGGTGCGCAAGTAAGGCGTCTGATCCTGCCCGTCCACGAGAACGGTATTATGGGCAGAGGTGCTTTTGAAATAACGGCGCCATGGATTTTCCATATACGTGTACGTGCCCGGATCGACAAACAATGCTTCGCCATAGGCGCACCATTCGAAGGACAACGCATCGGCATGACCATGAGGGCCGCCAAGTGCAGCGGCATCGAAGATGAGCTGCTGCTCCGTATCGCCAAACCCATAATAGCCTGCTGCCGGAAAAGCAAACGGCAGCTGCTCCTGTGCATGAGCACCGAGCAACGTTCCTGCTCCACTTGCCGTCGAAGTAGACTGCGATGCTGCTTCTGGCGATTTAGCTGCCGCTGCCAGCAGGCGGTCGATGGCTTCCGGACCGACCGTCCAAAACTGCTCATACAGCTGATCCTCCAGCAGCAGCCCCGGGCGATCATAATACAGCGCCGCCGCATTCAAATCTGGCGGCTGGTTCGCGAAGGAATCGGCAAACGGCGCCATGCTGCCGTCCTGTCTGATCATCAGGCTTGCGAAACGCGTCATGCCGGCTACAATACGCTCGTATTCCTCGGAGAACGCAAGCCCGCGCTTTTTCGCCATAACGGCACAATCGACGAACAGCTCCAGCGACACCATATGATAGTGCGGCGTAAGCTCCGAATGAACGCCATCTGGCAGCACCTGCACGCGAATGCATTCCTCCAGCCGCTTCATCGCTATGCCGCGCCATTCCTCGCTTTCCTCCCAAGACACAAACGTCAGCCCCGCGCCTAGCAGCCCGATCATATGCATAATCGAATGATTGATTTCAATGCTCGCTTTGTAGGTAGAGAGAAACCAAGCATGCTCCTTCACCGATTGGAGAAACCGCTGCTTCACCTCGCCATTCCAGCTGTCCGATTCATCGAAAAAGTGATAGGCATATATCCATTGGCGCAGCCTGAGACCCGTTTCCAGCAGCCGCCACGGACCCGGTCTTTGAAAATAGGTCAGCTCCTCTGCCGGCAAATCCCGCGGACAAGGCTGCGTATCGATCCAGCCTAAAATATGCTCCAGCGCCTTAGCTGCATATTTCTCGTCCCCGGTGCACGCATAGGCGGTGCCTAAGGAGCGAAGATGCTTAAAGCGGTTAATGCCCCATGTAAATTCCTTGTCCCCGGTTGGGTTGTAAAGCCAATTAATAGGCTGGCCCAAATCGATTTCAAAACCTTTCCAAATCACAGGCTTATCCTCGCACCAGCGATTCGCCTGGGCAATCGCAGCGGCAGCCTGCTGTGGAAAATGCTGCTGAAAGCTTGCTCCCCAATCGCTTCTCTGCTTCGGCCTAAAATACAAATGATCCATTTAAGCACTCGCTCCTCTCTCTGCTTTTCCCCAATCATAGAAGCAGAGGCTGCCCGCAGGCAGCCTCTCTTTCCCTTCAGCTATACGGCTACTGGCCGAGCGAGCCTTGCAGGCTCTTGGCGCTGAACGACGGATTAGCCTGAATATTGGTCAGCCCTTCCGTACGAGCCGCTGCTAGCGCTTTGTTGTATCTCGTATTCAAATCTTTAATCGCTGCTTCCAAGTCCTGATTGCTGGTCAAAATGTATTCAATAAATATGTCGCTTGCTTTTTTGCCTTCCAGCTTTGTTTCTGTAACCGAAATCGGAGTTGCTGGATAGATGCCGTCATATTTCGTTGGAAGGAAGCCTTCGATGCCCTTCAGTTCAGGCTTGCCTGCTGCTTCATTCACATAAGGCAGAACGGAAAGTCCAAGGCCCTTCTCTTGATATTCCGTACGAAGCTCAGTGTTGTACAAGTATTCTAAGAACTTCACAGCTGCTGCTTGCTTGTCCGATTGTGCATTGATTCCGATATAACCACCTGCATTAACCCAAGTTACGCCGTTGATTTCGCCATCCTTTGTCGGCACAAGCGTCGATGCCCACTTGATGTCCGTCGGGAATTGCGACGTGTAGACTGCCGGCTCACTGGAGTGGTTCACATACATCGCGATTTTGCCTTGTGCAAACTGGGCACGTAGCGGATCAATATCCAGTGATTCAGCGCCTGGAATCATGCTGCCATCCGCTTTCATTTGGTGAAGCGCCTCAGCAATATCACGGTACATGCCGAAATCAAATTCTCCGGTTTGGTAGTTAAAGCCCTCGTGGCTTGTTTCCGAGCTGAGCGAGCCCGATGCAAATGCCGGACGCGTAAAGCCGGAGCCGTTTTTGAAATTGCTGGCGAAGCCGTAAATGCCTTCAGCCTTACCTTGCTCCGTTACTTTTTTCGCAATCTCAACCATTTCGTCAAGCGTCTTTGGCGGCTCTGTGTAGCCAGCCTTCTCCAGCAGGTCTACATTGTACAGCAGACGCCAGAATTGGCCCGTGTTTGGAAGCGTATACACATGTCCATCTTTTGTGTAGACATCCTCTACCAGCAAACCGTCGAATTTCGCCAGAAACTCTTTGCTGAGCAGTGTATCAAGTGGAGCAAAATAGCCTTTGCTCACATAAGTCTGGAAGTCGCCGCTGCGGAAAATGTCCGGAGCCTGGTTGCTCGCGAATGCTACCTCAATCGCCTGATTGTAGTTATCCGCCATAACCTTCATTTCCACTTCGATATTATCTGTATTCGTCGCGTTATATTTATCAACCTGCTCCTGCATATAATCCATGTCATGACGATCTATTGTCCAATAGGAAATTTTCGTCTTTGCTGCGCTGCTTGCACCGTTTGTGTCTGTGCTTGCTTCTGGTGCGGCATTCGTTCCGTTACCCGTTGAGCATGCTCCTAGCATCAAAGCCAATACCAGCAAGCTGCAAAGCAGAAACGAGCGTTTCGTTGCGAATCTTTTTTTCATCTGTCGTACCTCCCCTTTGTTTGGCAAGCGGCGTTATAGCGGTGTCTACCGCCCAGCTCCTCCTGCTGACCTCATTGTAGCACCGTTGTCCGCTTGCCCATGAAGGACAAAAACACGATTCTGGGAGGGCAAAATCACTATGATTACGCTTTCGGTTCCGAGCTTTCGTATTTGCTGCGGAATTCCGTAGGCGTCAGCCCGGTATGTTTTTTGAACAGCTCGGTGAAATAAGGACGGTCCCGATAACCAAGCTCATACGTAATATCCTGCACCTGCAGCCCTTCCAGCAGCAGCTCCTTTGCCTTGTCCATCCGTGCGGAGGTGACGTATTGCATGAACGTCATTCCGGTCTCTTTTTTAAACAAATTGGAAAAATAGCTCGGGCTCAAATGGACGACATTCGCACATTCCTGTACCGTTAAGTCGCTGCCAAGACGTCCGCCCACATAATTCATAGCCTGATGGATGAGCTGGCCGACATTGTTTTTCTGGCGCTTCTGGAGCCAGTCACAGCCGGTCAGTCCGAGCTCCTTCACATCCTTAATCAGCTCGGAGGTAGATAAATACCGGCCTTTCTTAATGATGCTCAGCCGTTCATCGAGCCACATGCGCTGCTTGCTGTCCGCCTTCTCGGCAATGACGCGGTAGATGGAGAAGGCCAGTCCATAAAACAAATTGGTCATCACATCGGGATCTGGGGGCGTCGGATAACGCAGGCATTCCTCGGAAATGCTCTCCAGCAGCTTCTCTGTCCCTTCCCGGTTGCCTGAGCGCAAGCAATAGAGCAGCTCTACTTCCTTATCTGCGGAATAATGGGGTGAAATATCATTTTGCCGTTCAATATCACTATAGGAGATGACGCTGCCGCTGCCGGAATAAAACTGATAGCTGAGCGCTGTCTTCGCCTGATTATAGGAAAGAGCGATTTCGCTGATCCCTTCCACGCAGCTTCCCACGCCAATAGAAATGTCCCGCTTCGCGTAGCGATTCACATTGTCCCGGCACTCCTCCGCCAGCGCCAGCATACCCACCTCCTCATTGGGATTCAGCAAAATGACAAATTGGCCCAGATGCTCCCGAAATACGATGCCTTTCGCCTGTTTTTTGATCGTTTCCTCCATTATGTTTTGCACGGCGAAGCGGGTTAGCTCCACTTCCCGCACGGACAGCGGGGAATGCTCGTCCATTAGCCCCTCGATCTGCACAGACATCGCTACGAAACGGCGGGTATCCATATCGATGCTTAGAAATTCCCACTTGTCATGCGCCCGCTCGGGCAGCTCATCATGCCGGATCAGCAGCCGAAAATACTCTTGGCGCAAATAGGGCAAGCTTTCCCTCACCTTGCGCTCCAGCGTCAACCGGTCCAGCTGCTCCAGCTGCTGCGTTTCAATCTGCGCTTTAGCGCGCAGCACAACCTCGACAATTTGCTGCGTCGTAAACGGCTTAACCAAATAATCGAATGCCCCCAGCCGTACAGATTCCTGGGCATAGGTGAAGTCGGTATAGCCGCTGAAAAAAATAACCTTGGCCTCCGGCTCCCCACTCTCCTTCAGCTCACGAATCATATCAATGCCGGTGCGCATCGGCATCCGAATGTCGGTCAGCACAATATGCGGATGCTTCTCTTTAATGAGCTGCAAGCCATCCTTGCCATTAGAAGCCGTACCCACAATTTTGATTCCATGCTCCCCCCAAGGAATCTTTGATACTATCCCATCGATGACCGTCTTTACATCGTCTATAATGCACATCGTAATCTCGCTCATTCGTTTATCACCTCTTGAATAGGAATGATTAGCTTAACGGAGGTCTGCACGCCCGGCTCGCTTTCAAGCTCCATGGAAGCCTTATAGCCGTAATACAGCGACAATCTTGTTCGTACGTTCACTAGCGCGTAGCTCGTCCGCTCTACCTCTGGACCATTCAGCATTTTTTCAACTCGCTCGGCATCCATGCCAATCCCATTGTCCGTAACGGTTAGCACCAGCAACCCCTTGGCAGCATCGGCTTCCGCCCCAATTCGGATCATCCCCTCATGGGGCAATTCCTGAAAGCCGTGCAAAATAGAGTTTTCCACCAGCGGCTGCAGCAAAATTTTGAGCACAGGAGTATCCAGCAGCTTCTCATCGACCGTCTGTATGCTGTACCCAAACAAATCCGGATAGCACATTTCCTGCAAATTCAAATATTGCGCCACATGCTCCAGCTCCTGCCGCAGCGTCGTAATTTCCCGGCCATTGTTCAGGCCCAGCCGGAACAGCAGGGACAGCGAAACAATCATGCCGCTGACCGCCTGCTGCTCCTCCATCTCGCTTTTCCAATAAATCGTATTTAACGTATTGTACAAAAAATGGGGATCAATCTGCGCCTGCAGCGCTTTGATTTCCGATTTGCGCTTGTCCTGCTCGGATGCTTTAACCTCTTCGATTAATTCGCCAATTTGCTCCAGCATCCGGTTAAACTTGTGGCCAACCTGACTGATTTCATCCTCAAATGCGCTCTCGAACCTGACATCAAGCTTATTGCGCTCAACCTTCACCATGAGATTTCGCAGCTTGAACAGCGGCTTTAGCAGCAGCTCCGACAGCATGCTGGACATGACCAGCGCCAGTACGACGCAGCCACCCATAATCGTAAGAATCGTCCAGCGCATGCGCTGAACAGGCTCCAGCAGCTCCGACTTGGATTGATAGCCAATCAATACCCAATCTGGATTCATCCCAAGCGCCGCGTAATTAAGCAGATAAGCGTCTCCGCTCTGGCTTGTATATTCAAAGTTCCCTCGCGCGCTGGAACCGACCCGCTCATAAATTTGTGGATTGCTTTGCGGGATGCCTTCCGTGGAAGCAAGAACCTCCTTGCCAGTCCGGTCCACGACAAGCTGCTGAAGGCTGGCGCTCTGCATATCCGCCTGAATGAGATCCAGCAGGTGATCCTCGCGGATGTTGACTACGACATACACACCAGGCAGCTGGATATCAAAAAACGGTTTAATGATTAAGGTAATAACGGAGCTTCTCCGGCTGAACAGCTCATCGGCATGTCCCGGCACCCATAGCTTGCTCCATCTTTCCTGAGTATCCGTTATTTTCTGATTAATAATCGTGCTCTCAAAATCGCGGCTCGGGCTGCGCCGGTTTCCCGTCGGATAAAAATCGCCGATTGGCGTATGCACCAGCACGGAGTCAATCGACTGCTCAGCCAGCATCAACTGGGCAAACGGCGTTTGCAGCTCGGAAAGCCGATTATAATATTCCTTCTTGCTGCTTGACTGCACATCCTTCAGCGTTCGCTGGAAGGGCTCGCCCATCATGAGGGTGGAGACGAGCACGACGATATTTTTCAAGCGCTCATCGAGCACCCTCGCCGACTTATTGAGCGTATCCTGACTGGTCTTCGTCGCCTGTGATTCCATTTCACGAGAAAAAAACACGGAAACATAAGTTCCCGTGACGGATATACAAACGACGGTCAATAAAACGAACGAAACCCACAGACGTCTTTTAAGCGACATTTTTCGAAATATACGTTTCATGCTGTTCATCGCCTCAATGCATATGGAGTTTGTTAGCCTTTAACCGAGCCAGCCGTAACTTGCATAAATGAACGGTTAGCGAAAATATATACGATAAGCATAGGTAAAATCGAAATACATGCGCCGGCGAGCATCAGTTGATTTTCAACTGCGGCTCCGGCCCCGTAGCGCAAGTTCGCAAGTCCCACGGGCAAGGTTTGTAGATCAGGACGCGAAAGTGAAAAGACGAGCGGCAATATATATTCATTCCATGCATTACGGAATGTGAATAGCGATACGACAGCCAGCGCTGGGCGCAGGAGCGGTAAAATAATGAGCCAGAAGGTGGAGTAGAAATTACAGCCATCAATGAGCGCCGCTTCATCCAGCTCTCGCGGAATGCCGCGGAAAAAGCCGATGACCATAAAAAAAGCAGTCGCATGCGCACTAATTAGAATAATTATGACGCCCCACAGCGATTTCTGCAAACCAATGGATACCATTAGATCAAATTGTGGACGCAGCACAACCGCACCGATGGAAATAAACAGAGTGAAGGATTGAAGCAGAATAAACAGTTTCTTTCCTCTGAAAGCAACGCGATCGACCGCATAAGCAGCCATGGAAGATACGAGCAAAGTGCCAACCGTAACGAACACAGCTACATATAAGCTATTGAAGGTATACGCGGAGAAATCAGCTTGATTCCACGCCTGTAAATAGTTTTTAAACTCCCAGGAGGAAGGAAGAAACGTTGCTCCGGTTGTCAGCTCCAGGTTCGTCTTGAGGGAGCCGAATAGCGCGATTACGATTGGAAAAAGCATTAGTGCTGCCGTAACAAGCAGAAGCAGCCATACTGGTATACGAAGTACTATTTTACGAATGGTCATGATCGTTCCCCCTTTTTAATAAACGTTATTAAGCTTTTTCGACATCCAGAAATACAGCCATGTGACGATACCGACGATAACAGCCGTTGTAAAGCCGACCGCGCTGCCGTAGCCGATATTTTGCACGGACGTGCCAGACGTCGTCAGCGGGAAGAACAGTTTGTACAGGTATAAATACATAACCTCGGTTTTGCCGAAAGGACCGCCCTCCGTCAATACCATAATACTCTCGTAGCCTTTAAGCGAGGTTGTAATCGCAAGCATAATAATCATTTGCAGAACAGGACCGAGCATTGGAATCGTAATGTACCACATCCGTTGCACCGGGTTTACACCATCTAGTGATGCCGCTTCATACACATCCTCTGGAATGTTCTGAAGACCGGCGATAAACAGCAGCATATAGTTGCCGACTGCTCCCCACACCGCAATAATGACGATCGTCGTCATGGCATGTGCCGCGCCCAGCCAGTCCACTGGTGCGGAAACGATGTTCAGCTTCATCAAATACTGATTAATAATACCGTTGTAGGAATTGAACACAATATAGAAAACGATGGACATGACAGATGCGCTGAAAATCGTTGGCAGGAAAAAAATCGCCCGAAACGCATGCCGTCCCCGCAGCTTACGATTCAATATAACCGCCAATATGAGCGATAGCGGCAGCGTTATAATTAATTTTCCACCCGCGTAGATAAAAGTATTCAGAACAGAGTGCCAAAATTCGGCATCCCTTCCCACTCGCGCAAAGTTCTCAAGCCCGATAAACTTCGGCGTCCCAAAACCTTGATAATCGAAAAACATATATCGAAGCGCCCATACAACCGGATAAATGCCGAGCGCCATGGTTAGAAAAAAGCTTGGAAAGCTGAACAAATACGCCCCGATTCGATTTTTATGCATGCCTTCATCTCCCCTTCTTTTGTAGCTTCATTGTAAAGGATGCCGACTTCCATACGGGATGGGGCAATCAATGATGCTGGGGGGACGAAACGACTATTGTCGCTGTTGACTTGCGGACAGTTGTCCGATAGAATGATTTTCAGCAGTGCGGACAATTGTCCGCACGTAAGAGGCAGCATGTGCTGCTTGAACGGAGGCTGAGTGAACCGGCGGGAGCGGGGACATACTTATTTTAGAGATACAGCAGCATTAGAACACAAACGAAGGGCATGGAGGAGGAACGATTTTGAATACAGCAAGTCTAGATACAGCACCTAAGGATTTGAGTGGAATAAAAAGAGGACCTATTGTAGCGGCACTTATTATTGGCGCATTTGTTGCAATTCTGAACGAAACACTACTTAACATTGCTTTCCCCGATTTAATGAAGGAATTTGACATCAGCTATGCGACCATTCAATGGCTGTCGACCGCTTATATGCTCGTAGTCGGCATACTGGTTCCGATTACGGCGCTGCTTCAGCAATGGTTTACGACCCGCCAAATGTTTCTATCCGCGATGATCTTATTTCTTGTCGGGACCATCGTCTGCGGCACGGCAACCGTCTTTCCTGCGCTGCTTGTGGGCCGCGTCATTCAGGCGCTTGGCACCGGGTTAATGCTTCCGGTCATGATGAATACGATTTTGGTCATCTTCCCGCCGGAAAAGCGTGGCGGCGCGATGGGTATGATCGGCCTCGTGATTATGAGTGCGCCTGCTATCGGCCCAACGCTGTCGGGACTGATTATTGAATCCTTTAACTGGCGCTGGCTGTTTTACTTTGTTATTCCGCTCGCTATTTTTTCTATTTTGTTCGCGGCGGTTTATTTGAAAAATGTTTCGGATATCACTCGTCCAAAAGTCGATCTGCTGTCCATTCTTCTCTCGTCGCTCGGCTTTGGCGGCCTGATCTACGGCTTCAGTAAAGCTGGCGAGGATGGCTGGGACAGTCCCATCGTCATTTGGTCTATCGTCGTTGGGGCAATCGCCTTGTTGCTGTTTATTGTGAAGCAGCTCATGTCGAGCCAACCGCTGCTGGATTTGCGCGCCTTTAAATATCCCATGTTCAGCCTTGTCGCCCTGCTGATGCTGGTGATGATGATGACGCTGTTCTCCACGATGATATTGCTGCCGCTTTTCCTGCAAAATGCGCTTGGCAAAACCGCTTTGGCGGCCGGACTTATTTTGCTGCCAGGCGGCATTATCAACGGCTTGATGGCTCCCGTTTCCGGTGTGCTGTTCGACAAATTTGGACCACGGGTGCTCGTTATTCCGGGGCTTGCTATTACGGCGGCAGCGGTTTGGATGTTTACTGGCATCGACGAGCTGACAAATATAGGTTATATTATCTTTATCCATATCGTGCTGTTAATCGGGGTTTCTATGGTGATGATGCCGGCGCAGACGACGGCGCTCAATCAGCTGCCCCGCCCGCTGTATCCGCATGGCACAGCGATCATGAACACGCTGCAGCAGGTTGCCGGCGCTATCGGCACCGCCTTATTTATCAGCATTATGTCATCCGGCTCAAAAAAATATTTGGAAAGCTCTGCTGATCCGGCTTCCCCGCTTGAGCAGGTCAAAGGCTTCGTATCAGGCATGCACAGCGCGTTCCTGCTTGGACTTATTATTGCCTTCATCGCCTTTGGGCTGGGCTTGTTCATCCGGCGCACCAAAGCACCTGATGTGGAGGAGAAAAGAGCGGCTTAGGTTCAAACGCAAAGCCGGAGTGAGCATAAAGGAAGTGAAGGATAGTTGAATTTTGAAACGGATGTGGTGGGCCGGGATATTATCGCGAAGGCCCGCCAGCTGTTTAGCGAGCATGGCGTTGAAGCGGTCAATATGCACCAGATTGCGAAAAGTGCAGGAATTGGGCAGGGCACGCTTTACCGGCGTTTTCCAAACAAGGGCGCGCTGTGCATGTCGGTGCTGCATACCCAATTCGAGCAGTTCAAAGTGAATGCGACGCAGGAATTAAAAGCAAACGACGCGCAGCCCGTCGTCATGCGCCTCTCGGCTTTCATACAATGCCTGCTATTCTTTTCGCTTGAGCTCAGGGAATATATACGTCCTATTCTTTCCGCTATTTGTACTGAAGATAAGAACAGCCAGGACTGGTTCCTAGCTGAACCGTATACCTTCATGCATGCGACGGTCAGCGGATTGCTGGAGGAAGCCGCAGCAGCAGGGCAGCTGCGGCCGCAAATTTTGCCAGCCATCGCTGCCTCCCTGCTGATTTCCTCGTTTTCACCAGAGCTGATGGCTCATTTCGAAGAACAGGGCTACAGCAAGGAGTTTATTTCTGAGCAATACAGCGTAACGTTTATTGAGCCGTTGTTTGTAGAAGCACCAAAGGCGGAGAATAACGGGAACTGATTTGCCCCATTTCAGCCAGCTATGAAATGTACGTTTATCCTTATGATCAAAAAAGAGGGTGTCCCATCGGCTTAAATGGCCGTGGACACCCTCTTTCTGTTATATAAGCTGGCTGAGCAGGGAATTATTATTAATAAAAGAGCTGATCTCCTACGCTGCGTGCAACAGATTGGAAGGATGGGACGTCATGGATCGCCAAGTCAGCACCATACAAGTAGGTGAATATGTGCTTGAATACTCCATTGTAGGCGAAGGACTGCCGCTGCTGTTTTTTCACGGCGGGCACTCCAACTGCTATGAAGAATTCGGCTACCAGAGCCTTGTCGCTTCGGGATATTCCATTATAACCCCCTCCCGATCAGGATATAGCAAGACCTCCCCTATTCCCGAGCTGCAGCAAGCCTGCGAGGTATACTTGGCTCTGCTGGATCACCTGCATATTGCAAAAGTACATGTGATTGCAGCTTCAGCGGGAGGGCCTACAGGCATCCTTTTTTGTGCGCAATTCCCTGAACGAGTGGCAAGCCTGACCTTACAATGCGCAATCTCCATGCCCTGGATCTCTTCAAACAATAAAGCCTATCGCATTGGAAGGCTGATTTTCAAACCCGGGGTGGAAAAAGGAACTTGGCTCATACTGGCTGGGATGAATAACCTTCTTCCGCGGCTCATGTTAAGGATGTCGTTTTTTGTCTTTTCTACCCTATCACCAACTGAGGCGTATGCTAGGCTGGATAAGCTTGCTGTTGAATTATTTCGCGAAATGAACAATAGGCAGCGCTCAAATTATGGCTTTCTGATTGATCTCGAGCAAACCCAGAAAGATTATACGCGAGAGCTAGGTTCCATCAAAGCCCCTACGCTAATTATGCACAGCAAAAATGATCGTTCCGTTACTCCCAGCCATGCTAAAAATGCCAAAGCCCATATTGTACATTCGGAAGCCTTTATTTTGGATGCATGGGGCCACCTGATATGGATAGGCAAGCATGCTGCCGAATTTGAACGTAAGCAGATCGCCTTTTTAGCTGAAAATCAGTAGCAGACCTCTTCCTTCTTTAGACAGGTGGATTAAGAAGGAAGAGAGCTGTACAGGCAGCTATCACGAAGCTAGGACAGCGACCCTTGGTTCCCATGGACTGCCATCAGCTTTAGCTGCTCCCGGTACTGCTTTGGCGTAATGCCTTCATATTTTTTGAAAATCCGAATAAAATAGCTCGCCGTCTGGAGGCCGATTTGCTCCGAAATACCATCTAGGCTAAGCGGAGAATGGTAGAGCAGCTCCTTGGCCCGTTTCATCCGCAGCCGGATGACATAGTCGCTGAAGCTTACGCCCGTCTCCTCTTTGAACAACACGCTGAGATAGCTCGGATTCAGATGGACATGCTGGGCGACCTCCTTGATGGACAAAGGCATGCCAATACTTTCATGAATATACTTAACGGCACTAAGTATATAGGCATTGGTGGAGGGTACGCCATAGGACAGCCCGTTTGCCGCTTCCTCCGACTTGGATTGAAAAGCTTTTCCAACCGCCTGAATGAGCTGCTCCTGCCGAATCGGCTTCAGCAAATAATCGACGGCACCAAGCTTCAGCCCTTTCTGGGCATACTCAAATTCCGCAAAGCCGGTGAGCAGTATCGTATTAATGTCGTTCTGCTCGCCGCGCAGCGTCTCAAGCAGCTCGATGCCCGTCATGAGCGGCATCCGGATATCGGTAATAAGCAGATCATAGGGCTTCTCCCGAAGCAGCCGGATTGCCTGCTTCCCATTGTCGGCCATATCCACCTGAACCTTGTCTTCCCCCCACTGCTCCAGGGTGAAAGCCACCCCCATGCGCGAATTGTACTCATCATCAACGACCAGTATGCTGTGATTCATCGTCAGAAGCTCCCCTCTCTGGCTCAGGCTCTAGCGGAATTTTCAATACAATCGTCGTCCCGGCGCCTGGCGCGCTGTCAATGGTTAAGCCGAATTGCTTCCCGTAATGAAGCTGAATCAGCTTGCACACATTGAATAGGCCAATGCCATTTTTGCCCGTTACAAAAGCAATGCTCAAATCGCTCTGTAAGCGTTCTCTTATTTGATGCAGCTGCTCGGGGTCGATGCCAATGCCGTTATCGTGCACCGTAAAGGAAATGACGCCCGCTTCCTCCCTTACGCGCAGCTTAATCGTGCCGCCATGCTCCATAGGCTCGATGCCATGCACGATGGCATTTTCAACCAACGGCTGAATCGCGAGCTTGGGAATCCGCACGCCGCCAAGCTGCTGCTCGCAGTCGATTTCAATGGCGAGCCTGTCGCGCCAGCGCATTTTCATAATATCGCCATACCGCTTGACCTGCTCCAGCTCCTCATCAATGGTGACAAATCCGTCCTGGGTGCTTGAGTGAATCGTATACCGGAACAAATCGGCCAGCTGAATAACGGTCTGCGCCAGCTCCTGCTCTCCTTTGCGGATATGATCCCAGTAGAGCGAATCGAGCGTGTTGAATAAAAAATGCGGATTGATTTGTGAATGAAGCGCTTTAATTTCGCTTTTGCTCTTCACAATTTCAATCTCATAAACCGATTTAATTAAATAATTAATCTGCTTAACCATCTGGTTATACGTCACATTCAGCTGATTAACCTCGCGATTAAAATATTGATCGGGGTTTTCCCGTGGACTGCCATGCTTGCCGCCCTGAATAATGCGTGTCAGGCTTCGGATTGGTGAAGTAATAAACTTGGATAAATAATAAGACAGCAGCGCAAATACGAAAATGCTCAGCACGCTTGCCCAAAGCAATACATCGCGCAAAAAGTAAATATCGGCGGTCAGCGTTTGCTTGGGAATCATAATTTGCAGCTTCCAGCCTGTCGATCGTATGGCCCGCTCTACCGTTACATAATCGCCGCTCTCTCCTTCAAGAGCGCCGACCGACAGGAGCAGTCCGCTGTCTTCCGCCACGTTCATGCTGTTGTTGTTTTCATCAAGAAGACGCATCACACGGCCTTTGTCCTTCGCCTTGTCCGTAGTCGCCAGCTCGATAATTGCTGGCTTAAGCCGGATGAGCAAATAGCCACCCTTCGCATATTTCTCCTTCTCCAGCTTGACCTGCCTGACGGCCAGCAAATATTCCGGGTTGTCTGGATCGCGTCCGATCCATATCATGGCTCCCGCCTCATGGATTTCATCCGCCTGCTGCAAATAACGCTCCTCTATCCGCTCTGCAATGCTCTTCTCCACAATGGGGTAGAGACTGCGGGACAAGCTGTAAAGCTCAATGTCCTTTATCGTATCTGAGTAGGCCGTCTTCTCGATGAGCAGCCTCCTCAGCTTCATTCGTTCGTCATAGACCGCCGAGTGCCCCTGCTTCTCCAAGCTGAGCGCTTCTTGTATCCGGTCATCCATGGCCAGCTGCAGCGTCAGGACGTTAACCTCGTTAAGCTGCGATTCCAGCCTCCCGCTTGCTTGCAGCGCGATCTCGTCAATATACAGTGCCGCATTTTCCCGCTGCACCTTGGACAGCAGCACATAGAGGCTGCTTACCGTAATGAGCAGGACAATGGACATGGTCAAAATAAAGCTGACAAAAATTTGGCCTCTCGTCTGATCCAATCCTATTTTTTTGAAGTATCCCACTTGCTGCTTCCTCCAGTGAAACTTGCACAAAACCTACCCTCTCGAAAGTTCATGAAAGGATAGGCTTTGTCCGCATACGGTTATTTATTTGGATAGATCATAATTTTTATACTTGTGTCCTTCTGCGTACGGGCCATTTCAACTGCTTCCTTCGTATCCCGCAGCGCATATTTATGGGTAATGACCTTCTCGATGTCCACGCTGGACTGGCTGAGCGCTTGAATGGCGCCCGGGTAGGTGTTAGCATAACGGAACAATCCGAGCACATCTACCTCCGCATCGATAATCGCGTTCACATCAACCGGAATTTCAGAAGCTGCTGGCATTCCGACAAGCACAATGCGTCCGCCGCGTTTGACGGTGCGAACCGCATCGGCGATAGCCCGTCCGTTTCCGGAGGTCTCAACGATAACCGTAACGCCTTTTCCGCCGGTCAATTCGGCAATGCGCGCCTGCACATCCTCTTTCATTGGATCGATAATTGCCGTAACGCCCATTTCCTTCGCCAGCTCCTGGCGAAAGGGCACAACGTCCGTCGCATAAATTTCACTCACGCCGAACACCTTCGCTGCCTGAATCGCAAGCAGGCCGATCGGGCCAAGACCCGTTACCAGCAGACGGTCTGCCGGAGTGACCTTCGCGCGGTTCATCGCGTGAAGTCCTACGGACAGCGGCTCCAGAAGCGCGCCCTGCTCAAAGCTGATTTCATCCGGCAGCTTGAATAGGAAATCGCTGCGTACCGCTACATACTCAGCCCATGCGCCGTCAACCGGCGGCGTTGCCATAAACACAACGTCAGGGCACAAATTGTAGCGGCCCGATTTGCAATATTCACAGCGGCCGCATGCTACGCCCGGCTCTACCGCTACCCGGTCGCCAATCGCGACACCCGATACGCGTGCGCCGACAGCAACGACCTCGCCAGCCAGCTCATGGCCGAGAATAATCGGTTTTTCCACGACATAGCGGCCAATTCTTCCGTGCTCATAATAATGAACGTCCGAGCCGCATACGCCAATACAGTATACTTTGACGAGCGCCTCATCGTCCTTCGGGGTCGGAACGGGTACTTTCTGAATCTCGATATCCAGCGGTTTGTTCATTACGGCTGCATCCATTACGTTTATGCTCATCATCAGCTCACCTTTCAGAATACTTGAAATAATCAAAGTCCGCATACTTGCCTCGTCCGCTTAAATCCTGTACGCAAATGCCGATAAATGCTCCGGTGAAGCCTTGATCAAGCGCAATGCCGTCCTTCACCAGCTCGGCGTTTTCATCCGATATTTTGCTGGCATCCAGAACAGGGCCAATCGGCTGCCAAGCCGCTCCATCCAGCGAATAGTGGAATTGCAGCGCCTCATGGCGGACTTCCGCCTTTAAATAACAGCGCTCTGCCCCATCAATCGATACGGGCTGCTCAAGCGGCTCATCATATACGGCGCGGTCGCTCGACATAATGCCGAGGCATTTGCCCAACTGCTCATCACGACTGATCCATAAGTAATAATAATTCTTTGTATTGTAATAGTATACAAGCCCAGCAAGCTGCTGATAAGTATCTGGCTCAAATTCTACCACCGTTTCAGCATCTACGGTGAACGATTGCTGGCGGCGTGCTATCAGGCTCTGCCGGTGGGAGGAATACAGCGATTCTCTTCCCTTAAGCCTCATATGACCCGGACGCTCCTTCAGCGTTGCCCATTGCTCGCTCCGCGGCTCGCGCAGTGTATGAAGATGAATGCTTATCGCATCCCCGTCAAAATGCTCAATCTCTGGCTCCGCCTCAAAACGATGCTCCGGGAGCGCTGGTGCGCTCACCTGAACCTCCGGCGAATGGCCTCCGCCGATAAGGCGCAGCCAGCCGTCCTCCGTCCAAGCGACCCTCTGAAGGGCGGTTTCCCGTCCAAGCGTGCAGCTTCCCGAAGGGCTGAGCGGCCGCGCGCACAGATGGGCAATATACAGCTGCCCCTCCTGCGTCTCGACCAGACTGACATGGCCCGCCTTTTGCAGTGCTAGTTCTGAGCGGTCCGCTGACGTAATGAGCGGTCCAGCCGGATCGGCCTCATAGGTGCCAAGCAGCGTTCGTGAGCGAGCCACCGTCGCCGCATGGCCAAAACGCGTGCCGCCCTCCGCGGTAATCATATAATAATAGCCGTCATGACGATAAATGTGAGGACCTTCCGTCAAACCAAGCGGCGTGCCGCCAAATATCGTTTGAATCGGTCCCGTTAGCGCCTTTAGCTCCTCGGAATACTGTTGAATGACGATGCCGCCGAACGGATTTTTCCCTTTACGGTGATCCCATGTTAAATTGACCAGCCACTTGGTGCCATCCTCATCATGGAATAGGGAAGGGTCAAAGCCGCTGCTGTTCAAATAAATCGGCTCTGACCAAGGCCCCATAATATCGGTTGCCGTAACGACATAGTTATGCGTGTCCTTGAACGGGCCCATATGGCTTTTTACATCGGTAAACACCAGATAGAAGATGCCGTTATCGTAGCTGAGGCACGGCGCCCATACTCCGCCGGAGTCGGGATTGCCGATCATATCGAGCTGACTCGCCCGGGTAAGCGGGTGCGTGAGCACCCGCCAGTTTTTCAAATCGCGAGAATGATGAATTTGAACGCCGGGAAACCATTCGAAGGTCGAGGTCGCAATATAATAGTCGTCTCCGACACGAAGGATCGAAGGATCGGGGTTGAAGCCCCGCAATATTGGATTGTTAATTACGTTAATCGCAAACGCCTCCTGTCTCACATGCTCTGGCCGCTGTTACTTGATTTTCGCCAGCTCGTCTTTAACGCTGCTTGCATTTTGGCCGACGATCGCGCCGACCGAGTTCAGGAACTGCTCGGCACGCTTCGCGTCCAGCGCTTGGTCATAGTAGCTGAAGAAGCCTTCCAAGCTGCTGCTGATGGAGCTGTCGTAGGCAAACGCCAGCGGATTCATTTTTGCCTCTTCCAGTCCTGGGTTTTTCATTGGGCTGATGTTCGCGCCTTCATTAATTTCCTTCCGCTGCAGCGAGTCAGTAAGGAAACGAATCGCTTCATAAGCCGCTTCTTGGTTCGTCTTGGAAGAAATTGCCATACCTGCGCCGAAGCCGCCTTGGTAAGTGTTTATGCCGCCTTGGCCGCCATCTACGGTCGGGAATGGCACGAAGCCGACTTTATCGGCAAAGTCGCCATCGAGGAAGGAGTTCATTGCCCATTCGCCTTGCAGATACATGGCAGCTTTGCCGTTCGTAAACAGCGATTCTGCCGCTGCATAATCAAGACCAAGGAAACCATTGATGAAGCCTTTGTGATCGACAGCAAGCTCACGCAGCATTTCGCCCGCTTTTACAAAGCTGTCCTGTGTGAAATCGGCTTCGCCATTTTTCGCTTTCTCGAACGGCTCCATGCCGCCGATGCGCTGTGCCAGATAAGAGAACCAGTGCAGAACCGGCCAGCGGTCTTTGCCTGCGACTGTAATCGGAACGATATTTTTAGCGTTCAGTTGATCCACAACATTTAGCAGCTCCCCATAGGTTGTCGGAGGAGTCAGACCATTTTCATCAAAAATTTGCTTGTTGTACCATAGGGATACTCCGCTGAACAGAACGGGAATGCCGTAGTTTTTGCCGTCGTAAGAGAACGTTTCCAATCCGCCGTTAAGCACATCGTTTTTGAACGCTTCATCCTTATTCAGCGGCTCGGTAATATCGCCCAGCATGCTGTTGGATACGAGCGTATCGAAGGTTTCACCGCTCCAATACGTAATAATATCCGGCACCTGGTTGCCTGTAATTGCTACTTTCATTTTGGTTTTCAAAGCTTCGTCTTCAAAAAACTCGGCCGTAAGCTCCACATTCGGATGCTCGTCATTGAATTGCTTGATTGATTTTTCAATAATATCCTTGTTTCTCGTTTCCATGCTCCACATGGTCAGCTTCGTTACATTGCCCGCTCCTGCCTCCGTCGCTTCGCCTTCCGCCTTGTTTCCGGCGCTGGAGCAGCCTGCCATTACTACCATCATTAATGCCAACAATAAGATAAGACCCTTTTTCATGTTTGTTTCCCCCTTGGATAGTGTCGAATGCCGCAGCTCATAAATAGAAGTCCCTATTAGCCTTTAACCGCGCCCGCTACAACCCCCTTTTGAATATACTTTTGCAGAAACATGTATAAAATAATGATAGGAGCTGTCGTGATGACCAATGCCGCGCTGATCAGCGAATAATCGGCACTGAAGTTGCCCTTGAACATCATGAGGCCGAGCGGCAGCGTTTTGAGCGATTCCTTGGATACCATGACTAGCGGAAAGACGAAATCATTCATAATATTGAAAAAGGAAAGAATCGTAATCGTCGCCAGCACAGGCTTCGCAATCGGAAAATACACTTTGAAAAACGTCTGATAAATCGAGCAGCCGTCAATCATGGCCGCCTCCTCCAGCTCCTTCGGCACGCCCTGAAAGAAGCCATGGGCGATAAAGACAGCGACCGGAAGATTAAAGGCGATATAAGGGAAAAACAATGCCCAGAACGAATCATAGATCCCCAGCTTGTTCGCCATCGTAAACAGTGGAATCAAGGTGCTGTGGATCGGAATCAGCATGCCAAGAAAAAATGCTCCCAGCAGCAGCTTCGAGCCCTTAAACGGCCGAATCGATAAGTAAAAGCCAATCAGCGTCGATACGACCAGCAGCCCGACTACGGAGAAGAAGGTAATGTACAGGCTGTTGAACAAATAGCCGTTGATGCCTTGGTTCCAGGCCTGCACAAAATTATCAAAATGCCACGATTCCGGCAGTCCCCAAGGGTTGGCGAAATACTCCTTATTGGTTTTAAATGACGAAATGACCATCCATACGAACGGATATCCTGTAAATACGAGATGGACCAGAAGCAGCACATACAGCAGCAATCGGGAAAAGCCTTTGCCGCGCGTCCCCGCCGGCTGCATCGTTTGAGTCGCGCTCACCTTCATCTCTCCTTTCTCTTATTGGAATCTGGCGCCTGTACGGCTCAGAAGCTTGGAAATAATAAATGCGAGGCATAGTCCGAACAGCAGCAGGAAGGTGGAGATGGTGCTGCCATAGCCGAAGTCCATCATGCGGAATGCATTTTTCATCATATAGCTTGCTAGCACTTCGCTGCTATTATTCGGCCCGCCGCCCGTCATAATATAGATCAGGTCGAAATATTTCAAAGAATTGATCACACAGTTCAGCACCGTGAACGTAATGGTCGGCCAGATCAGCGGGATTTGAATGCTGAAAATAATTCTCCACTCTCCAGCGCCCTCTACCCGTGCCGACTCCAGTACCTCTTCCGAGATGCCCTGAAGCGCGCCGATATAGACGATAATATAAAAGCCGATAAACTGCCAAGCGACAACCGCGATAACCGACCCTAGCGCCGTCGCTTCTTCCCCGAGCCAGGCATGTGCCCAGCTGTCGAGTCCAAGCTGCATAAGCAGACTATTCAGCAGCCCGAAATTCGGGTCGTAAATTTGCCCCCACAAAATGCCAAGCACGGCTGTAGACAGCATAACCGGTGTGAAATAAATCGTTTTCAAAAAATTTGATCCTCTCAGCTTGTAGCCCAGCACAATGGCAAAAAACAAACCGACCGGCAGCTGAATGAAGAGCGCTCCCAAAGTTAATAACACTGAGTTTTTGAGCGAGGTCCATAGAACCGGATCTTGAAGCAGCCGAATGAAATTGTCCCCTCCGTTGAACACCTTTGCCGAAACTCCGTCCCACTGGAAGAAGCTATAATAAATACTCATACTGATCGGCACAATAATAACTGCCAAAAAAATCAACAGCGCAGGTCCCATGAAAAATAGCCTGCTGCCCAAGCGTCCGGCGCCTGTTTCGTTCATCCGTAACACCCTCTCCTAGCTTAATGCGCATGATGCCTTGCTTTGTTGTATCCGTTTTCATTATTTTATCAATGACATAAATCATTGTAATGACACGATGATTAGGTAAAATAGCACTTTCATTGGTTCGTCCGACAGGGCGAGGGAATACAACAAAAAAACCGCATTCGTCTGAATGCAGTTGTTTGGGATAATGCTTTTAGTTGGTGCCGGCTATTGCAGGCCGTGGATGGAAACGTAATCCCGCCAAATCCGGATAGAAGCAGCCCGCTTCAATCGTATTCCCGATCGATCCCGATCGATGGCTTGGTGGGCACAGAAGACCCTATTTCAACCGAATCACTGGTTATAGCCTAGTTCGCGGACTCAGGAGCAGCTATTGCGTTAATAATCGCTATTTTGAGGGGATGACGAGGCCAATAACGGATCTCCTGTCCGCGTAATGCCTGAAACCGCATAAAAAGTCAGAATAGCGGAACCTCAGTCCCAATCATCCTTGAACTCTTCAGGGCCAACATCCATTTTAAAATCTCCATTTGCATAAAGAAGCGGACTACGCTCTTCCCCATCTTTGGAGTATTTTTCAACGTGACTGACTCTCATTTGCTTGGCATCTGTGAAATCGATATGGGCGATTGCCACCCAATAGGCGTAATCGTTTTTCTCGAGCAGTGGTGCTGTTACGGTTTGTCCCTGATGATTATCAACGCTTGCACGAACCTTCATCGATTTAAAGCTGCCTGCGCCATTGCTCAATGCGCTATAGGCGGCAAATAGAACGTAGCTTAACGCTTCCGGTCGATGAATAACAATCGTTTCTTTCCCATGTCCCATAGCATCCCCATCGAGTTGAATGTACGGAGCAGTATGAGGTGATCCAAGGTAGCGATAATAGATTTTGCCAACCTGCCCGTCCTTTGTTACATAAAAACAATACAAATCCAAGTCTTTTTTGGTTTGCCATTCGAGAATTGCCGTAACCTTGGCCGACTTTTGAATGTTAATGCTTTCTTTCTTCTTGAGCTCCACTTTTAGCAGTTGGTTTGGCTTGGCAGGGGAAACAGCTGGTTCAGCAGCAGCAGCAGCCACTTCCGCATGTGATTCGCTGTATACTTTGAGTCCAAAGTTGCTAACAAGAGCGGCGAGCCCTCCCTCAAACCCGCTTCCGACGGCACTAAACTTCCACTCTCCTTTATGGAGATAAAATTCGCCAACAACGATAGCTGTTTCTTTGCTAAGGCCTTCTCCGAGGTTGAATCTACCTATCTCCTCGCCGTTGATTGGGTTATAGATTCGCCCGACGGCGCTACGAACTTGCGAAAAGGCTTGACCATGCGATTCCCCATCATGAATGGTGAGTGTTACCGCGATTTTATGTATATCACTCGGTACCTTACCTACCGAAATTTTGATAAGCTCTCGATCTCCATTCGTCGGACCTGAGTGTGCAACGGCATGCTGCCGGCTGAAAGGTTGATTATAGAAGATCATATCTTCATCCTGGGCACATACACCTGCTTGATTTAAGAGGAAAGCTGATGCATTTATATCGATTGCTGGATCTGCGGTCTGCCAAGAAAGCCCAATTACAATATCGGAAATCCCGCGACCTTTTGTAACATCGATTTTTTGACCTTTTGCTAGGATCATCAACAACCGCTCCTTATCGATCTCCAATTTTACAAAATGACACATTTTTAGTATATCATACGAATCAAAGTCTATAGACAAGTAACCAAAACACAAAAAGAATAGGAACAGGATTGACATTCCGTCAAGAAGTAACTATGATGGTTACAACGGTGGTGATAACAATGAAACAATTCAGCAGCCGCTTCTCGATGGGAGTCCATATTCTGACGTTGATTGCTGTTATGCCGGGAGATTGCACAGGGGATATGATTGCTGGCAGCGTAAATACGAATCCCGTCGTCATCCGAAGAATTATGGCCCAGCTGAAAAAAGCCGGTTTGATTAATGTCCGGCCCGGTGTTGGTGGTGCTACTCTATTGAAAGACCCCGCATCTATTAGCTTATTGGAAGTGTACAATGCGGTTGAAGTCATTGATGAGGGTCCCCTGTTCCATTTTCATCCAAATCCTAGCCCGCGATGCCCTGTAGGCAGAACCATTGAAGCCTCGCTTATGGCAGAACTGACTGAAGCTCAAGCCGCTATGGAGCAGAGATTGAGCAGCGTTAGCATTGCGAAGATGCTGGGACAAGTTTGTTAAAAAAAGCTCTTGCAATGGCTTTTTTACGCCCTCGTTGTAACTACTTAGGTTATAACAGTGAAGGTTTCAAAAGTAACTAAAGCTAGGCTATAAGGGGATTTCAATCATTGAATCCCGTTTTATTTCACACAAACCCAACCAATGGAGGAATGAATCATGAAAATTTTAGTAACTGGCGCAACTGGACAATTTGGCTCCCTCGTCATCGATACTCTATTAAAAAAGCTGCCTGCTGAACAGCTTGCGGTAAGTGTGCGTACGCCAGAAAAAGCTGCGCATTTGCAAGCACAAGGCGTTGACGTACGCCACGGTGACTTTGATCAGCCCGAAACCCTCGATACAGCATTTGCTGGTGTAGACCGTTTGTTGATCGTTTCCGCTGATGCAGATAATGCTACACGTATTCGCCAGCATCAAGCCGCTATCGATGCCGCCAAAAAAGCAGGCGTAGGCTTCATTGCTTACACAAGTGTTGCCAAAGCAGATAAAAGCACGCTCTCGCTCGCTGAAGTCCACCGCGCTGCGGAAGAAGCGATTCTTGCAACGGGAATTCCATATTCTCTGCTGCGTAACAACTGGTATGCTGAGAACGAAGCTGGCAGCGTACAGGGCGCCATCCACGGAGCACCTTGGCTGAATGCCACTGGCACTGCGCGTGCAGGCTATGCATTACGGAGCGATTATGCCGAAGCGGCGGCGGCTGTTCTAGCTGGCGAAGGCCATGACAATACGGTCTACGAGCTGTCGGGCAAGCCGCGTACGCAAGCTGAGCTTGCAGCCATCACTGGCGAAGCATTGGGCAAAGAAATCAACGTTGTCGATGTAGATGATGCTGCATTCGGCCAAGCTTTGACGCAAGCAGGGCTTCCTGATTTTGTCGTTGCGATGATTGTTGATTTACAAGCTCCAATCCGCGAAGGCTCCCTCGATGTAGAGAGCAATGATCTGGAAATGCTGCTTGGCCGTCCAGCTACTCCACTCAGCGCATTTGTTACCGCTCTTTCTGGACGTTAAGCTATTGTGGCTACTAGGATAGGCAGGGCAAGCAAATGAAACGAGTCTGTCTCGACAGGTCAGAAATGACCTCCGGGACAGACTCGTTTTACATTTAGATAGTCGGCAATCAGCAGCTTGATGCTGTTCGTTTGTTTCCAGCGATTGCCGGGATACTCCCTGTACAAAGCCAGACTTGGCGGACACAGCAGCAGCTATTCCAACAAAATCAAGGGTACTAGCACAGGCCGCGGTCTCAGGAGACGCTATTGCTCTGCAAATGGCCAATTTGAAGGGATGAGGAGGCCGATAACGGATTTCCTGTCCGCGAAAGACGTGAAATCAGGTTAAAAACCAGAATAGCGGAACCTCTGTCCTCAGAAAAAAAGCAGTGCGCATCACGAGCGTTGAGATCTCAGACTACCCTCGCAAACTGCGGTCCCTTGCCCTTAAATCGTCAGATAAAATGGGGCTTGAACAAACGCGAAGCAAGGAGGAGCTGTCCCCCAACTCCGGCTTGCAGACACATCCTTGTTGCTCCTGTTTGGCTGTTTATTCTCCTACCCTTCCCACTTCCGCAAAAGAGGTGCATAATTTGACCGACCTTGCTAATCATTGATTAAAACGCCGATCAGCTTTCGTGATTATTCTTCTCGGATGACTAATAACACACCAGTAAAAATGAATAACGTACCTATCCAAAAAGACCAGCCGATTTGTTCACCTAGTAATAACCATCCAAGAAAAGTTCCGACGACAGGCTGAAAAAAGAAAAATAATCCGCCACTTGCAGCATTAAGCATTTGCAATCCACGATTCCACAGCAAAAAGGCACATGCTGTCGAAATGACTCCTAAGTACAAAAGGCCGCCCCAAATCGATGGCTGCATGATGGCTTGAACATCAAGCTCAGGTAATCGGCTAATTGTAAAAGGGGTAAGTAGCGAGATGGCTACTAGGGTTGTATAGAACGTTACAACAATTTGTGAATACTGCCTAGGTACCCGTTTAATTAAAACAGACATAAGCGCCCAAGTAAGGGCGGCAATAAGCAGGGAAACGCCACCCCGTTGAAGAGATGGATCGATATCGGCAGTTCCAACAATAACACCAACTCCAATTGTTGCTAAAAGAATAGAAGTGGCTTTTTTAAACGTAATTTTTTCTTTTAAGATGATGCGCGCAAATAACACCATAAATGCGGGTGTCGTCGAAGTAATAATAGCGCCCATTTGTGCAGTAGAGAACATCGTGCCCACTTCTTGGGTCAGGATTGAAATGGTGTTTCCAATAAGACCAATCATGAAGATCAACAGCAAATCTCGTTTTTCAATTCGCCAGGATTGTTTGGTGACAACACCAATTATTAATAATGCAAAAATCGCAATGACATAACGAATCCATACTAATTCAAGTGGCGGCACAACGTCTACCACATGCTTTACTACAACAAACATCCCGCCCCAAATACTTGCAGCGATTGATAAATATAAACAACCTAATAAAGTGTTTTTCATGTTGTACCCTCCGTTTTTCTAGACCATTCCTGTCCTTAACGGAGATGTAGTTTTTCTACCGCTAAGGGAGAATAACTACAGGTACATCATTTTCAAATAGTGGTGACCACATCATCAGTTTTCAGCTCGCTCTCATAAGAATGATATTATTTTATAAGACATTTATCGTTTAGGATACCCCTCAATATTTTCACTACTACTAATAACACCTTTCTTCACTTTCCCCATGTCCTAAAATCTTCACTGCAATTGGTGCGGGTAATGGTAAAATCGTTATGTCTTGTGATGCTTGAACCAATCTCGGAAGCACCATTTCCTCTGACATGGACGCAACGTTCATCTATCGGAGTTCGTCGTCCATCAGGGCTGACATAGAAATATTGGTCTGTCACCAGCCCGTATTCCATTTCAGGCTTTGAGGTATCGTATGTCCCATCGACTCGAATTGGAATGAGATCATATTTCCCCTCTTTCTCAAGTGCTGGTGCACCTTGAACGTTATAAGTCACCCTAATATCACCCTCAAAGCCTACAGGGATTAAATAAATATCATTCGTTGAGGTCGTTTTAGTGAAAAACAAGCTTGTAATAAACCACAACACCGCCACAGCTCCAATTAATAGTGCGATCATTTTTTTGTCACTCATCAACCTGCTCCAATCTCATCCGCCTTATCTAAAATTATATTCCTTTTCTCTGTTCTTCATTAGTTCTAACATTTATAGTCCCCTCATAGCTTGATACCCGTTACTTAAGCAAAATAAAAAAAGACCGTCTGCTTAAGCAGCGGCCTCATCTATCTGTTGTTGATTCCATTCATTTAAGAAACACTCTGAACATCGGCAAATTCGATTCGATTTCGTCCATTTTGCTTGGCCTGATAAAGGGCTTTATCGACGGCGGCAAAAAGTTGAATTAAATACCCTTCTGGATTGTCCGGTACATGCTGAAGATTAAAGTCTTCAATGGATAAAAACCCTACGCTCACCGTAATGGAAACCTCTCCGATTTCATGATCTACTAAAATGTCGTTCGACTCGACCGCTACTCTCACTCGTTCCGCTAATTGTTTGGCTAACTGGCGTTCTGTATGCGGCAGGTAGATCATGAATTCTTCCCCGCCATAGCGAGTTAGAATGTCGGTCCCACGAATGGATTGTTTGACGGCTTGAGCCGTACGATAAAGGACTTCATCCCCAATTACATGTCCATAGCGATCATTAATTGATTTAAAGAAATCAATATCAAAAAGGATAAGTGAAAACGGAATTTTATATTGAATATTGGTTATAACCTCATGCATCAGCTGCTGTGTCAAATAACGTCGATTGTAGCAGTCTGTTAAACTGTCCGTAAGGACTAATTCTTCAAGCTTTTGATTAGCTGTGGACAGCTCATTGCGAATGCGATCAAGTGCATGGTTTCGTTCCTGAAGAACCTCATTTTGCCGATTCATTTCTTTCACAAAAAAACGCTCCTGCGAGACATCCTGAAACGTAATGATATGACCGATCTGCATTCGGTAAGAATCGACAATCGGAGAAGCTTGTACGATAAAATGACGCACGATGTCTCGCTCATCGATAATTTCGATTTGAGACAGGGTATTTTCTTTTCGCTTATAACGTTCGAGAAACCTTTTGCTGTTGCCCTCAACACGAACAGACGCCAGCAACGACTCCATATCAAAATAATCACCTACATTTAAATCCATATAATTTCGTAAAGATCTGTTGGCTTCAATAATGGTTTCATTATCATCCAGCACAAGTATGCCATATGGAAGCGTGTTGATCACATCCTCATGAGCGATGGAGACAAGATCAAACACATTATATTTTTTAATGACATATACGAAAAATAAATCCGAAAGAAAAATACCCATCGAAGTAAAGCCCGGAATGATTGGCAGCCACTCCCTTAGGACCACATTAAGAATGGCATCAATACCTGCAAATATAGCAAGTACGAATATTCCCCACAACGTTACTTTCACTTGTTTTCTAATCATGGGTGACGTTTTGGAAGCCTTCAATGCCCCAAACAATACAAAGAGAGAAGCAAAGAAGTAGCTCACTAGAATAGTGATGACTATCCAAAACCATGGGCCATATGCTCGATGAACGTAACCGCCCTCCAGCGGAGTCACAAAAAGATTATTCGGGTTAATGACCACGCCAACTGCTGCGATAACCGCTGGAGCAAACAGCAGAAACAAGCTTTTTTTTCCTAATTTATCAGCATTTCCGGTAAGAAAGACAGTAAGCAGCAGCCAGCCGCTTCCGAGCAAAGAGAGTGCGACAAAGGACAAAATCACATAGAACAACTGCAGCAGCGGATCAGTGGTCAGATCTATGGCAATCTGGCACAATGGCCAAAGCATCATTAAAAAATGAAATAAAAAGTACACCTTATGTAAGTTCGTAATCCTCACGGTAGCAAAAACATAAACATATAAAGCAAACAATAGGAGGAATAAAAAGAGATCATACCATACTAATGGGCTCACAAATCTTCTCCTTTTTTGATACGACGACTACAATATTATAGAATTAGTATAATCCATGACGCTTAAATGAACCTTTAAAAGATGCTTCTCCAAATCATTAGCTTGGTTAAATTAACCACATCTTATCACACAGTAAAGACAGTCAGCTAGCCCACACAATGGCAGTCCAACCATCCTCTGAACGATTTCTTCATACATTCTTTGAATTTGCCCATGAATGGGACGTTTATGACTTAAGCTATGAGAGAGAAGAGGTTGTTTTGAGGATAAATTTAGAAGATTTTACGCGGTTCGCACCCTAGAGCCATCCGTTGCCGGACAGCCCCTTCATACATTCTATTAGTGATGATCCAAGGGATTATTATCCGAAAACAAATCGGGATTGTCTTTGAGCATGCCAGTTATTACTCTCGCTACCGCAGCCGCATCACAAACCCTTACAACCGCATCGCCAAGCCGCCCCTTATGCATAGCGCCTTCACTTTCCAGTATATCATCTACTTTCCAAAAATGCTGCGACCACGACAGCCCGCAATGTCTACGGGAAGGCACAGAAATTTCTGTTCCATCGGCTAAAACCGTGTAAAGCAGCTCATGGTCATCCGTTAACCTGCCCGGTATGTCTACCCATTCTTCGACTCCATGAATAAAGGTA
Source organism: Paenibacillus sp. J31R34 (assembly GCF_059383715.1). NCBI lineage: Bacteria > Bacillati > Bacillota > Bacilli > Caryophanales > Paenibacillaceae > Paenibacillus > Paenibacillus sp. J31R34. The sequence continues at coordinate 141,078 of NZ_JBXENU010000009.1, forward strand.
TTGCGCCTTAAATCGACCCCAACTAACAATATAGTCGCCCTGCGGTCGAGCAGCTTCCCCCAAGCGGAGCCTCTAGCGCAGGGCGTATCGAAACGATGATCGTCGTTTGTGAGCTCTATAGCATCCGGGCCTAATGCTGCCACCGAATGGGTGGGGTGCAGCGAACGCACCACACCAGGCCGATTGCGAAAAAGCTCGGGCAGTATTCCGACGCAGGAAGGGGAACGATCAACGTAAAATTTCGGATTTTCCGCATTGATGTAGGACCATGTATGGGTGGGCAACACCAACAGCCCATCCTTCATATGATCTGTTAACGCATCTAAGACCGTATCTGCGCCACCGTCAACAGACCCGATACTTTTCATCGAAGAATGGACGAGCAGCGTCCCTTGGCCGTCAATGCCTAGCTGCTCTAACTGCTTCATTAAGCTCTCTATCGTATGCATGTTCTTCACCCTCCCCTGCCATTATATCAAACCTTGCCCTTAATTGTGATAGGGTTCGAGGTAACATCTCAAAGGCGAAATTCCTTTCTCCGCGACGGTTTAATGAGGTTCATCCAAGGATTTAGATATATATACTAATCAACAAATAATTTAAGGGGTTTCTATCAGCATTCCTCTTAAAAGGTCGTATATTTATGTTATCCCATCCCATTTAGGGTTATACTAAAAGATGGTCGACTTTATAGGAAGCGACTTCAAGGATACCAAGGATTTCTGGGAAACGATTGCGAATAAAGTCGGTATTCCGCTCGAACGTGACCATACAGAAATACGCACGATTGAAGGCCAAGGTCTCGCCGGAACAAAAGAAGGAATTACAACTTCCATAACTGAATCTTTCCGCTCCAACAAAGATAAAGTCATTCAATATTTTATAGCTAATAATTTAGTCTTGCTATTAGATGATTTCCATTACGCTTCACCAAGCAAGCAGTTTGAAATTGCCTATCAGCTCAAAGATGCGATTCGTAAAAGGCTTCGAACCGTCATCATATCCTTACCTCATCGGTCTGACGATGCCATTCGAAAAAATGTTGATTTAAGTGGGAGACTGAACCTGATTAATATCGAGCCATGGAATACAGATGAACTGCGGGAAATTGCTGTCGCAGGTTTCAACAAACTAAATATGCAAATTGATCTTAAGATCGCCGATAGCATCGCACAAGAGAGTTTATCTTCCCCTCAACTAATGCAATCCATCTGTTATAACCTTAGCATGATACTCGATATCGACAATATAGATAACCCGGTAATTCCTGATCAAGATCTCCTAGACCAGGCATACAGAATGACTTCATTAAACCTTCTTGCTTATCAAGAGGTTGCTAGGAAGCTGAAAAGAGGCCCTAATCCCAGAGGACAAAAAAGAAAAACCTATCTGACTATAAAAAATGAGGAAGCCGATATCTATGAATTGCTTCTTAAAGCGATTGCTAATGATCCGCCAACTGTGAGCCTTTCTACCGACAGCATCAAACGAAGAATCGATGTGTTACTTGGTGATATTTCTGATAAGCCTGATCGAGTGAAAATCAAAACAGCCCTTGATCAGATGCAATCAATTATGCAGAGCAGTGAGCCGATGTATCAAGTGTTTGAATATAAGGACGATGAAGTCTACATTTTAGAACCGTTATTCCTATTCTTTTTGCGCTGGGGTATTCTTTAACTAACGGAGGGATATTATCCTGACTACAATTAACGAAGATAAATCGACAATTATAACTGCACTTCAAGTGCAAATTAAATGTTTACCGCAGACAAAATCGGCTGATTATAGCGGATGGATTGATACCACCAGCCGCATTTTAGAGCGTTTCTTTTCCGATCAGTCCATAGCACAGAGGTTTGTCTTGATCACGAAAGAACGTATGCTCCAAGCACAATCCTACCTAGAGAATTTAATTACAGATATCAATGCCGGGTTGTTTGATCCTACCAAGCCCCTTACTGAAATCGATGAAGTACACTTCCATCTTATCATACACAAGGTTCTTGAAAATTTCGATAAGCATATCTACGAAATGTATCAAAAGCCTGTACACGGTAACGGAACTTTAAAGCCAGAGAATCTCGCTAAAATCGCTCTCGGGAACGAGTATGATGTGCAGCGCTTGCTTTACTCATTAATCCGTCCAATTACAGATTAGAACAATTGTAATCCAACCAGTAAATATAATATGAGAAAAGACCCCTTGATGCGTTCATAAAACTTCGGGAACAGGGATCTATAATAGTAGATCGACCTGTTGAACGAAACCATCATGATCCGATCAAACAAGCCAAGCCCCCTCTTCTAGGAAACCGGCGGAAGGGGCTTTTCCTGTTGACGGAAAAGCCCCAAAGTAATTCATTCGATTACGCCTAGCCGTTAACTCGATAAAGAAGCCACCCACGCGTCGACAGTCACCACCTCGGCCTGTTGAGGGAACACCTTCTCGGTTAACACGCGATGAACCTCTGGGTCGGCATCAATACAGGCGTCGGAAAGTACCGTAAGGGCAAAATCCTTATCTGCTGCTTCCCGCAAAGTCGATAGAACGACCCCGCTTGTGGCGATACCGCTAAGAATAAGCGTATCGATCTGACGTGAACGAAGAATGACCTCAAGGTCACTTCCGGCGAACGCGCTCACTCGAACCTTCGTCACAATCGGCTCGCCTTGTCGAGGCTGCACAGCTTCATGAATCTGCATCATCGCTTCTGGAGCCGCCACAGCGCCGGATCGACTGGCAATGCCCCCAAACATTTTGTTTCTAGCACTAATCTCCGGATATCCTTCACGAAAGGCCACACGTACGTAAATAACAGAAATAGCGTGACTGCGTGCAGCTTCAATAGCCTTTTGATACGGAAGCAGTACATCCTCGTTAGCTGCGAACCTCGATACGACGCTGCTTTGCATATCCATGACCAACAGCGCGCTTTTGCTTGGTGAATTTTGCATATGTTTTTAATCTCCTCTTCATTTAGCTTCCACTTGAACCAATCGAAAATCGCCTCTCCGGAATAAGCGGAGGACTCATTCCGTTTATATAATTATACGGAGAACATTCTCCGTTTGTCAATGAATCGCCAGTGATGTAATATTTATAAAGAGGTGTTATCCCAAGATGACTAAAAAGAAAATTTCAGCTGGAGACGTTGACACTACCGTGCCCTTCGCCGCCGTGACACCCGAGAAGGCCTTGCGTGCAGATGCCAAAAAGAATCGGGATAAGCTGCTTGAGGTCGCTCATAAGGTTTTTACGACCGAAGGCATCTCCGTCTCGATGGATGAAATCGCAAGGCATGCCGGTGTGGGCGTGGGAACCGTCTATCGGCATTTTCCGACCAAGGAGGATTTGTTTGGGGCCGTCATTGTCAGCCACAAGACGCGGCTTATGGATGAAGCCAAGCAATTGCTTGAACACGATGATCCGGGCGTAGCGTTCTTTCATTATTTTAGGACTATTATACGCGAGGGAATGGCCAACAAGGCGATTACCGATGCCCTTGTCAGCAGTCTGAATATAGAAGCTGGACGTTCGGAGGTTGCGAGGGATTTTTGGCAAGGGATCGACAATCTGCTCACCCGTGCAAAGCAAAATGGCTCCGTTCGGGCGGATGCTCGCCTTGAGGATATTAAAATGCTGCTTAGCGGCATCCTGCAGGCAGCCGGGGACAGCGGCACTTTTCCGGACCGCGTCGTATCCATCCTATGCGATGGTCTTCGCGGGTAAGAAAAATAACCGCTTGCGATTCTTAAGATCGCAAGCGGTTATTTATTGTTTCCTTTACCTCTTTTATTGAATAAGCTCCAGCAGCTCTGAAACGCTGGCTTCATACTGCGGCTTGAACTGATCTGATTCCATATACTTAATCACACTGGACAAAAACTGTTTTCCTTCTGGTGTTTCTTGAACCTTATCCGCATTGATCGAACAAATAAGCAGCTTCCCTTTTCCTACGCGGCATTCGAACAGGAAACCTAATTTGTGGTTGCGCTCAAAGTTGTCGATGGTCTGTACAATAGAGCTCCATTCTCTGCTTGTACCGTCCATAATAATCGACTTGGAATGAGAGACAATGCTCCACCAAGGATAAGTAGAATGCGGCTCGCAAGGAAAGTCCCGGAAGACAGGATGATGGTTGTCTACGAGCAGCCCCATCGTGCCGACAGGAACCGGACGGTTCATGCTCTCCGAGATGGACCGGAACATCGGATAACACCAGAAATCCGTGCTGTAGAAGCCTTCAATTCCATGGCTAATACGTTCCGGATTCGGCATCAGCCATACCTTCTCCCCTTGCTCCAATAAAGCGAGAGCCTCGGCCGTTAGCGACTCAAAACGATGGACTTTGGACAGGTCCGCTTCAACCTGCTGCGGATAAATCCAGAGATCGTATGACTTTCGGATATCTGTATCCAAAATCCTCAGGGAGAGCGCGGCTTTGGTCATGGCGTCCACAGCAGGCAATTCGATGACCAGATCACAAATATCAATATAATTCTGCTGCTCCGTCAGCGCTGCCTCAGCCGTACCGGCTGCCAGTGTCACATGGCCATCCGTTAGCTCCCACGAAAGGTTGATCAATCCAGGCAGCTGATTTCTATACGAGCATAATTCCACATGAGCCTCGAAGCGTTCAAACGACGTATAGTTGTATTTTGCAAACCTCGCCATAAGTACGGCGTCACTGCAGAAGGTACGCCATTCTTCAGGTGTAATCAGCCCCTTGGAATCCATAAAGGCATCAAGGATGCCAACTAGCGCCGTCCCTTGTCCACTGAAATCCTGAAGGTCAAGCAGTTGAAAGCCTGCAAGCTTTCTGGAGCGAAAAGCAGCCTCCAACTCTTCCTTGTAACAGGCCACTGCCAGCTGCCCCGAGCTCTCAAAATATTGGGCGGCCAAGTGATCCAGCCCTTTCGCCTTCAGACGCTCCTGAAATAGGATGAAATTATCAGCCTTGAGCGGGCCTGTATATTTCTCTATCTCCCTATAATTCGGATACGTCGCATATTGTCCTATCTCATGGGACACAACTGGAATATGGGGAATCCATTCCTCCGAGGCGTCTCCGAGCTGTATGGCCCTTGCTTCCGTTCCGTACTGGATTTGAATGACGCCTCCAGCCTCACTCGGCGTGCCCTCACTGCGATGAAAATCCGGCGGCACGATTTGATCGTCATAATCCTTTAACGTACCCGGTAGATCGGTCTGAACATGGCCCAGCGGCGCATCACACATTGCATAAGAGCCTCTGAACAGCCGCTCCTTCGAGAAACGCACCCCGCAGAAGAAATCGTCATGCTCAAGAACCGCAGGCGAAAATTGATGATTATTAGAGCCTTGTGTATATAGATGCCTGTTGTCGAACGCTTTGTAGGCTTTCAAAATCGAATCGATTTTGTCTCTACTGCCCCATAGCTCATTGCCCAGCGACATCATGACGAAGGATGGATGATTGCCGAATGCCTTCAGAATGGCATACCCCTCGCTGATCAAATAGTCCTGCTCCGCCTGATTGTGGCGCTCATCCGCTGCTTCAGTAATCGTCCCCCAGAAGGGCAGCTCCGGTTCCATGTATATGCCAAGCATGTCCGCTGCGGTAAACGCGGCTTCCGGCGGACAGCAGGTATGAAAGCGATAATGGTTAATACCATAGGATTTGGAAATGCCGAGAATGCGAAGCCATTCCTCGACATCGGTCGGAGCGTAGCCCGTCAGAGGAAAAATCAAGCCATCATGCTTGCCGCGCAGATAGGTTTTGTTTCCGTTAATCGTAAATTTATCTCTGTCTGTCTTAAATTCCCGCAGGCCGAAGCTCAGCTGCTGCTGATCAAAGATTTCGCCCGTCTCATCCTTCACCCCAATGCTCACCGTATACAAATGGGGATTGGCTTCGCTCCACAGCAGCGCATCCTGCCCAAGTGAATATTCAATCGAAATTTCACGCGAGGTGAGGCTGTATTCCTCCTCCGCCACCGTATGGAAGGTGTCAGAGTTCCAGCTTGCTGCTGATACAACTAGGCTGCCCTTGAGCTCTCCTTGCAGATTCGCTTCTATTTTCACCGAGCGTGCAGACAAGTTCGGATAGAGCTGGATATCGGTCAGGTACGATTCGCTATAAAATTGAAGCTCAATGCGGCCTGTAATCCCGTTCCAATTGGTCTGTGTATCAGGAGAGGTCATATGGCCTCCCTTCGTTGGATAGTCCGTATTGTCGACACGAACGGTAATCGTCTGCGGGCCACTCTGAAGCAGTCCCGTCAATTCATAAAGATGCGGCGTGTTCATGCTGTCACGCGAGCCAACCTCGCGGTCGCCCACCCATACCGTCGTCATTCTCGTTCTTTCCAAATAGAGAAAACAGTTTTTCCCAGTCAGCGCATTAGGAATGTCTACCTCTCTTGAATACCAGGCATATCCTTCGAACGAATATTCATCGGTCAAAGCCCCTACTAATTTCGTTTCATTCTGCGGCCCTTTCCGGGCATAGGATGTCGTTCCGGGCAGCGTAATGGAATCTGTAAATGGCAGCGACAAGCCGCTCTTGCCCTGATCTAGCTGCAGCTTCCATTCGCCCTCTAGGTTCATTTTGGTCAGCACAATATCACTCCTCATAATAATAATCCCTAAATTCCTGCGGGGTTGTTCCGGTCAGCTTCTTGAATAAAAACGTAAAATAGGCCGCCGTTTGAAAGCCAACCTGCTCCGACACTTCATACACCTTGATGTTCGGGTCCCGGAGCAGCTCCTTGGCTTTGTTCATACGCGTTTCCTGGACAAAATCAGATATCGTTCGGCCCATTTCCTTCTTGAACAGCACGCTCAAATAGCTGGAGTTCAGATGAAACTGCTCAGCAAGCTGCTTCACCGTTACGTTCGCCTCCAAATGCTCCTCAAGGTAGCGCGCTACTCTTTGGATAAGGTTGTGCTGCTGAACGGTCTGCTCCTTCTGCTTGAGCTGGATATACTGAGCGAGAAAGGCCATGACGACCGTTCTTATTTCCTCCACATCTGTACAATCAATCATCCTCTGCCACATGAGAATGTTCATTTCGGCATCCGTTTCCTTCGTCCGCTTCAATTTGCGGATTAGTTCACTGATTAATCCCATGCCAAATGCCTGTACATAGGAGAAGGATACGGGCTTCTGTGCCAGCAGCATCTCGAATGCATGGTTGAAATAGACGACGGCATTTTCGCTCTCCCCCGTATCGAGCAGCTTTAAAATTTCAGGGAAATATTCCTCGTACAATCGAAAATCATGGTATTCTTTCATTTCAACATGGTCGAAATACAATATTTGCCCATAGCCGGCCATTCTAGCGCTCGCCATCATATGCTTTATTTCCTTATATAACAACGGAATCTCCGACCAAGCCTGGCATTCCCTGCTGATTCCGACGGTAACGGAAGCCGTATACTGCTCCTTTAGAACATCCTGGATAAAAGAGAGCTGCTTCTCTAGCCTCGCACGGTCAATAGGCGAGGCGTTCAATAGAATGACCGCCACCTCGTCCGCTCCTGTTTTTCCGATATACGTGCCCGCAAACTCAGACAGGCCCATTTTGACACATTTGATGAGTCCTTCGCTGAGCATAATCCGCTCCTTGGCATCGTGCGGATTAGACAGAAACAGGCGATCATAACCGAACAGGAACAACGTGGCTTGCCCATTCTTTGACGGCAAATCAAGCAGGCGGCACCAGGATTCAAGCAGCTCGTCACTATGAATCGACCCTTCTATCAGATCCTTGACGTAATGCTCCTGCAGCACCTCATAGCTCTCTGTCATTTTCTCTCTCAGCTTGCTCGTTTCCTGTTCCATATGGTTCTTCTTTTCCAGCGATTCCCGAAATGCGGCAAGCTTCGCTTCCAGCTCATCCGTCTTGATCGGCTTCAGTACATAGGCCTTCGCCCCCAGATGGATCGCTTCCTGAACAAACTCAAATTCGTCATAACCGCTTATCATCACCGTTTGCATCGCCTGCAGCTTTGGAAAATCCGACTTGCACTTGGCCAGCAGCTCAATCCCCGTCATTCCTGGCATCGACACATCTGTAATTAATACATCTACATGAGCTGCTGCCAGTATGGCCATGGCCTCCTCACCCGATTGGGCGGTCAAGGGCTGCTTGTACCCTAGAGCTTCCCAGGCAATATGACGGACAAGTCCCTGAATCTGCATTGGCTCGTCATCAACGATCAGTGCTTGCATCATGCTCCATCCCCCTTTTTTATCTCAGGAGCTTCCTTGTAAATCGGAATATGAATGGTCACAGCCGTCCACTCATTTTCCATGCTGTCGATTTCAAAGCGTCCCTCTTGGCCGAAATATAACGCCAGCCGATCGCGTATATTGTTCATTCCGAATCCGTTTTTGGTTCCCATATAGCTGCCCGTCCTTATTAGCTCCAGCTTCTCGCGCTCGATGCCCTTCCCATTATCAAAAATCTGAAACGCAATGGCATCCTCGGTTTTGCTAATCATGATCTGTATAAAGGCGCCCTTTCTTGTTGTAATCCCGCCATGCAAATAGCAATTTTCCACAATGGGCTGCAAAATGAGCTTAATCGTATACAAATCAAGAACATCCGCCTCCACCTGCCATTCTACGAGCACTTGATCGGGATAACGCAGCTGCTGGATTTCAACATAAGCCTTTAGATGCTCAAGCTCATCACGAATTCGGGTCACATTCACACGGTTATTGAGTGCAAGCCGATAAAAGGTAGTCAGGGCATCAATTGTGCGAATTTGGATCTCATCCTTCACATCCATGGCGCGCCAGCGGATCAGGCTTAAAGAATTATAAATAAAATGCGGATTAATCTGGGCCTGCAGCGCTTTGAAGGACTGCTCGCGTTCTTTTAAGGTGGCCTCTGTGTGCTCTTCCACCAGCTTTCTAAGGCGCCCAGACATCGAATTAAATAAAACCTCAAGCTCTCCCAGCTCATCGTTATCCCGGTTTCTAACCGTCGCTTCGAAATAGCCCTCGGAAATATCCATCATGCGGGTGCCTAGCTTGCGTATGCGCCAGATGACGTTTTTGAGCACAACCATAATAAGGAACGTAGATAAAATTAGAAAAAATGCGATCCCGCTGACTATATAGTAGAAAATGCGTTTGGACTGCTCCTCCAGCCGGTCAAGATGTACAAGTGCGGCGACCGTCCAGCCTGAATTGATTTTCTGCCGAATTAACACCATGCCATCTGCGGTTACTGCCGTTCCTTCCGGACTGCCCCAATACTCGCTTAAGGAGGATTCGGACAAGTGTCTGCCGATTTCATTGGATTCTGATGAGGCGATGATCTGCTCATCGCTGTCTACGATGTACATTTCTCCCGCACCGTCAAACGGATGATCAAACGATTCAGCGAACACTTCATTATAATTAAGCCGCAGATAGACGATCCCATAGATGTCCCCGTACGTACTCAAAATTTTGTGTGAAACGACCAGTCTCGTTTTATCATCCAGAGCATTCGTCCAATTTAAGAGATCTGGCGAGCTAAGCCGCCCTTCATACCAATCCTGTTCGATCTGGCCCGAAAGGATTCGCTCCTCAGGCTTCCACAGAAGCCCTCCGTCCTGAACAAGGGTGCCGTTCGTGTGGTAAATTCTGAAATTTTCAATTCCGGGCAAATATTTGCTCGTAAATAAGAAAGCCCGATCCACATATTGAACGGTCGCATACTGTTCGGAAATGTCCTGATAGTCTCTCGATAATCTGGAAACCAGCTCTCCATCAGTTGCTGTTCGCGTAGCAAGCAGATCATAGCTTTGCTTGCGGAATTCAATGCTTTGCGCGCTCTGGCGAACCGCTTCTTTAATAGTGAGCATATAGTTGCCACGGACAATATGCGTCGTCATATAGCCTGCCCCAATGGCCAGCAGGACAGTTGGAAGAAATACAATGAGACCATAGAACAAGACAATTTTCTTTCTCATACTCATGGAACGCGTCATGCGAATGATCCATTGCTCTAATCGTTGTCTCAGCCTCATCTGCCACTCCTCCATGAACCGCAAAGGGAGCCCCCTTCCAATAGGAAGGGATGCTCCGCCAATTCTTCATTTTATTTGCTCGCTTTTACTTGTTCATTTTACTTGCTCATTATAAGATGCAAGCCATTCCTGCTTGACCTCGCTCCAGTGTCCGCGCTTCTCCAGAGCTTCTTGGAACTTCGTCCATTCTGTCTCAAATTGGCCGCTATCCTTGGCCATCAACAGCTTGGCTCTATATTCCTTGCGAATATTCTCAATTTCCGGAGAATATTTCTCCCATAGACCGCCAGCCTTCATTTCAATCAAATCATACGGCTCGGCAACCCGGATACTTCCCATTTTGCCAATGGCCTCTGTGAATTTGATCGATTTGGCTGCCCCCGCTTTACTGTCATCCGCTGTATTCCACCATGGGTACCAGTCGTTGCTGTAGGATGCAGTCATATACAGCTCCGGTGTAACCTTCGCTTTCTGGGCAGCATCACCCGAATTCCGGCTTGTTTTATAGGCTTCATCCGTGAACTTCCATTTCCCAAGCGGCTGGTCCACCCAATTCCAGTACAGTCCAACCGGTCCTTCATTGATTACATGCTGTTGTTCAGGCTTCGGCTGCAGCGTGTAGTCAAAAAACTTTAGAATGGCTTCCAAATTTTTGGTATTGGAGCTGATATACACATCATAGCCCGGACTCGGATTAATGACCTGGTTGATGCCGACTTTCTCTACGCCTTGAACTTTCGGGAAAGGAACGGCTTCATAAAACCAGCCCGGCTCCGTAGGGCCGTCAAGCGTCTCCCATACGGAGGATGGAATATTCCAGAAGCTGCCTACATTCAGGGCAACGCGTCCCGATTTGTTTTTTTCATTATATTGCTCTTTTTTATTCGTAACGACCTCTGGATCAATCAGCTTGGAAACGTACATCTTATTCATCCACGCATAAGCAGACTTAAAGTTCGGATTATCGTAAGTGAATACAAAATCATCGCCTTTTTTCTCAATTCCCCTGCCGCCCGTCGTAACGCCAAAGGCGGTGAGAATAGCGTTTTCATCACTCCAGCTAAGTGTATCATTCGTATCCATTAGAAACGAAAGGGGAAGCAGCGATTTGCCTGATGCATCCTTTTGCTCAGCCGCTTTTTTCAGAAAAGCCTCTACTCCTTCAATTGTCGCTAAGTCAGCTATAGTCATGCCAACGCTTTCAAGCACATCCGTTCTGACGGACCAGCCTTGCGATGCCCAGCCCGGCCATGGATCTTCAGGATTTTGATCAAACCAGGTCGGAATCGACCAAATATGTCCATCCGCATCCTTCATCAGTTCAAGATACTGCTTTGGAATCGCAGCCAGTCCCGGATACTTGTCCGGCATATCGAAATACTGCTCCACGGACATCAGCTGCTTAGAACGGTTCATGGCGCTCTTAACCGTTTCATTTCGAGCAAAAATAGCTGCGTCTTCAAAGCCGCCTGTGTTGATTCTTAAATTAAGCGCTGTCATTGCATCGCCCTGCGTCGTTTCCAGCTTAACATCGACACCTGGCTCTTTCTCGCGCCAATACTTCTGGACCAAGCTATCATTGTTTGTTGTTGCTGCCCATCCAAGCCAAAGATTGAACGAGGTTGAAACGCTAGCCGTACCGGAATTGCTTGCCTGATTAGCATTGCCTGCCTGATTGGTTGCGGAATTAGAGCAACCCGCCATTAATGTCAGCGATACGGCAGCGGTTAATGCCGTTAAGAAAAGCTTTTTAGATTTCACTGTCATACTCCCCCTATACAAGATTGTACTGCAAATCGGTATATAAATGTTGCTCTAATACCCGAAGAATCAACCTTTGACCGAGCCAACCAGAACTCCTTTGACAAAGTATTTCTGTAAAAAAGGATACACGCAAAGAATAGGTATCGCACTGACCATTACAACGGCCATTTTAATCGACATCAGCGTAATATTCTGAAGCTGCGAGCCCCTTGCCAGCGCCTCCTGATTGTTGTTCGAGCCGAGTACAGCGGACAAATCCGAAGCAGCCAGCAGCTGCTGCAAAAACGTTTGGACGGGTATCAACTCCTGCTTCGTAACGAAGAAGGCGCCAGCGAACCAATCATTCCAGTGGCCAACCGCCGTGAACAAGCCCAGCGCAGCCAGCATCGGCTTGGACAACGGAATAATCATCTGCATTAAAATCCGCAGTGGCCCAGCACCGTCCAGTTCAGCAGATTCTACCAGTGCCTCCGGTATGCCCTGAATAAACTTCAGCATGACGAACATATTCCAGACGGAGAAGAGACCCGGAAGGACATACACCCAGAACGAATTAATTAGTCCCAGATTGTTCAGCTGAATGTAGTACGGAACCAAGCCGCCGCTAAACAGCATCGTAATCAGAATATAGCCGAGAATGGTGCTTCTAAAAGGAAGTCCACGGTAGGACAAGCCGAACGCCACAAGCAGCGTAACGAGCAGTCCGCCAACCGTTCCAATGACGGTTCTGCCAATTGTTATCAGATAAGAATTGCGAATAATCTCATTGCCAAGAACGATCTCATAATTAATCAGTGTGAAATTCCGCGGCCACAAGTACACCCCGCCCTTGGCGGCATCCGCACCGTCATTCAAAGAAATGGCCAGCATATACAAAAACGGATAAAGCACAGATACGCACAGCAGACCGAGCAGCACTATGATGACGTATTGGGCAATATTTTCACCTTTGCTCATCTTCATACGCCATCACCACAATCCTTCGCCGTTTATTTTTCGTGAAAACTGATTAGTCCCAACGACTAAAATCAGGCTGATAATAGAGGAGAGCAATCCCACCGCGGTAGCCATGCCAAAGTAGCCCTGCTGCAAGCCGCTGCGTAAAATATACGTATCCAGCACGTCCGCAACTTCCTGGTTAGCCGAATTCATCAGTGGATAAATTTGATCCATGCCTACGGTTATCAAGCTCGGAATGCTCAAGATCAGCACGATCGCTATCGTCGGCAGCATGCCCGGAATGGTAATGTGGCGAATTTGAGCAAGCTTGCCAGCACCCTCTACCTTGGCGGATTCATAGAGCTGCGGATCGATCGTCGTAATGGCCGCCAAATAAAGAATCGTGTTCCAGCCTGTTTCTTTCCACAAGCCGCTTAGCACCACCATGGGACGAAACCATTCCGTCGAACCCAAGAAAAAGATGGAGTCCCCGCCCACTTTGTTGATAAACTGATTGACCAGACCGCTGTCTATTGTCAAAAAGGATTGAAGAATGTAAGCGACTACAATCCATGAGAAAAAATGGGGCAAGTAGCTGACCGATTGCACGAATCGCTTAAACACCGGCCGCGTCACTTCGTTAATCAGCAGTGCCAATAGGATAGGCGCCGGGAAGCCGAACAAAAATTTCAGCACGGATATATAGAGTGTATTTTTGACTACGGTCAAAAATTGAGGGTCTTGGATAAAGGAGAAATTATCAAAGCCAACCCACGCACTATCCCATATGGATGTTCCGATTTGAAAATCCCTAAAAGCCACCTGTACGCCTGCCATAGGAATATAGTTGAAAAGCAGCAGCAGAACCACACCCGGTAAAATCAATAAATATTGCCATCGATACTTATAAAGCTTAGCGTACAATCTGCATCCCTCCTCGATATGTCTATCATAAAGGTAATTACAGATCACTCCTACGCAACAGCGGTTGGATATCTATCGTTCTGATTAGAATTCATAACAAAAAAGCTTCGCCCCCATGTAAAGGAGACGAAGCCTTTGCAATTATTATTACTGAGCCGAAACATTTACACTATCAATATTCGGTCCCTCTGTCCCAGTAGTTACGACTTTTAAAATATTGTTCCCGCTATTCATGGGTACCTGAATCGTTTTCTCGCCCCAGGTTGTCCAGCTGCCAGTCGCTGTAAAAGCAGCATTGCTAATTACTTTCGTTCCATTAACATAAATATCCAAATTTCTCGTCCCTGACTCCAGCGCATACCGGAACTTTACATTTTTAGTTCCTGTTACAGCGGCGTAGATGCTGCTCCACTGAATGGCTGCATCGGTTGCAGCATTAAAGTTGACATAGCCGCTGCCGTTGTAGCCCGAATTAATGGTTTCTACTACGGAGGTGGTCAAGGTTGTACCCGTCTCCGCTTCATAAGTGGTACCGGTACTAACAGCATTTTGTGTAAACTGCCAGTAATCAAAATTAAACAAATTGCCTGTACCGTTTCCGGTAAATACAAAGAAAACGTTGTGAACACCGGTTGCACCGCTTATAGCTGTTTCTATTACGTTCCAGTTTTGCGCTCCACCTGTGGAAGGCACATTAAGCGTTCCTACAAGCGGACCGGTTGCACTGTCAAGACGCACTTCAATATTCCCGCCCACGGTGGATGCTACATTTGCTTTAAAGGTAGTGGCTCCACTCGCACCGAAGTCAGCGTTTCCTACAGCAATCCAGTCTCCATTATTAATACTTGTTACGTTTTGGTTATTTACCGGTCCGCCTGCTGCTGAAGATTTCTGCGTTAAAATGCGTCCATTCCAGCCAATCGTTTCGGCCTCTACTCGGTTATAGGGATTGAGATTGGCAAGCTGAGACACGCCTGCATAATTGGCTGCAACCTCTTGAATAGATCCATTCGAATTATGCACCAGCCTATTGATATGAGGAGAACGATAGCCTTTGCCTGATCCGTATAGGGCTAAGCTGACTGTTTGAGCATGGTATACCACATACCACTGGTTGTTAAGATTAAATACAGAATGGTGATTGTTTCCTCCGGCACCAAAAAAGAAGCCCGGATTTTTCAGAAAATGTCCTGCATACGTAAAAGGCCCCATCGGACTCGTGCTGGTCATATAGCCGATTTCACCACTAGGCTTATCGGCGGGGTGCGTACCGCTGAAATTAATGCAATAGGAGTAATAATATACTCCGTTATACTTGTGCATGCCTGAGTCCTCAAACATGAACGGCGCATCAATCGTGGATGCACTGCCAACAATGCTGGTCATATCAGCGCCTAATTTCAATACTCTGGCTGTCTTTGGATTTGCCCTTTGCTCCTGCGTTGGATTTGAACCGCCAGGGATGCCTCCACCGGCATACAAGTACCCTGTGCCGTCGTCATCTACGAATACGGCCGGGTCAAAAAGCCAAACAACGCCGGACATTCCAGGTGTATTGGTTGTAACCAGTGCTTTTCCCAATGGATCGCTCCATGGCCCAATCGGGCTGTCTGCTGTGAGAACGCCGATACCTCCGGCACTATTTGCAAAATAAAGGAAAAATTTATCCTGGCCATTTATTTTTTTCATTGCCGCAGCCGGAGCCCAAGAAGCACCAGCCCATTTTGCAATGCCTTGACCGCCATTGGCTCCATTAGCACCTGCTACCGGAATAGCTCCGTGATCAGTCCAGTTCACCATATCTGCTGAAGATATGACGAATACGCTCTTCAAATTAGCAAATGAATTATCTTTAATCGATCCATCGCTATTATATTCATAGTCATCACTAGACATATAAATATAGACTCTTCCGTTATAGGTTAATGCAAAGGGGTCTGCCCCTAGATGATGGTCAATCAGCGGGTTGGAATTCCCTACATTTTTTGCAATGGTCGCACTGGCGGCAAATGCAGACATCTCAGGCAGGCAACTCAATAGCAAGGCAAAAACCAATAATAAAGCGCTGCACTTCTTTCTCATTTTTCCATATCCTCCTTCAACTTCTGTTCCCCCTTTTCCTCATATTGAGCCTTGGCCTTTAACCGGCCTACTGGGCCGAAACATTTACACTATCTATATTCGGTCCTTCTGTACCGGTTGTTACCACCTTTAAAGTATTGTTTCCGCTATTCATGGATACCTGAAGTGTTTTCTCACCCCAGGTTGTCCAGCCGCCGGTCGCTGTAAAGGCAGCATTGCTGATTACTTTCGTCCCGTTAACATAAACGTCCAGATTTCTTGTCCCTGACTCCAGCGCATAACGGAACTTCACATTTTTAGTTCCTGCTATAGAAGCATTAATGCTGCTCCACTGAATGGCTGCATCGGTTGCTGCATTAAAGTTGACATAGCCGCTGCCGCTGTAGCCTGAATTTATGGCTTCTACTAAGGAATTGGTCAATGTTGTACCCGTCTCTGCTTCATAAGTAGTACCACTGTTGTTGTTTCCACCGCTACCCAATTGGGCTACAAAGGTTGTAACACTTTGGGCTGGAAGCTGGCCTGTAAAGGAACCGGCCGACACATTAATCGACGATCCGGCTGCAAGATTTCTAGTGCTGTCTGTTACCCATGAAGATACCGTCGATGCATTCCCGTTCTGCAGGACAAATTTCTGATTGACTGCCGAGGTGCCTTTGTTGATGGCAACAATAACCACCTTGTTGTCGCCTTTATATGCAGAGGTGAACACATTCGTTTCAGGGCTCTTCGATGCATCAACCCTTACATAGCCAGGACGAACAAATTTGGAGAAATGAGCCATGTTATAACCGCGTTTGCTGATCGTGCCGTCCTCTTTCATCGGGCCGTATTGTCTACGGATATACCACCATACATAGGCTTGGAAATCTCCTTCAACCAGAGCACTGTGAATATGATGGGAAACATCCAATGCCTCGGGCCAAAGATCCGCCGAGTTGTTGTTACTATTTGGATAGTATACTTCCGTCATCCAGAGCTCTTTGCCCGCTCCTTTTTGTTTAAACAGCGGGTATGCGAAATTGCTAACGCTTGTACCATAAAGATGAGCACCAAGAATATCCATATTGGCAAGAGCTTGCGGATCATTCAAAATCGGGTCTGACATATTTTTCAGGTATTGAAATGACTCCGGTGCCATGACCTTCGTATTTTGAATGGAGCCCGCATTTTCTTTCATAAAGCGAAGCATCTCTTGCGGCGTCCACCATGTCCAGTCATGAGCGTAATCAGGCTCATTTTGAACCGAAATGGCATAAAGGTTCACACCGTTATTTTTCATATACGTGACAAAATCATTAAGATGCTGTGCATACGCAGCGTACTTATCGTATTTAAGTCGTTTCGCTGAAGTATCACCATTTTTATTGAAGGTCTCGATCATACTAGCTGGAGGATTCCATGGCGAAGCAAAGACGAGTGCACCTTGCTCTATCGCACGTTTAGCAGTCGGCACTTCTTTGGACCAATTATTGCTGTCACCGTCTACAAAGATTCTTAATACAGAAAAGCCCAGCTGATTCTGTCCATTGCCAAATGCGGTATCTCTTTGAGATGCTGTCAAATCCCCGATCCAAGCCGGGTGGTTAATGCCTCCAAAGCCTTTTATTAATTGTTTTTCTGCCGATAAATTAATGACTGCATCACTTGCTGCTGAAACCTTAGGAGGACCTGGCACCGTTAATACTAACGGAAGCGCCGTTAAACATGCCAATAAGACAAACATTGATTTTTTCAGACTTGAGATCATTGCTTTCATCTCCTTATAATAGTAGTTTTTCTTATAAACTTCTCCGGCTGTTTAAACAACCGCCTGACCACCTCCCTTCTTATCTATTTGGCTTTCACTCTAGGCAGTCGATATCCGTATGCATTAGCCTTTAACGCCACCGAGGGTCATCCCTTGGATAAAATATTTCTGCAGGAACGGATATACCATCAAAATCGGAACGCTGGCAATGATCGTCATCGTAGCCCGGATTGAAGTCGGCGTCACCATCGATCCGCTGTCGCCCGCAGCTTGATAAATATCCCCGGCCGTTGCCGTGGCTGCCGTAGTGGATGTTTGCAATATTTTCATCAGCTCGTACTGCAGCGTGCTTAATTTAAGAGTGGAGGAATTGTATAAAAACACATCGAACCAGGAATTCCACTGCCCTACCGCTACAAACAGCGACACGGTCGCCATTACGGGAACGGTCAGCGGCAGTACGACGCGGACGAATGTGGTGAATTCTCCCGCACCGTCGATTCGGGCCGATTCCAGAATGCCTTCCGGCAGGCCTTCAATGAAGGAACGGATGACGATCATGTTGAACACCCCAATTACACCCGGAACAATATAAACCCAGAAGGAGTTAATCAGGCCCAAATCCCGAATAAGCAAATAACTAGGAATCAAGCCTCCACTAAAATACATCGTAAACACGAAAAACATCGTGACAAACTTGCGCAGCACAAATCCCTGTCGGCTGACGGTATAGGAGAGCATCGCTGTGCAAAATACGGCCACAACCGTTCCAATAACCGTACGCAGCGCCGATATGAGAGTGGCGTGATAAACATCAGATTCTCCGAAAATATATTTGTAATTATCCAAAGTCCATTCCCGTGGCCACAAATAAATTCCGCCCCTAATGGCGTCGTTAGCTTCATTAAAGGAAACGGCAATCATATTTACAAACGGGTAAATGGTGACGATCATCAGGCCTATCATAAAGATAATGTTACAGCTGTCAAATACTCGGTCCCCAAGGCTTGCGTTGCGCAAACGGGACATTTTTGCTTTTTGCATCGCGTAGTTCCCCTTTTAAAACAATCTGCTTTCTCCCATTTTCTTAGCAATAGAGTTGGCGGAGAAAAGGAAGATGAAGCTGACTACCGTTTTGAAAATGCCCGCCGCCGTTCCTAAGGAGAAGTTGCCCATTCCCATGCCATACTTCAGCACGAATATGTCGAGATTCTCCGAATAATCCATGTTCATCCCATTGCCCAGCAAATATTGCGGCTCAAATCCAGCTTCAAGAATGTTGCCCATGTTCATGATTAGCAAAATAATGATTACGGGCTTCATGCCGGGAAGCGTGATGCTAACCATGCGCTGGAGCCTGCCCGCTCCATCTATTTCAGCCGCTTCATATTGGGAAGGATCGATTGCACTAATGGCGGCCAAATAAATAATCGTGCTCCAGCCCACCTCTTTCCAAACCTCGGTCGCCCCGAGAATTCCCCAGAAATACTCTCCTTTGCCCATCCATAGTACGGCGCTATCCATGAGATTGAACTTCATCAGTAGCAAATTAAGGATGCCATCCGGAGATAAAACCGTCAGAACAATGCTTGACGCCACTACCCATGAAATAAAGTGCGGCAAATAGCTGACGGTCTGAACGAACCGTTTAAAAATGATATTTTTCAGCTCATTCAGTAGAAGAGCCAACGTAATCGCTGTAACGAAGCCTAGCACTAATTTGATGGAGCTCATTACCAGGGTATTGCGCAGCACACGATAGAAGGTGCTGTCTGCGAATAAGAGATTGAAGTGATGCCAGCCCACCCATTTCTGTTCCCCGAAGGATTTTGCCGGCTTGAAGTTTTGAAAGGCCATCGTCCAGCCCCAAAGCGGTAAATATTTGAAAATAAAAGCCCAAATGACGAATGGAATACACATAAACGCGAGCGTTTTCTGCTGAATAAGACGATGATAAAACAGCTTTATTTTATTTATTTCTGGTCTATCGGCGCCTAGCGCTGAATCCACCGTATTCATCAGTTTCCCCACTTGATATGACTCCTTCCAGCTCCTTGCTTAAGCCCTGCTCACCATTTGCCTGCAACGCGATCCTTTATCACCTTGGTTATCGTATTCTCATAGGTATTCTTGTCCAGCTTGTTCAGCTCGCCGATATACTCCTCCCACAGCTTGTCGAAATCAGGCGGCAATGCCATGACCAGAGCAGGCAAATATTTTCGCTGCACATCATCCGACTTCATCGTAAAAATTTGTTCCGGGGAACCTTGCTCCAGCGCGATGGACCATGCGGGGAACCATGGACGTGCTTCGGGCTTCAAAAACATTTCGCTGAACGTATCTACGCCATATGCGTTCAGAATCGTTTTATCACCTTCGGTATACGAGGCATAGGCTACCTCAGGCTGATTGCCGGGGCTAAAGGCATTGCCGTCTGATAATGTGGACTCCCCGCCGTAACGCGGCCAGTCTGTTCCGAAGTAGGTGAAGCCAAAAGTACGACTGAGCTCAAGATCATCATGGTATTTGCGCTGCTCATCGCTTGCGTAATAGAAGCGGCCATTGTCATCTACACTGTAGGTTTGGTCCTTGATCCCCCACTGTACGAGGATTTGATTTTCCTCCTTCAGCAAAGTATCGAAGTATTTAATGATGCGAATGGGATCCTTGGCTTTGATGGAAATGCCGACCGCGTAGTTGGCGACAAATCCTGGCGGGTCCACATACTGATCTTTGATGTCTTTGTCGAATACAATGGGAAGCGGAGCATAACGTTTCTCGTCAATGCCAGCCGCCAATAGATTTTTGGAAGCATCCCCTACCTGCCATGCATAGTTAAAGTAGCCAAGTACACGTCCTGAGGTCAGTTTGGCCAAGTATTGATCCTTGTTCATGGTAAAGGATTCCGGATCAAACAGTTTTTCCGCGTTCACTTCGTTCAGCTTCTGAATCCATCTTTTCTGATAGTCGGTTCCGGCTACAACCTTGGCCTCATGGGTTTCCATATCGACGATAACACTGCCGTCGTTTGGATAACCCGCAAGATGCATAGCAGGATTTTGCAGCGTAAAAAAGTTATTCGCGACGCCGGCCAGGGAAACGAATCCTATCGTATCCGCACCATCGATTGTCGGATGCTTCTCCCTGTATTGCTTGATTAGATCAAAATATTCATCCAAAGTGGTGATCTTCGGATAGTCGAACTCCTTCAGCACCGAACGCTGGATCCAGAAGGCTCCTCCGCCAATATTGGGACCGCCGATATACTCGCCCTGATTGGCGGTATACGGCAAGGTATAAATTTTCCCGTCCTCCTGTCGCATCTTATCGAAGTAAGGTCCGTACACGCGTTTGATATTGGGCCCATACTCCTCAATCAGATCATCGAGCGGGATGTAGGCTCCTGCGTCCATCAGCTTCGCCATTTCGCCACTAGAGCTGATCACATCTGGATAATCTCCGCTGGCAATCATGACTCCGGCCTTGGTTGCGCTATCGCCCACGACGTATTCCAGCTTCCAGTCAACAGCGGTTTGTTTCTGCAATTCTTTTCCGATGACCGTTTCACTCGCCAGAGTATCCTTCTTTCCTGTCGAAAAATGATAGTATGAGAAGGTTACGGGCGGGTTCTCCTCTCCGCTTGCTGAGGAAGCATCGGATGTAGACTTGCTATTAGAGGCGCTGTTAGGCGTACCGTTATCCGCCTTGCTGCATCCTCCGAAAGTCGCCGCTAATAAAATAACCAATCCAGCGATTACTGCCTTGCTTTTGTACATTCCAGCTATTTCCCCTTCCAACCATAAACTTGTAAGCCCTTTCAATATATCAAGAAAGCGCTTTCTTGATTACCCTACAAACCATACCTTTTTCTTTGAAAAACATACCCATTCTTTCCCAACTATTACAAGTCTTCGGTTTCCAGCGGCAGAACGATTTCTATATGCGTTCCCGTCCCTTCACTGGCGTGAATGGAGAAGTCAAAACGATTCTGGTAACACAGCTTTAGACGATAATAGGCATTTTTCATGCCAACTCGCTCGCCTATATCGTCATTTTCCTCCAAATAATGAAACAGCTCATCCAGCTTGGCTTGAGACATGCCGATACCATTATCGTCTAATCTGATATAAAGCTTGTCCTCCCGCTCGGTGACAGAGATTGTGATAACTCCTTTGTCGGGACTCGATTCGATTCCATGGATACTGGCATTCTCCACAAAAGGCAAAATAACCATCTTAGGAATTCGGCGGTTAAGCGCTGACGGGTCTGCTACAATGCTGTAGTCCAGCTTCCCCCCAAAGCGGTATTGCTGAATTTCCAGAAAGCTGCCTATCAGCTCCAATTCCTCGCGCACCAGCACGTGCTTCCGACTCCAAGAGATAGACTGGCGGAACATTTGAGCCATATGATGAATGATTTTTGCCGTTTCCCGCTCCCCCTTGATGACGCTCCTCATGCGGACAGATTCTAGGGCATTAAACAGGAAGTGGGGATTGATCTGGCTGTGCAAGGCATGAAGCTGCGCCTGCTGCTGCTTCAGCTCCAAATCCTTCTTTTGGATATCCGCAATATAAACCTCATTAATCAAATTATTGATCGTTCCCATCATTCGGTTGAATTCCATCGTCAGCTGGCCGATTTCATCTCTCGCCTCTTCGTGAGGAATCGTCTGGAAGGTTTGTGTTTTCACCTTCTTCATATGCATTAGAATCTGCACCAGCCGTACATGCAGAGACCTCGACATCACAGCGATAATGATAGAGGGCAGCACAAAATTAATGCATGCGAGCCAAATGACAATGAAACGCGAATCGCGGACCTCTCTAAGGAAAACTGCCTCATTCATCACGCCTTGGAGCGTCCACCCCTCCAAATAACTAATTCCATCGAAAGAAGCCTTGAACAAATGCGAATTTTTAGGAAGCGCGATGTCCTCGAACCGGACATTTGCCTGCTGCCATTCTCCTCCACGTTCATTGCCAAAGCACACCCGTCCCTCAGGATCAACCAAATAAACCTTGCCGCCAAAGGCGCTGTTTCCAAATTTTTGGGCGAGCAAGTCCATGTTCAAATCAATTTTCACCAACTGCTCAATACCCCCGGTGTGGTAGCTATTTAACTGTTGAATGAGGCTGAGTTTCTTGTCGGCATAAACAAAAGCCGGATAAAGAGCAGAAGAGGACTTAGACTGGATATACCAGTCGGACTGCCGAACCGCTTCGTTCAGGCGATCAATGTAGCCCGAGGACAAAACGGTGGGATTATCTGTATACACCTGATACCAGCGGACACCCTGTACGTTTTGATCGGAAAATGCCCCGCTCAGATAAGAATGATAAGTCTCAATGTAATCCAGTTGATTGGTAAAATGCCTTGCAAGTGTTTTGTTAAAGATGGGATCGGCATATAGGGAATAGGACAAACCAACGCCTTGGTCAACCGTTACGCGCAGGTCGTTTTTGAGATTGTTTAAGGCCATGTCGGCATCACGGGTTTTTTGGCTGCGAATATTGACTGTAGTCACGTTATAGAAGACCACGTTAGTGACAACGATAGGGATGAATACGGACAGTATGTACATGAGCAGCAGCCTGTCGCGCAGTTTCATGTAGTTCAAATTGAATTTAATCATTTTTCAGCCTCCCAGCTCTTTGGCGTTCAGTATGTTCCGGTATTCTGTCGGCGACAGCTTCTCCCGCTTCTCGAACTGGGTGACAAAATAATCTGCATTCTGAAAGCCGACTCTGGCGGCGATTTCGTACATGCGCAGGTCAGTCTGTCGAAGCAGCTTTTTGGCTTCCTTTACCCGCAGCTCCAGCAAATATTCATTGAAATAAACCCCATAGCTTTTGCGAAAAAGCCGACCCAAATACAAGGCATTCATATAAAACATTGCCGCGATGCATTTGAGACTGATATTTTCGCTATAATGCGCATCAATATAGTTTTTAATCTGCTTGATGCTGCCCTTGGACCACTCCTGACGCAGCAGCGCAATGTAGTCCTCCGCTTCCGTAAGCGCCAGCATAAAATGCTCCTCCAGCAGCTGTAGGCTCCAATTGCCGTGCTCCCGTTCGGCCAGCTCCTTTAACCGCCGAACCTCCTCCTCGCTGCCGTCCATTTCCTTAATAACAGCTATAATTCCGGTGATGCATCGGGAGAGAGACCCCGTTACAGCTTGCGGGGTGAAACGCTGCTCACGGAACAACCGGAACATGTCCGCCGCCGTTTGACGGTACGCATCCCTGCTGCCCTCCTCCAGCTGCAAGACCAGCTTATTTGCAACGTCTGGACTAATATCAAAAACATACAAAGGCAGATCCTTAATTCTTGCGTACCAAATCACACCGCGTTCAGCATATTTATGCCGGGCCGCTTCGCTAGCCTCCAGATAGGAATGGCGAAGCTCGGCAACATGATCGACGGAATTGCCTGCATACATGCCGATGTCAAGGCTCAGGCGATGGGAAAGGGCTAATCGCAGCCTTTCCAAAGCGGGTCCAATCCCACCCTCTCTCTTCTGCATCCGGTCCACGTTTAAAAGCAGCCCAAACTTGCCCGGCTGCAGCTCGATGACGGGAATATCTCCTTCTCTAGCCTCAATAGCATGCAGCGCTTCCTGAAACATCTTAATGTCTGCTAGCTGTTCCTGCGGAGCGGCATAAATGTCGACCAACACATACATCATGCTTGCACCTTCCGGCATACCTAGCATCGCGGAATATGGCTCTGCCTCCTTTCTACCCAAAGCTCCCTGCATCAGCGCTTCTAGAATAGGGTTGCCTTGCTGTTTGTCTCCGGCCAGCAATGCCTTCTTTTTCTCTATAATGCTGTAGGTCAGCTTCCTTAAAGCCGCCGTCATTTCCTCTTCGTCAATAGGCTTCATAATATAATCGTGTACCCCGTAGCGCAGAGCCTGCTGTGCATATTTAAAGTCATTATAGCCGCTGATTATGATGAAAACCGGGTCAAGCTGGGTATGCTCCTTCACACTTCGAATCAGATCAAGCCCATCCACGAGCGGCATGCGTATGTCCGTAATGACTAAATCCGGCTCCAGATCCTTAATCATTTCCAGCGCTTCCTTGCCATTGTTCGCCTCCCCGACTACAGTGAACTTCATTTCTTCCCATGGGATTAGCTCTATCAGTCCTTTCCGAACAAACACCTCATCGTCTGCCAGCAATATTTTGAGCATCGTCCATTTTCCCTTCCTTCATTAAAATAAAAGCTCTCGCGATCTCTTACCTCACCCAAAAATGTAAGCGCTATCATAATTATGAAATGACAATAAACCCCCTAAGTAATCTTTGCGAATTAGCGCTGATTTGGGAGTTGCAAGGAGAGCAGCGAGAAATCTGCTCGATTGAGAAAGGCTCCTCTTGGAGCATCTCTACCATATAATCAATTAGCTTGCTGACGAAATGAATGCGGCTACCGCGTCCAATTCCATACTCATGTTAACACATTTACATATTTTATCCAATTAAAAAGATTCATTTCTAACTAGACCTGGAACCTTATATATTTCCCGCCTTATTAACAGGATCTCGATTTATAGATAGATGAGCAGCGTTTATGCAGCGCTAGTAATTCCATGTGGAGGTTGAGCATTAGGATATGATATAATTTTATAAAGCTAAATACATAATTTAGAAATGAATTGAATGATTGCTGAGGTCCTCCATCCTATGAAAAATTACATCGCTCATCAAGCAGAAACCTTTATTCTTAGTAAATATACAAGCCGCTTCTTATTCGGAATCGCATTTCTTGCTGTTATTGCGGCTGACTTTTGTTTCGAAAATTACATATTGTTTCAGTTTGCTTATTTAATGCTCAGCTTACTGGTAGGTCTTTCTTTTTGGAAGGAAACCTGGATTCGAAGCATGCTCGTCGTTCTTATCGTTTTCTTTAGAGTTTATTTGGAGCAGCAGCCGGTATTTCTCTTTCATGATGAATTCCTCTTGAGAGTCTTTACTTTAGTCATTACGTATTTCTTAACCTCCTCTTCTATTTCGTTTATGATTTTGTATTACAATAGACAGAAGCAAAATATGCTTCAGCTCACCTTTACATTAGCTAAAGCCTTGGATTCAAGAGATCATTATACAGCCGACCACTCGGATAACGTAGCTTATTACTCGAGGAAAATCGCCGAAGAAATGAATCTGTCCAAGCTAGCGTGCGAACGCATTTATATTGGCGGCATCCTTCATGACATTGGGAAAATCGGCGTGCCTGAGCATATTCTCCTCAAACCATCTAGGTTAACGGACGGAGAGTTTGAAATTATTAAGGAGCATCCTACTACGGGTTATGAGATGCTAAGTCATATCTCCCATCTTAAACGGTCCGGCATTCTGGATATGATCCTTCATCATCATGAAAGATTTGACGGACGCGGCTACCCGAGCCGTATTGGACATACCGAAATTCCAATAGCAGCTAGAATTATGGCTGTTGCAGATACGTTCGATGCCATGACCTCCAAGAGGGTCTACAGAGGAGAGCTCGATGTTGAGTTTGCGATAGAGGAAATTCGGAAAAATGCAGGAACACAATTTGATCCCGACGTAGTCAAAGCCTTTATGAACATCTGGCAGCGTGAAGGACCTCAATTATTATCCAAGTATTCTGCTTAGCCAACCATAGAGCAACCTTGGAATAAAGAAACAGCTGCAGCCTCGGACCTGAAAATAACGTCCTAGACCGCAGCTGTTTTATTTTTCCTGCTTTAGCTTTACGATATGCTCATTCTCATGAATATGAATGCCCGCCTGATTGCTCTTCGCTGCAAAAATCATCACTTTGGCAACAGTATTGGCCTGCACAGGAGCATATTTCCTGAGCGGTCCCGAAAACAGTGGGGAAAGCAAGCCCGACAACGATGCGGCGATTCGTTCCCCGAACCGAAATTCCTCCCGCTCGCCAAGCAGCAGCGAAGGACGGAGTATATGCAAAGCCGGAAGCTTGAGGCTGCTCAGCGCTTCTTCCACTTCCCCCTTCACACGATTATAGAAGGCTCGCGATGATGGATTTGCCCCGATTGCAGATACAAGCAATAGCTGACTTGCTCCTTGCCTGCTCGCCAATTGTCCGAGCGATAGCGGGTATTGATAATCTACTTTTCGAAAAGCATCCTGACTCCCTGCCTTCTTGATTGTCGTACCGAGTGTGCAAAACACATCTGCACCGTCCATCTGCACACTCGCTTGCTGCAATTGCTCGAAGTCGATGATTTGCTCCACGAGCTTTGGATGCTCCATGCCCGTTGGCCGCCGAACAAGAATCGTTACGGCCTCGTATGCCGCATCGTTAAGCAACAATTGAACCAGCTCCTTGCCAATTAAGCCTGTGGCTCCCGCCACTACAGCTGTTCTGTTCATTTGGCTGCCTCCCCTTTTTTTTCAAGATCACTCAAACTGATTACCTGCCTTCTTGTACGAATTGTTCAATGCGTTGTTTAATTGAATCGCGAACCATGCGGAACTGAGCGATGATCTCTTCCTCTGTTCCTGTTGCTTTTGCCGGATCATCAAAGCCCCAGTGCCATTTGATCACGTTCGGATTGGAAACGACAGGACAATGCTCGTCTGCGTGCCCACAAAGAGTAATGACATAATCAGCATGATTTAGAATTTCAGAATCAATGACATCGGACGTATGGCTGCTAATATCGACACCCGCTTCTTTCATTACTTGAACGGCACGAGGATTTAAGCCATGAGCTTCAAGCCCTGCACTTTTCACTTCATAGTTATTCCCGCCAATTAATTTCAAAAAACCATCGGCGATTTGGCTTCTGCAGGAGTTACCTGTGCACAAAAAATAAATAAGTGGTTTGTTTTCCATTTTCTTATCCCCTTTTTAATATGGATAGCTTCCTTTTTTACCCAGCCATTTCACCAAAGCCGCTGTAATCAACACAATGACGGCGGCTGCCAAAACAGTAGAAATCCAGACGTTAAGGTTTACTGTGTAGATGAAATATAGCCATGCAGACAACCCCGCAAGCGTCATAAATAGGGTCGGTACCGTTAATAAAAGTCCGATCTTAAAATAGTACCCCCAGCTAATTTTCACCTCTTTGCGCGAAAGCACATGAAGCCATAGAAGAGTAGCTAGTGAACCAATCGGTGTAATCTTCGGTCCTAAATCAGAGCCAATCACATTAGCGTAAATCAATGCTTCACGGAGTATCCCTTCCGTTTGGGTTCCATTTATAGCTAACGCGTCAATCATGACCGTCGGCATATTGTTCATAAGGGAAGACAATATCGCGGCAATGAAGCCCATTCCCACCGTGGCGACAAACAATCCCTTATCCGCAACCGTTTGAATCACACTTCCAAGGGCATCCGTCAGCCCCGCATTTCGCAAGCCGTATACGACAACATACATGCCCAAGGAGAAAATGACGACCGTCCATGGAGCTTCCTTTATCAGCTTTTTCGTATGAATGATCGGACTGTTGCGGGCTGCAATAAGAAAACAGGCAGCAGCTATACCCGCTACAATCGAAACCGGAATGGAGAAAAATTCGCTGCCGAAATACGCCAGCAGTAATACAGCTAAAATAACCCAAGAAAGCTTGAATAATCTCTTATCCTTGATGGCATCGACTGGCTTCTTTAATTGAGCTAGCTCGTAATGTTTCGGTATGCTGTTTCTAAACAACAGGTAGAGCATGATTAAGCTTGCAATAATGGAGAAGAAGCCCGGAACGATCATACGGCTGGCATACTCTGCAAATCCGATTTCAAAATAATCGGCAGATACGATATTAACCAAATTACTCACAACTAAAGGCAAAGAAGCAGTGTCTGCAATAAACCCGCTCGCCATAATAAAAGGCAAAATCATTTTATGTTCAAATTTCAAAGCCCTCACCATGGAAAGCACGATCGGGGTAATAATTAATGCGGCACCATCGTTTGCAAAAAATGCAGCGACAGCAGCTCCAAGCAAAATGACATACACAAACATAAGCTTGCCATTCCCTTTTGCGAGACGGGCCATATGCAGCGCTGCCCATTCAAATAGACCAATTTCGTCTAAAATCAGCGAAATTAAAATGATCGCTACAAAGGCAAGGGTAGCATTCCATACAAGCGCTGCAACCGCGCCAACATCAGCGAAGCTCACCACTCCCATGAGAAGGGCAAGCACCGCTCCCGCCGTTGCCGACCAGCCAATGCTTAACCCCTTCGGCTGCCAAATGACAAATACAAGGGTGAGCAGAAAAATGACAACGGCAATGACAGTCATGTTTCCCCCTGAATGCCGCAGCTGTTATTTTTCAGGCCTGCTAATTGTGCTTTCATGGAAGGCAAATATTCATAAACACATTGTACATAGGCTTCCGCTTCCGGGTTTAAAGAATAATAGACCCACTGCCCTTTTTTCTTTTCGCTCAGCAGCCCTGCTGCTTTCAGCTTGCGAAGATGCTGGCTGGCATTCGGCTGAGACATCCCAATCATTTCGGTTATATCACAGACACAAAGCTCTCGTTCTTTTAACAAAGCAATGATAGTTAACCGTGTTTTATCTGCTAACAATTTATAGGCTTCCGCCATCTGTTGAATTGTTTGCTCCACATGTTGTTCCACATGTTGTTCCACATGTTGTTCCACATGTTGTTCCATATGCGGCACCTCCCTATAAATCTGGTTATCTAATCCTCTTTGCATAATCATATAATTAATCACTTATATAATCAACGACGAATATATTAAGCTTTTGTAAGGTCAGCGTTATTTATGAGCTGTCGCACAACCGCTTTTGCCACTCTTCCTGAACCTTCTGATTGGCATAGATGACAGAGGATAGCTTCTCTGCCGGAGACAAAAAACAGCCAAGTAAAATCAGGCATTCACGCCTGATTTTACTTGGCTTGCAGTCAAAAAATTCCAGTTATCCCTTCACACCGCCGACAGTCATCCCTTGCACAAAATACTTTTGCAGAAATGGGTAAACGATAATAATCGGCAGACTGGCAACAATCGTCATCGTTGCTCGAATGGAAGTCGGTGTTACCATCGTAACATTCCCCTGTGCATTGGCAAAGGCATCAGCTGCTGTTCCGCCTGTGCTGGTAGTCGTGCTTGATGTTGAGAGTACCTTCATCAGCTCATATTGCAGTGTACTTAAATTAAGACTGGAAGAGTTATACAGAAAAACATCAAACCAGGAGTTCCATTGATAAACCGCTACAAATAGCGAAACCGTCGCAAGGGCCGGTACGGTAAGAGGCAGAACAATACGCATAAACGTCGTAAAGTCCCCAGCGCCATCAATTCTTGCCGACTCCATAATTCCTTCGGGCAAGCCTTCAATAAAGGAACGAATGACAATCATGTTAAAGACACCGATAATTCCGGGAATAATATAGACCCAAAAGGTGTTCAGCAAGTCCAGTTCTTTCGTCAGCAAGTAGTTCGGAATTAAACCTCCGCTGAAATACATCGTAAAAATAAAAATGATGGTCACAAACTTTTTGAAAACATATTCGGGGCGGCTGATTGTATAGGCTAGCATCGCTGTACAAAACACAGAGACTACTGTCCCTACTATTGTGCGCGCTATAGAAATAAAGGTTGCATGGAAAATAGCGGACTCATTGAAGATGTATTCATAATTTCGCAGCGTCCAATCACGAGGCCAAATATAGATACTCCCACGAATGGAATCATTGGCATCATTAAAGGAAAGAGCAAACATATTCAAGAAAGGGTATAGCGTTACAACGATCAGCAATAGCATAAAAATGATATTGCACACATCGAATATTTTATCAGGGGAAGAAAAGTATGCTTTACGAGTTGATTTGGCCTGACTCATAGTGGTTGCCTCCTTGCACATGGATTAGTAGAGCCTGCTTTGACCTAAGCGTTTCGCAATATGGTTCGCTGCGATCAGAAAGATAAAGCTGACAACCGTCTTAAACATACCGGCGGCAGTTGCCAAACCATAGTTATTCATCTGCATGCCATATTTCAAAACGAATATGTCAAGATTTTCTGAATAGTCCACGTTCATACTATTGCCGAGCAAGTATTGCGGCTCAAATCCAGATTCAAGAATAAATCCAAGATTCATAATTAATAAAATGACAATGACCGGTCTCATGCCTGGAAGTGTAATATGCCAAATACGCTGTAAACGTGACGCTCCATCCATTTCTGCCGCCTCATATTGCGCAGGGTCGATCGTTAAAATGGCAGCGAGATAGATGATCGTGTTCCAGCCTACATTTTTCCATATTTCAGATATCCCTAGAATGCCCCAGAAATATTCTCCTTTACCTAACCAGAGAATAGGCTGATCAATCAGCTGCAGCTTCAGCAGCAGGATGTTGACAATACCTTCGGGAGAAAGTGCGGTTTGCACAATGTTTGCCGCAACAACCCAGGAAATAAAGTGAGGTAAGTAGCTAATCGTTTGCACCGTTCTTTTGAAATAAACGTTGCGCAGCTCATTAAGCAGCAGCGCTAATACAATAGCTGTTATGAATCCTAATACGAGATTAATGGAACTCATGACAATCGTGTTGCGCAATACGAGATAAAAGGCCTCTTCTTTAAATAAAAACGTGAAGTTATCAAGCCCAACCCATTTTTGATCAAAAAGATCCTTAGCCGGCTTAAACTTTTGAAAAGCGATCGTCCAGCCCCAAAGCGGAACGTACTTGAATAAGATGACCCAAGCTAAAAATGGCAAAGACATCAGCATGAGCATTTTCTGCTTGGATAGTCTTTTTAATAAGTTTGTTTTGTGCAAGCGGCCAGTAGCCGTTGCTACAATTAGCTCAGTCTGTTTCCCCACTCCAGATGTCTCCTTTATATATAAATTTCTAATAATTCAAAATTTTGGAATGAAAAGGCGGAGTTAACCCCACCTTTTCCTAGCCTCAGCTCATATTAGATACCTATTCAAGCTTACCATTTGCCTGCAACACGTTCCTTCACCTTGTTTGTAATAAATGCTTCAAAGCCAGCAACGTCCAGCTTGCCGAATTCTTTCACATACTCATTCCAGATGGATTCATAGGCTGACTTGGATGCAAACACCAGCTTGGGATAATATTTCTTTTGCAAATCCTCGGATTTTTGATTATAAATTTGTTCGGGAGAGCCTTGCTCCTTCAAAATACTCCAAGCAGGATACCATGGTCGTTCTACCGGCTGCGCAAACATCTTGGAGAAGGTTTCCACTTTATAGGATTCAAGCAATTTGAGATCGCCTTCTGTATAATTCGCAGCCGCTACTTCAGGCTGATTGCCTACAGTGTAGGAATTGCCGTCCTCAAATACAGAGTTGCTGCCATAACGCGGCCATTCATAATCAAAATACGCCCATCCGTAAGAACGTTTAAACTCATTATCATTACGATTGGCAAGCTGTTCCTTATCCATCACGAAGCGGCCTTCTTCGTTCTTGGAATAGGTTTCACCTTCTTGCCCCCACTGAACCAGCTTCTGATTCTCTTCGGTCAGCAGGTTATCCCAATATTTAATAATACGGATAGGGTCCTTTGCACTAACGGAAATCCCGATCCCGCGATTGTTGACAAATGCAGGAGGATCGATGTAAGCATCTTTAATACTTTCGTCGAATACGATTGGGAGCCCTACATAACGAAGATCGTCATTGCCAGCAGCCTTAAGGTTGTTGGTAGCATCTCCTGTCTGCCATCCATAGTTGAAGTACCCAAGCACACGACCGGAAGTAAGCTTTGCAAGATACTGGTCCTTGTTA
Source organism: Paenibacillus sp. J31R34 (assembly GCF_059383715.1). Taxonomy (NCBI): domain Bacteria; kingdom Bacillati; phylum Bacillota; class Bacilli; order Caryophanales; family Paenibacillaceae; genus Paenibacillus; species Paenibacillus sp. J31R34. The sequence goes on from NZ_JBXENU010000009.1 coordinate 173,309, forward strand.
GCTGTAAAGGTCTCTGGATCAAGCAAGCCTTTGCTGTTTATATCGTTCAATGCAGTCAGCCATTTCTTCTCGAAATCCGAAGCTGCATACACTTTAGCTTCATGGGTGTTCATATCAACCATTACATTGCCGTCGTTTGGATATCCGGCTAAATGCATAGGCACGTTCGTAATGGAGTAGAAATCACCTGACACACCTGCGGAAGTAATGAATCCGATTGTACTTTTACCGTCCATCGTAGGATATTTGGCTTGATATTTCTCAATCAGTTCAAAATATTGATCGAGTGTCTTCACTTCAGGGTAGCCAAATTCCTTCAATACGCGGCGTTGAATCCAGAAAGCGCCTTGCCCAATGTCCGGCTCAGTCAAATATCCGTTGACATTAGCAGTATATGGAAGGATATAAATATTTCCGTCTTCACTCTTGATTTTATCCATGTAATCGCCATACACCCGCTTAATGTTCGGGGCATGCTCCTCGATTAAATCATTTAATGGAATAAGCGCTCCTGCATCAATCAGCTTCTCAAGCTCCGCAACTGGAGATATAACGTCGGGATATTCTCCCCCGGCAATCATAACGCCAGACTTTGTGCTCGCATCGCCGACGACAAATTCCATCTTCCAGTCTACACCTGTTTGTTGCTCGAGCACCTTGCCAATGGTCGTGTCGCTGGCAAGCACATCCTTGTTCGAACCGAAGCCAAAGTAAGAAAAGGTCACCGGCTCTGTACTTACTTCGGAGCCCTCCGTCTTACCTGCCTCATTGTTTCCAGCGTTCTTTTCTTCACCATTGCTGCAGCCTGCAATAAGCAGTGCCGAAGCCATTATAATTGCCATACTTGTCTTTAGCCATTTCTTGTTGATCATTACTTTGTCCCCTCTCTTGCAACAATAATTGTAAGCACTTTCATTATAAAAGAAATGAGGGCGCAATGTTACACCGCAAACCTTAGAATGTTCTTTGTAAAGTAAAGGATCTGACCGGCTCATTTAATGATTTGCATTTCCCATTGGCAAGCGCAGCATGATACGTGTGCCTTTCCCCGCATGGCTGTCTATCGTATAATCAAACGAATTTCCATAACAAAGCTTCAAGCGTGTTAACACATTTTTCATGCCTACCGAATCGCCCATTGTTACGTCCTCGGAAAAGTAATGATGCAGCTCCTCCAGCTTTTCTTCGCTCATGCCGCCTCCATTATCGGCAATAACAAATAAAATCCGTCCCTTGTCTTGTCCAATTTGAATGGTAATAAAGCCTATTCCGGGACTGCTTTCAACGCCGTGAATGCTGGCATTTTCTACGAAGGGCAACAAAGTCATTTTCGGTATTTCATATTCCAGTAGTGATTGTTCAACAGCAATCTGAAACTGAAGCTTATTGTCAAACCGATACTTTTGGATTTCCAGAAAGCTTTCAATCAATTCCAGTTCATCACGTATCGTAACGAAGCTGCGCTTCCACGAAATCGACTTGCGGAATATTTTAGCCATATTATGAATGGTGTTGGCCGTTTCTGATTCTCCCTTCATCAGGCTTCGCATACGGACCGTTTCCAGTGCATTAAACAAAAAATGAGGATTGATTTGGCTGTGCAGCGCATGAAGCTGTGCTTGTCTTTGACGTATTTCCAGCTCCTTTTTTTGAATATCCGCTACATAAACATCATTAATCAAATTTTCTATTCGCTCGCTCATACGATTAAATTCAACGGCAAGCTCGCCAATCTCATCCCGTTCCCGATTATAGGGGATTCTTCCAATCGTTTTGTTCCTCACTGACTTCATGTGCACTAAAATATCTTTTATTCGTGTATGGATGGAACGGGATACCATGATGATGATGAGGGTAGGGACAAGAAAATTGATGATCGCGAACCACAAAATAAACTGTCCTGACTGTCGCACCTCATACAATATCTTCTTTTCATCCATTACGCCATATAACGTCCAGCCTTCCATATAACGTCTATCATGATATTGCTTTTGGATGACAATCGGCTCATCCGGCTTTTTTATCTCATTGACAGTCAACTTGTCGCCTGCCGCTAGCTGGTCGCCCAACTGCCCGTTAACTAGATGGCTGTAGCGAACCTGATTGCTTGGATCCAATATATATATATCACCCTCAAAGCTGGAGAGTGCTATTAATTGAGCAATGTACTCCATGTTTAGATCAATCTTTATTATGTGCTCGTAGGCTTGATAACGCTGATCTGATATTTTTTGAATGACACTGATGTTTTCCGGCGTTACATGCAAAAACGGATACGTATTACTGTAATCTTCCACATGCTGATACCAGTCGCTGGCCCGGATCGCATCATCAAGCTTGACGATATCGCCAGAGACCAAAATAGTCGGATTATCACTCATGATGACAGCCGAGCTCAGCATTTTATATTCCTTGTCCGATCGGTTGAAAATGTTGGAAATGGATGCGAGCGACTCGATATATTGATCGTAGGTTTTATATTCTGTATTCAGATGATGGATCAGCGATTTATCAATGGAATACAAATAGGTAATGCCTGCAGCATCATCAATGGCAACGCCAAGTTCTTTTTTCAACTGCGTAATCGCCAGATCTGCGTCTGCTTTTTTCTGATTTTTTATTTTATTGGTCATGACGTTGTAAAACATAATATTCGTCAGCACAATGGGGATAAATACGCAGACGATATAGATGAAAATCAGCTTGTTTCGCAGCTTTAAATGATGCAGACTAAATTTGAACACCCCGCATAGCCTCCTTATTTTCTGCCAATGATCTTATTGCGATAATCTGTCGGAGTCATTTTTTCCAATTTTTCAAATTGTGTTGCAAAGTAATCCGAATTCGGAAATCCAACGAGCTCTGCGATTTTATACATACGGTTGTTCGTTTGCCGCAGCAGACGCTTGGCTTCTTCAATGCGCAGTGAAAGCAAATACTCATTAAAATACATGCCATAGCTTTTGCGAAAGAGCTGGCCGAGATAAACAGGATTCATATAAAATTTTGCTGCGATTCCTTTCAAATTTATATTATCCGTAAAATTAGCATCAATATATTTTTTTATTTTTTCAATGCTGCCCTTACCTTTTTCACTTCGCTTTGCGGCTATATAGCCAGCCGATTCTTCTACAAAACGCAAGCATATATGCCGAAGCTGATTCAGGTTGCGGTATTTGTTTCGCCAATCCAGCAGCTCATTCAGCAGCAGCAGCTCCTTCTCGTCCCCTTCAAATTGTCTGATGGTGTTTATGACCGCAATAATACTCCGTCTGATGGTATTGGCGACCGCGTCTGGAGCAAAACGCAATTGCTGAAATTGTTCAAAAATAGTATGGATGACAGCCTCATAGCCCTCACGCACATTCTCTTCCATCTCGGTAATCAATTTGCTGTGCAATTCTTCATCTACGTCAAAATAATATAAGGACAGCGGGAGCATCTCAGAGGCCATTATAATACCGCGCGAGCCTGCAGCAAAACGGTAATTCAAGCATTGGTTTGCGCTGCTCCCAGAATGGTCAATGCGCTTAAGATGCTCCTCCCTGCTTCCGATGAATAAGCTTATCGTCGTTCCCAGCTCTTTCTCAAGCATATCCAGCAGCCAGGCATAAGCCGTATGCTCGTTATCGCCCCATTGCATTAGCCATGCTTGTGGGACAATAAGTCCATACTGATTGTTCTCGCGCACATGAACGAGCGGAAGCGTCCCTTCGCGCTGCATATACCGCTGAAGCGCCGTCTGCATGGCCGGTAAATAATCGAATGATCCGGGCAGCCGCATATCCTGTATTTCTGCAATGACATAAGTGTAAGGAGAAGCGGCTGGAAGCTTCAATATATGGGAAATTTGCTGAATCACCTGGTCGTTGGGCTCGGTCTGCAGCAAGGTTGCGATTATGGTCTGAGCGAGCGGTTTTTCTCCTGTATATGACAAAAGCTGCATTTGATTCAGCGTATTTTCCACCTTTTTCAAAGTGGCGCCCAGTTCTTTCTTGTCCACTGGCTTCAAAATATAATCCGACACATTGTAGCGCAAGGCTTGCTGCGCATAAGTGAAATCATGATGCCCGCTTATAATGATAAATAACGGCTGGTGATCTCCCTCCTCCTTCACATGCTTGATCAGTTCGAGGCCATCGAGCATAGGCATCCTGATATCAGCAATAACCAGATTAGGCTTCAGTCGTTCAATTAGCTCAATAGCTTGCTTTCCGTTCTCTGCTTCTCCGCATATTTCGAATTGCATGGCGGCCCAATTCATTAAATTAATCAGGCCCTTTCGCACAAATATTTCGTCATCCACAATGAGCACCTTATACATATCTGATCCTCCTTCATCATGTGCAGCCGTCCGTTTGATCCTATGATACCATGCTTAAGAAACAAGTCCATTGCTTGTGCACACGCGTCTTACGTTCTCTTTCTCCCGGTATGCGTCAAACCAAATACACTTATGCATAGCTCATGCAGCCATAATTTAGACAGGTTGCCGCCGGCTATTTTCTAATAGGAAGGTCTTTTCGAAAGCACGTACACTTAGTTTTATTTAAAAATACACCACCAAATTAAATTAGACGCCGACGTATATTAAATTTTAAGTAGACTATGAAAACAATCAAATGCCTCGTTACAAATAATAGATTGCGGACATATATTGTAGCATATACGAGAAAGGGGGTTTGCATATGTCAAACTTCAGTTCATCCTCCTGCTCTGGCGGCAAACGCACTGGTGGTAGCCGCACTGGTGGCAATCGCACTGGCGGCAATCGCACTGGTGGCAATCGCACTGGTGGCAATCGCACTGGCGGCAATCGCACTGGTGGCAATCGTTCACATGGTCATCGTTCACATGGCCATCGTTCGCATGGCCAGCATCACCGCTCGCATGATAACTGCAATCGGGCCGAGCAATTCGATAGAAACTCGGATGACGATTACGAGTAAGCAGCTGAGCACTTCACGTACTAGGTACTAGGTACCGACTGTCGCCTTCTTCTGAAGGCGACTCTTTTTGTTTACGCAAAAAACAGAAAATAAGAGATCAAAGAGAACCTTTAACGAGCTTCATCCCCGTTTGAAGGTTCTTCCCCTCTCCCCTTTAAGACTGCTTGTTCATTCTGTAAGCATGACGCTGTGCGTTAATATACTCCCTTTCAATACTAGTATCGTACCATTTTTCCTTAAAAACATAGCCGTACGCTTCATCCTGCTGACATAGATCGTTCAGTGCATCCGTTAGCTGAAGCTCTCCCCCGCTTTCAGCCTTCAATTGATTAAGAGCAGCAAATATTTTAGATGTCAAAATATATCTGCCCATGACCGCAAGATGGGATGGCGGGTTCGTCTTGGGCTTCTCGACGATGGAATCAAGCCGATATATCCCGGCTTGAATCTGTTTTCCAGAAATAACCCCGTAGTTTTGCAGAAGCTCCTTCTCCACAGCCTGCAGTCCGATAACCGGTTGCTTGAAGCGCTCGTACAGCTTAATCATTTTGCGCAGCGGAGGGGGCTGTTTCAAGCAAAGCTGATCCGGCAGTAAAACAACAAACGGATCGTCCCCGGCGAACGTTTGTCCCAACTGAACAGCTTGGCCAAGCCCTAGAGCTTCCGGCTGTCGTACATATTGGAAACTGACCTTCGGCGGCTCTATTCCTTGAAGCATATGGCTCTTGTGGTGTGTGTTTAAAAACCATTCCAACTCAATGGAGCGATCAAAATAATCCATTATCTCTGTCTTATTGCGCGAGAGAATAATCAAGATTTCCTTGATCCCGGCATTGGTCGCTTCCTGAACAATATAGTCAATGACAGGACGGCTGTTAATAGGGAACATTTCTTTAGGTATCGCCTTAGTAATCGGCAAATTGCGTGTACCGTATCCCGCCGCAGGAATAATCGCTTTGAATACCACTGATATCACCCACTCTCATTGGAATTTCATCCAATATATAGTAATAACATATTAGCAAAAATCGATTTTGAAGCTTGTCCTCTATGAAAATAAGGCAAATGCGGCAACCCATTTCAATAGCCTCCCGCTTGATTTAATAGATGCAGCAGCCGTGACCATTCTTCACAGTAATCAATATTTTAGTAGTAGTAGATTCGAGAGGAGCGATAGAAATGGAAATTTGTGTTGTAGGAGCAGGCTACGTTGGTTTGACAACAGCGGCTGTTCTGGCAGATATGGAGCACACCGTATTTTGTACGGATGTTGATGTGGATAAAATTGCGAAGCTGCGGAAAGGAATTATTCCGATTTACGAGCCAGGACTGACTGAACTGATTACGGAAAAACAGCAGCAGGGAACGCTCTTTTTTGATACGGATAGCAAGAAGCATATGGCTCATTGTCCTGTCATTATGATTGCAGTTGGGACCCCTTCAGCGAAGGACGGCAGCGCCGACATGAAATATGTAAAGCATGTCATCACCGCCATTGCGGAAGCGATTGGCTCGCACAAAATGATTATTATGAAGAGCACCGTCCCCCCTGGCACGGCTGATTGGGTCGAAGAGGAGCTTCAGCAGCACGGGACTCGCCCCGACTTATTTGATATCGTCTCTAACCCTGAATTTCTTAGGGAAGGAACTGCGATTGAGGATACGATCCATCCTGATCGTATCGTGATTGGCGCCAAGAGAAGAGAAGCTGCGATGAAGGTCCAGGAAATGTACGCTTCCTTGCAAACCACGTTTTTGCTAACAAACCGACTGGAGGCTGAGCTGATCAAATATGCTTCCAATGCTTTCCTCGCCACTAAAATTTCCTTTATTAATGAAATAGCCCGGATCTGCGACGCTTATAAGGCCGACATTACGGAGGTATCGCAGGGTATTGGCCTTGATGAGCGAATCGGAGGCAGATTTCTGCAGGCTGGCCTTGGGTACGGCGGCTCCTGCTTTCCCAAAGATGTAAATGCCCTTGATTATGTGGCCGCCTCTAAAGGCGTTAAGCTTGATCTGCTGCATGCTGTCAAGAAAATCAATCGTTCACAAATAGACATTTACCTGAATAAAATAACCCATGCGCTAGGCGAATGGTCCGCAAAACCGCGAATTGCCGTATGGGGGGCAACCTTTAAAGAAAACACAGACGATATTCGCTATTCCCAAGCCATTGCTTTAATGAAGAAGCTGGCGCTCCGAGGATATGCGGTTTATGCCTACGACCCGCTTGCAAGCCCTGAGCTTCCCTCCGTTATTTGGTGCTCCAGTCCTTATGTAGCCGTGGAGCAAGCGGATGTGCTGGTAGTCGCCACAGCCTGGCACTCCTTTCTGGAAGCCGATTGGCCTAAGGTCAAAATGCTAATGAGGCGGCCCGTTATTGTAGACGGACGAAATGCTCTGGACAAAAAGAATTTAGAATTGCAAGGCTTTGCTTACTTCGGAGTTGGTCGCCCATGAAAATCCTCGTAACTGGCGCTGCCGGCTTTATCGGATCTCATCTATGCGAATATTTGCTGGCAAGCGGCGAGCATGAAGTGATCGGCGTTGACGCATTCGTACGTGAAGAGCTTCATTGGATTGGCACTAAAAACATGGAAAGCTTTCTTCACCACCCGCGATTCAACATGATTACCGCCAATATGCTTCATTTGGACTGGAAAACACTGCTTATCGATGTGGATATCATCTATCATTTGGCTGGCATACCGGGCGTTCGCTCCAGCTGGGGAGCTGATTTTCGCAGCTACGTCGAATCCAATATTCTTGCTACTCAGCAGTTGCTTGAAGCATGTCGTCAATCGTCGATTAAAAAATTTATTTTTGCATCTACCTCATCCGTTTATGGAGAGACGACGGGTCAAGTATCTGAGGACACGCCGCTGGCTCCTCTCGCCCCCTACGGTGTCAGCAAGCTGACAGGCGAGCATTTATGCCGGGTCTATAGCAAAAATGATGGTGTTCCAATCGTTATTTTACGCTTTTTCACTGTATACGGACCTCGTCAACGCTCCGATATGGCGTTTCATCGTTTTATTAAACAGCTGCTGGCGAATGATCCTATTACTTTGTTTGGCGACGGCTCGCAAACCCGGGATTTCACGTATATCAGTGATTGCGTAGAAGCCATCGCTGCTGTAGCTGACGCCCCCCATGTCGTCGGAGAAACCATTAACATTGGCGGTAAAGAGCGCGCAGCTATCCTACAGGTTATTCAAGCTCTGGAGACTTTGACTGGAAAAAAAGGGAAAATCACCCTTAGCGGCGGCATGCACGGCGAGCCTATGCACACTTGGGCCGATATATCCAAAGCCAAACGGCTATTGCAATACGAACCCAAGATCAGCTTGGAAGCTGGCTTAGCCAAGGAGCTCGAATATTTTAGTGATTTTTATAAATGACAGGAGGCTGTCTCCTTATGAGACTGGCATTCATATGTACGGAAAAGCTCCCTTCTCCCGCTGTGAGGGGGGGAGCCATCCAAATCATGATGGACGGAGTATCTCCCTTTTTATCACAAAATCATCAATTAACGATCTACTCCATTACCGATGCTGCGCTGCCAGACAGGGAGACGCGTGGTGACATTAAATATATCCGCTTTCCCCGAGAAAGCTATGTTGAAGATGTTGCGCGTTCATTGAGAGAGCATGCCTATGATGTCGTTCATGTATTTAATCGTCCTAAAAACGTCGTTATTTATAAGGAAGCCTCCCCGACTAGCCGTTTTGTCGTCAGTCTGCATAACGAAATGTTTGAGACTAACAAAATATCCGACGTCGATGCCGAGCTTTGCGTAGAATATGTTCACAAAATAACGACAGTAAGCAAATATATCAAATCAACGATTACCAGGCGCGTTCCCGCTGCAGAGAATAAAACAGAACCGATCTTCTCGGGAATTGACCCTAATTCGTACTATCCGATTTGGACCTCCCGCGGCTTGCAATTACGCAATCAAATGCGTGAAAAATACGGCGTCCAGAATAATAAAGTGATTTTATTTGTTGGACGGCTCAGCGTGAAGAAAGGGCCACACCTGCTCATTCAGGCGATGAGCCGGGTTCTTGATGAGCATCCGGATGCGGTCCTTGTTATTGTCGGCGGCAAATGGTTCAGCGACAACACCGTTGATGGCTATGGACAATGGTTATTGAAGCTCGCTGAGCCTTATCGCAGCAGAGTCATCTTCACCAAATTCGTTCAAGCTGACGAAATTCAGAATTATTTTTCAATGGGCGACGTATTTGTTTGCAGCTCCCAATGGCAGGAACCGCTCGCTCGCGTGCATTATGAAGCGATGGCGGCCGGAATCCCCGTCATTACAACCGATCGTGGCGGCAATGCCGAAGTCGTTCAACATAAGCGGAATGGCTATATTGTTCGCACCTACACCAGCGCTGACTCCTTTGCCGATGCCATTAACTATATGCTTACTTATAGGGATGAGGCCAGAACGATGGCCTTCAGAGGCAGAGAAATGGTCGAGGGATTTTTCACATTCAAGCATGTAGCAGATCGTTTAAATAAAATTTACATGGACGCTTATAGAAGCGAGCCTACCCCATTATCAAATATTACGGTTACCAAACTCAAAAGTCGGTTCACTAGGCCTCTTCGCAAAAAGATCAAACGCCGCTCTAGCATCAAACGAACTCAGCAAAGGGGCAGGTAACGATTATGCAAACGATAACTGGACTGATGTCCCAATATCCGCTTCAAGTGAAGAGCATTAAGCTCATCTCGGATAAAGGAAAGAAGGCGACCTGGAGCCTTGCGACAAGCGCGGGAACTAAAATTTTGAAGAAGGCGCCCGTGTCCAAGCAAAGGCTCCTCTTTCTCCTTCAAGCCATTAGACATTTGCAGAAAAATGGTGCGCCTATCCCTCGCATGGTAGCTACCACGGATGGAAATGATTACGCGGAGGACAGCAGCGGCAGCTGCTACGTCTTATCAGATGCAGCGGAAGGCGATTCGCCCTCCTATGTAACGGCAGATCTCTATCTGATTATGAAGGAGCTTGGAAAATTCCATTTGGCTTCCCGAGGTTTTCAATCCACCTATACAACGAATGAAAGGGAGCATCTTGGCAGCTGGGGACGGAGCTACGCGAAGCATCTCGATCAATTAGAGCGGTTCAAGGGAATGGCCCTCAGCAGCGGCAACAGCAGTAGCAGCAACAGCAATAGCCGTAGCAATAGGAGTAGCACTAAAAACAGTAAGAGCAGTAGGAGCAGTAGGAGCAGTAGGAGCGGTAAGAGCGGCAGCAGTAGCAGTAGCAGTAGCAGCAGCAGCGAATTTGAGAGACTGTTTCTTCTACATGTGGACAAATTTATTGACCAAGGAAAAGCTGCACTGCACTTGATTCAAAGCAGCGCTTACAGCAATTGGGTCAATAAAGTAGCCGTGCAAAAAAACCTATGCCATCAGGATTTTGCAGCAGCTAACTTGATTAAGACCCGGCAAGGGCTTGCCATTATTGATATGGATTCCTTGACCTTTGACTTGCCTGCAAGAGATATTCGCAAAATATTCAACAAGGTGATGAAGAAGCATGGATGGAGCTCATCTAAAGCCATATCCATGCTGCGTGCTTATCGTGAGGTTCATCCTTTAAGCGCCGAGGAATGCAGCGTCATTTATGCAGATCTGCTATTCCCTCATCTTTTCTATGGCTTATCGAGCAAATACTTCAACAAACGTACGGAATGGAATGCTCCCCAAACGATACAGAAGCTAAAAACATTAATTACGTCTGATCGCGAGCGCCAGCAAATGCTTGCATCGTGGGACAGCATTGTTAAACAGTCGTAGGCAATCTTAGGCAGACTTCGGCCATTTTAATCTTAGGCACCAAGCTTCTTTCAGGCTTGCTCTAGCGTTGTCGGGCAAGTCTGGAAGTAGCTTTGCCTATCGCTTTATTTTTTGGTCACTTCACCCTTCCATCATTCATTTTACATAGCAAATAACTTTATTGACGGCCCTATTCGGGGTCGTTATACTGAAAGCGTTATCATTATCATTTTAGTTTGGAGCCCTATTGGGGGAAGAGGTGTCGAGTTGTCAAATGCAGAGAGTGGGCCGATTGAAGACGCGAGTTTAGAGCAGGTCTATACGTTGATCAAGGACGAGTTAGGCTGGGAACGTCAAGAAACAATGGTTGAATTTCAGAAGAGCGGTCTGACCAACCGTAACTATATCGTTTCCTGCAACGGGCAAAAGGTTGCGGTACGAATCGGCGGCACTCAATCCTCGGAGCTAGGCATTAATCGTTATGCTGAATCGGCGGCTTTGCAAGTTTTGGACGGATTAGCGGTTGCACCCGAATTACTTTACTTCAATCCTGAAACCGGACACATGATTACCCATTTTCTCTCTGGGCGGGAATTCCAAAATCAAGAATTGGTAGAACATATGGAAGAGACCGTAGCTCTGCTTAAAAAAGTTCATCAACTGCCTCCTATTGCCTATGAATTTTCCCCATATCAGGATATTGAGGATCGCATTCAGAGTGCGAGGAAGAGGCAACTGCCATTACCAGCATCACTTGATCGACTTATGAATAAGCTGCTGAATATTCAGCATAGTAGAGCACAGGTAGCCTCACGTTTCCGCGGGTTATGTCATAACGATCCATTTGCCAATAACTTTCTATATGATGGTTCCGTTCGTCTGCTTGATTGGGAGTATGCAGGTATGGGCGATATTCTGTTTGATCTTGCCTGTATGGGCTGTTCATTTACACCGGCATAGAAAGAACAGCTACTTTCGCATTATTTTGGCGCGGAGGAAGGGGCTGGCCTGCTATCCACTCTCGATGACATGATCTTTATCGTTCAGTTCTGGAATGCCATGTGGGCAACTTTACAAATTGGACTGCCACACCCCGCCTATAATTACTCAGATATGGCGAAGCATATGTTTGGGACGCTTGAAGCGCAGCTTTAAAAGCATAAAGCAAAAGCCGAACGAAAATCAGGCTGTTACCTGATCTTCGCTCGGCTTTATTTCAAACCAGCTTTATGGAGGTTTCATATTTCCCGCTGTTTAAGCGGCAATAGCAGTAATAATGCTTTCGTTGTTCGTTTTAATGGTGGAGGCTTAATGCTCCGCAATCGCCAACAAGCTCTCTTCCTCTCGACAAAAATTCATTCCTATACCGTTCCAGGCTCCGTTCCCCATTGGAGAGCACCTGAAATGTAGCCGGTCGTTTTGCTCCAATCAGCGTAAGTCGTATGGGTCGAATCGAAGGAGTAATCCCCCGTCTGTGAGTAATTCGACCAATCGGACTTGGACACGCGAATCTGAATTTCAATGCTGTCTCCCGCAGCCAAGCTTCCGACTCCGCTCGTAAAGCCGAGCTCCAGATAGTGGTCAGCCCCGGTCAAGGGAGTCGCCAACTTGACGAAGGTGCCCGTTACGTTGCTGCTTCCGACATGCGACCAGTCACAGAAAAAGCTCTGGGCTATCTCCCCATCAATCGTATAATAATAACGCAGCTTCACGTCGGACATATTGATGGCGGAAATGCCGGTGTTCGTCAGCTTTATCCGCGGGTTCAGCGTGTTGCTCGTGGCTGTAACGGTGGAATTTTAACACGGAATTCGCGAATTAACCAGTTGGTATTGGGATAACCGATGCTTTCTTCAATATGGTAAATTTTATAATTTTCATACTTTAGCAGCTTGCAGGCCTTGAGCATGCGCTGTTCGTAAATATACTGGGTAAGCTCCATGTGCAACTGGTCGATCTGCCCCGTATTCAGCTTGCAACACCACAATTTTACCCGCTGCAGCTTAAAATTAATATTTTCCGAACCCATCCTCACACGTAATGTCTAATTTAAGAATGTCGTAAAGGTCTTGTTTGGAATTCTCTAATTTTTTTTGAGCGTCTTCTATTTCTAAGATCTTTTCTTGAATAATGCGTGTTTGTTCATCTTTTGAAAATCCTTTTTTCGAAATCATCGATTTTATGTCCTGAATTGAAAAACCAACAGCTAAACAATTTTTAACAATATTTAAATGATGGATGATGTCTAAAGCATAATTCCGATAATTATTCTGTTCTCTCAATACATGATCATCCGTGATAATACCTATTTTCTCATAGTAACGGATCGTTGATATAGGAAGATCCACCATTTTTGCTACTTCACTAATCTTCAAAATAATCACCTCGTTTTTCTCTTGCTATAAAGTATACTTCATAGTTTACAATTCTCCTAGTGAAGAAAAGTTGCAGCACCATTTTGCAAACCATACTAAAGGAGAGAACTCTATATGAACACCATTACTAGCAAATTCCACAAAACAAATGATTTCAATGAAATCGTCCTGGAACGCCATTCCGTTAAAGCTTACGATCCTGAAGTGAAAATCAGCCGGGAGGAAATGACCGAAATGTTGGCGAAAGCTTCCCGTGCCCCTTCTGCCATTAACATGCAGCCGTGGCGTTTCCTTGTCATCGACAGTACCGAAGGCAAAGAAAAGCTTGCACCACTGGCCTCCTTCAACCAGACACAAGCGCTAACTTCCTCGGCTGTCATTGCAGTATTTTACGATGCAAACAATTTGGCATATATGGACGAAATTTTCGGCAAAGCCGTGGAGCTTGGATACATGTCACAGGACATTATGGATATGCAAATGCAACAAGCGAAGCCTTATTATGCGAGTATGGCCGCATCCGACCTTCGTGACATGAACCTGATTGACTCGGGCCTCATTTCGATGCAGCTGATGCTCGTTGCCCGTGCCCACGGTTATGACACCAACCCGATGGCCGGTTACGCAAAGGATCAGATCGCTGAAGCTTTTGGCCTGGACAAAGAAAGGTTCCAATCGGTCATGCTGATTTCTATAGGAAAAGCAGCCAAAGAAGGCTATCCTTCCTACCGCCTCCCGGTTGAAACGATTACAACTTGGGCCTAATCAATCGTTACTTTCAAAGCCTAACCTAACTATGAGGCTTGTTATTAATCCTTATCATTCACGAAAAAAGATCGGTTTCGGGTCACGTCCAAGTGATTCAAAAACGATCTTTTTTGTTTTAAGCGATACATTTTCAAAAAGGGACATCCGTTGATAAAAACTACGGAACTATCACTTTTAAAGCGGGACGTACACCGTCACGAGCTAAGTTAACAAGACCATAACTGCGTACACTGCTGCGTGGGCCAATAAAATACGCACGCGAAGTTATAACAGGCTGGGTTCTCAGCCACCACCAAGAGCAGCCTAATTCTTCACCATTTTCGATGATGTAGTCAGCTTTGACTGTTTTATCATACACATACAAGTGACCGCTATCTTCCTTTTTTATTTTGGAAAATTCCGTTCCTATTGCTCGACGTTTCGCGCTTAAAGCGACTTCATCATGTTTATAGGTCAGTTCTCTCACCTCCGGAACGCTGAGCAAAAAAACCTTGTCGTCCGTATTTGTACTGCCCTCTCCGTTATCCGTGCAATGTGTAGTTTTGATAAACTTCTTCTCGGAGTCATTGAACGCTACATTGTAAAAATCATCGTTCAGCCACTTACGCATATCAGAATCCTTCCACGAAATATCGACAAATTCACCATGATACCGCCTGCAGTCTAAAATGTACTCGCTCAACAGGAACAGCTCGCTGCCTGAATTTTGCAGCACCCGCCACATGATCGGCGTTCTGTCTGTGCCATCCGCCGTTTGCGGATACATGCCGAAAGTAAGGAGTGCGCCGGGCTCGGCGTTCCGGAATTGCGTGCAAGCAAAATCAACATTTTCCAAGAGAATCCTCTCCTTTCGTTTTTAGTTCAATTGTACAACATGGATGCAAAAACTAAGATACCTCCCTCGAACCCTAGATTTACCCCATTATTCATTTCAAAACGAACTGAAGCGTTGAAAATGTGTGGAGGTTCTGCAATACTATCTATAAAATTATGAATGAGGGGGATTCCATTATGGAAATCGATGCTCCCAAAAGCTGCGACACACGGGTCGGAGCGCTGCCCTCCATCGCGGCGGGTTATCGCCATACCGTCGGTCTTAAATCGGACGGGACGGCGGTGGCTGTCGGTGATAATAAATATGGCCAATGTGATGTAAGCGACTGGCGCGATATGATTGCGGTTGCGGCGGGTAATGCCCATACCGGTAATGCTCATACCATCGGGCTTAAATCAGACGGGACGGTCGCGGCTGTGGGTTGGAATAAGCATAACCAATGCGATGTAAGCAGCTGGCGCGATATGGTGACGGTTGCGGCGGGTTGGCGTCGTACTATCGGCCTTAAATCGGATGGCACAGTGCTGGCTGTGGGCCGAAATAATGAAGGCCAATGCGATGTAAGCGGCTGGCGTGATATGGTGGCGGTTACGGCAGGTGACTGGCATACTGTCGGGCTTAAATCAGACGGCACGGTGACGTTTACGGGCAATAATCGGTATGGCCAATGCCATGTAAGTGGCTGGCATGATATGGTGGCAGTTGCGGCGGGTTACCTTCATACCGCCGGGCTTCAATCGGACGGAACAGTGGCGGCTGTGGGTTGGAATAAGCGTGACCAATGCAATGTAAGCGGCTGGCGCGGTATTGTGGCGATTGCGGCGGGTAGTAATCATACCATCGGCCTTAAATCGGACGGTACGGTGGTGGCTGTGGGTTGGAATGAGCATGGCCAATGCCATATAAGTGGCTGGCGCGATATAGTGGCAATTGCAGCGGGTTGCGCTCATACCATCGGTCTTAAATCGGACGGTACGGTGGTGGCTGTGGGCCGAAATAATGAAGGCCAATGTGATGTAAGCAGCTGGAGCGGACTCCAACTTATCGGAAAATAGTTTTCAATAATAAAATAGAAAATTATGAAAGCCATGCGCAGATTTTCTCTCGCATGGCTTTTGTTTTGTTTTCAAAAAAATAAAGCTGTAGACTGCCGCTCCCTTATCCAACTAACATGGTTGTTAGCGAAATGGGGTATAGTTTGGCAACCATTCCTTACAAGTATCTGCACGTAATTGCAGCTCATTATACAGCAACCCAGCATGGTAACCATCGCAAACGGCATGGTGGAATTGCCCTGATAATGGCAACAGTATTTTGTCGTCCTGCCGAAAATATTTCCCCATTGTAAAGATGGGGAGTAAAAAGGTTCCTTCATTGTAGATGTTCAGGTTAAAGCCTGTGAAGCTAACCCAAGGAATGCTAGAAATAGGGAAAGTATTGGGCGGTTCTTTTGTTTTAGGGGCAAATTGTTTAACACTTCCGTACTTTTTCATATCAGCAAGATAACGACTGTAGAAATCATTAAAATCCTCATCATACAAAGTCCATAAGCTTGAAAAAGTCTTATCATCTTCATGAAAAATGGTAAAGCTAGGAGATAAACGATCCCAATAACCTAATGTCCCCTCAGAATTAAAGCATGTGCGAAATTCATGATGGCGGTTTACCACGGTCGTTATCATGTGGATGAGTGCAGGATACAGCTTTATCTCCTGAATCTTGAGTTCTTTCAGCAGCCGGGTAATATCAATATTGGCCGTCATGCTAAAGGTACATCTGACCTTGTTTAAATAATGGTCAAAGTAATGTTTTCTACTCCAGCTATCCATAATAATCGGATTGAAGTTCATTTATCATAACCTCCTAAAATGCTTGCTTTTTCGTTTTAGGAGGTTTAATCCACTGCTTTTACCATATCCTCTTCACGATCCCTTTATTATTCATTCATCTAGAACACCCACACTAGCGTAAATGCTCAAATCGTTCTACTGAAATAGAGGAGCACCCAAGGAGTAGCCGACGATCATCAGCAGCAGCACTGTGATGTGGTTCAGTGAAAAAATGAACATCGAACGCGCCCACTTTTCCTCCGGCTTCCGACGATATCCGTCTACGCTCAGAATCAGCCAGATCAAGCTCAGCAGCGCATTCGCCGCAGCGATATAAGGATTAAAGGACCAGAACAAGAAGCTGCACAGGAACAACGCAACCAGATATACGTTCATCTGCACGTACGTTCTTCGAATACCCTTGACGACCGGCAGCATCGGGATGTTAGCCGCCCGGTATTCCTCCATACGACGAATCCCGATTGCATAAAAATGTGGCATCTGCCAAATCACCATTAGCAGGAACAACGCCATTGCACCGGGGTGAAAAATGTCAGGTGAAATCGCGGCCCAGCCGATCAGGGGAGGCATCGCACCCGACAAGCTTCCCACCTCCGTATTATAGATGGTTCTGCGCTTCGTCCACATGGTATAAGGCACGACATAGAGGAACAGACCCAGAAAGCCACAGTAAGCTGCAAGCGGAGAAGAAATATACAACGCGATAAGGCCACCTGTAGCAATCCAGATTCCCATGATCAGCCCGCTCCTGAGGTCAACAATTCCTGATACTGTCGGCCTATTTTTCGTCCGTTCCATAATAGCATCGATATCACGATCATATAAATTATTGAAGATGCCGGCCGCTCCGATCACCAAGGCTGATCCAATCAAAGCGAGCACAATGTTGCCGATCTTATCGAAGAAAGATAAGTGATGAACGTATAGCGCCATGCTAAGCCCTGCGATCATCGCAATGAGGTTTGACTTAATAATGCCAAACTTTATCGTTTCAAAGAGCACCTTCGTAATGGAGATCGGAATTCGTTCAATACTAGTTGTATTGCTTTGTATTAACATGAGAATAACACTCCCTGTATCTGATTTCACTGCTATAGGTCACTCTATAGGTCACTTCTATAGGTTACCATAAAGCGTCACTTATTTGCTGCTACTCAATCAACCCTCATTATTCTGTCAAAAATCCTTGTCGCTTTCGTGAACAACCCGTGTGCAGGCCCAACACGACTCTGTCAACAACTAACCTTTATCCATCAAATCATGATCATTCGTATAATCTATCCTGGCTGACTGATCCTTTTGACCAATAATAACGACGTCGCCCGTCATCAGCCGCTCTCCCTGTACCTCTATCACCTTTTTCTGCCGTTCGTCCAACATATCCGTTCCTTCCAGCTTTTCACTTAGACTGGTGCGGATGCTCGATTAACAGTAGTACTGAACGGTGGGCCTGATGATCGAGAGCATTTGGACTGAGCAGTCCTCAAGCTCCACGAAACTAGCTAGCTTCGGGATGTGCTGCCAAGAATACAAAAGACAGTACCCCGCAGGTACTGTCTTTTGTATAACTATTTACTTACATTACCTAGCGCGGTCAAAATCGTTATTTGCGGGGAGTTGTTTCCAATGGTTCCCGTCAGTGGAGGTGAGAATCAAGCCGATATTACCGCCAGCAACGAACAACCCATTCCCATAAACGACGGTATAGATATCCGTAGACGTGCCCGATACCGGATATGACCAGCTGTTGCCGTCACCGAAAATGGAGAATTCTTTGGTGCCCGCCATGACAAACTTGCCCGCGCCATACGCCACTCCAAAAAAATCTTCGGAAGCACCCGATTGACGATTCTCCCATGTCACTCCATCCTCGGAAGTCCAGATCTCCCCGACGCTTCTTCCCAAGAAGTCTTTCCCCATGCCGACTGCGACAAACCTGCCATCCGCATAAATCAGATTATTTACCGTAATAATAGTGATATTCATTTTCTAAACAAGAGCAGTCTCTGACGAGTTCATACCCGATTTCCCGATTCGCAGCTGTGACAAGAGCCTCCTGTTTATCTTGCATGATTAGAAAGCTCCAATCGGCCGCTTTTGAAAATTCTTGGATAAATGGCTGCTATACTTAATATCAGGAACAAGATCCCCCCAAGTATGACGTATTGTATACTCATTCCTGTTATGAACAGCCCACATACACTTGCACCTAACGTCGTTCCCAGATTCGCGGATGTCAGAAAGATTCCATTTGCAAATTCAGGAGCCTCTGGCGCGGCAGATACAATCCAATATTGAGTAATGTTGCCTCCTATGCCGCTCAATACTCCCCAAACCAAGATAATGAAAGTCATTGGCTCGCTGAACTGTCCCAGCATAAAAAGCAGGATGTAAACCATCCCTAATACAAATGGATAAAACTTTATCGTGCTTAATGCATGCTTTGTAAGCAGCTTCCCTGCGATCAAGTTTCCAATAATATTGGCCGCACCGTATAGAAATAACATCAAACTGATTGTGTTCCAAGTATATTGGGTTACGGTTTTCAAATACTCGGCAAGGTAACTGTATACTCCGAATACGGCTCCGTTCATGAAGATCACAGCGGCAATGGATAGCCAGATCGTGGAGCTTTTTAATACACGCAATTGAGTGCCATAGGAGGACTTATTCTCAACAGGCATAGATGGTACGAACAGAATTGTCGCGATGAATGCGACTACGTTTATGGCAGCAAAAAACAACATCGTGTGAGCAAGGGAGGTTGCGGTGGCAATCATACCTGCGAGCGGTACGCCAAGCACCATTCCTGCAGACACGCCAATGAATACTTTGGCTACTGCCTTCGAAGCTTGATCCTTATTAACGGAAGAAGCTGCGACGGTAAATGCCAATGAACAATAAATGGGATGAAAAAAAGCAGGAACAACACGAGCAATCAATAACACAGTAAAGTCTGATGTAATGGCAGAAACGAGGTTGCCCGCAATAAAAATGCCAAGAACAAGCAGCATAACATTCCTGCGGTTCATACCCGAAAACAAGGAAGGCAAAATTGGCCCAGAGATAGCAACCGCAAGTGCAAACAGACTCACGATCAACCCTGCGGTGGAGATACTGACATGAAAGTGGTCCGCAATCAAGGGCAAGATTCCGATAACTCCCATCTCGGTGTTTAAGATACTGAATACGCCAAAGGTCAATATATAGACAATCAAATGATTTCGTTCAATCTTCATAAGCCATAGCCGATGAAAGATCGCGGTAGGCATTTATCTGAGCCTGGAGATCCACAATCTTTTGCTCTGCAATACCAATAGCGTCGGAGCCTGCGATGAAGCGTTGCGGCGGTTTCGCCTCACTTACGATTTTGAGAAGTGCCTTCGCAAGCTTGATGGGATCACCTGGCTGCTGTCCGTTTTGTCCATTAAAAAATGACATGTGATTAGCTCTGCGTTCCTCATAATCCTCGATCGAATGCTTGGCATAAGTCGAAGACGCCTTTGTAAGGAATTCCGTTCGGAAAAAGCCTGGATTGACAATGGTCGTATGAATGTCAAAAGGCGCTATCTCAGGCGACAATGACTCCATCCAGCCCTCAAGCGCAAATTTTGATGCACAATAGGCGGAATTAAACTCGAATCCGGAAAGGCCTGCACCAGAAGAAATCGAGATGATATGGCCGGAACGCTGCTTGCGCATGACAGGCAACACCACCCGCGTAACGTTCATGGGGCCAATCAAAGCCACTTGCAGTTGTTCTTCAATTTGGTCTGGAGTCAGTTCCTCGATGAAGCCCCCATAGAATTGTGCGGCATTATTAATCAGCACATCGATCGTTCCGAACCGCTCGATTGCCGCGTTGACTGCCGACTGTGCTTCGGCAGGCCGGGTAACATCCAATTGAACGATCAATAAATGATCGGATTTTCCGATCGCCTTAGCCACCGCGTCTGTATGACGACCAGTAGCCACAACCTTGTGTCCGGCGTTCAAAGCAGCTTTAGCGATTATTTTGCCCATGCCTCTGCCAGCGCCCGTGATAAACCATACCTTTTTTGTATCCATGTTTTTATTTCCTCCGCTTTTCAAAAAATAATGTTTATCGTAAAAGCTGTTTGTATTTATTTTAGACGTGCTTTTCTCACATAACAAATACCTATATCTCATATTAAGAAATGCTTGAAAGGCATTTCTTGAACATGTATCATAAAACCAAAAGGAGAAGTGCAGATGGAAGTTAGAGTATTGCGTTATTTTCTTACAGTGGCAAGAGAAGGAAGCATTACGGCAGCTGCTGAATTTTTACATCTTACACAGCCAACCTTGTCCAGACAATTAAAGGATCTTGAACACGCGCTAGGAAAAAAACTATTTATTCGAAGCAGTCACCATATTATTTTGACAGATGAAGGTTTGCTCTTAAGAAAGAGAGCCGAAGAGATCATTGACATGGTGGATAAATTAGAGGCAGAGTTTAGATACATGGAAGCAACAGTTAGCGGGGATGTCTATATAGGCGGCGGGGAAACAGAAGCCATGAAACAAATTGCACGGGTAGTCAAAGACTTACGTTTAAGCTATCCAAATATACGGTATCATCTCTATAGCGGCAACGAGGATGATGTAACTGAGCGGATCAATAAGGGCCTGCTTGACTTTGGTGTACTCATTCAACCAGCTGATGTATCGAAATACAATTACATAGATATCCCAGCTAAGGATGTTTGGGGCGTTGTAATGAAGAAAGACAGTTCTCTTGCTTGCAAGGAAGTCATTCTTTCAGCAGATTTAATCAATGTTCCACTAATTTGCTCAAGACAGGCTATGAAGCAGACATTTTATAAAAATGAATTTGTGGATTGGTTTGGTGACGATTTCGATAAATTAAATGTTGTAGCTACCTACAATCTGGCCTATAATGCTGCAATTATGGTTGAAGAAGGCATTGGATATGCCGTAACGATAGATAAAATCGTAAACACATCCAGTGACAGTAACCTTTGTTTTAGACCCCTAGAGCCTAGGCTTGAATCTGGCTTAAATATAGTTTGGAAGAAAAATCAGGTGTTTTCGGCTGCTGCCAAAACATTTTTGAGACAGCTTCAGGAGATATCTGGCTAACCAATATTCCCTATTGCTACAAATGATAAAGCTGATTCAAACATCGGTAAACTTGAAAAATGCTCCCCGTATCTTTAGAAAGCTCCGATTCGTTTATATGGTGAAAGAAATTAAAAAATATAAAACGGAGACAAATAAGAAGGAGAGAAGAAATGATGAAAATTTCAGATGGAGTAAAAATGCTGGAATTGCAGGTTGAAGTATTCGGCAATCGTCAAGAATTGAATCCTACCCTGATTTGGGATGATGAAACGGCTATTTTAATCGATACCGGCTCGCCCGGGCAATTGGAGCAAATACGTTCAGCCATGAACGAGTGTGGTGTCTCCATGGACAAGTTGAAAGCAATCATTTTGACTCATCAAGATATTGACCACATCGGCAGTCTTCCTGAAATTTTGCAGCAATCTGATGGAAATATTAAGGTATACGCTCATGAGATGGATAAACCATATATTGAAGGAAAATTGCCCCTTATGAAAGTGAATCTCGATAGTATGGCTTGGCAATTAGAATCCCTTCCGGAAGATGAACGTTTGAAAGTGGTCGCTTACTTGTTGGAGAATTCTCCTAAGGCCAAAGTTGACAGCATGTTGGCTGACGGACAAGAGCTTCCGTATTGCGGGGGAATTCATGTTATCTTTACACCCGGGCACACGCCTGGACATATTAGTCTTTATTTGAAACAAAGCAAAACCCTTGTTGTTGGTGATGCCATGTTCAGTGTGGAAGGCATCTTAGGGGGACCCCATCCGCATTCCACGCCGGATATGAACACAGCTTTCCGTTCCATAGAAAAATATTTAGACTTCGACATTAAATCGGTTATTTGTTATCACGGAGGATTAAGTAGGGATAACGTTAAGGGCCAGCTCCACGAGCTTGTCAGGAAAGCGTAGTGAACTTAGAAAAGAGGCAATAGGATGCTTAGTGGTCCTCTGCATTAGAGGTTTCATTGCTTATATTATTATAAGGAAATCTATAGACTCAGCTTCGAATCTTCTAATAATCTGAATTTTTATGTAGGCTGGAACTATTAGAAATAACAATGGTCAAGAGTGTTAAACTCCTGACCATTGTTATTCCTTATTTTCTTCAGCAACTGCTCATCTAGAGTGTCAAACCACCATCTGCTAAAACAATGGATCCCGTCATATAACTGGAAGCATCTGATCCAAGAAATACAACAATCTCCGCCAGTTCTTCAGGCTCAGCAAAGCGCCCAATTCTCATATTAGGGAACTCTTCGGGTTTATATCCACTTTGTTGCAATTCCTGTGGTACGGCCGCAGTCATACTGGTCGCAACCCCACCAGGACAAATGGCATTTACTCGAATTCCTTTTCTTACATATTCAATTGCAGCAGCTTTTGTTAAGCCGGATACCCCATGTTTACTGGCGGTATAAGAGGCAAGACTATGCTCAGCCCGGATAGCTGTGGTAGATGCTGTATTGATAATATTTCCATACCCTTGTCTATCCATCACTTGAAGCACATACTTCATGCCTAAGAATATTCCTTTGAGATTGACATCAATTACCCGGCTGAATTCTTCCTCGGAGATGTCCTGAAAACGCTGAAATTTTTGCATGATTCCAGCATTATTGAATAGAACGTCTATCTTTCCATAAGTGTCTACGGCCTTTTGCACATAACCTTTCACATCCACACTGTTAGATACATCTGCTTGTACAAAAATCCCCTCTCCGCCGAAGCTGTTGACGAGATCAAGAGTTTCTCGACCCGACTTTTCATTAAAATCAACAAGAACCACTTTTCCTCCTCGCGCTGCAAACTTAATGCTGCTGGCTCTTCCGATCCCACTACCTGCTCCTGTAATGATGATCACTTTTCCTGCATAGGTAAGACCTCCAGACTCGGAGGTTAAGACTTCATTTTTAGTTTTCGGCAACTGATCCATTTTGATGTTCTCGTTATATCCCACAGTCAAATCAACTCCTCATCAAGTTTTGTAAAAAGTCTAGTGAAACCTTTACTCAGTAACTCTATAACAGGTTTCCTTTGAAAAAATTGATTTAGTGCGAGAAAAATTGCTCATTTTCTATCTCGCTGGATGGAGGTATAGAACGCTTTAGATACGTAACAGATAAGAATAGGGCAATAACTACTAAAGCGAATGCCAGTAGGAATGCATGTTTCATACCTTCTGTCATCGCGAATACTTCCAAATTCAATTTCGTCATAGCTCCGCTGTTCTTTATCAAAAAGTTATTGGAACTTGTTGTCATGACTGTCACGAGCAGCGCCATGCCTATAGCGCCTCCAACCTGCTGGAGTGTACCACTTATTGCTGTACCATGTGGGTACAGCGACCTTGGCAATTCATTCAGCCCATTCGTCATTACTGGCATCATGAGCATGGAAATGCCCAGCATGAACAAGGCGTTTAAAGTGGTTACCATTGAATAGGAGGTTGAAACCGTCATGAATGCAAACCCTAACAAGGTGGATGCCATCAGTGTTAGTCCGCTAAGCACAAGCCATTTAGCCCCAAATTTATCGAACAATCTACCTGTAATAGGTGACATGATACCCATAATAATTCCACCTGGTAGCATGACTAAACCAGCCCTTAACGAGGTGTATCCAAATGCATTCTGGAGGAAAATGGGAACCAACATCATGGCTGCGAATAACGACATATTGACAATAACCGAGATAATAACCGAGATCCTATAAATTCGGTATTGAAATGTTTTCAAATCTAGCATAGGTTCTTTCATAGTTAATTGTCGCCAGCAAAATAATCCAAGAGCCATACAACCAGCTACAATTGAAAGGATAGTCATGGGTTCCGTCCAACCCCCATGTCCTTCCCCTGCACTGCTAAAACCGTATACCACCCCTCCAAAACCCAGAGTTGAAAGCACTATCGACAATAGATCGAACTTATGATTACGGGATTCCGTTATATTTTTCAAGCTGAAATAAGCGAATATGATGATGGCTAATGCGATTGGTAAAATACTATAGAACAGCACTCTCCAATTATAATGTGTGACAATAAAACCAGATAGCGTAGGACCAATTGCCGGGGCGAAAGTAATAACAATACCGATAGTCCCCATTGCAGTTCCCCTCTTATGATGAGGGACCAGCGCTAATACGACATTCGTCAATAATGGAAATAGAAGGCCTGTCCCAGCCGCTTGAATTAGTCTACCGGCAAATAGAACAGCAAAATCCGGAGCAATCGCCGCCACGAGAGTACCTATAGTAAATAACCCCATCGCAGAAAGGAACAAGCCTCTTGTGGTAAAACGTTGTATCAAAAAAGCCGTAGCTGGTATAAGCACTCCGATGACCAGCAAATATCCTGTACTCAACCACTGTGCAGTATTGGCCGTAACACCAAGGTCCTTCATTATAGGTGTCAATGCCACATTCAACAGAGTTTCGTTCATAATGGCTACAAAAACTCCGAGGATCATGACAAATACAATTAAACTATTTCTTTTGTCGCCGAATATTCCCTGATGCTTCTCTTGATGCAGCGTCTCGGTCTCTGAATTGAGTTTTGTAACTTCTATTTTATCCAACCCCTAACAAATATCCCCTATTAACCCAACATTTCATAAGCAAAGCTGTATTCGCCACTCCCTACTTCCACTATGACTCCTGTTTCATTTTCCGTAATCAGACGAATACCATCTTCTAACTGTATATCTCGTTTACGAGCACCTGTTAACATGATCGTAGCTGTTGTATTGACCGGAATCTCGATGTAGACTCCCACTTTTTGTGCATTAATGTTCCATTCGGATACGATGGTTCCATATATCGAATCGTAAGAAGCTTTAGCGTAAGTGAGATTGCACTTTAAGTCTGGTTGAATGACAATGTGTTTGTAACCAGCTAGAGCTTTATCTATTCCAGCGATTCTTCTATACATCCAATCTCCGACGCAACCAAATGCGTAATGATTGTAGGATATATTTGTAATCTTGCCGTCTGGACGAATGCCCTTCCAACTCTCCCAGATAGTCGTCGCTCCCTTCTCGACTTCATACAGCCACGAAGGGGCTTCTGTTTGGTAAAGTAATTGATAGGCGACATCAGAACGTCCGTTATTATAAAGAACATCTAATAAGAAGGGAGTAGAAACAAAGCCTGTGTCTAACCGATTCCCATTCTGCTCAATTAACTGTACCAATTGATCCAACACTTTGCTGCGCGCCGAATCAGGTATCATGTTCATGTGCAGCGCAAGTACGCACATGCCTTGAAAATGCGATTTCAGCGTACCATCTCCATTAAGATATTCCTCCGAAAAAGCTTTCCTAATTTTATTATTTAAATCATTGTAACGAAGTGCATCTTCTTCATGACCGATCACGGAAGCGATAGTAGACAATAATTTTGTCGAATGGGCATAAAAGCTTGTAGCAACCCAATCCTTCGTCATCGTCATGTTCTGTGTGAGATCCGGTCCGTCACCTTGATCAAAGCTCGGAATGTTCCAATCACCGAAATGTCGTCCCGTGTTCCAAAGATATTTCTGACGTTCCCGCTCTTCATCTGTCAACTGCCGGCCTGCTACATCATCTGGAATCTCCTCTGCTGCTGACTTCTCGATATAGGAGACCCACTTGACCATTGCCCCGTAATTCTCCTCAAGTATTCGGGTGTCTCCATAAACCTGATAAAGTACCCAAGGAACGATGACAATCGCGTCCCCCCAACCCGCACTGGATTCCAGCCCTGCCGCTGCGGTCTCCTTCAGATAGGCACTAGGAGCTGGAACAACATTAGGAACTTGACCATCCGGGAATTGTTCAATAACTACATTGCGTAACCATCTCGTTAAGAAGGCATTCATGTCCATATTAAATGCAGCAGTCGGGGCGTAAACCTGGATATCCCCTGTCCATCCCGCCTTTTCTCGTTGCGGGCAATCCGTCGGTATGGATAACATATTCGCTTTTTGACTCCATACAATATTTTGTTGAAGCCTATCCAGACGATGATCAGAGCAAGTAAATCCTCCACTTGTTCTCAAGTCCGACGAGAGGATGATGCCAGTAAAGTTTTCTTTCCTCACTATACCGGGAAAACCGCTTACTTTTA
Organism: Paenibacillus sp. J31R34; assembly: GCF_059383715.1. Lineage (NCBI taxonomy): Bacteria > Bacillati > Bacillota > Bacilli > Caryophanales > Paenibacillaceae > Paenibacillus > Paenibacillus sp. J31R34. The sequence continues at coordinate 200,096 of NZ_JBXENU010000009.1, forward strand.
TAAAGCGAAAACCATGGTACGTGAATTTGGGTTCGAAAGTTTCTGCTGCTTCACCTCTAAGAATATAAATATCTTTTTGTTCTTTATTTCGTCCTAAAATGTTATTAGTAAAGTTCCCTTCTTCGTCAAGCACTTCACTATGCTCTAGGACGATTTCGGTTCCACTTTGGCCATATACGTGCATACGTACTCTGCCGGCGATGACTTGCCCAAAATCGAGGACTACTTCACCCTTAGGAGTCATTATAATGCGATCAACTTGAATTTCATCAATCACTCTTACCGGTTCACCATAATGCGCTACGATGTTTTCTAATCCATAGCTGACAATCTGAACTTCATTCCAATGGGAGTCCTCAAAATCAACCTCGCTCCATCCTGCTTGTTCGAGACGAGCATCTACCATTTCCCCGATGAAAAGATCCGAGTATCTCACGGACCCATATGAAGACTTGAAGCTTCCATCGGAAACCATAAATTGTTTACTTCCATCGACGTAATCTATTTCTAACTGCAATAACAAACCAAGCTTATTGCCGTATTGGCAGCTTTCACCGGAAAAACTGATTCTACCTGCGTACCAGCCATCCGAAAGTATCGCACCGATTGCATTGCTTCCTTCCTTAAGTAAAGAAGTAACATCGTAAGTCTGATATTGTAAATAATCGGAATATGCTGTGTATTCTGGGGCTAACTCAAAGTTTCCAATTTTCGCACCATTAAGTTCTAAATGATAAATACCATGGGCTGTAACATAAACTCGCGCACGCTGGATCTCACCTTTCGCATCAAACGATCTTCGGAGAATGGGACATGGATGAAGACGCTCCGTAATAGGCAATTCCACTTTATTCTCATGCATATTCATGTAATCAAATGGGGATTCTTCCGTGACCGAATTTTGCATAGGCTCAATCCATTGAGCTGACCAATCTGAAGGGTGAAGCAGCCCCATCTCCCAGAATGCCAAGGTGCTCCACTCGGATTCTGTACCTTGATCATCCCATACTTTTACCTTCCACTCGTAACGATTGCGGGAAACGAGTTCAGGTCCTGTATAGGGAACATAAGCCGATTGTTCGGATGTTACTCTCCCACTGTCCCAGTGCATGACACTATGGGAAGCCGAATTAAGAGCATACACAACAATTTGATAAGCGGTTTGATATACGCCTCTACGTTTCGCATTCAGTTTCCAACTGAATCGCGGTTTTTCCACATCGATTCCAAGAGGATTTTCCTGCGATTCGACCAACAATTGATAAATCACTGTCTTTTCTTTAGTCTTTAGCATAGTCACTATGTCTCCTCTTCACATTATGAGCTAAATATAGCAATTGAATGGTTATAGTTCTTCGGTTTGACCTCAGCAACCTAGCCTAAACGAAGCAAGGCTCACGCTTCCGTACCCTACATATTTAAAGTACAACGCCTGCACGCCATTCGGAACAGATATAGGGGCTGAATACTCTGTCCATTCGTTCATCATTTTCACAGGAATGCTGCCAAGCTCAGGTCCGTTCCAGGTAGTCATGACCTTAAACGCTCCTCCCCAGCCTCCGCGAGCTTTTATGGTAATTTCCTTGACACCTCTGCAATCAAAATACTTAAAGCCCGCTATTGCGCCTTCTCTCATGTTAGCGATATAGCCGATTTCTTCGTCTCCGTCCTTTCCTTCCTGTGTAATCTTAGGGAAACGGCAGTCAATCCAATCTCCCGGTCCTGGCATAGAAGGCTCAAGATCAATACAGAATAGATTACAAGCAAGATAGGCAGGATATTCACCTTTACCGATCAGAGGTCCACCATTCGGACCACATGATGTCATCTCCACTTGAGGTATCGTTCCATCTTCAAGAATCTCAATTGGTTCCATACACCCTTGTCTGCTAAAACACGTTCCGTTTGTATGCCTATGATAAAATACATACCATTTATCTTTAATATTAACGATGCTTCCATGGTTATTACCGCCAAAATACATGGCGAGCTCAGCAGGTTTGTAGGTGTCGATATAGCTGTCATTATTGCTGATAATAGTCCCCCCATATGTAAACCCATGAGTAGGAGATTTGCTCGTTGCATAGCAGAGCTCGTGATAATTAATAGAGGAATAGATAAAATAATAGGTTTCGCCCCATTTTCTTATCGAAGAGCCTTCAAAAAACTCATGCCCTTCGAATCCGGTTCCTTTGCCGTAAGAATCGCTAGGCACGACAACTTTTGAAGATTCTTTAATCGTAATCATATCTGATGATAAGACTGTTACCCTTGCTCCCTTTCTAGATGCATCACCTGGCATGCAGGACCCCGTGTAGAGATACACCGTGTCTCCTTCAACCAATAAAGCAGGATCGAATTGTGGTTCATCTCCCACACGATTTCCTAGGAGCGTGCCGTCTTCGTAATGCACATCACCATAATATTCGTACTTTCCTGCCGGGGTCTCACATACCGCTACGGACACCATTTGTTGCTTGTCCAAGACGTAGTACAAATAATATCTTCCGTCTGGCCCTTTAGCGACATCCGGTGCATAAAGGCACATTTCGCCATCTGAATTTCTTGGATCGTCTGTTTTTTTATAAATACACCCTTCATATCTCCAATCCGCCAGATCATTTACTGGGGCTGACCAGCATACATAATCATTCAAGCAAAAAGCATATCCGTTAAATTTATCATGAGAACCATACAGATATACCCTATTGTCGAATACGTATGGTTCTCCATCAGGGATATATTCGAAAGAAGGCAGATATGGATTAATTCCTTGTTGCATATTTATTCCACTCCTTTAATTGTCCTTGACATAAGAAATAAACCAAAGGATCCCGAAATGGGACCCTATACTTTTTTAATACCTTTATTTATTAGTTGCAGCCCATGCGTCTAATTGTTTTTGTTTCTCTGCGATAATTTTATCCAGCCCAGCAGCTTTCAGTTGCTTATTAAATTCTGGGACCTTTGTAGCGGGGTCAATCATACCTGTCTCCAGTGCTACTTGATATTGATTCATAACATTAGTTACAGCTGCTATTTCCGTTCTAACAGGTTCAGAATCAAAGTTGAATCCTAAAACCTTTGATTTCATAGCGTTTTTAGTAGCCGCAGCTGCCTTTGCGTGAACTTCAGGATCCTCACCTACAAAATGATACGATAGTAAAGAGTTTCCAAACATCCAAACTTGAGCCGGAAAGTAAGAAGAATTCGAAGCGTTAACGCCTTCTGGGAAATCAATCGTATCGTCTGATAATTTTACGTAATGTTTTCCTTCAATCCCGTAATTCAATAAATTAACCACATCTTTATCCGTGTACATAAGGTCAAGCAGCATCATCGCCCGTTCCTGATTTACCGTGTTTTTGGCCATACTCCACAAAAATGAATTTATCGAACCTGTGGCAATTGGAACCTCCTTGAGATGTACGACTACCGTTTCAATTCCGGTTGATGAATCCTCTTTAATCCAAGGATCTATCAAGTTGGGATAGGAAAAGGCTTTTCCTGCTTTCATAAGATGAAAACCTGTCTCCGTACTCGTAGCACTATCTTTGTCAATGTATCCAGCTTGATACCATCTTCTAACGGTATTCAACAAATATGCATTTTCCTCAGTTTCGAACCAATTTACCACCTTTAATCCAGAATCTTTATTTGAGAGCCCCGTTCCATCACCAAGCAATTCTCCGTTAATACCATTAAGAACCGTAAGAATTGAGCTGCTGGATTTTGCTATTGGTGTAACATTGGGTTCATTCTCTTTAATAGTTTTGAAAATTGGATCCAAATCATCTAAAGTTTTTATTTGGGTCGTATCGATCTTATATTTTTCTACCAGGTCCTTGCGCAACACAATGGAAATATCTTGTGCCATATTTCTAACAACCGGTATACCGTAAGTTTTACCGTTTATTTTAATAGCATTTAGAATATCCGAGCCAATCGTGTTTTCGAACGCGTCCTTGATTCCTTTCCCGTTCTTCTCCAGAAGATCATCCAATTCGAGATACAACCCTTTGGCAACATCCTGATTGTGAGTCCCAAGACCGCTGACCATCAAATCCACTTGCTCGTTCGAGGACAACATCAGCGTTTTTTGCTGACTATAAGCTCCAAACCCGATAGGTACCAGCTTTACTGTCGCATTAATCTTTTCCTTCGTTATTTTGTTAATCTCATTCTGAATCAATGCCATATCCTTCTGTTCAGTAACCATTGGGAATGCCATTACTAAATTCACTGGTTTTAGTCCATTACTTGTTTCTCCACTTTCGTTGGTTGTCGTTTCAGCATTGTTACTCGTACTGCTACCGCATGCCACCGTGGTGACTAAAGTTAATGTCATAAGCGCAAGAAGAACTGTTTTCAAAGCATTTTTTCGCAATGTAATTGCCTCCCTTTTTCATCTGATGTATCAACTTGCACTATCATCCTAACAGAGAAGAACTTGTGAAACTTTCTCATTTCCGACATTTCAATTTCAATTTTCAGTCATTCATTGGTTCATCGAACCTCTAACCTTTTACTGAACCAATAGTTAGACCCTTAACGAAAAATCTTTGGAAAAATGGAAAGGCAATCAATAAAGGCACAATACCTATGCATGCAATCGCCATACGCATTGAACCAAGCGGTAGATTAGCCACTAATTCGTCACCCTTGCTGCTCATTTGAGTTGAAGTCTGTAAAAATTGTATATCCTGCAGTATTCTGTTCAGCAGGTTTTGCAGACTATAATAATGACTATCCGTAATATAAATCAAACCATTGTTCCAATCATTCCAGTAGAGCAGCGTATAAAATAGCCCTATCGTCCCAAATACAGGTGTCGATAGCGGGATAATCATAGAATAGAAAATTTTCCATTCTTTTGCTCCATCGATTTGTGCCGATTCAATTAGTGGACGAGGTATGGACGTGGCGAAGAACGTACGCATCAGTATGATGAAATAACCGTTCATCAGCAATCCGGGTATGATTAATGCCCACAAAGAATTTTTGATTTCGAAAATATTAGTGTAAATCAAGTAAGTTGGAACGAGTCCGCCGTTAAACAGCATTGTAAAAAAGATAAAAAAGGCCAATGCATTTTTGAATGGCATCTCGAACCGTGAAAGAGGGTACGCTAGCATTGCCGTAAAAGCCAAACCGGCAACTGTGCCAATAACAGTGACTAATATCGTAATACCATAAGCATTCATAATACCTAGAGAACCATTGAATAAATATGAGTAAGCAGAGAATGTTACATCTTCTGGTAGAAATGAATAACCATTGCGGATAATTTCTGCGTCACCCGTCAATGAGGCCGAAAATAACAACCAAATGGGAATTAAACAAAATACGGATAACGAAATCATGAAAAAATTTAGAATGATTTGATTTAGTTTACTTGACTTCACTGAAACTCCCTCCTCTTAGTACAATGCATTGTCTTTATTTTTTCTGCTTACTATAGCATTGGAAACCACAACAAGAATAAAACCAACGAAGGATTGATACAGTCCGGCTGCAGAGGACATCCCAATGTCACCCATGGTCATTAACGCACGAAATACATAAGTATCGATTGTACTGGTGACCGAACTGAGTAACCCCGAGTTAAGAGGAACCTGATAAAACAATCCAAAGTCCGAATAGAAAATCCGACCAATCGCAAGCAGTGTCATAATAGAGACGTAAGGCATAATAGAAGGTATTGTGATGTTCCAAATCTGACGCCACCTGTTGGCACCATCGATTCTTGCAGCTTCGTAATATTCATTGTCAATTCCGATTATAGCGGCAAAGTAAATAATGCAAGAGTTTCCAATCCCTTTCCACAATGTAACCAGTGTAAGAATCCACGGCCAATATTTTGTCTCGGAATACCATGAGATTGGATCGATGCCCAGCATAGGCAAAATCGTATTATTCAAAAAGCCCTTCTCAACATCGAGGAACGCAAGCACCAAATAGGCAACAATAACCATCGAGATCAAATGCGGTAAAAGGATGAATGTTTGATACATCTTAGTCAAAAACCGCTTTCTGATTTCATTAAGAATGATTGCTGTCCCAATCCCTGCCATAGTAGTCAGTGCTATAAACAGAAAATTGTAAAGAATTGTATTTCTCGTAATAATGTAAGCATCCCTAGTTGCGAACAGATACTTAAAATTCTCAAATCCAATCCACTCACTGCCCAGTATTCCCTTAGCAAAGTTGTAGTTCTTAAAAGCGACAACTACTCCGAACATAGGCAAATAGTTATTAATAAGCAGATAAAGCAAGCCTGGAAGGGCCATCAACACAAGCGCCCTGTACCTTACTGCCTTTCTAAGCTCCATAGCCAATTTTGCTGTCCATTTCATTTTAGAGTGGTCCGCTTGGGACTTGAACACGACTTCATTTTTCAAATCTTTTGCCACCTTTCATATTGATTAATTTCATTCTAAATCATTATGAAAACAGCAAAATTTAAATATCAGGCATTATTCTTTTAAAATTCCGTCATTATTGATTATTAATTTAAAAATAAACTAAACAATTAAAAATGCCGAAGATGGCGTGTTCCTCTGCCATCTTCGACATTTTATTAATGATATTATTCCTTATGATGATTCTTTCTATACTCCTGAGGTGTCATCAATACTTCTTTCTTAAATATCGTTGAAAAGTAAGGGAAATTGGTAGAAAAACCGACAGCCATTGCAATGTTGGTAATCGTTATGTCTGTGTTCTTCAGCATTTCCTTAGCCAAATTAATCCTCTCTTGCAGAATGTAATCAGTAATAGACTTGCCTGTTTCCTTTTTAAATAACTTTACAATATAGTCAGGACTAAGCCCTATATAATCGGAAACACACTGTCTGGACAAGTCCTCATCGATATGAAGTGTTATATATTTTTTTATTTTTTCAACGACCTTTTCATTCGCCCCACCAGCCTTTGTATGAACAAATGCAGTCTCTAGAACATCCAGCATCCATTCCTGCAAATCCTTAACGGAGCGTGTAGCGACTTTTATTCGTTCTGGAGACAAATGAATGGACAGAATTCCTTCCGCCCGGAATCCCCGTTGCTGTAGGGTCGCCATAATCATCTGCATAAAGCTTTGATAAAAATGAGTGATCCATTTTACATCGAGACCTTCCATTCGCTTCCATGACTCCAAAAACAGCCACGCTTCTTCAATAAGCTTTGTTTTGTCATCTCGCTTTAACATCTCTGACCATATGTGGAAGGGTGGCATCGTTAGCTGAAATTCCTTTCTTATGCCGTCTTCCAGCAATATGACACGGTCAGTAAAATTAACATAACTTTTCTGGAAATTAATCAAGCTTTCAACCATATGCCGAACTTCATGTACTAATGCGGTTGTTCCAATATAACAGGAAGGATGACAATAGAAATATTTATTGCAGGCTTCCACAAAATACTCACAACGCGTTCTTATTCTTCTTCTCAACCGGGGGATATCCTCCTTTTCCCCATTCACATTCGGTATAATCACCAATATGCTTTCCTCATTAATCCACAAAAACCCGGATGAGGCATTATCTTGAATGAACGTCTCCTCTAATGCATTTCTCAATGCATACTTCATGATTTGAGTGTCGCGAGAACTAAAGGACTTATCCCAATGCTGAAACCAAATGAGTACAGGCAAAAACGACATTGATTTCGAGTAAGGTATATTTAGTTTTCGAATCATTTCCTCCATACGATCTGGAGCAGAAGGAATAGCTTGACTCAAGACATCCCTCCAGAAGGTTTCGGTCTTAATCGTTGCCGATTCCTTTTCTTTTCTGATCTTCTCTATAGCCCTGATAACAGCATCCTCCAATTCATTTCGGGGTATGGGCTTCAATAAGTACTCAAAGCTATTCAGCTGTATTGCTCTTTTGGCGTAATTAAAATTCGGGTGTGCCGTGAGAAAAATGCACTCCGTTTGTGAATATGACTCCCTCACCCACTCAACCAGCTCTAGCCCATTTCCTTCTGGCATCTCGATATCACATATCATCAAATCAATCGGGTGATTATGAAACACTTCTTTAGCCTGTCGTAGGTTATAAGCAACGAATACGCCTACGAAACCCAAGCGCTCCCAATTCACGCTTGATTTAATTCCTTCAGCGATGAACATTTCATCATCCACAATTAATATTCTGTACATTTTACAGCTCCTCTTCTTTATACGGTAGAATGATATCGATGACAGCTCCACGATCATTCGAGAATTCAATCTTAGTTTGTTCCTGAAACAGTAAGAGCAGCCTGCGTCTTACATTCCAAATACCAATATGTTCGCCATCTTCATTGGCTAAACTTATTTGTTGCTTTAAACGGTGCAGTACATCCTCAGAAAATCCTTTTCCTGTATCCCGAATATGAATCTTGATGTGTCTTTCTTCAGGACATCTACCATCGGTGTTTATTATAATGTCAATATGAGTGGACTTGTCGGTATTAATCGCATGCTTAATCGTATTTTCCGCAAAAGTCTGGATCATTAATGGTGGAACTAAACATTTATCCATACCTTCTTCAGCGGAAATCGTATAAGTCAAGCTTCCAGGAAAACGAAATCCCTGAATTTTCAAATAATTTTCAGTATGATCCAATTCATCCCGCAGCCGTACGAAATTCGTATTGCTCCGAAACATAAATCGAAAATAACGAACTAAGGAAATAGATAATTCCTGTATTAAACTATACTTTTTTTCCTGCGCGAGATAGTAAACAACGTTTAAGCTATTCAGAAAAAAATGAGGATTTATTTGAAGCTGCAAATGTTTCAGCTCGGCTTTTTGGCTAATTAATTGCTCTGCATATACATTAATTTTTAATTGCTGGATTTCGGAAACCATGCTGTTAAACGTGTCGTTCATCAACTCGAATTCGTTGGATGAAGGCAGCAGGTCTATTCTTTCTTCCAAAAAGCCTTTCTTGATTTTTCGCATAGCGAATACAAGCCGATTAATCGGTACCAAAATGACCTCTCTAATAAAAAATAAAGTTGCCACTATTAGAAATGCAGATCCGACTATAATAAACAAAATAATTCGTTGAAGATACGGAAGCTTCTCCAGGATTGCCTCCTCAGGAATCACAGCAACCAGCCTAAAATTCCCCCTCACCGAATGTTTATCGGTTACCAAATATTTGTCTCTTTGCCCCGTTATATAGTAGGAATCTGATTTATTAATTAAGCTGATTTGATTTTCGATAAAGAATGCCTCATCTTGAAGAGGCTCATTGTTATCGTCAACAAACACTGCTTTTCCATTGGTTCCTAAATTCAATAAATCAAGAGGACCCATAATATCGTCCGCGTTAACGCCAGCCCCGATGTATACGTTTCCGGATCTAATGATATGAATAAGATAGAAGCTTCCTTCCATTTTAACTGCAATCCATTTGTCGTTTGGGTAGCCTTTTTTCAAATCTTCATTTTGCAGTAGGTTAACTATCGCACGCTGGGTTGAATCGTTCCCCGTGTACGTATGCCCAGTCGGTTTCGGAGCAAAAACCAAATCGTCATTTATTGCCGAATAAGCAAAGAAATAATCTAGACCTTTGTAATAGACACTATTATCAATTAGTTGCCGAAATAACAAATACTTGCCCATATTATAGAGATCAAGATTAGCCTCTTCTGGACGAGAGAGGATTTGGAGACCACTATCTTCTGAAACGACCTTGTATAAATATCGATCAATGTCATCCAAACTGGCATCGCTTAAATTCATGTAAAGGTTGACTAGATTACTGTTGGATTGTGCCACCTGATTCCTTACAACCTCAATCGAGTACAAGTTGTTGTAACTTAGAAATAATATCATAGGCATGATAATGACAACGAGGCCCGCGGTTAGTTTAAAGCGGATTGAATTAAATATTGTACGATTTAATGACCTATGTTTGATCATACACACCTTTCCTTTTCAAGAAATATAATTCGACTGCTGATCATTCACTAACTTTCATCCTTTGTTTTAATTATCGCCTGAATTAACATGAGTAATTCGAAAAATCTCCCTTTAAATACCCACAAAATTAAGAAAAAGAACATCGTCCTGGATATGGACGACGTTCTTTTATCCTTAAAAATAACTAGTCAATATCGCTGCTTGTTAAAGATTTTAAGTTCAATAGGGTGACTAATCATTAATCTCCGTTTTATTAAAGTGCATGGAGTAGCACAACCTTTGGAGCACAGCCGTCCGCAGTGACCGTCACTGTAATCACACCAGCTTCGGTTGGACGAATGACTGCTAGGGCTTTCCCGTCGAATGTTGTATGTTCGGTATCGAAAAAGTTTTCTTCTGACCTCGGGTTGGCACTTCCGAAGCCCTGCAGCATACCCGCACCCTCAACCGTGACAGAAACCTTCCGATCTAATGTATTATATAGATTTTCTTGCTCGTCTACCAAGCTAATCATAATAAACGTAAGATCGTTATCCGATGCGAATATCTTCGTTCGGTCCGCCTCCACCTTCAACCTGACGTCACCTGTAGCCGAATAGAGCGTCATCCGACCTGTTTCTTCTCCAGCGCTATAGGCTACCGCTACAATTTCCCCGGCATGATACACCGTCTCGAACTCGACTATAAAGCGGTTCGCTTCACCTGCAGCCGCTCTACCAACCGCTGTGCCATTCACCAGCAATTCTACTTCTTCCGCATCGCTATACACTTCCACTTTGATCGGTTTACCTTCATACCCGTTCCAGGACCAGCTTGATACGGAATCGCTCCAGCTCCACATCATCGGAATGACTTGTTTTCCATAATGTATCGGCCTTTGAACTGCAATGTACGGTTCCTTACGCAAACCGAACACAATTTCGCGATAGTATGATACTGGACGCCGATTCCCTATAATGTCGATATCTCCGCACCAAGCTGTAAACCATGGATAGCCGCCTACGATGCCCGAAGCTAATTCAGTTGGATCGTAAACAACTCTGCCGATCCCCGACTCGCCTATATAATCCCAGCCCGTCCAGGTAAAATCGCCAATGATTCGACTATTTTCTTTTACCATCTTCCAATTTTTATCTATATCACTAGGTTTCGTCTCACTACCAACAATCACACGGTTCGGAAATTGTTTTATATCCATCATGTAGCGCGCTTCCCCGTAGTTATACCCGGCAATGTCAGTATAAGCGAACGATTCGGACGTATTTTCCTTCGCAAGATCACTAGCGACGATTGCAGCCATGTGTTCCCCCAAGTTGTTCATCATCGTATTGATACCTTCACTGCCGCCATCGGCGCTATTTGGTTGGTCTGCTTTCATCATTTTAACGATATCGCCCAATGAGGATACCATGAAGTTGATGGAATTCGTAATATAACGCGTGTCGTCAATTGATCGGATATGCTCAGCCATTTTGCGGCCCCACACGGAGTCAATCGGTCTTCCGGTTTCCGGAATTTCATTGCCGATGGTATACATAATGACGCTTGGGTGATTGTAGTCTTTATCAACCATCGCTTGAATATCTTTCTTCCACCAGGTTGGGAAATGAAGTGCATAGTCATGATCGCCTTTCGTGGAGGTCCACATGTCGAAGCTTTCATCCACCACCAACATGCCTAGGCGGTCGCAAGCGCTAAGAAGCGCCTTGCTCATCGGATGATGCGCGCTGCGTATCGCATTGAAACCTGCTTCCTTCAGGATTTCAATCCTGCGCTCCTCGGCCCGGTCTATGGTAGCGGCTCCAATTACGCCATTGTCATGGTGAATGCACGCGCCCCGCAACTTCACGACCTCCCCATTAATGCATAGACCTTTATCCGGATCGACTGATAACGAGCGAATTCCGAAATGGTTCACTTCCTCGTCCAGCAATTCCCCTTCCGCCGATATAATGCGGGTATGACATTGATACAAAATCGGTTCATCGACGCTCCAAAGTTTCGGCTGTCTGACATAGACACGTTGCCTTAGCTTCGCGCTTTCCCCAGCGAAAGTCGTGATCGGAGAAATTTCCCGTTCTATAACGCTGCCATCCGCATCAACAATTTCCGTCTGTACCGTAACGGTTCGAGTGTGAAGGCCTTCATTCTCGATCACAGTTCCAACAGTGACTACAGCACGGTCGTTATTGATTTCAGGCGTGAAAATTTTAATGCCATCCAGAGCGACATGTACCAGATTCCCCACAATTAGCTTGGTATTCCGATAGATCCCTGCGCCGGAATACCAACGGGCGTCTTTAATATTCATGGCGACAACCTTGATTTCATTCTCTTCGCCGTACTTTAGAAACCGATCCGCTTTAATATAGAAATTCGAATAGCCGTATGGATGCTGACCGGCAAAATCACCGTTAATGTACACCATTGCATTCATGTAAACGCCCTCGAACTCGATGATTACCCTCTTATCCTTGTACGCCAACGGTACGAAAAACTTCTTTTTATAGTCATAGCTCCCTTCGGGGAAGGAACCGATGGCGACGTTCCCGCCTTCCTCGGGTTTAAGCTTCTTGTTCCAGATCATAGCGTCATACGGGAGCGTAATTTTCTGAGGAGCGACCGGCGAAGTCGCAATTTCTGAGAAAAACCCTGCTTTCGGCCCTACTGTCCAATTATCGTTGAAGGAAGTTCTAATCATAGCTTATCTCACCTCTCCTCTCATCTTGAACGAATTAGTTTTGGTACGGAATTTCAACGATGGTACCATCGGTAAGGGAATCCATCAATTTTACAAATATTGTTGAATGACTTCTTTTACAACCATATAACCTTCCGCATTCAAATGAAGACCATCATACGTATACGCTGCATTTAATTCACCCTCTGCATCAAGTAGCAGCGGATATACATCCATATAAGTTATATTAAGCTTTGCTGACATGTCTCTTATTCCTGTATTGATAGTTTGAATGATTTCGTTCGTCCGGGCACCCAATACCTGCAAAGGAGTCTGGTTCACTTCTCCATTCGGATTTATTGGGTACACAGATTGTATACAAAGTTTTACATCGGACAGCGAACTCAAAATTGATTTGCAAATTTCTTCTATTCGAAGCACTATTTCATTTGGAGTGTCTGTGTCCATAGGATCATTCGTTCCGATCAGCAAAATGACTTTTTCCGGTTTCAAGTCCAAAACTACATGCTGGAGCTTTCCTTGCAGGTCCCGCGTTTGATCACCTGCAATTCCTCTGTTGTACATGGGCTTATCGCTCTTCAGCAACTCGTGAATAGGGAAGCCTTCCATGATCGAATCACCAATAAATACGATTCCGCCTTCTTTGGCATATTTGTTCAAGCCGATAAAAGCGTTGAGTTTCTGTGTATTAAGCATATTAACTGCATTTTTGATGACTTCCATCATGATAGGGTCTACATTTGAATATAAATGATTCTGATTGTTATCACTCACGAGAAAACCTTCCTTCTTAGATTTTTTTTATAGCAAGAGGTGTCGCTTTAAGATCGGCTTCTAATTTTCTGACTGCATCTTCAGAGAGCGATATATATTCCCCACCCATATCTAATATCACACGTATAGAACCCATCATGGTAAGCTCAGAAGGGTTAGCGCTGAGTTCAGGGAGATCGATAAGAATTCGTTCTTTACAGACCGGGTTTTCCCATAACAACCCTAATTGGACATCCAGGTTGTATTCAATGATATCCTCGATGTTAGTGTGTATCAGCATTTCTCGATTTACATCGAAGTCACCAAAGACGTTTTTAATCCAGGCCACACAGAGATTAAACCATTTTGCCACGTCATTATCGACCAACGTCCGTATACCTGAAGAGGATAATGGCTTAGCGAGCGACAATCCATGATTGCCATTTTTAAAAACATGAAGTTCGAAAGGAATTTTCTCTCTATCCATAGCAGTTGCAAAAGCTAGTGCATTATGCACTGGCACTACAGCATCCTCGAAGGTATGGAAGATGAAGGCAGGGGGAGTTGAGGGATCAACGGCTTCATCAACTGACGGGACTGGGAAGGCTAGAATATGGCTCATTGATGCTAGAATACATGGATAACCTAAGATCATGGCATTTGGCCTAATTTTCCCCATGGTACCAAGTGCAGCAGCCAAGTGCCCTCCTGCGGAGAACCCACATACGGCGATTTTGTTTGGATCGACGCCCCATTCACCGCTTTTATTTCGTATTAAATCCAATGCTTCTTCCGCATCGCTTAGAGCCTTGGGAAACGACGCCGTTTCCTTTATCGAGTATCGCAAGATAAACGTATGGTAACCTTCAGCTAAGAAAGCCATTGCAATAGGCTCGGCCTCATGGTCCGCAAGCATATGATAACTGCCACCAGGCAATATAAGGATGGAAGGACGAATACGGGTATTAGAATAGGGCTCCAGCATATACGTAGTTAACGTCACGTTCTCATTGGTAAGATTTATGGTCGTTGTTTTCATAATAGCTCTCCCATCTTTCATTGGTAATATTTGAAGTTATTCCCTATATTGCTACTATGCGCTGTAGTGATTACGCTTTAATACCGTAAACGAAAACAAGGGGTATAGAAGGCTATTCCTCATTTGCAAACGTCTAAACCTTTTTAAAACCCTACTTCATTGTAGTTGTAGGTTCTATGCTTTGCTTCTATATTTCCGTTATTTTTCTTTTAATTTTCAGTCATCTTATACATTTTTAATCAAGCTTTACGTTACTGATCAAATCAAGGTACGCTAGAATTACTTTTCAACCTTGATAAACGAACAAAAAAAGAGCGTGTTTTGAAAAAATATTGCTCAAAACAAGCCCTTATTCAAACTTATTCAAATATAACCATTTCTCCGAAATCTATAATTCTAAATCGCTTATAGATATTTCCCCCATCATCTGAAGCCTGTAATACAACTGGCTTTTGTTTATCCTTTGTTTGATTTAAAAGAAATTTGCGAAATACAATCACTAACAAAGACTTCAGATGTTGATGATTTTCCATTTTCACCCTCATTCTACGCTCATTTCAATTTATCAACCACTTTTTTAGATTTTGAGTCTAAAGAATTCTTTAAATTTAGAGCAAATATAGTATGCTATACTCGAAAAAGATAGCAAGTGAAAGTAACCGTTTGAATAGATAACGTACAATTAAGTTAGCAAAAGTAAAAAGGAAAAGTAATAAGATATTACATTTAAAAGGAGCTTATCGAAATATGGACACTAAGCAATTATATTCCAAGTTCTCATTAATCATTTTGTCATTCGTTTTCTTGCTCTACTCTGCTAGTAGCGTACCGGGATTAACATTGCATACCGTGCACGCTGAACCTATTAATTCTCCTTCAGTAGAAAATTTACCGAAAGACACCAAACCTTCATATACCCCTCCAGGAACGGGTCTAACTTGCTTTTCAGCTGATGATAACGTAAGTGATCGTTGCGCTGTCATTAAATGGGGAGAGTTTACCTACTGGATCTACAGTAATTCAGACAATTACCAAGTCATGACGATTGCTTCCTATAATGAACAAGGTAATATTGTCAACTTTAGAAGTTTTAATGGCGCACGTTATATTAAAGATATCACTGTCGATGAAATTACTCAAAAGGTTACTTTAATAGGACAGAGTAATAGTGTCATTAATGTTTCTTGGCAAAGTCTATTAGATTTGCAGGTAGCCTCTACCAAACTAATACTTACTAAGTCACCTTCAATCTTGTACGGTCAAGAAGCGTTTGAGGTACAAGCAAAAGTATCCACTGAACTATCCGGCAGCCCTGTAGCTGTAGGTTCTGTGAGTTTAAGTGATACAACGGGTACACTATTTGATACGCAATCACCAAATAGCGAAGGCATTGTAACTTGGAGCATTGCTGCAGACACCGTAACAGCCAACAGTAACATGCAATTTACGGCGCAGTTTACGGGTACTTCAGATAAATATGCCGACTCACAAAAGACAGAAATATTTACTATTGGTCCGCTGCGCTACCCTGTTCAGTTCGTTACCAATGTAGGAGATGCTGTTATCGACTTTAGACTTACTATGGGCAGCGTCATTACAACACCACCTGTAATATCCAAAGTGGGTTTTTTGTTTGACGGATGGTATAGTAATGAACTTTTCACAAATGAAATTACGTTTCCATATTCCGTCAGCAACGATATTATTTTTTATGCAAAGTGGGTAGACATTACCCCTCCAGCAATTGCGACCTTCATTGCTGATGAAACAGCAAGCACAAACAATCCCGTAAGTGTAACCATTAGTTATCCTAATGATGCAAACATTAGAGAATATAAAATGAACGATGGAGCCTGGTCAATATATACAACGCCTATAAAAATGATTGATAATGGCACAATCTATGCTCGATCAACTGACCTTGCAGGCAATATATCTGATGAAAGTAATTATGTTGTAAACAATATCGTACCGAAACAGTCATCTCCAGGGGTAGTGACTGCACCTACTACTACTACTACTCCTGCTACTGCTACAAATGAAAACTCCGTTTATATTAACGACGAGATTTTAGGTAATTTCCCTGTTTCTACGATTAATCAATTACGGTATCTTGATTTTGTAATTAAAGAAGGATCATTCAATTCGTTAGTATCAAAACTAACTAATAACGATATCATTACTATCAACGCTCCACAGATTGATTATGTAAATGTGACGTTCGATCGTTCCATCCTTGAATTAATGAAAAAAAATCATAAAATATTGAGTTTAAGCACTCGATTAGCCAAATTGGAATTACCTATTAATCAAATAAACACAACATCTCTAAATAATCTCGAAACCATACAGATTCAGCTTAATTCATCAGGTCAAGCTAAACGGCAAGAGTTATTAGGGTACGCAGAAAAGCATAATTTATCTTTGTCTGGAGATCCAATAACATTTTCATTTGGCATGAATACCCTTATTACGAAAAATGGCTATACCCATCCGGGCTATGCTACCTTAAAATTACCAATAAACGATATAGCTACTAACGCTTCCGTATGGAATGCTTTACTATCGCAAGATGATGGAACTATACAACTATTACCTTCAAAAGTAATAACTGAGAATGGCAAGAGCTTTATGATCATTCACACGGTTTCAACCGGAACCGTCGTTCCCGTTTTAAGCAAGCCAGTAATTTTTACCGATACAAATGGTCACTGGGCAGAAAAAGCTATTTCTAATCTTGCGACTCATGGAATATTATACGGTGATAAATTTGGGAATTTTAATGCTACGGAAAACGTATCTAGAGCAGAATTTGCCGCCGTTATAGCGCGTGGCTTAGGCTTAACGAGCGCAGCGTCCGTATTAAACCCTTCTGCTTTCACAGATGTCCAGCAAGATGCATGGTACGAACAAGCGGTCAGAGTAACCAGTTCATATGGCTTAATTCAAGGATTTGCAGATCAAACCTTTAACCCTGAGCAATTACTTACACGTGAGCAAGCCTTTGTAATTATTGCAAGAGCACTAAATATATCACAGCAAACAGATTTGAATTCAGATTCAATCCATTTGCAACAATATGCGGATTATAACGCTATTTCAGATTGGGCAAAAGATTCTGTTATAAAAGTATTACAAGCGAATATTGTTGAAGGTGATGGTACTAAACACATTCAACCACAACAATTATTAACCCGCGGCGAATCTGCTCAGCTTATAGTACGCCTGCTTGAAAAGCTACAATTTATTTAAAACTTCTTTACAATCCCCCTTAAGTTTATCAAACTATCCTCATAAAGTGATACATGTTTAAACACCTTCATAACTGTATATCATGTCTGTTGACATGATATACAGTTTGAAATAACGGACCAGTGGATTCAAGTATTCTCCTAATCCTTGGGGTGTTCTGTAACCAATAGCGGAGTGTATCCGTTCTTGATCCTTTTTCTCATCAGCCCTTACAATCCTCCATCAACCATACTTCCTGATAGCTCCCTATATTCCACTATGGCCGCTTTCAATCTCTTGAAGGATAGATAACTTCTCCGCTGCACTAAGCTTCTTTTTAAACATGAAAAAACTCCCCTTACAGTAACAGGTTTTATTATTTCACCTGTCTACCTCATGGGGAGCATATCACTTTTAGGAATACGGTCTTAATGTTGTAATAATCACTTAGCTCCCTGTGACAGAGGAAGTCATCACTACCATTAAGCCGGATACATTTGCGTATTAAGCTTTACTGTGAAGGGTAACTAGGTAACCGTCTGGGTCGGCAAATGTAAAGGTTCGCCCGAATGGTCCATCTATTGGTGCGGATGTAATCTTTACGCCTGCTGCAATCAGCTTGTCGTGGATTTCTTGCGTATCAGGGGCATGAAGCCACAGAGCAACACCCAGTCCAGGCTGAGTACCTGAACCGAGTTCTATTCCTGGCATTAGGTCACGAAGAGCAAATGCAATAGGCTTTGTTTCAAAGACCACAGCATGAGGTGGTCCCGTCTGTGAGCGCACCAGTCCGAGATAGTTTTGATAGAATTCCGCAGAGCCTTCAAGATTGCTCACTTGAAGTGAAATGAAGTCGGGTCCAATTGCTGACATAATGTAATGTCCTCCTTAGTATATGCGGTTGTTTATGTTACAGGTGTCTCCAACGGTTTTTCTTAAAGGAATTGCGAATATAATTCATTAATGACCAATGTACTGAGTGTGTTAATGTTTAGCTTATGCTGCCCTGTACTGTGCTAAAGGAGTCGCGTCGTATGTAGACTCAGTAGATAGCATCAACTAACGTGAGTTTGTTAAACATTTGTGCAAATCTCTCATGGAATCCCCGAAAAGATGCGGTAACCTTTAGCTCATCAGCTGAGAGAGCGATAATCATTTCAACATCTCGATTTGCCATCGCTTCAAAATAAGCATGTGCAATCTTCAGTGCACCATTCGTTTCATTTAAAGTCTTGTCATGTAAATAACCTCACTTTCATTTTGTATGTCATGATTATAAAATCCCCCTACTGCCAACTGTATGTCAGTAGCGTTCTTTCATTTTTTCGATTTCTACTCTTATTCGGTTTTTGAATGATTCATGTTTAGTGACTGCCACATCTGCCCCCATCCAAGAATTCAACACAACCATTCTTCCGGTTGACGCTCCGTGCCAGTCTATATCTTAATTTTGCGAATCTAACACTTTATTTTTTAGTCTAATGTAGTGTAGTGCTTATAAAAATTCAGTGGGCCCATCACCGTAAACTGGAAGTTCCTTAGTTTCCAATTTACAAGGCAATGGGCTATTTATGTTCTATACTAAGGCAGTGTACGATACGTCGTTTATAAGACATCGTCATCAGCTAACTCATCCGCTTGGCGTTCGTAATCTTCTAAATTAGCTGGGATCTTTAATCTTACTTTATCGCCATCAAGGATTACTCCCATTTTGCTCGCGTGTTTGAACGGATCATACGGTTCGTTGTTTTTAAGGCATGAGTATAAAACTTGGGCTATCTTACCGCATACATGACCTATTGCTTTTCTCTTCGCCATCCCTCGATCAACTAATCGTTTATAGTAAACACGAAAACTATTTTCACTTATTTTTGGAGATATTAACAGTAAAGTCATTAAGAATAGAACTCTACGAGTATCTCTAACACCCTCGTATGTCTGCCTACTTTTAAAAACAGATGTGCCCGAGATTTTATTCTCAGCGGCTACACCAAGGTATTTTTTAAGCTCTAAATATGTTGAGAAGCGTTCAATATCACCAATAGCGCCGATAAATGTACAGGCCATAGATTCACTCATGATAGGGAATGACATAAGTATTTTTGTATAAGGATGCGGTTTGTATCCTTTTTCTTTATCACCATAAAGCAGGGAGGAAATCTGTTTATCCATGCTTTTTATCGCTTCATCTATACGCAAAGCTTCTTCAATTAGCCACGTTTGCCGTTCAGCTAGGTGTGGATTTTTTTAAAAGCTCGTTTAAGTTCAGGATTGGTTACAGAAAATAATTGCTGGACTTGATTCTTACGTCTCGTTAATTGAGTAGTAAGTAACCAGCGATCCCTAGTTAATGTGCGGTACAAAACCTGCTCTGCACTTGCAGGACGAACAATTCGCACCGAACGCATATCAGGATGAAGGGTTTTGCGCCATCCCATATAGGCCATGATTCTAGCATCAATTTCATCGGATTTTTCATTAAGTCCTAGCTGGCGTTCACGAAAATCTTTTACAGCTTTATTTTCAACCTGATATATAGAATAGCCTCGATCTAATAAAACTCGAACTACAAGATATGAATAATGTCCACCAGTTGGCTCCAGTAATATAAAGAAATCCTGGGGTTTATACCCGAATTGTGCCTGAATATCTTCTAAAGCATGGATAAACTTTGTAATTCCTTGGCTATCGGAGTTGAACTTCATTGTTTTACTACGTTTCCATTCCTTCTCACTGCGGAACTTTTCAAAAGGAATACAAGCAGCAACATGGAAATCCGAACCGATATCAATTCCAACATAGAAGGGATAGAAGGCTCTAGAGTTTTCTTGACCTTCATTAATGCTCATATCCGTAAGCATAAAATAAACTGAGAGGTCGAGAATCCGCCTCAATAACTTTAAAGGGCTTCTGTTAAGTTCTTTCGAAATAAGGAAAAAAATTTCCTTCTTTCTCTGTTAAGTTCTTTGTTAATCTACGCAAAAAAACCTGTCATTTCGACAGGTTGAATAGTCATCAAATGTGCAGCGCCAAAAACTTGGAGCGCCTCATTTCTGTTAAAGAAGTTCAGGAGGATGTCCTGCCGGCTCCAAACCTATTCTGGGCGGTTGTTCCCTGAGAGGTCACTGCACAATTATATATACGCCTATTAGGGGCTAATTCCTTCTAAATATCGTACCAGTTACCACAAATACTTTATAGAAGTCTTTCTAAGCTCCACATTAGACTCAGAGGTTAACTGGTACTAATATATTTTAGCATGTTGCTCAAAAGTAATAAAAGCCAATATATTGTACTATCGTATCCGTTAGCGGAATGACATTTCTTAATCAGCGAGAGCACATTTTATGATCGCTTTTGCTTCAGCCACCAACTTTTCATCTTTATAATCAATTGCCTGCATCATGATCAAAATGGGAATGTATATGGCTATTAATCGAGCTAATATCTTCGTTTCTTCATCGACATCCCCATATTCTTTAAAAAAGTCTGAACGTGCATCCGGAGGCAAAAAGCTATACGCGACATTCAAGTCGCAAGCAGGATGTCCGATATTGATATCGCCCCAGTCGATAATCCCTGAAACTATTCCATTCTCGTCTACCAGCATATTTTTAAAATGAAGGTCTCCATGGAGGAATACGTTTTTGGGGTTCACTTTTTCAGTCCCAAGCTGTTCCAAATAGTTCGATAATTCACGATACTCTTCTTCACTAAAATGAAGGGCAAGGTTGGAAATGAATCTATGCAACTTTTCTTTACGCATTGCAATATCAATCAAATTTCTGTGGTCATGTTGAACTCCATTTTCTTGGGCAATTTGCACAGGGAATGCATGTAAGCTTTTTAAAAATTGCGCGAGCGTTGTTGCTGATAACGCACGTTGCTTGTCAGTTAATCCGATTGGAAACTTTCCTGATAAATAGGGGTAGCCTAGGAAAGGCGCAGGATAATTATAATCCCCTTCCCCAAAAAATAGCGGTATCGAATATGCAATGGAACAATAATCTTTAAGCTTAGGTAGTACCTTTCCTTCCATCCTTAAACTATTAATTGCAACTTCTCTTCTTGGAAAGCGAAATACATATTCGGCCCCAACAAGAAAAACAGTATTATCCCAGCCGTATCCTAGTTTTTGTACGCTTTGTGAAGCTAACTGTGGAAACTGACTGCTTATTAATTTATGAGCTAATTCTTCTGATACTTCCCATTCCGCATCCCATTGATTCGTACTTCCCATACCCATTTATCGACTCCCTCACGAAAATAGAAAATAGGCTCGACTAGCCTGTTCCATTTACAACATCATATCATTAATTTGTTCTTCTGTTCGAGAACAACCTTACCGTCTGTTCCTCTATCCTTCCCGTTAGTTCAATAAAAAGGACGCTCCCGCGCCTTCGCTTGGGCTACGTCCTCCTCATTATATCCATTTCCAATTACTAATTAAAGAACGTACGCGGGTAGCATGTAGTGCTTAAACAGGGGACTTATCTTAGCCTAAGCACTAAGAAAATACTTTAATTTCTTTGTTTCAAATTATCAATCTTTATTAGAAATTATCGAACTTCATTATAAAGCTACAGCAGGTGTCAGGTGAAATAAAACTATGAAACCTAATTATGTTGATTTTATGCGGTTTGTAACGTCACGTGATAAGCATGGAAAAATAAAAGTCTGGAACTACCGCAAATTACCATTAAATAAAAGTTGGAAACCAAACTTCCTAGTTACATAAGCTCCAAACAAGGTTAAACTTTATTAAAAGCTACCATAAACTTCGCTAGTGCACGCTCAACCGTAACCGCTGTTTGATTAAGAATATAATCAATCTTAATTAGGACCATTTATTCATTCAATGCAATCAGCTGAATTCAATTCAATACACCATGGAGCTATATACTGTCCAAGTATTAGAGCCCCTTTTCTATGAGTATTGTTTTTATAAAAGTTGTAAGGGCATCCATCGCAGGACGTTCTTGTTTGTGCGCTAAACTATTCGAAGCTTATCCATTACAATTCGCCGCTCTCAAGCTTACATACCAATCGCTCAAACTCGTTTCCTATATTCCTTGACTCGCATGATTGCCTCAGCCCGGTTATTTACCCTTAACTTGCGATAAATGTTCTTCAAATGGAACTTCACCGTATCTTGAGTGACATTCAATTGATCGGCAATCTCCTTATAGATGAATCCCTCCACAAGCAATTCAAACACCTTCTCTTCCTTCTCGGTCAAAGCCTCGCTAGACAAAGATTTAGGAGACGAATTGCTGCTCACAGCGTCGAGAAGCAGACGGATATAGTTCGAGGGCAACAATGTCAATGCTGTCTTTTGCTGCTGATTCAGAAGATCGGCCAGCATCTCGACCATCTGAGGGCCTTCATCCAGATAGCTCCGGATGTAGCCTAACGGTTCCGAGAGCCTCAAGGCAATAGCCAGCGGCGCAAGGGCTGCTTGGGGCTCCTCGGATTGCCGAAGCACCCTGCTATGCAAGATCTTCAGCCTGATCCGTTCTCGCAGACGATTTTCCTTTTCCGCAAGGCGCTCCAGCTTCTCGAACAATTGCAGCGCATCCTCGATCCGTCCATTCCCCGCAATCACCCTGACCATTACTAGATACTCTTCGAAATACCGGGCCGAAACCTCGTCCAAATGCGACAATCCACTCTGTTCGAGCCAATCGTTTGCCTTCTGACGCTGCCCTTGAAGCAGATACAGTCGGGCTTGCTCCGCCTTGATTCTTTTCCAAATAATAGGCTGATCCGGCGAGTCGACGCTCGAACCGAGATGGGTAAGCCATTCGATTGCTTCCTCCTCTCTTCCGAGAGCCTGCTTGAGTCGGGATGACACCAGGCCCAAATGAATCCAAGTCCATACGTTGGCACGAAGATCCTTTCGGCTGAGCGCTTGTCCAATATACGACTCGGCTTCGTCCAACCGATTCCACTCGTGCATAAGCGAACTATAGGATAGATACGCGTACCCGACAAAGGGATAGTTCGGTTTCTTCCCCCACATCGTTATCAACTTAAGCTGGAATTGTTCCATCTCGTGCAGATCGACGGTCAGCGAGAGCGGGTCCCCGAATCCCTCGTGACCTAAGTACCGTTTGGTCGAGGCTTTCTGGAGGCTGCTCCCTTCTGGCAAATAATGCTCCAACAGTTCAAAATAATGAAGGGCTCGCAGCATATTCTGCTGCATTCGGAAGAAGAGTGCATTTAAGTAATAGAGATTTCCCATCAGTTGCTTCCATTCCGGCTCAGGGATGGACTCCTTCATGGCTTCGAACCGTCTTTCCGCTTGCTCGGCCTTACGCAGTCCTTGCTCCCAATCCCGATCCATCAGGAACTGCGAGATGCGGTACAGCTGAAACATCGGCTTGTGTTCAAAGCTGCTTTCCGGCAAGGCATTAATCCATCTTCGAACCACGTGACTCCTCGATTGTAAGAGTTCCGGCATGATGCGGTCGATAATCCGGACAGCATCCTCTGCCTGTTCCGTCCTAATATAATGCTCTACCGCTTCTTCATAGAGCCCCTCGTTCTCATGCCAGGCCGCAGCCCGATGATGAGAAAGTCTCCACAGTTCCGGGTATTCCCTAGCGCACAGCTGCTGCAAGAACTCGGACAACAGATGATGATAGCGGAACCAATCGCGCTGCTCATCCAGCGGAATAATAAACAAATTTAGTTGCTCCAACCGCTCCAGTTGGACCTGGCTGTCGGCTTGTCCCGTCACCGCCGCGCACAGCTCCCCGTTCATGCGGCTCAGAACGGAGGTTGCCAGCAGAAATTCCTGCAAGGATTCTGACAGATGCCCGAACACTTCTTCCAATAGATAATCGGAGATTTGGCGCTGCTGGCCGCTGAACTGGCGAATCGTATCGGCGATATTGCCACTTCGTTTGAGTGCGATAGCCGCAAGCTGAAGTCCGCTTACCCAACCTTCCGTCTGCTCAAACAACGTAGAGATTTGACTTATCGATAGCGATAAGTTCGTCATCTCTCGGAAGAAAACAACTCCCTCCTCCAACTCGAATCGCATGTCTTCTATTCGAATAACGTTGATCTCGCCCTTGGCAAGAAGTCTGGTCGTGGGAAAAGACAGCTCGGTGCGGCTTGCGATATAGAGATGGAAGTACGGAGGCAGATGCTCAAGCATATATCGGATTGACTCGTTAACGAACGCATTCTCGATGACGTGATAGTCGTCCAGAATGAGTACAAAATCGCCGCGAATCGAGCTTAGCTCGTTCAGAAACGCCGATACCGCGAAATCGATAGAAGCCGCAGACTCTTGCTCGAGCAGGAATTCGATCGATTCCCCGAACAGCGGCAGTCTTTCTCGTATGGAAGCTAAGACGCAGCTCCAGAATGCGCCCCAATCGTTATCGTATTTATCCAGGGAGACCCAGGCAACCGAAGCTCGGCATTGTCTCGCCCATTCGCTTAAAGCTGTCGTTTTGCCGTAGCCCGCTTGGGCCGATAGCAAAGTCAGCTTGGTCTCCATGCCTTCCTCAAGCTTGCGCGTCAGTTGCGGCCTAGTCACCAAAGATCTGCGCGCTGGGGGAATGAGATATTTGGTACTGCGAATCATATTCAAGGCCTCCAAACGCCTAAATTAAAAATTCCATATAATCGATTATATTCGATTAAATTGGACAATTGCAAAACCCCTGTGCTATAGGGCACAGGGGTCTCTCGTCAATCTGTTTTACTCTTTTGTTTTCTGCTGCTCTAGCATTCGCAGGAGAACCGTCACCGCTTCCGCTCGACTTGCTTTGGCTTCGGAATCGAAACGATTGTCTCCCGTTCCTTGCATCAGACCGGTCTCCTTGAGAGCGTTAACTGCTCCCTTCGCCCACGCCGGAATCTCGCTGTTATCCGCGAATCCGGTCGCGGCATTCGCTTCGACTGTCAGATCTAGCGCCTTAACGATCATCGCCGCCATCTCGGCTCGCGTAATCTCAGCGTTCGGACGGAAGGTACCATCGTCATAACCGTTGATGATGCCAGCTTGTTTGGCCTCCGCCACGGCATTCTTAGCCCATGCAGGAATTTGCGATGCATCCTCGAAGACCAATTCCTCCGTTGCTCCTGCAGGCTTAATCGCATTCATTAGCATCACGGCGAATTGAGCTCGTGTAACCGTGAGATTAGGCTTGAACGTTCCGTCCGGATAACCAGTCATGATCCCTAGGCTAGCTCCTTGGCGAATCGCTTCCTCCGCCCAGTGACCGGCGATGTCGCCGAATTCGATTACCGGCTTTGCCTTATCTCCTACAGCTAACACGGCGAATTTCGTGAAGTGATTGACCTCTGCGGTAATGAAGCCGCCGCTTACGACGCCGCCAACCTCCATCCATTCTTTCTTCTCTTCATCATAATAGAAGATGGAAGCACGCTCGCCGTCGCCTAGCTTCGTCGGATCGAAGGCCAGCTTCAACGTAATGTTTTTCTTGAAGGTACCTGGGACATTCTTCAACACTTCGAAGACCTCGCTTACCAGCACTTCGTTATTCTTCAACAATTCATCCGTGTCCAACAAGGTCTCGATTGTCACTCGCAAACTCGCGTCCATCGCGTCGGCTGGGATCTCGATGGTAATCTCTTCATCGCTCAAGCTAACCGTTCCCGGTCGACCAACAGGAAGCGTCAACTCTCCATTTTCGGAGATGACTGGGCTGTTAGCCGGAACGCTTACGCCTCCACCACTGTCGCCGCCGCTTGGAACTTTCGTCCACTTCGCATACAACGTCGTATTCGCGCTTACTGTATTCGTGGCGAAGTTCCAGGCCGAAGCGTAACCCTCATCCTTATACCAGCCCAAGAACGTGTAGCCTGCTCTCGTCGGGTCCGTCGGCTTCGCGATCGTCGCTCCAGCAGCGATGCCAGTCATACTCGCTACCGCGCTGCCTTCCTTCGAGTCGAACGTCACCGTGTACGTCGTCACCGGAACTGCCATCCACTTCGCATACAACGTCGTATTCGCGCTTACCATATCCGTGGAGAAGTTCCAGGCCGAGGTGTAACCCTCATCCTTATACCAGTCCGAGAACGTGTAGCCTGCTCTCGTTGGATCCGTCGGCTTCGTGATCGTCGCTCCAGAGAGGATACCGGCCGCGCTCGCCACCGCACTGCCTTCCTTTGAGTCGAACGTCACCGTGTACGTCGTCACCGGAACTGCTGTCCACTTCGCATACAACGTCGTATTCACACTTACCGTATCCGTCGTGAAGTTCCACGCCGAGGCGTAACCCTCATCCTTATACCAGCCCGAGAACGTGTAGCCTGCTCTCGTTGGATCCGTCGGCTTCGCGATCGTCATTCCAGCAGCAATGCCTGTCAAGCTCGCTACCGCGCTTCCTTCCTTAGAGTCGAACGTCACCGTGTACGTCGTCACCGGAATCGCCGTCCACTTCGCATACAAAGTCGTATTCGCACTTACCGTATCCGTCGTGAAGTTCCATACCGAGGCGTAGCCCTCTTCCTTATACCAGCCCGAGAACGTGTAGCCTGCTCTCGTTGGATCCGTCGGCTTCGTGATCGTCGCTCCCGCAGCGATGCCAGTCAAGCTCGCTACCGCGCTGCCTTCCTTCGAGTCAAACGTCACCGTGTACATCCCCGCCGGAATCGCCGTCCACTTCGCATACAGTGTCGTATTCACGCTTACCGTATCCGTTAAGAAGTTCCACGCCGAGACGTAGCCCTCTTCCTTATACCAGCCCGAGAACGTGTAGCCTGCTCTCGTCGGATCCGTCGGCTTCGTGATCGTCGCTCCCGCAGCGATGTCAGTCAAACTCGCTACCGCGCTGCCTTCTTTCGAATCAAACGTCACCGTGTACATCGCCGCCGGAATCGCCGTCCACTTCGCATACAATGTCATATTCGCGCTTACCGTATCCGTTAAGAAGTTCCACGCCGAGGCGTAGCCCTCTTCCTTATACCAGCCCGAGAACGTGTAGCCTGCTCTCGTCGGATCCGTCGGCTTCGCGATCGTCGCTCCCGCAGCGATGTCAGTCAAACTCGCTACCGCGCTGCCTTCTTTCGAATCAAACGTCACCGTGTACGTCGCCGCCGGAATCGCCGTCCACTTCGCATACAATGTCATATTCACGCTTACCGTATCCGTTAAGAAGTTCCACGCTGCTGCGTAGCCCTCATCTTTATACCAGCCCGAGAACGTGAAGTCCGCTCTCGTTGGATCCGTCGGCTTCGCGATCGTCGCTCCAGCAGCGATGCCAGTCAAACTCGCTACCGCGCTGCCTTCCTTCGAATCAAACGTCACCGTGTACGTCGCCGCCGGAATCGCCGTCCACTTCGCGTACAACGTCGTATTCACGCTTACCGTATCCGTCGTGAAGTTCCAGGCCGAGGTGTAGCCCTCATCCTTATACCAGCCCGAGAACGTGCAGCCTGCTCTCGTTGGATCGGATGGCTTCGTGATCGTCGCTCCAGCAGCGATGCCTGTCTCGCTCGCTACCGCGCTGCCTTCCTTCGAATCAAACGTCACCGTGTACGTCGCCGCCAGAATCGCCGTCCACTTCGCGTACAACGTCGTATTCACGCTTACCGTATCCGTCGTGAAGTTCCAGGCCGAGGTGTAGCCCTCATCCTTATACCAGCCCGAGAACGTGTAGCCTGCTCTCGTTGGATCGGATGGCTTCGTGATCGTCGCTCCCGCAGCGATGCCTGTCTCGCTCGCTACCGCGCTGCCTTCCTTCGAATCAAACGTCACCGTGTACGTCGCCGCCGGAATCGCCGTCCACTTCGCATACAAAGTCGCATTCGCGCTTACCGTATCCGTCGTGAAGTTCCAAGACGAGGCGTAGCCCTCATCCTTATACCAGCCAGAGAACGTGTAGCCCGCTCTCGTCGGATCGGATGGCTTCGTGATCGTCGCTCCCGCAGCGATGCCAGTCAAGCTCGCTACCGCGCTGCCTTCCTTCGAATCGAACGTCACCGTGTACGTCGACACCGGAATCGCCGTCCATTTCGCATACAACGTCGTATTCACGCTTACCGTATCCGTCGTGAAGTTCCAAGCCGAGGCGTAACCCTCATCCTTATACCAGCCCGAGAACGTGTAGCCCGCTCTCGTTGGGTCGGCAGGCTTCGTGATCGTCGCTCCAGCACTTAAGCCTATCGCGCTCGCTACCGCGCTGCCTTCCTTTGAATCGAACGTCACCGTGTACGTCGACACCGGAACTGCCGTCCACTTCGCATACAGCGTCCTATTCACGCTCCACGCATCCAAGATTACCGTATCCGTCGCGAAGTTCCAGGCCGACGAGAAGTTTTCATCCACATACCAACCCGAGAATGCATAGCCCGCTCTTGTCGGATCGGCTGGCTTCGGGACGGTCGCTCCGGAGAGAAGGCCGGACGCTCTCTCAACCGAACTTCCTCCTTGCGAGTCGAACACCACCGTATACGTTGGCGTCCACTTCGCGTACAGCGTCATATTCTCATTTACCGTATCCGTATCGAAATCCCATAGGGTAATATAATTCCCTTCCTTATACCAACCCGCGAAGAGATAGCCCTCACGGGTTACCTCCGGCCTTGCAATCGTCGATCCCGGACTAACTTCATTCAGGTCCGCGACCGGATCGATACCGCCATTATTCTCGTCGAAGGTTACCTTGTAGCCCGCCGGCGCGGCTGCCCGCGTTACCGTCAGGGTGTAGTTGGCCGTAGCCAACCCATTCTCCGACGTCACCACGACCGCAATCGTATTGCTCCCGACATCCAAGGGAATCGCCTCGGATAACCCGCCGCTCGCCACGCTTTTTCCGTTTACGGTAATCGTTGCATAATCCATTTTGGCCACCGGATATACTCTAGTGCTCTTCGCACCGTAGGCGAAGTTAACGGAGTATTTCTTATTATCGTCCGGATCGACAACGGGTACGCCGTTGTTCAGCCCCAGTTCGATAAGTGAAGTATCCGCGCCAGGGAGGCGATTAATAAGCAACGTATAGGTCCGGGTTGTCATCCCGTCTCTCGCCGTCACGACGACCGTTATCGTGTTATCTCCCATCAGTAAGCTAACGGGTACTTTGACGCCTCTTATCGCTTCGATTCCGTTTACCGTGACGGTCGCCCCGCTATCCTCGGGTTGAGGATCGATCAGAACCTTGTTCTGGCCAATGAAAGCTATCGAATCATAGAACGGCAAGCTCTTATTGAACCCGAAGCCGACGGGTAAATCCCCCGGTATTTCGCTTTCCAGAAATAGGCCTAGAAAATTCAATATGGTGTTGCTACCCGGTCCACCCGCTCGAGTTACCGTTAAAGTCGTGATTTTCTTATCCCTTTCTAGAGGCGGGGCCGGTGTCACCAGAATCTCTATTATGTTAACTCCAACATTCAGGGCAATTGCTCCCGACGGACTGCCGCTAGCTACTTCTACGCCGTTTACCTCAATCTTGGAATCAGCGTCTGCCGCCGTCGGCGTAACCGTTATCTCGCTCACGTCGTTCGCAACGTCCGCATAGAATTTCCAAGTGTCCATGAGGTCCTCCACAGCCTTGCCGCTAGACAAAGTTAACGTGGTTAGACTCGTGACCCCGCTTCCTGCAGAAGAATAAGAGGGAAATAACCCCATTACAATTATCAAAACCGTAAACAATGAAATACCACGCCTAATCATTAGTTTCTACTCTCCTCTTATCGTTGTGTAGATAGAGTCCATTTGTCACTCTCGAGCTATACAAACCATCCTCTCTACTATAAGAGATAGCAGGGCTAAATAGACCTACCCGAGAGGGTAGGTCTATGAGCTAAATCGGGTAGTTAGGTTCATGTTTACAGATTCGGCTGCCCCTTGGTTATAAAAAGGAAAGGAGACCCCTAAGTCTAGAGGTCTCCGCAGCACTGCACTTGGGTCGAAATGTTCTATGAACCGACGCAGGAGAAAATCATTCAATAAGCCGAAATCGAATCTCGACAACGGCATACTCTCGAGATTCTAATCATCGACGATAATTGGATGGACGATTACGGTATGTCGGACTTCAATAAGTTTCAGTTCCCCGATCCGAAGGACATACTCTTGGCGTCGGCTATCTGATAAGCGGGCTTAGCATGTGCTGGAAGCTCGGAAGGCAACCGCTCATCGCAATTCCCTCCTTAAATTGCTTTAGTCAGAATAATTTCCAAAGCCTGATTTTCCCACATCAAACAGCCCGAGTCCTTGTATCCGAGTTTCCGATAAAAATGCTGCGCATCCTCGTCCGCCTGCGTTGAGGTCATGACGAGCTTGCAGCCTTGCTCCCGCATATGCTGCTCCCAAAGCAGCGTCGCGGTTTTGCCGAAGCCCTTGCCCCGCTCCTGCTCATCCAGCCAAATCATGTTCAAAAACGGTGTATTATCCCAAAAATAGCCGTACCTCATCCAGCCGATTCTATCGCCTAGCTCGTTCCGAAACACATAATATTCTCGATTCTCAATTTCCTGCCTATAAGACTCGCTAAAATATGATGATCCCGATCAGCAATAAATGCCTCATCTGCCGCTGTCGCCCATTCAATCGTCATGTCTTCACTCCCTCATATCAATCCGTTAACGCTAACTATAGCATGTAAGATTTACACTCTCCTAGGTAAAGAATCATTTAAGAACAACTCTTGAATGAATGACACACTTTTTTCTACCACCACCAGTGAGCAAGTCCTTATCGAGTTCGTAGAGTGCAGATTCAGCCAAAAGTGCAAACAAAAGGACCTCAACTTCCACTGAAAGCGGAGATCGAGGTCCCTTGGTTGAAAGAAACTAAATATGGTTCAGCTATTACCGATCTCTAAAAAAATTAATCACACATTACATTAGATAAGTTTGGTTTGCTGTAAAAGCTTCCATACGATCATAGCTACTTCCGCCCGGGTGATATAAGCTTTCGGCGTTAGCGTGTTTCCTCCGCGGCCCGATACCAGACCAGCCTCCACTACTATCGCCGCACCGCTTTCCGCCCATTCCGATAGGCTATCCGAATCTACAAAACGGTGGAGCGGCGCAGAGGGATTAACCGTCTGCTGGCTTTTATCCGTATGAATCAGCATCATGGCTTTGGCAAGCATGTTAAACGCCTGCTCGCGCGTTATGTTATCGTTCGGTCGGAACGTGTCGTCGCCGAATCCTGAAATTAAGCTATATGCATAGGCCGTTTGCACGGCGCCGCTATACCACTCCTCCTCCTTCACGTCCACAAAACGCATCGGCCCCTTCACCCTGCTCAGCCCAAGGCTCCGCACGAGGATTCCCGCAAACTCGGCTCGGGTTATGTCGCGATTGGGATGGAAGATTCCGTTTACCGGAGCACTCAGAATCAGACGCGCCCCCAGGTCGTTTACGGCTGGTTCGGACCAATGCTTCTCCACGTCGGTGAAGCGTTGCGAATGATGAATAACAGCATAGGTGCCATTCGACAGGTCGCTGATTTTCACATAGCGTTTGCCGTCGACCTCCACGATTTTGCTCGGAACATGACGAATCGTTCCATTCGGTTCAAGAGCGACTGCTGTCGTGATCCGATTCACATCCACCTCCGGTGCAATCGCAAGCAGTCTATCTGGGTACTTCGAATACCGGACCTCGTCCTCCGTCTTATCGCCATGCTCCACCTTGATGGCAAACGTGATAGCTGGCGAGATGATCTCCGCATCTAACCGCTCAGTTGCATCCTGCAAGCGCTTGGATGTTTCACTCGTAGTATGGCCGGCAGAGAGCCACACCTTTACGTCTTGCAGCAGAATTTGGCTACCCAAACGATCCCCGACGATCGCGTCGCTATAGATTGATTGAGCAGGCAGTGTGAAAACTGTCTTCTCCGTCTGAATGACCAAGGTCGTCGCTTTCTGCTTCAGGTTGTGAAGCAGTTGGCCGTTTAGCTTGATGTTTACCGTGTCGGAGCCATTAGCCGCGACAATGGACAGGACAGCTCCAGGCTTTTCTTGCTCTAACCTGGCCGTTAGCTTAGCGGAATCCAGCTCGGCAGTGATGACCGCTCGCCCCGCTAGGGTCGTTGCGATGACAGGACCAAGCTGTTCTACCTGCTGTCCGTTCACCAAAAACTTCACCCATTCCATCGTTGGGGACGAAGTCTGCGGCGGTGACGTTGTGACGCTCGCCGTCGGCCTAACGGAATGAGATGCAGCAGATACGGCACCAGGTCCGACGCTGTTGATTGCCCGAACCGTAAACGTGTAGTCCGTCCCGTTGGTCAGCCCTGTGACTTCAATTTGCGTTGTCGTTCCGACTACCGTAATTCCGCTCGGGCTAGCCATCACCTCATACCGAAGAATGGCGCTCCCCCCATGGTCAGCCGGAGCATCGAAACGAACGGTGGCTATCGTGTCGCCCGCGCTCGCTCTCACATTCGTCGGAGCTAATGGCACCGTTGCAGGTATCGCACTGGCTTCTTCCGAGATGGGGCTTGAACCTCCCGAATTGCTAGCCTTGACCGCAAAATAATAGGTAACTCCATTGGTTAACCCTGTCACTTCGTAGGTTGAATCCCTCACCGTAGCGACGGAATCGCTGAAATCACCCGAAACCGTCGCTACATAGATCTCATATGCATCGACATGCTCCACCGCTTCCCAATGCAAGGCAACGCTCCGATCTCCGGCTATAGCTTGTAGCGAAGTCGGGCTTGCAGGCACGCCAGGCAGGGTAATGTTCTGCGTAACGGTAAAGGTCCGATCGCCCATAAGGGCAGCGGATACGGTAACCGTTGTGGTATAACTCCCGGCTGCGAGACCATCCTTGACTTTGACTGTAAAGCTGGTGGGCGGCGCACCGCTATTTAAGGTGGAGGCCGGCTGCGAGATTTCAAAAGCTTCGGCGTCTGCTCCCCCCTTCGCTACGGATAAGCCTGTTAAATGTCCCGTACCGGTATTCGTAACGGAGATCACCAGCGTTTGCTGAGTACCGGGTCCATACCCTTGCGTCAAGGCAGATGCAGTCTGATGATCTATCGCTTCTATTTCGTAGGTTAGAACCTCAGTTGCGGTGACGGAAACGACATTGCTTGTTACGCTGGCGGTCTTCGTTCCATTAACGCTCGCATTTGTGTTCGTCACTACGACGTAATAATACCTTGTGCCGGCCGTTGCTGTCGGTGCATTGTAGCTCGCGCTTGTCGCTCCGTTCACCAACGTGCCTCCGCTCGTGCTGTTGCTACCGTTGCTGTACCACTGGTAGCTCAGCACACCTCCATCACTCACACTCGCCGCTACATTAAGCGTCGCTGTTCCTCCAACGCTCACCGTTTCATCCGCTGGCTGCGTCCCAATGCTTGGCGCAGCTGCATTTATGAGCGCGTTCACCGTCACCAATGCGGTTCCACTCGTCACGCTCGCCGTCTTCGTTCCGTTCACGCTCGCATTCGTGTTCGTCACTACGACGTAATAATACCTCGTGTCGGCTGTTGCTGTCGGTGCGTTGTAGCTCGCGCTTGTCGCTCCGTTCACCAACGTGCCTCCGCTCGTGCTATTGCTGCCGTTGCTGTACCACTGGTAGCTCAGCACACCTCCATCACTCACACTCGCCGCTACATTAAGCGTCGCCGTTCCTCCAACGCTCACCGTCTCATCCGCTGGCTGCGTCCCAATGCTTGGCGTAGCCGCGTTCACGAGCGTATCCACCGTCACTTGAGCTACTCCACTTATCACGCTAGCCGTCTTCGTTCCGCTCACGCTCAAATTCGTGTTCGTCACCACGACGAAATAATACCTTGTGCCGGTCGTTGCCGTCGGTACATTATAGCTTGCGCTTCTCGCTCCATTCACGAACGTGCCTCCACTCGTGCTGTTGCTACCGTTGCTGTACCACTGGTAGCTCAGCACACCTCCATCACTCACGCTCGCCGCTACGCTAAGCGTAGCCGTTCCTCCAACCTCCACCGTCGCATCCGCTGGCTGCGTCCCAATGCTCGGCGTAGCCGCGTTCACGAGCGCGTTCGCTGTCACCGAAACAACATTGCTCGTAACGCTCGCCGATTTCGTTCCCACAGCGCGCGAATTTGTATTCGTCACCTCGACGTAGTAGTACAGAGTCCCTTCAGTGGCAGTCGGCGCGTTATAGCTTGCGCCGATCGCTCCAGTCACAGGCGTACCGCCAGAGGTGCTGTTGCTGGTATTGCTGTACCACTGGTAGCTTAACGTCCCTCCGTCAATGGTGTATGCCGTCACTCTAAGCGTCGCCGTCACTCCCACATTTACCACCTGATTCGCTGGCTGTGTACTGATGGTCGGAGAATCAGCGTTAATCAACATCCTGGCTGCCCTAACCTGACCGGAATAACCATTGGCTTCAGCCCAAAAAGCATATAAATCACCATTGAATTGTTGCAGGGAAGGTTCCCAAGCTGTATCGGCAGCTCCGGCATTAATACCATTTGAACCTCCATCATCTACAGATGACCAACTTGTTCTATCATACTTTTTTACCCGAATTTGAGCTCTAGTAGTGCCATTATCTTCAAGCCATGTAACGTATAAATCATTATTGAACACCATCGGTTTAGGAAAAGATGCTTCCCTGTTAGTATTTACATTCAAGCCAATTGAACCCCCGCCATCGACGCTCGTCCAGCTTGCTCCATCATACTTCTTGACTCTAATCTGACTACTCTCATACCATGTTGCATACAGCGCATTATTAAATTCGATTAATTCGGGCGCTAATGCGTTGGAAGAAGGATCTACGTTTATACCGTCGCTTCCTCCACCATCGACATTAATCCAACTGGAGCCATCATATTTCTTTACTCTCACTTGTGCAGCACTACTATTATATTCAAACCAAGAGATGTATAAAGCATTGTTGAATACGGCCATCGTCGGATAGGTTGCAGAACTCAATGGATTTGCGTTCAAACCTGTAGAGCCTCCACCATCGACACTGTTCCAATTGGTACCGTCAAAGCTCATGACTCGAATCTGATTAACTCCGCCGTCTACCTTCTCATGCCAAGCTACGTAAAGGATGTTGTTCATGACGGCCATGCGTGGAGTAGACGATGTTGCCGAAGCGCTTCCATTTAAACCGCCTTCATCCACACTGATCCAACTGGTTCCATCGTATTTTTTTGCGCGAATCTTACCTGTTTCCTCCCAAAGCAAGTACAAAATATCGTCATATACAATTAAGGAAGGGTTAAGCGCTCGATCTGCTGGATTTATATTCAGACCGGTCGCACCGCCTCCGTCTACACTTCTCCAGGTTGTTCCATTAAAGCTTTTTACTCGCACCTGATTAACTGCCGATGCCCTTTCAATCCAGGCTGCATAAAGAATATTATGGTGTACGGCCGTACGCATAGCTTGCGGTGCATGACTCGAAGTGTTTACATTCAGGCCAGTAGCCCCACCGCCATCTACCATAATCCAATTAGAGGCTGCTGCCTTAACCGTTCCAGGCCTAGCTATCAACGTCAGCATCATACTTACTATTAATAGATAAATTAACGATCTGCGTTTCAAAAGCTTCATAAGTATCTTGTTCCTCCCTGTAATCCCATTTCTATTTTTAAAAAAATAATAACCATACTCGACTACCCTACCTGTAAATTCTCTCCCTCCCGTCAAAGCTTACGATGCGATTCCTGTATTTTTTGTTAGAGTATTTCTGTGGTGGTCTGATCGAGTAATGTTTGCAGCAAAGATGGTGGACCACTTGCGTTACCTTGTGCTGAGGAAAGGAGAAGAGCCCGGGGACATTATGTGCCTAAACGTATGTATTGACTCAGAGGCATCTTGATAAGCAGAAATTAGATGTTGGAAAAAGCCACATTTAAAAAGATCTAAATACTCGCTTTCCGTAAGGCAAATCTAAATTAAGTATAATGGTTGAAAAACAAAAAATGACCTACCCAGACGGGTAGGTCAACAAGGAAAAGGGGTAGGTAAACGTAGGCGTTCTATAATTACATTTCAAACTAACTTGTCTCTCACAAGCCCCAAATGACGCGTTATAATCACATTTCTAACCATATTATTACGTATATTCTAACGTTTAGGCATGGCTAAAGTTCCTTCGGGTTGGCCAGCGCGCCGGAGGCAAACAATACCCAAAACGTTATAAGGTCCCATCGTAGCTTCTCGATCCTGTTTGGACTGCCATAGCTATGAACAGCAGGTATATTGTTCATCGGAGACACGTTGTAACTGGCGAGTGGAACGAAGCCGGATCAAGGGACTCAGTCAGGTAACTGTAGTATCCCGCTAACGATGGCTACGCCCAGCGCGTCTGGAAGAACCAAGAGCACGAGCCGAAGCTTCATGGAATAGCTATCTGCCGATCGCTCTACCGAGTCTAGTACTTTATTTGTTCAGTCTACAGCTTAATTTTCTTAGTCTAGTACTTTATTTTCTTCTAACACTGAGAGCAGCTCATGTCTACGACCAGTCGTCCAGCCTCCCCCACGAGTCGCTCTACCTTCAGATGGAACATCCTGAATTCTCAGCCAAGGAAGATAATCCTTGCCTGAACCTTGACTTCTCCCTTCTTTAATAAACTTTCGATTTTTGCTTGTGTGATCTCACGTCTCCGTTTTGCCATCATGATCACTCCCAAAACAAAATAAAATAGGGCCGCCTCGGGGTAGCCCTAAAATAATGTCATGTTGTTTATTCCTAATGTTGAATCTGTAAACTGTAGAAAAGCGGATAGTAGCAGTAAGTCCGTTTGTACGAGTCCAATACTTTATTCGTATTATTAGGTCAGCCAGAGATTTCTGGTTGGCCTTTTTTCTTAAGTGTCATATGATGGCGGTAAGCCGGGAGAACGTATACTTTATTGGGGCAAACCCCGTGGTGAAAACAGTTCTACCACTTTCTTCCAGTGACCATGTTTGAGCTGGTAGAGACAAGGATCTCGCATCACAAGCGAAGCTATGGGTTTGGAACCATCATGGGAAGTGCCGGCAATTTATGAAATGGGGAGCGTATTATGGAACCAGTCGTAGGGTTGGATGTGTCAAAAGGAATCAGCATTGTACAGGCTTTTGTTAGGCGGAATGAGCCTTATGCAAAACTGGAGTGTATCAAACATGAGGAAAGCGGCTTTAAACGGTTAGGAGAATTACTTGATGAACTGGAAGAGCTCTCGGGGATGGAGCCCGTCATCGTTATGGAAGCCACCGGTCATTATCATAGAGGGTTGGTCGCCTATCTTTTACGAGGAAATTACAAGCATTATGTGATTAACCCTCTGCAATCTAAACGCGCTAGAAGCACACAACTACGAAAAGTCAAAACCGATGCTGCGGATGCATGGCACTTAGCTGACATGTACTATCGGGGCGATGTAAAGCCACATCGTACATGGGATGAGCAGTATACGGATCTGCAGCATGTAACAAGGCAGCATGAGTTTATAACCTCGATGTACGTACAGGCGAAGCTAAGTACGAGAGCCTTACTAGATCAAGTATTTCCCGCCTATGAGTTGATATTCCGCAATCTGTTTTCCGCTACGGCACTTAAGGTATTGCAGTGTTGCCTGAGCAATGAGAATGAAGATGTGGAAAATATTATGCTGAAGCAAGTTGGGAAATCACATTCAAAGACCTGGATTGGAGAAAAAGCAGCACAGTTGAGACAGGTCTCACTAAATGGTTCCATCGAGAAAAGGAGTTCATCGCAAAGTATAGCTCTGGCAGGAATGGTATGCCTCTTAATTGAATTTCAAAACCAATTAAGCAGGTTAGAAGAGCAGATTGAAGATGTTTCCTCCAAGTTACTAGAGGTGGAACTAGTAAAGACCATTCCAGGCATCGGCAATAAACTCGCAGCAGCGATTATAGCGGAAATCGGCGATGCACGTCAATTTACAAACGCCAAACAGCTAGTTGCCTTTGCTGGGCTTGATCCTGGTGTCTATAGTTCGGGTAAGTTTACAGCTACCAGTAACCGAATAACAAAGCGAGGTTCAAAAAGACTTCGAAGAGCTCTATTTTTAGCGGTTCAATGTGGGCTGCGACGTGGAGTTAACAATCGTTTGAAGCTTTATTACGATAAGAAAAAGAAAGAGGGCAAGCCCTACAAGGTGGTTGTGATTGCTTGCGCCAACAAGCTTCTCCATCACGTCTACGCCATCCTCATCAAGGGTCAGCCCTACCAAAACTAAAATCCAAATTTACCCATACCTTCACATCAATGAAGGTTTATTTGTAATGCATACAAAGTATAACAGCATTCTAATTATTAACCAAGTCTCAAGTACTT
Organism: Paenibacillus sp. J31R34; assembly: GCF_059383715.1. Classification (NCBI taxonomy): domain Bacteria; kingdom Bacillati; phylum Bacillota; class Bacilli; order Caryophanales; family Paenibacillaceae; genus Paenibacillus; species Paenibacillus sp. J31R34. The sequence continues at coordinate 238,976 of NZ_JBXENU010000009.1, forward strand.
GACAACTATTAGCTGGTTTTCTTCTGATGTTCGACTACATTAAAAGTTGTGAAGTGAATTGCCTCATGTTTTTTTTGTAACATTAAAGTTATGAAGTACTCAGCTTTTGTAATTAGTTAGAGCTTAAACCTATATCCAAAATGATCAACAAGCTCAGGATGCTCATTATAATACGGGATAATCTTATTCCTGAAATATTTCAAAGCACTTTTTCTTAAGTTCACTTTTGATAATATTGTTAACGCAAGTTGAGCTCTTTGTTGTCCCAAATCAAGCGCTGTCTCTAACGCAGCCTTTATAGAACTGAATTGCACTTTGCCTATTTTAGCAGCATATTCAACCGAAAAACCTCTCCACTTTTGGAATCCTTCTTGATTCATCGTAACAACTGCTTCTGACACCCAACTTACACAAGTTTCCAATGACATATTATCTAGTAAACTTGTGAGAATTAATTTCCGATAAGCCTCGTTTACTTCCCAATCAACAAACCCGTTTAAGAAGATAATCTGTGGATTATTTTTCAAATGCTTGATGAGCATTTCTTTGCATGAATCCGCTATATCTTCAGACTGTTGGAAAACCCTCTGCATCACTTCAGTTCTAAATTCATAGCCGAGAACCTCCCATCTGTCGAATACTACCTCTCGATGATTATGAATCGCACTATCATAGAAGTCTCTTAATTATTTATTATACGTTGGGCTCGTTAAATCACAGCGATTACTTAATTGAGCAATAATTTATGATTTTGTAGTAGAATCTAAATAGCTAAACAAATTCAATTTTGCACTTTGGTTAATGGGCTGAATCTTCTGCCACTTACTTAGTGTAGTCTCCCGGTCAAATTCAATGTAATTAGCTACAATATGAGCGGTTAGAACATTGAGATATCGTGAAGAGTTGCTTGAGTATGTGAACCCTGGGTTATAGTAACCAGTTGTCCTATTTACCATTGTGTTAACACATTCCATTAACCAATTTTGAGCTTTTTCATCATCTTTATATAGTAAAAAGAACAACTCCAATCTTTCCAAAAAAACTTCTTCGCCCCAAGTGAACCATATGTTATTATCGTTAATTGAGAGTAGCTCATTCCGAATATCATATATACTTGTCTTATATCCTTCAACTTGCTGCAGTATTATTATCACCTTAATAACTTCTGATTTCTTTGTTGTTAGCCTTTGATATTAAGTTCATTTTTGAAATTTTTACAGATTGTCAAGCCCAGTGCGACACTTCAACCTGAAAAGCTTAGTGTGAGGTTTTCCAACCTAGACACTTTCGAGGGCGGTTATTAATAAGGAACAAAGCGCACGCTAATTCCTCTTCTGTAACATCTGCGAAATCATAGCCTTTTGGAAAGAACTCTCTTAACAATCCGTTGGCATTTTCATTCGCACCTCGCTGCCAAGAGGAATAAGGATCGGCAAAATACACCTTCATGCCATGCAAAGCGGTTAGGCGTTCGTGGCAGGCAAATTCTTTTCCGCGATCAACGGTAGCGGTTATGAAGGCAGTTGCCGGGAACGATAGAACAGACTGTTTATAGGCCATCTCCATGGAAGAGGCTTTACGATCCTGCATTTTAATCGCGTGGTAGAACCTTGTTTTACGCTCAGCGAATGTAGCTACACAGGCTATGCTTTTTCCACGACTAGAAACAACCGTATTCAGTTCCCAGTGCCCAAAGGCCTCACGCTTACGTATCTCTATGGCGCGCTGGTGAATGGACAACCCGTTCGTAGATCGTAAAACGTCCGCGCCTCTCCAGCAGTTGGCGACGTTTTCCTTTATGCCTTAGAAAGGCTGTATTTCGTTTAACAAGCCTTCCTTGGTACAGCCAGCGGTAGATCGTTTTATGGCATACACGAAGATGGAGCTCATCCCGTTTCATCCACCCTTCAATCTGTTCAGGCGACCAGCAGGTCTCTGCGAGCTTCATCGTGAGGTAACGTTGCCTTTCGGCATGCCATTTACCCGAAGGTTTACAACGGGCTCGCTTGGTTATATACGATGTCTGGGCTCGTTCTGCACAGTAAGACTCTTCGGTTCCTTGACGCTTGAGCTCACGGGATAGGCTGGAATGATGACGCCCGAGCTTACGTGCAATCGCTCTAGCCGACCATCCCAATTGATGGAGTAATAATTCTAGCTGACTTCTCTCTCTTGTGGTAAGATGTTGGTAACTCATGGCTTATTCTCCTGTGTAGGGGTAGTGTGGTAACTTCATTCTACACACGAATCGGTCATGGATCATTTTTAGGTGTCTCACTTCATATTACAATCCGTCATGTTACATCTATTATGTTAGAGAGAAGGAAAGAGCCTTTTGTCCCCATTTGAGCTGGCCAGCGTCGAATGGACAAAACGACTACCTAATTGGAAGATGGCTCCTTAGCGGCGTTCCCCTCGTTCGTATTCTATTGCCTATCGTACCCTTGCGTTCGTTATATCGCTAGAAAAGGCGATAGTGGCAGCCTGTGAATCCAGTCAAGTCTTACTTGACCTTTATATCCAGGGGATGGATTCAAAGCAGGAATGCAGCCTGTATTTTCTTATTACCTTGGCATTAACGCTCCGCATCCTCGATCAGGAAACCTGTTAAATGCATTCAATCTACTCCTGTTTTTAATCAAATGAAAAGAGATGGTTTTATCATCAGGAATTCCCTGGTATAATCATCGAAAAAACTGCTATTACCTTTACCTTAGGTCCTTATCATAGATTTAAAACTAAACCTATAGGCCATTTTTCTTGATTGAACTACAGCTCCAACTTCACAAGGTCCAAAAACCACAATAAATGGAAACAAAGCACTCTGGAGTGATCTCTTACTTTCATCATGACTTCTATTAGCTGTATCAGTAAGCAATAATCCTAGTACTCCTGGTTTATAACCGACATTTAATATCGTGAAACCAGATAAAAATAGACCCGCTGTTAGTGTTCCTTCAAAATCAAAATTAGTCCCAAATGAGCTTCCCGCTTCTCTCGCATTTCTTTTTCTTGTAATTCCCTCCAAATTATCTATACTAAATATTTCAAACGCAATTTTATGAGTGTTGTATAAATTCATTATGTAATGACTCACCTGAATCAGTTCAGTTCGCTTTAATCGGAGTGAATTTTTATTACCTTTTCCATATCTACAAACGATATCACCACTTTCTACTTCATAGCTATTATGGTTTGCAATATTTCGCCATTGACTTACAGATATAGTGAACGGTGCAGGAAAATATTCATCTCCCTTGGCATTCAACTCGCTAATTACATCACCAAAGCTCATTGATGAGACGAGTTTGGAGTTTCCTTTCCAATGTCCACTTATACTCTGCAGTTCGAGTCTTAGCCTTACCAGTGGCTGTAATGAACCTTCAAGTATATCTCCAATATCCCTAAAACAAGACTTTGTAAACAGCTCCATGTTTTGAGAATCATCTTTTGGAATCTCCAAATGAGCAGCAGATTTAATATTCCTTATTGCTCTACTTATAGTATCTAAACTGCTATTCCACACACCAAAGCATCTCTCCTGATCTACCAAATATGCATCTCTATATTCGGCTAAAAGTTTTTCTAGGAGCTTCTTGACCCAGAACTCATCACTAAGTCGTAAGAGAAAAGCATACTCATAAATCATAGCCCCTGATTTATGAATTTCCTTCAACTCTTTCTCATTAATAAAAAACTTACTAAGATACTTCTTAGCTTTTGCAACTTCACTTAAATAATTTTTCTTTCCCCCAACCTTTGCTAACTCAAGTTCTTCCTGAAAACGCAGACACACTTTCGTTAAATCGATTAGTCCCATATATAATTCCTTCTTTATATTATTTAATATGCTGTGCTAATAAAAACCTACTAATTTATAGTATCACAAACAAAAACTCCTAAATCATATTGATCCAAGGAGTTTTTAATCACAACTTATAAAATGGTGCGAGTGGAGAGACTTGAAGCTGCATGATTCCCCTCCAGATCCTAAGATTTCAAGTTAAATTAATAATTCAGTCAATCAAAAGCAAAGTGGAGAACCACCCTACATGTAATATTGCAAACCGGTCGTTGTGAACAAGAACCAAACCAAAGCGTTACTTGCAATTAAGTCTCACCCACGCTCATTTTCATTGTGGCCAATAAGATCGTTTCGCTCCTGCCTGAGACTCAATGTCAAACCCTAAATCGCTTCCTCAAGTGTTAATATTTTACGAACCGGACAGGGAGCACCTTTATTAACCGGGCATCCTCTATGATTAATGTTTCTATTTAACCTGTTATTTTATGCTTACGTTCATATGGGCAGATTCTAATCGCCTGTGACCTGCTCTACCGCTGCCGCAGTCTCTTGTTGTGCTCTGTCTAAGCGTACTTGCAGTTTCAAGTAATTTTTTTCAATTATGCATTCAAAAATCTGATCCCTTCGCGACAAACTAACGACAGAACCGATTCCATCTACTTCACTTATTTTGTTATCAATTCTTTCAATATATTGCAATAAGTCTTTTTCTTCAAGCAAAATTTTTGCTAACTTCAACTTAATGTTACCTACTGAATCCGTATTAAAATCAACAACACTTGCAGTGATGTCGATCCCATCCATCATAAACTTACTTATTTTACCGATCTTTAAGTCCATTGTACATGGATTTTCACCAATTAGTTTAATATATACTTTATTTTTTTGGAGAAGTTCAACACCAGTTTTGGTCTCCTTGAGTGACAATATTTTTTGACCCGATGCGAAATGCAAATGAGCAAGCTCAGGTCTAGTAGAAATAAGCATCTGTATCTGCTCAATACTTTCGGCATCATCATCATAAAGACTTCCTATAATATGACTAAGATCTTCAAGAGAAATACCAATATCCACAATGTCATTCAATCGCTTTTTGACGTAAAAGTTACATGGGTATATGGCTCCATGAGCATTTACAGTACCTTCATTTACTTTGTAATCATCCATAAAATTAACGTTAACAGGTAAGCCAATTCTTCCCCACCAAGCTTGCGCTTCTTGAAACACGTAAAGAGCATATTGCTGATCCAAACGACTCAATCGTTTTATGGGAAACTCATAATTATACATTTGTGCGGTATTTCCGTTCTTAAAGGGCATATAAGTTTCATCAATTTGATGCATTTTTGTATTGCTTCTGATTAACTTTTGCGCGAGTTCCTCGACAAATGTTTTCATCATCAGCTTGTAACCATCACTCCAAAAAGCTTGTGACGGGCAAGTAAACGGTTCTCCACCGGATACCCACTGCAAGACGGCTTTACCCTCGTTATTAAGTGTTGTCAAATCTAAGAACGAAATAGGGATACTGATGGTTTCATCCAAATCGAAAGTAATCTTCTCATTTTTCCAATCATCTATCGTAATACTAGAATCTCTTCCGATCTTCTCTTTGTTTTCCAAAGCGAGCATTGCTACTCTACCTGTTCGTTTGCCGTTATTACGGATCGCAAGAGTACAGGTTTGGGTTAGAAGGATTGCTCTCCTCTTCTCGCTATTATAGTCAATTTCATATATATCCCCAAAATCAACAGGTAGAAATCTATCATTAACCTTTTTGTCCCACATTTCAGAAATTAATATTTCACGTAATACTACATCCTCATGTGTTTCGTAATACGATTGCGTCCAATCGTTAATATCGCGTAATATTCGATCAATTTTCAAACCTGTTTCTTCTTTTTGCTCTACTTTCTTAGCGATATGCCTTGAAATCCATTGTATTAGAAACGTCGGGCCTGAAATCCCCTCTTCCACCACTTTTTCCTTGATCATACCTTGAATGGAACGCGCATTCAACAAGTGGAACTGTCCCAACACGGCTTCACTACTACTAAAAAGTATTTCTTCTACACAATTTAATAACTCAAAAAACTTTTTACTACCGTACAAGTTTTGAAAGACTTTGAATAGTTCCCCTAGCGCGTTAACCTCTGTCGATAAGTTGCCTTTATGAATGTAATCATAGACAGTGTTTTTATATTTTTTGGATTCATGCTGTTCCCGCAGCTTTCTAAAATACTCTGTACGCTGCTTATAATCCAGCATACGATAACGCTCTCCTTCAAAAGTGAATAATTTATCACTACTTATGAAAACAATGCATCTTGGATTGAAGTCCGACGTATCGTTTTCTGCTAGCATTCGTGCAAGTTGTTCGGATTTGATAACACTACCCTCTAGTTTGTAGTCTAAAAACAAAATTGTATTGCTTTCTATTATTGGTGTTCTAGTAACCGAATCCAAAAGCTGAATGTTATCCTGATCAAAAATATTAGATAAAATCGCTAGCAACTCACCTATTTCTGATTTAACGACACTCGGAAAGTGCTCTTTTAGCTTTTTCACTACTAGTGGCGGGAAGCTTTCTTGTTGTTTCAAATTTTCAACTGTATAACCTAGATTTTCTATGAATGTTCGAACCTCAAAATCAGACGAATCATAAGATCCTTCCAAAATATCCAAAATAACTTGTTGATCTTCATTTAATTTATCATCGATGACAACGGCATGGGTAATCCCCATGGCTATCAATGTTTCTTTTAGTTGGTCATGTGTAATCAATATTTTTCTGTCCTTCCTTATGTCAGATCTGTATTTCTGAAAAGTCAATTATAAATTTATAATAGTTTCCAAATTCATTTTGTTCCTCTGAAAGTTTTATATCGGAATGATGAAAATTAAGTATTTGCGATACGATATATAAACCTAGTCCCCTTCCTTCACCATCCACTTTTCTAGTGAAAAACGGTTCAAATATATATCTTGCATCCCCGTGCGAAATTCCCGCTCCATTATCTGAAACCTCGACAACTGCATCCTCTTTAATTCGAACACATATCTTCGCCTGCTTTTCAGGATATTTTTTTTTGTGCCTTTGCAACCAATAAAATGAATTATTGAGTAGGTTATCAAACACTTGTACAATCATTCCTTGATTCGCTTTGACAAAAATTTGACCATAACATTCTATTTCAATCTCAATATTTTTGCCTCCATCTAGCTTCCACGTTAATGACTTACTTTCACATATTTCTTTTATTGCTGCTATTAAATCAAGCTTTGACCTACTTCTTCTTTTGGTTACTGATTGTAGATCAAGTCTAGAAACAACAATTTCGAGGGCTTTTGTATTGTGCAAAAGTGTCGTAATAGTTTCCTTTTCAGTAGGCACTCGCCTTCTTAAGTCAACCAAATAACTATTTATACGCCCTAGATAACTTCTCATTTCATGAGCTACCGTCTCAGCTGTCATTCCAATACCTGCCAAATCAAAAATTCTCTTTTGCTGTACTTCTACTTCTTTTATTTTCTCATCAAGCTCATTCACAGAATTTTTTAATTCCGAATACTCTTCCTCGATTTCAGTAATGTTGTGATTCAAAATTTTGGCGGACTGAACGATCTTTGGATTAGAATGTTTTGTTAGCTCGAAAAGCAATCCCATTTCCAATTTCAATTTCTCTATCCGGTTAGGCAAAGGTTTTATCGCCTCATGAATGTCTTCCGTTTCCACTGGCCCTTTTTTGATCGTCTTTTTGGGGTAGTAGTCCTCTACCTTATTTTTAAAACTTTTTAATATTGATTTAAGAGTTATTTTTAAATTTTCGTAAGCCTTGTTATGGACGAGCCCTTCCCGATTTGTTTGATCCTTTATGTTACCGTTGTCGAGGGTGGTAATATGTATGGTCCCCACGGTTTGTAATGTATTAAATCGAATGCCACTCGCTCTGAAGCCACTACTATCTAACTCTAACCAGTCGTTTCCCGGTTCTGCGAAAGGAAGAACACGAAAGTTGTCGCGATATATCATGATGCCACCGTTATAAAGGTCGAGCATTCTCCTCTTCTCGGCGTAATCTTCGTAACCTTTAATCTGATCCAACCGTGCTTTGTTACGATTAAAGAAATAAAATTCAAAAGAAAACGGACCAATCTGATCTTCCATGTATTCAAGACGCCCTTCTAACTCCTGAATAATTTCAGGCATCCTGCCGAAATGCTCTTTGTCGTCTTCCCCTTGAATGTAATAGTTTGCATTTAAAAGTGCACCTTCAATATTACCAACAATCTTATACGGTGCTTGATCTAGAAACTTGCGATCGATTATCTCTGGGGTATAACGATAAAAATTTTGATCCGCAGTGAAGATTTCTAATGTAATTTGAAAGCCTTTGTTTGGCTGAAAAGGATTGATATACTTCATAAAATTTTTTTTGTAGAAATTTTCGAACTTTTTTTTATTCCATTCGTCAGGATTGTAAAAATCTTTAATATCGTATATTTTGATTTTGACAAAATTCTTTCCATAGTTCTTAGGAATAACATCAGTGCTAACGTTCAACAAATGGACCTTGATATCCTCAAGCTTATTTTTGCTTGAGTAATTAAATTTGTTCCAATTGATCAAGAGTAAACTTCCATCTTCCTGAGTCTTAGATCTAGTAAATAAGACGAGCTTCTCTCCTAACTTCATTGTAGCAAAGCGCCCCAAACCTTTTTCGCCTAGAGGTACATTGTTGTCCTCTTCCTCTTCCTCTTCCTCCTTATGCTCCTCGTTTGATAATTGTTCTTTTAGTCTTTTTCTTATTCTTTCCTTCTTGTCTAATCTATCTGTTGTGCCAATCACTAAATATTTGTTTAATATATCGTCTCGTGACATACCAGATCCTTTGTCCTCAATTACGAGCGTACGTCGAGCCTGATCAATAGTGATTTTAACTGAAGGTGAGCCGGCATCATAGGCATTCTTTATGAGCTCTAAGATGGCAACAGTAGAACTGCTTATCAATTGATCTCCCAAATGTGATAAAATTCTAGCCATTGCTGAAAACTTAGTCATATTAACTCCTCCTTTCTTGATGACCAATTATTTGAAACTTATGTAGGAACTCTGTAATCCCCTGATACTCTATATCCATGTAAACGAACATTCTCAATGCAGTATTCCTTTCAAGCGTATCTCAGTAATAAAAGCACTGATTAATTTCAATTAGGTGAATAACGTTTCCAAGACCATTCTTTGCTTAAATTCACAATGTAATCTAGTAGTCTGCAATGCCCTAGCAATCCCCAAACTTTCATCAGAAGTCCGCAACTTTTCCTGACAATCAGCTCCAGTACCCAGTGAACCACCTTTCCCTAGCGCTTAATCTACAGCAGCTTGCGCGGTATCTCCTGTCCAGTTCATTCGCTCCGGCGCTCAGTAACTACCAATAATTCCATAGTGTGTTACCCCCTATCAACTTGCATGATATTTTCTGACATTTCATTTGTCCGACGCCAGCGAACCGCCAGGATTTTCCCAGTATCTTATTCTCTTGCACATTGCCGCGGTATCCCTTGATCTGTTCATCCGCTCCAGTGCCCAGTGAGCTACTAGTATCCCCAGAGTTTTTCTCTTGTCACGGTAGCTCCTGACCTGTTCGTCCACTGTAGCGCCCAGAAAACCACCAGTATTTCCCTTAGCGTTTACTTTGCGACACCTTTCCACTTTATCCGCTGACGTTTCTTCAGCTCCAGTAATCAATAAAGCATCACAGAAACTTAAACCACTCTTAAATCAATTTGATTATTTCCGTAACTTCAGCAATCCCCTGATTCGTAATAAACGGAACTTGTCCATAAATAAAGTTAGGCTCCCCTTGCAATCGAGCAACAAGATGACCCTTTCCAAGTAACTTTTCAGCGCCTTTTTCACTAAGAGCAATCTCTGAGGTCCCTACGCTTTCGACACGCAAGATTAGACGGTTACCAAGGTTATCACGCAATTGCACAGGTAGTACATTTGCATCGGGACGCTGCGCGGCGAAGATCAGATGAATGCCCGCCGCTCTTGCTTTAACTCCCAGTCGTTGAACGATGGATGAGATTGCGCTCTTGTATGTGTCCACAAGCATCCATTCCGCAAACTCATCATGGATAAGGAATAATAACGGAATCTTCTCTCCAGCTGACATCTTTGCGTTATAATCTTTTAGACTATTTACTTTTTGTTCCCTGAAAGCTAAGTATCTGTTATCCATTTCCTCAACAAGGAATTCAAGCACACTGACAGCACGTGACTGATCAATAATAATTCCTTCTGCCAAATGAGGCAGTTCCTCAAGGTTCTGATAATCCACACCGAATTTAGGGTCAATTAAGTAAATCTTAGCCAGGTCCGGAGAGTTCGTCACACAGATATCTAAAATTAGATTTTGCAGGAGAACCGACTTACCGCTTCCTGTTGCACCTGCTATCAATGTGTGTGGAGCGTGATGCTCTAAATCGCCAAAAGGTCCGCCAAGATTTAAATACAATATTTCTCCATCAACTTCTTTGATTCCAACAATAAAGCTCATATTCATGCCGGAAGCATCAGACTGCACTTCTCTGTATCTCCACACATCACCAAGCGTAATCGTTTCACGCTGTGGCCGAGCAACTGAAACAACGATCTCACCAGGCTGTGCGATAATGTTGATGATGTCTAGCGCATGAGTCGTTAGTAGCTGAGACTTTTTCTTTTCAATATCTTCAACTCGCAGTTGATCGGATCCCTTAAGCTTAATGACGACTGCGTTTGGTGTTAAGCGATAATCTAACACCTTTGCCTGCAGATTGTAGCTTATCAAGGCTGACCTCAATACCGTTACGGTTTGATTCACCCAACGAGCTATTTCTTCATTCTCGGTATCTGCTGATAAATGATTCATAATCCATGTTGACAAAAGTGGATTTGTCCATGAAACTTCAAAGTCTCCATCAATTTGTTCTTCTAGTACTTGAGTACTATCAAAGTTCACATCTACGGCATCATCCTTGTGAGTTACACGTTGCTCCACTTCCTGCATTTGGAGAAAAGTAGGAATAGGTGCTTCTTCTTCAGTTTCAATTAAACTGACCCTCTTAGCAGGAAGCTGTGCATGATAGTTTTCCCAAGGTCGCTCATTACCAATTCGTTCTCGAATGTTGATGACCGATTCGCCACGATGATAAGCTAAGACAAGTTCTCTGACCAACTCCCGAGGATATACTTCCTGATAGCCGTGAGTTGTATTTTGAATCGGCCATTGTTCACTGTCCATAGGCATATCCGAGGCACTGTACAAGAAAACATGCGAGTATCCTTTTAACTCGATCGGAATCGAACCGTTGCGAATGCCATCGCGCCACTCTTCAATTGAAAATTCATCGTTTTGAGTAAACTCCAGTCCATCGTTTAACAAATCGCTTAATCGTGACAACCACAAATCTCTATCTAGTCTTCCTGGACTTCCAAATATCGCATTATCCATGCGGACCATGGTATCCCGAAGTTGCTTTTGTGAGTTCTTCTTAGCATCCGCCGCGCCTTTGGAATCCACGTATTTGGCTTCTGTCACCAATACTTGCAAATACGGCTGCCCGTTTTTAATCTTTGGACACAGCGCCAAAATATCGGCGATCTGCTCCTCTTTTTGACCCAGCCACGTAGCATAGTCATCTAAGAAAAACCACCCAATTGAGGAAGCATTCAATTCAGATTGAAGCAATAATTTACTTAAAACTACACCTATCAACTCACCTGCGAAAACTCCACGTTTAGCAGCACGTAAAACAATATCTCCAGAAATCCCATTCGCTTCGTCAATGAATCTTTCAGTTAATTGAAATAATGTCCCTTCATCCAGCCCTAAGTTTAATGACTCTAATCTTCTCTTTACCAGAACCTGAAGCAAGTTTAGCTTTGATCGTGAAGAAACAATTAGATTCGGTCCCTGGGTACGACTGTGCTGATATTTAATTACTTTAACTCCCTGGCTTTTCAATTGTCTCCGTTCCAGTAAATCGTCATAATTGACAACCCATTCTCCGAGGGAATGAGCCTCATCAAATATTCCTCGAACATACTCGTTTTGGAACGTGATTTGTCTTGCAGGCAGATAGAGTATATCTTCTTTAGACTCTATACTATTGATCATAGAAAATACCGTAGCCAAATAGGTGATGCCAACAGTCGGTTGACTCGGGCAAGTCAAATAAACAGTTGACTTCAAGTCATCTTTTGCCGAAGATCGCCTTCTTGCCCATCGAGGCGGATAATGTTCTTGTATCACAGGAATATTAGCGACTTTATCTTCCATCCATACTAATTTTGCCTGCCGTGAAATGACATCTTGTAAAAATACGATGTCAGCCGGTTTTCCATCTGCCGTATCCGAACGTGGGGCTGCATCAGCCATCACTTCAATTCTAAGCCTTGCCATAAAATCACGCGAGACCTCGCTAGCAACAAACGTGTCCGGACCGATATCATCGCCTTCAATCATCTTCATGTACAGATTATTTAACTTATCTGCATCACGATGTCTTAATATGACCTGGCAACGAACTTCATCTTCACGATCATGTAAGGAAGTCAATGCGCCGACAATATTTTCAGGTAACCGAGTCGAATCGCAGTTAAACAAAACAATGCTCAAATTGGTTCGTTCATGTGGCTGTAAATCCAAATATCTTTTTACAAGAGCCAATACTTTAGCACTTGCTTCACGAGGGTCTTCATTTGTATCTTGACCCTCAGCTTCTTTTACCGGATATTCCATTAAACTATAATCATTAAGCGTATCAGATACGGTTAGTAAATGAGCTTGTTGCCCTTCAAATCCCACTGCGACTTCTGGATAATAAGGATGTTTGAGTTCTGCCCGTAAGTCGGAGAAAAACAATTTGGAATCACCAAAATCCACTACGTCAGAAACAAGAATATAATTAATGAGACTGCTCACTTGCCGTGCTTTAATTGCCTTTGCTGCTAAGCGCATGGGGTGCCACGGTGCTATTATAGAGATTGGCTTTTTACCTTCTACCTGGACATTACCTATCTTCATCAAGAGATGCCACAATTCTATTCGGTTTACATCACCTTGCGCGTGAAGTTTCAAACTACGAAGTAATTGATCATAAGCTTCACACTGGCCAAGTAAAGAATCCGCTGATACCCCTTCAGACTTCCAATCTTCAATGGCCTTGGAATACAGTAAGGCGAATGCTTCCCATTTCGATTGTATTTCTTGGAATCCTGAGGAGCTAACTCGTCCTTCTGATAAAGCCTGCTTAAGATTTTTCTTGAAAAGTTTGCTAATATCATCGGACTTTCCATACGAACCAATCAATGAACCGCGGTCTTGTCCGTATACGGCTTGTAAAGTACCTACATCAGTAAGCGAAATGCTTTGAATCTTCCCTTTTTTACTAATTGGATTTTTGCTAACATTAGAGTAAGAAAAACTATGAACGGATAACCGTTTCAAGTCATCGTAAAGTTCCATTCCCATAGCAGCGGGTTTTCCTTGCCAAATGATACGAACTGCATTTTTTTGTCTATTGCCCGCAAGATCCGAGTATTGGAGCTCGACATCAAAACCAATTTGTAACGCTGCCCTCGATGTTGATGCGTTCTTTTTAGGATCCGTTTTGCTTCCAATCAACTCATCGTATTGAAACAAGCGGTTGGTCTCCCATTTCACATATCGATTCGTTAGTTTCTCGATTCCACGATAAGCTGTACAAAAATACATGGCGACATCTTCATTAAGTTCAAGCCAGGTTTTCTTTCCGCTTCCTCTAGTGGTTTTAACAACCAATGTTTTAGCCCCACTCGAGTTCTCGCATTGCTCAAATAATCGTTCGACTGCTTCGAGTAAACCCACATATAAGTCATCACAGTCGATCGGTTTACCATATACAAATTTATCCCAATCCGATTTCAGAGATCTCTCCATCTCTAACTCCTGGCGGTGCTGCTCATAAAAATCCCGATCTTCTTCATTAGCTTCCTTAATCTTTCGTTTCTCTAGCATGTACAAATAACTTTTATCTGCTTCGTTAAGTACATCAGGAAATTCATCTTCAAAATGCCGTAGTGTACGGGTAGCCAGTGGGGCTTTCAAAATCTTGATATCATCAAATAAAAGGTAGATGTTATCCCGTTCCCACTCTAACTCCGCAAGCTGTTTCGAAGCATCCGACCAGCCTGCTTTTGATTCAATATAGGTTTCCACAATAGCGTGAAGTCCCACGGGAATTTGATCTTGCTTTCTAAGATACATGGCCTCAAGCTGTTCGATTTCCAATGTTTGTCGATTCGGATTTTGCTTGATTAAATAACAAGCTCTTTTGCTAAACGCATTCTGAAACATCTTCTTCCACTTAGACAGATGATTAAGCGTTTTGATCGAAAGCGCTTCAAAATAACCCGAATCTCTCGGAATGCGTAATGCAGGCAATGCCCATCCGAGCGCATTGATGAGAGGCAATCCTTCCGTCAGCATAATGCTTCGTGTCCATACAACATATGCACTGAATTGTTCTAAGCTACATTCATTTGCTTCTTGTAAACCCTTCAGCGCTTTCTCCCAATATCCGATTAATTCTTCTGTTAGCAATAAATCGCGACTCGCTGTTTCCACCCAAAGCTCTGGTACTCCTTTTAAATCTCCTGCTCCAATCGTAGTTATATCTTTTAGAGATGGTCCCTGGTCATCATTCGTATTCGCAAGAATAAGTGCATCTTTCTCACAAGATGCATTTCTCCAATACGTCGTTCTTTGTTCTGTGATGACATCATCAGGCAGATCAAAACCTTCCACTAATTGTTTCGGAACTTTAATGTCTACTTTTGCACTCAAATGAACATCTTGCAGGATACTCTGGCATATTGTTGAGACGACCTCACCGGTCAAACGATCCAGCAAAAATCGAGCGACCCCATCAGGATTATCCGCCCCATCGCCCTGAAGGTGTTTCCTAAAGTATTCAGTCGCTACATGTCCTATCAATTCAATTCCGTTCATTTTATTCGTCCTCCCGAGTAGCAAAAGGATTTTCCACATAAGCGCAAGCATCGGATAGTCTCTTCAACAATCCCATGCTAGATAACCTCTGCTCTAATCTGGCTGCATTTTCAGAGAATGCTTCTTGATCAGCCCGGCCCGTACTAATATATTCCGCAGCTTGTTTGTCCCCTATGATCAAACCATATTTCACGTATAGTTCTTCCAAAAACTCCTGGAACTCCATTCGTGAAGGAACAACACATAAAACCAATGATTTAAGCAACAAATCTTGAGGAGCATAACGAGACCTTCGGCTACCCCGGCGGGATGAAAGACCAATCTCTCTGCTCCATACATTGTGAAATTTATTTAAATGCTGTTTATGTCTATTAATCGCTTTTTCAAAGATTGTCTCAAAAAGCTCATCAGCAGTTTCGATAACATCGAACTCTTTTTCGTTTTTCTCATGAGGCCAGGCGAACTCCCGTTTTAAAATTTCTCGACAGACAAGTATTTCATTCTCTTCGACAGCGCTCTTCCATTCTTCTGTTTCCCGAACTTTTCCAATATAGCGTTCAACTGCAAATCGGGACAAATTATGATTATCACTGAAAGAGTCAGCCGATATTTCCCTTATGACTGTTTTTTTAGGCGAGACAATTTCTACGACAAATGTCGCCTTTTCCGTCTGGCCTAAAATATCTTTAGATCGGTTTAAGCAGTACAATAGCATATGCAGACCTAAGATGTTTATCAAATAAGGAACAACATCGTATGTTGGAATATTGCATCTAAATAATTGTGACCAGTCCTCTGCAATGGCTTTGTATTCGGGTAAATCTATATAAGGGAGATACGTTCCTTCCCGTTTTGTCGTTGTCGAATGTACGAGGTCGTGGCTAGGCTGCAGTGCAGCAACAAGACGGTTGAATTTCGTATCTTTTTTCAAGATACGTGATTGAAAGTGAGCGATCAATTCTTCTCCTTGGCCGCTTCGTGATAACATCAAATACAGCATTTCCCCTGTCCGCGCAAAAAATCTGCGATCTTGAGAAGTGCCATTATCTCGGACATTTAAATCTTCATAAAGACAGTCCGGACCAAACGGAAACACAAACTGTGAACTCCAGCGCTTATTGTTTTCCCCTTCTATTGTAGAGGAGCATAGAAATTCTACCACTTCTTTAAAATCCTCGAATGACGAAAAACGTTCTTCCAAGTATGTATAATCCGGACTTGCGATACCTGCACTATTTGCCATAGAGTCTTTCCAACGATCCCACTGTGCACGATTATCGTTACGATGCTGCCTCTCGATAACGGTCATACGTGGATTGTTAAATAGAATGTTTCGTAAGTATAATCGCGATTGTGGAGAATATGACAATGAA
Organism: Paenibacillus sp. J31R34; assembly: GCF_059383715.1. Taxonomy (NCBI): domain Bacteria; kingdom Bacillati; phylum Bacillota; class Bacilli; order Caryophanales; family Paenibacillaceae; genus Paenibacillus; species Paenibacillus sp. J31R34. The sequence goes on from NZ_JBXENU010000009.1 coordinate 255,193, forward strand.
TTGGGAACCGTTTCAACAAAGGCACGATCCGCTTCCATTTCGGAATTCAGTACATTCAAAAATTCCATGAAACAGAGCCATGGATTTTGTTCATCGTAAAGACGATGACCCCAAATGGCTTCGTCTACCCACATATCAGAATCAATTTTTGATGGACGAGGCAGTATATCGCGCATTAGAATAAAACCTCCACCGTCTTTTTGTCCAGAATACCATCCGCATTTAACTTAATCATGTGAAAAGACATACTGTCATTAAAGTCAGTGTCCTCTTCGTCTTGCTTTTTCCTAACATCGAGTTGCTTTAACAAGCGACTTTTAAATGCAAGAATATCTTCGTAACATTCCCGCGAGAAACTTCCTGGCAGAGCTCCCTCAGCCACCCGCGACAAAAACTCGTAACGAATTAATTGAAGATGTAATTTCACCACAGGAATAGCCGGATTGGAAGAAAGACTGACTTCCAAATTTAGCTTTCCGGATGACTCCGCTTTTATCTGCACACTTTCCCCACGATCGCGAGTGACCGAAATAAAGCTTTCAAATATTTTACTTACTTTCGCCTGTGAGTGACTCCCAGAGGTAGCTAAAATTAATTTATCTTGCGTTCTCGTCAACAGCCCCGTGGATATGCGGTTTAATCCCCGAACAAGCCTAGAGACGATTTGTAAAGAAGGTTTGGCTCCTTGATGAAAGGAACGATATACTTTTGTTAAGAACTCCCCAGCATATTGGAAAGTGGTTAATTCCCACAGCTTTAATTCATCCTCTTTCTCACGAGGAATACTAAAGAACAATCTCTGCCGCTGTGAACGAACCAAATCTAAGAATACGGCTCCTCCATCCTCCGTTACACCCTCCAAATATGCCTTCTGCTGTGTTTTAAAGGTAGCATCTGCCCCATAGTATTCGTCTGAGAGCATTAACTCTTCATATAATTTTTTTAGATCCGGATCATCATTGCCGAAGATTAAAATATTATCAATTTTATTACTCGTTTCATTGCCGATCCCAAAACGACCTAACGTATTGAAAACATCCGTAGCTTCTCGTTTACGATCGGTCAAATTTTCTCCAAAAACGTTACGGTAAATACTTGCTTTTACCATTGTTCGTTTTTCAATGATACCAGGAATATCTTTACATTTCATTAACTTATCTTTTACATCGGAATGGCCTAGGATCATGTTGGAAACCAGTAACAGCAATTGCCGGATGGGTAAATGCACATTATTAATTTCACACAATTCAAGTAAATCAATTAATCGTGTTCGTAATGTTTTAGTCCCGTCGACATCTTCGAGTCGCTTTTTGTTTTCCCAAATCGGACATCGCTTGTTTACAACTTCATGATCTTGATACTCGCAGCGGTTGCAATCATTCCATCCTGAGTGATTTACTACTGCATCGATAACCTGAGGTAAAGCCCAAGCAGCACTTATTCGACTAAGATTATAAAGACGTAGTTCATATCGATCATTTTCTTGCTGCTCGTTTACCAACATCTCTTCTATAATCTCTCGAATGCCTATAGCGTTGAAATCTTCATTCACCTGTTTCAATGCCTCTATAAGCTGCCCATCATTGGCTGCAATTAGAAACAAAACATCCGTACGCCGCCCTTTTATCGCTTGCGCAAATAGAACCAAATATTCACGTTCTTGGTCCGACAATTCACTGAGGTCTTTGATAACATAAAGAGTCTTATTACTACCTATGTAAAGCTGTTTAATATTGCCGGGCACTTCCCATTGTTCATAGGTACCGCCCAAATCTAGCCAAACTTCACGGCTGTGGTACGTTTTACCATCTCCAGCTGTTCCAGTTAAGATAACAGAGCTCGGTTTTTCCGAACGAAAGTTTTCAATTAACTCATCTAGGTATTTAGCCTTAATCAATATCGGCTCAATTTGCTTCCTTTTCACGACCCGCTGAATCGTTTCATCATACATATTATCATTACGCGGTATGGGTCCGTACTGTCGCAAAAAATTTATCCATTCGGTATGAGAAGTTGTCATTTCAACCTCCGCTTCATCGTAGTGAGTTTTCGTTTTAATATTATGCTCTTTCGACAAAATAGTTCATAAGTTATAGATTCTGCATTAATCCATATACTTCCTCTTTTTTCTAAAGAAGAATCCAATAAAAAAAGACCCAGATCAAACTCGGGTCCGCTAAAACACATATTAGTTAAACACACAAACACAAGGCACCGCTTCATTCTCTTCAGAAACTGAGCTTTCCCGTATAATCCCTGCTTCAATTTCTTCCCTGAACTGCTTTAAAGTTAACGGCACACTGTCCCGTTTTAAAATCGTAACATTACCCAGCATTTCACGAAGTCTGTTCTCCATCTCTTCTTGTTGTTGATAGACCTCTGGCCACGTTTTATATAAATGCACATAATGTGTTAATCCGCCGCGGACACAACGTCCCCCACAATTGGCGTGAGAAAATCCTAGGTAATACATTTCCGGTAATTTAATCTTCCATTCAAGTTCTATAATATCTTTGAGGTTTTTATCTTTGAGATTGGAATCAATTAAAGGAAATCTTGTTTCTACGGGTTCAAGTGCTTGATGCGCATAAAACTCAGATAGGTTTTCTTGTCGATGCTTCTCATGAGGTCCAATACCAAAGTACAAGATAGGCTCATACCCTTGATCTCTTAGTTCTTCAATAAAAATAACCGTTTGCCTAACTTTCAGTTCGGAAGAACATTTAGCAAGACGAGAATTTCCTAAGAACCGCGTTTCTGTAAAGACAGTCTCCGGAGTTCTCGTATCCATCACATGTTTAAACTCGACGCCAATATACTCAGCAATATCATACATAAATCTGTAGTTATCCGGATGCTCCCAAAGCGTATCTGTGAAAAAAAGCAAACAGTTATCTATACCATGTGTCTGAACCATTAAGTAGGCCACATACGCACTTGCAGCACCACCGCTAAACATGGCAACATGCTTGGTTTTACGACTTTCCATATCATCATCTCATTTCAATTACTCACTTATGAATTCTTTAAGTAGTTCTAACAGCATAACCTGAAGCTCCGATTTAGGAATTCTTCTCTTTAATTGGTTCATGTTAGCTTTCGTTGCATTCAGCATCGCCTTCGATTGTTCAGTAAGTTCAACATTGGGAATCGCATACGCACTTTCCCCAATTTTCACCTCAAGGAAGCTGTCATTTGTCGTCTCTTCGATCAAACTTTCAAGGTTGCTAATGATCTGAGAAACAAAAATTTGATCCGTTGTATCCGACCAATTTTCTCTCTTCACACCTACGATCTTCTCACATAATAGTTCCACCCAATTGGATTCATCTGAGGTAACGAGTGAATTTACAAAAGGATTGCTCGCCTTGATGATTGTGCTTTTCTCACTAGCCCACATCCGAAGTTCACTGAAGGTATGAACGCCCGCGGTTTGAAAAATCTGTCCTTCGATGTCTATTTTATGTTGTCCGTCATAAGCTTCACATTCTGTTTTGACATCGCTTAAAGTCCCAAGGTTCATGCCGTTCTGGCATAATTCATAAAGCCGTTCTAGGGAAGTATCAGGTTGGATTTCTCCCTCCCGAATACAATCTTTGATAAGGTTCGTACGATTTGACATTTGTCTTGTATTTTGTGTTATTCGCGGCAAAGATCGTAACCACTTTAACAACACTTGATTCACAAAAACAGCAGGATGAAGCAATTGATCCTCTTCTTGTTGGGAAAATTCAACAAAAGTGGTCTTAATGGCATTAATAACTCCGAAATGTTCTGTTTGGAACGGTATATACTTAAACGTATATAGATCAGGATTCTCTGTGATGTTAAATAACATCTCGCCATCCACTTTTTTATTATGCATATCATGATGATAGAACATAATAAAATTCCACTCTTGATACAATAACGTAGCTAATAACAATGGTATAACAGGTTTTCTAATACCGTATGGTGGGCGTTCAAAGACATGAACAAGTTCAGAGACTCGTCCACTCCCTTGATGCAAAATTCGCTGGAGCTCCGTTCTTAATGCAATCAGATTTTCATTATCGGTTATGTTCCGATTATTTAGATCAATATGGTTATTGTTAATTACCGTGGCATAAATAAGATGCTCAGGACCGAACCCTTTAATATTTATTTCGTTAGTCTTATGGAACTGAATAATTTGATTAAGCACTGTAATTGCTGCATTTCTTTGAATTTTCGTTATGGATCTACGATTAAATGCTTCGTTCCTAATTTCAGGCGTTTTATTGTAAAGCACATTCATTACATCATAGGACAAAAACATGCTTAGTTCTATACTGCTTGTTAGTCTTCTTTCTTCTCCACTATAAACCCATGTGCAGCCTTGAAGCTTGGTTATTGGCTTTAGCACATCATTAATTTTATAAACCAATCGCGTGATGACCGCATTTAATTCATCTAACAAAAATTTATCCTGAATAATAAAGTATTTATCTTCGCGCATGAGATAAAGCATCGCCAACTGCTCCAAATATCGATTTAGATTGCGGTGTTCATCAGCAAAAACATAGATGGACTTTACTTCATCCCGACTGCGTTCAATCAAATCACTTAAGATCGTATTTTTGCCGTATTGGATGTCGTTGAATACATAATAAATAACAGCATCGGCTTCCTTCTGGTCAGGTACGAATAATTTATAGGTTTCTGGATCCAATAACTCAGAACGATAGATCGGAGCAATTGGGGCAAATCGAGTAATACTTCTATCATCGTTATATTGTTTAGGTAATACATACTTATGATGAAGCACAGATTTAAGCAGATCCATCTTCTGACGTTTACTTTGCGGGTTTAGCTGAAGTCTTCTATCCACTTCCGATTCAATATCTACACTACTGCCTTCAAATAACTCCCAATGATCAAGTGCGTTGTTATAGCGAATAGCTTTCTTAACTTGTAGAGATTCTAATACAAGTTTCGTATGTGGGCTTTCCCATGATTGCGCAAACGATATAAAATCTTCGTTCGGATCTTGTTGTCCATATAAACTTGCTATGTTCCAAATGGTGAGTAGTTTGATTACTTTTATTTCATCTTCACGAGTTGAAGATTCTATCATTCTCTTTTGCAACCTCTGGTACAGTATATAAGATTGACCAATCAAGGAATCAGGCTCAAATTCACTAAAGGATGGCTCGAAATAATCAAAAACCGTATCTATACGATACCAATCCTGTTTACTTTTGAAATATTCCTTAAGTCCACCACGTTCATCGCTTTCTAAAAAGGTAAATAATGTTCTTTCGTTCTGAGCAACAATATTAGCTAATGCTGGTAATGCAAATAACGAGACAGGATGTAATGGATAGGATGCTTTAATAACTAAAGCATCCATTTCAAATGTATTAAGATCTGGAAACAAATTGAAGTAGCGTAGCTCTTTAATAAACTCATCTTTAACTAGCTTCCTGTCTTCCCTGTATTCCGTCGTAACAAAGCTAGCTAGTCTCACAAAAGTAGATGGATCTGATTTTGTATAGTAAGTGTTAAAACGCTTCTCTATTCGCTGAAACTCTTTTTGCAGTTCTTCATTATAACGCAAAGCATATTGGCCTAAATTACGATGCGTAATCAATAATACACTTAGATCGCTTCCTTTAGCTGAGTTGGAGAACTCAGCTAATTCTTGTAAATTTTCCATTGTTTCATGTACAGCACTAGTAGGAAGTGTCTGTAAAAAACGCCCAAACTCATCATAGACGATAAATAAGCCCAGGTTTTGTTTCCGTAATGTTTCTGTAATCTGTTCTAGCTGTGTGATTAAAGCCTTATCGTAGCTAAGGCTTAATTTTGATCCCGAAGTAAGCAAAGGATATGTTTTTCTGAACCAATCGATGGCTTTAACATTGACCTTTTCAATATCTTTTCGCCATGTTTCCATCGTCCACGTTTTCTTTTCAAGTAAAGTCAGGAATTCTTGGTAGGTGGATTTATATTTATTTTCCCATGTATCGACAATGTTTATAATGTCCGCACCTATAATGTCTTTTGTAAAATCAAGATTGTATTCACGCAAGGCTGTGTTTATAGCTGATAAGAGGCTTCTTTTAAAATCCCCTTCTTCCCCGCTTAACACGACAGGTATATACGTTTTGTTTTGTTTCTTTAATTCCAGAAGAAGCTCATGAATCTGATTGTCGACCATCTCATATTTACTTATCAATGACTTATAAAGATTATCTTCTAAGTTATTGGAAAGGACTCCTGACAAAATTGTCCCTAGAAGCGATTTTCCGGATCCGTATGACCCTACAATAATATGGGAATTATTCCCTTTTCCCAAAATTCCTTTTAATATTCCTATTGTAGGATCGACATGGGAAGGCGTCGGTAAATAACGCTCAAATAAAGCCGCTTTTCCAAAGTCGAAACGTATGTTTATACTTGGTTGAAAGTATGTCTTTTCCTTAATCATGCTCGTTCCCTTCCATACCGCCTATATTCTTCTTCTAAGAAATCAAACCGATTAACTACAGGTAATCGAACGGTGTCTAACCGATTTGTGCGATCAAACGTGATCGGGTTATACGGATGGTTTGCTAATGCATCAAGAGCCTTGATGATTTCATTTCTAGGAAGATGAAATACTTTGCCCCAAAGGAAATCTTTTTTTTGAATTTCTTCAACAGATAACTGATTGATTTCAAACTGCTCTTGATAAGCTAACAACGTATACATCAACGCAGCTAGTCCAATGTCTGTGTACTTCAAGTTCTTTTTTGTAATTATCGATTTTTCTTCAAGTAATAATCCTATAACACTTAACGGACTTTGAATAACATCTTCCGGATCATCTACTTTTCCTTTATCACAATAAAGGCGTACCAAACAATCAATATCTCTTTTAATAGAAATAGTAGATGGCTTCTTTGGCTCATTTTTTTCCAACCAAAACAAGAAGTCCTCAACAACTTCGTCTTTCCGCGCTGATTTCTTCTCATATATATTAAAATACCAATACCAAGCGGTGCTTGGTTCTATGTTGTCAACCAAATGATAATGTACGATACTAGCAGTATCAATCATTTCAATATACGGGTCATAATTACTCATCATTGTCCCGAATCGGGAAATATCTTGTTCCGCTTTATTAGGCATGTCAACAATACCGGTCGCAAAGACCCAATACCGTAACGACTGCACCATGTTTTTTCCTAGTCCGATTCTTTCTGCCGCGTCATCTCTATATAAAAATTTATTGTCACCAAGTTCGTTAATCGCTTTTCTCAACCAATTAATTCTCAAATAGAAACTTTGATGTTGTCCGTATCCCATTTCGTTACCTCTCGTTTTCTGGAGACTACCTTCCAGAATAATATAGCACATACATGCTCTTTAATAAATCATTGTTGTTAAAATGTCAAAAATCCGTTGCAACTTAAAAACAAAATGGGATAAGATACGCTCGTTGATTCGAAATAAATTCAATACAGAAACACATGTTCTTATTTCATTTTTATTATATACAATTTTACGAAAATCATCAATATCACTCTTCCTTAAATTTGGTGCGTTCCATCGTAACTATCACTTTTTCTGAAATGTTATGCATTAAACTTTGCTCCACATATAGTTGCTGTCTATAAATAAATCATGAGTAGAATGATGCCACCCTAGAACGAAATTTGTGAATGTAAATGCAGGGGAGAAGGTTTTCCGCGAAGACATCTACAAGGAAATGCCTGAAAAACCCTAAAACTCTTGCAGATGAGTGAGCCAAATTGTTTAGAATGACTGATGTCAATTAGTCCTAAAGTTTGCTTCTCCCCACCCGCTCAAACCCTCAAGCTCCTTACCCCATAAGCTCTGCCTGCTATCCCCCGCCATTTCTTCATTAGGCTAAACCACTAAAAGTTCGACGTAAGAGCAGGCAAATATCAGGGATAGAACAAGGAAAAACAAAGAAAAAAAGCAGTTAAAGTTTGATGTGGGAAAGCAGGAGAAATGATAGAGGAAGTTTGGGGTAGCAGGAGACGAGCGGCGAGTCTTATGATAGTGTATACCTATTGAAAGCGCATCGGAAGCTAACTAACTTTATATTTTCTGTAGACAATAAGTTTCGATCGACTCACTTGAACAAACAAAAGGCAGTCTAAAACTCAAAATAAAGTTTTAGTCTGCCTTTTTGAATTGAAATACACAACTCTTAGTAAGATAGTAGTTTTCATGATGATGTTATCGATCTTAGTCTGTTTTTTAATTGAATAATCTCAATAATTTCATTCTTATCGTAATCATTCAAGCTTCTATATTCCTCAACTAACTTTTTCTCACTACTGTCATCATATGTAAACCCGTCTGTCCAGTCATATCCAGCTAACAACCAGTTAAGATTTACTATATACTGAACTCTAATTGAGATTAATGTCTCTGCTGAAGGATTACTATTTCCCATTACAATTTCACTTAAATTACCTTTAGAAATTCCAATCGTCTTAGCAAATTGTGATTGATTAAGATTACTCGCTTTACGAATACTTTTAATTCGGAATCCTATATCACTTATCCCAAAACACCACTATTCTATATAGATGTAAGTGTATTGAAGACCCTGAGAAACCAACTCAGGGTCTTCAATACGTAGCACCAACTTTATTACTCAGCGCACAACTATAATCCCGAATAGAACACAACATTAAAGCTCAGTACACAACTTTAATGCGATCTGGAACACAACTTTAATACCAAACTCCACTAACAGGAGATAATCATTCTCCCCTACTCCACCGTAACGCTCTTCGCCAAATTCCTCGGCTTATCGACATCATGCCCGAGCGCAAGCGAAGCATAGTAGGAGATCAATTGCAGCGGCACCACGGACAGGGCTGGCGTCAGGATCGGCAGTGTGCGAGGGATCGAGAACAGTGTATCAACCGACTTGTTCGCTTCCTCTTCATAACCTACATTACCTATACCGAGCACATTCGCGCCACGTGCTTTCACTTCTTTAATGTTGCTCAAGGTTTTCTCGTAAAGCTCTTCCTGCGTGACCAGTGCGATAACGGGAACGCCCTCTTCGATCAATGCCAACGTACCGTGCTTCAGCTCGCCAGCTGGGTAAGCCTCCGAGTGGATATACGAAATTTCTTTCAACTTCAGCGAGCCTTCCAGCGCAACGGGATAGTCAATGCCGCGGCCAATAAAGAACAGGCTCGGATGCGAGGAAATCGATTCAGCAATATCGCGCAGTACTGGCGCTTGCTCCAAAATGCTTTCCACTTGCTCAGGAAGCTCCTGCATAGCAGCAAGAATCTCGCTTACCTCAGCTGTATTTTTCGTTCCCAGCGTATCTGCGAAGTACAAGCTCAGCAGGTAGAATACGACGAGCTGCGACGTGTAAGCTTTGGTCGAAGCAACCGCAATTTCCGGTCCTGCCAACGTTACCAATACATCATCCGCTTCACGAGCAATCGAGCTGCCCACTACGTTCGTAATCGCTAGTACGTGAGCGCCATTGCGCTTCGCTTCACGCAAAGCAGCAAGCGTATCCGCTGTCTCACCGGATTGGCTGACTACAATAACGAGTGTATCCGGCGTAATGATAGGCGAGCGGTAACGGTATTCCGAAGCTACATCCGTTTCAACCGGAATGCGGGCAATGGACTCAATAACCGTTTTGCCAACAAGGCCAGCATGGTAAGCTGTTCCGCAAGCTACGATATGCACTTTACGAATCGTTTTAATATAATCCTTCGTCATCGTCAGCTCAGACAGCTGTACCGATTTGCCGTCGTCTGCAACACGGCCGAGCATTGTGTCGCGGTATGCCTTCGGCTGCTCATAAATTTCTTTCAGCATAAAATGATCAAATCCGGCTTTTTCTGCGGTTACCAGATCCCAGTCGACATGGAATATTTCCTTGGAAATAGCTGCGCCTTCTGTCGTCATCAATTCGACACCATCACGTGTCAAAATAGCCATTTCGCCGTCGTCCAAAATATAAACGTCACGCGTATGCTCCAAAATCGCCGGAATATCCGAGCCAATGAAGTTTTCGCCTTTGCCTACGCCAATTACGAGCGGGCTTGCAAAACGAACCGCTACCAGCTTCTCCGGTTCAAACTCCGTCAATACGCCAAGCGCGAACGCTCCGCGCATACGTTTAACCGCACGCTGCACCGCTTCAATGATGTTGCCGTCATACTCATCAGCTACGAGATGCGAAATCACTTCTGTATCCGTCTCCGATACGAATACATGCCCCTTCGCAGTCAATTCATCCTTCAGATCCAGGTAGTTCTCAATGATGCCATTGTGAACGACCGAAAATTTAGCCGAATTGTCCGTATGCGGATGGGAGTTCACATCAGATGGCTTGCCGTGAGTTGCCCAGCGTGTATGTCCAATGCCCACGGAACCGTGCAAAGGCTCGCCTTGCAGCTTGCCTTCAAGATTCGCAAGACGTCCTTTTGCCTTGGATACTTCAAGACCGTTGTCCGTGAATACAGCAATGCCTGCCGAGTCATAGCCGCGGTATTCCAGCTTTTTCAGCCCTTCGATCAAAATCGCCTGCGAGTCACGTTTACCAATATATCCTACAATTCCACACATAATTTAATAGACCTCCGTTATAGGTATAATGCCCTTATGACGGATGCCTGCCTATATGCGGCACAGGCGCTATTCGGTTGGCACAAATTCAGCTTTTGCTTTTGTACAAAGAAGTTGTGTAACCCTCTGCCCGTACCAGCCCCACAGGCGGCACCATAGACATACGGGAATAAAAGTTCAATTATTTCGTCTGTTGATGCCTGCTGAACGTTTGTATGAATGGTCGCCCAATCATTTTGCGTCTCAGCTTTCGGTTGGCATGCTATAACCGGGAGGCCCCCGCCGAACATTTCGAACACCTCCACCTCGTCAGCTTCCCGTATGATCGCCCCTACTGCTTCCATAACCACTGTCTGCACATCCATCATGCAGCCCATTCATCGGTTACGTAGAGCATCGAAACGAATCATCACGCAAGCTCTGGCGCTTATATTGCTGTATAACCTCGACCCTCGCTTTCCTTCTGGAATGAAATCATAATCTCTATTGTATTCATTTTCAGGCAAATATGCAACAACATCGGGCTCGTATCCATTCATAAGCAGCTATAACCACCGATTGCCACCACTACCTACTTCATTCTATGTCTCAAAAAGCGTATCGGTGCCTAGCCGCCGGCATTCCGCCAATCCTCTCAGCCTGTGCTGAAGCTTTAGCGCACATGCTTCGATTCAATCGCCGAATGCAAGCGGCATTAATCATTTAGGGCACCAATCTTTTATATCGCTTAACATTACTGACGTTTATAATTGCTAACCTTAAAAATAAGTCCCGTTTAAGATTACTGCTATTAATATGAATTTCCGTCGACGTTTGCGGTTGTTAACGTGTACTATCGTTTACGATTGCTGACGCTAAATACTCAGCCCATTAATGATTAACCGAGTTCTTTTTTCACCACATCAACAATCTTTGCGACGTATGCTTCAACCTGAGCCTTGTCTGGGCCTTCTGCCATGACGCGAATAAGCGATTCCGTACCGGATGGACGAACCAGCACACGGCCGTTGTCGCCAAGCTCACGGGACACTTCTTCCGCTGCTGCTTCAATCGCCTGGTTGCCCAGGTATTTGCTCTTGTCTTCTACGCGCACATTAACGAGCACTTGCGGGAACTTGCGCATAATGGTTTTCAGCTCGCTGAGCTTGCGGCCGGAAGCTTTAATCGTATCGACCAGCTGCAAAGCGGTCAGAATGCCGTCACCCGTCGTAATATAATCTAGAAAAATAACATGGCCGGACTGCTCGCCGCCCAGATTGAAGCCGCCGCGACGCATTTCTTCCATCACGTAGCGGTCGCCAACAGCGGTTTGTGCGGTTTGCAGGCCTAGCTGCCCCGCAGCCTTGAAGAAGCCAATGTTCGCCATAACCGTCGTAACGACCGTGTCATGCTTCAGCTTTCCAGCCTGTTTCATTGCATCGCCAATGATGCACAAAATATAATCGCCATCGACCTCTTCGCCTTGATCATCAATGGCGATCAGGCGGTCGGCATCGCCGTCAAAGGATAATCCCAGATCCGCTTTATGCGCCAGCACCTGCTCACGCAAATATTCCGGATGCGTCGAACCGACGCCCGCATTAATGTTGCGGCCATCCGGTTCCGCCCCTACCGTAATGATTTCCGCGCCAAGCTCGCGGAATACAGCCGGCGCCAGCTCATAGGCGGAGCCGTTGGCGCAGTCGAGCACGATTTTAAGGCCGCTGAAGCCGCCTGTAATCGTCGTTTTCAAAAAGTCCAGATAACGCTTCTTCGCCGAGTCATCGTCGGTTACAGTGCCAATGTCGCCGCCTACAGGGCGCGGCAGTTCATCCTGCTCCGCATCAATCAGCTGCTCAATGCGAATTTCCGTCTCATCCGACAGCTTGAAGCCGTCGCCAGCGAAAAACTTTATGCCATTGTCCTCGACCGGATTATGCGAAGCGGAAATCATCACACCCGCATCCGCCTTGAGCTCACGCGTGATATAAGCAACTGCTGGCGTAGATACAACGCCAAGACGAACCACGCTCGCGCCGATGGACAGCAAACCAGCAATTAGCGCCGATTCCAGCATGGGGCCGGAAATACGCGTATCCCGTCCGATAACGACGACCGGCTTATCTGCCTCTCCCGTTAATACAAATCCGCCGCAGCGGCCAATTTTATAAGCAAGCTCTGGTGTCAATTCCTGATTCGCGACACCGCGCACGCCATCTGTACCAAAATATTTCCCCATTATCGTTCTAGCCCCTTTTATGATGTCGATATTGGCTGAACCAGCCAAATATTTGTTGATGCTCTTTACATTACATTAGCCATTTGCATTTGTGGCGCTGCCATTGCTTGGCTCGCCGCCACCAGCATTCGTAGCTCCAGTGCCTTCATTGCTGCCATCGTTTCCCGCTCCAGCGCTAGGCGTGCTCTCACCACTATCCGGCGTTGCCGATGGCTCAGGCGTCGGACTCGGCTCTGGTTCGGTCGTACCACCGCTTGCATCTGGATCTGCCGTTACCGGATCAGACTTCTCGCCAATAACTACCGTAGCGCTAAATGCCGCTTCTTCGTTTGTTACGGTCACAAAACGCGGCACCGTTGTCGTCAGCTTGATGGTGTGTGTGCCTGCCTTTAGCCCCTGCAAATCAGCTGTCAGCTGCAAATCCTTGTCGCTAATCGCCGATAGCACATCTGGCGCACCGTGAATATTCAGGCTCGCCTCGCCGCTCTGCGGCTTGCTGATTTCGGCGAAAAGACCCTCGCCAACGTTCGTTAGCTGAATCGCTCTCGTCAAAGTCAGCGATTCCCATGAGACGACATTAACCTCAACATTAATTTCAGCAGGCTCAACGAGCACGATGCCATCCAGCTTCGTTACTTTCGACTTCACTGTGCCCGACTGCTCTACAGCTCCAAGATCAATCGTCACCCCATTATATACTTCGAGGGCATCAAGCGTTTTCTGATCCGCATAAACGGCAACCTTGTCGATTTCCGGTTTAATCGAAGCAATGCTTAAACCTTCCGGCAAGCTGCCTGTGTAGCTGATCTGGAGCGGAACCATCTTGATTGGCGGAGTGACGGGAACCTCCACATCAACGATCTTAGGATTGGTAATGGCATGCTCCATCACTTTTCCTTCCGTATCATAAACAACAACACTCGCCTTTTTATCCTCAACTGTCGATTTGGCGCCTTCCACACTAACAGTCGCGCTGACCGAACCGACATATTCCATTTCATCCTTTGGAAGCGTCACTTTAACGGACGCGGCTGTCTCTTTGCCCACCAATGATGGTGTGCCGACAATATAGCCGCTTGAAGGCGTGCCTGAAGTCTTCAGCCCGAGATCAAAGGACCTCGTCTGAATTTCTTCGATATCTACCTTCACCGTGCGCTGTGAAATTTCCAGCAAGGTGACGCCGCTCGGCATCGTATACGTTAATGGCACAACATGCTCGCCTGTTCCGAGGCCCGATAAATCGGCCGTAATAATATAATCCTCGTCTTTGGCGGTCAGCAGCTTGGAACGGCGGCCCTCCACCATAATTCTTACAACGGTCGGCTCCATCTGCACGAGCGAATATTTGGTTTCATCCAGCCCGGTTGGAATAATTTGCGCGGCCTCAATAATTTTTTTATCTGTATTGGAGGTCACCGCAGCAGGAGTCGATTCCGGATCGAAATGCACAACTGCCCACAGCAGCAGCGCAATGACGATCGAAATAATTTTAATCGCTGTCGGATGACTAAGCCATTTATCCATCCTGGCCTCCTTTCCGCTTCCAGAACGCGAACGTAGAGCGTTCCTTCGTGCGTCCATTCGTCTTCGGAGTCAGCTCCTCGAACAGCTTCGAGATTAGCGATTCTTCTTTAATATCACGAACAATCATGCCGTTGAGCGCCAATGAAACTTGTCCCGTTTCTTCAGACACCACAACCGATATCGCATCACTAACCTCGCTTACGCCGATTGCCGCACGATGGCGGGTACCTAGCTCCTTGCTTATAAAAGGATTTTCAGACAGCGGCAAATAACAGCCTGCCGCCATAATTTGATTACCCCGAATAATAACCGCTCCATCATGCAGCGGCGTATTTGGCGTAAAAATATTGTTCAGCAGCTCGGAAGTTATTCGCGACTCCATCTGCACACCTGATTCAATCAGTTCATTAACGCCGGTTGTCCGTTCAAAAACGATGAGCGCGCCGATTTTGCGGTTCGCCATAAACTGGACAGCCTTCATCACTTCATCAATTTGTTCATTGACAACATCCTTGTCCATAAAGGACGAGCTGACGAACAGCTTCCCGCGTCCCACCTGCTCCAGCACCCGCCTAAGCTCAGGCTGAAAAATGATGAGCACCGAAACGACGCCAAAGGTGAACATTTGGTTCATGACCCATTTGAGCGTATATAAATTGAACCACGTGCTAATTGCCCATACAGCAATAAGCACAAGGATTCCTTTCAAGAGCTGAACCGCCCTTGTCCCTTGTACAAGCAAAATGATTTTGTAAATAATATAGCTGACGATCCCGATATCAATGACATCCTTGATGCCGTTCTGCCAAGTCAAATCTGCAAAGTAACTCATGTAAGAACCCCCAAACAACCGAGCACGTATCGCATGTATTTTGAATTACAACTTTATTATTTTCTATATTGGGTGTGGAAACTCCTTTATTTAAGGTGAAACGGCTGTCGACATCCTTTGGCGGCGCAGCGCGTTTCAGTCCGAGAAATATAGAGAAAGGATGCAACCATCCTATCCTTCCCTATATTTTAAGGTGAAACGGCTGTAGACATCCTTTGGCGGTGCAGCGCGTTTCAGTCCGAGAAATATAGAGAAAGGATGCAACCATCTTATCCTTCCCTATATTTTCAAAAAAAGCTGCCTTCCCGTCAGGAAGGCAGCCACCTAAGAAGCCAATCCGCTGAAAGTTGTCGTCACCTTATACCAGAACCAATCAAGTGCTTGATCAATGGTTCGGCTTTGCCCGGCAATGTAACCGGTCGAAGCAAGATTCAAGGAACCGTCAATAACCGTTACATTGCCCTCGATTTCGCCTCTTACGTCAGCCATGCCATTTTCAACGATCAAATTTCCTTTAATATGCACACCTTCTGGAATTGTAACCGTGTTGCCGTCAATAACGACCTGATGCAGATCCTCGCCCGATACCACCAGCTTCGTATCATGTCCCCACATCGAGACGAAGCTGCCCAGCATGACCAATACAAAAACCGCTGCGACCGTTACGCCCGGGTACTTGTAAAGCAAACGCAAATACAGCGGACGAGTCTTCGCCTTCGGTTTCGGTATTTGGTCCAGAATAAGCTGCGTCAGCTTCTCGGAAGACTGTATATCGTAATGCGGGACCACTGCGGCATGCTCCAAGGCGGAAAAAGTCATCGCTTCCGTCTTCTCCAGCTGTTCGAACCGAGCGAGGCAAGCGGGACAAGTACTCATATGCCCCTTCAAATCCATCGTACCTTGTCTGGTCAGATCACCGTCAAAATAGTCGTGCATCATTCCGATGGCGACTTTGCATTCCATAGCAGCCAGTCCTTTCTTTCTTTTGCTCACATTAACGCTCTACTACAACTATAGGATACGTATCAAATCCGAAAGTGTTTCAAAATTTCGCGACAAGCCTTCGGACATATTTAAAGCTTGTACTCCAGCTTCTTGCGCAGAAACTCGCGCCCCCGATGTACCCTCGTCTTAATCGTCGTTACAGGGATATCCATGACCTCGCTAATTTCTTGTAGAGATAAATCCTCAATATACCGCAGCATCATCACCGTCTTGTATTTGGGTGGAAGCGAATCAATGGCCTGATGGATAATCCGCTGTGTCTCGGACAGCAGCGTCTCCGATTCAGGCGTACGATTGTCGCTTGGAATCATCGAATAGCCATCGAGACCCTCGTGATCCGTCGATTCCGCATCGAGTGAATACACAGGCTTGCGCTTGCGCAGCTTGTCGATACAAAGATTCGTCGCGATCCGATAAATCCAGGTGGAAAATTTCAAGGTTTCATCGTAACGCTCTAAATTTCTATACACTCGCATGAACGCTTCCTGCACGACATCCTCCGCCTCTTGACGGTTGCTCAGCATGCGGTACGCCATGTGAAAAAGCTTGTCCTGATAGAGCCCTACGAGCTCAGCAAATGCCCGCTGGTCGCCTTTTAACGATAATTTTGCAAGGCGGGCTTCCAATACATTCACTTCTACTCCTCCAAACTTTCCGTTTGAACGGATTGTTGCCGCGAGTGCTATTATGAATCAGCAATGCCTACTAAAACAAATATAACTCCTGCCGCGTCCTCTGCCCTTAAACTCTATAGAAAATCGTAATCCACATGGACTTAAAAAGCAAGATAATTGCGTAAGAAACATCCAATCTTTCCAACGTATGACGAAACAACACCGCTACCTTATTTGAATTATTATATACGTTTTTCACTATCTATGGCAAAAAAAGCAGCTCTCAAGCTTTTCGCTTGATGCTGCTCATGCCGGGCTCGTTACGAATGCGAATCGTTCCGCACATCGTTCCCAGCCTGTTTATATGAAAAATATTATAAGGAATTTGTCATCAGCTTTTGAAGCACGCTTTGAATTTCGTTCGATGGAATAGCAAAACCAATGCCTTGCGCCTCCGCGCTTACCGCCGTATTAATGCCAATGACCTGACCGCTCGTATTCAGCAGCGGACCGCCCGAGTTGCCTGGGTTAATGGAGGCATCGGTCTGCAGCAAATGCTTATAATCCTTCGTGCCGCCGTTTTCGTCTTGTACAGAAATTGGACGTTCTTTCGCGCTTAGCACACCAACCGTCATCGTGTGGTCGAAGCCATAAGGATTGCCGATGGCGATAACCCAGTCACCGATGGCTGTACTATCCGAGTCGCCCAGCGGCAGCGTCGGGAATGCCGTCGTTCCGGTAATTTTCAGAACAGCCAAATCCAGATCGGCGCTGGAGCCAACAACCTTGGCCACAAAAGGCTCATCATAACCTTCTACGGTTACCTTCACTTGGGAAGCCCCGCTAATGACATGCTCATTCGTTAAAATGTAACCATCGGACTGGAATATAAATCCCGTTCCGGAGCCGGTAAGCTGCAAATTGGAATCGTCTGTGCTGTTTTGATCATTGGAGCCTGCATTTGGCTGCTGCTGCTGGCCGCTTTGCGGTACCTGCTGGCCGAAAAACTGCCAGTAGTCCGAGCCGCGTCCGCTCGAGCGCGTCGCTTGGCCATAGTTTTCGATTTTGACGACCGCTGGGGATGCCGCTGTATAAATGCTGGAAATTTGGCTATCCACCGAGTTGGCAGCGGTTGTCAATCCTGCGCTGTTCTCGCTGCCATTGCTGACGACACTGCCATTTGTCGCATTCACTGTAGCTACGCCGCCTGTAAACAAATTGCTGCGATCCGCCGTATACATAAAGCCGCCGATGACGACAGCCCCTGCCAGAAACGCGGCGAAAATGGACTTCAACGGCGAACGCTTCGCCAGCTTGGAGGAAGCCTCGTCCCCGCCCCTGCCTGCGCCGCTTTGCCCTTTATCCGTCATCGTCTGCAGCTCACCCAGCTGCTTCTCATACGAATGGCGCAAACTCGAAGGGGAGCGTTCTGCCTCGTAGATGTAGGATGCTACTAGCGGAGCCGTCTGTTTTGCAGCCTCTTGGCCTGCAGCTGTTTCCTGCTGCGATACCGATGATACGAGTGGATCAGCTTGCTGGTGCGTTGCCTTGCTGCTATCCGCCTCCGCCTCCTTCGACGCCGAAGCCTCTTGCCGCGGTTCAGCAGCATCCTCATAACCATAAACCGTTTTGAAAACCTGCTCGCTCCCGGGCTTGCCAACTGCACTCGCTTGTCCGTCTTTGCTATCGCTCGATCCGGCTGTGTTCATGTCCGCCTGCTCGTTTCCTTGTCCTCCACCATTCACTTGATCTGCCATACGATCATCTCCCTGTCCATTCAAGCTGTTATTTGTTCCTCTATATTGGTTGTCCTCGCTCATCTTGATTGCCTCCTTCAAGTTTTACCGAGTAAAATTCATCAGTTAAGCTAAGTATCGGGAAAATAACGATTCGCACTTGTCCGTTCGATTGCATTCGGTCATTTCGTTTGCCTTCTATGTATACATCATGCAGGACGCACCTTAAATCAAACTTAAGTGAAATTTAAAGCAACATAAAACCTTTAAACCTTGACCATATATCGTGCTAAAAAGCAGTACAAGCGCATAATAAGGGCCACTGCTGCTGCTTGCCCCACCTTTTACAACGCAAAAAAAAGCCAAGCGAGGCAATAGCTGCCCTGCTTGGCTTTCCTATTCACGCCAGAATCTCGTGGCGTTTACTTATTTATTTTTCAAGCTACGTATTCGTATTAGCCCGTGTTTCTCAGGCCGGCTGCAATTCCGTTGATCGTGAGCAATACTTCACGAAGCAGCTCTGGATCATCCTCGTCCTTCGCCCGCAGTCCGCGGAGCTCAGTCAGAAGCTGAACCTGCATGTAGCTGAGCGGATCAACGTATGGATTACGGAGGCGAATCGATTCTTGAATAACCGGTACGTTATCCAAAATTTCCGTTTGGCCCGTAATGCTCAAAATCATTTGCGACGTCAGCGCATATTCCGACTCAATTTGCTGGAAAATACGATCGCGGATAGCCTCGTCGGAAATCATGCCCGCATATTCCTTCGCAATAATAAGATCGGCTTTCGCCAGTGCCATCTGCAGGTTGTCGATCAAAGAGCGGAAGAATGGGAAATGCTCATACATCGTTTTCAACGTTTGCAGACGCTCTTCGCTTCCATCCACATATTGCTGGAGCGCTGTGCCGGCTGCATACCAGGCTGGCAGCAGATAACGGCTTTGCGTCCATGCGAATACCCATGGAATCGCACGCAAATCTTCAAAGCGGTCGCTGTTTTTCCGTTTGGACGGACGTGAGCCAATGTTCAGCTCGCCAACCTCGGGCAGCGGTGTCGATTCCTTGAAGTACGTGAGGAAATCCGGATCGCGGAAAATCAAATCCTGATATTTCTCCAGCGCCGTCTCGGAAATCGAACGGGCGATTTCTTCCCACTCCGGCTCGGCCGTCTGGCCCTGCTCCGGATATTTTGCCAAGCGCGCTGCTGTAATCAGCGCCCAAGTCGCCTGCTCCAAGCTGCGGTAAGCGATGCCCTGCATCGAATAACGCGAGGAAAGCACTTCGCCTTGCTCGGTAATTTTGATGCCGCCGCCAACCGTATGCGGTGGCTGTGCCAAAATGCTGCGGTTCAGCGGCATGCCGCCGCGACCGAGTGCTCCGCCGCGTCCGTGGAAGAACTTCAGCTTAATGTCGTATTCGTTCGCCGCTGCTGTAATTTCCTTAAGAGCTACGCGCAGCTCCCAGTTTGCTGTAACCGCTCCGCCATCTTTATTGCTGTCGGAGTACCCCAGCATAATTTCATGCAGATCGCCGCGAGCCGCAACGGCTTGACGGTAAATCGGCAGCTCGAACAACTGCTTCATAATAGCCGGAGCCGCATGAAGATCGTCGATTGTCTCGAACAGTGGCACCGATTGAACAGAGCAGTGAACCGTGCCATCGCGATCTTGACGGAACAAGCCAACTTCCTTCGAGAAGACCATGACTTCCAGCATGTCGCTGGCGCCCTGCGTCATACTGATCAGGTAGCTGGAAATGCAGTTCGGGCCAAACTCTTGCTTCGCACGGTAAGCCGTATGGTACACATCGAGACATTCACGCGTTGCATCCGTATAATCCAAGTGGCTCGACGTCAATGGACGCGGATCATTCAGCAGGCGATGCAGCAGCTCAACCTTTTCATCCTCATTCAAACCTGCATAATCCGGCGTAATGTTCATTTTCGCCAAAATTTCAGTCATTGCATTTTCATGCTCTTTGCTGTGCTGGCGAATATCCAGCGTCATCAGGTGGAAGCCGAACAGCTCAACCTGGCGAACCAGCTTGCCGATATGCGTGTCTGCCACATAATCCGCGAAGTGATTGCGCAGGCTGCGGTCAATAATTTTCAAATCCTCCAGCAGCTCTTCCGGGCTGTTATAGCGCATAGCCGACCCTTTGAGCGCCTCATTGCGCGTATTGGCGAGCTTCTCCAGCATAAAGCCAAGCTTGATGCGGTAAGGCTCCTTCGTGTTGCGCCACAGTTCTACGCATTTCAGCTCAACCTGCTCGCGGTCGCGGCGAATTGATTCAATCAATTCATCCGACACTTCCACAATATTCGTGCTGAAGCTGAGTTGGCCCATCAGCTCATTCAGCGTTTCTTCATACTTGCGAATTGCCAGCAGGCGGTGCATCGTCAGCGCTTCCCACGTCACCTTCGCCGTTACGGAAGGGTTGCCGTCACGGTCGCCGCCGATCCACGAGCCAAAACGGAGAAAGTCTGGCGCATGCCATTTTTCACCTGGATAATATTTCTCAAGGCAGCGCTCCAGCTCTTCGTAGACAGCAGGCAGCACCTCGAACAACGTTTCATCAAAATAATACAAGCCGTTGCGAACTTCGTCGATAACCGTAGGCTTACGGTCGCGAAGCTCATCGCTTTGCCACAAAATAAGCACTTCATTCAGCAGCTTCTCGCGAAGCTTCTCGCGCTCACGATAAGTCAGCGTCGGATTATCAAGCTCCATGACATCTTCGGCAATCCGCTTGTGGATATCCAGTACCGCTCTGCGTGTAGCTTCCGTTGGATGTGCAGTCATAACAAGCTCCAGCGAAATGCCGCTCAGCATTTGCTGTACATCTTCCACTGCGATTTGACGTTCCTTCAGATCCGCTACAGCACTCTCAATGGAGCCGCGTTGAACGCCTTCCCCAGTGGAACGCTCATAATCGCGCTTGCGGCGAATACGGTGATTTTGTTCAGCAATGTTAACCAGTTGAAAATAAATCGCAAAGGCACGAATAACCTGGTGCCTAATTTCCGGGCTCAATGACGACACGGTCGTCTTGAATTGCGCGAATAGCTCCGGAATATATTCCGCTCGCAACGATTTGCTTGTTTCACGGATTTGCTCCACAATTTCAAGCAATTCCTTGCCGCCCTGGTGGACGAGCACTTCGCCGAGTATGTTGCCTAGAAACCGAACATCCCTACGCAGCAAATTGTTCGCTTGCTGGCGGCTTGCCGATAAATTCGTTGCAGCTTGTTCCGACATACTGAAATCCTCCTGTAGCGTGCCCTATAACGGACTCATTTTAACTATCTTACACTATACTACAAAATCCTTCACGGTTGAAGCCCCGCCATTTACCAAGATGTATGGGAGGCTGTCTATTATGCTCACAACTAAAAAGGGAGCATTAATCATAAAATGAGGAGATGATCCCCTGGATTTCCGCTAACGTCATACATTACCCCTGTATGATACAATTCTATCTCATTCATTTTTTATGGATAAATAGAATCATTTTCACGCTGTAGAAAAGATATAAAAAAAAGAATAGTTGCCATTCACACATATCTTTAGGTATGGTATAAAAAGGAATTTACCTCGATTTATCAAGAAATGGAGGAGATTTTCATCGTTCAGCTCTACTTGCCATTGCTGATAATTATCGCAGCTATTTCTTTTATAACGGTTAAAGCTACGGCTAAAAAAGGCAGCTACCTGCGCCTGACCCCTCATCAAATCGCCATTATCGCCTTCAGTTTGCTTCTTATGCTCATACAGTTGTATATCCCTTATCGGAATGCTGCATTTATGAGCGGTGCATTGCTGTCCTCGCTGCTGTCCACCGCCTTGGCCCTGCTCGCGGTATTCCTCATCTATTTTAGAAAAAATAAATGGGCCTACCTTTCTCTTGCTGTCGCTTGCGTATCGGGGATCATTTCTACCCTTATAAAAATAAACTAGCTGGTAGCACGCGTATGCTTTTTTCCAGCTAACAGGCATCTTTTTCCAGTAAATAAACGATCCTTTATAGCCTCTTCAATCAGACAAACGCTACTAAAAAAGCTTCCATGGCTGAAACTCGCCATAGAAGCTTTCTGTTCATCGCTTCTCCATTGTCACTTATTATCGATGTATTGGGACTTATTTTGTTATTTTTTCACTGCTGAAACTAGCAAAAACATCGGACGGCGCATTTCCTCCTGCCAAGCCGAATGGCTAGCCAGCAGCTCCTTTGTCGGCTGCAGCTCCGAAAGCTGCTTAAGCTCGAATCCGGATTCAATCAACGCGTTCATGTAGGTCGAAACCGTACGGTGGTATTTAACGACATCATGCTCCAGAAATCTGGACTGACGCTGGCCCTCCCTATGATAATCATCCAGCGGCCAATGCAGCTTTTCCCCTTCCGCCCCATAATGCCAATCCTGCCCGGCAAGCGCGGTGAACACTGGATGCTCAACCGAAAAGACAAATGTGCCGCCTGGCGTAAGGGAATGGTGAATCTTATTGAAGAGGCCGCCCAATTGCTCCACATAGTGCAGCGCAAGCGAGCTAATGACGACATCAAACTCCTCCGCTGGAAAATCGATGTCCTCAATCGCAAGCTGGCGATATTCAATCTGTCCATCGTCTGTCATTTCCCTTGCCCGTTCCAGCATATTGCCCGAAAGGTCAATCCCTACAACCGAGCGGGCATGCTGTTCCCGTGCATAGCGGCAATGCCAGCCGAATCCGCAGCCGAGATCGAGCACGTTTGCACCCTCCAGCTTCGGCAGCATTTTGCGAAAAAACGACCATTCTCCGGCAGCATCCAGTCCCCCAATCGAACGAGCCATCTGGCTATAATTTGTGAAAAAAGAGGACTCATCATATTTGTTTTGCTTCATCCGCCTTCAACCTCCTTAGTGCTTGGCTATTTTGTCTTTTAAAATTATCATCCTTTAAAAACAGGAACAAAAAAAACCTTGCATACCGCAAGGCTTTCTTCGTACTTTGTAACGTTTAAGCGGGTGATGGGAATCGAACCCACGCTATTAGCTTGGAAGGCTAAAGGAACTCTCATTCAGAGAGATTCCTTTAGCTTCATAATTCCGTCGTTACTGCATTTCCTGAAATTTTGAACATCTCTCGAACTCACAGAATATCAATTGAACGAATATTTTTTCCCCTTTTTTTCCCCTTTCCCCCTCATTCCCCCCAGTTTTATTTTAGGGGGAATACACTACTTGGACCACCTTGCCTAGAAGTACGCAGCCGTTATACCCTTCAATATCATTATCCTCATATACAGGTTGCTCATCCTCGTAACTTTGTAATTTCCTAACTGCTATTTCATCATTTAGACGGATGGCCACAATATCCCCCTGCTCAAAAATATTCGTATCTGATACCAGTATCATGTCGCCTGGCTCAATGTTTAATTCACTCACAAAATTTTTCTCTACATTAATATACATGTCTGGACAGTCTCCTTCAATCGATGTTTTACAAAAAAAGCCGACACAAAGTCCGCTGTTTGTCAGCGTCTCAGTGTCGGCTTGATCCGGCGTCACTATATCCCAAAACGATATAGCTGTCCTTTGCAGTTCAACGGTTATGCTGTTAATTTACTCATATCAACCTGATCGTTATTGACCAACTCACGTAAATTTTGATTGAATTTAATCGTGACAATCTGCCGCAGGCAATTATCTCCCTCAACAACGCTCGTCATTTTCTCAATTTTCAGCCCCGGATGCATCGATTCAAAAATCGGTTCAAAGTCTGCTTTCATTATCGATGTTACATCCTCTAAGAAAAACTCAAACTTATTTACACGCTTCAGAAGATTGAGCAGGTACTGTTCAAATTTGGTGAACTCAGCTTCGTAAACCAATATGGCCGTGTCCGTTTGTAGATCAAATAACGTTTTTAACGGACCTTTTCCTGACCATGCCTTTTTAAGTTTCTTAAATATATTTATCATGATGACTTCAAAATTTGGAACATGCATTCCCTGTACCCTCCCTGATGTGTTTGCCTTATACATGTATTATTAGGCGGTAGTTGGGATATGTAAAGGAAAATTGGCGGTCGTGAATTTCCCTATTTCCTCGACATCTTACGACATACTTTTCATTTTCTATATGTTATAGGGAGCAAAAAAAGACGCTCATCTTATGGAGATGAGCGTCGAATATTATCACACCGTGTTTCTAGCATTGTCGAAACTCGGAGGCAAAAGCGCAGAAACGGCCTTAAACTTTTCCTCAGACATTATACAAAACTTTGATTTTTGCTTTGGATACTCGGTAAAATAAGCCTTTTTAAAGCCTGAATCCATACATCGTATTGCGTCAATGTTGACCGCATTGCTACGATCGACTATTGCGAAGTTACAGCCAGAGTTGTTTAATGCATGCGCCCAATACCGCAGCGATCCTATCAAATAATAATTACTATACTCGGTGTGGGCTATTACGCGATCAATTGTAGCATCAAACTCCAAATAGATAACCCCGCAGCTCGGTATGTTTTTCAGTCCGCCATCCGCTGATGTATCAATTGCCACTGTTATGTCCATTTTGTTCCTCCGTGTCAAAAATCATCTGGTATGTCTGGCTGATGCACAAAAACCCAACTTGCGGGCAATACAACTAGAATGGCTATCACACCTAAAAATGTTGCTAACAGTTTAAAGTAATGTTTTTTCATCATTGTCACCTCCTCCAATTGGAATCAATGTCAAGCATTGCGCAAAAACAGCAGCAGCCACCACAGGCGATGCGGCAAAAAGGCTTAGGCTGATGTATGCCAGCGTAGCAGGCTTTAAATAGCGGTGGAATCGCTCTGGCATCAACGTCTTGCCTTTGATGTTGGCTGGAGAATACAACGCAGCCAACACAAGGCTCGCCCCCGACATGATGTAAATATATATAGGTGGGAAATCAACGAATGACAGCAGCGTCCCGCCAACCACTGATACGACTATGCAAGCCTCTGTTGATTTTAAATGTATGCCTCCCGCGAGCTGGCGGAGCTGCGCGAATACCAACATAGCTATAAATGCTTCTTGTGTCTTTCCTGTAAAAAGCGTGATGAAGTATGTCAGCACAAAAATTGGTATGACGTTCATGAGAAACGACAACGCTACTCGCATTTTCCCTTCGGAGACTGGGTGATCTGGCACCTCTGATTTGATTTTTGCAGCCATCCTAGACGCCAAAGTCTCTAGCAATTTCCTCACGCTCCTTCCGTTTCGCATAGTAGATAAAACCAACAACTGATAAAACGAAGAAGATAAAAGCAAAGTCTAAATTTTTACTTTGTAAAATCACACTGGAAATTACCGAAAACGACGTGCTCAAGCTGAGTATAATCATATCCTCAGACTTGAATTGAAAGCGAGTGAAGTCAAAGGAAAACCCTCGACCTATTTTATACAGCGCATGCGCCAGAACGATGCTTATCACACCTGATAATAATTGCAGTATATAGCCCTTCGCTTCTACCGTCTGCACCTCGTTTATTGACAAGTACCCCATTGATAGATACGAA
Organism: Paenibacillus sp. J31R34; assembly: GCF_059383715.1. Classification (NCBI taxonomy): domain Bacteria; kingdom Bacillati; phylum Bacillota; class Bacilli; order Caryophanales; family Paenibacillaceae; genus Paenibacillus; species Paenibacillus sp. J31R34. Next base: position 281,241 of record NZ_JBXENU010000009.1, read on the forward strand.
ATAGACGCTTGCAAGGAACCGTACACGGAGTACCCTGTCAGCGAAGAAAACACCGCCCATACAATAGGCACCCTAATAATAAATTTTATAAATAATATTGTGATAACCAAGTTAATAATCGGCACTAAAAAAGCGTATTCCGTGAATTTTTCAATTAGGTAACCTAGAATAGTTATCAAAAGCACTATCTTTATTATTGGAGCAATATACTTTTGAGGATTGAACCTAAAAATATAAAGAATCCAAACAAAAACCGCAATGCCCTCGATTGCCGAAAATAGCATCGACCAAACAAATTCCATCATAAACACAGTCTCCCTTTACGGCCCTATAGCGTCTTTGCTGTGAGTGTCTGGTTGATCGCTGCCGCTTTATCTTTTAATCCATCATTGCACTTTGCTTCGAGGTTAGCAAGATGCTAAATGAATAACAAGTCCTATACATCGACAGTTATTTATTCCCTTTGATATAAGAACATTTGTTTGCATATAATATATTCATCAAGGAGGCGTTGGTCATGGGACAAAAGCTAACAGGTAATGGATTGTGGGAGAGCAGCCGTATCATACTGCCAGAGCATCGAAACGCTTATTTAAGTCTTGTGAAGGAACGTCACCGGCGAGAGCGCATCGAGTTGGACGAACAAGAAAAGGAATTGATATCTATAGCCTTGAGATCGTCATACAAGCATCGCGTGCCATTGAGCATACAAATGTACGATCCATTCGAGGAGTTGCGCGTGGAGGGCGTTGTGAACGCCCTAGCCGATCTGCGCGGAGCCTTTAAAGTGGACGATGATTGGTATGCAATCGAGGACATAGAACGGGTAGAGCCATACGAAGACTGGTGAGTCGCATTATTAAACTTCCAAATAAAACAAGCCCTGGCCAAATGGCTAGGGCTTGTTTTGTTAGAACTCTTCATATTCTTCCGGAATATCAACGCCGAATGTGGAATGATAGGGAGCATCGACAATAATATAGCCACCTTCGCTCCTCCAGCCCTTTTCCAGTACATATCTGACTGGAATAGGAACTTCCCTATCATCCGGATTTTCTGCTGGCCAATGCTTCTCGAGCACGCACATGATAGAGTGACCAGACTCACTAATGTAAAAGTGATACGGCTCCAGTTCCTCTGGCAGCCCCGGATATGGTTGAATGGAAACGCCGTGCTTGACCGCTTGCAAGCTAGGGCGGATTTCCCTCTCTTGTTTCTTTCCCTCGAAGTTAACTCGTAGAGCCTGCTGCATATCGGAAAAATCGAAATTCCGATATTCTAGGCTGATGAATGACTCGAAAGCAGCCTTCGCTTGCATGAAGACCCCACTCTCCTGGAACGGTGCATCTTTGCATTGCTCAACTGCTGCTTGAGCCTGCGCACGAATCGGATTGTCGATGTATCGCGTCTCTACGTAATCGCAACGGTTGTACACGTTGATTAAAACGACGGGAGACTCTGCCAGCGCCTGCAGCGTTTCAAAGTGAATTGATGGGTTAAGTGTAATCTCCACAATGAATGGGTTCGGCCACTGGTCCCGAATACATAGCAACCAATGCACCAAGTAGATACCCTGAACGTTGTGGGCCAGCAAATGCATCTGTACCTTGTTACGTTGCAGCAATTTACTGTCCTTTGTGTTTCCGACAAAAAGCCGCAGCTCCGGCACGGCATATGCGTCCTGGCCTTCTATCTTTGTAGGCTTCATAGTTCCCCATTCCGCAGGGACATTTCCAGCAGCCACAGGGAAATAAACAACTCCGTTTAAAGCTCCATTCCCGCCACGGCCATACATTGCACGCTCCTCAGAGCTTGACGGGAAGCCATTCCTTGGATCAAACATCTGCTTCATTCCTCATCCGCCTTCCATTCGATTACTTGTTCAACCCTCAGATTGTAGACACGACAAATCGTGTCAAGCACATCCGAGCGGAACGGCATTTTGTCCTTCCATATTTTCGCGGAAGTTGCTGGAGCAAAACCGCAATCAATAAGTATGTCGTTCTTTTTTTTCTTGGTTGTAATGTACCATGCATGAAACGGCGCAAACGAAAGCATTGTAATCACCTCAAATCAAATGTACACGATCGCATATTTATTTTCAAGAAGATATTGACAAAATATTCACGATCGCATATATTTAGATTAACAAATTTAAGGAGTTGGAAAAAATGTCAGTAAAAACATTTATGGTTGAAATGTCTCTCGATCAGTTTCACGTAGTATTTCCGGCATTGTTTGATGAACGTAACAGGTTGGAAGTTCAATTGATGGAGTTGGACGCAATAGCGGAACTTAATGATGAGGGTTTGTTTACTGGCCGGGAGCTTCCGGGTGGCGAGGAGAAATATCAAGAAATATCGCGCAAAATGGCCTGCATTAGCTCATTCATGAGGTCTATCTATGAAGAGTCCGGGAAGTTGGTAAGGAAGAATGTGTATGGAGAAGAAGAGGGGGTTCAACATGACTGAATTCCAAAAATTGCAGCAGCAGGTGAATGAGTTGTCCAAGATTAACGCATCGCTATTTAACATTGTGGCGACGATAGCGGAAAGCAGCAACTACATGGCAATGATGGAGCTACAAAGTCTCCAGCCGCACATGGCCGCTTACTTCGAAAAGCACAAAATAGATTAAGGTTCCGCCGCGTACTCGTTTAGGGTAGGCGGCCTTTCCAGTAGAAAGGTACGGGTGATGGCGATGAAGATAAAGGGCGAGTATTTGGGCGCTATGGAGGCTGCAATAAGTGCAATTTGCAGCGATTTAGAAAACGATACACAGGAGGTCATGACAGAAGAGGGTAAATGGCTGATAGATGCCAAACGGGAAATATTCAACGGTATGCTGAATCGTTTTTCAACAACGAGAGCTTTGGGCGATCCGCGGTATTTAATAAACGACTTCGCCCTCCTTCCTAAGCTGAAAAAGTGGGGCGAAAACGATCAGCGAATAGCTGATTTGGTTAAATCACTGGAAGAGTGGATGGAGTGAAAAGTCATGTGGATGGATTATTATTTCATGAGTGGTTAGTTGCCAGAACTGCACGAAGAGTCGTGCAAATGCTTTAGTAGTCTCTATTTTATACCAATAAACACAAAAAGCCCTGCTAACCATTAGGTCAGCAGGGCTTTCGCTTTTACTGCTCCTTCTGACCACTGGCCCGTCGCAGGATGTTTGCCAACCGGTTCGCTTCTGCCTTTCTTGGTACATCTCCTTTAGCGTGAGCTGCCGCCCACTCTGGCTGTAAATACTTCTTGATAATTGCGTTCGCATCTTCTGCTTTCATTTCCGGTTCCGCCCCTTTCGCATTAATCTTCGCCATTACAGCATCAATCTGTCTCGCTGTCGGCCGAATGCCAGCCCTCAGCTGTGCCGTTGACAGCCCAAACGTCATTTCAAAATGGGGATAGTCCTTAAACGACGTCCAATCCCCACCCCACGCAAATCCAAGCGCCTTGGCCTCCTGCACAACCTCTGACCAGTCCGCAACGCCGTCAGCATCACCGTCGCGCTTTGTGTCCCAATAAACCTGCTTACCGTCCTCAGACAGCAGCGCAAAGTCGATGGCCACACCAAAATTATGATAGCTATAACCGGCTCGCGCATTTGTGACGATGCTACCAGGCTTGGTGCGCCCCTGCGCGTAGAGCGCGTCCTGCTCTGCAGCCGATCGATAACCCTGCGTAATGACGATCGGCACGCCGCGATTATATGACCGCTCGATTAGTCGCTCAACTGCAGCGGCGACGACTGGCAATAGATTCGCCAGCCGCGCTGCCGATTTACTCTTTACCTGCTTCAGTGTCAGCACCAGCAACGCCTCCTTGCTTTACGAGTTGGTGACCATAAACGGACACAGCCCCCACTAAGATGCCTTGAATAAATGCCTCTACGTTAAGGCCGGTTAGCAACAGGCAAGCCACAACAGCAACGCCCGTCACAATGTATACGATGCTCCAATTTGGTACGCGCGGCGTTTGCTTAAGCACATACCCAATCACCCAGCAGGCTGCGACCAAAATAACCAGCTCCGCTTTAATAAGCCCTTGAATAACATTCCATTCCATTTCTATCAACCCTCTCTATTTAATTACAAAGCCGCCTTTAAGCGCGAAGCCGATTATTGCAAGTATTATCGCTCCGATTACCGTGGTAGAAAGCCAACTCGTTAAACGGTCGATCTTGTCCAACCGATGGTGCGCCGCTTTGGTGCTGTCCAGAGCCTTTTTTGCAATATCCTCAACCTCTTCCACCTTCCGCGAAACGTCTTTCAAGCCGTCCATCTTTGTTGATAACTCCCTCATGTCGAGCCTCAGTCCTGTGATGGTCTCATTTAATTGTTTGATATCATCGTTCACTGCATTTCACCTCCAGCGGCATAAAAAATAGCCCCGCCGCAGCGGAGCTTAATGTTATGAATATATTAACAGGTAAAATTATGCTATAATCAAGGAGCAACAGAATAGGCTTAAGGGCGGTCGGCTACCTCTCGATAGAAGGGAGGGATGCCTTGTGACAGTATTTGAAGCACTCATGCTTATGCTTACCTTTGGTACGCTTCTCGTGGCGCTAATAGCACTACTGTTCAATAAAAATAAATAGACCGCCCTCGGTCAAAGGAAGCGGTCTATTCTTATAGTCCTTCTAGCTGAAGCCTTCCGCCCTTAAAGCGGCTGTCGCACTGGGAGTCGTGTTGTCGCACGGCTCTCTTTGCATTATAAGCTGTTTCTTCCTGTATTATAACACAACTCCTGAAGTTCAACACTACACTTTCAGAATGCGCGGTCTGTACCAGTTAACCCCGTAACCAGCATTTGCGTTTGCACCAGCTCGCCCAAGGCTGAAATTATAGAATGTTGCGCCTGGCTGAAACGAAAACGGAATACGCACCCTGGTCCATGTCGGAGTAGCAAGCAGCTCTGTGTAACTGGTGCCCGCCTGAATATTAAGAACATCCCCAATGTTGGTACGCAAGTAGATTCGGGATTTCTGATTCCCGGCGCCTGCCGATCGCAGCCACACCTCCAAAATAAACGTTTCCCCCGCGTAATCCGAAATGTAATCAAATTGTCCAGTCAGCAAACTGTCGGTTGATGATGTCGTATTATCGACAGCGTAATACGCTCCATTGTCAACTGGATTACCGCTAGTTGGAAATGTCTTGCCGGCCCATGATACCGTTTTACTCCAGAAGCCAGGCGTCGCCTGCGAGATGCCCACGAAATCCCCGTTATTCCCGTCCATCAAGTCAAGGCGTTTTGAAACGGATGGATCGGCAAACAGCATGCCGTTTTGGGTAAGCACATCAAGCTTGTCCTGCTGCCAGTATTGTGCAATGCGATCTAGTAAATTACGCACGTCAGATATATTCATCCAGTTCGGAGCATTCCCATCCTCATAATCAATCATTTGTGGGTGGATCAAAAATACGATGCCGAATTTATACTTTACTGCCAACTCGATATAAGCGAGCATGCTGTCACGCCAAGCAGCACTTGTACCGCTCGGAAAGGATGTTACGCTGACATGCGTCAATCCTATGCCGTAGCTTGGAAGACGGCGCACCGTAGAGCCTAAATACCCCATGGCTGCATCATATGTGTTATAGATGAGCCTACCCGCAGCACTGTCCCAATTTGAAGCAAGCTTGTTTGATCCGATCCCGTTGTAAAGCCCGTCATTCCCGCCTGATATACCAACCTGGTTCCAACCGGCACACTTTACGCCATATGAATCCATACTGGTTTTTGATAGCACGACCTCTGTATCAAGCTGCGCTTCATTAACTGGCGCTGTATGGTTATAGCCATGCGAATGAAACTGTATGCCGCCGCTCACATTCCAGGCTTGTATATCTGCGATCGTAACGCCGGCATTATTGCCGTTAGCTAGATTAGTAATCATGGACATGGAAGCAGGCAGCCCCCGGCTCTTAAGCTCAGGGAAGAATTTTTCCTTCAGCACTTTGGTGCTATCGTCCAGCCGTATTGCTACGGCCCCCTTGCCGTTCGTGCCGATGACATGGCCATAAGCATTAGCAAGCTGCTGCCTCCGCATTTCCGGAAGTAAATCGTTTGCCTTTTCAGCCTTGGCCGCTGCTTGTTGGGCTTTGGATATTGCTATTAAATCCATCATGTCACCGTCCCTTTAACAATAACCGTACCTCCGCTGATGGCTGTAAGATCGATCATAATACTTTTATAGCCCGTAATATCAAAACGCCAAAACTCGCCATTTCCGCTCGAGCCGACGCCCGCTGGAAAATTAACATCTGTTATTTTAATTCCAGGCAACGGTCGCCACTCTTCGCCATGTGGCCCCTTAGCCTTAAACTCTATTGTCCGGCTACTTGACGTCCCTGCTATCTCAACCAGTAGACCTGTTTTACCCCCCACCGTCAGCGTCATTCCGTTACCCGTAGCCGTTGCTGCAGCGTGAAACGGATGGAGCGTAGGTGTTACCCCGCCTCCACCACCACCGCTTATGCCTCGGATGAGATCAACCAAATTAACGAAAGTGCCATCCTCACCGATGATGCGACCGGAATGCATTTCAAATCTTTGAATATCAGCCATTACAACACCCCATCTTTAATTAAGAATTGCTATATTAAGCCTCCACAATATAGTAATTGAATGAGGATGACGCGAATCTTGTCGGTATTCTTATCAGGGATGCAGTCAGTGATACACTTGCCGTCGTGGCATAGTAATCGCCTGTTGAAGTCTGTCCTATTGATCCTGTCATTATGGTTTGATCAATTATTGGGTAATTCGGGCCATAACCCCCAACATAAAAGTAAGTCACACGACGTCTGTAATTATTTGGCGGCGTAATATTGTCGCAAATAATTAACCCCGGCACAAAACCATGGCCTGTAATTTCAATGTAATTTACACTACTCCCTCCCGAAGCCAACGTATCAAAATACATTGTTGCCGACGAACTTACAACACTCCCCGTAATCACTCGCTTACCTGGAATGAGCGTTCCGATCTGCCCGAACATATCAACATCCTTCCGAATGTTTGAAGCGATAAAATCAGGGTCATCGATGTAAGTAAAATAAGCGCCGTTCCAGTATGCAGCAGGTGGCCTAATATAGAGCCGTCCTGATGTTGGAGTCACCGCTGTTCCAGCAGTATCTGCACCAATTACCGGCATAGTCCCGTTCACCAATCCTGTATCTGTCCCGATCGTCTTACCTGTTAGCACCTCGGATGCTACAGCCGTTCCGTACTCACCCCCCTCACCCTGTAAGATAAAAGCCGTTCCGTTATAAACAAGCGTGTAGATTGATCCTGCTTTAAGCAACCCCGCCGCTGGCGCGCTACCAGAAGACTTGAGAATTCCCTTTGCTCCTAGACCATTTACATTTATGGTTGGAATCACGCCACTTGCGGCATGCAGTTTAACTGTGATGCGCACCCCATCAACAAGTGCCGTGACTGATCCGATAGTCGCCAAATAAGCAGTCCCTGTGCCTGTTGTCGGTCCATATCCCAAGGTTTGCAGGGTGCTCATTTTGACTACTTCCTCCCAGGGCCACCATGTCCCTACGGTACATCTCCGCATCCACATCCGCGCTGGGTTGGAAAGGGAATGTGCCAGCTGCATGACATGCGAGTCAGCTCCTATGTTCATGACTTGCAGATATCCATAAAAATTAGCTGTCGGTCCATTCGCGGGATTATTGACGTAAAAAGTCCCGTTATTTTTAAAGGTGTCAAGGTTGCCTCCAGATGTTGACTGCGTTTTGGTTGTATTATCGTTGATTTCCTTCCCCAATTGGTTCAGGTCGGAAGGCTGGACGATATCATTCATGCCCCAATCTGTTTTTGCCACGTTAACCCTCCTTAACTGTAATTGTCTGCAGCATCAAATGGTCGGCCAAGATCGGCACATTAACCGCGTTTGAAGAAATCGCTACGTCTGCTGCATCTCTCAGTTCAATAGAGGTAATAAGAGAGACAGCGGACGCTGGGACAAGATAGTTAAGCGCCAGCGTGCTGGCCGTCACCTGCTTTACCTCGAAATCAGTAATGACATATGTCCCATTGATAACCACTTTTGCCGCCCGACCGTCGATGTAGGTCGCCACATCATGCAATAGAGTTGGCGCGATCATTTAATGACCCCCTCCGTTCCTAAAGTCGCGAACGGCTTGGCTCCAAGTTGCCAGGAACCGTCCAGTTTGTAGTTCCACGTCACTGTTTGTTTTTTTATGCTCTCCACGAGCTCAATCTGATGCTCCAGCGACGTGTTTTGCTGGTAGACAATGTTTGCCGGCTTGATCGTCTCGACGGTCCGCAACACCTCCTTGAATACAGCAGCCTCGTCGATGTTGGCCGTGACGACCAGCACAAAGGCAGCAGCATCAAGCGTCACCACCGTCATGCCTATACCAACGAGCATATCAAGCTGCTGCTGCAGGTATCGGACCGTGAACGGCGGCTTGGTCTGGTACCGGTTAAGGATGCGACGGCGGCGAAACTCCAGTGATTCTGTCGCAGCGTCCGCTTGAATGCCAAGCATCTGCTCGCGCCGCTTAATCGCCTGCAGCCCAGCTGCATCGACAAACTGATCATTTAGGAGCTGATCAGCAGCAGCCTGCAGCAAATCCAGCTCCACCGACTCCGTTGCATCCAGCTCCACAAAATCAATAATTTCGCGGTAGTATTCCGGCAGTTGAACAAGTATCCGATCAGACATGCAGCGTCACCGTCCCCAACGTAGGCACCGCATCAGATCCAAGTGTGAGGTTGCTGGCGCTGCTGTTAATCAATGTGCCGGCGACGTCTTCAACACCGGGAACGGTCAAAATTCGCGCTTCAATTTGCGCTGTACGTACAGTGAGTTGCTGCTGATTGGGCCAGTCCTTACGGAGCTCAAGCAGGTATGCCGATATGGCTGCGTCGACGTCCGCCTGCACTTGCCCCACCGTCATACCCGCGGCCAGCGTAAGTGTCGTTGCAACATTTACAGTCAGCGCCGTCACGCCGACGATCGTTACAACATGTCCGATAGGAGCCATGCCGATGCCTTGCCCGCCATTAACTGTCGGATCGATCAGCGTTTGAACCTCGGAGACCAGTGCAGGCGATGGGGAACTCCAGTCCGATGCGATGATGCTACATTTAACCGTTCCGCCTCCAGCCCATACCGGATATACCTTTGTAGCTCCCACGCCTGGTATCGCATTTATCTTTTGCTTGTAATCAGATATGTTCCCCCCGAATGCCGGCTCGTTGACCGATGCATAAAAACGTTCGCGCAGGACTGAATCCGTTTCGGCCTCTTCTCCGGGAGCAATAACGTCCGAAAGCACGGCGCGCGCGAGCCCGCTGACGTAATCAATCGGCAGTATCTCCCCGAACTGCTCATTCCCGGCGCTGCCTGCTGTTTCACATGTGAGCTTGAATGTGCCGGCGCTGATTCGCTCCGTAACGACAAAGTTCATATCGTTCAAAGCGTAGCGGCCTCCAAGCGGCACATCCATGAGCTCGTTTGCTTGGTTGTAAAACAAGCCCTTTCGTTCCGCGGGCGTGGCCTCCGTCCGGACAACGCCGAACTCAGCCGCTTTGCGGGTCAAGTATTCTCCGCTGGCCGTGTCCGCGAAGGTGAGCTGATAATTAATATCCAGCTCAATATACATCTGCGCCAGCTCCGCAGCAGCAGGTGCGCACGCGTCGTAAATAATGCTGCCTTCCCGTTTGTCTACCTCGGCTGATACGCGGGCAAGCATTCGCTGCAAGATGAACTCAAAAGTCATATGCTCATACACCGCGTGAAACCTCCTCTCTGAAACTCCCGAAAATCGTAACCACGGTGAATGCAACCGTCATTTCATCGCCCTGGACAACAGCCTGTACATCGTCCACGCTCGTTATTCGATCATCCTGCAGCAGCGCTTCGCTGATCATTCGGGCTGCCTCCGATTGAACGTATATTGGGGCCCTTCCAGAAAGCGTGTCGAGCTCATGCCCGTAATTAAAGGTGTATACAGCATGCCAAAAACGGGACGTCTGCAGTGCCTTACTCACTGCCTGGCGCACCGCTGTAAGGCCGTCCACTTTGCCTTTAATACGGCCCGTTGTAAAATCAATGCCCCACGTTAGCGACGGCTGCTGCACTTCCCGCACCGTGACGTTTGTAAGGCTACCCCCTTGTGGGATCATATGACCGCCACCTTATCTAAAATGAGATATTGCTGCCCGCCCTGCAGGCGCAGCAGAACAAGAACAGCCCCATCCGTTATTTTGGATGCGGCAGTTTCCGTTATGACAAAAAACTCTTCACTTAATACGAAGCGCTGGTCCACGCGAACACTAAGCGGCGAAACTGTGATGACCTCACCGAACATTATGGATACCGGGTTTCCTGCGGCAACAGCATCGGTCGCGGCCTGCTTGATTAACAAGAGTAAATTACCCATGCTCATACTACCATCAGCTCCAGCGTCATCGTGTGATCGCCGTTAAATCGGTGCGTGCAGGCGTTCACCAGGAATGGCTGATTAATGTCGTACTCTTCAATAACAACGGGCAAATAGCTACCCGCCCGAACACCAAGCTGCCCTAATGAGTTGATCGTAAGCGACTTGGTTTCCCGATTTTTCAGAGCAGCTAGAGCATCGAGGAGTTGCTTGATCTGCGCATCGTTCATTTTTTCGTTAACTTTTTCATGGTATTGGAGCAAGCCCCATCTTGCTATATTTGCGCTGTCCTGGGCTACATACACATCACGCTTACCGGTCTCTTTATTATCCCTGACAAGTTTGATTTTGTTGTACGTATCCTGGTCAATAGACCGCTTGAAGCTGTAGTCATACATTAGGCTACCGTCACCGATCATAAACCCCACCATCATGTTATCAACTAGGCGTAGAGATAACGCCCCGAAATCATCGAAAAAGACGTAATTGCCTCCATCATTAATAATGGTCAGCGTCAGCGCCTTGTCGATGATATCGAGCAGCTTTTCACCGTCCGCTACCATGGACGGAATCTTATATGCTGGCGCATCGATGGCGCCGACCTTCAACCCTGCATCCTTGGCGATCCGCTGAATAACATCCGCAACGGTAACACCCGTGAATACATAGGTGTCTGAGCTCATGAGGTACCGGATCTGATCGTATGCAGTTATGCGTACTTTTTCATCACGACCGCCATCGACCGAGAAAACATATCCGTAAAAAACATTCTGGCCATCATAGCGGAAGCGGACAATATCCCCGCAGGAAATAGAAAAAGAGGTGCTCTCATAGAGCCCCCCTTTGATTAAAGTGAATTGCAGGCTGCCCGCCTTCCCGATCCGGGTAGTCTGCCACGTGATATCCGTTGCTATGTTGCCGATATCCCAAAGCTGGCCGTCCTTATTATCTAGTATCAGCTCAATCATGGTAGCTTCAACACCTTCCCAACCTGCAGCTTCTTGAGGTCAGCGTCGGAGATATTATTAAGCTTCTGTATCTCCTTCCAGCGATTCCCGTCTCCCATCTGCTTCTTGGCGATAATCCATAAGGTATCGCCGCTGACAACGGTATACGTTTTAGGCTGTACCTTTTCGTTTGCCCGCTCCGGCTCTTTCTTCGTGACAGTGGTTTCCCCACCGTCTGCAGCTTGGTTAACGTCCACCTTTGTAGCAGCATAAAAGAAATACCGTTTGAGCGTTAAGCTGTATTCTAAATCGCCGCCGCTCCCACCTGATTCTTGCCACGTAAATGATTCGATGCTGCAGGCTGTGTTGATCTCATACCTATCAGTCACCAAGACAAAGCGGATCGGCCGCCGCGAGCGCCGCCACTTTTCCAAGTAGTATACGTAAGGATTGAATTTCAAGCCGCGGCGTGTCATCGGAGCCAAAACCGGAGCTGCTGAAAATGGGTAGTTTCGAGCCGGGAACAATCCGTCAAAGCTATATGAGGTAAGCTTAGGGCTCTTAATGACCGAAATCTCCCCAAGCTTCTCAAGGTCATAGGTAACGGTATTGCTCCCCTCACCCACCTCTATGCTGCTGGGGTTAATCGGCAATTGGAATTCATCCGCTTTGTTGTTCCAACTGAGCCAAAGTCCATATGCCATTATGCATATACCCCCTTCGCAGAAGAAGCGACCTCATTTTCAAGCTGGCCGGCTAACCTTGTAATAAACCCACTCATATCGACATCCTGGCTAAAATGATTGTCACCTGTGACTTGGATGGTCGGGGTAAGGGATACGAAATTCTGAATGTTCTTCATCTCAGCCAGCTCGCGCATCGTCTTGAGATCCTCGCTGGTGATATCGACGGAGTCCTCAATCTTCCCAACCTTCCCAACCTTATCAATATTGTTTGCCCCGTTACCGTCCCCAAGCTGCCCCTTAATCTTGTCGTAAATAGCTTTAGCATCCCCAACAAGATTTTCCGCGTCTCCAAATGCAGCCATGACCGCGTTGTAACCCTCCATAAACGCATCGTAGTATTCAGAGCCGTTTTTGTACTGGTCCAGCGGTGTCTGCTGCAATGCTGGATTATCCGCTACTATCTTGGCTGCTGCTCCGTCATACCCGTCTTTGAGTCTTTTTAAAAAGTTCGATACTCCGTTAGGCGAATCCGTATCTACCGTAATCGTTGAAAATCCTTTAAGTCCTTCCAATCCTGGAAGCTCGGCTAATTTGTTAGCCAAAGTTCCCACGAAGCCCAATACCTTATTGATTGCTCCCCCGACACTCTTAACAAAAGAACTGCCAAATTCCTCAGCACCTTCTGCCCAAGTAATCATGAAGCCTAAGAAATTGCTGCCCAAATTAAAAAAGAGAAGCTTAACAGCTGCCACAGGATCAATCATAAAATTGTGTATAAAATCACCTAGTATGGTCCAACCGTTTTTTACATATGTGAAGACATTTTGCAGATACACTCCCAAAAAGTTGAAATAGCCGGCAATACCCGCAATAATTTCAGGTGTCGAGATCCCGAGGTAATTCAGCACTTCCAAGACTCCAACTAGGGCCAATATGATTAACAAGATAGGCCATGCTGCAATCGCCCAGTCGATCAAGAAAACAACTGCGACGGCAGCAGCTACAACTCCGATAGCTATAAGAATGTTTTGAAGCGTTTTTGCATGGTCAATTAAAAATGGAATTACGATTTTACCAGCAGCTGCAAGCGCAGAAAGGCCGAATTGCAACGTTTTAAAGAAAGGATCAAACTTACCCTCATGGAAAGCATCGTTCAATAATGTTATTAATGGCATTAATGCTTTAACAGCTCTAACCCCGGCATCAGCAAAAGCTGATTTGAAGTTGTTTTTTAAAATTTCTAATTGCTTTGCTGGACTTTTTAGCATTGTTTCAAACGCCTTCTGCCCCATGCTCTGCATTTCTAACAATTTATCAAAAGATTTTATGAACTTGTCAACATCTCCAGATTTGCCTGCATCAAGCACACCAGCATCTCTAATCATAGCTTTACTCATATTAAATCGATCGGCTAATGATACGATATCACCCGATAAAGCTTCTTTAATGGCAAAATTCGCTCCCTCTATACCATTTCCAGCAGAGTCAAACGCATTTAACCTCTGAGACAAATTGTTGAGTCCACTTAGCTGATCAGGGTCTTTTGTTGCAGAATAAAATGACAAAACTCCTCGTAATGATTCGTTGACATCTTGCCCAGCCGTTAGAGCTTCTTTCTTATACCTATCGAACATATACTGACCAATTTGCTGATCTCCAGTTCGCGCAATAAACATATCTTGCATTTTCATTTGTTCCATGGCTCCACCTATTGTGGCTCCAACCAACGATTTTACGCCCTGATAGCCTAAGTATCCGCCAGCAAGCGCACCGAGTTGCCCCGTCATTCCACCAAACCCACCTCTTCCTCCACTACCGCCCCCACCACCTCCACCGCCGCCAGGAGGTGGGATGTTACGAACGGCAGCCGTCAAATCTCTGACCAAGTGTATGAGTTCCTGTAGCAGAGTGGTAAGGTTTGAACTCAAGTTCACAGTTGCGACAATCGTCCCAATACGGGATAGAATCTGCATCCTAAGCGCTGTCGCTTGTAATAATGCTCGGGTAGTATCAAGCTTAATTTGGACAGTTATTGGCGAATGTGAAGATAACCCACTTAACTGTGTATTGAGTTGTGCTCTCAGCTGCGCTAAATTAATCTGCATATGCGGCTCTAAGCGTACATTAGCGTTAATACCACCTAATCCACTTATCTGCATCCTCAATTGATTACGGACTGCCGTAGCATCCAAATGAATCTGAGGAGTAATATTTATTGGTGCAAGCGCGCCGTCAATGCGGCCCCTCAGCGCTGCCGCCTCCTGCACTGCTGCCGCCCCATCCAAAGTGATCTGCACTGCGGAAGCAGTTAAACCATTTCGTATCTGACTCTGGATATTCGCAATTTTTTGCGTGACATCAGCAGCGTTTATGACGACCTCAATGACCGCGGCAGAACCAGACGCAGACAAAGTTTGCCTAAGCTGCTGCATTTGTGTAGCTATCTCCGCCGAATTAACCGAGGCATTAATAATCACCGATGGGCTGTGCGAACGAATCTGTTGCTCTATTTGCGTCATTTGCTGAGATATCCCTTGGCTAGATAACGTCACAGCAATCTCTACATCAGATGCAGCTGAGGACACGGCATTTGCAATCTGCTGCACCTGCGAAACCGCCTGTGAAGCATTTACCTTAATCTTAAACTCTGCTGGTGCTTCAACAAGGCGTCGCAATCTCTCCATTGCAACGATAGCAGTGTTGACTTGATTAATAGTTTTTCGCAACGGTGAGGAAAATTGGTCCATCATTTTTAGATATGTCGATATCGTAGGCATTGTCGACCTCCTTCATTATCAACAAAAAAACAGCCCCTAATTGGGACTGTCCTCTTCATCCTTATTTATAAGCCGGCTTAAATGGAGAAGCTTCCTTCCCGACGTAAATAACCTTTTCTGATTTAACATACTCGGCACTTTCATTTACATCTATTCCCGGACTTTCTCCCTTTACGACCTTCGCTTTGGAATTGTAAATTACAACATTCCCTATAACTCCCCCATCGTCCTTGTAAGCTTCAATGGAATATAACTCCTTAACAATTTCATTCGCGGATTCCTCAGTCACTTCGCCCTCCACTTGTTGTACAGAGTAATGGCGGCTGTTAGGCGTGTATTTTATGACTGTAAAAGCATACTTGCTCGTATATTTATCATCCACGAACCGAACGTCAGATGAGTCAATCTGTTTATTAGCCTCCTGATCGTTACCCTTACCCAATTCACCCGGTTCAAAAACTGAAAACACTATAATAGCAAATAAAGCAACAAATGCGACCATCACAATAGCGAATGTTTTCGCTCCTTTACCTCTTGTTACTTTCTTCACGCTCATAATATACCGCCCTCCACATTTTAGGAATATAGTACCAAAAATAGAATAGGGCGGTCTAGCTTATTTTGTAAAATCCTATCATTTTTTGCTTTTGAGTTTCGCCCGCTGCTTACTCTCAGCTTCCGCTCTCACCTTAATAAAAGCTATTAATGATGCTTTCTTAAGCAGCGGAAGCTCGGTGAAATCCCAAGGCATTATATTCATTTCATGGAGGGCGTAGTAAGCAAGGGTTGCTTCCGGATCGCCCTCTTCAATTAGTTTTTTACCTCTTCGACCAATTCGTTAAGATCGCGGTCAAAGCCGTTGAGCTCTTGAACTTTTCCTACAAGGCTGGCGAATTCTCCAGGGAGGAGCATTTTTTTAAGAAGGATGTCAGCTCCCATAATATTATAAGATTGCTGCAGATCCGCATTGTGTAGATCGGGATACTCTACGCTAGCCACGACAAGCTTTGCAAGATATGCTTCGCTGTCAGTTTCATTGGTTTTCGCTCCGTTTTTGCCCTTGACTTGTTTGGTAGCCGCCTTCCGCAACCTCTCGTTATCTTCCTCGGTCATCGTCTTGAGTTTCCAAGGGATAGGTTTGCCATCCTTGTCCTTCATACGATCAGACACAACAAAGTCAACAGTAATATCCGAAACAACGTTTTGCTTAAAAAATGCGCTCAAACTCATAGTATAATCCTCCGTTTATTAGGCGTTTAGACGCCTGTAATTGTATTAAAATCATCCAGCATATCCGTATCCGAAAAGGTAAACGCAACTTCTTCTTCCAGCATGTCATCGCTCGTCGCGTCGAACTTAGCAATGATAATGCCGTCTAAATTACAATGCTTCAGCAGGGTGGTTTGCTTTCCGGCACTTGAACTTGGGTCCTCATTTTCTACCAGGAGATCGAACCAATTGTCCTTGCCAGTCTTGACATATTGCAGCATTAATCGGCGAAAAATACTGGTGACATAATAGATAGTCATCGTGCCACTGCCTGTCCATCCTGCAGCTCGTTGAGCTGTACCCGTACGGCCAAGAATAGGAACGTCCACTTTGTTTTTGTCAATTTTTGCTTCTAAACTTTTGGCGTAAAACAATTCCTCGACTCTGCCATCTATCGTCACATAAGCTTTAGCATGCTTACCGCTGATGGCGTCCATCTCTCTGAAAAATGCCAAATTACCTCACCGTCACTTTCATGTACACTTTTTCAATGCTGTCAACCGGCTGCACAGATAACTCAATGAGGACAGCGTCAGACTCACTCCCAGCTGATACGCTCAAGTCAGTTTGACTGTCAAAGTTTTGGATGGCGTTAATGCCGCCGAGTGTGGTCAGATAGCTAATGAACTCCCCTTTAAGCAGGTTCCGTCCAGAGGCGTCATTGCTGATCTTGCCGATATAGAAAGTATCGAAAATACGCTTCATGTCATTTGCAATAGCATCCAATACGCGGATAACGCGATTCTTACGGAACGCCTTGCCCTTTTCCGGGGCAAGCGAAATGAACGTGTTGATGTCCTGCTCGATGACTGCTTGGCCGTTCGCCGCTGATATAACCAACTCGCCTGCTTGCAGGGCAGCGATTGTTTCCGTGTTACTCAAGCGCGGGAATGCATCAACAGCGTTAGGGATTGCTCTGTATGTCAGCGACTCGTTCACTTCCGCTGCCGCTGACATGGCCGCGATCTCCCAAAGCAACATTTCAGGCGGTACTTGCAAGCCGTCTGCCGTCACTACGCTGTTTCTCAGGCTGCTGACTCCCTCGTGATCGGCTGCTGGGTAGTTTACTACAACAGCAGTAACCTTCTTCCCCTCTTCGTCGCGCAGGCGGCGAATATAGGATGCAGCAAGCTGCTTGCTGGTAGAATCCGTCAGCGGCACTCCTAGTACATTAAAATCTTGTCCTTCAAAGGCAGTAAGTGCCGCCGAAAAATCAGCTCCGCTCGTCGTACCGTCCGTTCCGCCTGTAAGAGCGGCGCCAGCAGAAGCGGTAAGCGCCCCGGTGCCCGACCAATCGACAAATTTATTAGCGGCCAGGTCAGCAATCGCGGTAACGGTTTGAGTGTCCAATACCTCTCCATCCAGCAACGTTTTAACGTCAAACGCTGAAACGTTATCGATATTGGCCTGGACAACCACCTGCAGATCATTCCCGCGTGTGCCGCTCCATTTTGCCGTTGCTGTAAGCCCGCCGACTGTCACCTTAGCTTTGACCGCACCCGTTCCTCCGAGCCTGTACAGCAGCACTCTGGATGCGTGAGTCATAGCAGCAGTGATATGCCTAATGCGCGCATCCTCTGCGCGGAAGCCGATAAGCTCAAGCGCCTTATCGACATACTCCGCTGCTTCCAGCACAATAACTCCCGCAGGATCTCCCCACGGGAGCGGCGCCGGGAATGCAGCAACTCCCCGCTCGCCTAACGTACCGAGCGCCTGAGCCTGTGATTTAAAATTGATATATACGCCTGGGCGCACCTTGTTTTGCGTGGTCCATGTACCTCCAGCCATTTACCTCACGTCCTTTCTTAAATAAGATTCAATGGCGACTGTTGCTTCCTCATTCGTGTAAGTGCGACCATCTTCCAGCACGGCGGCCAGAATGTCTCGTTCCTGCGGGCTGAATCGCTTAGAGGTCAAATACTGCTCCTTGGAATACGCAGGAACAGGTGGCGCTTCAGCAACCTCCTGCGCTTCATTTTTTGTCTTGCTGCTCATCGCAGTTCCTCCCTCAAATTCATTTTTTCCATCGGTGGTGTTACTGTTGGCTTTTTCCAAACCATCAAGCGGAAGCTCACCGAAAAGAGCAGCACACCGTCCACTACTTGAATATCCATGTCTTGCCCAAATGCTGGGCGCCCACCGACCGTTATCCATTCAAGTGCTGCCGCTAATTGCTCCGCCATGTCATAAGCTTCATGATTGGCTCGCTCCGGACCGAAATAATGCACTACAAATGGATGCTCGCGGCGGTACCGCCTGCCAAGTTCCCGCGTGTGGTCCACGTCAAGCAGGCGCACAAAAAAGCGAGGTGGATTAAGCTCTTGCTTGATCTCCTCGCCTGATATAGGGATGTCCGGGAACGCAGCATCAAGCGCCTGCATGAGTCCATGCCGAACATCATTTATGGTTACTTGCATGATCAATCCCCCAGGTATCGAGCCAAGAAGCGCTCCAGTTTGCGCTCAAGTATCGGCGGCAGCTCACGCTTCAATTCGAGGT
Source organism: Paenibacillus sp. J31R34 (assembly GCF_059383715.1). NCBI lineage: Bacteria > Bacillati > Bacillota > Bacilli > Caryophanales > Paenibacillaceae > Paenibacillus > Paenibacillus sp. J31R34. The sequence goes on from NZ_JBXENU010000009.1 coordinate 299,854, forward strand.
GGGAATTGGTCATGAAGAATTGTCCCTCGACCCAGCCCTTATGGTTTGCTGTGCGGTGGCCATACTCCACATACGCGGAATAGTAGGTCGGGTTAAACACCTCAACCTCATAAACCCCGCCAGCCCCAGCGCTGTTTTGCTGCATTGTCCATGCCCGGCGTAAAGCGCCGCCCGTTTTGGATCCATGGCTGCTCTTAAATCTCACTTGCACGGTCCTTGCTTTGGCCGTGAAACTGACGCGCTTGCCACCGCTGGTGACGAAGCTTACCTGCCGCTCCGGGATATTAGCTTTAAAGCTTACCCAACCCCCGCTATCGTAGCTACCTACGGGCGTCCTCCTGACCACTTTAGCTAAAAAGCGGTTGCCTGCTTCGTTTGCGAGATCCTGCATGAATGCAGGCATGGCCCGTTCCATAGCAACCAGGTTGTCGCGAAACTTTTCAAATTCCGAAAAATCAAATGTCCCCATGCCGGCCACGTAACCACCGCCTCGCCCGCCACTTGTCCAGCAGCCGCTCATACCAGCGCGAGCTGCGCCCGTCTGGCTCGACATACCCTTCAATATCGACTGCTACGATATGTCTATGATGTAAAGCATGAAGTGCGGCAGATGCAGGATCTCGCCACGTCCACACTTTGCAGCGACCAGGGCGTCGATACCAATTAAGAAATGCTTGCACACCATTTGCATCATCAACCGGCAGCGGCTGATTAAAGGTTCCGCCATCTATGGTATGGATACTAATGACGATCTCTTCATGGACCGGGAGTGGGCTGCCCTGTAAATCCTGCATCAAGCCCACTCCTTTGCTTCCAGCATAATTTCCTGATGCGAAGAGTAAGGCGGGAATGGCTTGCCGGCACTGAACATCTCCACCCGCCCGGTCGATGCCCGAGTTACGGCGATAACGTCGCCCTGCAGGATTTCGAGCTCCGGAGCAATGAATAGTTTGGCATCATATTTAATGTTATTCTCGGCCATGGTCTGCCCATTGCGCGGAAGCCCCGTCTGCGACAGCTTACAACGATGTTCCTCGTAAACGGGCTGCAGCGTCTGCTCGGTTTCCTTGGTTACTGGGTCTTTCACATCCATGTGCCGGCTGATCGTGCAGCTGTCCTCATACATCTTTTCAATGGCCCGGCGGTGCTTCCGGTAGTTAATGGTCATGTTACCACCTCATCTTGCGATAACGATTGAGGTCATGCTTGTAATTAAGCACAACCTCTTCGATGATCGCTTTACCCGTATTGGTCACACCGCCCGCGGCACTGCCGGCAGAAACAGAAGTATCCCCGACCTTGACGTTGGCCGCTTCTCCGACCGTATCTTCGACTTCCTCCACATTCGGCAGATCCACGCGGACCGCATCGATCGTCATGGACGCCCACGTAAAGAGCAAGCCCCGCGGCAGACTCTCAATGCCACAGTAATGCAAGATGCGATGCTCGATCTCCGAAATGTACGTTTCGATAAGTGGCTGCAGCGCATCATCGGCCAGCTGCATGCGTGCCTTGATGATAGGCCATACGTCAATGACCGTTATCATAGGCTACTCTGGGAAACGGACAACGTCCGCATCCTGCAGCCTCGGCAGATCGCTTACATTAATCGTTTCACGCTCGCCTTTGCGATAAACTTTTCCCGCTTCGCGGACGTTCTTCGTAAAGATAACTTCTACCGTTTCGGGCAATTCATTTTCTTTTTCTTTTCCAGCAGCCATGTCGGATGCTCCTTTCTGTTTTCAAACTAAATAGGAGGGGCTTTCGCCACTCCTACGCTACTTTAGCAATAAAAATAGTGTCCATTGTCTCGAAAGACGGGAGCACGATTTCAGAAACGATTGTATTAACATTAACTGGGTGCGGTTCAACAATAGTTGTAATCGCCACACCAGTATTCACGATTTGCACCTCTGCCGCGGTGGAACCAGACATTAAATCCGCTTCCTCCGGTGTTGTACCATACCAAGTCGTACCCAAGTTGCCCTCTGGGAACAACGTGAAGTAATCATCAGGGTAGAATTGATGCGTGCTGCCATCCAGCAATGCATATTTTTTGTTATAAACAACAATCGTAAGCCCGAATTTATCCAGCAAATATTGCTTCATCATTGCGTCAGTCACAATAACATTCTGCCATCCTACGGGATTCATATCTTTCAGGAATCCTTGGTTACGCATGATGTAGCCCCACGTTTTACGAGTGCAAAGCCCACGTTTAGCACGCACACCCGTGTCCTCCTCGATTTTGTCCTGCCACTCGGAGAAGTGTCCTGCAATATTGGCGGTAGGGGAACTCCATTGCTCCGAAACGTCCGTAATGGTCTCTTTGTGGTCAGGATTGAAGCGATAGTCATAACGTTGATCCTGACGCGTCGCCGCGGATGTAATCCTAATTTCCCCGCTAGAAAGTAGCTGCATGATTTGGCGTTCGGGAATAACATCGGCGCCACTTACTAGCGTTGCCACATCATTATAGATTTGGCTCACCAACGGCATGATGTAAGCATCGTTAGAATTCTCCTGAAGCTTGAGCAATTCTTGGCGATCCTTTTCACCCAACCGCATTGCTTCACGGAAGAACGGCATTTCTGTTTCAACCTTGTCAAATCCAATGCGGTCCCGCAGAGTAGCTTTTGCATCAAATGCAGATGGCTGTAGTGATACAGGCAAACCCCGTGCTCCCTTAATCCAAGCAAGGTCCAGCCCTAGTTTTTTCTTAGCTGGGAACAACGTAGCCCCCAAATAAGGAACAGCATTACTCGGGTTATTTGCCATAAAGGTAGCGATAGCCCTAGCACTGAAATAATCAAAAATAGTTTTCATTCGAATTATGCCCCTCCCCGCCTATTAGGCGATGAATGTAATTTGTTTAAGTGCTGTAATTTCGTCCGCGGTTGGCTGCGCGGGCAGCTTGGTTTTGTCGATGTAGCCGTGAATGATCATTGCGCCCGGAGCTGGGCCATACGTAACATCAACGTCATACTGCAGAACACCCTCAGCATTGCTCACTCCTGTTGTAGTCACAGCTTTTTTCGCAAGCTTTGTCGGATCGGCCAGCATGCCGTTACCAATGATCGTCCCAGCAGGAACAATCTTCTTACCATCCACCGCAGTTATGCCGGTGTCATCCACCGTTACCGGAATATCAACGTAATGATCCGGAGTTTTGAGAATTTCTTTTGTGTTCCCATAGGTTTGTGAAGTGAACTTCATTTCCTAATCGCCTCCATTATCCAAAATAAAGTTTTTGCCCTTCTGCAGCCGCAGCATTCGTTTTTGCAAACTCAGCTACACGTTTGCCTAATTCTGCAGCTTCGTCCTTGCCGCCACCCGATCCACCAGCTCCGCCGCCTTCATTCGGCTTAGCGCCTTTGAATTGAAAGCTTCCATTACCGCCCTTGTCTTCCGGAACAAACAAGAATCCTTTGTCCTTTTGAAGCGTTGTGATTTGGTCGTCCAGACCGCCCTTCACGTTGCCAGCTTCGTCAAGCTCGATTTTACTGCTGTCGAGCTGACCGGCTACAATATCCAGATCATGCACCTTACCAGCAAGCGCCAACTTAATAGCGGTGCTGACACGTAATTGCTTTGCGTCAGCCTCATACTGCTCTTTGTTCGTTTTGTTCTCGGCCTGCAGCGTTTCAATTTTCTTCGCCAGCTCCGCAGCATCGCCGCCAGCCTTTTTCAATTCTTCCAGTTGCTTGTCGCGCTCCTTCAGGTCGTCCTCAGCTTTCTTCTTAGCTTCGTTAACTTCCTTGAAGCGATGCTCTGGCACCCAAGCCTTATAATTCGTTTCCACGCCGCCAGTAATCGCCGTGATTTGCGCATCCGTTAGCCCCTGCGCTTTAAGCAACTCTTTCAACCAATCCATGTATATCAATCCCTTCACTTGTTATCCCGGTGTGTCCGGTCGATTTGCCCAGTTTATTGCGTCATATGACAGGACAACAAAAAAGGCCGCTATTCAGCAGCCTCTACTAGCTCATATTCGCTTTCCAATTCACCTTTTTTCATCAGCTGCAGTTGGCCGGCAGCGTCTTTGACAATAAACTCCCCCTTGCGGGCAATGATTACGCTGTATGCGTCACGGATCACCCGGAGCTGCGCGCCGTCCGAATTGTACTCTACCTGGATTAGCAAGCCGGTGAAATCCTTAATGGCCTGCGGGTTATCTGGCTCGTTGGTAAACTCGATGGCATCGACATACACGCTTTTCTTATAGCGCTTCGACATTAATCCATCCTCCAAATATCTGATAGTCGGGGCTTGCACCCAAAGGGAGTCCGCATTACACCAATCTTATTGAGATAATAAAACACCTCTCCTCGAAAATATAATAACTTGAGCCAGAGCCTCATCAATGGGTACATCCACCATGGAGCATAGCAGTAACGACCACTCAGCATTTCAAAGTCGTACAGTACCATCCCCCGTTTGTTATGCATCTTCCGGAGAGCGGGCACATCATGGCGACCAATTTTTCTAATCATGTTCAAGCCTCCCGGCAAAATAAAAAGACACCCTCGCCGCAGCATGAGTGTCTTAATCAGATTATAGGTAATTCGTTCAATGCTTCCCGATCAGCCTTCTGCATTTGCTGCAGCAGCTTCTCATGTAGTGGCTTCACATCTTCCGGAGCATCCGGCTTCAATATGACCGTGTTGTTTCCGAACTCAATCCAGGGCGCCAGCTTCGGCGGGATAAACGGCATCATAAGAGACCGGCCTCCTTTAATTTTCTTCGCAATATATTAATTACCTCCACCGACAGGCGGCGGGGCTTCTCAGTCCCTATAACCTCTGCAAATGCTTCAGCCAGAAACTCCTTGCTGTTCTTATTGGCGTATCCACTTAATTCATTCATGATGTTTTTCGGCAGGTTTGCGATGCCGAGGTTGCCCAAAGCTTCCAGCATAATAGCCTGTGAAAGAACGCCTTTTTGAACCCGGGACCATATCACCTGTGCATCATCGACCGATAACGCCGCTCCAGTCCACGCCCCCATAACCTTCATGGCATGCGAGTATTCAAGCAGGTGCCCGAACTCATGAACAAACAGCGACTCCCGTGTCGAGCCGACAGGCCAATGCTTCACTTTCACCGACTCCCTGATTATATCATCAATCTCGGAAGACTTATAGTAGCGTGATGACACCTGCAGGCTGGCGGAAACCTTACCGTCGGTATAAGCCAAGCTGGCTTGTGCGACAAAATCCTCTGTGTCTACAGCCTTGATCTGCTTTGCAAACCCCTTAATAGCAGGGAATTCAGTCATTGCTTTATGCATGGCCCTATTGACAGAATTGACGCTCTCCAAGTCCAAGCCGCTATAATCAGCGCTGTCAAATCCGTAATCATCAACGGCTGCCTTCTCAGCTGCTCGCACTGTCTTAGCCGGCACAAAGGCTTGAGGCAATGACTGCGGAACTGCTGGAATGACTACAGGCGGTTCTTTCGGCTGCGGATCGCCATTATTCGGCGGCTCCGTCGCATCCTTCGGTGCATGCTTGGCTGCCCAGTCGTCGTAACTCATGTTGCCAGGTACTGAATAGGTTTTGCCGTCCGCTCCGCCGCGAGCTGCACGCTCTCCTTCGTCACCATCCTCATAATAAGGAATGGTTGTTGAACGGCAGCGTACATGCAGCGGGGGATAGTTGCGCCCAGCCTGCGCCTCTGAAACAGGCAATATCTCGCTGTCCATGCCGCGGCACTCTTGCGAGGTACGTCTATCGAGCGTTGCAACAAACTGGTACCGCTTGACACCCGACTGCTGGTATCCGTCCAGACGGGATTGCCCCGAGAAGTAAGCAGCCTCTGTCCGGATCAGCGTTTCGGCAGCTCGCTTGCTGACGCCCATCCGTTGCGCGAAATCATTAATAAGCTTGTCCGAGGGCTCACCTCGTATCAGGTCCTGCGTCATGATCGTCTGCAGCTCCGCGACTAGCTTATCCCTGTCCTTCCAGATACGAGCCGAAAAGTTACTTCCGTCTGGCGCCCAGGGCTTCGACAACACCTTATCAATCTGCCGGGAATCCAAACCTGCAAACGGCACGCCCTTACCTATTCCCCGCTGCACCTCATAGATGCCTTTGTAATAGCCATCCTTGTAAATGCCGCCTAGCGTGTCAGCAGATCCCTTTTGCCGCTTCCCAGCCAGTACCTCTACTTCCTGCTGCAACTTGGTCTGTAATTCCTCAAGCCGGGTAATGTGCGCCTTCGCACTGGCGTTCTCCAACTGCTTAAGCCAACGCTGATCAACAGCGTTTTCTCGGCCAGCCTTGATGTACTCATCAACCGACCAGCGGAATTCTTTCAACTCGTTATTGGTGAGCAGTTTCCGCGCCTCTGCCATGCTGACGCCGTTGTTTTTAGCAAGCCGACCATACCAGGCTTCCGTTTCTTTCTTAATGCGGGCCGTGGCCTTGTCGTACTCGGCATTCTGCTGCTTAATGTAATCATCGCCTTTATTCAGCATTGATTCATTTAGTTGGTCCATACGGCGGGACCAATAATCAGCCGACCTCATGCGGTACCGCCCGGCTCAATTGGCGTCGCAGCAGGCAGGCCGCCAGCGGCAGTAATCTCCGCACTCTCTTGCATTTTAGCCCTTTCGGCCTCCTTGCGGTCCAGCTCCGCCTTCACGTCAGTCACATATGGATGCTGCGCGACAAGCGTCTCGTCAGAGAGGATTCCAACGCTGTCCTTAATGCCTGTAATAATGGCAGCCTCGTCAACTGGCATGTCGCGGTTAAAGATACATTCCACCTTCTCATCGCTATAATCGACCCCTGTCGTATTATGAAGGTGTTGGACGATGAACCAAAGCAGCTGCTCCAGTGAAGCTTGAAACTCTGTTTCCAACATACTGGCATCCAAGTCGAGATCCGAATAAAGGAAGCGCAGCGCTATACCAGAAGGAGCACTACCAATATCTACGCCCTGAGTGTCCACACCGCGCCCGAATTCGTAAATGTCTTTGCGGGCTTGCTCCGTGTGAGTCTTATACGCCTCGGTATTAATTTCGATGTTTAACGCTTCAACACCGCCACGATCCTCAACAAATGCTGTTCGGTATGTGGCCATGTTTTTCCGGAACTCCGATGCAGATTGACCGCCGTAGTCCTTTACAACAAAAATACTTTCCGGCATGTCCTCCAGGTTATTGCTGTTATCAGATTTTTTATTATCGTAATCATCGACCAACGACTTAATGATTTCGACAAGCGGCTGCTCTTCTTCGTTATATTTCCAGCAGATAAAAGGCACCCGTTCCCAGTTAAGGCCCTGTTCCTCGCCATCGCTCGATTTGACGTTAAAATGAGCTTCAACCGCTCCAGCCTCAACATCAGGAACAAACCCGGTACCGCCAGTGGTGTAACGGCGAACACCTGTTGTGTTCCACCACTCTATCTTTTTAACGGTTTTACGTTGAAGCCCCTCGTATACCTCAACTTCGTATACGCGGATGATCGCATCAAGCACGGTATGAGCTTCGTCGCGCCATAATGGGATGATCTCCAGGCTATTCATGAGTTTAAAGGATAGCTGGCCGCCCTCATCGTAATAGACATGCCACCAGGCGATACCGTTATTCACCGCCGTTTTGCCAGTGCTTTTTAAGCGCCGATGTTGATCTTTATTAAAGATGTCGTCAAGCAGCTCCTGATAGGCATCGTTCTCAGCTTGGATTGTAATCGGCTTGCCTAGTAGATACCCTACCTTCTGATCAACAAGCTTTCGAACGAAGGCATTGGCCAACTGGTTATTGGCAAGGTTAGCTACAGGCTCTTTTGCCCCGCTCGCGCCGATCGCTGTCCGCTGACGCTTGTTAATATCAGTATCGTTGCGATAGTACCGGTTGCCGATCACCATCCATTCACGCTTGCTGGAGCTGTTCCAATCTCCTATTTCAAGCTGAATGATTTGCTCGAGCGAAGCTGCAGTTTTGGCTCCACGAATGATGATATTCTCTATCGCTTTTTGTTCTTCGCCGTTTGGCCATAACATTGTCATCATGGCTCCTCCTTTCATCGCTGCCCTGGGAAGAATACTCCGCTGCGTTCTGGCTGCGCAAACGACAAAACGACCGCATCCGCCCTATCGGGTGAATCCAGTCCACGTTTTTTCATATCTTCCTTGCGTTCTAATGCAATTTTACCTTTACTTGTCATGCGGTACTTACGCTGTGAGAGCTGCGTAACAAGTCGTTCATCGTCTGGCAGCTCAATCATAGGAGCCTGCCCCTGTATATGCTTGGAGAAGGATTCCTGTAGCAGGTCGCGCAGGTCCGCCCACGTCTCGGTACCACGGTTCTCGTAATGTTCTTCTTCCTTCCGTGTCGGCTTACTACCGTTGTTGATCGGCGTAACCCGCCAGCCCTTTAATCGCTCCTCCCGGATGACTTCATTTAGCCGATCCGTGACGCCGCCGCCTACACCGCTGTCATCTACCTTGATTTCAACGTTTCGGAGCTGCTGGTACTTACGAAGCATATCCCTAGACAAAGCAATCACCCAGCCAGCTGTGACCATCGTGTCCTGTTTGTTATAGCATTTGAGTTTGAAAACCTTCATTCCCACTCGTGGTGCAATAACCGTTTCATCATCACCAAATCGCGCAACGTCGACGCCCAAGTGTAGTGTATCTCCAGCAGGCTCGACAGTGCCGTTAGCAGCCAGCTCGGCCAATTCAAGCGCGATGAAGGCATCCGCCTCGGCCTTCGGAAACTCTCCATACACCCGAACTCGGACAACATCGCTTTCAGCGCCGTACTTATCAATAAGCATCTGAATGTTATCTTTGCTAGTCCGTTTACTATCCCTGCTGTCGACCTTGTGCGTGCGGAAGCGGCTTCTGTCACGATTATGCGAATCATAAAAAACCCCACTCGTTCGAGTTGGGTTCCCGCACATCAGCAACTTATTTTCATCGCCGGTTAATGTACCCATGATGGCTTCCATGATCGGATCGGCAACCCCTGAAGCCTCATCGACAATGAACAACATATAATCTGCGTGGAAGCCCTGCATGTTCTCCGCTTTGGTGGCCGTCCTGGCTGTAGCAAACCAACGTTTTTCATGACCGATCATGTAGACCTTAGTTTTGGTCCATTTAAGTAGATTCTTGACCATGGAGCTTTCTAGCCACTTTGCCACCTCGGCCCATAGTACATCGTTAAGTTGCTGCTTAGTGGGAGCCGTGCATACAACCCTGCAATTCGGCCGACAGCACAGGTACCATATGACCAAAGCAGCCTCAAAGCCGGTCTTACCTACCCCTTGCCCAGAACGGACGCTAGTCCGCGGATATTTAGCCACGTCCATCATAGCTGCCCGCTGCCAGTCATCCGGATCAAAACCCAGCATGTCCTCAGCAAAAGCGACCGGGTCATCCCAATACAAATCAAGCAATAGCGCAATGTCAGAAACGACGTTATACGGCTTACTCATCGGCAGCCTTTGCCCGTAGCGCCTTACGCCGCTCGGCAATCTCCTTCAATGCATCTGTCCAGCTTTGAGTAGCACCGGTACCGCCTTCTAGTTTTTGCAACTCTATCTGAAGGATTCGGGTTCTGACTTGCTTCTCCTCATCAACAGCCATGAGCCTGTTCTTAAGCTCGATAGCCTTAAGCTTATTGCCCTGCACCCTGGTTAATGCATCCTCAATGCGAATGATGTCCTCAATAGCACGATAGGCTGTCTCCTCGATCTCCGTAACGACCAGTTCCTCCTTGGAACTGACAACGGTCTTCGTTTGACCAGATCGTTCGTCAAGGACAGGAACCGCTTCTTTTTTCGTGCGGAGCTGCTGCAGTACGCGTTTCTGACTCTCGGTAAGCCCGTCCATCAGTCTCTTAATGCGCTGTAGCATACGCCGCTCCCGAATAGTTAATAGGGTAATGGCTTCATTTGCTTGTTTAATCGGATCCGTATCAATCTCCGCAAGCAGCAGTTGCTCATCCTCATCAAGTGTATCGAACCATATTGATTCGTGTTCGCCGGTGCGGACAGCTTTCTTGTTGCCTGCTGGCCCCCCCTGCCCGCCACGATTACCCTTGGCATTCTTATTCCCTTTAGGAGCGCCGCCCTTATTGCCGGCAGCGTTCCTGTTACCCTTCGGGGCTCCCCGTTTGGTAACGTTACTATTGGTTTCATTGGTAACGTTACCGTTCAGTGCAGCTTCCCAATTGTCCTGATTCTTCCACTTCCGTATTTGCGAATCGCTGACTCCCAGCTCGGCGGCAATGTCCTTCAACTTCCTCTCGCCGCCGCTGTCCAGCCACATTTGTTTGGCAGCGTCTCTGTTTGGGCTGCGCTCTTTAGCCATTACATGATCACCACCTCCGCAAAGTAGGATGGGCTCATCCAGCCCTCCGTTCAGTTACGCCTAACGATGCTTATATTAGAACAAGAGAAGATTCCGTCCGGGTAGGTGTACCTCACCTGCGGAGCCTGCTGTTGCTGCTTCCGATTAGTCTGCCGGGCCGCTTCCTCTCTCACTCTCTCAGCTAACGTTTGGCTCTTAATTCCTTGTGATTCAAAGTACGACATTAAATAATTTTTTCGTTGCATTTTTCATGCCCCTGTCATTTTAGGTATCAGCTTAATAGCTGTACACTAAAAAGCATAAGGACAACGAATTACGAAATAACATCCCTTGGTACAAATCACAATTCATCTTTCTGAAGCTCTATATCAAGCTCGATGAGCTTACGCAGATCATCGACCGTATTTATTTCAATGCGGTTGTCCTGGAAGTCTTTCACCCAGCGAGCTACCACAGCTTTGATGATCCTTCTATACTGTGCTTTGGACTCCATAATCCCTAGCATAATTTCTAACTCGTGTTCCTGTAACAGGTCTATTTCTGGCGTTCCCATTGTTGTTCCCCTCGGCTTTCCGTTATGATTGGAAACGAGATAGCGGGTATATCTGCAAAGTGCCGCGCGCGGCGGACCGCTATCTCAGCCGGGGAACCGGTTCTCAGGAGGGGCGTTCACGCGCCCTTCCTTTTTATGTTGTCATTCTGCGGATCAGCACCGGCTCGATGCCAGTGGACGCCTGGTACCGCTGCTTGATGACATCACAGAATACCGGATCAAGCTCTAGCAGCAGACAGTCCCGATCCATCTGATCGCATGTCATAAGGGTGGACCCGCTCCCTCCGAAGAAATCAACCACCGTATCGCCCTTCTTGCTGCTATTACCAATAGGTATTGACAGCAGCGGGAGCGGCTTTTGCGTTGGGTGTACATACTTGCCGACATCCCCTCGTGAAACCTCCCATACCGTAGCCGGTTCCGGAATATCATCAAGCAGCCCATCACGCCACACAGTAGACTGCCGGCGGTCGCCGTACCATGCAGGAGATTTACCCTTCATATGAGCGTAAAATACAGGCTCATGCTGCCATCTGTACTGTGACCATCCGAAAGAAGGATAATTTTTAACCCATACGCAATGGCTGCGAACAACGATGCCAGCCGCATTTATAGCATCCTCAAACTGTCTCTGATAGGAAGCTGAATGAAAGATGTATATTGCTGCTGTAGGAACCATAATTGAAGCGTATTGTTGGAATACTGCATGCAAAAAGCCCGCAAACTCCTCTGCAGGCATGTCGTCATTCATAATTTTGTCGCGGCCAGCTGCTGCGAGCCGAGCTGAATCACTCTCCACGGCCACATTGTACGGAGGGTCAGTGACAACCAGGGCAGCCTGACTGCCGTCCATCAGCAGCGATACGTCAGCGCAATCCGTGGCATCACCGCACACAAGACGGTGCCTACCAAGCTGCCACACATCCCCGCGTAGAGTCTCGGGCTCTTTGATATTATCCAGCGCGCGCTGAACGTCGAAATCATCTTCAACAACTAGAGACTCAACATCCGTATCCTCAGGCAAGCCTTGTAGCAGATCATCAAGCTCTTCCATTAGAAAACCCGTTTCCAACGATACCTCATCGAGCGAATACGAAGCGGAAAGTTCTTTGATCAGGGCCGCGAGCAACTCCTCATTGGTGCTTCCTCGCAGATTACTCAAGCTTACAGTGAGTAACTTCGCCTCCTCTTGGCTGCTCTCCACAACCACGCAAGTTAGCTCTGTTAAGCCAACTTCTTTAGCGGCTCTCCAACGCTTCTCTCCCTTGATTATCGTCATATCCGCTCGAACAAGAACGGGCTGAAGCACGCCGTGCTTGTTAATGCTGTAAACCAGGGAGCGGTAACGGTTATCGTCCATCTCGTTTGGATTCCAGCTGTTGCATGTCAACTGGTCAATAGGGATTGTCTCAACTTTCAGCTTGTCCACCTCCAAACCATTGTATGTTAATCTGCTCGGCAATGCGTTGCATCATCAACGGCGGGACGCTCATCCCGCATACATACTGAACATCAGCATCCATAAAGTCATAGTCGGCTGGGAACGACTGTAGGCGGATGATATCCGTATCGCTTATACGACACGGCTCGTCATATCGTACATACACTGATGACGATAACAGCGTATTGGGAACCTTGCTACCCCTCATTAGGCGGGTATTGAAGCTTTTCTGCTTGCCCTCATGCCTTAGCGAAATATCTCCCATATCTGCATCTGCAGGACGCCTCTTCTTCCACCGCTGATATGTGACCCCATCAGTCTTCAGAGGCTTACCCTCACCGTCTTGAATATCGCCGTATAGTACAAGCGGTTCGTTGAACTCAAGCTTCAGCAAAGGCAAATCGAGGTCATTTCTTGAAGCGATAAAGATAAGGCGCTGCCGCTTTTGAGGAACGCCCATGGTCGCCGAGTTGAGCAGGAAGAGCTGCGGCCTATATCCGATGGCTCGAATCCTTGAAAGCACCAGACTGACATATCCGCGAGCCTTCCCGTTTATCATCCCCGTTACGTTCTCGGCCACAATAACCCGCGGCTTCAGCAGCTCCGCCACGTCCAAGAAATCAAAAAAGAGGTCATCCAGCCGCTGTACGGCCTGACCTTCCCTGAATTTATGCTCGCTGCCCCATTTCTTATCCCGCTGTCCTGACATCGAAAATACGCTGCAGGGTGGAGATCCGTCCAGGATGCCCAGGTCAAACAATTCCTGCGGCAGCTGGCTAGTTGGAAGCAGCTTGAACTCCTGTATAGGCATCTGGAACGGGTAGCGTGGTTTATGGTTCTTCTTGTATAGCCGCATCATCTGCGGGTCAATCTCCACATTCCCCAACACTGTATAGCCCGCCCGCTTGTAGCCCATTGTTGAGCCACCACCGCAGCTGAAGCAGCTGAACACCGTCCGACCATGCTGCGGGACATTCGCCAGATCAGACAGCCGCCAATCCCATGCAGGGCGGATCATATCGCATCCTCCTGGTTAAAGACAAAGCCACAGCGCGGGCATTTGCAATTAAACTGAGATTCATCAAACTCACCCACATCCAGCTCCTTATTGTTGAAGTCACCCAACTGATCCGGAAGCGGCTCCGTGAAATCAGCGATAAGGCGGTCTGCTTCATCCGGATCAAAGCCCGATAAGTCCAGCTCCGCTCCACTGAGCTGCAGATCCTCCAGCAGCCGCGCTAGCGCTTCATCATCCCAGCTGCCTGACACTTTGTTAAGCGCAAGGTTAAGTAGCCGCTCTTGCTGGTCGTCCAGGTCAACGACGGAAACGGTCAGCTCCGTATGACCAAGCTCGTTAACCATGATCTTATACCGCTGATGGCCGCCTACCATGTTCCCGGTGCGCTCGTTCCAGACGATCGGCTCCACATAGCCGAATGCCTCGATGCTGCGGCGGAGCTTCTCGTATTCCGGATCCCCCGGCTGCAGATCGATGCGGGGATTGTATGCGGCTGCGTTTATTCGGTTTGCTGGTATGGTTTGAATGTTCATTGCAGATCTCCTTTTTACATTTTTAACCTCGAATTATATAAATCCGAAGCGACCATAATATCTGCGAACCCAAATCAGAAAGGATGAAGAACCATGCCAAATGAATTGCTTAAGACACATATCGAAGGATACCATCAAATCCATTGTGATTTTCACGACTGCGAATTCGGGCCACATATTCCAGGACACGATGCTTATATTGATCCAAATGACAGAACTCCGATTCCGCCTAAACCAACAGCAAGTATTCCAAGTGGATATCATTTGGCATTAAATCCAAGGCATGCGGATGAGCCAAATGGTCATTTCCACGACGCTGAATGGGTACTTCATCACGAGCATCACTAATTACAATTGATACAACAACCGGCATGCTTCTTTCAGAGTGTGTCGGTTGTTTATTTTGTGTTAAGTCGGTTTTCATCAGGGCAATCGCTGGACAGCCTCTCAGAACCCGCCAGCGCCGCCCTGCACTCCTCTGCGAATCATGTCGAATGTTTGGACGGCAAAAAGCCCCGCGCCTTAAATCGACAACAGGGCATATGTATTGAAGCAAAAGAAAAAGCACCCCGAAAGGTGCCTAGTTGAATCACTTTAAAAGTTTAGCTACATGATCTTGTCCTGCAGCATTCATCATCTCATCCCATGTTTTAAACCTAAAATGACCGCTTATGAAAGCATCCTTAACAGTCAGATCAGTTTTTTCAAACTCTTCTTGTGATTCAAGACTGAAGGGAGCATTATCAACAAATTCTTGAGCACTCGAAAAGTCAGAATATTTACGAATAAACTGATCATTTAATAGATCTTTTACCGAGACCTCTCCGGAAGCTTGTTCTACTTTTTTCTGAACAGCTTTGAGTAAATCGTTCATATTGTTGTATGACGGCATATTGGCACCTCCTTTCGACATCAAATTTCGACGTTCAGGAAGGTTTTTCCTTCTTTATAAAACAGAAGCCGCCCCAGCCAAAGGCGGCTCTCGCTTAGTTGATCGGCCAAGGATTGACCAATAAATTCATTCGAGATTATCCATCTCGTCCTTAAACCGGAGCTTCCGACTCATGGACCAGTCGATAAAATAGCCGCCCCCGGAGGAGCGGCATATGAGAGGAGGAGGCGGTTAACCTCAGTTGGCACGATATAAGAATATCACGTAAAGTGTGCCATGTGGTGCCCAATGTATGCCCGTCTTGTGCTTGAATACTGTTCAAAAATCTGCGTTATCAAGCTCAAAAAATCCCATTAACTTAAGATTATCGGCCATACTCCCCGCTCCCTCATCAATTTTCCTTCTCACGGTACTGTTGCTGAGACTATGTTTAAAAAATAATACCGTCTCCTTCAAAGAATAGCCGCTAAAAAAACGGTACTCGACAGCTCGCTTCGCATCGGTGTCAGAAATTAACCCGTGAGCCCTCTCTATCTGTTGAGTGTAAAAGCAATATTGCTGGTAGACCCAGCGTTGTTTCTCAAGCATGATTGTCGCATTGGCCGTCTTGTCCGCATAGAGATCATCGTCGTTGATGCGTCGAGCGACCTCTCCGTCTATAGCGACCTGCTGCATGTCTGCTTCATTATTTTGAAAGTCATTCATGAGCGAAATCATATTACTATACTTGCTAAGCAGAAACTTCACTCTCCGAATTTCCGCTTCCGTTGCTTTCGGGAACAATTCTCCCTGTTGCCATACCATTGCCATGCCCCCTCACCATCCTCCATATGCTATACTGGTGGTGAGCTTATACGTAATGTCCCCCGCGGGCCGACCAAGGTGCGGGGGATTGTTTTTTATTTACGCCAGGTCCATAAGCCCTGCTGTCCTTTCGCCGGGATCGGATCCTGCAGCCTGTTTACCTCCTTCATCTCCCAGGCAAATCGACCATTAGTGTAATCACCGAATTTGTCTTCTTTCAAGCTGACTCTCCTGGTGGCGCCACCTGCACTGTTATACAGAGTTGGCATCCCGCTTTCTTGATCTTCGCCAACTGACCAACACTCTGAAAGATTCGCAATGGCGACGATCACCCCTGTCGGCAGATTGTCTGCTGTGTAACCGTGCTTGGCCAACGTTGACTTGATTGGCTCCGTCTCGCATGCTTCGCGGTCTATCTTCTTCGCCGCATGAATGGCGATCGGCCCGCGGTACTTAGTCGGCCAGCCGCGTGTCTCGAAGCCCTTTTCTTCGAGCGCCAATAGGATCGCCCAGGGCTCCCAAACAGTAATTACCTTGATTTCTTCAAGTTCATTCACCCTGGTTGTCCTCCTTGCCGACAAGTACAATCCCGCGCCTGCCGTTACGCTTGATGTATCCCTTACGCTCCAGCATTTTAACAATGTGATGTGCAGTTGATATTGAAGCGTATCCCATGGCATCTTGAATATCTCTTGTTGTAGGGCTGTATTGATTACGGCGGATGAAGTCTGTAATGAATTTATATGCCTCCGCTTGCTTTTCACTTAATGGCTTGAGGTTTGAGGGAGGAGCAGGTTGCCCCAGCTCCGCTTTCAAGGCTGCATTCTCTTTTTCGACACGCATCACCCGCTCGTGCCAACGCTGTATGCTGCCATGCAGCTCATTATTCTCAAGAATCAGCGAGTCTACTTTATCTAGTAGCCCAGTAAGCCACTCGCGAGCATCAACGATGAAATAGGCGTCCTCAACGCTTATATCATCAAAGATTCGTTCCCCCTGCTCATCATAGATATTAACCTCGCCGTGCTTCCCGTGCTGTGCTTTCCACTTGCCCTGGGAAGCAGCGGCCACGACCTTTCGAATTTTCTGCCTGTCTGCTTCGTTGAGTTCAATCATTGCGGTTCCCCCAGTCGCTTTTTGCTCATCGATTTGAATGCCTGCTTATGAAATGACTTCGCATGAGCCTCAGTGATCGCTGTACGCATGAAATCATAGGAACACTGCGCCGTCATAATCAATTGCTCCTCCTTAATGCTGGGCGGTACATGAAACAATATGAACTGTGCAGCATCGTGAATCTCATCGGGCCTGCCATCAGAATATTGAACAGTGATCTTTGCCATGCTGTATCCCCTTAAAATAATGTAGGCTGCTCCACCGGCGCCTCTACCACATACCCTTTATCGACCCAGCTCCGCGGAACGGTAAGCCTGCGAACCAGCCGGCCGTCATGAGTTTCCATAACCGTATCACCGGCTTTGCGGTGGATTCCGCGTTCTGCGGACAGCCGTTCAGCCAGTTCCGTCCACATCCAATAGGTGACTGTCAATTTGTTCATTGCCGTTACCTCCCATGTTATTGAGCGGGCACCATCTCTTTGCTGTCTTTAACAATAGCAAGCTGTATGGTGTCATGTCACCGAAGCCTACGAAATTATAGATCGGGCGGCCCCTATCGTCCGTCAGGTCTTTTGTTTCCGGGTGAACGCAATAATATTTTTTACGACCCAGGCGGTTCTGCTGCGATTGCATTCTGCCTTGCTCCTTGCAGTAATTGCAATATTTACACTGCCGTTTCATGTTATCCTCCTAGAATAGCCGTTGCTGACCAATCGATTCGGCTGCAATTGGATTAATCCACAGTATTTCAGTACGGGGGCGCCCAGCCTCAGCTTGTACGGACTTTGCCTCACGTCTCCAATGGCCTAGTCTATGATCGTACATTGGGTGCTCATATCCGCTAAGAAAAACTGGTCCGGGATGCCGATCCAGAGCTTCAAGCAACGCCACATGGTCATCCTCAGTCATTTCATGCCTATACATTCGGCTGCTCCGAGTCGAAAGGAGATATGGTGGATCCGCGTAAATCAGGACATCTGAATGTTTATATCTTTCTAGCACTTGTAGAGCTGGCTGATTTTCAATTTGTACGTCCTTTAATCGTTCTCTCACGACCAGCACTTTTTCAGCCAGCTCATTCCACTGCTTATTTGACGCCTTGTGTGGAGCTTTATTGTATTGAATAACACTTTTCCACCCGGTCCGGTCACTTGTTTTTCCGCCTATAGCTTGCCAAGTACGTACCATAAACCTTCTCGCCCGCTCCAATTCGTCCTCTACTTGTTCAT
The DNA here is from genome assembly GCF_059383715.1 of Paenibacillus sp. J31R34. Classification (NCBI taxonomy): domain Bacteria; kingdom Bacillati; phylum Bacillota; class Bacilli; order Caryophanales; family Paenibacillaceae; genus Paenibacillus; species Paenibacillus sp. J31R34. The sequence continues at coordinate 317,770 of NZ_JBXENU010000009.1, forward strand.
AAGAGGAATAGTATTCTTCTCTTGAATGTGGCGTCCAAAATAATTTATGTGCTAACTCATCCGGTCTATCACGAATCACACGAAATAGATTTACGACATCCCCATCAAGATCATTTACTGTTTCAAGTCTGGAAGGCTCTTTTCGGAATAAATCAGCACCGGAACCGAAGAACAACGAAAGGTAGGTCATGTCCTTGTAATCAGTCGGGAAGAAGCTAATAATCCAATCAGCCATTGACCACTTGCTGCCAGGGTAGTGTAAGATGCGCGGTGCGCTCATGCTTGTCCTCCTCCCGCCCAAGAAGCGGATATTATCCGCCTCTATTCACATAACCCATACACACTGGAGCATGACGGAAAATCATCAATCGCAATCATCTTGAATAAGTCGTAAGTGCGTCCACCGCGTGTAGTCTTCGACCATTCGACCCAATCATAAATATCCTTCTTGTCGTCGTCGTCAAGGGCTGGTAGAAACGATGAATCCCCTCGTTTTGAAGCGCCTGCGACGATCCGCTCCCATTCGGCAATCCTTTCAATTTCTTCCGGGAAACGTCGGGATATCTCAAATAGCTCCCCCTTGTTTACATTGATGCAAGGCATGCAGCCCACACGGGACATACCCTGCGAATACAACGGATTTGGCTCAATGCCATGTTTCTTGTGCATATCGAACACGTCCCGAGCACTCCAGTTTAACAATGGCCTATAAACCTCGTAACCTTCCGGCGTTTCTTCTCGTTCCAGCAGCTTTGCGCGAGCTGGACTCTCAGCTGCACGAACACCTTGCCAGCTTACGACTTTATAACCCTGCTCAAAAAGCGGGAAATAGACTTCCTCAGCAATTGGTATGATTTTCAGAAATTGAGTACAGAACCTTGCTTTAGTTGAAGGAAAGCGCCCTTTCCAAATACAAAGATCCAGGAACGGGTTTCCCGTTGGCTGTAGAAAATCGAGCGCGATTTGAATGCGATTATCGGGCACACCCTTCGCCGCCCAATGATCAAGCACATACTGCCGCTTTCTTGCGATTCTCGCCGCAAAATCTGGAACTACCCTACGGATCGGCCCGAGCTCCTTTTCAAGATAATCGAGATATTCATATGTTGAAGGATGTTCGTTACCCGTGTCAGCAAAGACAGGGGTTACTTCCACACCTAGTTCAATTGTGGCGTATATCCACATTGCCGCACTATCTTTGCCACCTGATACGCTCATTACGTTAGCTATCTGCAAGCCTACCACCTCGTTGTCTTTTACTTTACTCTACCTAAGCCGGTAAGCGAAGCAGCCAAAGTACAAATAAGTTGCTCCTCTCGACTTGCGGAACAGAATACCGAACACGAACGCGGTACCAAGGAAGGAACATCGTCCGAATTTCTTCTCTTTCAAAACTATCAACCTTTCAACATGCGTTTTAGTTTTATTGACCCAGCTTCTTCCCAACGGTATATGAAGCCGTCCGGAGCTGTAGATTTCTTTACCTTGCCATTACAATGCAACATGACCGTTTGATAGCTCATGAAGTTATTGCGAGCTGCCTCCCGGGCGCTTTTATATACGTCAATGACTTCTCCGTCAGTCGATATCTTGAAGACTGCTTGCCGACCCGACATTCCGCCGGTCTTTCTGGACAATTCACTTTTGCAAATGTAAGCCAGGTTGTTGATCCAATTGTCCTGACGGTTACCGTTTTTATGATGAAGAACATGACCAGGTGGCGGTGGGGAGAAGAAAGTACGCTGCATGAGCTTGTGAACTCTCTCTTCCTTGCGGAAGCCCTCTGAATCGGTCATCCTGACCACAAAGATTCCTTTATGCAGCTTCGGCGTTAACACTGAAGGGCGGGCTGATCGCCACACCCTACGTACATCGCCTTGAAAGTTGATTTGATAATTAGGATAGCCTGGAATAGTTTTGAATTGACCTGCTTCCGAGACCGCCTTCATTAGCCAGCCTGCTGAACTGTGACGTTATCTATGTGCCGGCTATTATAGAAGCCAAAGAAGTCATGAACGAATCCAGCGATGCTTTGGCCAGGATGAAGCTCGGCCAGATCAGCAGTAACAAAGTTAACTACCCGCTGCAGCAGATCAAACAACTCCTGCATGACTCGCTCGCGATCGATGTCCGCGGCTTCGACATCAGTGCTCAAAGCTCCCACCGCATCATAAATGCGGGCTCTCTCCACATTGGCGATGGCCACCGACAAAATCGGCATGCACAGTGTGATAATATCGTTCTCCTGGACAGCAGCTTGCTCAGCAGCCTGCTCGATGGTAGCAAGAAGGAACTGCTGCTCTTCATCCATTTTCTTAATCCTGCGACCAGCTTCAGCTGCCTTAGCTGAAGCACTTTCAAGGGCAGCTTTCATTTTTGCGTTCTCTGCCGTCTCGTACTCCATAGCGCGAGCTGCTTTATCCACCTGCTCGAGCAGCTCCGTATTCTGCTGCTGCAGCTTAGCAATTTCGGCTTGAGCGTCCGTCAATTGGGTTGCGAAGCGCAAATTCTCCGCTTCCAGCTCGTCATTATTGTCAATTTCCTTCTGCAATTGGTTCTGGATGCGAGTAAGAGCTTCGCCTCCTGCCTCAACCTCTCTCGCAGCGTTAATGGCAATCAAACCTTGCGGCTCAGCAGGAGCGGCTGCTGTATTACTAGGTCCAGCCGACACAAGCAATTCCAATTCCCTCTCCTCCGCATCGATCTCGCGGATGCCCCATTCAGCGAGCAGGGAATTGAAATACCGCTTGCTCATCGGTGCCAGAGTGGTAAAAACTTGTGTCCTTCCCTCGCCAGCAGCGCGCCGGCGCAAATACGAATCTTTAGTCAAAGCGGGTACTACATTCGGTGTCTTCATCCTCGTAATCCCCCATTCTTTAAGCTGCTTAGTGAATTCTCCGCGATCGTTGTTGAAATGCTTCAGCATGATGTCTGCGGCACTCTGGCCGCTCTCAACTGCCTGCAGATACTGCTCTTGCGTCATGCTCCGCTGCCAGCGCTTAATTTGCGGACCTTCGACCTTTTTGCGCAGGCGCGCAGTATGCTCAGCTTGTTGCTCCGGTGTCATAATCCACGATTTCACCGGCGAATATCCGTTTTCTCTGCCCAAGGCTCATACCTCCTTGAATGGAGGCCTGCTGCTAACATGAGCAGCAGGCCGTATATTAGGCAACTCCGTTATCAAGCTGCTTTTGTACCCGAGCTTTATACTCTCTAAATTCAGCCGACAGCTTGCCGCTGTTAACTCCAAGTGACGACGCAATTTTAATCCATGTTTCGCCATCCTTTTTACGTGCAAGCAGTGCGGGGAAATCATACAGCATTTCTGCGAATGACGGCTTGTTCTGCAGGATGTACTCGTCCAAATCGACATTGGACTGACCACCTTGCAGAGCCTCTGGCTTTTCACCAGTGATGGAGCCGACAGCGCCTTGCTCGGTGTTCTCACCTTTAATTGCTTGTTCCCAATCTTTTAAATCTTCCGCTGAAGCTTGCATTGAAGGTTCTCCGTTACCTTGTCCTTGCTCTGTTGTCGGCACCTGACCATTCTCAATTGATTTGGAATCCCCGTCCGACTCCTCGGGGGAAGCCTCTTGCTGACTCTCATCCTGTTCTTCTTCGTCGAGATCGTCCTTGTCAGAACGCGACTGTCTCCATTCGTCCCATTTTGCTGCGAGTGGGGCAACTTGCTGGCGGTACCCGTCAATAATCTCAATGAGCCTGCCGCTGCTTAGCCCTGCATCTGAAGCAATGCGGAGGTAAGTCTCGCTGGCATTGAAACGCTCAATCCACTCTTTAACTGGATACCAGCGATTCCCTTCGTATTCTGGTGCCAAGCCAGAGAGGATAAAGTCGTCCACAACCTCGCGGCTGATCTCCGTCGGAACGTCCTTGAGCTTTTCTTTTGGATCTGCTACGCCGAGATCCAGCTTCAATTGCTCTCCTTCCGGTTTGATCTCGCTAACGATGCCGGACTCATCTACCTTGTATGACTTAATAGGTTTCTCCGTCCGGGCATTAAGCTGTACATTGTAAGTCACAACTGTCGACTCCATCGACAGGCGTACCTTTTGATCTATCATTTCCGACAGGGTTTCGATGCTGCCTCGTAGATCGCCTAGCCCTGTTGTCAAAATAACTTCAACCACGCCGCCTGGTTTCAGGTTTACTTTCGTAACCTTCGGCTGAAATTCTGCATATCCCATTCCGTTCACGCTCCCTGTATTTGTCTGATTGTTATTTCAACACGCGGTTTTGTTGAGTATCGCTTGCGGACATATGCGTCCACAACCTGGCTGTCATCTACCCACATAACGCCCTTTAGCGCATCTTTTATGCCCTTTAGGTAATTGTCTGCGTCGGGCTTGGATGTGGGAAATAGAGTTCCCTCCTCAGCTGCAGCAGCCTTTTTCTTGCTGAACGATTTTGGAATGGAACGATAGGCTATAACCATCATTGCCAACGGCCCCTCCAACAGTGTTGCCGGCGCATGCTCCGCAGCTGCTAACCGAACATAGTCCTTGTAGTCCCTTGATTTAGCTGGGTCATACATCCGGACAAAACCACCTTGTGTAGATGCACGCGGCCGCCCTTGGGCAACCGGTTCACCATAAACAGCGAAGCTTATCATGCGCTTTTCCCCTTCCTGTACATATCCGGTACCCGCTTGCCATTCGGAGGAGGTTCAGGAGTTTCCGGGCTGGTGCTGTAGGTATGTTCTAAACTAACGAATTTGTTGTAATTCTTCAGGAAAAGCAGCTCCACCGTGCCAACCGGACCATTACGCTGCTTGGCTATAATGATTTCGATAATATTTTTCTTTTCTGATTCCTTATCGTAGTAATCATCTCGATATAGGAAGGAAACAATGTCCGCGTCCTGTTCGATCGCTCCGGATTCCCGCAGGTCGGACAACATCGGCCGCTTGTCCTGCCGCTGCTCGACGCCCCGGCTGAGCTGGGACAATGCAATCACCGGCACTTCCAACTCGCGGGCAACCTGCTTCAGCGTCCGGGAGATTTGAGAGACCTCCTCCTGACGATTCACCCCCGAGCGCCCGCTACCTTGAATGAGCTGCAGGTAATCAATCAAGATCATCCCCAGTCCCTTTTCCTTCTTGAGACGGCGGCACTTGGCACGAATCTCGTTGACCGTTATACCTGGCGTATCATCGATATAAATTTCAGCATCGGCTAACCTGCTTGTGGCATCGGCCATTTTCGCCCAATCGTCATGTTCGAAGAATCCGGTGCGCATTCGACTAGCATCGATGTTGCCCTCAGCACAAACCATACGTTGAACGAGTTGCTTTCTCGCCATTTCCAAACTAAAAATAGCGACGGTCTCTTTCGCTCGAATTCCAACGTTTTGCGCAATGTTTAAAGCGAGTGCTGTCTTACCAACGGAAGGGCGAGCTGCAATAATAATCAGGTCACTTTTCTGGAATCCGGAAGTCATGCGGTCCAGATCGATGTAGCCTGATTCAATGCCAGTTATTCCTCGATTTACTGCGCGGACCGTATACCGATGTTCCGCATCTTCCCAAACTTCTAGCAGAACATCTCTTAAACCGACAAATTCCTTTGTTGGAGTGGCTCGGTCCGTAATTTTAGCCATGGACGTCTCCGCCATTGCGACGAAGCCCTTAATGTCCTGATCATGTGCTGCTGCTCGAAGTAATTCCATCGATGCTTCAATCGCTTGACGCTTGAGGAACATTTCCAGCACGCGCTCAGCGTAGAATCCTGCGTTAGCAGCTGTCGGTACAGAACCAGCAAGCCCGGCTAGGTAGCTTACACCACCTATTTTGTCAATTTCTTCTGTATCCTGAAGCTGAGCGGATAAGGTGACCAAATCAAGAGGTTTATCCTTCGAGACAACCTGATTCATTGCACGGAAGATCCGTGCGTGGGCCTTGTCATGAAATTCCCCGCCGTGAAGCGTGCCTTTTATCGTTTCGTATGCTTCAGGTTCGAGCAATGCTGCCCCCAGCACTGCCTGCTCGGCTGAGAGATCACACGGAAGCTCAATGCCTAATAACTCGTAATAATTAGTCTCCAACCGGGTCCCTCCTCAGCAATTGCCGGCCAGCTTCCCAAAAACCTTCTGGCGGTGGACAGTTGCTGGTGACCTCCCATTGTTGGAGTTGGTCCTCAAAAGCTTCAGCCTGCTCCTTATCGCGCCGGCTGTCGAATTGATCGCCGAGCCTGCCGCGAATGTCCGAAATGGCCGGCGGCCACTTGTTGGTTTTAATGTGCTGCTCAACATTTTGCTTGGCAGCTTCGAAAGGAAAATCTTGAAGGTATTTAAAATGGCGGTCTACTTCCGCATCGCTGCAATCAAAAGTAGGATACTCCGCAGCAATTTCCGCGAATAAATCCAGCACATCAGCTCTGTCCACGCTCTCGCTCCTCCCTTGCTCGTCTTCGCAATTCCTCAGCAGCGTTCTGCTTCTTGCCTGGCTGAGGTTGCTTTCTCACAACCGGCTGCCGATCTTCGGTAGCAGCAGTCTGAACATCAACCGCTTTGGAATTGCGCCAAGCCTCCTTGATAGCGTTGTCGTAATACAAAAAACTGCTCGGAAGCATGAAATCGTCACCTTCACGTTCGCGCTTTTCCTCCAGGAGGCGCGCCATAGTTTGGATGGTAAAAGGGAACGGCATCCCTCCGGCGACCATCTTACCCATGGCTTGGCGTTCGTTTTGTCTGACATGTAAATCAAGCTTGCGGTGTAATTTGCAATAAGCATCCAAAATAGCAATCATCCCGGCATCGATGTCGGCTTTGCTAATAGGTTTTAAAATAGTAGTAGTAATAGTAATATCTTTTAGATCGGACATTTTTGTCTGATCACTCGGTATTTCGGGGCTGTGATCGGACAATAATGTCTTATCACTCGCCCCCTGATCGGACATATTTGTCTTATCAGAATCTATGTGATCGGACATTTCTGTCTGATCATTTACTACTGATCGGACAGAAATGTCCTGGGTCATTATGGTATATTTCTTTGAATTTCTAACCGAGAGGATGAGTCCCCTCGGTGCTCGGGTAACCCTGATATATTGGTGCTCCTCCAGTGTGCTGAGCCACCTGCTCACGGTTTTAACGCTAACCCCAAACTTGTCGGCTAGTTCCGCCAGTTGGAGTGGCTTGTTCCCGAGGACGACGCCCCAGACAGTTCCTTCCTTTTCCTTTTCGGCAGTTGTGGAGCTAACGCACCACAGGAAAAGCCATATCGCGCTGCTTATTTTGTTGTAGTGACTAGGCTCTAACAGACCGGAGTACATCGGGAAAGGATAGCTGCCTGGCATGCAATCATCCCCTAAACATAAATAATCTTTTCCGTCTTGGTAAATCGGTGAACTAAGTGCAGCTCATTCGGAAGATGCTTAGTTACCAGCCAGTTTTCAGGATTCCAGCCTGCGACCTTAATCGCTATCTTCTGGCGTTTCGTAGGGCGCTTTCCATTCTTCATGAGCTTCTCCGTCCTGTAACAACATAGAGTTCCCCTGGCATATTCGCTATTTTCAGTCCACTTTGCACTCCAGCAGCAACTGCCTCCAACATCTTCACGGTATGGGAGCCAACGCTTTCTGGCGCTTTCGAGAGCGGAATAAAAGATCCGATAGTGAATGCTGCTGCTTGAAGGAAATGTTTCATTTGTTCCTCGTCGCCTGACTCTGCTTTTAAAAACTCCTCATGAAGATACTTAACTACCCGAGCAGTTTGCTCATCCTGATTTACGCTCAAATGGATCTCTCCTTTTTAATTTTCGTTTGCCAAGCTGTAGGGAAGGCACATCGTTTGGCCGAAACCTCGTAATGCCGCCGTCCCAAACTGAAAGAAACAAATTTATCGGTACTGGTCTCATAGTAGAAGCCCCGTAAAATAGGAGGCGCCTGCGGTGCTGCAGGACGCTCCTCCTGATTAAAAGAAAACAAATCTAGCTGCTGGATACTCATGCGATTTGGACAGCAACGCCACCGTCGGAGTTGTCAAAGCGGATAACCTGGTCAAAGGCAGCCTGAGCATCCTCAATATGAGTAATGACTAGAACCCGCTTGAAGCGTCCAGCCACAGCCTTGATACTATCCAGCACAAGCGCACGATGCTCTGCATCCTGGGAACCAAGTCCCTCATCAATCGTCAGCCACTCAACTTTACTGCCGGCACGCTGCGCAAGCAGCTCGGCCAGTGCGAAGCGGATGGCGTAATCGATACGGAGCTGTTCCCCGCCGCTGAACGTCTCATATGGCCGCTCGGCGGACCAGTCGCCCACCATGATATCAAGCGTCTCAGATAAGCCGGCACGGGATTTAAGCTCGCGCTGCGTCTCAAACCTAACGTAATGCTTGCCCTTACTCATCTGACCAAGAATCTCATTGGCGATGCGCTCGAGCTGCGGAACGGCGTTTTCAATGATAAGCGCCGGGATTCCATCGCGCCCATAGGCTTTAATAAGCGTTTGGTAGCGAGTCCAGCGCACAGACAATGGTTCCAACTCACTGTAAATGCGGTCCCGCTCCTGCTGATCCGCTTCAAGCGATGCAAGCACAGCCTTAATGCCGCCGATATGCTCGGTCAAGGATGATTGCTGCTGCTTTAGGCGCTGAATGCCCACTCGGAGAGCGGTCAGCTCCGCATCGATGCGGTCATGATCAAGCGTATCTAGTACGAGTGCATCATGCTCTATCTGTAAATCGGACTTGCGGACTTGCTTTGCCGCTATCGATAAAGAGATTGCGGCTATCCGTTCAGTTGCTGCCAGTCTGGCTTCCTGGGCAGCTGCGATTTGATCTTTAAGCCTCGCCCAGCGCTCTAGTCCTTCCGCATCCAGCTTTAATTGTGGAAGTGGCGCGAGTGCTGTTGAAAGCTGCTCAACCTGCTCTGTGACCTGTTGAAGCTTTTCTTGCTCGGCCACCCGCCGGGCAGCCGCTTCCTCATATTGGGAGCTAAGCTGCTCCAGCAACTCCTCTTTGCTAGCAAGCTGCGCATAGGCCGTATTGGCCTTATTAAGCTGATCAACCCTCTGTCGGCAGGCTTTATGCGACATATTGTGATATTGAAGTGCATCTTGCTGCTGCCGTTTGTCTGCGATAACAGCGGCTTGCCTGTCCAATTCAGAGCGGTCAAGCTCCGTGAGTTGACGCCGCAATTCCGGAAGCTCGGCAACCGCCACTGAGGCCTCGTGCTGAAATTTGCAGGTTGGTAAGCAACCGCTGTCGTGCATCAACGCCTCTTTTTGCTCAAGGACGCCGATCTTGTCGCCAAGAACGCGCTCCTGCAGCTCAATATAAGCTCGCTGGCGCTCATGCTCCGTGTCAGCAATGCGTAGTTCGGCGGCGAGCAGATTATGCTGCTCCGCCTGCTCCTCAAAGGCTTGAAGCCTAACCAACTCCAGTTCGTATTCGTTTGCTTGCTGCCGAAGAGTCTCGCGGCCAGCAAGCTCAAGTTGTAGGACATCCATCCGCCCTGAAAGGGATGATACCGACACGTCCAGCTTGGACAGGTCGGATGAGATAAGAGTCAAGCTCTGTTGCAGCCGGTTAAGCTCTGGCTGCTGCGCCTCCAAGGTGACGATTTGTTGATTAAGGATAACCAACGCGGCGGACTTGCTCTGAATCGTGTCAGCGTTAGCCAGAATCTTCTCAGCCCGATCAAGACGGCCAACATGCTCAGATTGCTCTGCATGCAATATGGAAATGTCATCATCTTCGCTGCCGATCTCACGATTGATATGACCGATACGCTCAGTCTTTGCCTTCAGGCTAGTTAAGGCAGCTTCGCTTGATTTAATAGCCACCTCATCCTGCTCGATCATGGCTAGCGTAATGCTGAGTTGATCCTCTGCCACCTCCAACTCGATTGCCTTAGATGGCTTAACGGATAGGCGCTCATCCAGCGTCAGCAGCTTGTCCTTGCTCTTTTCAATTTCAATATTCAGGTCGGCACTCTTTTGCCGCGCCCTCTCCTGCAGTTGCTCGTATACATTGAGACCGAGGATTTGTGAGAGGATCTCCTTACGCTTGCCAGCCGTTGCACCCGTAAAGGCGTTGGCCTGCCCTTGAAGGATCATGGAGCTGGACGTGAACGTCTCGTCGTCCAGATTAAGCAGCTCCCGAATAACTGCCTCTGTATCGACAATCTTCTCGGCGGAGCGACTCTCCCATGCGCTATTCACACGCTGCTGTAACTCCAAGGTGGATTTACCTTTGCCCTTGGTGCTGCGCGTCCGGATAGCCCGGAAAATACAGCCCTGATGCTCAAACCAAAACTCTACGGACATTTCCTGCTCGCCGCGGCGAACGAGGTCGTCCAGGCTTACACCCTTGACCACATCCCCAAAAAGTGCGAAGCGCGGAGCCAAAGTGAAAGCGGAACTCTTACCCGCTCCGTTCTTCCCTGCGATGGCCGCCAAGGAAACCGCCGACAAATCAATGTCGGCGTGGCTCACGGCTCTGAAATTATTAAGGACTATGCGTAATGGAATCACCTGTAGCAACCTCCTTGTTCAATACCTTCCATTCTTCTGGCCATACGTACTTTCCATTAATCATTTGAACAACGATATGATCGCTGCTATCTGTCACACGAATTTCTTTAAACATTCCTGTTTTCCCGTGCAACTGCGTATATCGATGAACTTCCTCAGGCGAATTGAGTTTCACGGAAGGGGTATGCCATCCATCAGGTTCGGGAAAGCAATACCCGTAGAAAACTTCGTTCGCGCTCACCTCTATCATGTTTTCTTTTGAGGAAGCTACTTCCGCCGTAAAGGCGGGTGGAAATATTTGAGCAATGGCCTCCACGATCTGATCAGCCATTTCCATGACTAAATGGAGCCGCGTGTTTTGCAGGACGAAATATTCCATAAAGCCAGCTACGTTCACAATTCCACTTATGTGATAGTCGCCTACGGGAGTGAGGTCTTTGCCTACCCCCGCCCCTGGTTTGATAGGACCAATACCCGGCTGTAGCTTGCCTACACTAGAAACGCGGCCCAAACATGCGTCAATTGCAATGACCTTCCTCTTAGGAGGGATTTTTTCCAAGCATTCATCCAAGTTTTCGGCATGGCAAGGGTCCTCTAAAGTGCCGATGACATGATAGCCCAACCGTTTTAGGGATGTACCGACTAATGGACCGAGTGAGTCGCCTGTAGAGCGATCGGTACCGATGCAAACGAAAGTGACATGCTTCAATCGGTTTGGAATGGTTCTTCTTAATTCCTTTGTGAAATCGTTCATGTCGGCTCCTCCAACAGTTCCGTCGTCATGGCCTGCAGCTCCTCGAGCTCGTCAGCAGTAATTCCCTGATTGTCGCCCCAGGCAGCCAGCGCCGTCAGTGGGCTTAACCCCTCCGTGACCTCGACATCCCGAATGCGTTCGGTCCGCTCGACCTCTGCCCGGATCTCAGCAACAAAAAACGCGCCGGCATCATACAAGGCCTTTTCTAGCGATCGGCGATCAAACTGTTTCTGTAGCTCCTCGCTGCAGGCGTACCGCACGCGGACGATTGCAGCATCGATGCCTGCAAAGTCGTCCACCTGACCATCAACCCAGGCTTGAATGTCCATGTCGCACCAATCGATCGTTTTGAAGCGGCGGGCAAAAGTCTTGATAAACTCGGAATTGGCGAATTTAGTGGTAAACGTCTCCGTATCATGAATCCAAAATCCCGGATCCGTATGCTCATCCCCAAAGTTATGCCGTTCTGGCGCCCCGCTGTAATATACATTGCTGCCAGCGAACTGCGGCCTGTGAATATGCCCCAAACAAACTAGATCAAACATGCGAGCTGCCTCATCCGTGAGGATCGGCTCGTTTTGCAGCAGCGCGTCCTCAAACCCTGTGTCTGCTAAATCAAAGCTCAAATGGCTCAGGAGGATGGTCGGAACGGCCTCTCCAGCCTGATATGCTGTTGCATAGTCAGCTAAGCCGCGACATTGATGCGTAATCCAATCAGTCATTTTGCTATGAAATTCATGCGGCGGAAGCCCAGCAAAGGCTGGGTCCGTTGCGAAATTGGAGCGGTTCATACCTGGCAAGCAGGCGATGTTCACACCTCGAACATGAACGTTCTCGGGCTCCGTGAACACCTGAACACCGGGAATCTGCATCTCGCGGATTAAGAAATAGGCGCTGATGGCATCATGTGACGGCGTGCCGCTGATTACAACCACCTCAATGCCTGCACCCGATAGGCGGCGGAGCCACGCGACGAACGCCTGAATCTCAGCTGTTGCCCTATCAATGAATACGCGGGCATCCTTGAAAGCATCGCCGGCAAACAGCACCAGTTCACACTCCTGATCGATAATGCGGTTAGCAACCCAATCCATCGTCCGGGTGATATCTTCAAAACGTGAAGCCGGCGTGGGGCCTGCATAGCCGAACCCCCAATGACTATCAGCAACGTGAGCTATTTTCATCGCAAATCACCCGGTGGCTCATCATATTCGTTTCCGCCGCCTCGCCCTGTTTGCTCAAGGTCTTCCAAATAATCAGCAACTGTTCGCCAGTCATCCGCAGTTACAACTTCCTTCATAATTTGTCTAATTTCACGACCCAAGGCGTTCGATGCTTCAGCGGCCAACCCGTTCCAGTCCATTTCAAGGCGATTTTTGATAGCAAGCGCCCGATTTTTTGGAAGGGCAGCGTTATCTCCTTTGCCGCCAGAAGGTCGCGGGGAGGTTGACTGCCCCGCTGACCGGTTACTTTGTTGCCGCGGCGGTGGGATTGGCCGGCCGGCCTGTTCTCCTTCCGGATCTTCGCCATGAAGGTAAGCGTCCAACTCCTCCTGCGTTTGTGAAAAAATTCCGCTTGAACGAGTAGCAGAAAGCACTGCATCAACAAGGGCGCGTTTCTTCGCCATCTTCAAAACGGTATTCCAAATGGAGTGCATATCGTCATTTTCGAGACGATACTTAATCCAAGGCTTGCCGGGTTTGCCGAAGTCCTTGCTCACCAAATCTCGCACATCTATTTCACGAGGGAGATCGCGTTCGTTCACCCACCTCCAGCGGTACCGACTCTCATAGGTGTTGGCGTGACCGAGCCCTTCCGCTATGATTGCGCCTGTGTGGCGGTGAATCAGCCGAATGGTGACGTCAACGGCGTAATAGCCTGTCTCGTGGACCTTATCCTCCACTTTGGCGGCAATCGTAGGAGCAAGATTGTAAAACTCGCAAAGGCCCTCAGCTCCAGCCTTATACAGAGTTGGTTTGTTGGTGCCGGGAATAATACCGTAATCTACGCCTTCCACCATGACCTCGCGGAAGAATTCTTTTGTAAGATTGAGCTTTTGCTTCATTGAATCCAGCTTCTTTCTAAGGTCGGCAGCACTGCCGAACTCCAAATCAACAATTGCCCCACCTCCAGCGTTACCGCCAGAGGACTGAGGAGCTGTAGTGAGGTGTTCGCTCAATTAAGCAGCCCCCTTCAAAAGATCAACAATTGCTCGCAGCGCTTTGAATTCATTTTCCACCTTACCAAGCCTTGCCTGGGCATTTTTCAGTTCCATTTCTGCGTCAGCAAGATTTTCTCTTTCACGCTCAGTGTACTGACGAGCCTGAGCTGCACGAATTTCTGCATTTTTACCATCAAGGACATTCCCGATAAATAGGGAATCTTCTTTTTGTTGAAGCATCGATTTAGCGTTGATAAGCTTCATGTTTGCCTGTAGCAGAATTTCCTCCGCTGCGGCGATCTCTGCCGGCAGTACCAATAAACGATTAATAAGGGCTTGCTTGTCCATGTTCATTCTCCTTTACGCCCCCATGACAATCTGCTATCATAGGGGCATCCATAGTTTGGTGATAGCCCGGTGCAACGGGCTATTTTTTATGCCTTTGACCTTTCTTGAGTGGGCAGGATACTTTCGCACCTGCCCCAATCCAGCAGCCTATTCGGAACGCTTAAGTTTTTCAAGCCACAACTCAGCTGTTTCCAGATGTGTGATGGCAACGCTCGCCTCACGGCTGCGATCCAGATCCTGAGCTGCGGTAATGGCTACTGCTACCTTTTCCAATGCTTCCTGCAATTTAGACATATGATGACCTCCCTTCCGAAAAATTGATGTGTCAGCCACATCTCAGGACGCCGAACCGCATATATGGTTCGAAGCCTTGAGACAAGGCTGAGCCTTGTCCTGCTTAAATGCCTGCATGTGCAGCGAGCTGCTTGATTGCTTTGCGGCTGAAAAGCTTGCCCTCGTACATAATCAAGTCCTCATCGCTACCACTGATCACGCAGCCAGGAGCATATTTCTTAAGAACGATAGTATCGCCGTTCATAAAAAACTCAATCGGATCGCCTTCCGCAATTCCCAGTACGCGGCGCGTTTCTTTCGGAATAACCACACGACCAAGATCATCCATACGACGTACAATTCCAGTAGCTTTCAACATATATAAAACCTCCATGTAATTTGTAATTTTTAAAAATCCGTGATAAAGTGAAAAAATCAATTAAATACAAACACCCAAGAAATCAAGTCGCCCCGCCAGGCGGCTTTTTTTCGTTCTACAACCCTCACCCGGATTGCAGCTCCGCTTCCATTCGGGCATTCTCTGCTAACAACCAATCTAACCGCCCCGCCAGGCGTCGTTCTTCTCTCTCTTCTTCTATAGCTTCCAACTGTTCAATTTCAATCTGGGCCATTTCACCTTCAATCCAATCCTGTGCTGCCGGCAGAACGTCGGCATTAAACCATTCCGGATGCACCACCGTTGCAGTAAGCATGCCGTCCAGCTCATCAACTCGCTGCTGTAGCAGCTGCAATTGCTTCCTCAAGCTCCGTCACCCCCTCTCCAGCGTATTCACCGCGGAGGATTGCATCTGTGATCTCAAGCGCCTCCTGCAAATGATTCGCATTGCTATTTATTGAACGAAGCGTCTGAACGGACTGTAATCCTCCATCGCCATCCCTCTTGTAAACATCGAAGTGCATGCTGCATCCTGATACGAGCATAAATTGAAGAACATACTTGCCTGACAAAGGCACTTTTTGAATCTTTTTAAGTAAGCACACCAAGTCTTCGATCATGCCTTCCCCCTTTTTTCAAGGCGCTGCAATCTTTTTGAAGCTTTATATCTGTCGAGCTCCTCTTGTTCGTAATTTACAGTAGTGCGAATACGTGTCGGAATAACTTCCCCGTCGTCAGTTATCCTTCGGAGTGTCGATTTAGATATTTTCAAATAACGGGCGGCTTCCTCAGAGGTAAACAAATTGTTATATAACCTCTGAGAAATTGCCGGCTCAAGCTCCGCAAGGATTTCTTCGCGAAGCTCCCTTTTCACATCGGCCCTGAATGCTTCAATAAAGTCGACAGTGTTCAAGGCTTACCTCCCCCCTTAAGCTCCTCGATGATTTCCCGAAGTAGTTGTTCCTTTTTCTGTTTCTTTTCTGCCGCTGTCATGATTGCTCCTCCTCAAAAGTCGCCTCAGTGTTGACTTTGTCGACAAAAAAAATGGTCCAATCCAAGCCTAGTTCACTCGCGATCTCTTTTGCCAACTTTACCGAAGGAACGCTTTTATAGTTGACCAGTTGATTGTAATATTGGCGGGTGATTTTTAGTTTTTCGGCCATTTGTTCTTGGGAGAGCTCCATTTTTTTTCGCTCCCGCTCCACTACGTGCGGGGTATCTGCTGTACGAGTCATATTAATCAGCCCCTTTCTTGTCGCCCAGCTGTTGACTTAAATAATAAATCAACGCTGTGTGTATGTCAACTGATATATTTCAATCAATTTTATAAAATTGTCAACTATCTGTTTACTTTTTCAAGGAAGTGTTTATAATAAGGAGCAAAGGGAGGAATTACTTTGTACGGACCTAAATTGAGGGCTTTAAGAAATATTGAAGGTTGGACGCAAGAGTTTGTTGCCAAGAAATTGGGTGTATCTAAACAGACTTACTCCCATTATGAAAATGAAAAAAGAACACCTAGTTTAGATATGATAAAAAAACTTGCTTCTTTTTATGGAGTTGACATAGATGATGTATTTGCAGATGAATCAACCAGTAGTGTTGTTACGCTTCCGATTTACACTAGAATCGACCTTAGTACAGGGATTCCCTCCCCTGGGGCTATTGAGGGTTTTGAAGTCACTCCAAAAGAATGGTTATCGGACGGAGAATATTTTTATTTCCGTGCTGCAGATGACAGTATGACCGGTGCCCGTATACATAAAGGTGACTTGTTACTTATCAGAGCGCTTTCTCCAACAGCAAATGGCGAGATTGTATTGGCTGTGGCTAATGGATCCGCCGTGTTAAGACGTATTTATCAAAACGGAGAACAAACTGTACTGCAGGCTGAAAACCCACAGCATCCGCCCCTTTTTTGTGCTGCTGCAGAAATCACAGTAATAGGCAAGGTCATTAAAACAGTTATTAACTTTTAAGGAGGTGGTGCTTTTGATTTGAGCAGGGGCTGTTTCAAAACAAAATATATTATAAGAGAGGAGTTACCTTCGGTTGGCTTATTATGAACACAAAAGTGGCAACAAATATAAACTTGTCGCGAAGGACCCTGATTCGGTGGGATGGAAACGCAAGAGTACAACAATAGAAGTCCCCGCTGAGATTGCGAAGAATGAAAGGAAGTTGCAGCTATATCTAGCTTCCGAGTTGCTCAATTTCGAAAAGAAAGTATCTAATGGAGAAATAATAAAGACCAAGAATATCTCATTGTCTGATTTTGTACAGACCTGGGATAAGGGTTACGCAGAGTCGAACATGGGGGAATATACCCAGTTCGTAAATAATAACTTTCTCCGGATTTACATTCTGCCAAAATTCGGTGCTATGCGGATCGACAAAATAACTACGTTGCACCTTGTGAATTTTTTTGCCGAGCTTGTCAAAAAGAATGGACAGCCTATGGCAACAAATACAAAGCTTAATATTTATAAAGCTGCAAAGAGTGTCTTCGATGCTGCAGTTTCATGGAACATTATTATGATTAATCCCATTGATGGGGTAAAAAGGCCAACTGCTCAAAAGAAGGAGCGCAGGGCTTTGCGACTAAAGAAGAAGTCTTATACTCGGAAAGAAACCACGGTGGTCATACTCGCCCTCTTCCGACTCCCTAAAAAATGGATGTTATACTTCCTTGGGGTTTTACTTGGCGGATTCCGTAGAGGGGAGTTTCTGGCCACGGAATGGGAAGAAGTTTATTTTGATGAAAGATGCGGGATCGATATTACAAAACAAATTACATTTGATAAGGAAGGCAAGAAAATTGAAGGAGAATTGAAAACTGACGAGAGCGAAGCTTTTGTCCCTATGCCACGCTGGTACATGGATGCTTTGCGTGAATATTATCTTGAGTGGAAGAAAGAGAAGCTTCTCCGCCGTAAATGGAAAGGTGGAAAGAAAAATTACATTTTCCATAAAGGATGGGGCGAGATGTACTTCCCCGGATCGGCAACGAAGAAATGGAGCGATTTCCTGCAGGATAATAATTTACCGATTATTCGTTTGCATGACCTCCGTCACACAACTGCCATGCTACTCCGTGAGAGTGGTGCAGACATTAAAACCATTCAGGAGAGGCTGCGCCATGCCCGCACAGCCACAACGACCGATATTTATATGCATAAGTCGGAAATGGTAAGCCGTGACGCTGCCGATCGTTTAGAGTCATTAAATCCAATGGCTGGTCAAAATTCCCCCCAGCATTCCCCCGGAGCTGCGATTTAGTTTCCCGCAAGTTATCCCGATATAAAAGAAAAAGCCTTGCGCTACAAGGCTTTTAAGGGTATTGCTTCGTTAAGCGGGTGATGGGAATCGAACCCACGCTATTAGCTTGGAAGGCTAAAGTTCTACCATTGAACTACACCCGCAAATATGGTCGGGACGACACGATTTGAACATGCGACCCCCTGGTCCCAAACCAGGTGCTCTACCAAGCTGAGCTACGTCCCGACAGATGATTCATTTTTAAAGAAATGGCGCGCCCTAAGAGATTCGAACTCCTGGCCTTTTGATTCGTAGTCAAACGCTCTATCCAGCTGAGCTAAGGGCGCGCATTATGGAGCGGACGACGAGATTCGAACTCGCGACCCTCGCCTTGGCAAGGCGATGCTCTACCACTGAGCCACGTCCGCATTATATTTTCGCCTGTATTTCTTAAGTGTTTCATCGTGGCGACAAGTAATAATATATCATGTTGAGAAGGGAATTGCAACTGTTATTTTAACTTTTTCTAAAAAAACTTTTTCCAGGTTTTTAGCCTTCCCTTTGCTTTTAGCCGCCACATAAAAATCAAACCGTGCTCCTGCAAGCACGGTTTGATGACTGACTATACAACTCCAGCTAATGCCGGCTTCTTATCAAGCATAACTCTGGATGCAGCCGACTCACCTGCGAGCGCATACGGCATGCACAGCGGAACACCAGTACGCGGATCAGGCATAATATCAGCTTCAATGTTAAACACCTCGCGCAAAATCTCCGGTGTCATAACCTCTTGCGGCGAGCCTTCACCAACGACACTGCCTTTTTTGATAGCAATCATATGATGAGCATAACGCGAAGCGTGGTTCAGGTCATGGACAACCATAACAACCGTACGCTTATTAACCTCGTTAAGCTTCTCAAGCAGATGCAATACTTCGAGCTGATGCGCCATATCAAGGAAAGTGGTTGGCTCATCCAAAAATAAAATATCCGTTTCCTGTGCCAATGACATCGCAATCCAAGCACGCTGGCGTTGACCGCCTGACAGCTGATCAACTGGACGGTCAGCAAAATCTACCATTCCCGTCGCTTCAATGGCCCATTGGATAATTTTACGGTCATCCTTGCTCACAGAGCCGAAGCCCTTCTGATAAGGAAAACGTCCATACGATACAAGCTCGGATACGGTCAGTCCGTCTGGAGCAGTCGGATTTTGCGGCAAAATAGCCAGCTGCTTCGCCACTTCTTTCGTCGCTTGCTTATGAATCGACTTCCCATCCAGCAATACGCTGCCTGCAGATGGATTCATCAGACGAGCCATTGTTTTCAAAATCGTCGATTTACCCGAACCGTTGGACCCCACCAACGCAGTAATTTTTCCTTGTGGGATAGCAATATTCAGATCTTGAACGATTAACCGTTCATCATAACCAATGTCGAGATTCGATGTTGTGAGGCGAATCATGTGACATGCACGCTCCTTCCGATGCCCGCTTATACGGATTTTTTGCTGAATATTTTAAAATCATACGACTTATCATTCATTAAACATGATAACTATTATCAGTATCATTCAATAATTAATGATAATCGTTCTCACGTATAATGTCAATGAAAATAAAGCAATTGTTTAGGCCAAATCATTTTGCAATGCCCATGCACGGCCGAAAGGCTTCTTATTTTTGCAAGAAGCCTTTGCTGCGGAGAAAATCGCCCATATGCAGACGGGGATGATTGATTTTGGCCGCCATTGATTCGGACCAGCTCGTATTCAGCTTGCCTTCTGAGCGCTCCAGCATATACTGCCTAATCGTCTCGTCATACTGCCGAATGCCGCTTTCCACCGCATTCTGATCATAGCTATTTTCATGCAAAATCGCCTGCTGTGGCAGTCTTGGTCGCGTCAGCGGCGCTTGATCCGGCTCCCCCATGCACATCCCGAATACGGGGTACACATGCGCTGGCAGTCCTAAAAGCGCTGAAACCTCCTGGGGATTGTTGCGGATGCCACCAATATAAACAATTCCATAGCCAAGCGATTCCGCTGCGATCGCTGCATTTTGAGCAGCCAGCGCGGTATCAACCGTTGCTACGATAAAATTTTCAACCGTGCTCGTAAGCTCGCCCTCATAATGCTGCTTGGCTGCCTGCTCATAACGGTACAGATCGGCGCACCAGACGAGAAATACGGGGCATTCCTCAATATAGGCCTGATTGCCTGAAAGCTCAGCCAGTTTTTTTCGCTTATCTGGGTCACTCACGTTGATTACCGTGAAGCACTGCATACTGCTTGAGGTTGAAGCCTGCTGCCCCGCCTCTATTATTTTTGCCAGAGTCGGCTGTGGAATGGGGTTCGATTTAAATTTCCGAATGGAGCGGTGATTAAGCAGCACGTCTATCGTTTCAGGCCACATTGCGATCAGCTCTTTTCTTATATAGTTTCACTTATTAACTTACATCTTCCTTATGCAAAAAAGCGACCGCTTCATCAAGCTGCCCATCAATCGCAAGCGGCGAATACACCCACCATTTGTTGAAAGGAACAATATGCATTCTGCCACCGCGTACTGCCGCAAGATTCCGCCATCGTTCGGATATTTTCAACTGGTTAAACGCTTCTGGAGCCCCTTGATCCTTCGGATTAATCATGATTATGAGCCGATCAGCGTCGTATTTTGACAGATCATTATACGGCTTAGGCTCGGAAAAAATAAACGGCGCTCCCGCCTCCATATGCTGCTTCACAAGTGGATGGGGATCTAGACCAAGCAAGCGAAAAAAAACATGCCCCATATTGCGGCTACCCACTACTCTGAACGTATCACGCTCCATGACCAGCACAGCGCATGTCTCCATGCCGCCAATCTGACGCTGAATCCGTTCCCTCGCTTGATCCGCTTTAGCCAAATGCCGCTCCATCCATTCTCTTTCCTGTCTCCGTTTGCCTACAACTGCTGAAATTTGTCGCAGCTGCCCGTAAACGTCCTGAGTATGCCAATCGATAGGAATCACCTCGGCCAACTGGCTAAGCTGCTCCTGCTCCTCAGAGCGCATATGCTCATAGCCCAAAATCAAGTCAGGCTTCATCGCGCGAACAGCCTCCATGTCACAGGGTTCCCATTTGAAAGGTGTCATGGCTCTTACATACTCACGGACATAATAATTTTCGAACAGATGGTAATCAGGTGCACCTACAGGCACATGACCAAGCGCGAGCAAATGCGACGTATAAAGAAGGCCAATAACCCTTGGTTCTCTCGTTTGCACATATACCCGAGGAGATACCCCCACATGCTGCTTAAACTTTCTGCTAAAATAAAATTCATCCTTAAAGCCAACATGACTGGCTACTGTGACCATATCATTCGAAGGCACCAGCAGCAGCTTCTTGGCCCGCTCCATACGCAGCTTGCCCAAATAATCCATCGGGCTTGCTCCCGTCAACTGCTTGAACATATGAGTATACTGACGTATGCCGACACCCGCTAAATCCGCGAGATCCTGCAGAGACATTTTACCTTTATAGTGTTCCTTCATATATAAAATCGTTTGCTCTACGACATGCTCCCCATCCTTAGATTGGTTAGAGGCTGATGCAGCCGCGGCAACTAAATAAATGGCCTCCTGCAGCAAAATATTGCGCTTAAATCGCACCATTCCGCTTACAGCCGTTCGTAAATCAAACAGTGAATCCAAAACGTCCATTAATGGTGCAAATGGCTTAATGAAGTGGGGGCGACCAGCGGCGAAGGAAAGCAGCTCTCTCCCATCTTCTTCATCGCCGGCAAATGCTGCTTCAAATTCAAGCGAATAATACTGAAGCCGTCCATCCTCTGCTCTATCGACCTCTATTGTTGTCTCGGGCTCGAACAGAACACATGTGCCTGGCTCAAGCTGTATAGGCTGCCCATGATGCATCACCGTTGCCGTTCCTTGCATAATGGTCCATAACGTGTGTACCTTAGCGCTCTGAGACAACGCTGGTATTCCTCCAGTAAATGAACCTTTGCTAATCTGAACCCAGCGGAGCTGCAAATCATCTATGTGTTCACCCTTATCCGCCATTTGCCCTTGTTCCCCTCCCATTATGATAACCATTCTCAGAAATGCTATCATTTTATTGTAGCGGAAAAATGCCCAAGCGTAAACGGCTGAAGCCGTCCTTTGGCGGCAAAGCTTGCGTTTCGCGTAGAAATATAGAGAAAGGATGGAAACAGCATATCCTTTCCTATATATAAAAAAAGCTTTCCTGTCGAATCAGGAAAGCTTCCTTGCCAGCACTTCGTTTATTTTTTGAATAGCTGCATCGTTTCATCCAGTAGAGCATCTGTTGAGAACAACGTATAGGACCACCATTTTTCATGCGGCACGATATAAACTTTGCCATTTTTCACTGCGGAAAGACTTTTCCAAATGGCCGATTGCTGCATTTCTTCAAAAAATTGCTCGGAACCCGGCTGTGTAATGTCTACTTTGACGATCAATCGGTCGGCATCATACTCCGGCAATTTTTCAAGGGATAGCGAATCGGTATAAACAAAATACTCTTCGCTTTCATCCATTTGCTTCTGAATCGACGGCAGCGGTTTAAGCCCCAGCAAATCATAGAGGACATGTCCCATGTTGCGATTACCGGCTACCTGGAAGGAGTTTTTAAAAATCTGGATAGCAGCAACCGTCTCATCCGGCTCAACATACTGCTTGATTTCCTCCTTGTATTTCGCCGCTTTCTCTTCATGCTGCTTAATCCATTGCTCGGCCACTGCTTCTTTTCCTACAACGCCGGCAATGAATTTTAGCTGCTCATACAAATTTACTTCCCATGGATAAATGACTGTAGGTGCAATTTTGCTCAGCTGATCAACTACATCTGCTTCGACAAAGGAAGAAGCGATAATAAGATCCGGCTTTAATTCCAAAACCGACTCATAATTAATTGGATAATCTCCAGCAATAGTGATTTGATCTTTATAACTATTTAAATAGTAATCCGGTGTAATTTCATAATTCAAGCCGCCTATCGGCGTAATGCCTAGTGCCAGCAATGGCGTGGTAGCACTCACTGAAAAAATGCGCTGCGGATTAGCCGGAATTTCTTTTTCTCCATATGAATCAGTGACCACGCGTGTATTAGAAGTACCAGCCTGCTCTTGCTCAGTCGTTGCAGTCGTCTGCTGCACTGGAGATGCTGTTGATTCCGAACCTGAATTTGCTGCTGTTCCACAGCCTGCAAGAACGATCAGACACCCTATAAGCAGCGTAGCTAACCTAATCGTGTATTTCCTTGTTCCATTTACCACCGAACCCACCCTTTTCTGCTTCTTCATTGATAGTAATTCTCACTGCTATGCCATTATACACAATCAAACTAATCTGCAACATGGAAAATCAGGCGTAATTTACTGGATTAATTGGCGGATGGGATTTGATAAAATGAACATCAAAAAACTCCTCTTATCATTTTCAGATAAAAGGAGTTGAGTTTAATTAAATGGTGCGCGTGGAGGGACTTGAACCCCCACGTCGTGAAACGCCAGATCCTAAGTCTGGTGCGTCTGCCAATTCCGCCACACGCGCATGGGTAAAGCTGTTAGGAAAAATGGTGAGTCATGTAGGATTCGAACCTACGACACCCTGATTAAAAGTCAGGTGCTCTACCAGCTGAGCTAATGACTCATGAATGGCTGGGGATTCAGGGATCGAACCTGAGAATGACGGAGTCAAAGTCCGTTGCCTTACCGCTTGGCTAATCCCCAATAGATGGTGACCCGTAGGGGATTCGAACCCCTGTTACCTCCGTGAAAGGGAGGTGTCTTAACCCCTTGACCAACGGGCCTCACGTATAAAGCTGGAGCTCTCAACCGGGATCGAACCGGTGACCTCATCCTTACCATGGATGCACTCTACCTACTGAGCTATGAGAGCATATGGCTCCCCGAACAGGACTCGAACCTGTGACAACTCGATTAACAGTCGAGTGCTCTACCAACTGAGCTATCAGGGAATATTTCAGCTGTTCGTTGAATGACCTAATAAAAAAGGTTCAACGGTAAAGACGCTACGATTGAGTTGCGCCTTGAAAACTGGATGCGAAAAACAAAGTGTAAAACATTTAGCGTGTTGTTTAGGATAAGCCCTCGACCGATTAGTATTCGTCAGCTGCACGCATTGCTGCGCTTCCACCCCGAACCTATCAACCTCGTCGTCTTCAAGGGGTCTTACTAATTGGGAAATCTCATCTTGAGGGGGGCTTCGCGCTTAGATGCTTTCAGCGCTTATCCCGTCCGTACTTGGCTACCCAGCGGTGCTCCTGGCGGAACAACTGGTACACCAG
>NZ_JBXENU010000010.1:0-327358 GCF_059383715.1 Paenibacillus sp. J31R34
TCGGGGTGGAAGCGCAGCAATGCGTGCAGCTGACGAATACTAATCGGTCGAGGGCTTATCCTAACAACACGCTAAATGTTTTACACTTTGTCTTTCGCATCCAGTTTTCAATGTGCAACACACATTGATTGGTTTTAAACGTGATCATGGCCCGTTGGTCAAGTGGTTAAGACACCTCCCTTTCACGGAGGTAACAGGGGTTCGAGTCCCCTACGGGTCACCATACCATTTTCGGAGGCTTAGCTCAGCTGGGAGAGCATCTGCCTTACAAGCAGAGGGTCGGGGGTTCGATCCCCTCAGCCTCCACCATTATGATTTTGAATACGGAGCTGTGGTGTAGAGGCCTAACATGCCTGCCTGTCACGCAGGAGACCGCGAGTTCGAATCTCGTCAGCTCCGCCATTCTTTCATTACGTGCCGTTGTAGCTCAACTGGTAGAGCAACTGACTTGTAATCAGTAGGTTGGGGGTTCAAGTCCTCTCGACGGCACCATCTTTTTCAAAAAAAAATATGCGGTCGTGGCGGAATTGGCAGACGCGCTAGATTCAGGTTCTAGTGGTGTAACAGCCGTGGAGGTTCGAGTCCTCTCGACCGCACCATATTTTTTTGCGGACGTGGCTCAGTGGTAGAGCATCGCCTTGCCAAGGCGAGGGTCGCGAGTTCGAATCTCGTCGTCCGCTCCATTTTTATTTCGGGACGTAGCTCAGCTTGGTAGAGCACCTGGTTTGGGACCAGGGGGTCGCATGTTCAAATCGTGTCGTCCCGACCATTATATGATTTACAGTATGTCTGAACTTGCTCAGCAATTGGAGCGCAAGAGCAGGCTTTTTTATTTGGAAATAACACATAAGAGCGATAGCTTATACATATGTAAGAAGCTTGCAGTTCCACATGAAAAGTGGTTCTGCAAGCTTCTTTTTTTATAGGAATACAACTGGTTTAAAGTAGCAGGTTAGTTAACCGCAGCAATGGGGTTCCTGATGACTTTGACTTCGTAGAATGTAATCGTATTGGAGATGATGTAGTCCGGTGTTCCTCCGCGACGGGAATGAGCTTCACGGAAAGCGTCGCTGCGAGTCCAAGCATTGAAATCCTCTTTCGTATTCCAGCGTGTAACAATGGATACTTCCTCGTAGTCTTTCGTTTTCTCTGTCAACAATACCTCAAGGCCAAGGAAGCCCTCTGCTTTTTCTACGTCGCCAACGCGATCAAAGCGTTCAATCAGCTTGTGGGCATTGCCTTTTGTAATATGGGATGCGTTAGTAACAATAATCATTTTAGTGTCCTCCTGATTTTTTCTTGGATTCGGGATAATAAGGGGATAACCTTCATCAAATTTGATACGGGCATCCATGTTATACACATCTTTTAAAAACTCTGAAGTTAGTACAGTTTGTGGTTCCCCTGTCATGGCAATTAATCCGCGTTTCATAGCAATCATATGGTCACAGTATGCAGCTGCTTGTTGGAGGTCATGTAAAACCATAACAATTGTAATCTGATGATCCCGATTAATCTGCTGCAGCATCTCCATCACATCGAATTGATGTGCAATATCGAGATAAGTAGTAGGCTCGTCGAGCAGAAGAATATTCGTTTTTTGCGCTAACGCCATGGCGATTCGCGCTTTTTGCTGTTCACCTCCAGATAGAGTGTAAAACATTTGGTGCTGGTAACGCTTAGTGCCGGTAATGGTTAGTGCCCAATCTATGATGTCATTATCTTCGTAAGTCATTTTGTTTTTGAACATAGGCTTGTGAGGCGAACGTCCAAAGGAGACGAGTTCACGTACCGTTAGGTCGGGAATCATTTCTTTAGATTGCGTAAGCATTGCGATATCTTTGGCAAAATCTTTGGATTTGTAGCTTTTAAGCGGCTTCTGATTAATAAATACTTCGCCCTTATCTGGCGTAAGCAGCTTGGTAATGACCTTCAGCATCGTGGATTTGCCTGATCCATTAGGACCAACAATGGCTGTGATTTTTCCTGAAGGAATAATCATGTTGGCATCTTCCATTTCGAAAGCGCCGACGGATAAGCCTACATTTTCGATATTGATAGCAGCATTCATCGTATTGCCCCCTTTTTACGTAATAAATAAAGAAAGAATGGTGCCCCTAGACAGGCGAGAAGAATGCCTACAGGAAGCTCAATCGGATCAAACCAGGTACGTGCAAATGTATCTGCTAAAACGACCAACGATGCTCCACCAACGATAGAAAGCGGCAGGAGAAAGCGATAGTCGTCTCCGATAATTAAACGAACGGCATGTGGGACGACAAGCCCAACAAAACCAATTAATCCAGCTACGCTGACGGCAGCTCCGGCTAACAGTGCAGCCAAAATAATGAGCAGAAAGCGCTGGATCTGAACTTTTTGGCCAAGCAGTTGGGCGGAGTCATCGCCAAGCAGCAGCAAATTGGCAGGCTTAATGGCCAGGAAGCAGAGCAGCAGGCCTACTATGGCATAAGGTGCCATGAAGGAGAGATGGCTCCAGCTTCTTCCGTTCAGCCCACCTGCAAGCCAAGGTAGAACCGATTGTACACGGTCGCTATAGACGACCATAAGTCCATTTGTTACAGCTCCGAGCAGTGCATTAATGGCTACACCTGCTAGCACGATTTTGATAGGCGAGGTCCCTTTGTCCCATGCGCTCAAATAGATCAGCAGGCAAGTAATGCTCGCGCCTAAAAAGGCTGCTATTGGCAGCATATAGCCAAGCTGCGGAAGGACAACCATTGTGATAACAGCTGCAAGGCCGCCGCCAGCGGAAACCCCGATAATGCCGGGATCCGCGAGAGGATTGCGCATTACGCCTTGTAACAGAGCGCCTGATGCAGCTAAGCAAGCACCTACCAGCAGGCCAATAATGACACGCGGCATTCTTAGATTCATAATAATGGTTTCGTAACGGGGATCGGCATCGGAAGTGAGTACCTGGCCAATCTCTTTTAACGTAATAGGGACAGAGCCGTAAACGAGACCGAAATAAGTAACGAGCAGCAAAATAATAGGCGCAATTATGATAGACCATTTGCGCCGGCGGCTTCGCTCTGTTTTATTCATGGCTGCTTCTTCTCTTCGTCTAGCATTTCAATCATAAGGGTGAGCGCATCTGTTATACGGGTCCCCGGGTTTGTGCCGAACAGGTCGGCAGGCAGTACTTCGATAGCATTGTTTTTTACAGCATCTAGTCCATTCCAGGCAGCATTGCTTTGCATTTCCTTAAGAAAGGCATCCTTTACCTGATCCGGATTGCCATGCGTCATAATCATGACAACTTGCGGATTGGACTGAACAATTCTTTCTGAGTTGAGCTGGGCATATTGTGGATAGCTTTGAAGTGCTTCGTAGTCGGAAGCAATATTTTCCCCGCCAGCCATCTCCAAAATATTGCCGCTGAGGGAGTTGGGCAGTGCAGCCATAAAGGTGCCAGGAGCGCCGTATACTAATAGAGCTCGAGTCTTGTTCGTGCTGGCACTTGCAGCAATTTGGCTGAGCTTGTCATCAATTTCGGCAATAAGCTCTTCAGCGCGCGACTGCTTTTGCAGAAGCTGGCCTAGCAGGGTAATCTGCTTTTTAATATCATCTATAGAATTGGCAGAGGAAAGCACCATCTTGGCTCCAATGCTCTCTATAGTGGGGATATCCTTCGTATTCATAGGATTGTTGCCCAGCACGACATCCGCTTTCAAAAATGCGATTTTCTCCAGATCAACCTCGTGGGTAGATCCGATTTGTTCCACTGCCTCTGCTGCTTCGTTGCTTAATGGAACGGAGGAGGTTGGCCTGCCGACGAGAGTTCCCCCGAGGGCATAAATAATATCGGCTTCTCCATTGCTTAACGCTACAATATGCGAAGGGACAGCAGCAAATGTTAATTGCCTTCCTGCAAAATCGGTTATGGCTACGGCATTCTGTTTTTCAGCATTGCTCGTAACTCCTTGTGCAGCGTTCGAATCAACAGTTTGCGAGCAACCTGCTGCAGCTAAGAGAAGCAGA
This sequence comes from Paenibacillus sp. J31R34, assembly GCF_059383715.1. Taxonomy (NCBI): domain Bacteria; kingdom Bacillati; phylum Bacillota; class Bacilli; order Caryophanales; family Paenibacillaceae; genus Paenibacillus; species Paenibacillus sp. J31R34. The sequence continues at coordinate 4,003 of NZ_JBXENU010000010.1, forward strand.
GCCAGCATCGCAGGGTATAAAATTTTCATATAATCCTCCCAATCCGATCTGATAATGATTATTATTATTAAAATAATGATATTGTAAATGATAATCAATGTCAATAAGAAATAAACAATATATAGAAAAAATAATATTGGTATTGAAAAAGTAAATTCATTCTTTTAAAAAGTGAATTATCGTACTTTAATATGAAAATAGAAAATAATTATATTTTATCAGTGAAATATAAATCATATCTAAAGCTTTAAAATCATATAAAGAAAAATAAAACAAAAAATATTAAAATAAGTGATTGACAAAATTAATACAGTTACGTTAATATCAAGTTGTCGGGCAGCTGAGAAACCATTTGCTAGACATCCTAAAGAGCTGTGAAGAACATGATGAGCAGACTTAGGAGAGGGGAAGAGAAGGTATTTTTTTTGACACTCAATTGATAATGATAATCATTAACTTGATTGTTGTCTACCTTTTCCAAACTATTTTTTTCCATACGACAGGAGAGGAGGAGAAAGACTTCATTCGTAAACTCCCAATATCAGCTTTCTTAATTATTTGTTTTATGATTCTTCTTGCAGCGCCGGCGGCCTATGCGCAGAGCATGGTAGACGGTACATATACGATTGATTATGTCATCAAGAAAGCTGAAGACGAATCGGCATCTATGGCAAATGATTATTGGGAAAAGCCTGCCAAGGTTATCGTTGAAAACGGAAAAATAACAGTGCAGCTGCAAATTAATCATAGTGCTTGGGTAACAGAGTTTAAAGTTCCTGGCGGTGGAGGTTACGTGAACACGAAGGTTATCAGCAGCAGTAAGGCTAATGATACGCGGGTCGTGCAGTTCAGCGTAGACGATTTGTCCCAAGCGATGCTGTCTAAAATTCATGTCACAGTTCCAGATATTGATTATGATCATGACTACACTATACGTTTTGTGTTTGATGCGAATAGCCTGAAGCTTGTAAGCAAGGCAGAAACGCCTGCGACAGCGGAGACCGCTCCTAAACCTGCAGCGTCTGCGGAAACAAAGCCGACTGCCACACCGACTCCTAAGGCGACTGCTTCCCCGAAAGCGACCAAGGCGCCTGCTAAGGATGGAAATGCTGGGGCAGCAGCTACACCTAAGGCTTCTGCTCAAGCAACGCCGACTGCTGCTGAAGAAAAAGGCACAGCTGACAACAGTGTAGTGGAAAGCGCTACCCCGTCATCGGCAGAGCCTAAGGAGGCAGCAGCAAGCGCATCTCCTGTAGCTGTAGAGACGCCAGAAGCGTTAACTGATGCAGCTGCTTCTGCAGAGGAGGCAACTGCTTCACCAGAGGAAGCGGAGAAGGCAGTATTGGAAGCGGGAACAGACAAGTCTGTTGAAGCTGCCAGTACAACGGAGGCCGAAGTGATGGCTGAGGATGCAGGCAAGGCTAATGTCGCTGATACCGTTTCGGTAGAAGCTGCGGCAGAGGTAGAGCCGCTTCAAGAGCGCTCCAATCATTGGGCGACGCCACTCGCGGTTGTTGGTATCGTTATTTTAGCAGGAGCTGCTATGTATTTTTATCGTAAGAACAAAACCAAAAACTAATAATAGGGAGTGTTTATAATTATGATTAAATCGTTCAAAAAAATGATGCCTTTGATGCTGTTGGTTATGGCTGTTGCTTTGGTTGTTCAAGTAGGTTCTGCTTTTGCGGCAACTTCACTGAGCTTTACTGTTTTGAAACCAGACGGCACAGTTTCTTATGCTAACGCATACGCAAACAGCCCTGCAAGCCTTGCATCGGATGATAAAACAGTTACTCTGTCCTTCTCTGGCGGCAGCTATATCAACTCGTTGAGCATTTCTAATGACGGCGGCGCTACTTACACTGTTGTTAATGCAACTACTCTTACAAACGGTGACAAACAATTTACTTTCGAAGTAGATGACCTTTCTGCTCAAACCGTTGCTAAAATCCATGTTACAGTGCCACCATTCCCAGGTTACCCAGATGGCTACAACACGGTTCATGACATCAAATTCAGCTGGGATCTGTAAGATCATTCGCACTAATTAAACAAAGATAGAGTACAAAGAACGGTCTGTTTTATACAGACCGTTCTTTTGCCGGGTGAATCAGCATGTTAGGAAATTACAGTGTCTAGTAAGCAATACACAGAAATAGCGGAAATAAATGAACTGTTAAAAGGAGAGTAAGCAGGGTGAAAAAGCAATATACAAAAGTGGTGGCATTGCTACTCGCATTAGTGCTAATGCTGCAAGTAGCAAGCATAGGTCCAATTGCACAAGCGGCAGTTACAACGGTGCCGGATGGAGAATATCCAATAAACTTTCGTTATTTGAAAGACAACACCAATGAAACCTCGATTTTAGAATCGATGGTCGTCGTACCTAATACAGGTAAACTGATAGTGAAAGATGGCAAGGCTCAATTTGAAAATGAATTTTTTAAATATACAGCATTTCAACATTTTTCTGCACGAATGGAAGGGCAAGCAAAAGCAACAGTAAATGGTCAAACGATTACAGGCATGGATGGTTATAAAGCAGTAACGCCGACCTTGCTTGGTGATGGAACGAACCCGGATTCTGTTAAAGCGCGAATCGATATAGCTGATTTGAGCCAGCGTCAGGACATTCTGGTGCATATCGTATTACCGGCTGCAAATTATGACAGCTGGTACAATCTGCAGCTCGATTTGGATACAACAACGCTTCCTACTGGTCCAGTAGATGGCGGCGGTGACAATGGCAGCGGCAGTGAAACGGTAACACTTGAAAAGCTGAATGAGCTTTTCACAGTTACCAGATCCGTCTATGAAAGCACTTATGAAGGTACAGGAGATGGCTTCTATCCTGCTGGCTCCAAGACAAAGCTTTATAATGCGATTCAATTAGCAGACAGTATCGCTGCATCGGCAGGTGGTAATATTGAACTGACTAAAGCGGCCTATGCCATTCTAAATGAAGCTAAAAAAGAGTATGAGTCTGGACGGATTAGCGTCAGCAAAATTGCCTTATTCCAAGCTATAACAGATGTAGGGGCATTTGCTGCTACGGTTAAAAACTCCGGAACGGCAGATAACGGAAGTGGAACAAGCATTATAAGTGATGGAGAGTATCCATATAATTATGAGCTGCGTTTGCAAAATGCCATTACTACGGCGAATGGCTGGGCTTTTAATAAGGATGCTACTCAAAAACAAGTTAATGATGCCGTACTTGCTTTGAAAAATGAGGAGACATTTGTAAAAAATAGCCGTTACGATGCGAAGGTGCTAGATCTCATTGTTCTGAACTCCCTTGCAAGCGATGCTGAAATTTCTGAGTTCGCAGGAGATTTCGTTTCACAAATTACGTTGCTGCAGGGAAAAATAAAACATACCGTTGCTAATATACCGTTTAAAGTAGCGATTGACGAGTCTGCTTTGAAAGCTTCTTTTCCATCGAGCGGAGGAGGACTTTCTACTACCATCTCCCCACCATTTTATAGAGTAAACAGCCTTTCTGATGCAGACAAAACCATCTATCAGGTGGCGGTGAGAAACGATAATGCACTCGATACTACATTCCAAGGACTTTCGTACCTGGTCTACAAAACGGATTCCGTAACGAAATCCGTCTATTTCAGCTATAACTCAGAACAGTTTAAGACGTTAAACGCGACTATAGAAGAAGCCCAATTGGTACATGATCAAGCGACTGTCGGTACAGAAGCTGGTCAATACGATAACAACACCAAAGCAGCGCTTCTTACTGCTATTGAGGCTGCTACGGTGAAAGCTGAGCAATTATCGGCGACAAGACCGCAATTAATCAGTGCCAACACAACACTGGAGCAGGCAGTGACGGCATTTAAAGCATCAGCGAACCGTCAAATTAATTATGCAGCTCTACATGCAACTAATCAGGCATTCTCCAGCATGGACAGCTACTTCCTGAAACCGGCAAACGTAACTTCAGTTGATGGTTCCACCTATGTAAGCTTTACGATCAAAGATAGCAGTATCGTTACAGCATTCAAAGTTAAGGAAAACGGCGTACTAGTTGATTCTACGATTGTAAGTACAGATACAACGGCTAATACAAGAGTAGTTAAGTTCAAAGTAAATGATTTGACGGCGCTGCTGGACGCTCAGGTTCATATTTCCATGCCAACGGTTATTGATCCGAGATCAGGACAGCCTTATGAGGCGGATCATAACATTCGCTTGAGCTTTGGTACAGGTGATGCTACAGCCTTGAAAGCGAGCATAGCTGCGGCTCAAAAATTGCACGATGAAGCTGCTGAAGGAACAGTAATCGATAAATACCCTGCAGAGGCTAAAACGAAGCTGCAAACGGCAATCAATGCCGCGAAAACTATTACAACAAATCCGATAGCGACAGAAACACAAGTGAAAGACGGAAGCACGGCTCTGGAACAGGCGGTTACTGCGTTTAAAGCTGCAAAAGTTTTGAGCAATGGCACGTATAGCATTGTGTTGAAATCATCAGATGAAGGTATTTCTGAGCATTTGGAAGCCTCAGGAGTTTTGACGTTCAGTGGCGGAAGCAGCGTTATTAGCTTCACTCCTAAAGCGGGAGTAACAATTAAGAAGCTGAAAAATAATGCAACAGGAGCAGAAATGTTTCCTATAGGCTCGACTGGCGGAGCAAACAATGCCGCTTCGCTGACAAACGCTGTATTTTTGGCGGCCATTGTAGCTGGTACGCCTGTTAAATTCACCGTTCCAAATCTGACGGACACGTATTCACTCGTGCTTGGAGTTAGCGGAGCAACAGCGGATGTGGAATATGCGGTTCAGTTTGCCGACATAACGAAAACAGCTGATGCTCCTGTTGTCGAATTGCCAAATACGACGGTTCCAGGTCAACTGGCGAATGGAAACTACTTCCTGCAATATGAAATTAAAAAATACGGCACCGAAAATGAGTCCGTTATGCAGGGCTACGTAGTCTCCCCAGGATTGCTGAAAGTTTCGGGCAGCACAAAAACATTCTATATGACGCTTACGAAGGATAAGGAAATTACAGGGCTCAAATTTAATAACAATAATGTTAGTGTCGAAAGCAGAGATACGGTAAATAACACGCGAGTTGTTTACTTCAATGTTCCGAACCTTAACAGCACGATTGACGGCTGGGTTAAAATTGATTGGCCAGAAGTGAACTATCATCACGAATATGATATTCAAATTAAGTTTAAACCTGAAACTCTTGTATCAACATCCGGCTCTGTAGCGCCTGGTGTAGGCGATGTAGAAGTGGTTGAAGGGACAGATCCGAATGCCGGCGAAGATGACCTCAATGAGCCTGTTGTAACGGACTTCAAGGATATTCAAGGCCACTGGGCTCAAGCATCCATTGAAAAAGCGCTGGAGCTTGGTATCGTCAAAGGTTATTCCGATGGCAAATTCCGTCCGAATGGCGTTGTGACTCGCGCTGAATTCGCTGTTCTGATCAGCCGTGCTTTGAAACTCACGGACGGATCGACAAGTGCGACATTCAATGACAGCAAGCTAATTCCAGCTTGGGCGAAGCCGCATATTGACCGTGCCGCGAAAGCAGGCTTAATCTCTGGCTATGCGAATGGAACGTTCCTTCCGAGTAGAGAAATTACCCGTTCGGAGCTGGCCTCCATTATCGTAAGAGCAGCTAAGCTCGATATTGATGAAACAAACGAGCTTAGCTTTGCAGATGCAGCCTCGATTCCGGATTGGGCGAAAAATGACATTGCCGCTGCTGCAAAAGCCGGTTATGTTCAAGGCAAAGGCGACAACAAGTTTGAGCCGCTTGCTCATGCAACAAGAGCAGAAGCATTGACGCTGATCATGAAGCTTCTGGAAACGAAATAGGCTGCTGCTAGGCTCCATACACAAGTGAAGCAAAACTGACAAGGATGCCGGGAGACCGGTATCCTTGTCATGTTCTCATGAAGGGAGTTCGATCAACGGATGAATAACGCTTTTGGCAAAATGCTTGGGCTGCTCGGATTGCTAGCACTGCTTCTACTAGCCGCCTGCTCGGCGACAGGAACGGACCCTGCAGCAGAGCAGCAGGGAGCTGGCCACTCTGCACAGGCTGAGCAAGCGGAGCAAGAGAAAAATACGGCCGAGCCGGCTGCTTCTCCTGCAGCAGAGCAGCGCGTCGTATCGACGACCGTCGCGATTACGCAAATGCTTGATGCGCTTGAAGTTGAGCTTGTCGGCGTGCCAACCAGCTCAAAGATGCTGCCTGTCCGCTATGACCAAGTGACAAGGATAGGCAATCCGATGAGCCCAGATATGGAGCTCGTCAAATCGCTCAAGCCAACCGAAATATTGTCGGTGACGACGCTGGAGTATGACCTGAAGCCGGTTTTTGAAGCGGCGGGGATGCAGGCTGATTTTCTCAACCTTACGAGTGTGGAAAGCATGAATGATGCTCTTGAAAGACTGGGCGAGACGTACAATAAGCAAGCACAAGCGCAAGCCATCATCGATAAGTTCGAGCAGAAGGTTGCAGACATTCATGCAGCTACCGCTGAGAAGAAAAAGCCAAGCGTATTGATTTTGCTAGGGGTGCCTGGCAGCTATCTTGTTGCGACTGAGCATTCGTACATCGGTGATTTGGTTCGGCTTGCTGGCGGCGTCAACATTGTGCAAGGTGAAAGTGTAGAGTTTTTGGCTTCCAATACAGAATATTTACAGCAGTCGAATCCGGATGTAATCCTGCGTGCCGCCCATGGCATGCCGGAGGAAGTTGTGAAAATGTTCGATAAGGAATTCCAGAAAAACGATATTTGGAAGCATTTCAGCGCCGTACAAAACGGCCGAGTATATGATTTGGAAGAAGCATTATTCGGAACGACGGGTAATTTATACGCTGTAGATGCTATCGACACTTTGATGGGTATGCTCTACCCATAAGTGAATATTGCTTAGCTTGATGCGGCTCGGCTCGGGAACTTTTTATAAAGGACGTTGGTCATGATTAAAAAGGTAGGCAGTTTTGTTGTTGTTATCGCTTTGCTGGTGGCTGCTATTATTTATTCGGCGATGACCGGGAGTATTAAAGTAGGCATTATGGATTTGGTGCAGGGGTTATTTTCAGGAACGAATGATCAGGTTGAGGTTATAAAAGATTTGCGATTCCCGCGTATCCTCGTCTCCCTGCTTACAGGAGCGGCGCTTGCCGTTTCCGGTGTGCTGCTTCAGGCCGTGATGAAAAATCCGCTCGCAGATGCTGGCGTGATTGGGATTTCATCGGGCGCAGGGTTAGTATCGCTAACCGTTGTGACGATTTTTCCAGGGCTGTTTTTCTGGATGCCGCTGTTTTCCTTTTTCGGTGGTGCACTAGCCTGCTACCTCGTTTATGCGCTGTCGTGGAAGTCGGGACTTAGCCCGCTGAGGCTCATTCTCGTCGGGATTGCGATTAATGCGACATTTACGGGGCTCGGGCAATCGTTTAATTATCGCGGCAGCTACGCGGTTACGAGCGTCAATCAGGCGATTTCATCGATTTTCACCATGAAGACATGGACGGATGTGCAAATTATCGGGCTGTATGGCCTCATTGGCCTGCTGCTTTCCTTGCTGCTAAGTTCATGGTGCAACATGCTCAGCTTACAGGATAAAACAGCGAAAAATCTCGGGCTGCGGGTAACGCGTGCGCGGCTGCTGATCTCGGTCGTCGCGGTGCTGCTCGCATCTGTAGCAACGGCCATTGGCGGCTTAATTGCTTTCGTCGGCCTGCTCGTTCCGCATATTGCGCGTACCTTGGTTGGCTCCGATCATAAGGTGTTGATTCCGTTTTCGGCACTGGGCGGCGCCCTGCTGATTTTAGCTGCGGATACGCTCGGACGGATGGTACTCGCGCCGACGGAAATTCCGGCTTCGATCATTATGACGATTATCGGCGGACCATTCCTCATCTTTATGCTTAGAAGGAGTGAGCGCGTATATGGAAATTAAACAGGTGACGTTCTCCTATGACAAAAAGACTGATCAGCTTAAAAACATTAGCGATAAAATTGAAATGGGAAAAATAACGACGATTATCGGCCCGAATGGCTGCGGCAAGTCGACGCTGCTCGGTATTTTATCGCAAAACTATGCGCCCGCTCACGGGAAGGTGCTGCTTGATGGCAAGTCGCTGGCCCAAATCAAGCCAAAGGAGCTTGCTAAAAAGCTTGCGGTCGTGCATCAGCAAAATGAGGCGCCTTACGATCTAACGGTGGAGCGGCTCGTCAGCTATGGCCGCCTGCCGCATCGCAGCTTTCTCGGACAGGCAAGTGAGGAGGACGAGAAGGCGATTGAAGAGGCGCTTGACTCGACCAACCTGCAGCAGAAGCGAAGCCAGCGGCTCAATCAGCTTTCTGGCGGCGAGAAGCAGCGGGTATGGATTGCGATGGCATTGGCGCAACAAACGCCGATCTTGTTTCTGGATGAGCCGACGACCTTCCTCGATATGTATTACCAGATTGAAATACTGGAGCTGGTAAAGGCATTAAATCGGGAGCATGACATGACTATCGTCATGGTACTCCATGACATTAATCAAGCCATTCGCTACAGCGACCGGATTATCGTGATGAAAGCGGGCGAAATTGTAGCGAGCGGTAAGCCGGAGGCCGTGATTACGAAGGAGATCGTAAAAGAAACGTATCAGGTTGATGTTATGCTTAAGCAAGAAAGCGATACGGGGCTGTATGTCGTACCGATTGGTATTTGAGCTCGTGTTTGAAAGGCAAAGCCGAGGCGCAGGCTGGATGCCACACTTTAGAAAGTCGACAGTTCGTGCAGATGGATGCGCGGGCAGTCGGCTTTTATTTTTTTTCGCTGGCTGTAGTGGTAGAATAAGAGGAACAAATCAAGATGAGATAGTGAGGAAAAGCTGATGATACGTTTTGGCATAATTGGGACTAACAAAATTACAGATTCTTTTATCGAAGCGGCACGCGGGCTGGAGGACTTTGCTTTAGCGGCCGTGTATTCGCGAACGTCCGAGCGGGCGGCAGAATTTGCGAGCAAATATAAGGTTCCGCATACGTTCACGGATTTGGAGGAAATGGCAAAGAGTGATCAGGTGGACGCAGTATATATCGCAAGTCCCACCTCGCACCATGCTCAGCATGCGATCACCTGCATGAAGCATGGCAAGCATGTGCTTTGCGAGAAGCCTATTGCTTCAAACGCCCGGGAAATGAGGGAGATGATCGCAGCGGCGAAAGACAATAATGTGCTGCTTATGGAGGCAATGAAATCGACGTTCGTGCCGAATTTTGCAGTTATTCGCGAGCACCTGCCTAAGCTGGGGGTGATCCGGGGTTATTTTGCATCCTATTGTCAATATTCTTCGCGTTATGATGCGTACAAGGAAGGAAATATCATGAACGCGTTTAAGCCGGAATTTTCGAATGGCTCGCTGATGGACATTGGCATTTACAGCGTTTACCCGCTGGTCTCATTGTTCGGCAAGCCGAATAAGGTAAAAGCAAGTGCCGTTATGCTGGAGTCTGGTGTGGACGGCAAGGGCAGTCTGCTGCTGCAATATGATGGAATGGATGCGGCCGTGCTGCACTCCAAAATTTCTAATTCCCAGCTTCCAGCAGAAATTCAAGGCGAAGCGGGCAATATGATTATTGAAAATATTAGCTACCCGAATCAGGTGCGCATCGAATACCGCAATGGCGATGTGGAGGAGCTGACGGTGCCGCAGGCAGAGAATGTGATGGTGTATGAGGCTGAGGCGTTTATTCGGCTCATTCAAAGCGGCCAGCATGAATCAGACATTAATTCGCTTGCGAACTCGCTTGCTGTACTTGAGGTGCTGGATGAGGCGCGCAGCCAGATCGGGCTTGTTTTCCCTGCAGATCGGCTATAATATGGATGTAAGGAAGTAAATGGAATGCAGCAAGATCTATTTTATAGAGATAAAGGAGACTTGGAATGAGCGATACATTAGCTGTTCAATTGGAGAAATACGCTGAGATTATTGTGAAAATAGGTGTGAATGTCCAGCAGGGGCAGGCGGTATTCGTAACGGGAGCGATTGAGGCAGCGCCTCTAGTGCGTCTCGTCGCAGAGAAGGCTTATGCAGCTGGAGCAAGCAATGTACATATTGATTGGACGGATGACCAGTTATCCCGATTGAAATATGAAAAAGCGGGCGCTGAAATTTTCGAGCATTTCCCGCAATGGGAAACGGCGAAGCGCCAGGAGTTTGTTGATAAGGGCGCCGCCTTTATTTCAATCGTATCCTCCAGCCCAGATTTGCTGAAGGGTGTCGACACGCAGCGTATTTCCAACTACCAGAAGGCGGCTGGAGCAGGGCTGAAGGAATTCCGCAGAGCGATTCAAGCGGACAAAGTGAGCTGGACGGTCGTTGCGGCAGCCGCCAAGGACTGGGCGAAGAAAGTGTTCCCGGAGGCTGAGGGCGAGCAAGCAGTCGCGCTGCTATGGGAAGCAATCTTTAAAGCGGTGCGCCTGCATGCAGAAGATCCGGTTGCGGCTTGGCAGGAGCATAACAGAGCGCTTGGAAGCAAGGGAGAGGCGCTGAACAGCTATCATTTTAAAAAGCTGCATTACACCGCTCCGGGCACAGATTTGACCATTGAGCTGCATGACAAGCATCTATGGGTCGCTGCCGGCAGCGAGAACGAGCAAAACGTTCCGTTTATGGCGAATATGCCGACGGAAGAAGTATTCACAGTGCCGCTGAAAACGGGCGTTAATGGCTATGTATCGAGCACAAAGCCGCTCAGCTACGGTGGCAACATCATCGACCGCTTTAAGCTGACCTTCGAGAACGGCCGTATTGTGAAGGCTGAGGCGGAGGAAGGCGAAGCGATTTTGCAAAAGCTGATTGATACGGATGAGGGTGCGCGTTATTTGGGAGAGGTTGCGCTGGTGCCGCACCATTCCCCAATATCGGAGTCCAACATTTTGTTCTATAATACGCTGTTTGACGAAAATGCTTCGAACCACTTGGCCATCGGCAGCGGCTATGCCTTTAATATTGAAGGCGGCAAGAAGATGTCGCCAGAGGAGCTGGAAGCAAACGGCGTTAATGCGAGCCTGACCCATAATGATTTCATGATCGGCTCTGCCGATATGGATATTGATGGCATTCAAGCCGATGGCACCGTCGTTCCTGTATTCCGTAAAGGCAACTGGGCGTTTTAAGATGTGAAAAATAAGCATGAAAAAACAGGCTCGGAGCTGCACGATGCAGCTTCGGGCCTGTTTTTCGTTGTTCTGCCTGATTCGTGTATGATAACGGCTAGGTTCCCCCGGCCAAGTCTCTAATATAGCTTGCCTTGGCGGTACAGAACCGTTGACAGCTTCATCACCGAATGATTATAGCAATTTTGCCGCAGCGTGTAAGTGGCGCTGAAGAAGGAAGGCAAAATGGAGCCGAGTGTGCTTTGCATTTTCTCGAACAGCATACGATGCACCTGCTCTTCCGTCAAATATTGCGTTTCACGGCCTTGAAGCCACTCGAAATAAGAGACGATAACGCCGCCGGCATTGGCAAGAATATCGGGTATAATAATAACGCCGTTCTCGGAAAGCTTCTGGTCGGCTTCGCCGGTTATTGGCGCATTTGCCCCTTCGACGATGATCTTGGCTTTCACTTTATCTACGTTATCCTGACGTACCTGCTCCTCTAGCGCGGCCAGCACGAGCACATCGACATCCAGATACAGCACTTCCTCACGTTCCAAAATGTCTGCTTTGAGCTCAAGCTCTGCGAGCTCTTCCTTCGTCTTAGGCAAATCGCCTTGATGGCGATTGGCGTAGTCAATTAGTGCCGGAATTGATAAGCCGTCGGCATTGTAAAGCGTTACATTGCGGTCGCTGACCGCCACGACCTTGTTGTTGAGATAGGTACATTTATGCGCTTCCAATGCTACGATGGAGCCAACATTACCGAAGCCTTGAACGGCGATGGACAGCGATTTTTCCGCTTGGGCGAGAACATTTTCAGCAAATGGATTAGAGCTGTTGGTCAAATAGCCGCGATGCACTTTAATAAAATCATGCAGCATATAGCGGAAGGTGAAATAAACGCCCTTGCCTGTCGCTTCCCGGCGTCCTAAGGAGCCGCCGTTAATGACGCTTTTTCCAGTAAAGCTGCCGAGATAGGGCTTGCCGGGATGAATATTTTTATATTCGGCCATCATCCAGTCCATCTCGCGTTCACCAGTCCCCATGTCGGGTGCGGGAATATCCTTTTCCGGACCGAGAATATCGGTAAAATATTGGACATATTTTTTGCATATAATGTATAGCTCTTTCGCTGAATAGTTGCGCGGATTAATACCGACGCCGCCCTTGCCGCCGCCGAAAGGAACGTCGTGAAGCGCATTTTTGAGCGTCATCAAGGCTGCCAGATTGGTAACCTCTTCTTCATTTACGGATTCGTGGAAGCGAATGCCGCCTTTGTATGGTCCAAGTGTATCGTTATGCTGGATGCGATAGGCGGGTATGCGAACGACGTCGCCATCATCCATCGTAATGCGTAAAAAGGCTTTATTCACCTTGTTTGGCGTGGATAAAATAGCAGCTAAAGAGAGGAAAGCCTGATCGCGATGCTTTCCTTGTAAATCGGACAAAAAGGTGGGGTCACCTGATAATGCATGCAACGATTGCTGAACGATTGTGCCAGTTTGGTTTGCCATGTTTAATCGACCTCCAGTATGGGTAACGAAGATTGTAGTACATGGAGCCGGAGAGGGCACCTACATCATTTTAACATAGCAAGAAGACTAATCCAAAATGGAATATAGGTATTTCGTAATGAATACTGAGTTTTTTAGTTATTTAGACCCATATGACAAATGGAAAATAATCCAAAAGTATGTTGAAATATGTCGCTTTCCTCGTTAACATGTACAGAGCAAGAGAAAATATCATTAGATAAATAGAGGGAGAAGTGAAAGGTCATGGAACAACAATATCAAAATCAGAATGGCTACCAACAACAAAACCATTTGGCAGAGCCGGTAAGCTTTAAAGAGTGGATGATTACTATTCTGCTTTGCGCTATTCCACTCGTGAACATTATTATGCTGTTCATTTGGGCTTTTGGAGGCAATACAAAAATCAGCAAGTCAAACTATGCCAAGGCTTCATTGTTGTGGGCTGCAATCGGTATCGTTTTGTACATTTTGTTCTTCTTAGTATTCGGTGCTGCTCTAATTGCAGGCATTTCCGAAATGGAAAACTACTCTTACTAATATTTAAAGCAGCCTGCGTCAAGCAGGTAAACAAATGGCGCTCCAACCCGCTGCCATGCGGCGAGGGGCGTCTTTCATTTTGCCCAAATCATGCTATAATAAACGACAATGAAATTCTACCATGGAAATAGAGGTGTTACGGATGGCGAAAAAAAATCGGCAGGCAGCAACGCAAGCGAGCAAGCCGAAAGCGGCCGCGGCAGATAGCCAGCAGGCGACCTTGAAGGATTTGTTGAGTGCTGATGTGCTGAGCAAGCTCAAGGAGCAGTCGAATGCGCTGAAGGCAGCGGAGGAGCAGAAGAAGCAGGATGCCGCCCAGAAGGCGGATGAAGCGCGGAAGCAGGAGCAGAAGCGGCTGGAAAACGATATGGAGTATTTGCTCAATAACAGCAAGCCGGGCGACTGGAAAAAATACAAATAAAGACGTATAGCGCGTTTGCTTGTTAGGAGCAATAAATACAAAAGGAATCATCGCTTCTGCCTGCGTGATTCCTTTTGTGCTTCGTATGCAGTTTATTTACTCGCTCTTGCAGAGTAGGGGTTTTTCGTTCGCCAGGCTTCACGCCATTCCAGCTTCCCCGCAGCTGCTCGGGATTCATAAAGCCTCGTTGTGCGAGCTTCTGTCTTGCTTTCTTCGCTGTGCTCATTGCCATAATCGTATGCCTCCTGTTTGCTGCTATGTGGTGCCCGATGCTTCAAAGCACTTGCTTCTATTATATGCTGAAAAACGTGCTTAGGAAAGTGTCGGCTTCTGGCAATTGACAGACTTTGCAGGCTGCGTTAAAGTCAATAGGCGAGCTTGAAAAGTAAGCGTCATCATATTGGACGGGCTAGCCGTCAAAAATCAGGTGAAAATGTTCAATTAACCGTTATATTAGGCTGCTTAACGCCTGTACATCGGTTTGTTTCGTTATACTGAATTGAGGCGCAATTACATCCTCTTGTTGTTGCGAAAAAAGAAAGGGTGAAGGAAATGTCCGTAGGCGTATTGGCACATTTATTTGGGAGCTTGTCTTACCGGGAGCTGGCTGAGAAGGTGGGCGCTGCCGGATTTGGCCATATCCAGCTGGCGATGTGGAAGGCTATTAATGATGTCGATTTTAATAAACCGGGCAAGCTGACTCCGGGGCTCGCGATGTCGATAGCGGAGGAGCTTCGCAAACAAGGCGTGTCGATCTCCGTGCTTGGCTGCTATTTGCATTTCTTTGAGCGCGAAGAGCAGAAGCTTCGCGAAAATATAGAGCGGTTTAAGGAGCTGATTCGCTACGCACGTTTGCTCGGCGCGCCTATGGTTGCTTTTGAGACGGGAACCCATCCGGATGGCGTTTATACCGAGCAGGACTGGAAGACGCTAAAATCGACGGTTCAGGAGCTTATAGAGGAAGCGGAAAAATGGGGCGTATTCATTGGCATCGAGGCAGCCAGCGGTCATTTGATTGGCACGGCGGCGGAGCTGCATGCTTTTCTGCAACAGATCCCGTCCTCGCATGTTGGCGTTGTAATCGATCCGGGCAATTTGCTGACGACAGAAAACTTTGCCCGTCAGGATGAAGTCATTGAAGAAGCGTTTGCCTTGCTTGGCGACCGAATCATAGGCGCTCATGCGAAGGATCGTAAACCCGATGCGAATGGAGAGCTGCAGACGGTTCCGGCGGGCTATGGCGAAATGAATTACAGCCTTTATATGCGCTTGCTTAATAAGTACAAGCCGGGCGTTCATATTATTATGGAGACGGCGAGCGAGGAGCAAATGGCGTTTTCCAAAAGCTATATTGAGCGCATTCGTTCAGAATACGCATAGAGGTCGGTTTAATAAAAAAGGTTGAATTGGGCTTCCGTCCAATTCAACCTTTTTTCATGCGTTTATTGATTTCCTAAATTAAACCTCTATAGCTTAACATCCTTAACAAATTGCAGCAGCTCTTCTGACATTTTAGCCAGCGCTTGGGACGAGGAGGTTATTTCCTCCATCGTAGCCAGCTGCTGCTCGGTTGCGGCCGATACGCTTATGGCGCCGGAGGACGTTTCTTCTGCAACCTCGGCTACCCCTTGCAGGGACGCCGCCAGCTTATTCGTATCCTCGGACATTTGCTGCGAGGCTTCGGAAACGGAGTGGATTTGCAAGGTCACGGAATTTACGGCTTGCTTAATGTTGTTAAAGGACTCACCAGCAGCAGATACCGCAGCAATACCTGCTTGTACAACCTCCTTGCCGTCATGAACGGATTGTACGGTACGCTCGGTATCCGACTGAATGGAGCGGACCAGCACTGCAATTTGCTGGCTGGACTGGGTCGACTGCTCAGCCAGCTTGCGAACCTCTGCGGAGACGACAGCAAAGCCGCGTCCTGCTTCTCCCGCGCGTGCAGCTTCAATCGCGGCGTTAAGCGCCAGCAGATTCGTCTGCTGGGCAATACCAGCGATTACCTCTACGATTTTGCCAATTTCATCGGAGCGTGAGCCTAAAATGCTAACGTCCTCCGCAATATTTTGTACCGTGGACTGAATATGGCCCATTTGCTCGACAGCGGATTGCACCGCGACCGTTCCATCTACAGCAGTCTGAGCGGCTGCCCGCGATTTTTCCGAAACCTGAAGGGCGCTCGCCGCAATGCCGCTCGCTTCCACTGACATATTGTTTACAAAAGCTACGCTCTCCTGAACGACTCTAATTTGCTGCTCGGAGCCGCCAGCTACCTGCTCAATAATTTCAACGACCTGCTCGGTTGCTTTAGTCGTCTGTTCAGCCCCGGCAGTTAACTGCTCGGACGAGGCTGCAACTTGCAGCGCATTTTGTGATACTTGCTCAATCAGATTGCGCAAATTTTGCGACATGGCATTAAAGGATGCAGCTAATACACCTAATTCATCGCGATTTTTCACCTTAACGGCTTCACTTGTCAAATCCCCATTCGCAATACGTTCAGCGACGGCAGTAATTCGAACAATGGGCACCGTAATCATCCGGCTAATGAAATAAGCAATAGCTATCCCGGCCACAATCGAAATTAATGAAATAATGAGAACCATCAGCCTGGTGCTGGCCACTTTGGCCGACGTTTCTTCCGAGCTTAGACGGAGCACCTCTTCTTGCTCCAGAACGAAGCGATCCGCTGTTTCCATAAACTTGCTGATAATCGGTTCGTTTTTGGCGGCGAGGCGCATATAATCCTCTACTTTATTTTGTTTCTTGAATTCAATCATTTCCTCGGCATTGCTCGTATAGCTTTGTTGGAGCAAATCGAGTCCTTGCAGCAGCAGCCAGTCATTTGAATCGTTTGTCATGCCCTGCAGCTGCTGACTGACTTCATTATAACGGCGAACGGAATCACGGTAGGCATCGATTTCCGCCTCGTCATTCATCAGAAGATAGCCTGTAATGCTCAAGTTTTCATTTTTAATAGAGAGACTTAAATCTTTGACCAGACTGACACTATGGGCGCGTTCTTGCAACAGCTTCTGATAGGTGCTGTTAATCGAGCCAATTTCCACATAGTTAAGGGAGGCGATAACAATGAGCAGCAGCAGAATCGAGAAAAAGCCGCCGTAAAGCTTTTTACTAATCGTTAGTTTCATCAGTTATTGTCCTTTCCGCCTAAGAAGCGGCATCTGCGAAAATTTCGTTCGCACCGTCCCGGAATTGTTTTGCGGCTTCAACCGGCGTAATTTGCCCAAGCAGCGTTTGATTTCTGATTTTGGTGAACAATGTGTTGATGCTGGTCGAAGTTAGGGGAACAGGCGGATCAAGCGGGCTAGAATTTTTCTCAACTTCATCCATATAAATATACTGCTCTTTATCGGCTTCTTTCATCGTACTGAGCAGATGCTCGCGTACCTTAGCTGTGGCGGGAACACCGCGCTCGCCAAGCAAAATATCATTCGCTTCAAAGTTGTTGAAGAAAAAGTCAACGAACAAAGCCGCTTCATCCTGCAGCTTCGTATAGGCAGAGATCGAGAAATACATCGAAGGCTTAACGTAGTTTCCTTCAGAGCCGCCTTTAAAGGCTGGAAGCGGCAGCAGCTTTAATGCTGTGCCTGACAGGTCCGTAAAGGAGACGACGTTATTGCTCGTCAGCCTATGGAAAGCAGCAAGCTGATTGACGAGAAGCGAATCCTTGTCAGCTGAGCGGTCTTTGAGAGTTGCTGCGCTTGCCATTAGGCCGTCATCAATAAGCATTTTCTCCAATGTGAAGAAGTCGGATAAATATTCATCCTTATCATAGCCAAGCGAGCTGCCGTCCTGGGAATAGTAGCTTGCTCCCCGCTGTCTGAGGTAATAGGAAAAGTCGAGCGACTCCGTACCGATCGGGACAAAGTTAGGGTCACTGATTTTTTCCTTAAGGTCGCGGGCTGTTTGAATGAAATCTTCATACGTATAGCCTGCTTCTGGAACAGGAATGCCAGCTTTCTCGAATATTTCCGGATTGTACATCATGCTTAAGGCATTTATGCCGGTAACGACGCCGTAAAGCTTGTCGTCTATCGTGCCTGTCGTGCGCGAGCTTGCGTCCAGATCGGAAAGATCAAGCTTGCCGGAGGCAGCCAAATCATCCAGCGGCAAAATCAGCTTGCGCTTGGCATACTCATCAATATATTTGTAATCCATTTGAATGACATCAGGGAAGTCTTGATCAGCTGCTGTCATAGCGAGCAGCGTCCAATAATCAGCATTTGGTGCATCTACCGGTTCAATTTTTATGTTTGGATATTGCTTTTCAAATAAATCAATGACTTTAAGCGTTCTTTCACGCCGCCCGTCATTGCCCCACCAATAAACCTTAAGCGTTTTTTGCCCATTTTCTGTTGCTGCAGACTCTGTGGTAGCAGCTTTGGTTGAGCAGCCAGTAGCGATTAAAGCAACAATGATGACAGTAAGAATGCTGAATCGGATTTTAAGAGCTGTCTTCACTTATTTCCCCCTTGCGGCTTTTTTTGCCATTTATATATGGTTAACTACTTATTATATCGGATTTACAATTTTTTTAATTAGAGCTGACATGTCCAATTTTATTGAATGGATGGCGAATACTATTTTACGGCACTGTTTGCATAGGTATTAAAAGGAGCCGTTTCACCTTATCACACGGGGAGGAATTTGCGATCGTATCCATAGTGGGAAGCAATCAGCAGCTGATTATACCAGAGGGATTATCGTTCCAAAATGTGACCGAAAGCCGCTTAACCTTTCAGGATGTGAGTGAGCGGATTTGCAGCTTTATTGCTGGAGATGTGCATGCTTCGTATCATTTTGTAGTGGGGACGGACAGTCAAGTATTTCGGGGGTATACGAAGTTTGTTACGGGGGTTGTCATTCGCAGAATTGGAAAAGGGGCCTGGGCCTGCTACCGCCAAACGGTTGTTCCCAGGGAAATGATGAAGCTCAGAGAAAAGCTGACGCTCGAGACGGTATTGTCGCAGGAGGTTGCTTATTATTTCATGGATGGCGTGCTGCAGCGAATGGAGGATTTGCTGCTGCCCTTTGTGTATCAAGGGGCATCACTGGCGCATTTCATTGATATCGATGCCGGAACGGTGCCTTCTGTTAATGAAACCTCGCTTTATGTACAGGAGATGGTAGAGCGGGTGCAGGGAATGGGAACCTATGCTGCGCGCGTCAAGCCGGATTCTTATGCCGCTTCCTCCTATGCCAACCGTTTTACGAAAAAGGCGGTTCCCCGCTACAAGCGCAGGAGTCTGTTCTGAAGCAGCTAGACATCAGGCAGGCTTTCTTGCATATACGGTGGCACTTAGCTGCCCAGCATGGTATATTTCTGTTAGATCATAGGAATAGAAAGCAGGGATTATCGTGCGTATTGGGGCAATTGAGGCAGGCGGTACAAAATTTGTGTGTGGCGTTGGCAATGAGCATGGTGTCATTGAGGATCGCGTAAGCTTTCCGACGGAAAAACCAGAAATAACGATGGCGAATGTAGTCGACTATTTCAAGGACAAGCAGGTCGAGGCTATTGGCGTCGGCACATTCGGTCCGATTAATATTGATAAATCCAGCCCGCAATATGGGTTTGTTACGACAACGCCTAAACCAGGCTGGGGGAATTTCGATTTTCTTGGCGCATTGAAAGCGCACTATGACGTGCCTTATGGCTGGGATACGGATGTTAACGCTGCTGCTTATGGAGAAGCGGTGTGGGGTGCTGCCAAAGGATTGGATAGCTGCATTTATTATACGATTGGTACTGGCGTAGGCGTAGGCGTTTATTCGGAGGGCAAGCTGGTCCACGGACTTGTGCACCCGGAGGGCGGACATATTTTGACCCGCCGTCATCCTGAGGATACGTATGATGGCTTCTGTCCTTATCATGGCGACTGTCTGGAAGGCGTAGCGGCAGGTCCTGCTATTGAGAAGCGCTGGGGCGTGAAGGCAGTAGAGCTTCCACCGGAGCATAAGGCGTGGGAGATGGAAGCTTTTTATATCGCACAGGCTGTAGCGGGCAGCATTTTGCTGCTGTCGCCTCGCAAAATCATTTTGGGCGGCGGTGTTATGCATCAATTGCAGCTGTTCCCGCTTATTCACGCCGAAGTGAAACGCGCCTTGAATGGTTACGTGCAGGCAGCGGAAATATTGAACAGCATTGAAGACTATATCGTATCGCCAGGACTAGGTGATAATGCAGGACTATCCGGTTCGCTTGCACTTGGGCTTGACGCTTTGACAAATAGCCGGAAATAATAAGTCCTTTATAGAGGAGACGACAATGCAGAAACCCTATGAATTACCTCGTGCAACACCGGAAAGTCAGGGAATAAGCTCGGCAGCTATTCGTTCTTTTTTGGCAGGCATTGCAGATAATCATTTGGATCTGCATGGCTTGATGCTGATTCGGCATGGGCATGTAGTAGCCGAAGGCTGGTGGACGCCCTATCAGGCGGAGCGGCAGCACATCGCTTATTCGTTGACTAAAAGCTTGAGTTCAATGGCGATTGGCTTCGCGGTGGAAGAAGGTCTGCTTTCCGTGGAGGATGCGGTGCTGGACTATTTTCCCGAGGAAGCGACCGAGGAGGTCAAAGCCAATATGGGCGGGCTTAAAATTCGCCACTTGCTTACGATGTCCACCGGACATACGAAGGACACGGCACGCTTTGATATGTTCCAATCCTGGTTGTCTGATCATGTCACTCCCAAGGTAGGCGATCGGGCCGACCGCAATTGGATAAAAGGATTTTTCGAGCAGCCGATTGAGCGTGAGCCAGGCTCGTTTTTCCTCTACAACAGTGGGGCAAGCCATATGCTGTCAGCTCTTGTACAGCGGGTGAGCGGCCATGATCTGCCGGACTATTTAATGCCGCGGCTGTTCGAGCCGCTGGGTATTGATCGTCCAGTATGGGATGCGGCGCCTAACGGAGAAGCTACTGGGGGCTGGGGAGCCAGGCTGAAAACTGGAGACTGGGCGCGTTTTGGCCAAATGCTGCTGGATAAAGGTATGTTTAACGGCAAGCGCATTATTTCCGCCGAATGGATTGAGCAGGCGACTGCCAAGCAGATGGACAACATCAATCATGGCGACGTCGTAACAGGCTCCGGCACGGATTGGCAGCAGGGCTATGGCTATCAATTTTGGCAGTGCAGACATGGCGCCTATAGAGGCGATGGGGCTTTCGGTCAATTTTGCGTCGTCCTGCCGGGGCAGGATGCCGTCATTGCCATCAACAGCGGCGTGCAGGACATGCAGCTAGTGATGGACATGATGTGGGAGCATCTGCTGCCAGCCATGCTGCCAAACTCGCTGCCAGAGAATGAAGCCGAGCTTGCGGGCTTGCGGGAGAAGCTGGGCAGCCTAGTCCTTCTAGAGCGCACTGCGCAGCCGCGCCCTCTGTTTGCCGAGGGGACGATTCATTATAAGGTGGAGCAAAACGAGGATGAGGTCACGGAGCTCAGCCTGATATTTGGCAGAGAAGTGACAACTTTATTGTGGAGCGATGCGGCAGGGATGCATCGTCTGGACTCTGGCCATCAAGAATGGTATTATGGCAATGAGCTGGCCAATGAAGCCACAGCAGCCCGCGCGACCTGGCTGAGCAGCGATACGCTGGTTTTCGATATTTGCCGCGTCTTTACGCCTTATCATGACGAGGTTATTTGCACATTCAGCGGCAATCGTATTACAATCGCCTACAAGCATTTTGATTTTGTAACCCGGCATGGCGAGCTTGCTGGCGAGCGGCTTTCAAACTAGCATTTGACAACTATTCTATTAAACTTGAAGCTGCGGAGAAAGGAGGCCTTTGGTCATGAAGCGTTTGTGTCATAGCCTTATAATGTCCATGGGCCTCTACGGGCCGTTTTAAGCATAAGCATGAAGAGGATATGGCTTATTTATTATAGGCCGCTGCCGCAGGCAGCTTCTCTTCATATGCAGAAGGACCGTAGGCTGATGGCTTGCGGTCTTTTTTTGTCCAAATATAGAAACGGGTGTGGCGGACAAGCCCGGTCGTAATTCCTATTTTAAAGGAGATAATGCCCCATTTATGATTACCAAAACGTATAAACCTTATATTTTCAAAGCAGAAGCAGGCCAATCCACCGATGATTATTTCAATTATGCAACGGCCGTCCAAACGATTAAGAGCATGCTTGAGGAAGCCTTCGGCTCACCTATGCAGCTGTACATGCAGGATGACGGGGACGATGTGTGGGACTGGGTTTCGGATGATCTCGCGAGTGGATACGAAGGTGTAAAGCGGGAGGCTGCTATATACGACTTGGTGGAGGATCGCTCATTTCGCTTTGAGGATTCGAAGTCTGAAGCCAATTACCGGATCAATCCTTCGCTGCGCAATAATGTCATTTCTTATCCCGAATATGAGGTAGCGTTCGCCCGTATTCCTTTTTTGCGCCAGTATGGCCTGAACACGGAAGATATTATTTTTGCGAAAAATGATGAGACGATGCGTGCTTTTCTCGAAGCGATGCAGGCGAGGCAGCTTAGTGAGCGGCGCGTGACGATTTTTACTGATACGAAGGAAGGGTTTGAGCGCAGCAAGGAGCAAATCACGCGTATGGTAGAACGCGACGAGGTGATGATGAGCGATTCCTTGAAGCAGCAAATTTACCGTTCCATCGATGAGTTTTTCTCCCGGGATCGCGAGTTTTTCCAAACCTATAACGTGCCGTATAAAAGAGGTATCCTCCTGTATGGCAAGCCGGGGAATGGCAAGACGACGCTTGTAAAATCAATCGCAGGCAGCGTAGAGGCTCCCGTCGCCTACTGGCAAATTACGGAGTATACGACGAGCGATTCGATTCAACAGGTGTTTTCCGCTGCGATGAAAATGGCGCCGATGATTCTCGTGATTGAGGATATCGATTCGATGCCGGAGTCGGCACGCTCCTTCTTTCTGAATACGCTCGACGGGGCAACGTCCCGTGAAGGGCTGTTTCTAATCGGCACGACGAATTATCCAGAAAAAATCGATCCGGCGCTCATGAACCGCGCGGGCCGCTTCGACCGGGCTTATGAGATGAAGCTGCCGGATAAAGAGCTGCGGCTCGCCTACTTGCAGCGCAAAGGGTTCGGAAGACTGGCAGAGGAAGCGGATGGACTTATGGAGGACGCAGCGTTATTTACCGAGGGTTTCTCGTTTGCCCAGCTAAATGAGCTGTATGTGTCCGCGGCGCTTCAGAAGCACTACGAGCAAACTGTAGATTTGAAGCGGGTCATTGAAGAGCTGAAAACAGACTTTGACAAGGACCGCCGCGGAGTATGGATGGCAGACAAGGGACAAAAGCCGGTAGGCTTTCAAACGCGTTAAGCGTGCCTCGCACCTAACTAACATAATCGGATGGCGGCAAAGGATGCTGCCATCCGATTATGTTTGAATTGAAAGGAGTTTTGAAATGGTAATGGATTATGGTTCAAATGCAATCTCGCCATCCCGTCATTCGCGTGGACGTCGTTCGCCTTGGAAGCGAGTGCTGTTATGGGCAGCCATTGTCGTCATTGTTTTGATTTTGGGGATTTTCCTATTTTTACAGGCGAAGACGTATAGTCCGCTGGAAGAAGCGCTCACCGCGCTGGAAAGCGACGGCTCTGTTCAGGTAAGTGAGCTTAAGCATGGTTACCGTTTTGAGCCGGCAGCGGGCGAGGAGCTGCTCTTGCCTAACATCATTTTTTATCCAGGAGGTCTGGTGAAGCCGGAAAGCTACGCACCGCTTGCGCGGCGCCTGGCGGAAGCTGGACATCGCGTTTATGTGGCGTCAATGCCATTTAACTTGGCGCTTACTGCGCAGGACCGTGCAGATGAATACATAGCAGAGCATCCAGAAGAAAGCTATGTGATTGGCGGGCATTCGCTTGGCGGTGCATTTGCTGCGAGATATGCGGCAGAGAATCCGAATAAGCTGGCCGGCATCTTTTTTATGGGCGCATATGCCGATGACGGCGCTGATTTGAGTGGCAGCAAACTTGCGGTTCTGCAAATTACGGGATCGCTGGATGCTGTGCTGAACAAGGAAACCTGGGAGCAGTCCAAGCAAAATTTGCCTGCGGAGCTGACCGAATATGTATCGATTGAGGGCGGCAATCATGGCGGCTTTGGTACATATGGCAAGCAGTCCGGCGACAACGATGCGACGATATCTGCTGCCGAGCAAGCGGACAAGGTGGCAGCTGCAATCGATGCTTGGCTTTCGAAGCTGCAAAAATAAAACGGTTGCCAAAGGATATTTTAGCCATTATAATGACGTTGAAAAGGTTTTCAAAAAAAAGAAAATAAAGGATGGTTTGGCGATGAAGCCTACGATCCGCGACGTTGCTAGAATGGCTAACGTATCCATCAGCACCGTTTCCCGTGTCATGAATGCGCCGGAATCGGTCACGAAGGATAAGCGACAGCGTGTGCTAGAAGCGATTGACAGCTTGAATTTTCACCCGAATGCGCTGGCCCGAGGTCTTATATTCAAAAAGTCGCAAATGCTTGGTGTTCTCATTCCCGACATCCGCAATGCTTATTTTGGCGAAATTATTCGCGGCATGGAGGATGCGGCTAAGCAGCTCGGCTACAATTTGATGATTTGCAATACGGATCGGGTGCCAGAGCGAACTATTTCTTATCTGGATACGTTGAACAAGCAGCAGGCCGACGGCTTATTGTTCGTCAGCGATTATGTCCAAAGCCAGTATTACGAAACGATGCAAGCTTGCGGCTATCCGGTCGTGCTTGTGTCAACCGTGTCTTTCGAATATGAGCTTCCATCCGTCAAGGTTGACGAGGAGGCAGCTGCTTTCGAAGCGGTCAGTTATTTAATCGAACAAGGGCATCAGCATATTGGCCTCATCTGCTTCACGCTGCCCGACCCCATCTCAGGTCAGACCCGCCATGACGGCTTCGTCCGGGCTCTCGAACAAAACAACCTCCATCATTGTGCAGACTACGTAGAGTTTGCAACACACTGGTTTGAAGAAGCATATGCAGCCACCTCTCGCTTATTCGACCGACACCCACATCTTACTGCTGTATTTGCTTGCTCCGATGAATTTGCAATGGGCGTTATTTCCTGCTTGAATGATCGCGGAATTCGTGTTCCCGATCAAGTATCCGTTGTAGGCTTTGACAACCTGCGCATGTCTTGGATGACGATACCGAAGCTGACGACGATTGCCCAGCCCATGTATGCGATCGGCTGGAGAGCTGTAGAAAAAATGCATGAGCAGCTCGAAGGCAGAGAAGCTGCTGTTCTAAGAGAATGGCTTCCTCACGAGTTAATCATCAGAGAGTCCACTTTGCCTGCGCCTCATGTTCGCCTCCAAAGCACTGTGCATAAAGAAGCCTAGGCTGATGTTTGTTCGCTGTACTTGTCACCTGCGGTTCATTTGCTGAATACGCTTGATGTAAGCGTATTCATTTAGGGCAGAGCAGTGGTATTCTTTGGCTATCTCATTTCGCTTCAATCGTGAAGGGGGGGATGCATCATTACGCTATGAATATAGCTTCCATGAACGACGTACAACCTGCAAACGTACACCATGCGGCGAACGTTCATCAACGAGAATGACTTGCGATTCACTTGACTATGAACGATAAGGGGATGGTTCTTTTGAAAAAGCCATTTAAGTTTGGTTACACGCTCATGCTGAGCATGGTTTTAATTATGGCGCTGCTCGTAGCTGCTTGCAGCAGCGGAAGTGGCGGCAGCAATAGCACTCCAAGCGAGGAAGCGGCAGCAACAGCTACACCTGAGGCTAGTGCGGAAGCTACGAAGGAGCCGGCAGGAAACGCGGAGGGTTCGCCGCTGGAGCAGGCGCTTGCCGGCAACTACAAAGGAACGAAGGTATCGATGTTTGGTCCATTCGTTGATGTGGACCAGGTGAAATTCGAGGAGAGCATTAAGGCGTTTGAGGAGCAAACGGGCATCGACATTCAATATGAAGGCTCAAAGGAATTTGAGGCGACGATTTCCATTCGAATCGACGGCGGCAATGCGCCGGATATTTCCGATTTCCCGCAGCCAGGCCTGCTGGCGAATTTCGTGAAATCGGGCAAGGTTATCGATGTGTCGCAATTTCTGGACGCCGATAAGCTGAAGGGCAACTACAATCAAAGCTGGCTGGATATGGCGACGATGGAAGGTCCGAGTGGATCGATTATGGCCGGCATATGGAATCGCAGCAGCGTGAAAAGTCTCGTCTGGTATCCAAAGAAAGAGTTCGATGATGCAGGTTATACCGTACCTAAGACTTGGGATGAGCTGCTGGCGCTCACGGAGCAAATTGCCGCAGACGGCGATCCGGCATGGGCAATTGGCATTGAAAGCGGAGCGGCAACCGGGTGGCCCGCAACCGACTGGATTGAAGACATTATGCTGCGCACGACAACACCAGAAAACTATGATAAGTGGGTAAAAGGCGAGCTGTCATTTACAGATCCTATTGTGAAAAATGCATTCGAGAAGCTGTCGCAAATTTGGCTGAATGACGACTATGTTTACGGTGGACGCAAGTCGATCGTAACGACCGCGTTCGGGGATTCGGTTACACCGATGTTTGATCATCCGCCTAAAGCATGGCTGCATCGCCAAGCCAGCTTTATTACAAGCTTTTTCCCTGAAGGGTTGAAATCGGGTGAAGATTATGACTGGTTCTACTTGCCGTCGATTGATGAGGCTTATGGTGACCCAGTGCTTGTTGCAGGTGATTTGTATGCGATGCATAACGACCGTCCGGAAGTGCGCGCAGTTATGGAGTTTTTCACGACAGGCGAATCGATTAAGACTTGGGTGCAGTCCGGTGGCATAATCGCGCCAATGAATGATGCAAGCTTGGATTGGTATCCGACGGATGTGGAGCGCAGAATGGGCGAGCTCGTGAAAAATGCTTCGACGCTGCGCTTCGATGGCTCTGACCTGATGCCTGGCTCGGTAGGAGCAGGCACGTTCTGGAAAGGAACGACGGACTATATTAGCGGTACTGTTGATTTGGACGGCGCGCTTAAAGAAATACAGTCTGGCTTTAACAATTAAATTTTAATTGAAGGAGGGGCTGGGCCATGCTAGCTTCCACGCCAAAAACGAGCAAGTCGCGAAACGTTGCCGTTACTCTGGCTGTCGTGCTTGTAAATGCGATTTTACATTCAGGCATTTACCTATTCCTGCGCGATACGAATTTGCCATCTGTCTTATATGCTTTGCTTGCTATCATTTGGGGAGTGCTGGGCGTTTATTCGATTTATTGGTCGTTTAACTGGGCAGTGGAACAATATCCGGACATCTGGAAGCGACGCATCCAGCCCTTTATTTTCGTAGGACCTGCTGCGTTGCTGCTCGGCTGGCTGCTGCTTATCCCGACGCTGCGCACCTTATATATGAGTCTTATGGATGCCGGTACGGAGAAGTTTGTCGGACTTTCCAATTATGCCGCTATTTTTACAAACAGATTGCTGCTCACCGCGCTGCGCAACAATCTAATATGGGTCGCTTTTGGCGCTACCGCCTGCATCTGCTTGGGCTTGCTCATTGCAGTGCTCGCTGATCGCAGCAGCTTCGAGAAATTGGCGAAGGGCATCATCTTTATGCCGATGGCGATTTCCTTCGTCGCTGCTGGCGTCATCTGGAAATTTATTTATTTCTACAAGCCGGGAGATGAGCAGATCGGTCTGCTCAATGCAATCGTGGTCGCCTTCGGGGGGGAACCACAGGCATTTACCAGCATGCTCCAGCCCTGGAACAATCTTTTCCTGGTCGCCATTCTGATTTGGATGCAGACGGGATTTGCGATGGTGCTGTTCTCGGCGGCGCTCAAGGGCGTGCCGGAGGATATGCTTGAGGCGGCGCGCATTGACGGCGCAGGGGAAATTCGTATTTTTCGCAGCATCATTATACCGGCGATTTCGGGGACTATTTTGTCCGTATCGACGACAATTGTTGTCTTTACGCTCAAAATTTTCGATGTCGTCATGGTGATGACTGGAGGGCAATATGATACGGAAGTGGTGGCGACGCAGTTTTACCGCCAGTTTTTCATGTATCGCAACGCGGGCTATGGCTCAACGCTGGCGATTGTGCTGCTCATCGCTGTCATTCCCGTCATCATTATTAATTTGCGGCAGTTCCGGAAACAGGGGGGATTCTGATGAAGCGAACAAGGAAAAAGACGATGTCGAAAACAATCGTCAACGTCGTACTCGCTTTTATTTGCCTCATCTGGCTCATCCCGACGGTAGGCCTCTTGGTCTCCTCCTTCCGGCCTGCGGTTGATATTTTGCAGACGGGCTGGTGGACGGTATTCCCGCACCGTGATTATGTTGCGCAATCGACGATCACGCTGCCGAAGGAAACCGATTTGCGGCAGCCGATTGAGGTGAATGGCGAGGTGTTTGACGATGATCAGCTGCGCAGCGGCGTCACCGCGCAGGATGGCAGCAGGCTGATCTGGGAAAATCGCCGGGCGCGCACGATTCAGGTGCAGCAGCCAGACTGGAAGGTGAACTCGAACTTTACGCTGGATAACTATAATGGCGTACTGACAGGCAAAACCTTTGAAATTATGCAGTCAGACGGCACGGTAAGAGCGCAGAAGGGAGAAGGCCTCTCCAAAGCATTTCTCAATACGCTGGTTGTGACGATTCCATCGACGATTATCCCGATCCTGATCGCGACCTTCGCCGCTTATGCATTTGCTTGGCTGCGGTTTCCGCTGCGTCGATCGATGTTCGTTGCTGTCATTATGATGCTGGTTGTGCCGCTCCAAGTTGCGCTCATCCCGATTTTGAAGGATTATACGGCACTTGGCCTGAACGGCAGCTACCTGGGCATATGGATTGCGCATACCGGCTTCGGCCTGCCGCTGACGATATATTTTATGTATACGTTCATCAGCCAGCTGCCTAAGGACTTGTTCGAATCGGCATTTATGGATGGCGCGTCGAACTTTACGATTTTCACACGGCTTATTCTGCCGTTGTCGGTTCCGGCGATTGCCTCCATCGGTATTTTCCAGTTTCTATGGGTATGGAACGATTATTTAGTGTCCTTGGTGTTTATCGGCAGCCAGCCGGATGTACAGGTCATGTCGATGCGGATTGCCGCAATGGTAGGATCAAGAGGCAGCGATTGGCATCTGCTGACAGCAGCTGCATTCGTCTCGATGCTGATGCCGCTAACTGTATTTTTCGCCCTGCAAAAATATTTCGTACGCGGCTTATTGGGCGGCTCGGTGAAAGGCTAGGCATCTAATGGCGCCTCTCCTTCAAGAAACCCGTGCGTATGCCCGAAAGATTGGGTACAATAGCTGGGTAGGAGGAGATTGAGGATGTCAGATATTACATTTTTGCGAAACTTCCCCTTTTTTGAACATTTGAATGATTTGGAGCTGGCGGCGATCGCTCCGCTGTTCGTGACGAAAACCTTTGCTAAGGGCACCCAGCTGTTCTGGGAGCAGGATGAAGGCGATGAGCTGTATATGATTAAAGCCGGAGCGGTGCAAATTTACCGGCATGAGGAGGATCGCGAGGTTATACTTGCTATTTTCCATGAAGGGGACTATTTTGGCGAGATGGCGCTGATTGATAGTACGAAGCTCCGTTCTGCGTCAGCGAAAGTATTGGAGAAAAGCAAGCTATATGTATTGAAGCGCGAGCAGTTTTTCGCCCTGCTGAAGGAAAATCCGGGCATTGCGATTCATATTTTGGGCATTACGCTGGAACGTCTGCGCAAGGCGAATGAGCTGATTACCGACCTGACGATTACGAATGCTCGTACGCGAATCTCGCGGCTGCTGCTGCGGCTGTCGGATAAATACGGAACGACGATCGGTCTGAAGCTGACGCATCAGCAAATTGCCGATATGACGGGAACGGTGCGGGAGACGGTGACCAAGGTGCTGCTTGAAATGCAAAATGAAGGTTATATTCGTATTGTGAGCAAAAAAATCAGCATTTTGAACAAAGAGCAGCTGCAGGTCATCGGCGGAATCCACCAGGATGGCAGGCTTAATGATGAGGAAGCTATCGCTCAAGAAGGCTGATTGCCATTATTTTTGCGAAAATGTAATTTGGATTACATTTTTATGCGGGAGAAGTTGTTATGATCTAAAAGAAGAAGATAATAATAATGACGTGATGTCATCCTCCCGTTTATTCATTACCTATTCATAATGCGCTTCTGAGCGAAGCGCCCTCTCTATTAAGCAAGCATGATGCCTTGCGAGAGGCCGCCCTGAAAGTAGTGTTTCACTACTGAGAGGGCGGCCTCCTTTTTTTTCGAATATAGGAAAGTATATCTTAATGTAATACGTTCTCTATATTTCTCGGACTGAAACGCGCCGCGCCGCCAAAGGATGCCGGCAGCCGTTTCACCTTGCTTAACGAATAAATGATGGCTGCCATTGTTTACGATACGCAAGCGGCGTCATACCCTCCCTCCCCTTAAACAAATTGATAAAATGGCTGACGTTGTCGATTCCCACAAGCGGGGCGATTTCGGCTATAGGCTGATCCGAATATTTTAATAGCTCCTTTGCTTGTGAAATGCGAATGCCAATGACATATTCGTGAGGAGAGAAGCCTGTATAGCGCTTAAATTGCTTGGCGAGATGGTATTTGCTCACCGCATGCTGGCGCGCGAGTTGATCGAGCGTCAATTTCTGTGCATAATGCTGCTCTATTTCCCCAATAGTAGCGAAAATATAGGGCGGCAGCTCTGCGCTTGGCAGCTCCGGTTCGTGCGCTGCAAGCAGCACCTCGGTTAAAAGCTCAGCAAGCAGCAGTGAGCTGGCGAGCTCTGTGCGGGTGCTTTTTTGCTGATTTATTTGCAGCAATTGCTTGAGGCAGGCCTCAGTCCGGCAATTTGCTTGAAGCGTAATGACTGGGGAACTCCCCACGGCAAATTGCTCATAATATTCATGCGTGGTGCTGCCGCTGAGGTGTACCCATAAAAGCTCCCAATTGCCGCCGGCAGCGGCATCTGCGGCATAATGCTGGTAGCTCATGCAATCGATGAAAAACAACTGATGGGGCCGCAGCTCATAAGTGACGTCACGGTACGTCAAGCGTCCTGCACCCGCGAGCGTATAGACGAGCAGAAACGATTCAAGCTGCTCCCGCTCGGTATAATAAGGGGAGAATGCTTGAAAATGTCCAATTTCCTGAATGTAAAAAAGAGCAGATTTTGCGAATGGGGATGGAGTGGCGGCTAGGCGGACGGATTCAGGTGTCCAGGCATGAATGGCTTTTTCACGATAAGCAGGCATGGATGAATACCTCCCCAAGATTGTATTATTTTTGAACAACTTTATTTGATGTTTATTATAATGTAAGCCGTTACAATAGTCATATAAAACATGATTATAGCCGAGAGGATGATCCGTCATGACACTGCTGACACCGATTAAGCCTGCCCGTAAACCGAAAATTGGCTTGTATTCCGTAGGATTGCGAGCTTATTGGGAGCAGTTCCCCGGCCTGCGCGAGCGCCTTGAGCAATATGGAACGTTTATTGCGCAGAAAATCGCCCAATGGGGCGAAGTATTCCATTATGGCTTGGTGGATACGGAAAGCGAGGGGCGCAAGGTGGGAGAATGGCTTAATATGCAAAATGTAGATTTGGTTTTCTGCCATGCCGCCACGTATTCGACCAGCTCGACGGTACTGCCTATCCATCAAATTAATAAAGCGCCTGTCGTGTTCCTTAATTTGCAGCCGACTGAGCGAATGAATTATGACAGCTCGACGACAGGAGAATGGCTGGCGCATTGCGGCGCTTGCCCGGTTCCCGAGTTTGCGAATGCCTTTAATCGAGCGGGAATTCCCTTCAAAGTCGTGAATGGCCTACTCGGGCTTGATTATACGCCGGAAATTTCGCTTACGAATGAGGTGACTAGCGAACGCAAGGAAGCCAAACGCGCATGGCTGGAAATTGAACAATGGGTAAGGGCTGCTGCTGTTCCACGCACGCTGCGCCACGGCCGTTTTGGCTTCCTCGGCAATACGTACAGTGGAATGCTGGACATGTATAGCGATTTTACGATGATTCAGGCTCAGACCGGCCTTCATATTGAAGTGCTGGAAATGTGCGATTTGGATCGCATGCTAAAGGCGATTACGCCGCAGGAAACGAAGCGCAAGCTGGATGAAGTACTGGCAATGTTCCAGCTCAGCGGCGACTCCCCTTCTGATCCGATTGCGAGAAAACCGACGGAGGAGCAGCTTGAATGGTCATGCAAGGTTGCGGCTGCACAGGAAAAGCTGGTGCGCGAATATGATCTTGATGCACTAACCTATTATTATCATGGTGCGCCAGGCAGCGAATACGAGAAGCTGCAAGGCGGTTTTATCGTAGGGCATTCTTTGCTGACAGCCAGAGGTATTCCTTGCTCAGGAGAAGGAGATTTGAAGACGGCCATCGCTATGAAAATATGCGATATTCTCGGTACAGGCGGGAGTTTCGCGGAAATCGTCGTCGTCGATTACGTTGACGAGACGATTTTGCTCGGGCATGATGGGCCGTTCCATGTGGCGATATCCGAGGGTAAGCCGATTTTGCG
The DNA here is from genome assembly GCF_059383715.1 of Paenibacillus sp. J31R34. Taxonomy (NCBI): domain Bacteria; kingdom Bacillati; phylum Bacillota; class Bacilli; order Caryophanales; family Paenibacillaceae; genus Paenibacillus; species Paenibacillus sp. J31R34. The sequence goes on from NZ_JBXENU010000010.1 coordinate 36,218, forward strand.
CGGCATGGGTATGTATCATGGCAAGCAAGGAACGGGCGTATCCGTTGAAGCGAAGGTGCAGACGGGACCGATTACGACGCTCAACCTAACCCAGACAGGCGATGGCAGGCTAAAGCTGATCAGCAGCGAGGCGGAGTCAACCAACGGCCCAATTATGCGCATCGGCAATACGCAGACGCCAGTGAAGTTCAAGCTGCATCCGGATGATTATATGTCAAAATGGTTTGCCGAAGCGCCAACCCATCACTGCGCCATGTCTATTGGACATAACGCCGCGCTGTTCAGCAAGGTTGGGGAGCTTATGCGGATTAAGCATGTGGCGCTCTAGCTAATTAGATCATCAAAAAAGGAGCCTCACCGATTGGTGTGGCTCCTTTTTTAGTATTTCGATTAAACTTTCGGTGCCTCAAGCTGAGCCTCAATGCCTTCCTTCGCTTCTTCGGCTTTCTCAGTAACAGCGTTGATGACATGTTCGGTGCTTTCCTTCGCATGGTCGGCTATGTCAGAGGCCTCATCGCGAACGGTGGTGGCGAGATTTTGCGTTTTATGGCCTATAGTTGAAACGAGATCGCTCGTTTTCTCGCTAATGTTGGAAGCTAGGCGACCTGTTTTTTGTGATAAATCGGAGCATGTATTGGAAAGAGATTTTCGCAGCTCGGAGCCTGATTTTGGAGCAAGCAGCAGGGCCGACAAAGCACCGAGCGCACCTCCAATCAGAATTCCCGCGAGCAGTCCGTTTGATTTTGCTTCGTTTACAGGGTTTGACATATTAATCCTCTCCTCTTATCTGGTTATCGTCTCTCATGTCATTAAGTAACCCGCCTAGCAAGTTTTGAAACAATGGTTAAAATGAATGGCAGCGAAACACTCTTTATGGAAGGATCATTATTTATAGGATTGGAAAGGCATATTCGTATATGATATAACTACTAGAGCGTTTCACTTTGAAAAAAAAGGTTGATTAACTTGTAGCAACGAAAGGAGCGCGAGCATATGCGAATTGCAATTGTGGACGACAACGCTACGAATTTGCTCATTATAGAGAAGATCTTGCAAAAAGCCGGATATACGAAATTAGCAACAGCCTCCTCAGCAATGGAGCTGTTTGATATTTTGGAGCTAGATGAGCCGAATGCAACGGAACCGCCGGTTTCTCTCATTCTAATGGATTTAATGATGCCGGGCATCGATGGCATTGAAGCGTGCAGGCGCATTCAGGAAAGCGAGCGCTACCGCGATATACCGGTTATTTTTGTTACGGCGCTTGGGGATTCAAATAAGCTGGCGGAAGCGCTGGACGCGGGAGCGATCGATTATGTCATGAAGCCGATCAATAAAGTCGAGCTGCTTGCCCGCATCCGCTCAGCGCTTCGTCTTAAATATGAAAAGGATTGGCATAAGGAGCGCGATCAGCGAATTTCCTTCGAGCTGAATTTGGCGAAGCAGGTGCAGCGCAGCATACTTAGCGATCCGATAGACAATGATCGGGTCAAAATCGATGCGATTTATCGGCCATCCTCTGAGCTGGCAGGCGACTTTTATGCCTGGTACTGCTTAGGCGGCGGAAAATATGGCGTTATTTTGCTTGATATGATGGGCCATGGCATTTCTTCCTCGCTCGTATGCATGTATATTTATTCGGCGCTGCAGGATACGATTAAAAGCATTTCCGATCCCGAGCTCGTCGTGCTTGAGCTGAACCGGAGAATGATGCAGCTGCAGGGCTCGAATCAACTGATGAACTATTATTTTACCGCCATCTATTATGTGCTGGACACGAACGAGCAGACGATTGAGTATGTCAATGCGGGGCATCCCGCTGGTATCGCTTTTGTGGATCAAAAACCGCAGCTGCTGACGGAAGGCTGCTGCGCGTTAGGATTTTTTGATAACATTGAAGTGAAAAAAGGCACGATTGCTTATCGAAATCAGGTGAAAATCGTGCTCTATACCGATGGCCTGCTCGATCAGCTCGCCAAAGGACAAGAGGATGATGTCCAGCAGCTGCAAGCAAGGCTGGGTGAAAATGGGGAACAGCTCGAGGATCATGTGCTGAATCTGTTCGAAGGCTTGGGACAGGTAAGCCAGCAGGATGATATTTGCCTCGTTACGGTCGAAACAAAAGCGAAGGCGTGATAGAAGTACAAGCGAGATAGACATAGAAAAAATTTTGAAATCATGGCCCGCGAGCTGTTTCAATCATTCCCAAACGGTTTAATATAAGGATATCTGACTATTTCAGCAGATGCTGGTTTTGTATGAACAGCATGATCGGCTGCCTTTCACTTTATTGCAAACGTAGGCATGGTAAATGTAATAGTCGCTTTCATCCCGCGAGCGGCAAGCGGGCAGCCGATCTTCAAGATCGGCTGCTCTCCGCTTGTGCAGTGACGGTGTTATTGATATGATCTACTTAAAATTTGCCTTGGGAGTGTGTTCAATGACGTTAAACAAATTTCAGGCAGTTATTCATGAAACGGATAGCGCGATAATTGTACAAGTAGGCGGTGAGCTTGATTTGGCCGCAGCGCCTGAGCTGCGCTCCCTGCTCGAAACGGTTGTCAATCGTACGGATAAAACGCTTGTTCTTGATACGGAACGCCTTGCTTATATTGATAGTACAGGTATCGGCATCGTTGTGTCGGTCATTAAAGCGCGTGATGAGAAGAAAGCAGAATTTATCGTTAAAAATATTCCAAGAAGCATTAAGCGGCTATTTGATATTACCGGTATTTCAGGCTATATCAATGAAGGGACCGTAAGCTAAGGATGAAGCGTATTGTGATGCAAATACCGGCGGACGCACAATATTTGGATATCGTCAGGCTTAGCCTATACGGTATTGCTTCTAAAATGGGTTTTTCGTTTGAGGATATCGAGGATATGAAGGTTGCTGTTGGAGAGGCTTGCAATAACGCTGTTTTGCATTATACGCCAGATCAAGCGGGCGAGCGGGAAGCGTCTGATGCCGTTCAAGCAGCGGAGGACGAGCTTCAAATTTTAGTTGAATTTGAAGTGCTGCCAGATCATTTGACGATTAAAATTACGAACAGCGGAGCAGGCTTTGAAGCTGGCGCCTGTATGGAAAAGGCCGGGCCGCTTGAAGGTGAAGACGCGAGCGGTTTGGAAGTTGGCGGACTTGGCTTGTATTTAATGCAGGCGTTAATGGATGAAGTTAATATACATTCCGCTGAAAGCACGCAGGTCATCATGACCAAGCGTCTTCTGCCGCTGCAATAACACATAACCACGACTAAGGCATGGGACGCCCCGGCAAGTCGTGGTTTTGTTTTTTTATATTGCTAGCCGGCTGCTGTTTCATTCCTTGTGGAGCAGGGTAACTTAAACGTAACAAGAAGCACAAGGAAAGTAAGGGGGCTATGCTTATGCTATGGGAGATAGGGGTTTTGATAGCAGCAATTGCTTTTGCCATACTCGTTTATTATGTGATAGAGGCGCTTAGATCACTTAAGTATTCACTTGATGAAATGAGGGTAACTTTAATCGAAGTGAAGCATGAGATATCGGCAATCGGTACAGAGGTGAAGAGTGTCGTTCAAACCACGAACTCTGTTGCGGATGATGTAAATATGAAGCTCAAATCGCTTGATTCGCTGTTCGGATCACTTGATGATGTGGGCCATGTCGTTCAGGAAGCGACCTCGGCGGTTAAGGAATCGGCGGTTGCACTCATTTCCTCTGTGAAATCAGGGCAGAAGCTGCGGAAGGAAAGAGCCGCTGTACAAGCCGAAGCGGAAGCAGCAAGACCGAAAGTGGCAGTAAATAACACAAAGACGGAATTACTTGCCCAAGGAGCAACGCTTGCAGCGAAAGTACTGCAGCTGCTCGTAGAGCGTAAAGCTGCTGCAGGAGCCGCAGAAAGTGTATCTGGACCAGCTGGTATGCATAATACGGCTTCAAGCAGACAGTAAACAGACCGTTAGCAGCATGACGCACAAAACATAACATCTTACTGTAGAAAGGAAAGAATGGCTGATATGAAAACATCGGTGCAGTTGACAATTCCAGCGGAGGCAGATTATCTCGATATTGTAAGATTGACCTTATATGGTCTGGCCGTTAAATTAGGCTTTGAATATGAGCAAATTGAAGATATGAAGGTAGCCGTAGGCGAGGCGTGCAATAACGCGATTATACATGGTTATGAGCAGCTTGGCTCTGGCGAGCTGCAAGTGAATTTTGAACAGCAGCTCGACGGCTTGAAAATTTGTATTCGTGACAATGGCACCAGCTTTAATTATGAACAGGCTGTCAACCGTACAGCGGGGGCGCTCCATACGACGAGACTAAGCGATGCTCCAATTGGCGGACTTGGCCTGTATATGATGCAGGCGCTTATGGATCATGTGGAAGTGAATACGACTAGCGGTACGGAGGTCATTCTTACCAAACTGCTTGGCAGAAAAGAGGAGATGGCATGAGTACAAAACCCTCCTCCAAAGCTCCAAGTGAAATAGCCGCTTTCATGCAAACCTACCGTGATGAAGGTTGTAATGAAGCGGCTACGGCGCTTCTGGTGCATTATGAGGATATCGTTCGAATGGCTGCTGGCAAAATGTCTCGCAGCCGCCCGGATTTATATGAGGATTTATATCAGGTGGGCCAAATGTCGCTGCTGCGGCTCTTTAAACAATACGATCCTTCAATCGGTATTCCGTTTGAAGGTTATGCGATGAAAAGCGTCATCGGCAATTTGAAAAATTATTTGCGTGACCGCTCTTGGTATATTCAAGTGCCTAGACGTGTAAAGGAAAAAGGCAGCATGCTTCAGCATGCGATAGATGAGCTGACGGTAAAGCTGGAACGCTCGCCGAAAGTGGAGGAAATCGCGGCCCATCTGGAGCTTACGCAGGAAGAGACGATTGAAATCTTGGCAGGACGTGATTATTACCATTACACGTCTCTAGATACACCGCTCACCAGCGAAGGGGATGGTGCTTCGATTGGCGATCTCATCGCTAATCCGTCCGATGAATTTAAAGCGCTTGATATGAAGCTGGATATAGGGGAAGCGATGAAAAGCCTCAAGGAAGAAGAACAGACCGTCATCCATTTAATCTATCAGGAAGGCCAGTCGCAGCGCATGATAGCCGACAAGCTGGGAGTCTCGCAAATGAGTGTTTCCCGGATTCAGAAGCGCGCGATTGAGAAGCTGCGGGCATGGCTGTAAGTTCATCTTGGGTGCCTCGTTTCTTGCCATACTCTAAGCAATAATGATAGAGTTATAGGTATGGTTGGAATGGAGGAATGACTTATTTGGCGTTCGATGCGCTTTACGATAAGAGCGAAAATTTTATTAGGCTACCTTAGCATACTACTATGTTTAGCTGTTGCTATTGTTATTATTGTTGTGCGTATAAATGCTTTGCAGAGCGAAATCAATTTCATAGCAGATCACGATATTACGGTTCATGAAATGGTTGATCAGCTTGAAATTAATATGCTTGATATGCAAAATGGGCAGCGGGGTTACGTTATCAGTGGTGACGAAAAGTATTTGGTTCCTTACAATGATGCTACTTTAGTATGGGGAAGCAATTATAATAAGCTGCATGAGCTATTGAATGATAATCCTACCCAACAGGCGAATTTAGAGGAAATTAAAGCGAATATCGAGCAATGGGGCAAGTTTGCAGGGCAGCCCGTTGTTCAACTGCGTAAAGAAAACAAGATGGATGCGATCCGGACCTATTATGCGAGTGATCTGGGCAAGGAAATTGTCGAAAAGGTGCGTACCCAACTGGATCAGCTTCGCACTTCGGAGAAGGAGCTAACGAAGCTAAGAGTGGAGACGCTCTCACAAAATAATCGCAATTTGCAATATGTGCTGTTTATTGCCTTTGCCTTAGTGACGATAAGCGCGATTGCTGCTGCTATATTCGTCTCAGGTGCCATTGTTCGTACGATTAAGGATGTCAAACATACGATTCGCAGCATCATCGCTTCAGAAGGTGATATTAATGAGCGGATTCGCGTGAATACGAAGGATGAAATTCGCGAGCTGGCCGAGGCGACCAATGAATTGCTGGACAACGTCAATGAAGAAAGCTGGGTACAGAAGCGTACCGTGGAGGTAGCGGATATGTATCAGGGCTTTAAGCATATTGCTGATCTGTCCGAAGCGTTTGTTTATCAAGTAACGCCGATGGTTGATGCTACTTATAGCGCTATTTATTTGCGCCATGTACAAAATGGCGTGACTACCTATGTGAAGACGGCTTCTTTTGCCGGGCATGAGCATGCCATAGAAGCGGCTGTAAGCTTCAAGCCCGGAGAAGGAATTGCTGGTCAATGTGTCGTTGACAAACGGCTGTATCATTTGACAGATTTGCCGATGGGATATGTTAAAGTCCGCTCTTCCTTAGGGGAGGCTTCTCCTCGAAGCTTGCTGGTGGCTCCGATTTTCTTCGAGGGTAAAGTGCTGGCGGTTGTGGAATTTGCCTCTTTAGGAAGCTTCGATGACAAACATCTTACGCTTATTAAAGCGCTGCAGGAAAGCCTTGGCGTAGCTATAAACAGCGTCGTAGGACGTATGGAAATCGAGCGTCTGCTTAATGAATCACAAATGCTGACCGAGGAGCTTCAGGCGCAGTCTGAGGAATTGCAGGCACAGTCTGAAGAAATGCAAATGCAGCAGGAGCAGCTGCGCCTGACGAACGATTATTTACAGGAGCAGCGGGACTTGGCGGAGCAGCGCAACAGTCAGCTGGAGCAGACGAAGCATGAGCTTGAGGATTATTCCGAGAAGCTTGTCCAGAGCTCGCAGTACAAGACGGATTTTCTGGCCAATATGTCACATGAGCTGCGTACGCCGCTTAACAGCATTTTAATTTTGTCGCAGATGCTTTATGAGAATGAAAATAAGACGATGACGGAGGAAGAACAGCATTATTCCCACGTCATTCATTCGGCGGGCAAGGATTTGCTCAGCCTGATCGACGATATTTTGGATTTATCGAAAATCGAAGCCGGTAAGCTTGAAGTGACGATTGACGAAGTGAATATGACAGAAATTCCAATGTTGATGCGCCAGTTATTCGATCCTGTAGCCGAGAAAAAACAGCTTTCCTTCGTTACTGGCTTCGATGAGCAAGCGCCGCCTATTATTTCGACGGACGGTCACCGCTTGCAGCATATATTAAAAAATCTGCTGTCCAATGCGTTCAAGTTTACAGATAGAGGTTCCGTGCGCCTCAGCGTTTCTCCTGTTGAACAATCAAGAATACTTGAGCTTTATAATGGCGAGGCTCCATCGGATACGATGATTGCGATTTCGGTAAGCGACAGCGGCATTGGCATTTCGCCAGACAAGCAAGCCATTATATTCGAAGCGTTCCAGCAAGCGGATGGCACAACGAATCGCCAATATGGCGGTACGGGCTTAGGCTTATCCATCTGCCGTGAATTTACCCGCCTTCTGGGAGGCAGGCTACAGCTTGAGAGCGTGGAGGGCGAGGGAAGTACGTTTACGTTGTTTTTGCCAAGCTTAAGTGAAGAATTCGTAGCGTTCAGCCAGGAAATGCTGAATAGTCGTGACCAGTCGGCGGCTGGTGCCAATACCGTAATATGGCTTGCATCTGATGCTGCTGGAGGCGATTCTAAGCAACAGGATGTAGAAGAGCTTAGCGAGGAAGAGACGGCACAGCTTAAAGCTCATATAGAGGATACGCGGCTATTTGAAGGAAAACGGGTGCTGCTCGTTGATGACGATGATCGCAATGTATTTGCGCTCAAGACGGCGCTTACCAGTAAAGGGGTTATCGTGGAATCAGCGAGCAACGGCAAGCTCGGCCTGGAGCTTTTGAATAAACAACCTGATTTTGATATTATTCTTATGGATATTATGATGCCGGTTATGGATGGATTGGAAGCTATACGCAGCATTCGCAGCAATCCATTGCTGAAGGAGCTGCCGATTATTGCACTCACAGCGAAAGCAATGAGGAATGATCGGGAACGCTGCATGCAGGCGGGCGCCTCGGATTATATTAGCAAGCCGCTCCAAATGGAGCAGCTTTACTCGCTGCTGCGCGTATGGATGACGAAGCAGGAGGGCCGATGAATCAAGAAGTGGAAAACGTAGAGCTGGAATTATTTTTAGAAGGCATCTACCGTTATTATGGATTTGACTTTCGGCATTATATTCGTTCGTCGCTCTTGCGCCGGATTCAAAATCGGTTGCGTATTGAAGGAATTCCTACGATTACAAGACTGCTCGAGCAGGTGCTTCGTGATAAAGAAATGCTGGACAAGGTGCTGCATGATTTCTCTATTAGAGTGACCGAGATGTTTCGGGACCCTGGTTTTTTTCGTGCCCTGCGGCAAGAGGTAATTCCTTATTTGCGGGGACTTCCGGAAATTAGAATTTGGCATGCCGGCTGTGCGACAGGCGAAGAGGTTTATTCAATGGCAATTTTGCTCAAAGAGGAGGGCCTCACCCAGCATAGCAAAATTTATGCGACCGATATGAGTGAGAGCGCGATTGAAAAGTGCCAGCGCGGTGCTTACCCGCTCAAGCAAATGCAAATCTATACGAAAAATTATATGGAAGCAGGCGGTATGAGCGCATTTTCCGAATATTATCAAACGGATCATCAATATGCTTATTTTTTGCCTGAGCTGCGGGATAATATTATGTTCGCCCAGCATAATTTGGTGACGGACGGCTCGTTCAATGAATTTCACCTCATTCTTTGCCGCAATGTGATGATTTATTTCGATACGACCCTGCAGCAGCAAGTCCATAAGCTGTTTTACAACAGTTTGGCGGCGGAGGGGTTTCTCGGTTTGGGCAATAAGGAGTCCATTGTCCAGCTCGATAAGCATTTGAAATATGTCGAATTTAACCCGAATGAGCGGATTTATCGCAAACCAACATTAAGTGGAGATGCCGTAACATAAGGTATATTATTGAAAGAGCGGCTTGTCTGCTCTTTTTTTGTGTTATATAATTTTTTTGCCAATAGGTAAAAAAGGCAGGGATGCTATCAAAGATTGTCGAATACTTTAGGAGAAATGGGCTAGTGATGAATCTTCGAAGCTTTGAGGTGCAGGAATGAGAGAAGTATTGAGATACACAAGGTTCATCGTATTATTCTTCGTTTTATCCATCTGTTTAATGGTTCCTCGAGCTTTTGCGAGTCCTCCTCCTCCACCAATAACACATATTGATCAGTGGTATATTCAATGGCTAGATGAGGCAAGTCAGGAGCCGGTGCTCGCAGATGTGATGGATCAAGAGCACAATGATAGATGGATCTGGTCAACAGGCAATGATCGGGTAACCACCAAGCCGGACGGCTTTAACTCCGCCTGGATCAAGATTGAGGTTCCAGATTTGAAGTGGGAAAATCCAGGTATTATGCTGGACGTGAACTTTGCACAGCAAATTCGTATATTTAACGATGGTTATCTTATATATGAGGATGAGCGCAACTACGGCTATGAGACGAACAATATTTTGCTGAAGCTGTCTCCTCATTATTATAATAAGCCGATATACATATATTTAAAAGGCAACGCAGATGCAAGCTCGCTAGGAATCGAGGGCAGCGTGAAGCTTGGCGATTTCCAAAACATGAATTCCAAATATTTACAGAAAAATATTTTGGATATCATTTTGGGCGGCACACTTGTATTTGTATCGATTTCATTACTTATATGTATGCTGTTTGTGAATAAAATATATTGGCCAGGCTGGAATTCGTTATGTCTCCTGATGCTGTCGCTTGGGGTTATGACTTTGACGATTTCTCCGTATTTGTATGCGTTTTTCGGCAAATCCAGCCGAGTGTATTATTATTTATTTGATATATCCTCAACGTTTATTATGACCTGGATCTTTTTGTTTTTTGAGCAAATTATCGGGAAAGGCACAAGCCGAATATTAAAATATGGTTTGCGCGTCCAATTAGTCATCTCCATCGGAAGCATCGCGTGGCTGCTGCTGAGCATCCTGCTAGGCGGAGGGATTTTGCATTATTATGAGAGCATCGTGCCACTCATCTTCGCATCGTCCGTCATGATCGGCAACATCATCTTAATTTCGGTGCTTGCGCTTTATTGTATGAAGCGAAACCGGGAAAGTATTATTATTTCTACAGGTTTTGCGCTGTTTGCCCTAACAGTGGTATCGGAGCTGGTCATTTATTTTACACACAAAGATTATGAAATGTTTTATTGGAAATGGGGAACGCTGTTTTTCATTTTCTCCTTAATTGTGGTGTTGATCCGGCGGATTATTAATAACTATGAGCAAATGCTGCTGTATTCCCGAAAGCTGGAAGTATTCAATAATGAGCTGCAGCGTTCTGAGAAAATGGAAATCATTAGCCAGCTCGCCGCATCGGTTGCACATGAAGTGCGCAATCCGCTGCAGGTGACACGCGGCTTTCTCCAGTTAATTGGCCATCGTTCTGCCGATCAGAAGGATAAAAATTATATGCTGCTGGCTATCGACGAGTTGGATCGCGCCTCCAGCATCATTACGGACTTTTTGACCTTTGCCAAGCCTCAGGTCGAAATGACGACTATATTGAATATTGCCGAGGAATTGGGACAAATCGAAGCGATATTATCTCCGCTTGCTACGATTCAAGGTGGGGAACTGCGGGTGGAGTCGAATTTTGAGCTGTATGTGCGGGGAAATTCCTCTAAGTTCAAACAAGCGATTATTAATATTGTGAAAAATAGCATAGAAGCGCTGCCGACAAAGGGAAGCATCGACATTATTGCCTATCAGGAGGATTCCACCGTCATTATTCGCATTAGCGATAATGGAGTAGGGATGGAGGAGAGCGAGCTGGAAAGATTGGGCGAGCCGTATTTTTCCAATAAGTCCAAAGGTACAGGTCTTGGGCTGATGGTCACCTTCCGCATTATTGAAGTGATGAACGGTCGGATCTATTTTAACAGTATTAAAGGAGTAGGCACGGAAGCGTTCGTAAGTTTGCCTATAGCGGAAATTCAATAAAAGCGCCTTGCCGTCCTGGCAGGGCGCTTGATTTATGACTGTACGTAGAGGCTTACTTCCAAGGTGGGGATGCGACAGCTGCTTGGGAGCTATCAGCAGGACTGACAGGGATAACGAGATAATAGCTGTTAGTCTGTTCTTCTACTGCTTTTACTTCAACGCCTTCTGGAATTTCAACTTGAAACGCCTCTTTAATAGCGGCACGTGGATCAGCCAGGAGCTGCTTCTTGAAAGCCTCATCTTCCCATGCTTTCTGAATAATTTGCTGTCGTAAATTGTTTTCGCTGCTCATACTGTTCCACCTTTCTAGTATTATGTATAAGTTCCATTTACATATTGTAACATGAAATTTCGACAAAAACTACTATATATTTTCAGAAAATACTAATGAATAGCAGCTTTTTTAGCGAATTTTGTCATGATAGTGTTTGAAAGAGTCCGCCCTCCATCTGTTTTTTTCGACTGAGCTCTATATTTTGAGCATCATTTGCGAGAGAAGCGGTTATGGAGGCATGAAACTCCAGTAAATAACCAGCCTTAAGGCCTAATTGTTGATGGGCTTGCTCAAATTGGCAAGCGAGCTCTACATAGTCCGTTAGTAGCCCCTGCACATATATCGCTTTTCTCACTTTACTGACTGTAATCGGCGACTGCTCTGGCCATCTATTCCTGAATAACGCTAGCAATCCATTGTAGCTTCCATCGGCCAAATCAGCTTCCCAGTCCGTCCAATCATCGGCCATTTGAAGCGCAACGAGGACATAATCAACAGCCTGTTCGACTGCTGGTATGAAGGCGTGCTGGCCCGAGAGGAGCAAGGCTCCGGTGCTGGCTATTTTCACGAGTGACGATTTTAAAGCGGTGCGAAGCGGATCGGTATTGAAATAATCGCTCTCGGACTCTTGGGCCACGCCAAGCGACCAATCGGCCATGTAGCGGTCGTAATACTCCCAAAACTTAGAGTCAGAAGTGTGCATACGGTGCAGAACACCGTACATCTGCGTATAAAATAAATGGCTCAAAGCCAGCTTCTGTCTGCTTTCCGAACTCCCCGTATCCATCACTTCATCCACAATGAAAAAATGCAGCATGCCAAATAAATTGGCAAGCGCAAGCTGCTCGCATTGCTCCTTGGTCACATCGGCCATTTCCGTCATCCAATAGGGCAGCAAATAGCCGAGATAGTTCTGGCTGCCGCTGCGATGCAGAGGATTAATATGCATGATATACGCTTGTCCCGTTTGATTTAGCGGTGCGGGGAATTTTGCCGTTATTTGCTGTGCTTTGGAGAAAACAGCCTGAAGGCTGGCTTCAAAATGGGTGATAAATGGCATGGGGTAAGAGTCCTCTTATCTTTATATAATAGGCTTAAAGGCACATAAAATAATTTGTTTTCCAGTATTATACTTTGTTTTGGCGGTTGAAGATAGAGGGGAAGTTAAGTAAAATGTAGAAACTTGGAACTTTTTTGTGGGAAAACGATAAAAAGAGTGCGGCGAATGCCGAAAGGAGTCGCGAATGGGACAAAACGGGCTATTAATGAAACCAGTCGTACCGATTTTGCGAATTTTTGATGAAGCACATGCTAAAGCGTTCTATATGGACTTTCTAGGCTTCCGGCTGGATTGGGAGCATCGTTATGAGGCGGATTTTCCATTGTATATGCAAGTATCTAATGGCTGCTGTGTGCTGCATTTATCTGAGCATCATGGCGATAGCTGCCCCGGCGCAGCTATTAGTATTGAAACGAGCCAAATTGAAGCCTATCATACCCTTCTGCTTGAAAAGGATTACCGTTACGCCAAGCCTGGACTGGAACGGACGCCTTGGCATACGCTTGAATGCGTCGTGACGGATCCGTTCGGCAATCGGCTGCTTTTTTATGAAAACCAAATGAAATAAAGCCATACAAGCGGAGCTGATTCAATCCGCTGTATGGCTTTTCTATATTTCTCGGAATGAAACGCGCAGCGCCGCCAAAGGAATACGACAGCCGTTTCACCTTGAACTATAGGAAAGGATGTCCTAACGCTATCCTTGAAATCAGTGATAATATTCATCCAGCTTTTGCCGATGCAGCAGCGCGCGCGCCTCATCAGCCGGAATCGGACGAGAGAACAAATAACCTTGCAGCCGCTCGCATTTGAGCTCAGCCAGCATTTCCAGCTGGGAAGCGACCTCGACCCCTTCGGCCAAAACATCAAGCTGGAGGCTGTGTGCAAGGCTGATGATGGAATGGACGATTGAAATATCAGGCGTGACGCTGGTCATGTCGCGAATAAAAGATTTGTCGATCTTAAGTGTATCAATCGGCAGCTTTTGCAAATAGTGCAGCGAGCTGTAGCCTGTTCCAAAGTCATCAATGGCAATGCGCACGCCTAGCGTCTTGAGCCGATTCAGCTTGTTAATGACCTGATCGGCGCCTTGCAGTCCGATGCTCTCGGTAATTTCCAGCTCCAGCAAATCAGGAGGCAGCTTCGTTTCGAATAGTATATGTCTGATCGTCTCGAACAGGCTGTCATCCTCAAATTGCTTCATCGAGATATTGACCGCAATCGTTACCGGCATAAGCCCTTCATCTATCCAGCGTTTATGCTGCTCGCAGGCTCGGCGCAGCACCCACTCGCCGAGCTGGATAATCATGCCCGTTTCCTCGGCCAGCGGAATAAACTCCAAAGGAGAGATCAGTCCCCGCTCCGGCATATTCCAGCGCACAAGCGCCTCGAAGCCAGTGATTTCCCCTGTACTCGCCTTCACCTGCGGCTGATAAAGCAGCGTCAGCTGCTCCTGCTCCAAAGCGATCGCGAGCTGCTTCTCCATCGTCGTACGGCGTACGATTGATTCATTCATTTCGGAGGTGAAAAAGAGATAGCTGTTTTTTCCCTGTTCCTTTACTCGGTACATCGCAATATCAGCAAATTGAATCAACTGCTCGGAGGATGTGCCATGGTCGGGATATAGGCTGATGCCAATACTTGCAGTAGAGAGCAGCCGATTATTGTCGTAGACGATGGGAACGGCGATTTCGTCTAGTATTTTTTCTGCCAGCTGCTTGGCTTCTTGAGCTCCGGCATGCGTCAGCAAAATAATAAACTCATCCCCGCTGAGCCGGGCAATCGTGCCGCTTTCTCCTACGCACTTGCGCATGCGTAGAGCTGTTTGCTCAAGTAAAAAATCGCCAGCCCGGTGGCCAAGCGTATCATTAATGAGCTTAAAGCGATCCAAGTCGACGAAAAGTACAGCGAACTGCCTGTCCATGCATGTGCTGCATTGGGCCAAAGTCGCGGTCAGCGTCTCGAAAAACGAATGGCGGTTTGGCAAGCCCGTCAAGGAATCAAAATAAGCAATGCGGGAAATCGTCTCCATCGATTGCTTTTGCGCGGTCACATTTTGGGCCACGATGTAGAACCCGGCGAGCTGCTCCTCGACAATAATGGGAATGACCGTTGCATGCAAATAAACAAGCTCACCCGTTTTATTAGTAATAGACGTTTCCTGATTAATAGTCCGTCCCGTATGGACCTGCTCCAATATGTGCTGCAGCTGCCAAGTCTCGACATCGTTTATCAATTCGTCAACCGAAAGGCCGATAAGCTCGGAAGCTATATAGCCAGTGACTTGTTCAATGGCGGCATTGACGCTCAGCAGCTTTCCTTGCAAATCAAACCACAGTACCATATCCGGATTATGCTCAAAAAGCGATTTAAAGCGCTGCTCGCTTACTTCCAGCCGCTTCTCATGCCATTTGCTGAGCGTAATATCGTGGACGACGAGCATAAAGCCGAGCGGGGTTCCTCGGAAGGAGCGAAGGGCCTTGCCGACGATTCGCACGATGCTTCCGGCTTTTCCCTCGCCGGGCTTCAGCCATAGCTCTTGGACAATATCCTGCTCCCCCTGAAGCAAGCGGTTCAGGGGCTGCTGTTCGGAGGGGAGCGGCATTGCCCCGTTCATTTTAAAATAAAGCGGGTACATGCTGTCCTTGGCTGCTGCTGTAGCGAGAAAACCGTATTTTTCAGCTACGTGGTTGCTCATGACGAGTTGTCCATCTGTATGATAAATGACGATGCCTTCATTCATATGATTAAATAGCAGTCTGCTGATCGGTCGTATAAGCTTGCCGACACCAGGCCGATAAATGGTTTTTGCTATATGTTGGGTAATAGACAAGGGTTGCTGACACTTCCTCATGAGGTTCATTTATGTTTATGTTATGTTTGATGAGAATAATTGTCAACGATTTCCCTCCTGCTGGCTGCCAGGAAGAAATGCAGGAAAGATAAGTGCCATCGTTGCCATAAAAATATAATTGACAATGATTCTCAATAGGAATATACTTCGCAATAGAATAAATTCACATGATGTGGATTCTTAAAGGGGAAAATCGAATGAACTGGAAGTTAATCGCAATTTCATTATCTTGTGCAAGCCTATTATTTCTTTCTGCTTGTGGGTCGGATACTGCTACTAATACAAAAACAGACACTGCGGCAGCGACAGCAACAAATACAGCTGAAGAATCACCAGCAGCGTCGGAGGAGGCGCCTGCTGCTACAATAGCACCTGCCACCGAAGAGGAATGGCAGCCTGTTCTTGACGAATATCGCGCCTTCACGATTAAAGAGGCGGATTCGCTCGTTATTGAAACCGAAAAATTCGTCAACGCCGTTAAAGCGGGCGACATTGAGACGGCGAAGCAGTTGTATGCGCCATCGAGAATGTACTATGAAAGAATCGAGCCGATTGCTGAAGCGCTGGGCGATTTTGACCCGCATATTGATGCCCGTGAAAATGATGTCGACGAGAAGGAATGGAGAGGCTTCCACCGAATCGAGAAAATTTTATGGGAAGAAAATACTACAAAAGGCGCTGAAGGTTATGCCGACACGCTGCTTGAGGACATCAAGCTGCTTCGCGCACTGATGGAGACGGTCGAAATTGAGCCTAGCCTGCTCGTTACGGGTGCGGTTGAGCTGCTGAACGAAGTATCCTCCTCTAAAGTAACCGGCGAGGAAGAGCGTTATTCGCATACTGACTTGTATGATTTTGTCGCTAACGTAGAAGGTGCAGAGAAAATTTATGAGCTGCTCAAGCCGCAATTGAACAAGCATGATGCCCAGCTGGAAACATTGATTGGCACAAGCTTCACAAATCTTGACGATGCGCTTGCCGTTTATAAAGATGGCGATGGCTATAAATCTTACCTTGATTTGAAAGAAGAAGATACGAAGAAGCTGAGCCAGCTGCTGGACGCTTTGGCAGAACCGCTTTCACAAATGGGCAAAATTTTGGGGGCTTAATGTCATGAGTTCTACTACTAACAACGACGATAAACAGAAGCATAATCAGAAGCAGGCTGGCGACAGTGTGCTGGAAAAACCGATGAGCCGCAGAGATTTACTGCGGCTCATGGGCGTTGGTGGGGCTGGTTTGCTGATCGGCGCGACTGGCGTAGGCGGCATTATGCAGGCGGCAAGCAAAACGCTGTCCGTCCCGACGACGGCGGCGACAGGGGCTGGAGCAAATGGAGATGTGCTGCCTTTTTACGGTGCTCATCAGGCAGGTATTGCGACGCCGTCACAGGATTTTATTTTATTTGCCGCTTTTGATCTGACAGCAGCTTCAATCGATGATGTGCGTACCTTGTTTCAAGTTTGGACAGCCGCTTCGGCTGCAATGACGCAAGGAACGATGATTGGCACGGACAATAATAACTTGAACCTGCCGCCATCCGATACAGGCGAAGCTGCAGGCTTATCGCCTTCCAAAACAACGATTACGTTCGGCGTAGGGCCGAGCTTTTTTGATGGGCGCTTTGGCCTGTCAAGCAAGAAGCCCTCTTCCCTTGAGGACCTTCCGGCATTTGGCGGCGATGAGCTGCAGCCGGAATGGTGCGGTGGCGATATCGGCGTGCAGGTATGCGCAAACGATATGCAGGTCGCTTTCCACGCCATTCGCAATTTGACGCGGATTGCACGGGGAAAAGCGGTGCTGCGCTGGACGACGGAAGGCTTTCAGCGCACATCCGGCGCTGATAAGGAGGGCGCGACACCGCGCAACTTGATGGGCTTCAAGGATGGGACCGCGAACCCGGATACGAGCGATGAAGCACAGATGAAGCAGGTCGTCTGGGCTTCCGCCGATGACGGTGTACCATGGATGGCGGGCGGGAGCTATATGGTCGTGAGAAGAATTCGCATGCGGGTAGAGGTGTGGGATCGCTCGACGCTGTCTGACCAAGAGGCAACCTTCGGCCGCCATCGGGAGAGCGGTGCTCCCATTGGCAGCTTGAAGGAGTTTGACACCGTTGATGTGAATAAAAAGGATGAGAATGGCAAGCCGGTCATTCCAGCCAACTCGCATCTGGCACTTGCTAGAGGTGACGGGTCTTTGAAAATATTGCGCCGCTCGTACTCCTACTCCAGCGGTCTTGATAAGCGCACTGGACAGCTTGACGCGGGACTATTGTTTATTTGCTATAACCGCGATACGAGCAAGCAGTTTATTCCGATGCAGACCAAGCTGAGCCGGATGGATAAGTTGAATGAATATATCGTGCATACGGGCAGCGCCGTGTTTGCTTGTTTCCCTGGCGTCAGCGAGGGCGGCTATATTGGAGAGACGTTATTGTAGCAGGAGAGAGGAGAAGCGGCATATGTTTTCAAGTAGCAGCCGTTACAGCATAGGGTGGAAATGGCTCGGTATTATCGTTATTTTAGCAGCCATGGTAGCAGGCTCGATTGGCGTGAGGCCCGTTTTTGCAGAAACGTCCAGCGATTTGGATAAGCTGCTTCCGCTCGTTGGCGGAGCGCTTGCGGCGGCAAGCCAGAGCGACTGGGAACAGGCATCGGGCCATATTAAAGAAGCGAATGAGCGCTGGAAGCAGCTAAACGTGAAAAAATCAGATTTATCCGCCGATGTCGACTCCGCGCTGGCTCATGCGATCGTGCTCTTGGATCAGGGAGACAGCAAGCCGGATGAGGCGAAGGCTTCCTTATCCGAGCTGGCAAAGGCGATTAATAAATATGTGAAAAGCGTCCAGAAGGACGATCAATCTAAGCTGAGCGGCAAGGAAGCGGCGAAGCTGCTTCTGCCTATGGCGACAAAGCTGCTGGTCGAAATTCAAGGAGAGCAATGGGGGAAGGCGAGCGCTGATTATAAGACGATTAACGATAATTGGCTGACGATTGAACCTGCGATCCGCTCAGACAATTTCACCGTCTATGGCAAGCTGGAGACGGCAATGAGCATGATCCGGATTGCGCTGCAGGCCGAGCCTCCGCGTGCGGAGCAAGCCGAGACGGAAACGAATGCGATGATTCAGCTGCTTAATGATTATATGGCAGGCAAAATCGATGCGGCTGCTGTACCAGCGGAAAAACTGGGCATTGCTGACCTGATTGCGATTGTGGATAAAGCAGCTAAAGACATAGCCGCGGGCAATTTAAGTGAGGCCGATGGCCAAATGCAAGCCTTCATTTCAAAATGGCCGTCGGTCGAGGGGCAGGTGCAGATTCGTTCTGCTGATGCTTATACGAAAATCGAAATTCAAATGACGGCGGTATCGGGCTATTTGCTCTCCAATCCACCGGTTCCGGATAAAGCCCAAGCCGTAATTGCCGAAATCAGAGAGATACTTGCTCCAATGGTGGAGGAAACGCGCTATACCGCCTGGGATGCTGGAATGATTTTGCTCCGCGAGGGGCTTGAGGCGATTCTCGTGCTTGCGGCTTTACTGGCTTATTTGAAAAAATCGGGCAACGAGTCGAAGCGCATCTGGGTATGGTCTGGCGTCTGGGTAGGGCTACTGCTGAGCGCTATTATGGCTGTGCTGCTCACTTATGCGATTGCTCAAGCGGCTGCTGGCAGCGCGCGTGAAGCGATTGAGGGCATCGCTGGTCTTGTCTCCGTCATCTTAATGATAACCGTTGGCAACTGGCTGCACAGCAAAGCGAATTTGCGAAGCTGGAACAGCTATATAGACAACAAGATGGGCAGCGCAATTGCCCGCGGCAGTCTGTGGTCCCTGTTCGCTGTGTCGGCGCTTGCCATTATGCGGGAAGGGGCGGAGACGACGATATTTTATGTCGGCATGGCGCCTTCCATTGATCCATACCAAATGATCTTAGGTATTGGCGTAACGTTCCTGCTGCTCGTAGCAATAGCTTTCGTTATTATTCGCTTCAGCACGAAGCTGCCGATTCGGCCCTTTTTCATTGTGGCATCGGTGCTCATTTATTATTTGGTGTTCCGCTTTATGGGAGAAAGCATTCACTCGCTGCAGGTCGCTGCATGGCTGCCGACGCATGCGGTAAGCGAATGGCCTACCATTGGCTTCCTTGGTATTTATCCAACGCTGGAGACGGCGCTTACGCAGCTTGCGGTATTGGTGATCATAATCATAATGTTCGTGTGGCAGCAGGCGAGAAGAAAAGCGTAGTTAACCATTAAAGCTGTTTTGGGAACAATCTAAAGCGGATGCTTGCCCTTGAGGCGGGCATCCGCTTGCTGTTTGGCGCTGCGACTATTGGTTTAATAGGGAATATGATAAACTAATAGCAACCCAGATAAAGGTGGAGAAAATGATGAAGGCTCAGACGATGCTTATATCCGCACTGCTGTTTGCATTTGTTATTGCGTTGTTTGCCGTAATTAATGTCAATTCGGTGCAAGTTAATTTTATGTTTGCGCAGACTCAAATTCCGCTTATCCTCGTCATTCTCGCTTCGACGCTCCTTGGCGGACTAGTTATTGGATTGTTTGGCATGGTGCGTGTGTTCCGCTTGCAGCGCCAGGTTAAGCTTCTGAATAAACAGGTGAATGAATTAACCGCTGAGGTGGAAAGAAAAGCAAAGCCGGAGCTTACACCTTTCAGCATCGATGAGGTTGCGCTTCCTCAGACACGGACGTCAGTAGACCATTAATGACTCGCTATTTATACAGCTACAGCTGTCATGAAGAGGAATTGGAGCTATGCCGACTGGAATTGTCGCGACTGCTGGAAGCTCCGCTCAGTGATGGCTTCGTCGTGAGTGAGCATAACGTTCATCCGAGCCGCAGTCCATTTCTCAAGCGTCGCCTAGAGCTCTCCCTTTCAGGTGAAACTTTGCCGGAGCTGCTGGAGCAGCTGCCGCTTGTCGATTTGAATGGAGCGACATTCAAGGTGCTTTGCACAGTGGCGGACGCTCCATACAGCTACGAGGAGCAGCGCGGACTTGAGCGTTCCGTCGGCGCATCATTAATTGGAGTAGCGGATATGCGGCAGCCGGAACGTCTGCTGGGCATTACCTTTTGGCAGCAGCGTTATTGGTTTGGCGACTGTGTGGAAGCGAGTGCGATCTGGCTCGCCCATCGGCAAAAGCCGCAAAATTATTCAACAGCACTTGGCACGAGGGTGGCCAGAGCGATAGTCAATATAGCTTCGGGGCCAGCAGGCGAGGCGCCCAAGGCGAAGGTGATCGACCCCTGCTGCGGCATGGGCACCGTGCTCATTGAAGCGTTGTCGATGGGCATTGATATTCGCGGTGTGGATCGCAATCCGCTCGCGATACGGGGCGCACGGGTCAATCTTGCTCATTTTGGCTATAGTAAGGAACTCGTTGCACTTGGCGATATGCGTGAGCTGGAAGGGCATTATGATGCGGCAATCGTAGATCTGCCGTATAATTTATGTTCGGTCTTGCCGATTGGCGAGCAGCTTGATATGCTGGAAAGTGTAAGACGGATTGCTGACCTTGCAGTCATTGTGACGACGGAGCCGATTGAAACGCAGCTTTCAGCATCCGGCTTCAGCTTGGTCGATCGCTGCGAACTGCATAAGGGTGTTTTTACAAGATTTATTACATTGGTTAAATAATAAAGCGAGGTGATAATATGTCGGACGTGGAGAACAAGGAAGTACAGGAGCAGCCGAAGAAGCTGACTCAAGCGGAGAAAGCCAAGCAATTGCTGGCCCAGAAGAAGCAGGGGAAAGCAGATGCCTTCGCACAAGGCGGCTTTTCAACAAACACGCAGCAAATGAAGAGCCAGAACACGAAGAAGGTCAATAATCAACGCAAAAAGATGGGCGTGTAGTCAGCTATCAGCTGGGCGATGCCTAATCGTTTGAATAGCCTTTTGTTATGCTGGGAATGTGCAGCGTAGCGGGAGGCTTATTTTTAATTAAAGCGTCTAGAAGGCGGGCATTCTCGTTAGTGTTTGATGCAAATTTGGATTATTTTTAAGTGGCACGTGCAGGAATGAATCGAAGCTTCTTCCCGCATAATGTACCTATACCATATTTCTTTGCAATGGAGGGAGAAGCATGCTGGCAGCTGGTGGAGGAGCCGTTAACATATTTTTGCTGGCAGGTGTGGCTACGACTAAGAGTGCCTTTAACGTTTGTCGGGACAAGCTTGACCAATTATTTCGCGAATCCGGCGTTGAGCCCCGCATTCATATTTTGCATCCTTATGGTGACAACAGCCGCAGTCTGCTTCGTCAGGTGCTTGAGGTGGGCAGCGATTTAACCAGCTTTATTGCAGCTGGACGCATTGGTGGGCAAATGGCTTACCGCCAAGTGAAGGAGAAGCTGATGAGCGCTGATGAGCCTTCCCTGTTCATCGGACATAGCGGCGGCGGAGCTGCAGCTTATCAAGCGGCGAAAATGCTGATGGAACGCAATCTAATGACCAATTTCCGTGTCCTGCAGGTCGGTTCGCCGCGCAATCATATTGCGCCGCAGCTGAAAGACAAAGTCTGTTATTTGTATTCGGTGAACGAGGAGGGCAAGCTTAATGATCCCGTAAGCCGGATCGGCAGTTGGGGCGGTTGGACGCGTAGCACTTCCGGCTTGCCCCAATGGCAGCAGATGAAGCATGCGCCAGGCAAGGTTGAGCCGATTCATGTCATCGGCGGGCATGCCCATTATTTCCGCCATCAGGAGGCGTTCCGCGACCAAGATGCCATCTGCAATTTGGATAAAACGATCGATCGCCTGCAGCTGTGGTTGAAAGACTGGCACTGATGTTCTACACTATAAGTAGTAAGTGTTCAAGATATACAGTGGTTAGGACGGAGGTACACTAGCAATGGCCAACACGCACACGTATTCCAAACGCGAGGAAATAGCCAATGCCATCACACATGGCATTGGAGCTGCACTTAGCGTTGCTGCGCTCGTTATTTTAATCATATTTGCAGTAGAGAAGGGTACAGCTTCTCATGTGGTCAGCTTTACGATTTATGGCACAGCGATGCTGCTGCTTTATGCCGCATCGACATTGGTGCACAGCTTTCCAGAAGGAAAGGCAAAGCGTGTTTTTGAATCGCTTGACCATTCCTTTATTTATGTATTTATTGCGGGGACGTATACACCCATTTTGCTTCATATTGTGCAGGGGACATTAGGGTGGGTGCTCTTCGGCATCGTCTGGGGCTTTGCACTCGTTGGCGTCGTATTTAAAGCATTTTTTGCTTCAAAGTTTTTGTTTACCTCGACTATCGTGTATTTGGCTATGGGCTGGCTAATCGTTTTTGCCTGGAAGCCACTTACGAGCCATTTGGCGCCTGGCGGCTTGCAACTGCTCATTACAGGCGGGCTGCTTTACACCGTGGGAACCGTCTTTTATATGTGGCGGGCGTTTCCTTATCATCATGCGGTATGGCATATGTTCGTGCTAGGCGGGTCCGTGCTGCATTTCTTTGCGATTTTGCTCTATATGCTCCCGTCATAAACGTTCAAAGAAGCTTGGCAGCGGGCGGATGCGTTTGCATCTGCCCGCTGCCAAGCTTCTTTGTGCATACATAAGAATGTTTACTGCGAAAGCAGCGGGCACCAGCCCGGGGGCTCCGAACAGATGGCTAGGGCAAAGATGGGTTCCTCGACATATAGATCGTTAAAATAGCTAGGCAGTACATGGTTGGCGGCAACCGAGCCGAGCCTGAACGAGCGCTTGACCTCGCCCTTTACATGCAAGTAATAATACGTTTTTTTCGTTTGAGGCGATTGATACACAAGTGTTGGGAGATGGGGAACGATATCGTATTCGTTTTGAAAACGCCAATGGGTACCGACTAGATTGTTGTAATTGCGGACAAATTTAGGATCGCCGACCCGCGGTGCCCCGAACGTATAGACAATCGGCGATTTTATTGGAGTATTCGCGGCAATATCGGCAGCTGCAAGCGTAGCCAAAGCGCCGCCTAAGCTATGCCCGGTTATAAACAAAGGCTTATCAGCGGGCAACTGCTCCATAAGCGCCAAAATTTGATCGCGCGCTGACATATAAATATCGGTGAAGCCCTTATGCGTATAACCGCCATTTTTCACGGGACGATAGGGTGTTTGCTGGGCGATAAAATCCGATACCCAATCGACGGCGGAGCCCGAGCCGCGGAAAGCGAGTACGGAGGACTGCTCCGACGTCAGCAGGAAGCCAAAAGCTTCCTCCGTCTGATCATAGGCCTTGGCCTTGAACGTCCCGACCAGCGTATAATTGCGCGGCACGAGAAACAGCCCGCTTGGGTTCGTGAATTGCAAATACGTTTGACTGCATACCGCAGCCAAAAACAAAGCTGTCCGAGTGTCCAGCTGCTGCGATTCCCGGTTGTTTTTTTTCAAAGTTGCCATTGCCCGACCTCCGCTCCTTATTGCGCCTTTGCGCGAGAAGTTTCTGCCTAATTGCTGTCTGCAAGTGGGAAGCTGATGTTGTAGCATATGAAAGGCTGGGCGTCCCCGCAACCGCTTGGGCCATGCCCTTACAAATAAATTTGGCAAAGTAGCATTGGACGCGAGCGGGGCTGCGCCGTTATAATAATAGGAAAAAAGCTTTACGATGGGAGCTTGCACATGACTTTGCAGATTGGTGTTATTGGTACAGGTTGGTTTGGACAAATGCACGCTGAAAAGCTGGCGCGTATGGAAGGCGTTAACGTAGCAGCGCTAGTGGCTACAAGCAAGCAGAAGGCAGACGATGCGGCAAAGCCGTTTACAGATGCACGCGGTTATGAAAACGTTTCCGATATGCTCGATGACCGGAAGCTGGATGCAGTCTATATTTGTGTTCCGCCATTTGCCCATGGAGAGATCGAAAATGAGCTGGTGAAGCGCGGAATTCCGTTTCTTGTCGAAAAACCGCTTGGCGTCGATGTCGAAACGCCGGCAGCTATCGGACAAGCGGTACAGGCTAGCGGTCTCATTACATCAGTCGGCTACCATTTCCGCTATATGGACAGCACAGATAAAGCGAAAGAACTGCTGGAGGGCAGACTGGCTGCCATGGCTATCGGGAACTGGATGGGCGGTATGCCAGGTGTTGGCTGGTGGAGAAAAATGGAGGGCTCTGGCGGGCAGTTTGTCGAGCAGACGACTCATATTGTCGATTTGCTGCGCTATTTGCTCGGTGAAGTAACGGAGGTTTATGCAGCCTATGGCGACCGGATTATGGCGGGCAAGGAAGAAGGGGTTGAGGTTCCCGATATTGGAACGGCCACCTTTAAGCTGGCTAGCGGCGTAGTTGCTTCCATCAGCAATACTTGCGCCATCAGCGCCGGTGATCGTGCCGGACTGCACATATATACGGATAAAGGTGTATTGGAGCTTGGGCATCACGGGCTCATCGATATCGAATCCAGCCGCAAAACGGAGTACGTAAATAAGCGCGATCCCTATCAGCTTGAAAATGAAGCTTTTCTGCATGCCGTCCGCACCGGCGATACTTCACTCATTCGCTCCACCTATGCGGATGCTTTGCGGACGCAGGAAATTACAGTTGCGGCTAACCAATCGGCGAAGTCGGGCCTTCCTGTTCGTTTGCCCTCGTATTTATAAGCTGCTTTGCTGAAGGAATGAAGCGATGCTGTAAAATAAATCAAAGCCCCTCCATATTCGCTGGTATAGCGAGCAATGGAGGGGCTTATTTTATCTTAAATCCTGTTTGGCTACAGTCGGCGTGATCGAGTCAATGGCTTGGCTGCTTGTGCAGCCTGCTCCTGCGTGGCCGTCTTGGCAGACGATGTGCGCTCCGATGAGTAACGTCGCCCGCTGTCTTCATCCTCTGACGCTTCCTTATGCTTCTTGCGGCTGTGGCGATCAGAACGAGAGGCAGCCAGCTTGCTTGAACCGCCGCGGCCAATCAGCATATCGCCAGTCCAGCCTTTTTTCCATAGCCACACGTAAATGAATACGGTAATGCCGATAATGAAGGCGCAAAGGATCGTAAAGCCCCACCATGTATGGTCCCAAGGCAGCGGCTCCAAATTCACACCCCAAAGGGCGGAAATGACCGTTGCCGGAGTGAAAATCACCGTGAAAATCGTCAGCGTCTTCATAATATCATTGCCGCGGAAGTTGGAGATGGCATCGTCCATTGAAATGAGTGTGTCAATCTCCAGTGAATAATGCTTGAGCAGCGTATCGATTCGTTCCAGCTTGTGTGTAATGCGCTTGTAAGCTTCGCTTTCCATAATCCCGTCGAGAAAGGCTTCCTTCACCGAGCCGTGAAGCTCACGAACGGGCGTAAACAGATGACTCCAATGCAGCAGGTCATACCGTCTTTCAATGATGACGTCCATCAGGCCGGTACGATTGGCGCTGCGCATATTATTTTCAAGGTCTCCGAGCCGTGTTTCAAAGCCGTCCAGCCCTTCGTGAAAAGGGCCTAATATAACGCCGAGCATAACAAGCAAGGCTTCCGGAGCGGTATCACATGCTTCCAGCCTGCTCGTTACATCATCTGCTTGAAAGCGTATAGCTAGCCGCATATCCTCATGCATCGTCACAAGTCGCCTGCCGGATACCCAAAAGTGAAACGGCTGTATATCCGTATGCACATCCGAGATCTGGATCATCAGTGTGCCATGAACAAGCGGCCCAAGCTCAGTTGCCGGGGCAACTGTAATTTGATTTGTCGTTCGTCCGTTGCATTCCTCAAGCCAGGAGGCGCATTCAGGAAGCAGCAGCTTCGCCTCGAGCTTTTGCGAATCGGCACCGTTGCCCGCCTGAACAGGGTATGGCCGCGCAGCAAGGAAGCTTTCATTATTTTTTCTATTGTCCTTGCGTTTGGGCAGTTTCTGCCCTAACTCCGCATGCTGCCTTTCGATCTGCAGCATTTGCCAATCCCACTGCGCGGGATAGCGAAGCACTCGATGAATCATCGCCTTGCCCCCTGCTTGTCCGATTTCCATTTCACTTCCTTCCATCATACCTTGAAAGTGATTGTTGTACAACAACCGAGCGGCGAATCTGTAAGCAATACGATTGATTCCTTGCCGCTGAGGGTATAACTATTCTAAGAGCGCTCGGTCGAAGCCGGCTATAATAAGGCGTATGCATCATATGCCAAAATCAGCGGGCTTTTGTATTCACAATCAGGTTTTAGGAGGAGATTCGAATGGCTAAGAAGCTGGGGATTTTCAAGACGGAACAAGAAGTGATTGATACGATTACCGCATTGGAGCAAGCCGGATTCGTGCCTGGGGAGCTTCAAATCATTGCCAAGGACGGCGAGCATTCCCGCCGGATCGAGGCGGAAACCGATGTGCATGCCGATGAGGTAATGGAGCTGGCGCGGACGAAGGGAAGCCATGCGGGCAATGAGGGGACGGCGATTGCTGCGGCTGCGGCGATCCCTACGACTGGAATGACTGGAGCTGGCGGCTGGGCCGCGGTGCCTATGACAACGGATGGCTTGCTGGCGACTAATCTAAGATCGGATGATGACGGCATCAATCACGCGCTTAGGGCGCTTGGATTGGATAATGCGGAGGATGAAAGCCGAGATGCGATTCGTGAAGGACACATTATCATCGTCATCGAGACGGATGAGAGCCATACGATGATGGACAAAGAGGGCGGACCGAAGCTGGCGCGGCTGTCAGTAGCGGAATCTGTGCTTCGCAGCCAAGGCGCTATGCATATTGCCGATCTTTAGAGATGAGATGAAAAATAGCGTTCAACATGAATGCTAAAGGTGACAAGAAATAACAAGCGAGAAACAAACGGCAAACAAAAGATAAACACAAATAAATGAACGAAGACCAGCAAAGGGTTTACGTTATATAGAAAGAAAGGGCTCCGCCGATCGGCGGGCCCTTTCTTTCTATATAACGCTGAATAAGGCTGTGATGCTTGCCTATACCTTTAATAAGGAAGGACGGTCAAGGCGCACGATGCTCGCGAGCGGGTGCTCCTCACCATGGATCATATCCCGCAGCATATAAGCAGCCATCATGCTGTAGACGGTGCCATTGCCGCCGTAGCCTAGGCAATAGTAGACGCCGGGCATTTTTGGATCAGCGCCGATAAAGGGCAGATTATCGCGGGATTCACCGAACGTGGCGCTCCATTCAAATTCCAGCGGCTGATCCAGCATCGGAAACAATGCTGTTATTTTCTCCAGCAGCTTATCAGTTCGCTTGCGTCGTAGCTTCTCGCTTTCAATCGGCGCTTCAGTCATTTCGTCCAGACCGCCGACGACGATCCGGCCATCCACCGTCGTACGCAAGTATAAATAGGGGCGCGCCGTTTCCCAAATGAGGCATTGTCCCGGCCAATTGGCCCGCAGCTTCGCGTCATCCTGAACGCCAGTAACGGCGGCAAAGGAGCGGTTAATGTCGGCTTTAACCAGCTGGCCGCGCAATTCCTCAGGCTCATAGCCAATAGCGAAAATCACATGCTCCGCCTCGATTTCCCAGCCGCCTGCAGTCCGCAACAGCTGCCTGCCTTCAGCAGTTTGCTCATGCTTTACGATGTCGGTATGCTCATAAATTTGCAGCCCGGCTTTCGCCGCAGCGCTAGATACGCCCTGCACGAACTGGAATGGATTAACCTCGGCATCCCCCTGCGCCATAATGGCACCCGGTTTGCGGAAAGGAAACTGCCGTGAAATATCGTCAGCCTCCAGAAAGGTGACGTCAAATCCATGCTTGAGCAGCATCTCATATTCCTTCCGCAGCATCGGCAAATCCTGCTCGGAGGTCGCATAATAGAGGCTGCTTCTTGGAATGAAGCCGACATCTACGGGGAGCTGTGCCGCAACCTCCCCAAGCTGCCTCACAGCATCCAGACAGCCGCGATAGAAACGCGCAGCATCGTATTCGCCGATTTGGTCAGCGAGCTCCCACAGCATAATGTCATTGGAAAACTGGAGCAAGCCTGTGTTGGCCGATGTACTGCCGCCTGCGACGCTTTCCCGTTCGAGCATTGCCGCCTCAATGCCGCTTTTCGCCAAAATATAACCGCAAATACTGCCAGACATGCCGCCGCCGACGATGGCAACCTTCACTTTTTTGTTCTCGGTAATACGGGGATAGTCTGCCGGCGAATTTAAGGTTGTAGGCCAATACAAACTGCCTGTATGCAGCTCCTTCATCTGTGGCACAGCTCCTGTTCATTTGATTTTAAATGGCACTATTAGAAACCATTACACATCTATTCAATTGCCGTACCACTAATATGTCCCATAACAGCCTCTCTGTATTACAAGGAATGCGGCTTGCGCCTTATTCTTTCAGACTGCGCATCGCTTCGCGGTACGCGGTGGGGGACTGATTATAAAAACGCCGAAATTGCTTGGAAAAATAAAGCGCATCCTGCAGCCCGACAGAAGCGGAAATTTGCTCAATCGTCAGCTCTCCACGCTCGCGAAGCATCTGTCTAGCCTTGTCTATTCTCAGCTTGAGCAGGAAGGTGACGGGTGTTGTTCCCGTTTTGCGTTTGAAGAAACGCGATAAATAGGCGCGATTGTAGCCAAGGGCCTCCGCCATTTGCTCAATAGAAACGGGATGGGCATATTGCGTCGATAAATAATGGATCATTTTTTGGAGCAATTGCTCCCCTTCTTCATCGGCCATTAGCGCTTTGCCGCGAGCGGTATCGCTCATAACGGCGCTGTATTCAGCGAGCAGCAGCTGCAGATAGCCATTTGCTTTCAAATGTGCGGCCGCCTCATTCGAGCGGAAAATATGGAAGATATGATGAAAAAGCACGGCTGGCCGCTTGCTGCTGCCCGTATCAACGATAGGCTGTGCCACGGATAACCCTGCTGTCTCGAGCAGCCCGCTAGCCAGTGTGCCCCTAAAGGCAACCCAGCGGTAGCGCCAAGGGTTCTGAACGTCTGATTCATAGCTGACTAGCTGCTCCGGTTCGATCAGAAACGTGTGCCCTGCCCGCAGCTCGTAGCGGTTGTCACCACAAATGAAGATACCGCTGCCTTCAAGCACGACATGCATCAAATAAAAATCATATACTTTCGGACCGAGGCGATGCGAGGGCTTCGTCTGGCTCTCCCCTGCGAACAACACGTGCAGCAGATCATTTTCGATGATCATAGGGCTTGAGGCGACTTTATAGTTCTCTGGTTTGGTCATTCATTACACCTGCCTGCAATTGGGAATAAAGACTGCTGTATTTGCGGATTTTAATAATCATAGCATGTCTTAAGATCGATATGAAAGTCACATATATCCATGTAAATAGCACTTTGCGCCATTTTAATTGCCGCTAGCCTTGCGCTATACTGAAGGGGAAGACATCGCCTTACATCAAATTACAAAAGACGATAAAAAGGGACGTGATTGCAAGTGGCAAATATTCAAGAGCTTACACAGAAATTTATCCAACAATATGGTGGAGACGCCTCCGCCATTCAAGTATTTCATGCTCCGGGCCGGGTGAATCTGATCGGCGAGCATACCGATTATAACGGCGGTTACGTTTTTCCGGCTGCTTTAACGTTTGGCACTACGCTGCTCATTCGTGCACGCGGAGACCGCAAGCTTGGGCTGGCAACGACGAATTTTCCAATAAGCCGGGAGTTCGACCTTGAAAATATCGTTTATGACGAAGCGGATGACTGGATGAACTATCCGAAAGGGATTTTCCGCGAATTGCAGCAGCGCGGCGTGAGCTATACTTCCGGCTATGATCTGCTGTACCATGGCGAAATTCCGAACGGAGCTGGCCTATCCTCCTCGGCTTCCATTGAAGTGGTCACGGCTTATGCCCTGCTGACGCTTGAAAAACAGCCGATCGACAAGGTGCAAATTGCGCTGCTTTCACAAAAATCAGAAAATGAATTCAATGGCGTGCAATGCGGCATTATGGACCAATTTGCTGTGGCGAATGGCAAGAAGGATCATGCGATTTTGCTCATGTGCGACACGCTTGAATATGATCTCGTTCCGTTCCAATCGGGCAGCTACAAGCTCGTTATCGGCAACACGAACAAGCGCCGTGGATTGGTGGATTCCGCTTATAATGAGCGCCGCAGCCAATGCGAGCAGGCGGTTCAGGACTTAAAGCAGGCGTTCCCTGAGCTGACGCTGCTTGGCCAAATTAACTTGGAGCAGTTCAATGTAAACAAGCACCTGATCAAAGAAGATATCGTCCGCAATCGCGCCCAGCACGTTGTCGAAGAGATCGACCGGGTATTGCAATCGATGGAAGCTCTGAAAAAAGACGATCTCGCATTGTTCGGCCAACTGATGAATGGCTCGCATGACTCGCTGCGCGATTTGTATGAAGTAACAGGTGCGGAGCTGGACGCGATGGTAGCTGCGGCTCGCAAAGTAGACGGCGTGCTTGGCTCGCGCATGACAGGCGCAGGCTTCGGCGGCTGCACCGTATCGCTCGTTCATGAAGACAGCATCGAGAGCTTCAAGCAGCAAGTGGGCGAGGAATATACGGCGGCAACCGGACTTGTAGCGGATTTCTACGTATGCAGCATCGGCAATGGCGTGGAGCAGTTGGTTTAAGCAACAGCAACTGACTTAAGCAGTCTTATCGACTGAATCGAGTGAAACGGCTTAATTTCACCCTCGAAACGGCAGTTTTTCCGCCAGAGGTCGGTGACAGCCGTTTACGCTTATATGCAAGCAAATTTGGGAGGGATAACACAATGGCAGTATTAGTAACAGGTGGAGCAGGATATATTGGTTCGCATGCCGTAGCATCACTTAAAGAGCGCGGCGAAGAAATCGTTGTGGTCGACAATTTGGAGCAGGGACATCGCGAGGCGGTAACAGGCGGAAAGCTGTACGTTGGCGATTTGCGCGATAAGGATTTTCTGGAAACGGTATTTAAGGAAAACAACATTGATGCTGTCATTCATTTTGCTGCTAATTCGCTCGTAGGGGAAAGCATGCAAAATCCAGGCAAGTATTATCACAACAATGTATATGGCACATTATGCCTGCTTGAAAAAATGATTGAGCACAACGTGCTTAAGATTGTGTTCTCATCCACAGCAGCTACCTATGGCGAGCCGGAGAACGTGCCAATCGACGAGTACGACCGTACGCTGCCGACTAATGCCTATGGCGAAACGAAGCTGGCAATGGAAAAAATGATGAAATGGTTCGATGTCGCACATGGCTTGAAATTCGTATCTTTGCGCTATTTCAACGCAGCTGGCGCGCATGAGAGCGGAGTAATCGGCGAAGACCACAACCCTGAATCGCATCTTATTCCTATCGTGCTGCAGGCAGCGCTTGGACAGCGTCCGCATATTTCTGTGTTCGGCGAAGACTATGAGACGGAGGATGGCACTTGCATCCGCGATTATATCCATGTCAGCGATCTAGCCGATGCGCATGTGCTCGCCGTAGAACGTTTGCGTACAGGTGCGGACAGCTCGATTTACAACCTTGGCAACGGACAAGGCTTCTCCGTTAAGCAAGTGATTGACATTGCGCGCTCCGTAACCGAACGCGAGATCAAGGCTGTAATTGAGCCACGCCGTTCTGGCGACCCTGCTGTGCTGGTAGCTGCATCCGATCGTGCACGCAGTGAACTGGGCTGGAATCCGAAGCGCAACAAGCTTGAGGATATTATCCGCAGCGCATGGAACTGGCATGTGGCAAACCCGCAAGGCTACAAAGGCAAAGCACAGGAGTAGGAGCAAGAGGAAGGAGCGGTTTTCGCATGACAGCCAGCCAGACAGCCGCCGCTAATGCGGCGAAGGCGCTTGTAAATATTGAAAGACTGATTGGTTTTGCTGAGCACCAGGGCTTGATTCACAAGCTGGACATTCATGCTGCCCGCAATGCGCTGCTTGATTTATTCGGCTTTACAGAGCCGTATGAAGGCGAAATAGCTGAGGAGCAGTTGGATAGCGCAGTAACGATATTGGAGGATCTGCTCGATTATGGCCACAGCATTGGCCTGATTGAGGAAAATATTACGACCTATCGCGATTTGCTGGATGCTCGCATTATGGGCTTGCTCATGCCGCGTCCCTCGGAAGCAGTAGCAGCTTTCAATCGGACAGCAGAAGCAGAGGGCATTTCCGAGGCGACGGATGCTTTCTACAAGCTGAATATTGACTCCAACTACATCCGTATGGATCGCATTCGCAAAAATAAATATTGGCTGTACGATACGGATTATGGCAAGCTGGAGATTACAATCAACCTGTCCAAGCCGGAAAAGGATCCTAAGGAAATTGCGCTGCTCAAGACGCTGCCGCAAGCCAAATATCCTCAGTGCCTGCTCTGTGCTGAAAATGTAGGCTACGCCGGACGCGCCGATCATCCTGCGCGGCAAAATCTGCGCGTGCTGCCGCTGACCTTGCAGGCCGAGCAATGGTATTTTCAATATTCGCCTTATGTGTATTACAACGAGCACAGCATCGTATTCAAGGGCGCGCATGAGCCGATGGCGATTTCGCATTCCTCGTTTGCGAGATTGCTCGATTTCGTCGAACAGTATTCGCATTATTTTATCGGCTCCAATGCCGATTTGCCGATAGTGGGCGGCTCAATTCTAAGCCATGACCACTTCCAAGCCGGACGTCATACGTTCCCGATGGAAGCGGCAGGGGTGGAAGCAAGCTTCGTTAATCCGGAGCTGCCAGGCGTCAAATACGGCATCGTAAGCTGGCCAATGTCCGTTGTTCGGGTCAATGGCGCTTCGAAGGCTGATGTGCTGAAGGCAGCCTGCAGCCTGCTTGATGCTTGGCGCGGGTATAGCGACGCGGATGCGGACGTTCTCGCATTTACCGCAGGTGCTTTGGATGCGGCACCGACGCCGCATAATACGATTACACCGATCGCGAGGCTGCGCGACAACGGCGAGTACGAGGTCGATCTTGTGCTTCGCAACAATCGGACGAGCGACGAGCATCCCGACGGGATTTTTCATCCCCATCAGCACCTGCATCATATCAAAAAAGAAAATATCGGCCTGATTGAAGTGATGGGTCTTGCTGTGCTGCCAGGCAGACTGGCAACGGAGCTCGGTCAAATTGCCGCCTACTTGACGGGAGCGGCGACTATGGATGCTGCCCTGCAGGAAAGCGCTCATCCGCTTCACAAGCATGCAGAGTGGATTAGAGAGCTGGTAGCGCGTTATGGAACGTCCTGCTCGGAGAGCGAAGCTCAGGCGTATGTGGAGGCACAGACGGGCGCGAAGTTCCTCGATGTGCTGAAGGATGCGGGCGTGTACAAACGCAACGATGCCGGAAAAGCAAGCTTCCAAAAGTTCCTGTTTTCCATAGGTTTGCAAACTGAATAATGCAGGCTAAACGGTGAGGCTGGCTTTTAATCCTGAGGGGGTTGAGAGCCAGCTTTTAATCTGTGAAATAATTAATTTGAAAAGTGTAAAAAATTATGGTATTTTTTATATGATAAAAAATACTATTTACGTTACTAATGCTTTATTGTGATCGTCAATATTACAAGTTAGATGGAGGAGTTTATATGCCAGAAACTATTATGCCGTTAGATGACTTTTTGCAGTTGAATTCGGATGAGCAAGTGGAAAAGCTGAAAAGATGGAAAATGGATTATACGCTTAAGGATATTCGTGAAGCTTGGGATTTCAAACATTCCGCTCAGTATTACATGCTCCTTAAGAAACTCCGCATCTATGAGCGGGTTGTAAATAAGTCGGACAAGTTCTACCCGGTTCCTGATCATTTGTCCTCACAATCGGGTGGTGGATTTGAACGTGGATGGAGAGGCCAGCCTTCTTACGCTCAGCAGGAGCTTAAGCTTCCAGCAGACCAGTTTAACTACAACTTGAACATAACGCTCAGCGGTGCTGAACTTGCTGAGAAACTGGAGCGCCTTGCTTTCTTCCTGAAGGGCGAGCAGAAACAAGTTGCCATTTCACTGTCCCTTGAAGCTGCAGCAGCTGTAGCAGTCAAGGAATCCGAAACGACAGAAGAATAAAAACAAAGAAACCGGGGCAGCTCTAGCGAGTGCACCGGTTTTCTTGTGTTGTCGAAGGGAGTAATATAATGTATTTTAATGGTATTACTTGAAGCGCTGTATTACTTGTTCCTTAGCTTGCCTAGCTCTGTTACAAGGGCTTCTACTTCACTGATACTGAATTTCTCTTTGCCTGCAACAACCTCATACAAATCCTTAATGTCTTCGTATTGCGTAATATTGAAATGGGAAGCCTGCATAGCGGCAGCCGAAGCCATCTTTAATTTTGTTTTGATGGTATCAATCATAAATTCAATATTTTGCGGCGTTTGCTGTTCAAGATCAAGCATGGGTAAATCCTCCTTCATCATTCAGGGCATGAATGCATGCGCCTGCTGTTTCATACTAATGCCGTCATTGTAACATAATTTAAGAATGGACATCAGATAAATTGAATAGAGCCGATAAATCCGATACAATTAATAGCAGGATGGGTAATCATCATTTAGAACATGAAGGAACGTAGATAAATTGAATTAGTCAGTATAGCTTAAAGGAGCAGAAAGATGAAGCAGGCAGATCGTTGCAATCTCGAAATAGCTGAATTTCTGGCTCCGATTGCCAGCCAGTACCCGAATAGAAGCGAGGTTTCCTTCGTATGTATTGGTACAGACCGTTCAACAGGAGATTGCTTCGGGCCCCTCGTTGGCACGCTGCTGCGTGAGCAGGGCTGGGAGCATGTAATTGGCACAATGGAGCAGCCATGTGATGCTTATGCAGTAGAACAGGCAGTTCTCATGGCTGAAAATCGTGCAGTCGTCATTGCGATTGATGCTTGCCTAGGCAAGCCGCAGTCGGTTGGAACCTTTCTGGCAATGGCGGGTCCGCTCCAGCCGGGAGCAGCAACGGGCCGAAGACTGCCTCCTGTTGGACATTACAGCATTGCAGGTGTTGTGAATGCATTAAGCCACAAGCCTTACATAACGATTCAGACGACATCGCTGTATCACGTCATGCGAATGGCGGAGCAATTGGCAGCAGCGATAGCACTAGCATGGCCCGGCAGCAAACGCTTATTAAAATGGACCGAAGAGGAGCGTGTTTATTTTGGCTAATGGAGTTTCTCTGGCGAATCAAAGGCTGATGCTTGAGGAAGGCACCGAGCTTAGCTTTTACGACTCAGAAGCGTTAAAATGGCAAGCTGGATTAGCGGGTTCAGATCCGGAGGCAGGCCATCCCGTGCTTGTATTGCTGCATGGCTACTGCGGCAGCTCGGCTTATTGGGAAGAGGTTGCACCGATGCTGGCGCAGCAGTCGCGCTTGATTATTCCTGACCTGCGCGGTCATGGCCTATCTTCGGCTTCCGCCGATCTTGAAGCTGCTATGGAAGTGTATGCAGATGATCTTTACGCTATTCTTGTACATCAACGCATAGATAAAGTGTGCCTGCTTGGCCATTCGCTTGGAGGCTATATCGCATTGGCTTTTGCAGAGCGGTATGCGGATCGATTGACGGCATTTGGACTCGTACATTCTACAGCGCTTGCGGACAGCGAGGCGGCTAAAGACAATCGGGACAATACGATAAATTTAATCAAGCAGGGCAAGTTGGAGCAGGTCATTGACGGCATGTCGCAAAAGCTGTTTGCTCCGGATAATTTGGACAAGCTGCCAGACAAGGTAGCGCGTGTGAAGGCGATTGGCTATCAGACGGGTGGAACGGGAGCGATCGCTGCAGCAGCTGGAATGAAATCAAGGCCCGATCGGACGAGTATTTTGCGTGAAGCCAAGCTTCCTGTGCTGCTGCTTGCCGGAGAAGGGGATCAAATCGTTCCACCGGAGCGGACGCTGTTATGGGATGGCCCCTCCATCACGCAAGTGCTGCTTAAAGATGCCGGCCACATGAGCATGCTGGAGCAGCCCGAAGCATGCGCAAAGGCAATCAGCAGCTTTATTGCTCCGCTAACTAAATAAGGACTAATTCAAGCGTAGGAGCGGGAATTTGCTTAGAGAAGGAGGCAAGAAGCGATGTTTCAACGGGATTATTTTATGCGCATGATTGAGCAGATGACGGAAGCGGTCGGACAAGTGATGCAGCTGAGGCGAGAGCTGAAGCAGGCGGACGCGCTTATCGTCATTGACGAGCTGCTGGATCGCAGGTTTGGTCTAAGCGGAAAGCTGATCCGTACGTTGTCAGACGAGGATTTGCTCGCGGTTATGACGAAAAACGGCGTCGTAGAAACGGACAATATTCAGGCAATCGCGATTTTGTTCAAGCAGGAGGCGGAGCTGTATGAGGATTTGGGCAAAGAAGCAGAAAGCTTCGCGCACAGTTTAAAGGCTCTGCATTTGTTTATGCGGCTTTCCCTCATCGACGCGCCGCCGACGCTTGCAAATTCGAGCGATGAGGCGGCGATTTTGCTCGGCAAGCTGTCGCCATATGAGCTGTCCTCTCGAACGAAGCGGCTGGTTGCCGAGTGGCATGAATCAGAGGGAGCTTTTGCGCTCGCTGAAAATATTTGGTACGAGCTGCTTGAGGACGGCGCAGCTGACAAAGGCGAGGTCGCCGCGTTTTATATGCGGCTGCTGCCTTTTCAGGAGGACAAGCTCGCCGCTGGCGGCTTGCCGATTGAGGAAATCAGAACAGGGCTTAACAGCCTGGAGATGGAGCAATAGCAATGACAGAACAGTGGCAGCAGGATATTTGCCGCCTGACAGAAACGGGCGGGCTTTTGCAGGGAACGCTGAGCCAGCTTCGCCGCAAGGATGGAGATGCAGCGCCCAAAATCATCATACGTCCCGTCCAATTGAAAAATGGCCTTCATTATCAATTTGAAGCTCATTATGCAAATAAGGTTATACATAACAATTGGCTTCCTGAGGATGCGGGACCGAAGCTGGTCGAACTGCTCGGCGAGCAATATCGCCAGGCGCTTCTCAAAACGCAGGAAGCAGACATACAACTGCTCCTTAGTAAAAAAGGCAAGCCGACTTTGCTTAGAAAGCCGCCAACCGCTACTTCGGCCAGCATGGAGCAGCAGCACAACCGCCAGAAGCAGCGCGTTATTGCAGAAGGGCACGCGGCTCCGTTTATGGTGGAGCTGGGCATTATGACGCCGGAAGGCAAGGTCCATGCGAAAAAGCAGGATAAGTTCCGGCAGATCAACCGCTTCCTGGAAATGGTTGCCGATGTGCTGCCTCAGCTTCCGCAGGACAAGCCGCTGACCATTATTGATTTTGGCTGCGGCAAATCGTATTTGACGTTTGCTCTTTACCACCTGCTGGCGGTAGAGCAGAAGCGGGATATCCGCATTATCGGCCTCGATTTGAAGGCAGATGTCATCACTTTTTGTTCGGAGCTTGCACATACGCTCGGTTATGATAAACTGACATTTATGGTAGGAGATATTGCCGATTATGAAGGTGTGAGCGAAGCGGATATGGTTGTGACGCTTCACGCTTGTGACACGGCTACCGATGCAGCGCTTGCGAAGGCTGTCGGCTGGGGAGCAGCGGTTATTATGTCCGTGCCTTGCTGCCAGCATGAGTTGTTTAAGCAAGTGAGCAGCGACGCACTCGCCCCAATTTTATCGCAAGGACTGCTGAAAGAACGGTTTGCTGCAATTGCAACCGATGCGGCCCGCGGAACGCTGCTTGAGGTGCTGGGTTATAAAGTTCAAATGCTGGAGTTTGTTGATCCGGAGCATACGCCCAAAAATCTGCTTATTCGAGCGGTTCGCGGCGAGTCGGGCACACAGGCGAAAAAATGGGAGCAGTATGAGCAGTTTCGTAATTTTCTGCAATTAGCACCTAGTCTTGAGAAACTGCTTGCCGGACGTTTGCCCGCAAACTAGCAAGTATATTTGCCGCCAGAGGACGGCGTCAGCCGTTACACTTGTGGAATTGGTTTATTAATGCATGGATGATAGCGACCAAATTATAGATGCCGATTACTAGCGTTATCATGGTTAAAGGCGGGAAACAAGGAAATGAGAAAAGTTCAGATTGGCATGGTGCAGCCGGGGGACAGGCTTGCCAAAACTATTTTTCAGGATAACGGCAGCGTGCTGCTCGGCGCAGGCGTGGAAATGAATGACCGTTTTATTAATAGGCTTGAAAATTTGGGCTATGATTCTGTGTTTATTGAAGATAAGGACACGGAGGATATCATGCCCGAGGACAGCATACGCGACGAGACGCGCAAAAAAGCGGCAGAGGCTGTTTCTGCAACGATGAATGCATTCAAAGAGCCCGCCCTAAAGGGGCGGACGATTGCACCGGATATTGGCCGGACATTCCGCTCGGTATTCGGGTCCATTATGCAGGATCTCGCGAGCAGGCCGAATATGGCGGTCAATTTGACCAGCATTCATTCGGCGGATGCCTATTTGTTTCAGCATTCGGTGAATGTGGCGGTGCTCTCTGGCGTTATTGGCATTGCCAAGGGCTTTAATCGCAATCAATTGGAGGATTTGGGCATTGGCGCGCTGCTGTTTGATATCGGCATGACGAAGCTGCCTCAGCCGCTGCTGGCGACTAAAGGGCCCCTATCCGATAACGAGCGCAAAATTGTACAGAGCCACTCGATGGAGGGCTTTGATATTTTACGGAAGTATCATGACATTTCCCTCGTATCGGCCCACTGTGCCTTGCAGCATCATGAGCGTTATGACGGTTCGGGTTATCCACGCGGACTTAAGAATGATGATATTCATATGTTCGCTCAAATAGTCGGACTTGCCGATGTATATGACGCACTGACCTCACCGCGGCCTTATCGCAAAAGGTATACACCAACGGAAGCCATCGAATTTCTATTCGCGGCTGGCAATACATACTTTGATTTTGAGCTGATTAAGCTCTTTTGCCGCCATATTTCCATTTATCCGGTGGCGACGACGCTGCTGCTCAGCTCGGGACAGACCGCCGTCGTGACAGCGAACAATGAGCTAGCCCTGCATCGTCCGCGCGTACGCATTATTCGTGAAGCCGACGGCTCGCATACGGCTGCTCCTACTGAAATTGAGCTCAAGGACGACTTGTATTTAACAATTGTCAAAGAGCTATAGGTTCAGAGCGCGAGTCTTTCTTGAAATATATGAATGAATAAGTTTCACAAATGCTATTAAATAGCACGGATATAAATGGGTTTGCTAGGTTGGGGGCTTGACTATACGAGCATTCCTTATGCTGCATAAGCTGTTAAGGCAATAAGCGCATAAAGGAGTGGTATGATGTCTAAAAAAATGCAACCCCCGTTTTTAGGCCCTAAGGGTACAGGAAAAGTGATCAGCAAGGTAACCGGGACAAAGAGGCTTCAAAGCGGAGGCCCAACGTTTAGCCGTCTGACGGTCGTATGGGTTACGAACAATGGCGTGCCGTTTAATACGACCGGTTTTTTTGCCCGTCTGTTTAGAGGTAATAATGTCGTTGCGATTGCGGCGTTTGACCGCTTTGGTGTCGTCAGGTTTAACCAAATTCAGACGCTGACTTCCGTGTCTTACACGATTCGTTTGTACAATTCGAATGGCGTGTTGTTCCGTACAGCTTTCATTCCGGCAGGAGTACAAACATTCGCGGTTATCGGCTAACATCAGATCCTCTTGCATTTTCCGCTTATGGCAGGCGGAAAGGGCGGGAGGATTTTGCTTTCTCTTTGAATCTACTCTATCTTCATGTAATATGGGGAGAGATGTATAAAGGGGGAGCTTTGATACATATGGGTGTGCAGCATCATACTTTATCCAAGCTGGATATTATTCGCAGAATTCTATTTATTACAATTGGGGCTGCCCTAGTATCTGTAGCTTTAGAGATTTTTCTGGTGCCGAACCATATTATCGACGGCGGGATTGTAGGCATTTCTATTATCGTATCCCATTTTACGGGGCTGCCGCTCGGCTTGTTTTTGTTTGTATTGAATCTTCCTTTTCTGCTGCTAGGGTACAAGCAAATCGGGAAGACCTTTGCTTTATCGACGTTATATGGCGTTAGCGTCATGTCACTGGGTACGTTTTTACTGCATCCGGTGCAGGCGATTACGAGCGAATATGTGCTCGCCGCTATTTTCGGCGGTGTCATATTGGGAGCTGGCGTCGGACTCGTTATCCGCTTTGGCGGCTCGCTGGATGGGACGGAAATTGTTGCGATATTGAGCAATAAGCGGCTGCCGTTTTCCGTAGGCGAGGTCGTCATGTTTTTTAATCTTTTTATATTGTGCAGCGCCGGTTTTGTATTCGGTTGGGATCGGGCGATGTACTCTCTATTTTCTTATTTCATAGCCTTCAAAATGATCGACATTACAATTGAAGGCTTCCAGGAATCGAAAGCCGTCTGGATTATTAGCGAAAGCTGGCAGGAAATTGGCGCAGCTATTATGAGCCGTCTCGGGCGCGGCGTCACTTATTTGCACGGCGAGGGCGGCTTTACGGGCGGGCAAAAACGGATTATTTTTTGCGTGATCACTCGGCTGGAGGAAGCAAAGATGAAATCGATCGTGCAGGAGCTTGATCCGTCTGCATTTCTGGCCGTCGGCAACATTCATGATGTGAAGGGCGGACGCTTTAAGAAGCGTGATATTCATTAGCAAAGGGGTTTAAGCTTTGGATGAGTTTGCAAGCATCAGCCATTGGACGGCGGGCAGGCAGCCTGTAGATTGGCAGCAGCAAAGAGGCGTGACGCTCGGTATTGGCGACGATACGGCCATTATTGCTCCTGCGGCGATGGCCGATGAGCTGGAAGGTTCATTGGAGCTGCTGATGGCCGTCGACACGATGGTGGAGACGGTGCACTTTAATGCCTATACGATGACGGATGAGGATATCGGGTATAAGGCGCTTGCCGCGAACGTAAGCGATATCGCGGCAATGGGCGGTTTGCCGCGGCATGCGCTCGTGTCTGTGAGCGTGCCAGCGGCGTATGGGCCGGGGCGGATAGCCCGGCTCTATGATGGGCTTTATGCGTGCGCCGCGAATTACGGCGTTGCGATTGTTGGCGGCGATACGACGTCTTCGCCGCAGCACTTGGTTGTTGCGGTGACGGTGACAGGAGCCGTCGAAGCTGGGCGGGCTTTGCGCCGCTCCGGGGCGAAGCCCGGAGACGCGGTTGTGCTGACCGGAGCCGTCGGTCTGTCGGCGGCGGGGCTGCATTTGCTGCTCGCGCGGAAGCAGGAGCGGCAGGGGCAAGAGCAGGCAGTGAGCGAAGCAAGGGAAGCGGCCGAAGCTGGTGATGCCTGTCAGATGAACTCTGCTGGGGATTCGCAAACAGTAAGCTCTGATGGAGCTTCCGCTAATGCAGAGCATGAAGAGGTGCGCGGAGCGGCAGTGCTTATAGCTGCGCATTGCCGCCCTGCGCCTTCCGTGCGCGCGGGACGTTTGCTGCTAGAGCGTGGCAGCTGCCATTCCCTTAATGATGTGAGCGATGGACTCGCCAGTGAAGCATGGGAAATTGCCGAAGCCTCGAAGTGCTGCCTTGTACTTAAGGAAGATTTGCTACCACGCAGCGGCAGTATGGCTGCTTATGCGGGTGATGTCGGAATTGATCCACTGGAGTGGATGCTTTATGGCGGCGAGGATTATGTGCTGCTAGGCACAATGGAAGCCGCTGACGTGCAGGCAGCCCGAGAAGCATTCCGTGCTGAAGGCTTGCCATTTTATATGGTTGGCGAGGTGAGGCAGGGGGCGCCTTCCGTGGAGCTGGAGCTGTCGTTGTCAGCCAAAGCAACGAATGTGGACAGCGCCGCTGCCAAACGTATGCCGCTTGCCAAGCGAGGCTATAATCATTTTAAGAAATGAAATTGGGTGAATAAGATGCAAACAGCGATTGGAGAAGCACAGTGGAAGGCGAGCAGTACGAAGGATACGGAAGCGCTCGCGATGC
The DNA here is from genome assembly GCF_059383715.1 of Paenibacillus sp. J31R34. NCBI lineage: Bacteria > Bacillati > Bacillota > Bacilli > Caryophanales > Paenibacillaceae > Paenibacillus > Paenibacillus sp. J31R34. The sequence continues at coordinate 78,216 of NZ_JBXENU010000010.1, forward strand.
TTATTGCCTCATGGGCAAAACCGGGCACGCTGCTGGCGCTTGACGGCGATCTTGGTGCTGGGAAAACGGCGTTTTCACAGTTTTTTGCCAAAGCGATTGGCGTGCAGGGCATAGTGAATAGTCCAACTTTTACGATTATCAAAGAATATGAAGGCGCAGAAATGCCCTTTTATCATATGGATGTTTATCGTGTTTCTCTTGAAGAAGCGGACGAGCTGGGGCTTGACGACTATTTTTATGGCAGCGGCGTGACGATAGTGGAATGGGCAAGCTTGATCGAAGAGCTATTGCCTGAGGAGCGCTTAGAGCTGTATTTGGAGCATACGGGCGGCGAACAGCGGTTAATTCGGCTGAAAGGCATCGGAGAAGCCTACGCAGGCTGGTGCCAGTTTTTGAATGACAGGGAAGTGGGGAAGCAAAATGGTTGAACAGGCGCAGCAGCCCATATTAGCATTTGATACCTCGACGGTTGCCCTTGCGGCGGCTGTTATTCAAGGCGATCGGATTTTAGGTGAAATTCAATCTTTTGCGGAGCGCAATCACTCCGTTTATATTATTACGCATTTAAAGCAGCTGCTTGAGGATTGCGGTGTAAGCAAGGATGCGCTTGGCGGCATTGCTGTAGGCGGTGGCCCAGGCTCTTACACGGGCATGCGAATTGCAGTAACGGCGGCTAAGACGCTTGCTTGGACCTGGGATAAGCCGTTAGTAGCGCTGTCCAGCCTTGAAGCGATTGCTTACGGGGCATGTGAGCGATTAAAACAAACGGATGCTCTGATTTCATCAGTGCCGCAGCAAATTCAGTCGGCTGATCCTAATATGAACAAGGGAGCAGTATGGCTCATTCCTATCATGGATGCAAGGAGGGGCCAAGTATATACAGCAAGCTTCTCTTATGCATATGGCGATCAATGGGAACGTCAGTCGGCGGATGGAATCAGGCTGATGCGGGATTGGGTCGATCAGTTACTGAAGCAAGTTCAGAAGCAGGCTAACTATGTTACTAAAATTTACATCACTGGCGATCTTAAGCTTCATGAGGCGGAGGCGCAGCGGCTTGTGGAAGGCTGTGCAGAAGCGGGTGTAGAGGTCAGTCTGTTTCCTTATGAGCTGGAAGGCCGGGCGATAGCTGAGCTGGGGCGGAAACGGCTGCTTGCAGGTGATACAGATGACCTCCATACGCTTGCGCCCAACTATACGCAGCTTCATGAGGCGGAAGTTAAGCTGCAGGAGAAAGAAGCTGCCCTAAAGGCTGCAAAGGAAGCTGAATGGGCAGCCGCTCAATCGGCTTCTCTAGAGTCTGTCATAAAGGCCGATGTGGATGCGGCTCGAGTAAAGGATGCGGAGCCATGATAAGAGAAATCAATCGGGATGAGATTATTTATCGGTCCATGACGTTGCAAGATATACCGTTTATTGTGGCAATTGAGCACGAGGCTTTCACGGGCCCATGGACAGCTGAAGCTTTTACCAATGAATTGACGAATAATATGTTTGCCAAATATATGGTGATGGAATACGAGAAGCAAGTTATCGGATATGCGGGCATGTGGGTGATCGTGGACGAGGCGCATGTGACGAATGTAGCGGTTCGTTCCGATTATCGCGGACAGGGACTCGGAAAGCTGCTGCTGGGCGAGCTTCAGCGGACGGCGGTATTTTTCGGTGCGAAAAAAATGACGCTGGAGGTCCGGGTATCAAACGAGGTGGCGCAGCGGCTTTACCGCAGTCTGGGTTTTGAATCGTCAGGCGTTCGTCCCGGTTATTATTCAGATAATCAGGAGGATGCGCTCATTATGTGGGCGGAGCTTGATACGAGCAGCTTGGGCGTCCGGGAAGAGGGGTAGGAGCATTGAGCATACAACAACAAGAAGGAATGGCGACAGCGGCAAATGAAAGCAAGTCAGGCCTTATTCTTGCCATTGAGACGAGCTGTGATGAAACATCCGTTGCTGTTATTCAGGATGGAAAGCATATATTATCGAACGTCATTTCGAGCCAAATTGAGGTGCATCAGCGCTTTGGCGGCGTTGTGCCGGAAATTGCCTCACGCAAGCATGTAGAGGTCATTACGCTGATGATTGAGCAGGCGATTGCTGAATCGGGCATGAAGCTGAAGGATTTATCCGCAATTGCGGTGACGCAGGGGCCGGGACTAGTTGGAGCACTGCTTGTTGGAATCGTAGCGGCCAAAACGCTGGCGATGGCGCTCGACCTGCCCTTAATCGGCACCCATCATATAGCGGGACATATTTACGCTAACCAGCTCGTCCATGAACTGGTATATCCGTGTATGGCGCTCGTCGTTTCTGGCGGGCACACGGAGCTTGTGCTGCTCGAAAATGAGGGCTCCTTTCGCATGATTGGTCGCACGCGCGACGATGCGGTTGGGGAAGCTTACGACAAAGTAGCCCGTTCGCTCAAGCTGCCTTATCCGGGCGGGCCGCATATCGACAGGTTGGCATCCGTTGCATCGGAAGCGCTGGCGCTGCCAAGGGCATGGCTGGAGGCGGATTCCTATGATTTCAGCTTCAGCGGCTTGAAGTCGGCGGTGCTCGCTGTTATTAATCAGACGCAGATGCGTGGGGATACGCTCAATGAAGCGGCGCTGGCACGGGGCTTTCAGGAATCGGTCATCGAGGTGCTTGTTGAAAAAGCGCTTCGCGCCGTTCGCGCCTATGGCGCCAAGCAGCTGCTGCTGTGCGGAGGCGTCGCAGCGAATCGCGGCCTGCGGGCAGCTCTGACTTCCCGCTGCGAAGCCGAAAGCGTGCCGCTGCTCATTCCGCCGCTGACGCTGTGCACGGATAATGCGGCGATGATTGGTGCCGCCGCTTTCCTGAAATGGCAGCGCGGCGAATATTCGTCACTTGATCTTAAAGCTGAGCCGAGCTTCAGCCTAGAAGGCTGGATGGCACCGCAGGCGCAGAGCTAGACTAACGGCTGCTCGAAATTTTTTTGAGTGCTGTGATTGACATCTCATTTTTCAAGGCATATAATAGGCAACAATACTTTGAACTTCATATTCTGCAAACGCAAGGAACAGGAATAGTAGGGCCATTCCCGGAATGAACAGAGAGCTGCGGGCTAGTGCAACGCAGTCGACGGAAGCCTGAAGCTCGCCTGGGAGCGGAACAGTGGAACAGCTGGCTAACCATGGATAGCCGGATTTACTACACTGTCACGGCTAACCCCCGTAATCGGGTGCGCATCGATCAACATCCGGAGTTGATGATGTGCCTAAGGTGGGCATTCTAATTTGCTGCAATAGCAAAGCGGAGGGTCAACAAGGGTGGTACCGCGCAGGATTGTAATAAGCCTGTCGTCTCTTGATTTATTCAAGAGGCGACAGGCTTTTCTTGTTGTTTGGAAGTTCAAAGCTTAGAAGCAAGCAATGAAATGAGCAAGCAGGCAAGTTAGACATGAACCAGCATAAGAAGCTGAAATCACATAAAGTAAACGCAAGGAACAGGAGTAGTAGAGCGGTAAAGCGGGATAACAGCGGGAACCTTGAACGGGACGCGGCAGGCGGATAACCAAGCTGCTGTATGGTCGATAAGGAAGCGCTGCAGAGAGCTGTGGGATGGTGCGACGCAGTCGAAGCTTACGTTCGAACTCGCCTGGGAGCGGAACGATGGAACAATCGGTGCAGGCGGCTAAGGTTAGCTGCGAGCCTGATATGCGTACATCGTTACGGAATCAGCCCCCGTGACCGGGCATCAAGCGGGTTTGGACCCGCGCGAATGCAGCAGGTATGGAATTATCCATCCAGCAGCAGCGTGAAAGGAGAAGCCGATCTGGTTTTTCTGCTCAAGGCGCACACAGGGTCCAGCCAATTAGAGTGGTACCACGGAGGGTGAAAAGCCTGTCGTCTCTTTCAATTAGAGACGGCAGGCTTTTTTTGTGCAGCTGTAGCTATAGTTAACTAAAATTTCAGGAGGTCATAACGATGACAACGGCAAATGAGACGAATAACGGTATGAGAAAAATTCAAATTTTTGATACGACGCTGCGAGACGGTGAGCAGTCTCCGGGCGCTTCCATCGATCCTGAACGTAAAATTATTATCGCCCGCCAGTTGGGTAAGCTGGGCATTGACGTCATCGAGCCGGGCTTTGCTATTTCTAGCCCCGGCGAATTTGCAGCGATTCAGCAAATTTCCCGCGAGCTGCAGCATGTTGAAATTGCCGGCTTTGCCCGGATGATGAAGGTCGATATTGATGCGGCGGTCAAGGCGACGCAGGATGCGGCAAGAAGAAGGCTGCATCTATTTATTTCCTCGTCCGACATTCATCTGCAGCACCAGCTGAACAAAACGCGCCAGGAAGTAGTGCAAATCGCCCGTGAGATGATTGCTTATGGCAAGCAGTTCGTAGATGAAATTGAATTTTCAGCGATGGATGCAACCCGCTCGGACCGCAATTTTGTCATAGAATTGGTCGAAGCGGCCATAGCCGAAGGTGCGACGATCATCAATCTGCCGGATACGCTTGGCTATGCGATGCCGGACGAAATCGATGATATGTTCCGATCTGTTCGTCGCCTGGCTAGAGGCGGAGAAACGGTTCGCTACAGCACTCATTGCCATAACGATCTGGGGATGGCAGCTGCGAACAGCCTGGCCGCTATTCGTGCAGGTGCGACGCAGGTAGAGGTTACCGTCAATGGCGTTGGAGAGCGCGCTGGCAACTGCTCGCTGGAGGAAATTGCAATGATTATCGAGACACGGAGGTCGGTGCTGCAAATGGAGACGCGGATTGAGCAAAGCGAAATTTATGAAACGTCGCGGATGGTCAGCCGGGCGATGCATTATCCGATTGCATTTAATAAGCCGATTGTGGGCCGCAATGCGTTCCAGCATGAGTCTGGCATTCATCAGGACGGCCTGTTGAAAAACCGCAATACGTATGAAATTATGGACCCGGAAGCGATGGGTATTCCGCGCAGCATGATCGTGCTGGGCAGACACTCCGGCCGTCACGCAATCAAGCATCGCCTGTCGGAATACGGGATCGCCGTAGAAGGCGAGGAGCTGGTCAATGTGTACAATCGCTTCAAGCAAATAGCCGATGAGAAGAAGCTGGTGACGGATAATGAGCTGATTCGCATCGCTGGCGAAATGACGGCGACTCAGCCTGATCCGTATATGCTTACCGATCTGCAGGTGCTGTCGGGCAGCCATAAATCCCGTATTGCGACCGTGACGATTCGTGAAAATGATCTGGGTACCGAGCATTCCTATACAGGAACTGGCGATGGACCTCTAGAAGCCGTCATTCACTGTATTCAGCAAGCGATCCCCGTTGCGGCAGAATTCGAGGATCTGGAAATCCATTCGTTGTCCACAGGTGAGGATGCACACGGTGAGGCGGTCGTGACAATTGTCAACAATGGCGAGCGCTATCGTGGAACTTCGATTCATAGTGACATCGTATATGCAGCCGCACAGGCATATGTGGCAGCCTGCAATCAAGCGATGCTGACCATTAATAAGCGGGCGAATGAACAAAGTGTAATTTAATAGCAAGCGCAAGAAAGGGACTTATTCACAGGGCGTTAAGCTTTGTGGATAAGTTCTTTTTTATGCGTAAAATCAAGGGTTTGACTGGGGATGGGCTGTTCGTGGAAAGTGGATAGTTTTTTCACTTTATCGACACTGGAATTGTGGATAATGTGAATAATTTTTCGGAAAAATCGACGGCATTAAAAATTTATGACGTTAACGTTTACAAATCCTTTATTTACGTCGGAAAATGTCGACAGAATTTACTAACAATTTGCGTCTGATTGTGGACAACTTTGTGGATAACCATTTTCGATGTAAAAAATGAAAATTTACTATAGGTTTCCTTTTTATTTGCTTAATAACCTGAAATTATGCATTTTTTTGATCCGATATTAGAAAAATAGGATAAGAAAATGTGAAACATGTGATGAAGTATGCGGATGAGAAGGTCATTGCCATGATGTTCGGGGGGAAAGAGGAGGAGCAGGAAAAGGAAAAGGAAAAGGACCGCAAAGAAGGCGAACGATTATGAGTACGAATATGATTGCCCCGCATAATGTGCAGATTGCCCCATTCGAGCTTGTTCACATGCTGTCTTTATCCGTCGAGAAAAAAATCAATGAGCATGCGAAGCTTGTGTTTACCGGCATTGTGTCGGAGGAGCTGAAGGACAGCTACGTGTAAATGCCCGATCCCGGGACGGAGCCTCGAGGTAAGCCAGAAGGATGAAAAAGGGCGGACTACCGCTTATAACTACGATGCCAAGCAAGTAAGTATGAAGGTTTATTTCCTTTAAGATTAAAAAGGGAAAAAGCCTTTTTTGCCGAAATGAATCAATAAGAGTTTATGAAGGTAATGGAACAAGAGTAGTTTCCCGTTGGCTGAAAAAGGAATCTTCTCTGTCATGCTTAGTTATATTTCATCTGGCTAATTATATAGAAGAAAGGCGTCAGCGATCGTTTATTTTAAAAATGAATCATTAAAAACTCACACTACAAGTCATATTTCTGAATTTTATTCGAATAAATCTATCAATATCCCTGAAAAAGTTGCGGAACCGCAATAAACTTGCGGTGGTAATTGCGTTTTTTTACGGTGAAATTACCGTTCATATGGGGTAAGGTTATAAGACAAGCGGTAGTTTCCGGCAGAAGATCAGAGAAACGGGGTTATGCCAAAACGTCTTATCAATCAGGGAGGCGACAATTAGGTGAGAAGGACAATGATTAAGGTAGACTCGGTATGTAAAGCTTATGGCTCGAATCAGGCAGTCGATAATATTTCCTTGAATATAAAAGAAGGGGAGTTATTTGGCATTATCGGCACGAATGGCGCTGGAAAGACGACGCTGCTCGAAATGCTGATGGGACTGCGTCAGCCCGACAAGGGACAAATCGAGGTGCTTGGCATTAATCCGGCTGCTGAAGCAACTGAGCTTCAGGAGCATATTGGCCTTCATCTGCAAAGTATATCGCTGGTGGATAAGCTGAATGTGAGGGAGGCGCTGGAAATGTTCCGCTCCTTCTATAAATGTTCAACCGAAATGAAAGAGATTATTGACCGCTTTGGCTTGGAGAGCTACTTGGATCGTCCCGTTAGGCGTTTGTCTGGCGGCTGGCGGCAGCGCGTGGCGCTGGCAATTTCTGTCGTCAACAACCCAAAGATTATTTTTCTGGATGAACCGACTACCGGGCTGGATATGCAAGCGAGAGAAGAATATTGGTCCATTATATTGGAGCTTAAGCGCCAAGGGAAAACGATTGTTTTGTCCTGCCATGATATGGGGGAAATGCAGCATCATTGTGATCGTATAGCTGTGCTGCGCCAAGGAAATCTAGTGAAATGCGATACCCCTAAGCGATTAATTTCGCAAATTCCAGCCGGTGGTTTAACGATGGAAGCCGTATATGTCCATTTTGCTTACGCGGGAGCCGTGTAACAGCAGCAGTTGGAAGGAGGGCTTACATTCATGAACCGGGATCGTGACCCCACAGGCCCATTTGTCAATCGTGCCGATATGCTCAGGAAACGAATGGAAATGATCGCTGTGCTGGTGAACCGAATAAACGAGGAGGAGATGGAACAGGAGCGGCTGAATTCAAAGAGGAAGGCGGGTTTTATTACTAAAATATTGAAAAATGTTGGTGCGTTTTTACTCCATCGTGTAAAATAGAAAAATCTTGAAACGATGGGGGTCTAAAGTTGGAGGACTGTGTACCTAAAATCGAATTTGAAATGCGAGAGATGGTCAAACGACATTTTACAGTGGACTCATTGATTCAATACGCCTACTTATTTTTAATGGACAGGCTGAATGAGCAGCTTCCTTTTGGACGCTTGACGGTGCTCCACTACCGGATGTTCGGCGGTGAAGGGGCGGCAGTGTATCGTGCGGCGGCAGCGGTTGAATTTCTTATTCTGGCGACCGATATTTTCGATGACTTGCAGGATCAGGATGCGCCAAAGCAGGCCTGGTCTGAAGCTCCTCTGCCTATAGCACTGCATCTTGCAGCTGCTTTTTTGACCCTTTCGCAGCAAGCGATGATGGATTCTGAATTCGATAGCTCCCATGTGCAAACAACAATGAAAATGATGAATCTTCAATTGCTGCAAGCGGCGAACGGGCAAATGATGGATTTAATGAACGTTGTGTCCGACGAGCAGTCTTATTTTCAGTCGATTAAGCAAAAGTCGGCAGCTTTAATCGTTCATGCCTGTATGACGGGCGTTATGCTGACCGGCCGAGGCTGGCATCCGATTGTAGCGGAATATGCAGTTGAGGTGGGAATGGCGGCTCAAATTAAAAATGACATTCGCGACCTGCTTCGCTGGGATGAGAAAAATGACTTTTTGCAGCGGAAGAAAACGCTTCTTACTCTGTACATGCTTGAGGATGCTGTAGACCAGCATAATTGGATTAGGGATTATTTTGAAGGTCGCTTGAATGAGGCTGATGTAGCGGATAAGCGCGGCCTGCTTGAGGAAGCTTATGAAAAATCCGGTGCCATGCTGTACGGTTCAGTTGTGATGCGCACACATTATAACCGTTTTATGGAGCTCTTGGAATCGGTTCCTGAGGTGGCCGTGCATAAGGAAATGCTGTTAAGCATATTGGCTAAAGAATAGCCTCCGAATAACACCGCAATGGTAGTTGCGGTAAATACGAACTAGATTTGCGTTTGCTTGGCTATCATTTCCTGTTATAGTTAACTACAGAAAGACTCTTACACATTCCTAAGGAGGAGTTCCAGTGTTGAAAGAATTTATTCGTTCTTTAGCCAAAGACTCGCAAATGATGGATTTAGCAATGAGCGGGAACTTGCAAATGGCTGGAGTGACTCCAGCGGAGAAGAAAGCGATTTTTGAAACCCTGAGCATTCAAGCAGATAAGAAGGATAATTACCAATTGGCCTACTGGACATAAGGTAATGCTCTGCATGAATTTAGGGGGAGAAAGATGAAGTTGTTACGCTCAAGGAAACTATTAGTCTTTCTCTTCCTGAGTGGGTTGTCCGCTTTGCTAGTTTATCTAACAATTGTGATTATTAATGACCCTTTCATCGGCGCGGTAACAATTAAGAATGATCAAGGTCAATACTTAATTGAATCACTTGAGCCAGCAGGACAAGGTGTAATTAAAGGTTTGAATGTCGGAGACGTCGTTCAACAGGTCAATGGACTGTCAACAGATCAAAATCTTAATATCATTAAATTTTCTACGATTGAGAGAGTAGACAGTATCCAAGTCATAAATGCAAGTGGCGAGATAAGAATAGTAACTTTTAATCGGGGTTGGAATGGCGACCATACGGGAATAGAATTGATATTTCAATTGTATATACCTTGGGGCTCTCTATTATTATTTCTCGGGTTATCTTCTTTCTTGTATAAGAAGCGTAATAATGATTTGGCCGCAATTATGCTAATATTGTTTTTTACAGCAATAGGCTTAAGTTATTTTGCTTCAGTTGCTGCATACCGTAGTGATTTAGTTGGCATTACGATTATGTATGCGGTGCTTCCTTTTATTGCGATTTTGTTTTTATTGTTTATGAATATTTACTTGCGGAGATATGGCATCATTTTTATCAGTCCAAAGCTGATTCTAGCCATGATCATTGCTTTTGGGGCAACCTCGCTATTCTGTCTTGTTTATGTGTGGACGAATTATATGTCGGAAGCCGTGTTTTTAAACGCCAGAATGGTTTATCATGGGACCTTGATTGTAGGGAATTTCATCTGTATCTACCAGTTGTTTAGAAAATTCTTCTACTATCGGAAGAGTAGATTCAATTCCTTGTTTAAAATAACGCTTGCTTCGCATTTGGCTGCTTTTACCCCTTTCATTACAATGAATTTATTGCCGTTGTTGGGAGGAAACATTCAAATTTTGCCAGCGGCGTTCACTGCACCTTTTTTGTTCGTGCTGCCGATCGTTTACTTTTATTTATTAACATCCAACCAATTGTTTGATGTTGATTTTATATTGACCCGCTTTAAGTATTATACATTGCTGTCCTTATTGCCGGCGCTTGTCGTTACGATGACGATTGCTGCGATTGTAAGTAGTGACACTGTATTCTCCTGGGTCAGATGGCTTCAAATCTTTATCATTATTTACGCTGTTATGACCCTGTTTCTTTATTCCAAGGAGCAGATTGATCATAAATTTCGTCCCAAGCTTTTTAAAGCAATGTACAGCTACCAAGACAGCCTTGATCGTTTCTCGCGCAAAATTGCACGAGTCATGAAGCGGGATGATCTGGAGATGGTGCTGAAAGAAGAAATTGGGGCGTTGCTTCCGGCTAGCCGAATTGATTTTCTCATTGTAGACCAGGTTGAAGCATTGGTTATTCCGGCAGGAGTGCAGGATGATGAGCAGAGTACCGCTATTTTTCTGCTGCAAGTGACTGAATCGCTTCAAGTCGGGGAAGTCATTGAGCTGCCTCATGGTCTGGGACTAATTATTGGCTGTCAGAAGTCAAAGCAGTACATCGTATGGATTGGCTCCAAAACCAACCATACCCGTTTCAATTCAGATGAGCTTCGTTGGCTCAAGACGCTTGCGAATTATGCAAGTATCGTGTTTGAAAACTTATATCTGATTGAAAGCTTAATCGAGGATTTAGAATCTGAAATTAAGAAGGAGCAAGCTACAACACCTTGGATTTTAAGATTGTTGTTTTGCCTCTCGGAAAATGAACGGCGGAAGCTTGCAGCCGATCTTCATGATTCTGCGCTTCAAGACCAATTATTGTGGTACCGAAGGCTGGAAGCACTCATGCTGGACCATCCGATAACGGAAAAGCTTGAAGTCGAGCTTGACGAAATCAAGGAAGGACTGCTTGATGTCATCCATCAAATTCGGGAAACCTGCAATGAGTTAAGACCGCCGCTGCTTAAGGAAATGGGCATTGTTGAAGCATTGGAATCGATCATTGAGCATACGCAAATGAGAAACAATTTTGCGGTTGATTTTCGGGCCAAGCCTTTCGACAACCTGCTTAACGAAGAGCAGATTACAGCGATTTACCGCATTGTCCAAGAGTTGCTTCGCAATGCTGATAAGCATGCGCGTGCCAATCTGGTCACGTTAGAGTTGGAGCAGAGAACAAACATAGTTTATTTTCACTATAAGGACGATGGGGTCGGCATGGATGTCGATTACATGGAGGCTTCTTTCGAGCATATGGGTTTATCCGGTATTAAAGAAAGAGTCGCTAGCCTTGAAGGTGAAATAACATTCCGGTCGAAACGTGGAAAAGGTCTTGAGGTCATTATTATATTGCCGCAAAATATGACGACTGGCCGATCGGAAAGGGGTTTGCTGCGTGATTCGTATCTTATTAGTTGATGATCATCCATCTGTCGGAGAAGGCACCAAAACGATGATTGAACAAGATCCTGAAATGAAGGTGACGGTTGTATTATCGGCCATGGAAGCGCTAGATGCGATTAGCAACGAAGGATTTGACATTATTTTATGTGACTTGAACATGCCAGGCATAAGCGGTCTTGAGCTTGCAAAACGTTTGATTCAGCAAGATCCGGATCGTAAAGTGCTCATATATACTGGTTATGAAATTAGTACGCACTATAATTTATTGATAGAATGCGGCGTTTCCGGCTTTATCTCTAAGACGGTCTCGCGAGAACAGCTGCATAACGCCATTCGATGCGCTATGCGAGGGGAAGCGGTTATTCCGATTTCACTGCTCAAGCAGCTGCGGCGCAACGAAGTCAAAATTACGCGTGCTGAGAAAGTAATTGAAGAAGTATCGATTAAAGAACGCGATCAGGATATTTTGCAGCAGGTCGCGTACGGCAATAGCAACAAAGATATTGCCATTAAGCTGCATATGAGTCAGCGTACTGTAGAGTACCATCTAACCCGGATTTTTGAAAAGCTTAACGTTAGGTCCCGATCGGAAGCGATCGCGGAGGCAAAACGGCTTGGCATTATCCGACTTGAGCAATTTGTCCCTTGAGTTTTACCGTTGCTGCCTATATATTCGATAGGCAATGACATTTTCATATTGGGATAGCTGTGGCAATCATTGCGAGCTGCAGTCACTTGATCCCCCCAGTAATACCCTAACATTGGTTTCCCTCTCAATGCTTGCGCTTTTATAGCGCAAGCATCTTTTTATATTTTTTTATGACCAGGTTCGCCAGTACTTCCTAATATAAAAGAAGAACATTAACGAATCCGTGTAGCTTGTGATTCGTTAATGTCCTGAAATGTTATTTAATATTATTAATAAAGGAAGTGATGCAGCGAATACTATTCACTAAGGGTTTCCCATTGCTCATAGGCCTCGCTTAAAGCGGTGCGCTTCTGGTCGATTTGTGACTGGATGTCCTGAATACGCATGTAATCGTTGAAAATAGCTGGGTCTGTCAGTTGCAGCTCCAGATCCGCAATGGCTTGCTCTAGCTCGGCAATATCGGCTTCGACCTGCTCCAGCTTGCGCTGACGGCTGCGTTCCTCACGCTTTGCCTGCTTGTCCAACGCGTAATCGCTAACGTTGTCGGAAGGCGCAGTAGCTTTATTGCTAGCAGTCCGCTTAGCTTCTTCCTCCAGCCGTGCTTCTTCGAGTTCATGCTTTTTCTCTATCATTTCGTCATAATTTCCTAGGAAATGTTCGGTGCCTGCAGGTGTCAGTTCGACAATGCGCTCCGCCATTTTATTAAGGAAATAACGGTCATGAGAAATAAAGAGCAGCGTGCCTTCATAATCGAGCAAAGCGGATTCCAGTACTTCCTTGCTGTACAAGTCCAAATGGTTGGTAGGCTCATCCAAAATGAGCACATTGGCTTGAGCCAGCATGAGCTTGGCAAGCGATACACGAGCTTTCTCGCCACCGCTGAGCGCCGAAATGCGTTTAAGCACATCTTCGCCGCTAAATAGAAAGCTGCCAAGAACAGTTCGAATACGAGATTCCTCCATATGAGGGTAGAGCCCCCAAACTTCTTCCAATACGGTATTCGTCTGATTAAGTCCAGTGTGTTCTTGGTCGTAATATCCGAGCTTGACGTTGGACCCCCAGGCGATGGTGCCGCCCGAAGGCTGGCGCTGTCCGACAATCGTTTTGAGCAGTGTCGATTTGCCGATACCGTTAGGTCCAATTAGAGCCACAGTCTCGCCACGCTGCAAGCGGAAGGAGACATGCTGGAACAAGGGCTTGTTTTTCTCGTCAAACAGCACAGATAAATCCGATACCTGCAAAACATCTTTACCGGTTTGGCGCTCAATTTGGAACGTGAAGTTGGCTTTCTTTAAATCGCCCAGCGGTTTGTCGAGTACGTCCATTTTGTCGAGCGCTTTACGGCGGCTTTGAGCGCGTTTCGTAGTAGAGGCACGGACAATATTACGCTGAATGAATTGCTCCATCTTGGCAATTTCGTCCTGCTGCTTCTCAAACTGCTTTAGATCGCTTTCGTATTCTGCAGCCTTCAGGTCAATATATCGGCTGTAGTTTCCTGTATAACGTTTAGCGGAATGCCGTTCGATTTCAACAATCGTCTGCACAAGCGCATCGAGGAAATATCGGTCATGAGAGACGACAAGAATCGCGCCGGAATAGCTGCGCAAATAGCCTTCAAGCCAAGTGAGCGTCGGAATATCCAAATAGTTGGTGGGCTCATCGAGCATGAGCAAATCAGGAGCTTGAAGCAAAATACGGGCGAGTGCCAGCCTCGTCTTTTGACCGCCGCTGAGCGTATGGATAGGTGTATCTGGCGGAAAAGTGCCAAAGCCCATGCCGTGAAGAACGCTGTTGATGCGCGTATTGATTTCAAAGCCGCCTTGCTCGCGAAACCAGTCAGAGCGGCGGGAATAGCGGTCGAGTACCTCTTCATAACGCTTTGGCTGTTCATGCAGCACGGGATCAGCAATTTGCTGCTCCAGATCGCGCAGCTCCTGCTCGGCCTCCAGCAAATGAGCAAATACGGCGCGCATTTCGGCTTCAATGGTGCGGTCGGATTGCAGACCGCTGTTTTGAGCCAAATAGCCGAGTCGCGTTTCCTTGGCCTTGTGGATGGCGCCGGAGTCGAAAGAAATCTCTCCCGCAATGATTTTTAACAGCGTGGACTTGCCCGCGCCATTGACGCCAACAAGTCCGATGCGCTCGCGTTCAAGCACCTGCATCGTAATGTTTGATAATATGGGATCTACACCGTAGCTTTTACTTATATTAGAAACTTGAAGCAGCATAAAAAATACCTCCAACGAATAATTGCTTAGCTTTCGCTTGCTTGCTATTTCATTATATATTAACACAAATGCAAGCCGCCATTGGCGAAAGTTGCATAACAATGGTAAACTGAACATAATTGAAATTGAGGAATTGGAAAGGCAGAATAGCGATTATGACGGACAATGAAAAATCGCAAATAAAGGCGGAAAAACAGCGTATTCGAGCGGATGCTGCTAAAGCTCGCGATCGCTTGTCCAAGCAGGATCGGACATTACGGTCTGAGCTTGCTTGCAGCGCATTAAGCGTATGGCTGGAAGAACATCCGGAGCAGCACGAAATCATGTGTTATGTTCCATTTCGCTCTGAGCTGGACATGTGGCCGCTAATGGAATGGGCGTGGTCAACCGGGCGTGAGGTAATCGTACCCCGTTGTCACCCGCTTGATCGCTCGATGACACTGTACCGGCTGCAATCGCCAGCGGATTTAATGGAGGGTGCATATGGAATCCGTGAGCCTGACCCGGCGAAATGCGAGGAGCTTCCGCAGGGGCATATGCCAGGCATCATCATCGTCCCAGGCATTCAGTTTGACCGCATTGGCGGACGAATGGGCTATGGCGGAGGTTATTATGACCGATTTGCGGAGCGGGCAGGCGAGGCAGGGAAGCGCGCGATGTGGATTGGCGCAGCTTTCGAGTCGCAGGTTGCAGAGCAGGTTCCGATGCAGGAGCATGATTTGAAGATGAACGGAATCGTAACGGAATCCGGGATTCATTTGCTATAGAAGCTGTAAGGGGGAGAGAGTGCTGTGGGATTGACGCATTTTAACGAGCAGGGCAGGGCCAAAATGGTGGATGTAAGCGATAAGGACGTTACGTCTCGCAGTGCTACAGCACAGACGACCATTACGATGCACAGCGAGACGCTAGAACGGATTAAAGCGGGAACGATAGGCAAAGGCGATGTGCTGGCCGTATCACAGGTTGCAGCCATTATGGCCGCGAAAAAAACATCGGACGTCATTCCGATGTGCCATCCGCTTCCTTTGACTGGCGTGGATGTGCGCTTTGATGACAATGGCGCAGATGAGCTATACATACAGGCAACCGTGAAAACAACAGGTAAAACAGGGGTCGAAATGGAGGCGCTGACAGCAGTTTCGATCGCCGCTCTTACCGTTTACGATATGTGCAAAGCAATTCAGAAGGATATGGTGATTGGCCCGACACATCTTGTTGCAAAGACCGGTGGCAAAAACGGCGATTACCAGTTTCAAGCGGAAGCAGACTCGATAGAAAAATAAAGCAAGGCGGCTGTTTCCAGTGATGGAATCACCCATGATCGGACAAGGGATGGGAGGAACGGTAAATGCAGTGGAAAGTGGCTATTTTGACGGCTAGTGATAAAGGCTCGCGCGGTGAACGTGAAGATACAAGCGCACAAGTTATCAGGGAGCTGGTAGAGGAAGAGCTTGGCGGCGTAATTGTCGATTATCGCATCGTTCCGGATGAGCAGGATGAAATTATGGCAGCCATCATTGAGATGACCGAATATTATCAAGCGGATTTATTGCTGACGACAGGAGGGACAGGACTTGCGATTCGTGATGTGACGCCCGATGCTACATTGCGGGTGGTCGATCGGGTTATTCCAGGTCTTTCAGAAGCGATGAGGTTTGGCGCTATTCAAAAGACGAGAAGCGCCATGCTGTCCCGAGGCGTATGCGGCATCCGTGGCAAGTCGCTGATTGTGAATTTGCCGGGCAGCCCGAAAGGTGTCCATGAAAGCTTAATGGCCATTATGGATCAACTGCCTCAAGCCCTTGAGATTATTTCCGGTACACAGGGAGAGGACGTATTATGAGCAGCGCTGGGCAGCATAAGCAGCAAGGGCAAGCAGCAACAACGGCCGAGCTGAGTTTGGAAACCAAGACGGTGCTAAAGGAAGTGTCCGTCTACGATGCCATTGGTTTGCGGCTGGCTCATGACCTCACCCGCATTATACCGGGTGAGTTTAAAGGCCGTATTTTCAAAAAAGGCCATATTATAACCGAAGCTGACATTCCGAATCTGCTCGATATTGGCAAGGAGCATATTTACATTATGGAGCTTGCCCCTGGCGAGCTGCACGAGGATGATGCTGCAAGCAGGATGGCAAAGGCGCTTTGCGGAGACGGCATCTGGCTAAGCGAACCGCATGAAGGTAAAGTAAGCATGAAATCCGAGCTGCTTGGGCTTGTTGAGGTTGACGAAGCGCTGGTGCATGCCATTAATTCGCTCGGCGAAATTGCGCTTGCGACGGTAAAGACGAATAGCGTAGTGAAGAAGGATGGACAGCTTGCGGCTACTCGCGCTATTCCGCTTGTCGTGCCGGAATCCAAGGTAGAGGAAGTTGAGCGCTTGGCAGCAGAGTATCGCTCGGCACATGATGGCGCAGCGCCCGTTCGTGTAAAGCCATTTCGCAAGCTGCGAGTGGGTCTGCTGACGACGGGCGGGGAAGTATTCGGCGGGAGGATCGAGGATAAATTCGGTCCCGCTGTCCGCAGCAAGCTGGAAGCCTTCGGCTCAGAGGTCATCGAGCAGCGTTTTGCTCCCGACGACAAGCAGGTGATTGTTAATGAAATTAACTATTTGCTTAGGCAAGATTATGATATGATATTGGTAACAGGCGGAATGTCTGTCGATCCTGACGACCGCACACCAGGGGCAATTAAGGCGTCGGGTGCACACATCGTTAGCTATGGAACGCCGATGCTGCCTGGATCCATGCTGTTAATGGGTTATTTGAACGAAGTGCCAATACTTGGCTTACCGGGATGCGTCATGCATGACCCGTTTACTTCATTCGATGTCCTGCTGGCACGCATACTTGCGGGGCATCAAATTGTGAAGGAAGATATTACACAGCTCGGTTATGGCGGTTTGTACGGATGCTGAGTTTGGACAGACATCCAAGAGTAGAAGGAGGTAGACGATTATGCCATCTATTGGTGCAACAGGAATTATTTTGCTGGTGCTAGTGGCCCTGCTGTTGTTTGGTCCTAACAAGCTGCCTGAATTGGGTAGAGCTTTCGGTCGGACGCTTAAGGAGTTTAAAGCGGGTGCAAGAGATGTAATGGATGATGAGCCAAAGGACAAAGAGGAGAAACGGATCGACGTTTCCAAATCAGACAATACTGAGTCGAATAACAAGCGGCTGCCGGATTAATCGGGCCCGCTTTTTTTCTGGAAGGAGATTGTGACAGATGGGAATCAGGCAAGACGAAGCTACCGAACAACCCTTTAATCGCGAACGGCTGCGTGAGGAAGGCCTGATGCCGCTGCTGGAGCATGTCGGAGAGCTTCGCAAACGGATTTTTTATATGCTGCTCGTTATCTTGGTGGGCCTCATTGCTGGTTTGTTTGTGGCAAAGCCTGCTTATGATTTCATTATGAGCCTTGAGCCAGCGCGCTCTCTCCCGATGCATACGTTCTCCTTGTGGGACGGGGTCGGCGTCTATATGAAATTCGCGCTCGTCATAGCGCTTATTATTACGATTCCATTTACGGCGTATCAGCTATGGGCATTCGTTAAGCCAGCTTTGCATGTAAAGGAACAGCGGGCGACGCTTAAATATATCCCATTCGCTTTATTGATGTTTTTGGTGGGACTGTCATTTTCTTATTTTGTCGTTTTTCCACTCGCGTTTCATTTCACCAGAAATGTTTCGGACAGTTTGGATTTGGTCGAGACGTTCGGAATTATTCAATATTTCACCTTTATGTTTAATATTTTGATTCCGATTTCGCTGTTATTTGAGCTGCCGCTGGTCATTATGTTTTTGACCGCAATCCGGATTTTGAATCCGATTCGTTTGCGCAAAATGCGCCGCATTTCCTATTTCATTATGATTTTTATTGGGGTCGTAGTAACGCCGCCCGATTTTGTATCGGATGCGCTCGTGGCCATCCCATTAATCGGTTTATATGAAATCAGCGTTTTCCTGTCCGCTGCCATATACCGCAAGCAGCTTGCTGCAGACAAGCTGCGCGAAGAGGAAATGAACGAAGAAGTCTCATAGCTTCGTATGCGACCATCGTTACATAAATCCCCATATCCATTGCTTTCATAGCAGTGGACACGGGGATTTTTCTGATTTTATGCCAGGCATCATTATTTTCATGTTGACAATTTTCGAAGCAAAATATAATATTGAAACAGTTGTTTAAATCGATTGTTTAAAACATTTGTTTAAACCAGATAAATAGACACAGACAGGATGGGATTGGCGATGAAAAACACGATTCAAGCTTTTATGAAGCGTCCAACAACAATTGTTGGTATTATTACGGCGCTTATGTTTCAAATTGTATTTTCAGTTATATGGATGACAGGTTATAATGGAGTGACCGATCGTATTGATAAATTGCATATTGCAGTAGTCAATGAAGATCAACAGTTCGGCGCGCAAATCGCAGGTTCTTTGGTCGGCAATTTGCCCTTCCAAATGTCGCAGCCTGCAAGTCTTGAGGATGCGAAGCAGCAGCTTAATGCACGTGAGCTGCAAATGATTATTTATTTCCCTGCTGATTTTTCGCAAAAGGCGATGGCGGCAGATGGCAAAGCGGATATTGGCTATTTTATCAATGAATCCAACCCTGCTTTAATTAAGAGCATTATGAGCAATGTTGCTGCAGAGGTAACGAAGGAAGCCAATGCACAGGCGATAGAGCAAGGCATCGCAGGTACGCTTGGCAAGGCAGGTGTTCCGGTGGAGCAGGCGGCGATTGCTGGCCAAAGCTTAGCGGAACGTATTACGGCGAACATCGAATCCATGAACCCGGTCAAAGGCATGAGCAACCAAATGGTTCCGATGATGATGGTGCTCGCTTCTTATGTTGGCGCGATGATTATGGGGATGAACCTGGAGCAATCGTCGATGATGGTTAGTGCTGTAGCAGGCCGCTGGAAGCGTTTTGCAGCTCGAAGCATTATTACGGCAGGTGCGGCAATTGGCGTATCGCTTGTAGGCTCTTCTTTGCTCGCTGCATTTAATGGACAAATGGAGCAGGGCTTCTTGAAGCTGTGGCTGTTCCAGCTCATGTTCGTGCTTGCGTTTATGTTTGTCTCTCAAATGTTCTTATATGTATTTGGCATGGCTGGCATGCTGTTTAATATTATTGCACTGTCCGCGCAGCTCGTTTCATCTGGTGCGATTGTGCCGCGTGAGCTGCTACCGGATTTCTATGTAAAGCTTGGAGAGGCGCTTCCTGCAACTTATGCAGTTGAGGGGCTAATGAATGTGCTGTTCGGTGGTAAGGGGATTGGAAGCGAGGTTGTGGCACTGGCTATTATTGCGATCATCGGTTTTGTGATCAGCATGGCAGCGGTTGGCTTGAAGAAGCAGCTTGCGCCGAAGCCGGGGCAAATGGCAATGAAGTCGAACTAATTCGTTTCCGCGCTTTCTAATCAGCCCCAAGTGCTTGCGTCAAATAAAGTGGTTGCCGTTAGGAGGCTGAGATGAAAGCTGCGGATATCGATGTGAAAATGAGAATTTTGCTGGCAGCGAAAAAGCTGTTTGCCGCTCAAGGCTTTGACAGGACATCCGTCCGGCAAATTTGTGAGGAAGCGGGCGCGAATGTGGCGCTGATCTCTTATTATTTTGGCGGGAAAGATAATTTGTTCTTCGCACTGTTTGAAGCTTTTTTTCCTAGCAGGGGCATCGCTTCTATCGCTCAGGATATGGAACCGCTTGAAGGCATGAAGCTCGTAATTCGGGAGCTGCTCACCTTTCGTTATCAGGATGCTGAGCTATCCTACATCATTCAATGCGAGTTTGCGCTGCATACACCGCGGATTGAAATGATTCAGGAGCGTGTCCTGCCGCTCTGGCAGCTGATACATCAATGGCTGCTGAAGGGGCGTGAGCAGGGAGTGTTTGAATTCCATTCCATTCATATGGCTTTTACGGCGGTCAGCTCAACCCTGCTTTTTCCGAAAGGAAATATCCACATGCTGGTGCTTATGGGCGAGGATACGTCTACGCTGGAGGAGCGGATTGCGGATACGACGGCTTTTATTCTCAAAGCGTTAAAGCCTTCGGAGCAAGCCGAATAAGCTTATCCATAAACAAGAGAAAACCAACTTCAACTCCGTTATTGCAAGCGGGAGGTGAAGTTGGTTTTTTTGCCTAAATATGGATGCTCACATTTTTCTTCATCATCAGGTAAGCGGCTTCCGCATCGCGGGCCTCCAGCGCGTCAATGATCGCCTGATGCTCCTTGACACCTACCTGGGCAATGAAAGTAGGCTGTTTAATAAATAAATACTTATAGCGGCGAAGGTGCATTTGCAGCGAGGAGGTGAATGATTGAATATAGGCATTATCCGCCAGCTCCAAAATGACATTATGGAATTCCTCATCATATTCGATCGCTTCATATGGCTTATTCTCCTGAATGCATTTCGCAAACTGGGCGTTCAGCTCGTTAAGGCGGGCTATATGCTCCGGCTGAATATGCGGCACTGCAAGCTCTGCCGCGAGAGCATTCAGCGCAACAAGCGGCGCATAAAGCTTAGGCATATCCTCCTCTTCAATCATCGTCACTCTTGTTTCCTTGCTGGGCATCATTTGAACAAGCCCTTGTACTTCAAGCAATTGCAGCGCTTCGCGAATCGGCGTCCGGCTGACGCCAAGTGCATCTGCAAGCTCAGCATCAATCAGCTTTTCTCCAGGCTGAAGCGTGCCTTCTATAATCCATTTCTGGAGCTGAGCTAAAGCTCTGTCCTTCGCAGATATTCTGAGCGGCGAGGAATAATTAGTCGGTATCGGCATTACATCACCTTCTTTAAGAAAATTAAACTACAGCTCTCAAACGGCGTTTTTGGCTACTTCCTATCATATATCGAAGCAGCAAGAGGGTGCAAATGGATTAAAGTAAGCTCCGTTTAGGCAAAAAACAATCGGGAAAATAAACCTTGCTATATCATACATAATCAGAATATAATATGCAATATATCGCATATCAAACATCGATTTTTACTTCGAAAAAGGAGAACCTGATGTCAACCAATCAAGCTGCTATTCGGCCGACCAATGTGGCGGCCACTACTTTTTTTCCGATTTTGTTTGCTGCAAGCTCGGTACATTTGCTCAATGATACGATTCAAGCGATTGTGCCTGCACTGTATCCGGTGCTTAAAGATTCTTTTTCATTAACCTTTTCGCAAATTGGCCTTATTACTTTAATCATTAATTTGACGGCAGCGATTTTACAGCCGCTTATTGGCATTTTCACCGATAAACGGCCGATTCCAAGGCTGCTGCCGATCGGTGTTCTTTTCACCCTTGCCGGTGTGCTGGTGCTGTCCTTCTCGGCGTATTATTGGATGATTCTCGCTGCGGTTATGCTGATTGGGGTCGGGTCAGCGATATTCCATCCGGAATCGGCGCGGGTAGCTTATTTGGCAGGCGGGGCGCGCAAAGGACTGGCGCAATCGATTTTTCAGTTTGGCGGAAATATTGGACAAGCGCTTGCTCCGATCATGACGGCGATGCTGTTCGTACATACGGGGCAAAAGGGTGTCGTTTGGTTTTCCCTGCTGCTCGTTGTTGGTTTCATGCTGCAAAGCTACGTCGCCAGATGGTATACGAAGCACTTGAAGGCCGAGAAGGAGCGCAAGGGGACGGTGCAAAATCATCCGTTTGCAAGAAGCGGCCTCTCTAAAACAAGAGTAGCGTTTGCGGTTACGATTATTATGATTTTGGTCTTTTCTAAATATGTTTATATTTCAGCGTTAACGAGCTATTATTCTTTTTATGCCATAGAAAAATTCGGGGTATCGACCAGCCAGGCGCAGATGATCCTGTTCGTCTTCCTGGTTGCCAACGTTATTGGGCTGCTGTTCGGCGGCATGCTAGCGGATAAATTCAGCCGCCGTGCGCTGATCTGGTTTTCGATTTTGGGGACGGCTCCCTTTTCACTCGCCCTGCCGTATGCGAATTTAACGTTTTCGGTCATCTTGATCTTTTTTGCTGGGTTGATTTTGGCTTCGGCGTTCTCGATCATTATGGTGTATACGAACGAGCTGCTGCCAGGGAAGGTCGGGCTCGTATCAGGTATTTTCTTCGGTCTTGCTTTCGGGCTTGGCGGAGCGGGCTCGGCCATTCTTGGCAATCTTGCTGATGCGACAAGCATTGTGTTCGTTATCCAGTGCTGCTCGTATTTGCCGCTGCTGGGGCTATTCACCGTATTTCTCCCCTCCGACAAAAAGAATAAGCCGCTGCAAGCGTAAGCGGAAATAGGAAAGAGCGATGATTGGCGCCGGAAGGTGCTGGTCATCGCTTTTTTGCTTGCCAGCTGCATAAGCTTGCCTGCGATAAAGTCAAAATAATGATATAGGTTGGCAAAATACCGTCACAGCGCGAACGGCTTTTTTTCTATGATAAAGGTATCCATTATAGATCGAGGTGAAGGCTCATGAATCCGCTACAAGAAACAACGGCCGAGCAGAAGCATTCAGGCAAACGGCAGCTGGCGGCGAGGCGGTCAAGCGGCGCGATCCAGCGAAAAGAAACGCTCGCGGGTTTTCTGTTCGTAGGCCCGATGCTGATAGGAGTGACGGTGCTGACGCTGCTGCCGATATTCGCAACCTTTGGGCTGTCGCTGGCAGACTGGAATTTTATTGCTGGCTTTGATGGCCTGAAATGGGTCGGCTTCGATAATTTTGAGCGGCTGGCGAAGGATGCGGCATTTCTTAAATCGCTTAAAAATAATGCGTACTTTCTGCTGACTGTTCCCGCCTATTTGGCAGTTTCGATGTTTCTCGCGATTATGATCGACAAGCATGTGTATTTGAAAAGCTATTTCAAGGTTGCTTATTTCATGCCGTACATTTCCAGCATTGTAGCGGTAGCTATCGTCTGGCAGGTGCTTTTTCACCCGTCAGCGGGGCCGGTTAATCAGTTGCTTATGGCGCTCGGTATTGAAAATCCACCCAAATGGATTGCTGATCCGAAATACGCTCTTCCGTCGCTCATGATGATTACCGTTTGGACGGCTATCGGCTTTAATATGATCGTGTATATTGCTGGACTTCAATCCATTCCGCGGGATTTGTATGAGGCGGCCGATATTGATGGGGCAAACGCTTGGGTGAAATTCAAAAGCATTACGTTCCCGCAGCTGTCGTCGACCTCCTTCTTCCTGCTTGTAACGGGCATTATCTCGACGTTCAAGGTGTTTGATTTAATTGCGATTTTGACCAAGGGCGGGCCACTTTCCTCGACTAGCATGATCGTCTGGTATTTATACGATACGGCGTTCGTCAATTTAAAAATCGGCTACGCCTCATCAATGGCGGTTATCCTGTTTGCTTGTGTGCTGCTCATTACCCTGCTGCAATGGGCCTTGCAGAAGAAGTGGGTGAATTATTAATAGCATTTTTATAAGGGAGGCAAGAAGAGAATGAACCAAAAAACGATAAATACGGTTCGCAAGTCGATTTTCACGGTGCTAATGATGGGGATGAGCCTATTGTTCCTGCTGCCCTTCGTCTGGATGCTTTCGACTTCCTTCAAAATTGAGGCGGATGTATTCACCTATCCCATTCAATGGATACCGAAAACGTGGCATGTCATCGAAAATTACAAGGAAGTGTGGAATGGGCAATTTCCGTTCTATAAATACTATTTGAATTCTATTAAAATTACAGTAGTCACGACGATATTATCGTGTATTGTATCTGCGCTTGCTGCATATGGCTTCTCCAAAATCCAGTTTGCAGCAGGAAAATATTTGTTTCTTATTGTACTTGCCACTTATATGATTCCGCAGCAGGCGATTTTGGTGCCGCAGTTTATTTTGTATCGCTCGATTGGTTTTTTCGACAGCCATGTGGGACTCATTTTGCTTGGCAGCTTCAGCGTGCTGGGCACCTTCATGCTGCGCCAGTTTTTTATGGGCGTTCATAATGAATATATTGAATCGGCGAAAATCGACGGGGCGGGGCATGGCCGAATTTTTATGCAAATTGCGTTTCCGCTCGTGCGTCCCGCCGTTGCAACGTATGCGATTTTGCGCTTCATTTGGACATGGAATGACTATCAGAATCCGCTGATTTTCCTGCGCACAGACAGCCTGTATACGATTCAATTGGCGATGCAAAAGTTTACGACTATTAATGGCGAGTTTTATTCGCTCATTATGGCGGCTGCCGTATCGTCCATCGTGCCGCTGCTGATCATTTTCGTCATTGGACAAAAAAGCGTCATCGAGGGCATTGCAATGGGCGGCGTAAAGGGGTAGTAGGGTCAGTTGCAGGACAGGCAGCAGTGATGCCTACCCCAAGCAGGCTTATAGGGGAAGTCAAAATAGTCGTAAATGTAGTCAATATTGTAGTATAGGAGCGGGCAGCCGCATTGCTACAATAACGATAGATAGAAAGCGCATACAAACATATTTCAGACAGCTATCGTTATTTTTTATTTTTGAGGAGGAGGGTTTGCATGTTTAGAAAAATGAAATGGTTATCGCTTATGCTGATGTCGATTATGATGGTGGCGGCTGGCTGCTCATCAGGCGGAAACGCAAATAGCGGAGGGGCAGCGGCTTCGCCAGCAGCGAGCAGCGGCACGGAAAGTCCGGCGCAGGCGGCTGATGAAGAGGTTACGATTAAGCTGCATACGTTCGGCAACGAAGCGAGCTATAATTGGAAGCAGACGATTGCGGCATTTGAGGAGAAAAATCCAAACATCAAGGTTGATGTCGTCGTATTGAGCGAGAAGGGCGATACGCAGGAGGCGATTCAAAAGCTGGATCTTGCCGCATCCTCCAATGAGCAGATGGATGTCATCATGTTCAGTGATCCTGCTGGCTATGCACAGCGCGTTGGTCTGGGCATGGTTGCTCCAATTGATGATTTTATTGCTAAAGAAGGCTTTAAGGTTAATGAGGAGTACAAGGTCGATACGATGCTGGACGGCAAATATTATGCGCTGCCAGGCAAGTTTAACCCATGGTATGTGCTGCTGAACAAGACGCAGCTGGCCGCTGCGGGGCTAGAGGTGCCAACCGAATGGACATGGGATGACTTTATGAACTATGCGAAGACGCTTACGACAGGCGACGGGGCATCGAAGCATTACGGCACGTATTTCCATGGTCCGCAAAATGGCGGCTGGATGGAGTTTCTGAAGCTGGCGCTGGCGAATCAGCCGGATAATACCGAGTTTTTGAAGGCGGATGGCACGTCCAATCTGGATAATCCGCTCATGCGCAAAACGCTGGAGCTGCGTGTGCAGATGGAGAAGCAGGACAAGTCGGCATCCCCTTACACCGATATGATTTCGCAGAAGCTGCATTACCGCAACCAGTTTTTCAATCAGGCAGTCAGCATGGTCATGATTGGCAGCTGGATGAACACGGAGCTTGGCGGAACCGAGCAGTTCCCGCTTAACTTCGAAGTGGCGGTCGCTCCGATTCCGAAAAATGCAGCGGCAGACGAAGGCGGCTACACGATGGTGACGACGGATTATGTGTCGGTTGCGGCTTCCTCTAAGCATAAGGATGCAGCGTACCAATTTGTTCGCTGGTATACGACCGAAGGACAGATCGCTCAAGGTAAAAATGTTCCGTCCTGGAATGGCATTGACGATTCCCAGCTGGAAACGATTATTGATACGATTTTGAGCGGTACGGCAAATCCGGAGAAGGTCGACAAGCAGTCGCTGCTGTCGGTGCTGAAAAACGCCAAATCGTCCAAAATCATTCCGCCTGTTACGTATCAATCTGAAATTTATAAAGTGATCAATGAGGAGTATGAGAAGCTGATCTTTGATCAGCAGGATATTGATCAGACGATTGCCGCTTTGCAGGAGCGTGTGCAGCAGGTAATTGATTCGAACAAAAAGTAGCAGTAGCTATGTGTGGTGAAAGAAAGTCTGCTGCGCAAAAGATGGGATTCCGGCCGCCGTTATCGTCAAATTTCCTTTGCTTATAGCAAGGGGATGGGTAGGTTTTGACGATAAAAGCGAGCGCTAAAGGCTTACGAGGAAATTAGTTCCCGCTTTTACCGGAAGTTATTTCGTCGTAATGCCTATCGCTTCTCCAGCCCAATCTTATTGCTACGCAGACTTTTTAAAAATATAAGCATGTATAAGTTTCACCCTTATACTCCGCTTCTATTTCACCGCGAAACGTTAGCTTTACCGCCAGAGGACGGCGGCAGCCGTTTACGCTTGAATTCTAAGCATGTATAAGTTTCATTCTTATATCCGCTTAGAATTCTCCGGCAAAGCTCTTCGCTCGTCCCAGAAGGACGACGAAATCGTTTTTGCTTGCCACACAGATAAAAGCAAAGGGAGAAGTGCAGAGCTGTTGCTGCACTTCTTTTTGCCTGAAACCGCAGAAAATCAATAGTGGCGTTCTTTATACAATGACGATCTTTGCGTTGCTCGCGGACTGTAAATTCCTTATTTTCCCATTTTTGTCCTTTTTCACATCGCTGCGGACCGTGAGGCCGTTATATCCCTCAAGCTAGGCTCATTTCATGTTATGCAGCACATATAACGGCTTCTGAGTCCGCGAGCACGGCCAAAGCTTGTTTTGCTCACAAATAACGGCCTCACTGTCCGACACAAGGCCATTTCCATTTAAACAGCTTCATCTTAGGGTCAAAGCTGATCGACGGAAGCTTCCCGAACTTATATGCTCTAGTACAATTGATATATATAAATCTTAAGGGAAAACGACGCGGAAATGGTGCGTTTCCGTTACACTTGAAAGAAATACGAAAAAGGGGTGGGGTTGTGTCTAGTCAATGGCTGTCGCTGCTGCGGCTGAGGTCGTTTCGCTATCGGTTGATGGTAGCGGCCGTCGTCTGTCTGCTCCTCCCCGCTTTAATCACGCTCGCCGTCTACAATATGCTGACGAAGGATGCGATGAAGCAGGAGGCGGTCACGCAATCGCAGCAAAAGCTGGAGCTGGTGGATGGATATGTGTCGAATCTGTTTAATTATATGTTTTATATCGCCAACAACGTACAGCTGGACTCGGAAATGAACCGGATTATGAAAGCGATTGCTTCAGGCAAAACCTATGAAGGTGCAAGCGCGGAATATGACCGCTATCTCGATCGCATGAAGATTATGAATAAAATTGAAAATATGACCGTCGTCGGCGATAAGGCATTTGTGACGATCCTGCTGAAGGACGGGACGAATTTTGCCAATTATTCGTTTGATGAATACGACCCCGGCTTGTTTCGCGAGGAGCCTTGGTTTGCGCAATTAAATGGGCTGTCGGGGCTGCAATCGTTTTGGCCAGGGGCTACGCCGACGGTGTTTGACAGTGATAAAATTCGCAGCCCCTATCAGCTCTCTATTGCCCGGGCTTTGCGTGGGGATAGTGTGAATCCCTACGGCTACGTCATTGTGACGATACTGGAAAACAAGGTGAGCGATATTTTTCGGAAAATCGAGCTGGAGCAGGAAACGATGCTGCTCGGCAGCGAGGACCAGATTTTATCCCATCCCGACGCTAATCGCGTGGGCGAAATTTTTCCTTACGCAACGCTTGCGAGCGAGCAGGCCGACCCGCATATTTTGCAAATCGAAAAAGAGGATTATTTAATGGCCTGGCATACAAATTCGCTTACGGGCTGGAAGCTGGTGTCGCTTACTCCTTATGACCGCGCTGTTTTTAAGCTGAATGTCATTTTTAAACGCGTTTTTATGTTCCAGCTCGCATCTTTTTGCTTGTTTATGGTGCTGCTGCTTTATTTGCTGGGGAAATTTACACGGCCGCTCGTTCGTCTGGGGCGGGTAGCGGAGACGGTGCAGCGCGGTAATTTGGAGGTGCGCTCGGGCATTCGCGGGGAGGATGAGATCGGCTATTTGGGCCAATCCTTCGATCTAATGCTCGATAAGGTGAAGGAGACGATTGGCGAAATTACGAAGACGCAGGTGCGAAAGCGCAAGGCGGAGCTTGCGATGCTCCAGGCGCAGATCAATCCGCATTTTCTGTTTAATGTGCTGAATTCGATCCGGATGAAGGTGCTGCGCAAAGGGGATTCGGAAAGCGCTGAAATGATCAGCTCGCTGTCCAAGCTGCTGCGGATGACCATTAGCCAGGATAAAGGCGTCATTCCGCTTCATGAGGAGGTCGATCTCGCGATCGATTATGTGAGGCTGATGAATATGCGGCAAAAAGAGAAGGCGGAGCTCACGCTTGACCTATCGCCTCTGAGCTTAACAGCACTCGTCCCGCGCTTCTGTCTGCAGCCGATTATTGAAAATGCGCTTATTCATGGTCTCAGTCAGCAGGCCGGCTTAATGACGATTAGCGCAAGCGAAGCAGAGGGTGGCTATCAAATAACGGTGAGCGACAGCGGCGAAGGCATTGGGAAGGGAAAGCTCGAACGGCTGCGACATAAGCTTGGCGCGAGCTCTTTAGAAAAGCTTGAGCAGGAAGCGGCAGCTGAAGAGGATGGTGATGCAGCCGTCTTGCCAGGCAAGTTCTCGGGCATCGGGCTTGTAAATGTATACGAACGGATGGGCATAACCTACGGCGAACGCTTCCAGATGACGATAGACAGCGATATCGGGCAGGGCACAGTCATTACGCTGTACATTCCGAAGCAGGTGGTGGATTCTGATGGTTAAGGTGATGCTGGTTGATGATGATTATCCGGTGCTGGATCTGCTGGCTTTTGCCATTGAGTGGGAGGAGCTGGGCTTTCAGCTGCTAGGCATGCATGAGAATGGCGAGGTTGCGCTGGCAGCGGCGCTGGAGGAAATGCCAGATATTCTGATTACAGATATCGGGATGCCCCGCATGGACGGGCTGGAGCTGATACGCCGGCTGAAGGAGCGCAAACCGGAGCTGCGCGTAGCCGTGCTGTCCTGCCACGATGAGTTCCGTTATGCGCAGCAGGCGCTCAAGCTGCAAGTACAGGATTATTTGCTCAAGGATACGCTTGATCCTTCGGATATTCGCAAGCTGCTGCTGCAATTTCAGGCGGAGCTGAATGAGACGAAGGATTTGCATATGGAGCAGCTCCGCAAGGAGCATATGGTCGATCGCAACAAGGCGCTGCTGAAGGAGCAGTTTATTAGGGCGACGCTTCATCAGCCGATGCTGGATTCCGTCAAATGGCAGCAGGAGCTGGGGGCATTCGGCCTGCCATTCGGAGCTGGCGAGCTTGTCATTCCCGTGCTCGGCATCATCGACGATTATCCGCGGGCGCTGCAGCGTTTTCGCTCCGAGGAGGTGCTGCGTTTTGTGGTGGACAATGTCACCCGCGAGGTGATGGCAAGCAGGGAGCACATCCGCCCCGCTGCGCATTTTGTGTACAGTCCACAGGAATCCTTCATCATGCAGGTATGTCCGCAGGGGCTGAAAATAAACGGCTTCGACGAGGTGAAGCTGCTGCTGGCGGAAGTGCAGCGGACGCTCAGAAGCTCGCTGAAGCTGACGATGTCTTTTCTGATCGGCGATAGCGCGGGCGATCCATTGCGCTTGCGGGAAGCGCTGGCAGAGCTGCTTTCCGGGGCGGAGGCGCGCTTTTATCGCGCGCCAGGCTCTATTGGGAAGGCGTGCGCCGGTAAGGCGGAGCAGCCCGCAAAGGCAGGCAGCGACAATCCGCTGCTGGAAAGGTTTGGCGAGGCGGCCGAGCTGCTGCGGGAGGCGCTGCTGGGTCATAAGCGCGAGGCGGCAGAGGAGCTGGTGCGCCATTGGCTGTCGCTCGCGGAGCAGCGGAGGCTGCCGCCCGAGCAGGTGAAGGATTGGGTGTTTAAGCTGCTGCTGGATGTAAAGCTCAAGCTTCAATTGATGCAGCATACCCGCTCAGCAAGCTCGATTGACGTCAGCCACCATGAGGTGTGGGAGCTGGGCAGCCTTGCCGAGCTGCAAGAGTGGCTAATTGCCCACTGCTTGTCAGCGATAACCGCTTCCGAAAATGGCGTCAGCGGCAGCAAGCGGGCCGAGGTGATCGACGCTTGCGAATACGTTTCGCAGCATTTGGACAAAAAAATCAGTCTCGACGAGGTCGCCGACCAGCTGTTTATGAACTCCAGCTATTTTAGCCGCCTGTTCAAGAAGGAAATGGGCGAGACCTTTATCGAATATGTAATACGGATGAAAATGCATCGGGCTAAAGAGCTGCTCGATCAAACGGGCTCGCCCATAGGCAAAATATGCGAGACGCTGGGCTACGATAACCAGAGCTATTTTATAAAGCTGTTTAAGTCATGTACAGGTGTGACGCCTGTGGAATATCGGAGAGGGCAAAAGCGATTATAAGCGATGCCAAGGCAGGTGGGTTCGTTGTCTAAAGCCGAGATGGAAAGATGCTTGAGGTGTAGGGAACGGAAAGGGAATAGCTTGGCAATGGGTAGAGCATGGATAGAGCACAGATAGAGAGCATATAGAGCACAGATAGAACCGAATTGGGAACTTAGAACAAATGTAAGGCTGTGGAAGCATGGGGAGAGGAGCGGAATTTATGAAGCAGCAAGAGCAAGAGCAAGAGCAGGAGCAAGAGCAAGAGCAAGAGCAAGAGCAAGAGCAAGAGCAAGAGCAAGAGCAAGAGCAAGAGCAAGAGCAAGAGCAAGAGCAAGAGCAAGAGCAAGAGCAAGAGCAATTCCTACTGGAAAAGCGCTTTGCGGAGCGTTTCTTGGGACAGCTGTATTTGCCAGCAGAGCGTCGAAGCGGGCTGGCGCTGTTATTGAATGGAGAGCCGCTGTCTGCGGGTCAGCTAGGCGATGAATGGTATGGCAAGCTGCGCAAAGCTGCGGTGCAGCGTCCGTTAATCGAGGAGATTCGCGCCGAGGCACAGCGCCAATTGGCGAGCGTTGAGCCGGAGCTGAGCGAAGCCCTGTTTCGCATGTACAAGGAGACGGGAGAGCGGCTGCCGTATGAGCGGGTTTATTTTCAAAAAAGGCGGCGGTTGAATTCATTTGCACTTATGGCGCTGATTGAGCCTGAGGAGCCGTCATATTTGGAGGCGCTGCAGGCTGCGCTTTGGTCGATCTGCGAGGAGCGGACGTGGTGTCTGCCCGCGCATGTCGGTGGGGCAGAACAGCAGACGCCCATTGATTTATTCGCTGCGGAGACTGGCTTCGCACTCAGCGAAATAAGCGCGCTACTTGGCTTGCGGCTGCCAGAGGAAGTGCACCTGCGTATTCGTGAGGAAGTGGAACAGCGGCTGTTTCAGCCATTTTTGACCGAGGGGCCTTATCTTTGGGAGAGCGCAGAGCATAATTGGGCGGCGGTATGTGCCGGGTCGATTGGCGCGGCAGCATTGCATTTGATGGACGATCGCGAACGGCTGGAGGTCGTGATTTCCCGCACGCTAGCTGCGATGGATTGTTATTTGGACGGCTATGGCGAGGATGGAGCGTGTGCGGAAGGGTATTCGTATTGGCAATATGGCTTTGGTTTTTATGTTTATTTTGCACAGCTGCTTCAGGCGACAACGGATGGCGCCGTTGATTTATTTCGCAGCCCAAAAGTGCAGGAAATCGCAATGTTCCAGCAGAAGTGCTTTACAGGTGGACGCAGCATTGTGAATTTTTCCGATGCTCCTGCTGAAAGCGGTATCTTCATGGGGCTGAGCTGCTATTTGCATCAGGAGTTTCCTTCTGTGGCAATGCCGCATGCGAGCTTGCGCGACGCTTATACAGGGGATCATTGCGCAAGGTGGGCGCCTGCGTTGCGGAATTTGCTTTGGTGGGAGGAAGCGGGACGAGGCTCAGGGGATGGGCCGGAGCAAGGAGCCCGGCAAGAGACTCGGGAAGAGGCTCAGGAAGATGGATTGCAGGAAGGACTGCAAGGTGATGGCGCAAGCACTGAGGGCCAGATTGTGAAGTATGCTGATGCTGCCTTATGGCCGACAGAGTCGCATTATTTGGAAAATGTACAGTGGCTGCTGTCCCGTTATGTCGCGGAGGATGGAGCTGCATATAGTTTTGCCGCCAAAGGCGGACATAACGCAGAGCCGCACAATCATAATGATGTTGGGCAGTTTGTACTTCATGCGGACGGAGAAGCCTATATGGCGGATTTGGGCAGCGGGGAGTATACGGCGGACTATTTTGGCCCGCAGCGGTATGCGCTTTGGTGCAACGGCTCGCACGGACATTCCGTGCCGATCATTGGCGGCGCGCGCCAGCGCGAGGGCGCGGACGCGCGCGCCGTGGTTGTGCAGGCGGCGACCAGCGCGGAGCTTGACGTGCTGGAGCTTGAGCTGCAGGCCGCGTACGGCGAGGAAGCGGGCCTTGCAGGGCTGGGGCGGCGCTTCGAGTGGAACAAGAAGGGCGCGCTGCCTGTGCTGACGATCCGAAGCCGGTATCGGTTTCGGGAGGAAGTAGAAGGCGGGCGCGAGATTATCGAGCGCTTCGTTGCACGGCAGATGCCGGAGGCCCGGGAGGCCGAAGGTGTCGTGGTCTTGCAGGGACGCAAGAGGCTGACGATTGCGTTCGATGCGCAGCAGTGGAAGCCAGTGGTGACGCAGCGGAGCGATATGGATCATTTTGGGCGTGAACGGCAATGGTACACGCTGGATTTTCATCATTTGCAGGCGGGAGCTGCGGCCGTGGAAGCGGAGTTTGTTTTCCGCTTTGAGCCATAGGCTGGAATAGCTAAGAGCACGAGATTAATGCGCCAAACAAAAGGAGAGCGAAGCAATGACAGTGCAGGAGAAGGGGCAGAAGCAGCAAGACTGGGTGAATGAAGCTTGGGACAAGGTGAATCAGAAGATTGGACGGACTAGCGGCCGAATCGGTGCG
Organism: Paenibacillus sp. J31R34; assembly: GCF_059383715.1. Taxonomy (NCBI): domain Bacteria; kingdom Bacillati; phylum Bacillota; class Bacilli; order Caryophanales; family Paenibacillaceae; genus Paenibacillus; species Paenibacillus sp. J31R34. The sequence goes on from NZ_JBXENU010000010.1 coordinate 111,184, forward strand.
CAATTTCCACATGCAAGCGTGAACGGGACTTATGTGCTGGAGCCGGCGCATTGGTGGACGGCGGGATTTTGGCCAGGACTGCTATGGCTGCTCTATCAAGATGAACATTCGCGCACGGAGCGCTACAAGGAGCTTGCCGAAGCCTGTGAGCTTAAGCTCGACGAGGTCATCATGGGCTATGACCGGCTTGACCATGATATCGGCTTCATGTGGACGCTTACTAGTGTGGCACGCTATAAGCTGCTGGGGGAGGAGGATTCGCGGCGGCGGGCACTGCTTGCAGCGAACCTGCTAAGCGGCCGCTTCAATATTCAGGGCCGCTATATTCGGGCATGGAACCCTTGGCGGGAAGGCGAGCGCAATGACGGGCTGGCTATTATCGACTGTATGATGAATTTGCCGCTGCTCTACTGGGCTTCGCGCACGACGGAGGACCCGCGCTACAAGCATTTGGCGATGGCGCATGCCGATACGGTGCTGGAGCATTTTATTCGGCCGGATGGCTCGGTCTATCATATTGTAGAGTTTGATCCGCAAAGTGGCGAAGTAGCTGCGAAGCATGGCGGGCAAGGATTTGCAGCCGAATCGGCATGGTCGCGGGGCGCATCCTGGGCGATTTATGGCATGGCGCTCAGCTACGCCCATAGCGGCGAGCAGCGGTATTTGGATGCGGCGAAGCGCACGGCCCATTTTTTTCTGGCGAATTTACCTGAGGATTCCGTGCCGCATTGGGATTTCCGGATACCGGAAGGCGTGGAGCCGTACCGTGATTCATCGGCGGGCGCTTGCGCGGCTTGCGGCTTGCTGGCGATTGCGGACGTGGTGCCAGAGGTCGAGCGTGACTTGTATCGCAGTGCGGGGGAGCGGATTTTGAAATCGCTGTACGAGAACTATGGCACATGGGAGGACGATGCAGAGGAGGAAGGGCTGGTTTTGCATGGCACGAGCCACTACCCGGAACGCAAAAATCTCGACGTCCCGCTCATCTACGGCGATTATTTCTTTACAGAGGGCCTGTCCAAGCTGCGCGGCTACAATAGCTTCTGGTCGTAAGTCGAGCATTTGGCGGAAGTAGATCGTTATTCGATTAGCATAGATAGGGAACAGAAAGGGGCGAACGGCCGTTGATTGGGGAAAAAGGTACAGATTCAGGCGAGAGAGTGCAGTTAGCGGAGGAACGAAAGTATTGGGTGAGCGAGTTATGCCGTGTAGCCGAGCCTGTGCTGCGCCTGCTCGCGGCTCGTGAGTTAAAAAAAACGATGCCCGTCCAGTCTGCTGCGGGACAGGATCGTTCCGATGTGACCCATCTGGAGGCGCTGGGTCGCCTCTTATGTGGAATAGCCCCTTGGCTTGAAGGCAGCGGCTGGGCAGACGAAGCGGAGGAGCGGCTGCGCCAGCAATATGCGGAGCTGTCACGTGCTGCGATTGCTGCTGGCTGCGACCCGGAATCGCCTGATTATATGAATTTCGCCGAAGGCTATCAGCCGATTGTCGATACGGCGTTTCTGGCGCAGGCGATTTTGCGTGCGCCGACGGAGCTATGGGACAAGCTGGATGCCAAGGTGCAGAAGCATGTTATCCAAGCTTTCAAACTAACGCGCACGCGCAAGCCATTTGCCATGAACTGGCTGCTTTTCTCCGCAATCATTGAAGCGGCCTTATATCGCATGGGAGAAAGCGATTGGGACCCGATGCGCATTGATTATGCGCTCAAGCAGCATGAGCAGTGGTATGTCGGTGACGGAGCCTATGGCGATGGGCCATCGTTCCATTTCGACTATTACAACAGCTTTGTAATCCAGCCCATGCTCGTTGACATCGTGGCAGCCGTTCATGGCTGCTATGAAGATTGGGATGCCATGCAGGCGAGCATCAAGGAGAGAGCAAGGCGCTGGGCAGAGGTGCAGGAGCGGCTTATTTCGCCGGAAGGCACCTTTCCCCCGCTGGGCCGCTCGCTTGCTTACCGCTGTGGCGCCATGCAAAGCTTGGCGCAAAGCGCGCTGCTCGGCGAGCTTCCCGGCAGCGTTTCTCCGGCACAGGCACGCTGCGCATTGACCGCGGTTATTCGGCGCAGCTTGTCTGTGCCCGGCACATTTACCGAGGATGGCTGGCTGACCATCGGCTTTTGCGGCAGCCAGCCAGACATTGGCGAGCATTATATTTCCACAGGCAGCTTGTATTTATGCGCGGCTGTGTTTCTCCCGCTGGGACTTGCCGCTGAGCATCCCTTTTGGAGCGGCGAGCCTGAGGATTGGACAGCGCGCAAAGCGTGGTCAGGGGCTGCTTTTTCAATGGATCAGGCATTGAAAGGGTAGCAGTCGTAATAGGCTGCGAGAGTAAGAACAAGAGTATAAGCTATTAGCAGCAAGAGTAAGCAGTGAGGCGCGGCTGTACTGTACAGGTTGGCCTTCTCTTATTTTGCTGCTTTTTCGAACCCGCATATCCAAGAAATGATGAGCTTCAGCCGTGCCTCAAACTTTCACAGAAGACCGTTTACCTTGGAGCAAGCTCGGCAACAATGGATGAGGGGCTGCGCTCGCACTGCATGAGTTGAAGCAGAAGACTTCATAAAACAGTCTTTTTGCCAATGGTATGTAAATTTCCTGCAAAAATCATTCCCAAGCACTTGAAATTAATAACGAAAAAAAGTATGATAAACATGATTGTTAGCACTTCATGCTCATGAGTGCTAACAAAAATAAGCGACAAATTTTTAAAGGAGGCTATTTTCAATGATCAGACCTTTGGGTGAACGTGTATTAGTAGAAGCGATCGCGAAAGAAGAAACGACTGCAAGCGGTATCGTTTTGCCAGATTCGGCTAAGGAAAAACCGCAAGAAGGTAAAGTGGTGGCTGTTGGCAGCGGCGCGCTGAAAGACGGAGTTCGCGTAGCGCTTGAAGTTAAAGAAGGCGATCGCGTCCTTTTCTCCAAATATGCGGGAACAGAAGTCAAATACGACGGCAAAGAGTATTTGATTATGAAAGAAAGCGACATTCACGCGATCTTTGAATAGGCTGCTCACATACAGCTTGACTGGACTTAAACGAAACGGCGCAGGCCGTTAAGCATACTTATATGAATATATTTTCGGGAGGTAAATGTTAATGGCAAAGGATATTAAATTTAGCGAAGACGCTCGCCGCGCAATGCTGCGTGGTGTAGATGCACTTGCAAATGCTGTAAAAGTTACACTCGGACCTAAAGGCCGCAACGTCGTGCTGGAGAAGAAATTCGGCAGCCCGTTGATCACGAACGATGGTGTATCCATCGCGAAAGAAATCGAGCTGGAAGATGCATTCGAGAACATGGGTGCACAGCTTGTTAAAGAAGTAGCAACAAAAACAAATGATGTTGCCGGTGACGGTACAACTACAGCTACTGTTTTGGCTCAAGCGATGATTCGCGAAGGTCTGAAAAACGTAACAGCTGGCGCTAACCCAATGGTTATCCGCAAAGGTATTGAAAAAGCGGTTAAAGCTGCAGTTGAAGAGCTGCAAAACATCGCTAAACCAATCGAAGGCAAACAATCCATCGCTCAAGTTGCGGCTATTTCTTCCGCTGACGATGAAGTTGGCCAACTGATTGCAGAAGCTATGGAAAAAGTGGGCAACGACGGCGTTATTACCGTTGAAGAGTCGAAAGGCTTTGTTACGGAGCTTGAAGTGGTTGAAGGTATGCAATTCGACCGTGGATACATCTCCCACTACATGGTTACTGACACGGACAAAATGGAAGCTGTTCTGGATAACCCGTATATCCTGATCACTGACAAAAAAATTACAAACATTCAGGAAATTCTTCCTGTGCTTGAGAAAGTCGTTCAATCCGGCAAACAGCTTCTGATCATTGCAGAAGATGTTGAAGGCGAAGCGAACGCAACTCTGGTTGTGAACAAACTGCGCGGCACATTCACTTGTGTAGCTGTTAAAGCACCAGGCTTCGGCGACCGTCGTAAAGCGATGCTGCAAGATATCGCGGCACTTACTGGTGGTCAAGTGATCACTGAGGAACTGGGCCTTGAGCTGAAATCGACTACGGTTGAGCAACTGGGTTCCGCTCGTCAAGTACGCGTAACAAAAGAAAACACAATCGTGATTGACGGCAGCGGTGACGCTTCTGACATCGCGGCTCGTGTAAGCCAAATCCGTACGCAGTTGGAAGAAACAACTTCCGACTTCGACCGCGAGAAGCTGCAAGAGCGTCTGGCTAAATTGTCCGGCGGTGTAGCGGTTATCAAAGTCGGTGCTGCTACTGAAACAGAATTGAAAGAGCGTAAGCTTCGCATCGAAGATGCCCTGAACTCGACTCGCGCAGCGGTTGAAGAAGGTATCGTATCCGGTGGTGGTACAGCTCTAATTAACGTATATAAAGCAGTTGCTGCTGTTAATGCAGAAGGCGACGAGCAAACAGGCGTTAACATCGTTCTTCGTTCCCTTGAAGAGCCGCTTCGCACAATCGCTGCGAACGCTGGCCAAGAAGGTTCGGTTATCGTTGAGCGCTTGAAAAATGAAGAAATCGGCATTGGCTACAACGCTGCTACTGGAACATGGGTTAACATGTTCGAAGCAGGTATCGTTGATCCTGCCAAAGTTACACGCTCCGCATTGCAAAACGCAGCTTCCGTTGCAGCTATGTTCCTGACAACTGAAGCCGTTGTTGCCGACAAGCCTGAACCAAAAGGCGCTGGCGGCGGCATGCCAGATATGGGCGGCATGGGTGGAATGGGCGGCATGATGTAATAACATCATCAAAAACCCAGTAATATCAAGGGAAACGGAGCCTTTCGGGGCTCCGTTTTTGTATTAAAGTCACTAAAAAGTCACTGATTCTGCAAACTCAGTCGATGAAGGATGTCTGAGAAATGAATATTCACCTTATCCACTGATTCTTGTTGCATTCCCTCAGTCACATGCGTATAGATTTGCATGGTCGTCTTAGGGTCCTCATGACCAACACGGCGCATAATGGTCGGTAAATCGACTCCAGCTTCTGTGAGCATACTGACATGCGTGTGCCGGAATGCGTGGGGGGTTATATTCTTTTGAATTGATGTTTTATTCAAGATGCGAGCTGTTCGATTAGAGACAAACTTCAGGTCTAATGGATAGCCATTGAATCGACTGAAAATGAAATTCTCAGCGTGATATTCCCCTTCAGATTTTAAGATCGCTTCTTTCACTTTCTCCTGTGCAGTTTTGTGGCTCTCCAACAGTCTGACAATGCTTTCGTCCAAATCAAATTCCCGAATTGATCCTGTCGTTTTGGGCGGTATTAACTCATACTTGCGTGTGTTATTGCTCTCATTGTATAGAGTCTTTGTTATACGCAATCTATTTTTATCGAAATCAAGATCACTCCACTTCAGAGCACATAATTCCCCTGATCTAATTCCGCTGAAGGCAAGTAGATGGAAGAGTTCTTTATCTAGATCAAGCCCGTGCTTCATAACAGTATCAAGAAACTCGTCCAATTCTTTTTTCTCCAGGTACTTCCCTTCAATTGGGTTATTCTCGATCTCCTCTACGGTTTTCCTTTTACTCGGAATGACTGTGCCAGTGCAAGGGCTACTCGTTACCCATTTGTTACTGATGGCGTGTTTATAAATCATCGTAGCGGCTCCATGGATGCCTTCGAGTGTCGGCCTGGCATAACCTTCGTCGAAAAACTTATTAATCACTTTTTGATACGCTCCATGAGTAATATCTGCAATGTTCACCTTAGCAAAGTATTTACTTAGGTTTTCAACTCCGTTACGTCTAATCCTAACCGTATTCGCTTTAACATCGCCTTTTGCATATACCTCTAGCCAATCCTGAGCCACTTTCTCGAAGGTGAGGCTTTTGAGGTCCCTTTCATCCAGCCCTTGTTCCTTTAAGGTTTTAATGGCCTCATTGACTCTTTCAAGAGCTTCTGTTTTTGTATCTCCCCGACGTCGGATTTGTTTGCGCTCTCCCGTTATTGGATCGGGCGGGCCATTTGATATGCACATCCATTTATACCCTTGCTTATTTTTTGCAGGTATCTTTGTGTAAGAAGCCATGAGTACCTCCTTGATTAATTTTTCAATCGAGAAAGCAAATTAATAATCTCTGCCAGCCCGAGAAGGATCAACCCCGAAGTTACTCCGGACATGCTGCCCACTAGAAAGTAAATCGCACCTAGCTCAGCCCCTAGATAAACTCCACCGGCTATTCCAACTAATATAAGTATGGCGCCGACTATTCCTAACAAAGATTCGATAAGACTCCGTGTATATGCAGCTGGTGCGTTTGATGGGAGCGAAGAACTAATAGACGATCCCGTTTCTATCTTCCGCGGATGAGTTGGTTCTTCAGGTGCGGTTATCATGAATTGGTGTTCATCACAGTAACCATTGTTTCTCCTTCTTTTTGTGCACGATTCAACCTTGCATTTGAAGTCATTAACAGCGCCTAGCATCGTGATCACTCCTGATTTATATTTTGTTATGATTGCAAGTAACCTTTTGGAATACTCACCTCCAATTGAGAATAAGACGTTTGTAAATTATTGTTCGATGCACAAGTTCTCAATGCATTGATACAATTAAAGTTGACATCGTAGACAGACGGGCGGGTTGCAGAATGCATGAGAAGATAATGTTCGTTAAAGTTGAAAACAGAAGAATCATCATAGAAACGGTAGATTCGAAAATTCATGCTTCCCTAATGGAGCAATTGGAAATATTATTGTACCCATTAGGGTTTGTGAAGCTTGATCAAAGTAAGCTGGTAAATAAGATATATATAGAATCTATCGAAAAAAATGTTGTTTATATGAAAAATTCCGACCAAAAATGCTATATTCCTAGGCGAAATATTAAAAGATTTTTGGACAGTATTCGACAAGAGTAGACATTTAAATGTCTTTTTTTTATACGATGACCAAATATGTAACACAAGTGGTTAGTTCTATATGCTAAATAACGACAAACTATAGAGTGAAAAGATGGTAATATTGTATTACGATTTCAAAGTGTAAGGAAGCTAGAACCACGACACTACAAGAACTATTGTAGTTTCGACCGGATCGGGAGGATTTATCCTCCACGCCTGCTCGTAATTCCATGCCATTCGTACAAATCTTCCGAGTTTACTTTCAACGCTTTCGCGATTGAAACTGCGGTCGCATATCCCATTGTAGTCCGATCATTAACGTAGTCTGATATTTGCGTTTCAGGCATATCGACTTTGTCGGCCAACCATCGCTGGGATATTTTTTTGTCACTTAGGATTTTACGTAGCAAGCAACGACCCGGCTCATACCGCATCGTGCTTCTCCTTTGAAATGTGGTAATATAAATACTTTTTATCGGTATCAAAAATACCCCTTGTATAAGAACAAATGTTTGTATTATACTTGGAGCATTAGAAGTCTGACTGGTACGGAATTTTCATAAAAAAACAATAAAGGAGCAGATTAGTGACAGATAAAAAAACAGATCAAGAAAAGATTAATTTAATTATTTTGATTTCTTGCAAGGGAGATCAGTTGGATAGAGTCTTGAATCATTTTAATGAACTTGGGATCAGAAGGACTCATACCTAACTTTTCAGCTTGTTCTTCTAAAAGGCGGATAGTTTCGTCAGCTTCATGTTCTTGTTTTACGGAATTAGTCATTTCTTTAATTTCTTTCAAAGAGTATGAGGTATCTACACGACCCAGCAAATAATCAGTCGATGTGTTTAAAATATCTGCCATAGCTGTAAGCGTTTCATGACTCGGGACACTGTGACCATTCTCATAATTGCTTACAGCTGATTTTGTGATATTCAGTCTTTCTCCTAACTTCTCCTGCGTTAATCGTGAACGTCTTCTTAATTCAACCAATCTATCAGCTCTAAACAAACAGACTCCTCCTGTCTATGGTACAGAGTTATTGTACTTCAAAAACGATTCCAATAAAATTAAGTACAAGAAAAATGTATTTTTATATTGACGTACACCAATCCTGTATGTATAATTCAGATATGAAGTACAAGAATGGTGTACTGGTGGTGAGCTCTTGAAAAAAAACAAAAATTTAATTAAAGCCCGGAAGGAAAGGTGTCTAACTCAAGAACAGTTAGCCGAAAAACTAGGCTGTACTAAATCTTCTGTTAGTAATTGGGAAAATGGTCACTCTAGCCCGAGTCTCGCTGACGGGTTCAAAATTGCAAAAGTGTTGGGGAAAGATATCAACACTATTTTTCAGGCCATGTAGTACAAGTTTAGTGTATTTTCGTGAAGACAACTAAGGTGGTGAAATCATGAATCCATTATTCCAAGTGAATCTAGATGTTTCGTCAATCGAGCACATCATTAAAGCTGCTGTTGATCAGGCAATAGCAAAGCACTCATTAGTCAATACACTTCCTGTAATGATCAAACGATCTGAGCTCAAAGCACTCTTGGGCATTGGCGAAACAAAGATGTCTGAAATTATGAATCGAGCGGATTTCCCCGTTTGTAGAGAGTTTGGAAATCCACTTGTACCAAGGGACTTGTTTCTACGCTGGGTCGAGCAACATACGGATTGGATCGACAAGCATGCAGCAGAGTCCATTTTCAAGCGAAAGGAATTGATATCATGACAAACCAAGCGACAACGATACCAGCGCACTTGATGCAGGATCGTTACTGGCGCGGTACGCTTCACCTATTTTCGCAAAGCCCTAAATTGCGCACTTGCTTCACATCGAAGTATTTCGACTTAAAGGCTGAACGCATTAAAGTATCAGCCCTGAAAACAAATGCAAAACCTTGGTCACAATCGGAAAAATTCATGTTGAGTCTCGCTTTACATCTTTACAACGGGGCTCACAAGGTCAATTTGTCGGACATGGACTACCTAGACGACAACAATCGGCGTATTGCATTTGAGGCCATACAGATGCGCTACCGCTGCTAAAAAATTGCCCGACACCATAGTCTGATGTCGGGCAGGGGATGAGAGGCAAACAGGCAATACGGTATAGCTACATATTACAACAGCATCAATGGCCGTGTCTGTTCCAATATGGAACGGAAGGAGGGTAGAGGATGCGGCTAGATTTAGGCGGTGTATTGCACGCTTGTCGTGAACGAGCTGGAATGACGCAAGAAAAGTTAGGAGAGTTGCTCCAGCGCTCACGCAGTTGCATTAGCAAATACGAACAAGGGCATAAGATGCCGGATACGTTGACGTTTTTAACCTGGTTAGATAAGACGGGCGCAAGGGATGTTGGTCATGCTTTGATTAGTGGCACAGACCCAATGACAATCTTGCAAACGATATTGCAAGTATCGGGCGCGGCTTAATTTAAAGGAGGAATTTGGTTGATCAATACATGGTGGTGGCAGGCGATAGGCGCATTGGCATTCGCGGGAATTATGACAACTACATTTTTGGGATTCTTCGAAATAAAAATTTCACGGCCAGAAAAACAGAAAATGCCCAACGGCAATTGGACATTTTCGGAAAAACATATTGGATTTATTAGCTACCAGCAGTATAGCACGACTCGCAAGGATCGGCAACGGAGGATTTCGTAATGGGCATAAATTTATCATTGTCATTCAATCCGGCACCGAAGCCAGCCAAAAGCAAGCGGACAAGCTCCAAACAAAAGAAGCTTGGCGCAATAAGCGCGGAAGTTGATATGCAGCTGCGGCAACGGTCAGGCGAGAAATGCGAGGTACGCAAACATTGTCAGGGCCGATTAGCAACAGAGAGAGCGCACACGATAGGGCGTCGCCTCATTGATCATAAAACAGCGGTTGACGATTTGTTTCATGTTTGCAAATGGTGCCATCTATGGTTGGACGAGCAGGAGGAGGGAATCCGGTTCAAACGGTCGGTTCGGGAAGCTGGAGGAACGGGAACCTATCTGGAAGGGAGGCGTGACCATGCCAGTTTTCAAGATACTATCTGTTCATCGTTGTGAGATTTGCGAAGGGGTATATGCTACTGATCCGAAGATTACGGAGGAGCCAGCTTGCCCTTATTGTGGACAGACCTATGCCATCTATTTAATGGATACAAAAATTGATATAAGCAGGGATTAACTTTTAGCGTCGTATCAAGGCAGAACCCTCCGGGCCATGTTTTAAATTAGGCTAAACCTATAAGCTTATCGCTAGAAACGTTAAGTGCTGTAGAAATTTTCACTAAATTAGGTTGTCTCGGTTCAAACTGTCCGTTCAACCAGCGTTTCACCGTGGTGGGTGATACGTTGGCGATCATAGCTAGTGCGACGTGGTCTAAATTGCGTTCTTCCATAGCGGCCGCTAACCGCTTTGGAAAGTCTGATTCAAAAAAGAAAAAGAAGAAAAAGAAGACACATCACTCCTTCTGCCCGGAGGGTTCTGCCTTGATACGACATCATAATACAAATTTTACCTCAACACTTATAAACACGCTATATCGATAAAGGTCAGTTTGCCTTTATCGTCCGGCATCCAGGGCAAAAGCTCGGGGCATCGGACGATGCGGGGCAAGCATCAAGAGGGGAGGGTATCCGGATGATTTACATATTAAAGGGCGATGTAGTGCGCACGGCCTGCGGATCGGTAGGCGAGGTAATTGAGATTTGGGGACATGCGCGGACGTTGTTCAAGCTTCAGCCGGATACTGGCAAACCTCTTATATTTTTTGAGTCCGCTGTAGTAGAAGCTAAGCGGAAGCCCGCAATTAAAAAGTGGGGGAGGTGAAGCTGTGAAGAACGGGAAAAACCCTACGCGCCGCCAGAAGCAAGCGATTGCCAATGTAAAGCTGACGCCGGAAAACTGGCTCGTGTTTAAGAGTGAGCCACATCAGCTGCATATTGTGCATCGCGTGTCTGGCAAGCCTCGCGTCATTCCGGCCTAACCTTCCCCTACTTCATATTTTTGAGAGGAGGTGAAATCCATGAATATTAACATCAATATCAACACATTGGCAGGCGGCGCAGTCGCTGAGCAAATTACAAATGAGCTTCAGCGCATTGCCGACAACGTACTTGATCCTAACACCAGCGCTGTAGCGAAGCGGACTTTGACTGTTAAAGTAACAATCAGCCCGGATAAGGACAGGCGTTCGGCTGCCGTTGATACACAGGTTACGTCGTCTCTCGCTTCGCGTGAGGGGGTTCCGACAAGATTCATCTTTGATTACGACAATGACGGAAAAGGCGTAGCAGCAGAGCTTATGAACAATGATCGTAATCAAATGATGATGAACAATTCGGGCGAAGTTACAGACGGTGCAGGTTTTGAAGCTGATAAAAAGGTTGTTAGTTTTATGCCTTACAGGTAATGAAAAATTGAATGGAGGAATTACCCGTGATTAAAGAAGCAATCGAGAAGATTTTGAGCTTGTCCAAACATATGGCTCCTATCCAGACAACTGTAATTAATGGCATGACATACACCAGCTCCGAGCTGGCAAAGATCGGCAAGCCACTCATTAACAATCTTGAGGTCCATAACCTCAGCGGCATTGTCGAGTACCTGCAATCTGATTTTGATGCGCAGCTTCCCGTTATCATTCACGTCATTTCTCCGACGGAGGTTCGCGTGTTGACTGGGCTTAATGGGGATTTGAACAGAAGCACGCTCATTATAGCTACGGCGCTGCTGCCGAAAATTAAATTTAATGATTACTACGATTTGGAATCGTTCAACATCCTACTGCAAAGCTGCTTTGTTCCATCTGGCGATATCGTATTGCCAAATGACCGAGAGACTTTGCTAAGGCTTGTAGGCAATGTGAAGGACGAGCAGGTTGCATCATTTGGCGATGATGGTGTTAGCCAGTCTGTAGCAGTTAAGACAGGTATTGTACAAGTTGAGCCGGTTGTTGTACCAAATCCAGTGCATTTGAAGCCGTTCCGGACATTCGTTGAAATTGAGCAGCCGCTATCATCATTCGTTTTTCGGATGCAGAAAGGCCCGACCGCTGCACTATTTGAGGCTGACGGTGGTTCTTGGAAAGTTGTTGCGATCGCTTCCATTAAGGAATATTTTAATGGCCTGTTGCGCACACGGATTGAAGCTGGCGAAGTTGTAATCGTAGGTTAAAACACACATTTGGCGCTGGCAGGCATGACCTGTCAGCGCATCCTATAGGGAGGCAGGGATATGCTGCAACAGGCTTTGCGGACGCTCCAAGCAGAAGTAGGGAGCGCTGACAAGAAAAACAAATACGTTCCGGTCATTGGCGGATTTCTTATGCAACACGTTCGGGAAAACCCAGAGCAAGCAGCTCTTATTTTGACTGAAGGGAAGAGCATCGAAGGAAGCTTAAAGGAAATGGGAAAGGTTGCGCATGAAGAAGCTTTGAAGAGACGGAAGGCTAATGAACAAATGGTTCAAGTCGGAATGGATAGTGAGGAGGTTTTCGGTGTTGTTCTTAAATATTACGGTTTCAATATTCCTGCGCCGGAGCCGGTTCCGGCAGCTCCAGTCAATTTCAACGTTTCGCTGGATGATCTTCTTTAGATAGGAGGAGCAACATGGAATTAAATGCATTCAAAGATCATTTTCCTATCGAGATAAGTAAGTCATTAGCTCGATTTGTTAATGAAACTGTATTAAAGGAAAGCAGGTATTTGTTTTTCAAATCTGTGTTGGGTGTTTATTTTGCATACTGCACACATTGCAACAACAAGCATCGCTCTGAAATTAAATTAAAACATAAACAAAAAGAGAAGGTTGTTTGCCCACATTGCCAGTCAAGTTGCCATGTACGGGCTGCTGGAATGAGTAGAAAATACATGGAAGACAAGGCGGTTCTTGTGTGGTACGAAAAATCGCTTGTTAATCCGCAAGCGATCACTGCTCGGATGATTGCGGTTTACAGGAATTATAGCGACAAATACGAAAATGTTGAAACGTCTTACAATGCCGGACATATGTATTTATTTGAGCCAGGCAAGAGTGAGTATTGGGACTGGGGGCATAAACGAAAAAAGGTTTCTTCTGCCTTTGATAATAAATTCCCAGGGTATCAACGTTTCCACTCAAAAGCCAATATTATGAAAGCTGTAAAAGGAACGGTTTTTCAATATTCGACATGGGAAAAATTTATGCGCTATCCAAACCATCGCTATGTTTCTGACATGGTTGAGTTTTTTGATATAGCAGCTCGCTATCCTTGTGTTGAATTTTTATCAAAACTGGGGTTTGAGAAAATAATATGGTCTCGATTGATGGGTGAGTCAGGTCACAACGCGATAAACTGGCGAGGTAAGAACATCCAGAAAGTATTGCGTTTAAATAAACAACAGATAAGAGAGCTTCAGCAGTCAGGTTTAAAATGCTCACCTAGAAAGCTGAAGTATTTACAATCACAAATTAAACTAGGCATTCACAGAAACATCGAGGATCACTTTATTATCGCTGAAATCGACGATGGTTTTTATGCAAAGGACATGAGAGAGCTTAGCAAATGGGCTCCTGTTGAAACCTTGTATAGTTATTTTTTGAAACAATATCGAAAGAAGCATTGGACGATGATTTCTTCAGTGCTGCGTGACTATAAAGACTATTTGGAACAATGCCAAGAGCTTGGCATGAGTTTGCAAGAGGAACGGTATTTATTCCCGAATGACTTGCATCAGATCCATCTAGAGCTAACTAAACGAATCAAGCTTAAAAGAGATGAAAGTTTAAATGGTTTAATACGCAATAGATTTATTGAACTTAACAAACTTCAATCGGAAGTATTTAGTTTTATTATTCGCCCAGTAGAATCATTGGACGAACTGTTTCATGAAGGAAAGAAACTAAATCATTGTGTCGGTAGGTATGCTGATCGGTACGCTAAAGGGGAAACGGATATATTTGTTGTGCGACATAAAACAGCACCGGAACAACCTTTCTACACCTTGGAAATGAAAAATAAAAAACTGATGCAATGTCGCGGTTTAAAGAATTGTGGAATGACGGATGAAGTGAGCAATGCCGTTAATTTATTCATTGTTAATGCAAACAGGAAGAAAGTGAGCAAACGCTCTACTATTGAACGGGAGGCTGTATTGGTATGAGTAAAGCAGCAGCAAAGCAAGCGGCAGCGATTGTGCCAGCACTGGAGACCAGTGTAATTGTACGGACGCCAGAAGTAATCGCGGCTGAGATCAGGAGCATTGATGACCAGGCACGCAAGTATGTATTGCAGTCGGCCATTGAAATTGGTCATCGATTGACCGAGGCTAAGGGGCTTGTCGCTCATGGCGAATGGGGGGCGTGGTTACAAGCCAACGTTAACTATGGTCAATCGACTGCAAATAACTTTATGAAAATTGCTGTTGAATACACAAATAGCCAAACGCTTGGTAATTTGAGCTATAGCCAGGCTGTTGCGCTGCTAAGTGTTCCGGCCGAAGAACGGGAAGCTTTTGTTGAAACGAACAATGCATCTGACATGTCTGTACGCGAGCTGCAAGCGGCGATTAAGGCGCAGCAGGAAGCCGAGACGAAGCAACAGGAAGCCGAAGCCATGGCGGCCGAGCAGAAGGCTGAATTTGATTCTTGGGCAGCTGAGCAAGCAAAGGAACGGGAAGAGCTTGAGGAGCGTCACAAGCTTAGCTCGGACCTAAAGGCGCAAGCAGAGAAGCAAGTTGAGGAGCTGACTGCGGAGCTGGAGAAGGCTAAGGCTGGCGGCGATGATAAGGCGCTGTCGAAGGCTAAGGCTGAATTGAGGAAGGCTGAGAAAGCTAAGCAAGAGCAGGAGAAAAAGGCGGCGGAGCTGCAAGGGCAATTGGAAGAGCTGAAGGCTGCTGCTGAGAAAGAAACTGCGGAACGTCTCCAGCAGCAAGAACAGGAGCTGAAGGCGCAGGCAGCTGAGAAGGAAGCAACGCTGCAAGGGCAGCTAGACAAGCTCTTTCAGCAGCTTGAGCGGAGTAATAATGAAGCGTTTTTGACAGCCAAGCTTTATCTCCAGCAGATCATTGATCAAGGGAAGATACTAGTTAAAGCAATTGAAGAGGTCAAGGAACCAGAGGAGAAAGTAAAACTTAAGGCTGCTGCGGCAAAAGTTGCGGATCAGCTTCGAGCATTATTTTAAATGGCTGATAACAGCGAATGGGAGGGGCGTGCATGCATCCCACAAATATAAAACCATCCCTAGACCTCTTATTAGATCAATATGAACATATCGGCGGTGCCGAACGGTTCGGGCCAAATGGCACGGCTATAATTGTAGCCTTATGGCGCAAGTCCCGAAAGCTTGGATGGGCTGAAAGCTTCTGTATGACCAATACAGAGCTCCATTTTCAAACGGGCATTAAGAGCAGAGAGACGATAAATACTCATCGTGACAAGCTCTCATCATCAAATATTTTTGTTTACAAAGCTCCTCCTCGTGGTCAATCGAGAGGTGAATATACGCTAAATTTCGGTTTTAGTCCAAATGAACCTGTCCAGAATATGGACAACTCTACGGACAACAAAGGGAAAGTAGTCCAAGAAATGGACAACTTTGCCCGACAAAACGCTGAACCTGTCCAGAATATGGACAACTCTACGGACACTGTATTAAAAGATACTATTACTACTACAGATACAGACCCGTTCGAAATCCTGCTAGGAGAATTTTGTACCATTCATGCCAAGTTGGATATTCACGTCAAAAAAAATGATGTTGTGCTTATGCAATGGATGCTGGATCAGGGCGTGCCAGTTGAACTTATGGTGAAGGTTATGAGAACTCTTCACAAGGAACGCACAGCAGCAGGAACAGTAATAAGCACTTTCGTTTACTACAAGCAAGCCATTATGGATGCGTGGGAAGCAAGCAAAGCCATAACCGACGGGGTGCCAATCCCTGCGGTCGCCCTTGGCAATGACGCCATAACCGATAGGGTGCCAGTCCCTACGGTCGCCCTTGGTGGCATACCACGACGCCTGAGCAGGCAACAGCAGGAAATTGTTGATTTGGACAAATTAATTGCGGAGGAGGAAATAAAGCGTGGAAATGGTTGACGTAGCAAAGCTGTACAAGCACATTAAGACACATTTCCCGTTTTTCGATATTTCGACAGATAAGGTCAAGGACGATCATATGAAATACCTGAAGGACTTTCCTGCTGATGTAGCATGGTCCAACATTGACCAACACATCTTGACCGAAACAGTTACGCCAGGCATTGCCCATATTCGCGGGCGATTGGGCGATCAGCTAGATCGGCAACGTAGCAAAGAGCAAACGGCGGCATACATGGCGCAGCTAGGCAATTGGGCTGAAAGTAGCCCTGCTCCTCCAGACGGTCATTGGCATAATATTCGGAGCATCATAAGGGGGAAATCGCTTGAATAAACTGCCACACAGCGAAGAAGCCGAACAGGCTGTAATCGGAGCGATACTGATAAGGTCTGAAGCGCTCTACACAGCCATGGGAAAACTGCACGGCCAAGACTTTTATGTGCCTGCCCATAAGCAAGTTTATGAAGCAATGCTTCAGCTCTCGACGGATCAGCAGCCTATCGATTTAGTAACGTTGACAGCACACTTAGATCAGCGTGGGTTACTGGAACAGGTTGGGGGCATATCATATCTTGCTAGATTGGCAAGCGCTGTTCCAACAGCAGACAACATTAACTTTTACGCCGATATTGTCCGAGACAAAGCAGTCAGGCGACAGCTGATGGAGGGCGCTAGGCTAATTTACAAGCTGGCCGAAGAGGAAGAAGACCTTAATATCTTGCTTGCACAGGCAGAGGCTATGGTTGCTAGTATTGCTGATAGGACTACATCGAACAATGATTTTGCCAATATGAAAGATGTGCTGATAGAAGCGATTGAAGCAGCTGAGGCCCGTCACAATGCAAGGCATAATAATAGAGGTATTACAGGCACACCTTCTTGCTTTGATGATTTAGACGCTCTGACAACTGGATTCCAAGATGGGGATTTAATTATTGTTGCAGCTCGTCCATCAGTAGGGAAGACGGCACTTGCGCTTAATATCGCGCAGAATGTTTCCATAAAAACGGGGGAGACAGTGGCTCTGTTTAGCCTAGAAATGTCCAGAGTCCAACTGGTTAATCGAATGATTTGTGCTGAAGCACTTATAGATGCGAACCGGATGCGAACCGGATTTTTCGAGGAAGACGACTGGGATAAAATGACGAAAGTAGCTAGTCGTATGGCTCAAGCTGATATTGCAATTGATGATACATCAAGCATCAATGTGGAATTGATTAGGGCAAAATGCAGAAAGCTTAAAAAAGAGCGCGGACTTGGATTAGTAATTATAGACTACCTTCAATTGATTTCTGGAAGCGGCAGAGGGGCAAACCGACAAGAAGAGGTTGCTGCAATTTCACGGACGCTGAAGCAAATGGCGCGTGAACTGGGAGTTCCGGTAATTGCTCTTTCACAGCTCAGCAGGGGCGTCGAGCAGCGGCAGGATAAGCGCCCGATGATGTCCGACCTACGGGAATCCGGAGCAATAGAGCAAGATGCAGATATTGTTGCCTTCCTTTATCGCGATGATTACTACGATAAAGAATCCGAGAAGAAAAACATCATTGAAATTATCATAGCTAAGCAGCGCAATGGTCCAGTAGGTACAGCGGAGCTCCTGTTCTTAAAGAATTATAACAAATTCACCAATTTGGAACGTATCCATGACGATCCATCTAATACACCAACACCGACAGGCAAGGGAGTACCTGACATTTACAGGCATGGAGCGTAATTTACTATCTGGTTACTTACTGAGTAATAATTAAGCTCTTGCGATAGACGTTCATGGTAAATTACTATCCCGTTACTAACCCACTATTATAATAGAAGGGATTTTTCAAATGATTATAGGAATTGACCCCGGAACAGCATATGTAAAGGTTGTAAACCGTAATGGAGCCTTTATATTCAACTCGGCGATTGGCGAATGGCATGAAAGAAGGCTAAAAAACGTATTCGGCGACGATGACATGGAGTGGAAGTACAACGGCCGTTTGGGCTTTGCTGGCACAATTGCTCAGTTTGAAAGTGATTACGGCGGCAGTCTTAAAGGGGAAACGAAGGCAAATGAAGACGCAAAGCTGCGGGTGCTGCTTGCAATTCATCGCCACTCGAATGATGTAGATAATGCAATTGTGGTCGGGCAGCCGATCAGCAAGCACAACGACGAAGAAAAAAAGGCAATCAAGAAAATGCTGCTTGGAAAGCATGAACTGACTGTAAATGGGATATGTAAGAAAATTAATATCACTCGCGTTGAAGTTGCTGCGGAGTGTGCATCAACCGGGGTGCTTGAAGCGCCGACAGGATATTACCACACAGCTGATTTAGGCGGCGGCACGTTTAACTGGGCTACATGCTTTAATGATGGCAAACGAGTTTTGTTTATTGACAGGGCTTCCGATACTGAAGGTTTCGGCATGGGTACTGGCAAGGACCAGGATGTAGAGCCGGATATTGCAGAAATGACTCGGGCTCTGATAACAAAGACTGCAAACAGATGGGGAAAGCATAATCCAGTGCGTGTCATTGGAGGAGTAGCGGATAAGGTGGCTGAGGCTCTCCAAGGCTCCTATACCAACGTAACGCCATATCATCCACTTGTAAATGGCAAGAGAGTATCGCCGACTTTTGCAAACGCAGTAGCGTTCTACACATTTGCAAAGGAGGTATACGGTGAGTAAGACAATCAATAAGAGTGTGCAGTTTAATTTGAATGACCCAGATCATGTATTGATGCTGGATCATGCGGGAAAGCGGGCCAGTTTTAGCGAGTATGTACGCCGTCTTATAGATCGGGACCGTTTAGGTATCCATCAGCCGGTAATGCAGGCAGCTCCGGCCGTCGTGCTGGAAGAGGATAAAACGGACAAGCAGGTTATCAGTAATAGCGTGGGGGGGTTCATTTAATGCAATCGACGCCAGTAGTGTACAAGTTGTCCAAGGATGTTTCAGAAGTATACCGTCTTCGGATTGATAGCTACCGTTGTCACTGGGCAACCATAACTATTAATGCAAATGGTGAGTTCAGCGTAATTAGTGACTGCGGAAATTTCAATTATAATTGGCCGGTTTCGGCAAACGAAAACTTTAAAATATCTTTAATGCAGATTTGCAGCAAAGGTGAGTCACAAGGTTATCTCTATGAAAAAATCCATGATCGTGACAGAGCATCAAGAGTGGATGTTGAAAAAAGCATTCGGACATTGAAGCAAGAACTGCTTCAGCTCTATCGTGAAAAAAGACGCTCTTATACCTACATGTTGGAAGATGAGAAAAAAGGATATCCAGAGATCCATACACGAGTTAGGGATGCCTGGGACGAATTAGAAAGCATAGAAGGTGAAGGAACTATTTCAATGGATGCTTTTATGAGCCTACTATGGAACAGCAGTTATCTAAGTAAATTCTTTGGCGATGACTATTTCGCTTGTATGGACGTTGAAACAATTGGTGATCGTCAAGCAATAACCTTCTGTGAAATTGTTGCCCCTATATTTGCGGAGGTATTGAAAGCAGAAATCGAGTTGAAGGAGAATGATGAAAAATGAATAGACAAGCCGTATTGGATGTGCTGAACAGCCTTGAGGTGATTGAAAAACAGGGTGGGGATTTTGCTTATATTCTTGTTGCAAATAATCCTGAAAATCGCATTAGACTTAATAACGTTGGTATCTCTACAGATATTATTAATAAGTATGGCGACGAAGATACATTCTGCGTTGCGTCTATGGCAGCAGGTGAAAGATATGCTGATGATTACCAAGACGGAAAATTTGTCTTGTGGGGCCGTATTGATGACGAACTACGAAATCGTGTTTTGCAAGGAAAAGGAACATCAGCGGATGCTGAACGGCTGCTTCGTGCTCTGGAGCCGGAATTGGAGGGTTTAGGATGAAGGCCATAACGATAATACAGCCATTTGCAACGCTTATAGCGCTTGGAGAGAAACGGTTTGAAACGCGCGGCTGGCCGACGAAGCACCGTGGGTCAATAGCGATTCATGCAGGCAAGAAAGTAGATCGTGCAGCATGCGAGGACAATGTAGCTATTGAATCAACGCTAGAAAGGTATGGGTATACGGCGTACAACCTGCCGACTGGGGTTGTCGTGGCAATAGCTAAACTTGCCTCTGCAAAAGAAATTCACATGGACCATACAGGGGATGCGGTACTGATGGACAATAATGTTCCAACAGACTGGATCGGAACATTATCAAATGAATTTGCATTCGGCTGGTATGAGGACGGACGTTACGCCTGGGAACTTACAGAGCTCCAGCGTTTGTATACTCCGATTCCAGCAAAAGGACAGCAAAGACTTTGGAATTGGGATGACCCTGCGGCAGGGAACTGAAAAGATAGGAGGGATTGCATGGCAGAAGTAGAAAAGAGTATCGCTCTACAAGGTAATCTATGTGTGTTCTGTGACGGCCAACTTAAATTTTTGCACGTTAGCGGTCAGTGGTTCCGCTGCTATTGTGTGCGAGACGTTCCTGAAATCAAAGAAAAATACAAAGGAGATGTATGAATTGAGAAAACAACCGAAGTTGAAAAAGAGTGGGCTTAAACCAGGCGAAAAGGTAGTTATGCACTCTTGCTATGAAGCGCGTAAGCCGCAGTATGCTGATAAGGTATGGACTACGTGTTCAGAACCTTGGGACTTATGCGGATCGGAAGTTATTAAGCTGGAAGGATACAGTGGTGGATTTTCAACAGAGTTTTTACGGCGGGTAGAAGGGTAGGGCGAAAATTGAGAGAACGCACAGCGACGATCCACCAGCAGCTGGAGCAATTGAACAATCTGTTGGGCCAACTTAACTCAAGAATTGGGAATTTGGAAATAGACATGCAAAAGCCTCTCGGCGAATCGTTGGGGAACGGTATCCAAGAGGCATAAGCGGTAATCTCACTACCTAAGATCATTATATCATAGGGGTGAGGGGCATGGAAACGGTGAAGTTTGAACAAATGGAGCTCTTCCCAAAAGCTACGCCTGAAGAAATAGAGAAGGCAAAAGAGCTACTGGAAGAGAACGAAAAAAACATTATCCGAAAGGCTGCTTTCGAGAAAGACGGCATAGAGGATTTAAGCGAAACAGAAACAGCAACCTATAGGAAATGTTCGGGGAAAATAAAGCGAATAGAGAGAGCAGTAAATTCTATAGTTGACCGAGGCATCAGAGAAATAATAGACTATCGTTATATTCAATGCCATGATTACACTTCAACGATAGTCCATTTTACAAAAATGATGGACGACCGAACAGTTGATAGGAAACTGAATAAGGGTATCGAATCTGTCGCTGAAACATTAAAGTTGTCTTGAAAATGACGGTTGTAAGACGGTTATTAGACGGATGTATGCCAGTCAAAATTTTTCATAATAGGGGTACAGTAGAGTCAATAGAGCGAAAGCTCGGGAGACTCCTGCTGTATCCCTTATCTTTTTTTATGCAGGACTCGGCTATGCGGTGGGTCAGGATATGACCTTAGACGTTGAGCGTCAAGCGTGTGGTGTGAGGTGGGGTTAGATGCCCCATAACAAGGTTGACTTGTCCCTTGTTCAGTTGGCCGGATCATTGTGTCCCGACCAGCTGACGAAAGGACAATTATGGAGTCGCTTCGGCGGCTCTTTTTTTAATAGAAGGGAGGCGAGTCGGTTGAGGTATACGCGCAAGTTGCCGACGGTAATTAACGACAAGCTGCAACCGGCTCAATGCCGGGGCTGCCCTTGGGGCAGATATGACGGAGTACGACAATTCTGCTCTGTTCCAAAATGTAAAAGGGAGGTTGAGTCCAATGACAAAATGGTTAGAGTGGCTGGCGGCTAAATTAGCACCACAAGCAGCAGCTCCACGCAACAGGCTGGAGCGTCGCAAGGGTAGGGGTTAAAATCCCAAACGTTTGGTAAAATAAACCTTCTCTTTTGTTGACTTTTGTACAACAGTTTGTTATACTTTATTCAACAAGTAAAACATAACTGAGAGGATGGTTTTCATGTTGAATAAAGTAACTCTTTATAAATGGATAAACGTAAATCACACGCCCGGCTTGACGAACGAGGTTGGGTATTCCACGGAGTTTTGCGGCAGTTACGGATTCATAGATTGTGACGAAGGCGCGGAATACTTCATTCCTGAAGGCTTTGAATTATCGGAAAACCTTGCGGGCGAGCTTAAATGGTATGATGCAAACGGTAAGCTGTTCGAGCTTGACATTTATAAAGGTAAGCCAGTTCTTGAAGATTCCTCCTCACGGTTTCACTTCGTGATCTGCGAGGAGGTTGCAGCGTAATGAATCGTGAGATGATTTTTGGTCGCCTTATTGCAATAGCTACTGTTTTGGGTGATCGGGTATTTGAAAGAAGTAATCCATCAATCGCTAGTGAATTTTTGGATAGACTGAAACAAAATCCTGAAAAGTACATTAAGGTTATTCATGAGAAGTTATTTAATTACGCTCATAAATTTGAAGCGGAGGAACTTGCTCTGCTCGATATGTTTGGTGAATTAATGGCCCAGCTTGATATAGAGGATTTCGGTAAAGAGCCTCTTGGCAATAGTTATTTTGCTTACTACTACGGCCAGAAAGAAACATTGTCCATAGTCGGATATAAAGAGGCTTATGAAATACTAGGTTGGGATTACAAAACAAACAGGTCAATGTTGAACACCTATTTGAAACGAGCTGAAGAAAAAGGCTGGCCGGCAGATATGGCTCCTGAGCCTATTCGCATGTTAGCTAGCGGTCCGTTGTGGTACAAGCATCAAATTGAGAAATTCAGAGACTCTCGAAAATGAGAGTCTTTTTTTATTTCATATTGTGAGGTGGTGGTAATGGAAGAGGTTCAGCCCATAAGGGACAAAGCGATCCTGAATGGCATGATCAACTATTTTAAAGTGTCCAGCCAGAGAAATTATATATTTTTCATGATGGGCATTCATTCCGGCCTTCGCGTGTCTGATCTGCTTAAGCTTAAGGTTGGCGATGTGAGAGACGAACACGTTAATTTCATAGCTGAGAAGACAAAGAACAGGAGGAAGAAACGGAAGCGGCAGAAGTTTATTATTCATCATGCAATTCGCGATGACTTGATGAGTTACATTGCTGGCAAAGACGATGACGAATATTTGTTTGCAAGTCGCCAGCGTAAAAAGCTGACAGGGGTAGCTGGAGAACCAATTGATCGGGTTACAGCCTATCGCATGATTAAAGATGTAGCAGCTAGATTTGGGCTTAAAGAGATCGGCACGCATAGCCTTCGAAAAACATGGGGCTATCACATGTATGTGGACAATCCACGCAATTTAGCGTTACTAATGAAAATGTTTGGGCATGAAGATATGACAACAACTTTACTCTACATTGGGCTGACTCAAGACGAAATGGACGAGTCAATTCAGTCGTTGAGTTTAACACAAATAGGCTAATGTTACACTCAACATTCTGAGAGGTGAAAAAGCTTGATTTTACTGGAAAAGTATGATTTCGCGAGTGTAACAGAATTACAGTTATGATACACCCTAGAGACAAATATTAGGAGAAGAGGAGCTTCATTCAGTGATTCGCCTTTAGCGAGCATAGGCAAGAAAAGCGCGCCAAAAGCGTTACCATTGAGCGTGGAGCGTTCCATCCAACACGAATAGGAAAATGAGGTGGGTGAAATGTAATGGCGAGGGAACGCAGTACAAACCGTGAGGCAGCATTGAAGCTCTGGCTGAAAAGTAGCAGAGAACGAAAATTGACTGACATTGCGGAGGAATTGGGCATCAGCGCTTCGTTGGTGCGGAAATGGAAGTTTAGTGATAAATGGGATGAGATACCTGTCAAGCGGAAGCGCGGCGGGCAGCCAGGGAATAAGAACGCAGTAGGAAACAGCGGCGGCCCCGGAGGTCCAGAGGGAAATGATTACGCGCTTAAGCATGGATATTATGCGAAGTATCTACCGGAGGCGGTTTTGCAGATTGCGCAGGAGATACAGGACGCCGATCCGTTAGAAATGATTTGGAGCAACATCATATTGCTGCAAGCGAAGCTGCTGCACGGTCAGCAGATAACGCATGTCACCGATAAGGACGACATGACGAAAGTGCTGAAAAGAAAGAAGCCGGGCCAGTTTGGAACGGAAAAAGAATGGGAGCTGCAATTCGCGCATGATAAGCATGCGAATGCATCGAAGGCAGACGTGTTGGTTATGCGTGAGCTGCGGAGCGCCATAAAGCAATTTTTGTCTGCTGCTCCTGAGAATGATGAGCGTCGGGCGAAGCTGGAGCTTATGCATGCTCAGCTTGATCGGACTAAAGCAGAAGCCGAGAAGATGAAAGGCGGCGGCAAAAAATCGGAAGCTGAAGATTGGGTAACAGCTTTGAAGCAAGCTGCTGAGAAGCGGAAAGAAAAGGTTAAAGGCGTATGAGTAAACCGTATAACGTTGTTTCAACGCTGGTCGAGCTCATCGACCTATACTGGGATGATCCGGTGGCCTTCGCGGAAGACATGCTTGAGTTTGACCCGGATGATTGGCAGCGAACGGCCATGATGGATGTTGCCGAGGTGCCTTTGACCACTATTCGTTCGGGGCAAGGCGTGGGCAAGACGGCGTTTGAGTCTGCGCTTGTAATATGGTTTTTGTGTTGCCGACCTAACCCGAAAGTTATTTGTACAGCTCCGACGCGCCAGCAACTGCACGATGTGCTTTGGGCAGAGATAGCCAAGTGGCTTGAACGCTCCAAGGTGAAACAACTGCTTAAGTGGACTAAGACTAAGATATACATGATCGGGCAGGAAGAGCGATGGTTTGCAACAGCCCGGACAGCGACGAAGCCGGAGAACATGCAGGGCTTTCATGAGGATTACATGTTGTTCATCGTTGACGAAGCGTCAGGTGTAGAGGACAGGATCATGGAAGCCATCCTTGGTACGTTGTCAGGAGATGAGAATAAGCTTGTCATGTGTGGGAACCCGACACGTACATCCGGTGTGTTTTACGATTCGCACAATAAGGACCGACATAATTACCGTTCGCGGCGAGTGTCTAGCCGAGAGAGTAAGAGAACCAGCAAGCGCAACATTGAGATGCTGGAAAGCAAGTACGGCAAGGATAGCGACGTCATTAGGGTTAGGGTGGACGGTGAGTTTCCGCGAGGTGAGTCTAATTCTTTCATATCGCTGGAAGCTGCTGAGTTTGCTAAAAATGATGTTCGCTTGCAGGCGGTAGGCACAAGGCTGATAGTAGGCGCGGATATTGCTCGCTTCGGAGACGACGAGACTTCGATTTATGGGAGAATCGGCGGGAAGACGGTAAAACAGCGTCACCATCATAAGCAGGACACAATGCAAACGACAGGCTGGATATTGCGCCTGATCGATGAGGCACGAGCCGAACAGCCTGAGATATCTGAGGTCGAGATACGGATTGACGATAGCGGTATTGGCGGAGCTGTGACGGATCGGCTGCGAGAAATTAATGAGGAGCGTCGATTGGGCTATATCATTGTCCCGATAAATAACGGATCGTCGGCAAGTGATGAGCATTACGGCAATCTAGGCTCTGAAATGTGGGGCTGCATCAAATCGCTGCTTGAGGAGAACATGAGTAATTTCATTCTTGGCATTCCCGGCGTGCTGGAACTGCCGGACGATGAAAAGCTAATTGCTCAGCTCTCCACACGTAAATGGCGCATGAACAGCAACGGCAAGATATACCTTGAGCGTAAAGAGGACATGAAGAAGCGTGGGCTACAGTCTCCGGACAGAGCCGACGCTTTTGTTTTGGCATTCGCTGAGGTTAAAGCGGACGATGGTTATTCGTTTGGCACACTTTCAATATGAGGGGAGGTGAAGGAACTTGGGCATTAGGCAATGGGTACTGAATTGGCTGGAAGGTGGCCGGATGAAGAATGAGCCAGAACGGCAAACGGACAGCTACCCTTATTCATACGGCTACGGAGGGCGAAGCGGGAACAATCAGCCGGAGAAGAAGAAGACGCCAGCTAACTTGCGATTGCTGAGCGAATCGCCTATCCCAAGGCGCGCCATCAATGTAATCAAAAACGGAATCACAAAGCTCAATTGGTCGGTAGCGGCCATAGATGAAGGGGATACCGAAACATACAAGGAAATATGCAAAATCATTGAAGGTACGCTGTTGAAGCCGAATCCTGCTGACAGCTTCCGATCTTGGTTAGAGCAGAATGTCGAAGATATGCTTGTATGCAGCGCGGGCTCATCGGAGATATTGCGAGCTGGCGACAAGCTGCGACCATTTCGCATGTATCCGACAGACACGTTTTCCATTGAACTCTATCCGAGCTGGGACGGTAAACCTGACTCATATCGCTATGCACAGCGGGTAAACGGTAAATACGTTCACCTGAAGGCGTCGGAAATGATGTATATGCGCATGAATCCCCGAACAAATACGCCGTTCGGGCTATCGCCACTTGAAACGGTATGGGAATCGGTAAATAACTTTATCGACACTCACCGTGCAGCTGGGCGGCAGACAAAGAGCCCGTTCTTGCGCAAGATTCTGAATTTAGGGAAGAGCACGGAGCCGGATGGTGTGAAAAAGTTTCGCTCCTATTGGGCAAATGAGGTTTCTGGACAAGGTGCGGTGCCAATTGTAGGAGGCTTTGAAGGTACGTCCGTTATGGACCTTGGTGCAACAGACGACAAGGCGCTTTACATCGAGTGGCAGCGTTTCTTGATTGAAATAGTCGCGCTGGCCTTTGACATATCCCCTAAAAAGCTCGGCCAAACGAAGGATGTTAACCGGAGTACGGCTGATAGCGAGGATGAGGATACTAATTCAACCGTCCAGTCCATCGCGGAGAATATTGTCGAGCACATCAATAATCACATCATAGATGGCATATTCAAGTTGGGCGGGAAGATCGAGTTCAAATTCCATTATGCTACGTCGTTAAAGGACCAAAAGACGAAAGCGGATATTGATGCGGTCTATTTAGATCGTGGAGCTGTAACGGTGGATGAGGTGCGGGATGGCTTGGCACGCAAGGCGCTGCCGAACCAGCATGGCGAGGTTGTACTGCAACCTACGAACCGAACAGTCATTGATATAAACAAGACAAGGGATGAGATAAATGAAGCGAAGGCGAAGAAGGCGGCAACAAATCCGGAAGTTACTCCTGAGCCTGATGACGATAACGGCAGCAATAGCAATAACGAAGACGCCACGTAAAGAGTAGGCGTTTTTATTTTGCCCAAATTGCCTGAAGGGAGGTGAGGAACCATTGAAGTTTATCAAAGCTATGAAAGCAGCTAACCTGAAGCTTGCTGATGAAGCGTCTATCAGTCATCCAAACAAGATTCCGTTTACCTGTTCGCTGTTTTCAATCGGACAGCCTTCGGACGGATCGCCACATGGTGCCGATGGTAAATTGATCCGAATATCGTCTGCCGTCTGTGATCAATTCCTTAGCACGTTTGAAGGTATGGGAATCAACATTGATTATACGGAAGGCATGTCTGATCATGACGTTCGATTCAAGGTAGGAGTTATTTCGAAGACGTTTCGCTCTATGGATGGATTCGCCATGGCTGAAGGTTACATTTTCGGCAAGGACTTTCCGGATGTAGTTGCAACGATTCGGTATTACAACGGGTTATCGCTTGAATACGAATGGCCAGAATACAAATTTGGAACATCGATTGAGATGGAAGCCAAAGTAACGAATGCTCAGGATGATGAGAATGTACTTGATGTGCTTGAATTTTGCGGTACCGGAGCAGCGATTTTGTTTGCCGAGACTGCTGCATATAAAACGACTAGCTTCGCGGCTAGAAATCAGAAAGGGGATGTCGAAATGACACCAGAACAAATTAAGGCAATGCAGGACGCGCTTACTGCTGTTACAACCGGCATGGCAACGTTAACTGCCAGTGTGCAAACCATTGCAACGGAGGTTGCGACAATCAAAACTGAGGTGGCTGACGTAAAGGCTGCGGGTGTAGCTCCAGCGGCGAAGTCACCTGAAGAAACGGCTGCTGCTGATCTACAAGCTGCAAAAGACAAACTTGCAGAAGCAGAGCGGGAACTAGCTGATCTAAAGGCTGCTGCTAAAAAGCCTGATGAGCCAGAGCGAAAAACAGTATCTGCTTCACAATTGCTCACGAAATACGGTGTTCAGGCTGCTGCTAGTGGTGAAGAACCCGAGAGTTTCCAGGCATTTTGTGCAAGCGTCGATAAATTGGATTTGTCTGCATCGGAATCCATGAAGCTCAAAATGAGAGCGAAAGAACAATTTAGAGCGAAGGGGAATGAATAACATATGAGTAATCGTGTAGGTGAAGCGCAGTTTGTTACTGAAATTCAGGCGTCCGAGCAATTTCAGGGGCCAGGCGCGTTGGTTGTCGATATGTACCAACGAGAAATCACGGATGCTTTGCGTCGTGGTTCGGTGTTGGAAGAGCGCCTGAATTACGTTCCGGCGACAGGGGATATTT
This sequence comes from Paenibacillus sp. J31R34, assembly GCF_059383715.1. Taxonomy (NCBI): domain Bacteria; kingdom Bacillati; phylum Bacillota; class Bacilli; order Caryophanales; family Paenibacillaceae; genus Paenibacillus; species Paenibacillus sp. J31R34. The sequence continues at coordinate 139,576 of NZ_JBXENU010000010.1, forward strand.
CTACGTATTACGAGCAGAACGCCATTAATGGCGGGGATTTCATTGATCCACGCAATCCAAGTGCGACTCCTAGCAGTAATCCTAGAACATCACACGGGGTTAAGATCAAAGCTATTACAAATCAAGTTAACTTTGGTCACTACGACATCACTTTAGGACAACAGCAAAGAAACTTTACAGATTTAAAAGCAAAAGATTTGAACGACATGCTTAATGCTATTAGTCTAGTACATGGTAAAGCTCTTTGGAGAGGCAACGAGGCTGATTTGATAACATCAACCACTCTGCAATACCGTGGAATTGCACGACAAATTACAAATACTTTTGCTATTGGCATGGGTAATTCAATTGTAGCGGGCATAAGAGGAAAGATCGCAGCTATGATGGGTTCGGAGAATTATTCACTGCGACCTTCAGCAATTTATATCGATCCGATCGGACACTTCTATCTTGAGCAAGAAATCGCTGAAGCAGAAAATACACAGACTCAAATTGCAGGGTTATCAAAAACGGTTGTTGCCGGAATTGAAGTAATGGCAATTATGACGTCAGCGGGTATTTTGCCAATTATTCCAGAACCATTCATACTGTCGGCAGTTAATGGGGCTGACTCCAGTTTGACGGATTATGGAATTGCCATTCTTACTGAATCAATGGTCGAGTATCATTACGTCGGTGAAAAGGGAATGTATCTTTTTGAGCTTGGAACAACAAGTGACTTACAAGAGAAATACATTGGACTGAAGTACGGTGCGCCAGTTGCTAAGGGGCCGAGTTATGCACATGCATACGGAAAAATCACGAGACCGACTATTGCGAAAGTTGGTTAGGAGAATGAGTGAAAACGGGCTGCGGGATTACGCAGCTCGTTAATCTAAGTTGGGAGGAACGAATAATATGGCGGCATCAAAAAAAACAGAAGTGGTTGAAAAAAAGTTTGTTAGTCTCATAGGAACTTCTAATGAGATTGAAGGTACCCATACAATCTTTCACAACAAACGTGTCATAACGTTTGTGAACGGCAATGTTGAGCTACCGGCGAATATAGCGGATGAATTGATTGAAAATGGAGTGGCTGAACTGCCGGCGGATGAGGAAGGGACGGCCGAATGAGCCAATACCTTGAAATCACGGATACCGATTATGTACCATCTGGAGTGGAGCTGACGCTGCCGTTGATCATAAGGGCGTCGGCTATCATTGATGGTTACTGTAAACGCGAGATTGGAGTCAAGGGTTATACCGAGCGCATACCCTTGTCCGACTCGCAGCGGGGGCATTTGAGCTATCATCCGGTTATTGAGGTGCCGGAAGCGCAGGGCCGAGCTGCACAGGGCATCATGGGCGGCTTTTTCGGTGCGCCAGGCTTTGAGTCCATCGATTTGACCTTGCTGGACATCGACAAACAGATTGGTACGGTCTGGTGCATCGGTTCGCCGTTTGGTTCGCCGTATGTCGAGCTGGAGGTTACATACTCCAGCGGCTGGGAAGTCATCCCCGATAAGGTCAAGGTTGCATGCGGGCTGCTGGCGGCACAAATCGGCAAGAATCCTAACTCGAATGTTAAATCCAAGAAAGACTTCGATTATTCAATAGAGTATTTCGGGAATAACATGATAACGCCGGAGATTGCCGATTTATTGTCAGAGTATAGAATGCAATCATTTAGGTAGGTGAGGACGTGTTCTATGAATTTAGTCACCGGCATACGCCATGCACAATTTCCCAAACGTCTGGGATTTCGGACGAAAAGGTTATCCTGTCCCGTGAAACAAAGGCTACAACCGTCATGGGCAAAGAGTACGTATACAACGGATTATTTGCTCCATCATCGGTTGTGCAGCTGGGCGACATCGTGCAGACCGATGCGAGCTTTTTGGTTTTGACCATGAGGACAACGGTTGACCGGGACAAGTATTGCTCGCTTATTAAGAGCAACGCTGTTGTCGAGGTGCAGCACTACCAGCAGTCGTATGATTCCTACGATAATCCAATTGGAGCCCCGGTTTTTCAGTCAGCACAAGAAAATGCTGTTTGCTTCGTGCAATATGTAACGGCTGACTTGCGCGTGCAGGACCCCGGCCTGCTGCCGACAACTAAATATCTTGTAATAATCCAGACCACGACACAGGCACGGCGGCCACAGGGCTTGTTGTCGCCTGATCGTTTGATCATAAATGGCAAGGCTTATCAAGTGGACGTTGTTGATTCGCTTAAATATCCTAATCTCCTGAACATCCAAGTATCGGAGGATATGCGATGAGTCATTACGGAGTGCAGGGATTCGATCACGCTGCTGCTGAACGCGATTTACGGAATGAGCTACTGGCTGAGATTATCAAGCTCGCTAAGCTTGTAGCAGATACGGCGATAAGCAATATCCGGTATTATCCGGCTGTTAGGGATCATGTGCGAGCTCGGCTTGAAACGCTAGCATCGGACATGTTTTCGATGTCAATAACGGCGGATTACTGGCAAGCCTGGCTCGAGCAGTTTGGTAAAGGATCGCTAATGGCCGGGGCGGACCAGAACCCCGGACTCATGCGGTATATGACATCCGATTTATGGAACTCTTATCGCTCACGGTCGAGCAAGGCGGTAGCTGGACGGGGAAAAGGTCGTTACAGATCAATTGACGGACAGATCAGAATGTCGGGCGGTAGTTACGCAGGCGTCGATCTGGAGGAGCTGGCTGCTCGCGGGGATATTGATCAAAGTTACGGGCCTACTCCACCTACATTTTTTATGCGCCAGGCGCTCCAAGCTAATCGGAACCGAATTATTACAAGGCTCCAAAACATAATCAATCATTTTCCTTATCACAAATATTTTAAAGTGAGGTGAGCCCATGAGCCAGAAGTTGCTCGATACTGTTTACACGTTGCTGAAGCAGGATGCTGATTTCATGGCTTTCATGGGACTCACTCCTGGTACAACACCTGAAAAGATTGCGTTGCGGATTGTGCGGGGCATTGAACTGGACGCTGCTATTATTTCGGCCAATGTTCCACAAATCCAAATTTATGTAATGCCAGGACAATTCGAGCGGAACTATTTAGTGTTCGAGGGGAAATTTGCAATAGATTTCTATGCGAAGACGTCAAGGGATGCGCGCATAATGGCTGATCAAGCCTTTGCAATCTTGCATGATGAAAATCTTCGTTCTTCAGCACTAAATACTTTCCGTTGTGAGTTGGTATATGATGCCGACATGGCAACAGGTATCGCGGGTATTAAAGGATACAAGGCAATTTATGATGTAGATTACCTGAGAGCGAGGTGAATGAGATGGCGGACCTTAATAAAAACGATCAGGAACCAACCGAGCTGGAGAAGCTGATTGATGAAAAGCTGAAGCTTGGCCGGAAGCTGGGCATTGTAGGGATGAACAATCCGAAGCCTGGCTTTAAAGAAACAAAAGAATATAAGCGTATGGTTGAAATTGATTTGCGCTTGTGGGAACTCGTAAAATAATCTTACGAGTTCCTTTTTAATTTGAAGGAGGAATTTATACTATGGAACCATTAGTTTTTGATGGAGTCGGTAAGATTTGGACGCGAGAGCTCGACGGAACGTTGAAGTACATTGACGAGAAGGTGAACAGCGTTATCTTCGCGCCGAATTTTACGTGGACAAAAGTGTTCGGCGGAGAGTCGGGTTATCCGTTTCACTTGACAGCCCAAGACCTGCAAGACACGTTGAGCATCGAGGTACCACGATTTTCGCCACTTTTGGCGGAAATGTCTCAAGGTGCTGCTACCGAAGAAGGGGCGGTAACTTTTGACGAAAACGAGGAAGGTGTACTCACTGGCAGCGGGTACACGATTAAGGCGATAGCCAAGTTTACCGGGACATTTGTCGCGGACAGCGACGACGTATACCTGAAAGACGCAGACGGCAAGTTGACGCAGCTTGAACGGGTAGCGTCTGCTCCGACTGCATTGCAGTATGCTATTACAGCGGGCGGCTTGATTACGTCTGACACGAGCAATAACAACAAAAATATCATCGTCGTTTACAAATGGTCCAAAGCTTCCGGAACGAAGAGCGGCTTCACCGGTACACGAAAACCGAAGTCGTTTAAATTCATTCATCGCTTCGAGCTTATCAATGATCGCACAGGCCAGCCGGTACAAGTGCAACTCACTGTTTACAAGGCAATCGGCGGCGGCACTCTCAATATCGGAGCGACGCGCAAAACGCCTTCAACAAACACTATTGCGCTGGAAGTGCTGGAGCCGGACATCACAGCGGACAATCCTAACGGGTACGCTGCTGAAATCATCTTTTCAAACTAACAAATAATGAAAGCTCTCTACCAGCGTAGAGGGCTTTTTAGGAGGCAAATGAAATGAACGACGCAAAAATGAATGAAACGCTGAACATCGGACCGGAAATCCGTTTGGCTGAAGGAATAACGAAGCATGTGCGTATCGGAACGATTGCCCTTATCCGTCAGGTACGTCAAGCCATGAAAGGTAATCTGTACAGTTTTTCATTCTCCATTGGCCGAGAAAAATGGGAAGATGAAGCAGAAGATGGGAAAAAGGAGATTGACTGGCCGGAAGTGGAGCGGAAGCATCGCGAAACCTTTAACCTTGTGCTTACCGAGCCTATTACTGATGAAGAGTATGAACAAGTGGATGAGGAAGGCATTAAGGAGCTGGATAAGCTCCTAGAACGATTTCTATGAGGCTTCGTTCCCGTCTGATCCGGACGACGACGGAGACGACGAACCAGAGTCCGACCAAAATGGTACGGACTGGATGGGCTTATGGGCTTTGTGCGTAAGTATGGGGATATCGGATTCGGAATGGTCCCAAATGACCATTCCGAAAATACGGAAGTTGTCGAAAGAAAAAAACTTAAATCGTGAGTTTGAAGTCGTCCTTCACGGCGGAAAGATCGACAAGAAGCCGAAAAAGGCAAAGTATTTATCTGATCTTGGGATATTTAAATAGAGCTCCTTTGCGGGGCTCTTTTCTTTGTTCAAATACAGCGCACAACGTCGGTTGTACGCTGTATTTGACTTAAGAACAGAGGGAAGGTGAAGACAATGGAGGCAGCAAGCAAGGATGTGTTGGGCGCTCGATTGAATTTGGATATTACTAAAATGGCGCCAGCCTTTAAGGTAATTGATGGCGGGGTAAAGAAAAACGCTGATTCTTTTCGAGCGCTCAATGATGTGATGAAACAAACTAAAAAGCATTACGAAGAGTTGGCGAGCGCTGCAAGCAAAGCCAGCGCGGCGAATGCCAACATAATTTCATCTCAAAAGGCAAGCATAAGCAGCGTTGTTGATGCTGGAAGAGAACGCGCCTTGCAATACGAACAACGTGTGCGAAGACAGATAGGAGTCGAAGAAGAGAGGAACGTTCAGAAGAGCGCTCAAGCGAGAGAAAGAGCGCTCCAAACCGAGCAGCGCACTCGTAGGCAAATTGAGACGAACGAGGCGAACGCTGCTGCCCGTGCTGCGCGAGAAAAAGAACGAGCTTTGCAATACGAACAACGTGTGCGTCGTGAAATCGCAAGGCAAGAAGAGCAACAAGCAAGGCAGTTGCAGCGACTTAATGAGCAAAGCGTGCTCAGCCGGTCGTCGCAGTATGCACTTTCGGAACGGATGTACTCGACCATTATTTCGAGCGCCAAGGAAGCAATATCAATAATGAAGGAATTTGAGTATGCATTGGTCGGCGTTCAGCGTGTAATGGGTGATACGGCAGACGTTGAGTTTGTTAAGGGGTCAATGGTCCAGTCTGCCAAGGAGTTTGGGTATGCATTGAATGAAGTATCCAACGTGTACACTCTGATTGCTCAGAACGGATTTAATGAGAGAGAAACAGAAGCCTTGGCCCAAACGGCTCTAATGGCTAAAAACGTAGAGCAAAGCTTCCAATCGGCTGCTCAGGCACAGGAGCTCATGACAGGCGCGGTACTCAACTATGGATTAGCTGCCGAGGACTCGGCTCGCTTGCTGGACCGAATCAACGAAGTATCTAACAACTACCCGACCACAAGTAAAAAGTTACTTGAAGGCTTTAATAGGGTGGGTGCATCTGCTAAAAATGCAGGAGTCGATATAAATGAGTTAATAGGCTATTTAACAGTGCTTAATCAGGCGGGCTTCAGCGGCGCTAACGCTGGTAATGCGGTTAAATCGTTTATCTCCTTTTCTAGCCGAGATATCGCGATCGACAAGCTTGAAAAGTATGTAGGAACGATTAAAGAAGCGAACGGAGAAATGATGCCGTTTAACGAGCTGTTGGCAAAAATCGCTTCCAAATGGGACACGTTGGCCGATGCACAGAGGCATGAGATTACCCAAGCAGTAGCTCGGGGTGACCAAGCATCGAAATTCATCGCTTTAATGAATAACTACGACAAAGTAATGCAAGTCGCTGAAACAGCTGAAAATTCGTTCGGATCAGCGCAGCGCGAAAACGCCTTGGCTATGGAGACGCTTGAGAAACAAACGCTGCAGCTCAAAGCGGCATGGGATCAACTTGTAGTTTCCATGGGTGAAAGTGGAGCGTTGGCCGTGCTGAAATCGCTTGTGCATGTAACAACATTGATGCTTGATGGTTTTAATTCGCTTCCGACGCCAATTCGTAACACGGTTACGGCTACTCTACTGCTTGGCGGAGCAATAATGACGCTCAATACAGGGGCGCGTCTGCTCACAGGCCAATCGCTTGTAGCAATGGTCGGAGGTTTAGCGACTGCTGCCAAAAGCATGTTTACGATGACGACGGCGACACAGGCAGCGACGGGCGCACAACGAGCATTTATTGCGACGCCAGTGGGAGCGGTAATTTCCGGCATAGCTGCCGTGCTTGGCATGGCTACCGTGGCTTGGAGTGCTTACAATGGAGTGCAAAACGACGCTACAGATAGCGCCAATCAAGCAAGCAGAGATGCTTATGCTTTGACTGAGCGTTATAAAGAGCTGAAGACTGTTGTGGACGAAAACAAAGGCTCTGATGAGGATATGACATTGGCCAAAAACGAATTGGCTAACGTCATTGAACGCATAAGCAAAGTCATGCCTGAATTAATTACCCAATGGGACGAAAACGGCAAGGCAATGGAATTAAATCTTGAAAAGGTGAAGTCATTCGGGACTGAGTATAAAGCGGCCTTGGAAATGATTGAGCGGGAGCAGCTAAAGAAATCTGGTGAATCTCGTCAGCGTCTTCAGAAGGACTTGGATACGCTCCTTGAGTTTGTGCGAGCTCATGAGAGTGGGAATAAGCAGTTAGCGCAGTCCATGGGGCAAAGCGTTGCCGATATAGTAGGTGGCTTTGTAAAAGTCAATGAAGTGACTCCAGCAGTTTCAAAGAGCATAGTTAGCTTAAGCGAAGAAATAGGCGTGCTGGATGAGAGGATAAAAACTAGCGAAAACACGCTCGATATGTTGAGCGGGAATTTACAAGGCTCCAAGGAAGACACAGATGAATTTCGTTTGTCTATGACCGAAGCGGCCAATGAGACTGATTTAGCTGCGGATGCGGTTGCCGATGTCGGGGACGCCTTAGAAAATTTGCAGAAAGTCGTGGTAAATAACAGTGATGACTTAGCCGAGCTGAACCAGGTACTTATGGACCTTAACGATGGACAGGCTATGAACGCAAAAACAGCGGAAGACTTGATTTACAAATATCCACAACTTGCTGATGCTATCTATAAAACAGCTGATGGATGGATGTTTGAAGAAGATGTTGTTAAAGATTTAAGAAAGGCAAAGTTAGACCTTTTGGATACTTCGCGGCTCGCTGAATCCGGAATTACACAATCCATGTACGATGCACTCCAGGCGCGATTAACTTATTACGGTCTGGAACTGGAGTCCATAAGCACTGTAGCGGAAGCAAGAGCGGCAACAGAACAAATGACCAAGGGTATGGGGGAAAACTCACTATACGTTCCAGAGAGTGTGATTCTATTAACAAGAATCGCAATGCTCCGTGAAAAGTTTGCCAAGCTTAATGCTGATCCTTACTATGGAGCGTCTGGAGGCAGTAGCGATAAGGATAAATCAGGATCGGGTAAAACAAAAAAAGAAGAAGACCCATTAAAAACGGCTTTCGAAGCTTCTGAGGCGTGGATTGAACACCGAAAGAAAATGGGAGAGCTCACCACCCAGCAGGAACTCACGGCTTGGAAAAGAATACAGACTCAATATAAGGCTGGTACCGAGTGGCGGATTAAAGCAAATGAAAAGGTTTATGAGCTCCAGCAACAGTTGGAGAAGGAAACCTATGACAAGTCAATGGCTTGGCTGGCTCATAAAAAGGCGACAAGTGAGATGTCGGCTAATGATGAGCTCGCAATCATGCTCAAGCTGCAATCCCGTTATGCCAAGGGTACCGAGTATCGTAAACAAATCGACGAACAGGTCTATGCTTTAGAAAAGGCGGCTCGAAGGGAGTCGTTGAGTGATTCGGAGGCTTATCTATCCCATAAAAAAGCTATGGGGCAATTAGCGCTTGCTGCCGAATTGAAAGCATGGGAAAAAATGCAGGCCCGGTATCTTAAGGGTACTGAGGAGCGAATGAAGGCCGATGAACAGGTTTACGCGCTAAAGAAAGCATTGCTGCAGGAGTCCATGAGCAATTCGGAATCGTACATTTCGCATGAAAAAGCTATGGGACGAATGACGCTTGAGCAAGAGCTCATTGCTTGGGAAAGAATACAAGCTCGTTTTGCAAAGGGGACGGAGCAGCGCCGTAAAGCAGATGAACAGGTTTATGCTTTGCGAAAACAGCTCATGGAACAGGAACAAACCAATCTAGAAAAGTTTGCTTCAAATCAAAAATCGATTCTTGATAAATTGAAGGATGAAGCGATAGACCGGATCAAAGCCGAACGAGACGCTTATGTTGAGGCGAAGGATGCCCAAATCAAAGCGTTGGACGAATTGCTTGCTAAAGAAAACCTTAGTAATGAGGATGAAGATTTTGAGAAGGCGTTAGCTGAGAAGCAAGCGCGGTTGGGATTGCTGCAATCGGCCGTCGGTCCAGAAGGGATCGCGGAGAGGAAACAGGTTCAAAAGGACATTGAGGAAATGCTTATTGAGCGGCAGCGCGTCTTATTCAAGCGGGATATTGAAGCGCAGAAGGCTCAGTTAGAAGCAGAAAAAGAACTGAAGCTGAAAGATTACGATGAGCAAATTAAAGAAGCAGAAGACCATTACGAGGAATTGCTTGCTGCTTTCGATGATTTTTCATCCGATGCAGGGAATTTAGCTGAGAAGCTGAAGCAACTGCAAATTCTTCGCGAAAAAGAAAAAAATGCTGAAATACTTGCTCAACTGGACCTGTTTATCGCTGAGTACCAGGCTAAAATGAGCAAGATTGAGAGTGTAGGCATGACGCAAGAAGAAAAAGACCTTCAGGAGTACAACAGTAATAAGGATGCTTATGATACTGCAAAAAAGGCCGGAGACACAGCGGAAATGGCTAGGCTGACGGCTCGTAATCAGGAGTTGCGGAACCAGTATGGTGTGGCTAAGGATACAGGCAAGCTTCAGCACTTTTCGGAGGGCGGATTAGTTCAAGGGCAGAGCGGCGCGGCAGTGCCGGTTGTTGCGCATGCTGGCGAAATGATCTTAAATCCTAGCCAACAAAGCAACCTGTTCCGTTTGTTGGATTTTAAGATACCGACGCTCAGCTTCCAGATGCCAAACTATGCAATTGCTTCCGGTCAGAATGGCGGGGGCAGCGTAGTCAATCATTATTACACTGTATCGACGGGCGATGTAAGCATAGAGGATTCTTCAGCGGCGCGGACGTTCTGGGACGAGAGGGACGGTCTAGTAAGCAAATTCCAAACGAGGGCGGGGGACAAACAACGATGACAGAAGTCTTTATCGAGGGAAACGGTGTATCTGAAACGTTTAAGTCCCTAGGTTTGGGGCTTATACGCCGTAACATACCTGTGCTGCCGGACACGCGAGACTATAATGTAACGCTGTCCGATGTAGACGGCGAAATCGATTTTGGTTCAGAATACGGTCCACGAATCATTAACCATGAATGCATCCTAATGGCCGACGATCCTACGACCGACTATCAAGCCAAGGTTATCAGGCTTGCTCAGGTGTTCAACACAAGGCGGGGCGACCTGTACATTACTTATTCAGATTTGCCGGATCGGCGCTATAAGATGCGTTATGCGGGGACAATGAGTATCGAAAAAATCATTTTCGATGGTAATATAAGCATTCCTATGAAAATGCATGATCCGTTTCCTGAAGCATTGCGGGATACGGCGGTAAACGAGTACGGTCAAGGGCTCGAATATGGACAAGGCTACGAGTATAGCCCTTACTCGCTGTATATCTCGTCCAGCGGGCAGACGTTCACCGTTGAAAATCGCGGCAGCGTAGACGTCCAGCCAATCATACGCATATCCGGATCGTTGCAGCAGCTGGCCTTATCCAACGGTGAGCAGACATTTACGTTCGGCGGCGTCATGCATGCTGCCGACGTGCTCGAAGTGAACGCTGAGAAGTACACAATCAAATTAAATAACCTAAACGCCTACTCTCAAACGAATGGCGTTTTTTTGTTGCTTAAACCAGGCATTAACACGTTCACACTAAATGCCGTTTCGCCTGATGTGACAATCGATTTTTTATTCAGGCATAAGTACCTTTACTAATTTTGAAGGAGGAGAAACAGTGACCTTTACCCCTAGAATTATCAGCAAAGAATTAGACATGGCAAACTTGGGTAAACACAACGCAAATTATAGCGACATCAAAACAGAGCTGGATGCTAACGAAGGAAAAGCTTCAACTGCTCAGGCCGACATTAACAGCCATAAATCAAATACAAGCAATCCCCATGCTGTAACGGCTGCTCAAGTAGGAGCAGAGACGCCAGCAGGGGCGCAAGCAAAGGCGACAGCCGTACAGACTAACCTAAATACTCATGCTAACAATAACGCCATTCATACCACACAAGCCGAGCATGACAAGCTTGCTGGCATCCAAGCGTTAGCCGAGGTCAATCAGTTTGCGTTTTCAAAGGTTTCCGTTGCTGGCCAATCGGACGTGGATGCGGACACGAAGACGGACACGCTTAACATCGCTGGCGGTACCGGTATTACAATAACGACTAATCCGGCTACAGACACGCTTACTTTTACAGCTACAGGCACGGCCACTCCAGGGGCGCATGCTTCAAGCCATATTACTGGTGGGGCAGACGTTATCCCCGATGCGGTATCTGGCGGTAACAGCGGATTAATGCCGGGAGCGGACAGGGCAGCGCTTGCCGGGGCTACAAATGCGGCTACACCGTCCACGCTGGCAAAACGGGACGCGAACGGGCGGCTTAAGGTAGCGGCGCCTGCGGCTGCGGACGATGCTGCTAATAAGGCATCTTTAGACAATATGCCTTACAACGTCTATCGCCAATCCATTATTAATGGGGGATTTGATGTAGCGCAGCGCGGGACAAGTTTTTTAACGCCGAGCAACGGGTCGTATACGTTGGATAGGTATGTATGGTCTATGGTGCTGGACGGAGGCGCCAATCCAAACATGACCCACACACAACAGCAGCTTGTAAACGGAGAGTTGCCAGGCAGCATGTATGCCTACCGGATAACGCTAGGCGGTGCTGGCTCTGGTTACGGCGCAGGGTCATTGCAATGGCTGGCCCAAAAAATAGAGCACGGCACGCGGTTGTTATGCGGTGCTGGACGCAAGGTTACAGTGTCATTCATGGCTCGCACAAATATCGCAAACAAAAAAATTGGCGTATGGATGCGCCAAACTTACGGTACAGGAGGCAGTCCAACAGCAGGAGAGGTTATTAACGGGGCCAATTGGGTGCTTACCAATACGTGGGCAAGATACACAGCAACTTTTGACACTAATACCTTGGCAGGCAAGGCGTTTGGGTCAAACAACGACGACCACATTGAGTTGGCAATTACGCACCAGTGGGGTGCCACTCTTGGCGCTCGCGTGGGCGCAGCAGTAGCGGAGAGTTTTGGCGGGGCTGGGTATATAGACATCGCCCAAATACAAGTCAATACAGGTGATACGACATTGCCATTCCAGCCGAGGAGTTTTGCAGATGAATTAGCTTTGTGCCAACGGTATTATGAAAAAAGTTTTAGCTATGCCATAGCGCCAGCAGACAACATGGGGCAGGCGGGTTACGAGTTACTATTTACCGGATCATCATATCCGTATCATACATTTCCGAAAACACGTTACCTTGTGATGAAACGTGTTGCACCATCTGTACTATTGTTTAATCCTAGTGCAGTCAGTCCGAACAAGATCCGGAATGATTCAGCGGGTACAAATATCCCCGGTGTGGTACTCAATTCAAACGAGACAGGATTTATTGTTCAGGTCAATAATACGCTAGTGGCGGAAAGTCAGTTTTTAAATACGAATTGGACGGCGGATGCCGAACTATAGGAGGGAAACGATGGACGGGTACGATCACTATATACGAGTAAATGAGGCCGGGACAATCGTCTACGGCTTTTCTTCGGCGTTTGAGCAGCCAACGGAAAATGACATTCTGCTGCTAGAGGATGGGCCACGTCACTTTCAAGAGGGATTTTCCGAGCCATTGATCAACGGGCGCGGTCAATACCGTTTTAAGTGGCTTGACAGTGAGGTTGTCGAGCGGACGGCGCAGGAGCTGGCAGCAGATATAGTAGAGCAGCCGATAGCGCCCAAAACAATCGAGCAGGAAATTGCCGAGCTTAAGCAGGTCGTCGCTGATCTGGCGAGCCTACAATTGGGGGTGTAGACAATGGATGAGCGCAAGCTGCGGTTATATCGGTTTTTGCTCGCTATGGAGCGAGTAGCGTTAGAGGATATTCCGGAGCCGTACCGTGCGGCCGTAATGGTAGGTGATGATGATGCTTCAGGTGCTGGATAAAAACCTTGTCCCCATCGGCGTGCTGCCGGATGCAATCGAGGTCGTGCGCAAGCGGAGGCTTAATTCGGATTACGAATTAAGCTTCTCGCTGCCCATGATCAGTGACGATTATGACAAGGCCGTTCCGAAAGGTCACGTTAAAGATGAGCGCGGCCAGCTTTACATCATCAACGACAGGTCGCGTAAACGTGACGGCAGAAAGCGCATGGTGCAGTTTGATTGCATGCATGTCATGTTCAAGATGAGTGATTTCAAATTCCCATATGCTTCATATATAGATGAAGCGTATGGGGTTAACATCGTCACTTTGTTAAATAGCATTTCAGCGGCGACAAACGGCAAATTCACTTTCGTTGTCGATAACGGCTTTGATTTGAAAGACGTGAAGGACTTCGGGCGGGGAAACACGCTGGAGGCTCTTAATTACGTCGTGGACAAATACGGCGCGGAGATTGAGCCGGATAACTTCGTCATCCATGTCAAAAAAACTGTTGGGATGGATCGTGGACTCCAGTACCGGCTTCGCAAAAATATTATCAATATCAATTTTAAAGACAGCAGCCGGGCGCTGACAACACGATTGTACAGCCAGATGAAGGACGGGCGAACGTTTATCGGTCTAGCGGCTTCAAATCTCACAACAGAGGAATACGGACTCCTGAACGCCGTTCCCGGCGCAATCGTCGGCGGCGTCATCAAGGTCAATTACCTAATATCGCCTTACGCCGGATATTGGTCAAACACAACAAATACGTATTTTGACAATGAACTCATTGACCAAGACATCGAAGATCCACTTGAACTGCTTTTGGAAACGCGAAAATCACTAAGAGTTCAAGAGGTTCCAGCGTTAGACGTTACAATAAGCGTCGCTGATCTGAACAAGATCGATGCGGAAGAGCTTCAAGCGTACATTGGCGATACGGTACTACTTGTAGATGAGGGTATGCAAATAAACGGTATTCAGGCGCGGGTAATGGAAATTCAAGAATACCCGTTTGAGCGCGGCAAGCAGCCGGACGTCAAGCTTGCCAATTATTATTTACGTGATGACTATGACATTCTCGCGGACTTCAACAAAAATAAGCAATTGGTAGAAAGTATAGTAAGCGGGGGGAAAGTAAGAACTGCGGCGTTTGAATCGTTTGCTGCTCAAGCCATTACAGATATAAACAATTCCAAATCACAGGTAATCTACGACCAGCGCGGCATTGTTCTGCAAAGCCTGGTTAATCCCTTGCATCAAGTCGTAGCGTCGTCGGTAGGGATTTATATTACGAGAGATGGCGGGGTAACGGCGGACGCTGCCCTAACATCGGCCGGGCTGGTCGCGGAAAAGGTCTATGGTAAGCTTGGAAATTTCATCGAGATTGAAATAGGCATCGGGAACAATGTATTTAAGGCCAATCAAAACGGTATCCACTTGGGACACCAAACTTTCGCCAACTCGCCGTTTCGCGTCAACATGGCCGGACAACTCACGGCTACGCAGGCAACCATTACCGGACAGATACATGCCCAAGGTGGGACGTTCTCAGGCAATATCACGGCAAGCGGAACAATTACTGGAGGTACTATTATAGGAGCTGCTCTTACTGGAGGAGTCATTACTGGAGCCTTGATTCAAACAACACCTGCTGGACTGTTTCCGCATGCGGAAATGTCTGCTTCAGGCAATTTTTTCGGCGCCTATTCATCAGCTTCCAGATACATTAAAGTAGATTCCTATAGCGCTGAAGATAATAATCCGTATATGCTCTTTAACTCCGATTCGTATTTAGCTCGATTACGAATGGTAGGAAATACTTTTTATATGGGGTCATTTGGAGATATATCAGTTGCATCGACGGGCGGACTGAAGTTAGAGAGTACAGGGAGTGACTTGTTTTTGTTGACTCCACCTGGCCGGAAAACATACGTGAAAAACTGGGATTACTTTTCTAATAGGGATACTTCCATAACGTTACAAGAAGAGTTAAACTCAAAAGCAAATGTTTCTGACGCTATTGCCAATGCCGTATATAACAATGCATCAAAGCTACTAAAATTCTATAAACAAAATGGGAATCTTATCTTTCAGGTCGAACTAGCTTAATGCTATACTACTAACAAATATTTCTTTTGGAGGGTTAGCCTATGAAAAAGTATATTGTTGGTGCTATAGCAGGCATGATGATAATGACAGCTGGACAGGTAGCGGCCGAAGGTATATCTAGGATCGGTAAAAAGGTTCAAGGCGAAGCTGTTGTTCAAGTCAATGGTAATGATGTATCCAGCGCTATAATTGTGGATGGAAAGAGTTATACGCCAGCACGTGAGGTTGCTGAAGCTTTGGGAGCAAAAGCAGGATATTCAAAGGGAGTGGTTACGATAACTACAACTGTTGATAATAAAGATGCTATTCTTGAAGGAGAAATCGAGATTTTGCAAGGGAAAAAACGAGAACTAATTGAAGAAATATCTTCTAAAGAAAAAGTGATTAACAACCTTACTGAATTAATTCCTGTTCAAGAAAAAGCTGTTGCCGATGCAGTTAAAGGCTCCGTTGAGCTATTGGGTGCTCAGAGTCAGTTAGAGGCAACTAAAGCTGATCTAGCGAAATACAAAGCTGAACTTGCGGAATTGCAAACAAAGCTTGCTGATATCGACAAGCAAATAGCTGAAAAAGAAGCAAAACGGACAGCTGAATAATAGCAAAGAAAATTAAACGTCTCTATTATATAGGGGCGTTTTTCTATTGAAAGGAGGTGACAGATTTTATGGCTAAGATGAAAAAATTATTGGAATTGACGGTGGATGTTGATAATCCAATTGAAGAGATTAAAGATTGTGTAATTGGGATATCAATTTTTCACGGAGCTGGGCAACTTGAAATTTTGAAGGAAATTGAATTGTGGCTAGGCAAAACGATTGAGGAAGCAGAAGCGCGTTCAAAAGAAGCACAGTAATGACTCCGTATATAGCGGGGTCATTTTTTATTCCATCATTTAAGGAGAGAAAATTATGTATAGACAATTATTTGCGGTAGACATTACGCCAGGAAAGACAATGGCGGCAGCGGTGGGGGCGTTCTTGGCTCCATGGATTGGGGTGTTTTATGGACCGGATCGTTTGGTCCCGATCTTGCTCCTTGTTGTAGTGATTGTGCTTGATTGGATTACAGGCATTGCGGCATCGCATAAGGATGGCACGTTCTCGTCCGAATATGGATTGCGCGAAGGAGCTCCAAGAACAATTTTTCTGTTTGCCCTTCCTGTACTAGCTAATCTTTTCGACATGCTGCTCAGTATGCCGGGGCTATTTTTCTATGCAATCACAATTGGGCTAATCTATCACACATGGCAGTCACTGACGGCCAACGCCTACCGTGCAGGCTGGAGTAAGTGGATTCCGGAAGCAGTCGTCAAAATGATAGGTTCCGAACTAAAGGCGAAAGTCGATAGGGCTGCGCAGCGCGGTGCAAATAATGAAGGAGGGGTTCTAAATGATTAAATACACGATTAATCACATACCGAAAGGGACGGCATGTAATCGCCGTCCTGCTCTGCCTATGACGGCGACAACTATTACCATCCACAATACGGGTAATGAGAGCAGCACAGCAGCAAATGAACGAGCATGGCTCACGAACGCCAGCAATGTCCGGGAGGCATCCTATCATATCGTTGTGGACCAGCTTGGCGCAATCGAATGCCTGCCGTTGACGGAAAGCGCTTGGCACAGTGGAGACGGCAGTAAAGCAACGAGCGGCAATCGTACATCAATCGGGATCGAGATTTGCGAGAGTGGGGATTACGCCAAAGTGTTGGATAATGCCGTCGAGTTGGTTGCCGACATGCTTAAGCAGCGCGGCTGGGGCGTAGATCGGTTGCGCCGCCATTACGACTGGAGCGGAAAGATTTGCCCACGGCTAATGTATGACGGCGGCAAGTGGTCGGGCTGGGAAGTATTTAAAAATCGGGTTTCAGAAAAATTGAAGGGGGAAGATGAATTGGATAAAGCAACGGTATACGTAAACGGTACGCAATTGGTAGATGGGCTATACGATAGCAAAGCGGGGATTGTGTATGTGCCAGTACGTGCAGTATCTGAGGCGCTAGGAGCAAAAATCAAATGGACAGGCAGCGCGAAGCGGGTTGATATCACGAAATAAAATCCCAAACGATTGGGATTATCGTAACCTAATGAACATTCAAAAAAAGTCACTAGCACAGAAAAAGTCACAGAAAAAGTCACGTATACGGCGGTTGAAGGCGATGTGCGGCGAATGAAATAAGATTGCGTAATTTGAAAATTGTTTATTAAAATGGTAAACGAAGCAAAGTGAAGCGTAGTGAAATGAAATACAATAAGGGCGGCATGATGTGATGAAATCATTATCGAAGTAATTCGATGATGAGCGACCGCGTTTAAGCGGTAGATTTCATCGCTGATGGAGCAGAAAAACGCTCCATGCGGTAATCAGGCTGAGAAGTCTGTAGCATCAAAAGTTTCCTTAAACGGAAACACCGTTTGACCACATCATGCAAAAATGAGAGACCTTTCATGAGTTCATTGAACTCTTGAAAGGTCTCTTTGATTTCGCAAAATCAATCTAATTCTTGCTCTAAAACCGCTTTTACTAAACGACGTACTTCATCTGTTGACGTTGTATCCATTAACTGGTTTCTTAGTTCGCCTGCGCCTCTAAATCCGCGAACATAGATTTTGAAAAAGCGAAGAAGCGGTTTAAATGAACGTGGCAGGATTTCTTTTGAATATTTATCGTGAAGATCCAACTGTAAAAGAAGTAAATGGAGAAAATCCTTCGCGCTATGCTCTTTAGGTTCTTTTTCAAAAGCAAATGGGTTGGTGAAAATGCCGCGGCCTATCATGACGCCATCGACGCCGTATTGTTCTACTAATTTTAATCCTGCTGCGCGGTCAGGAATATCTCCATTGATCGTTAACAACGTATTTGGAGCCATTTCATCGCGTAATTTTTTTATTTCAGGGATTAGCTCCCAGTGAGCAGCTACTTTACTCATCTCTTTTTTTGTGCGCAGGTGAATGGAAAGGTTCGCAATATCTTGCTTTAATATATGTCCTAACCAATCGCGCCACTCGTCAATATTATAGTAACCCAATCTTGTTTTAACACTAACCGGCAATCCGCCTGCTTTTGCTGCTTGAATAATTTCTGCTGCAACTTCAGGATGCTGTATTAATCCAGCACCTTTTCCATTGGATGCGACATTTTGTACGGGGCATCCCATGTTCAAATCGATACCACGAAACCCAAGCTTTTTCATATCCATACTCATCTGTTCAAAAAATTCGGGCTTATTGCCCCAAATATGAGCGACAATCGGCTGCTCATCTTCTGTGAACGTTAACCGGCCGCGTACACTGTCTTTTCCTAAAGGGTGACAATAACTTTCTGTATTCGTGAATTCCGTGAAAAATACGTCGGGCTTTGCAGCCTCACTAACGACGTGACGAAATACAACATCTGTGACATCTTCCATTGGTGCTAATATAAAAAATGGCTTTGGTAAGTCTAGCCAAAAATTTTGTTCGTTACTCATATTATCTCCTCTTGTTGCAATATATAAAACCATATAAGCTATAGCAAGTCCTTTACCCATCATACATAATATCATTTTTTTTCATTTGATGCACAGAATCGTTTGTGTGAGCGTGCAACCTGTCGACCTGTTCACGCATACGAAACATATGCTTGAATAATTCCATGACCACATCATGTAATTGAAGACACCTTAGAGTTTTATCTCTAAAGTGTCTTTTTATTATTATTCACAAATAGATACCGCTGTGAGTATAGCAAGAATTGTACTTGTGCCAGGAAGTACAGAAATTGTATCCTTATGATGGGCAGGCTAAATTTGTGAGGAATAGATAAGTAACGTGGATAATTTACTTATCCACTCGACAGTGTTATATTATTAGCAACAGGAGCTTATAATGCAGAAAGGAGCCGTGCGCGAACACGACTCCCCTGCAACAGCTGCTTTTAAGGGCAGTAGGCTTTAATCAGGTTTTACGACCGAAATAGACCGCATTCCTTGACCAGGGGGCGGTCTATTTTCGTTTTTCGGACAGCAGCGCTACGATAAGCAAACCAAAAGTAAGCATGATCATGAGTGCTTCAAATACTGTCACAAGGCATCACCTCCCTTCTGGGAGACTAGCCGACCGCCCATAAAGCCATTTCTATTGCCTACTGATTATAGCACAGAAATATCCATTTGAAGTAAAATCATCTTCTTATATGCTTTTGTTATGATAGTAATTTTATACTTTTAGTATGTAATAAATAGCCGCTATTATTATCGGTCAAGTCTGCGCCGATTTGTGAGCCAGTCATTCAGCCTACTTCCTAATCCAAGGAGGTGGGCTTTTTTAGTTAATTGGTCTGAATATAACGATAAAAGTTAAAGTATTTGTAAAAGCGGTTTTCTCTTGCGATCTTGCATTGATTAATCGACAAATAATAGGTATGATAATTAAGGCAACATGAAAACAAATAAAACAACATAAAAGCTACGGTGAAGTGATTAAGTCTAAGCGAAAAACATGCGAGGTATCGTACAATTTGAATGTGGATGAGGGATAGGCTTGGGGAAGCGTACGATAGGAAAGTCTGAATTTACTCGCGAGATGAAAGGATTAGTCGTTCCATCTGTGCTGTCCATGCTTGTTGCTAATTCATTCTCGCTAGTTAATATGCTGATGGTGACCAGCTTGGGAGATGGAGCTGTCGCTATTACAGCCGCAGCGGGTAGAATCAGCTTCATTTTATCGATGATTCTTACCGCCGTTTATGGAATGACTGCATATATGACCCAGTACTATGGAAAACAGCAGTATACGCTTTTGCGTGCGACATTCGGCTTTATGCTGCTGATGGGCATCGGCATCAGTCTTCTGGCATTTGCTGCTGTGTCGATTTGGAAGGAGCCGATTCTCTCATTATTTATTAAGGACGCTGAACTACTGCCGCTCGCAATTCAATACGTGACGATTATGGCGTTTGTTTTTCTAATCAGTGCAATCAGAGATGCTTATGCACAAGCGCTTGGGTCCATAGGGAAGGTTAAAATCACTTTGTATGTCGGACTATGTGCAATGGCAGTCAATATTACACTGGATTATGGGCTGATCTACGGCAAGCTGGGCTTGCCCAAGCTAGGTGTTGCAGGAGCTGCATGGGGAACATTAATCGCTTCGGGTGCGAGTCTGCTGGTTTTGTTAATTTTTATTTATAGAAAATCGTATTATGTAAATATTCGAGTACGAGAGCTGTTTAGTTTGCCTCAGATGCTGCGTAAGCAGGTGTTGAAAACGATAACGCCGCTAGTGTTTCACGAAGGAATGTGGTCGATTGGCAATATGCTGTATGCCGTAGCTTTTGGAGCATTGGGCATCGCGGCATTGACTACATTTCAGCTGGGGAATACGCTGCAGGGATATTTTATGATGGGGATTCACGGGTTTGCTTATGCAGCAAAGGTTATGATTGGACAAAAGCTGGGACAGGACAAGCCGGAGCAGGCGATGGATTATGCGCGCAGATTTACTCGCATTTCGGTCATTGCTGGTATAATCATTAGTGTCGTCATTATTATAGTTTCGCCATTTGCGGCCTTTGTTTTTCCGCACTTAAGCGAGGAGGTTCACGCATCTTTAGGAAATGTCCTGCTGCTGCAGGCTTTGGCTATGACCGCCTTTTTCTTGAATAATGTGTGGATTGTCGGTATGTTTAGAGCAGGCGGAGATAATTTGTTTACGATGAACATGATTTTAATTACAACATGGGCCATTGCATTGCCGGCGGTATTTGTTGGCGTGTACGTGCTCCATCTGCCGCTAGAGTGGGTTTATGCTTTATTTTTATGTGAAGAGATTAGCAAGGCTTTAATCGGGTACAAACGTTATCGTTCCCAGAAATGGATGCGGAATTTAGCTGGGCAAAGTCCGGAAGCGCCATCAGCGGCGGCATCTTTGTAGGGTCTGGGCGCGTGAGAATAGTAGCGAAGTAGAATAGGAGGGTTTGTGATGTCTCTCGCAGGCGAAGAAAGAAAGCTAAGCATTATGAACTTGCTGAATGAGCATGGAAAGGTCATTGCGGGCGACCTGGCGCGCATGTTCGAGGTTACAACAGAAACGATTCGCAGAGATCTCGATGAGCTGGAGAAGGAAAATAAGCTTAAGAAGGTGTATGGCGGCGCAATCAAGCTGAAGGTAGAGATAGAGCCTACATTGTTTGAAAGGGCCTGCATAAATCAAGAGGCGAAGGAGAAAATTGGCTATCTGGCTTTTACACTAATCGACGACCATGACATTATTTTTATAGATGAAGGCACAACACCGCTGCAGATTATCCCTTTTTTATCGCAAAAGAAGGAGGTTACCGTATTAACGAGCTCAATATCTGCCATGATGGCCTTGATTGAACTCAAGAAACGAGAGCAATTCGATGGCCGGGTTATTATGCTTGGCGGCGAAGTGAATGTGAAGCACCTCCGTGTAACCGGGGCTATTGCGGAAGCGAATATGTCTGATATTTTCGTGAATAAAGCATTTGTGACCGTAGATACTATATCGATTGAGCACGGATTTATGAGCTACGACTATGAGAAGGCGACGTTGACTCGCAAATGGATTCAGCAGTCGGAAACGTCTATTATTTTGGCGGACTCATCGAAATGGAACAAGCGGTCTATGGTTAAAATATGTGATTTCCAAAATGTCGATATCGTTATTTCGGAACTGGAGCCTCCGGCCGAATGGAAAACACAGCTGGAAGAGACGAATACGAGATGGATGATGCCAACTGAGTAGCATGGTGGTCCAATCCGTCGTAAAAGCCAGCAGAGAAGCGCGTCTTCTCTGCTGGCTTTTTTTGATGTTGTTTGTTGTTGTGTCAAAATTGTAATCGCTATGTTAAATCTTCTGAATCGCATTGTATTGGCTGTTTTTTCGCAGTAGAATGTTTAAAACAACATAAATAAAAATAAAAGCAATAAAAAGCAAATATTTGTTAAGCGAATGGATAACTAGGAAAACAGGAGTGATGATGATGAAGGACACTGTGTATTTAGACAAAAGCAAGAGGAAGTACAAAGGGAATTTGCATACGCATACGACATGGTCAGATGGATCGCAGGAGGCACCGGATGTTGTGGCTGCTTTCAAGTCTAAAGGCTATGACTTCATCAGCATAACCGATCATGATGTTTACGCTCGAACGGCTGATTATGACACTGAATCCTTCATCGTGCTGCCGGGCATGGAAAGAGGCGGCTTGAATTTAGTGCCGGATGAAGACCCAGGCTACCACTTTGGCGTGCTGGACGATCCGACGATACGTTCGGAGAAAGAGAGATTTCATCATTTGCAATCATTTGAGGTTCCCATTCCTTGGGAGGGGCTGCAATCCCCACAGAAGCTGATTGATGAAATGAAGGCGCATGGAAATCTCGTCATCTTCAATCACCCTGAATGGCATTTGACACGCTTTGAGGATATGGTACAGTACGATGGATTTTTAGCAGTCGAAATTTATAATCATGCAACGGAATGGACGCCTAGCTCTTCTTATGGGGCCGCCTACTGGGATCATGCGCTGCAAAATGGCAAGCGCGTGTTTGGTATTGCAGCTGATGACTCGCACGAGCATGACCAAGGCAGCAAAATTTCTGAGTATGGTGGCGGCTGGGTATGTGTCGAGGCGGAGGAGCTTACGCAGCAAGGGATCATTACGGCACTGAAGAACGGACAATTTTATTCCAGCTCGGGTCCTGAAATTTTTGATTATCGTGTGGAGGATGGGTTTGTCCATGTGGAGTGCTCACCCTGCCAGTATATGATGTTTAAAGCATTTCCGCTGCGCGGACCATTTCTCGTGGAACGCGAGACGGGCGAGCTGAAAACCTCTGGAAGCATGAAAATTAAGCAGGGCATGGAATATATTCGGGTGGAGTGTGTGGATGAGAAGGGCAGAATAGCGTGGTCTAATCCGATCTTTGTAGCAGATTTGGCGGAGGGGGAATAGCCATGAGAGATGCTGTTATTTTAGATGCTGGGCGTCAAAAGTATAAAGGAAACATTCATACGCACTCCATTCGCAGTGACGGTGAATATACGATAGAGCAGATGAGAGAGGCTTATCGTTCAAAAGGCTATCATTTTATGTGCTTGAGCGACCATGAAATTTATTTTCAGAGCGATGCGTATGACACCGAGAATTTTATTATGCTGGACGGCTATGAAATGGCTTGCGAGATGGAACGTGAGACGACTGGTCAGCAGTATCATCTGCATGGACTATTGGACCGATCGCTACAGGCGGAGAAGCCCTTTCAGCATGATGAGGAGCATGCGAAGCCAGATTACGAGAACTTGGATACCATACAGCAATTGATTGACGAAATGAGGAGTAAAGGCAATCTCGTCATTATGAATCATCCAGAGTGGTCTAAAAATCGGGAAGAGGATTTGCTTAAGCTTGAGGGCTATGCGGCGATTGAAATCTATAATCACCAGTCTGAAATTCAAGAGGCGGTCGGATACGGCATTTCCTACTGGGATTATGTCCTAAAGCGAGGCAAGCAAGTAAATGCCATTGCTGCTGACGATGCCCATGGTGGCCCGACGGATATGGCCGTATCCGAATTTTATGGCGGCTGGATTGTCGTAGAGTCTGAGCAGCTAGAGCAGCAGGCGATTATTGAGGCGATAAAAACAGGTCGTTATTACAGCTCCAATGGTCCGACCATTTATGATCTTCGTATGGAGAACGATAGGCTTAAGGTCAAATGCTCTCCTGTGCAAAGTATTCGCTTTATTACCTTTCCCCATAATGGCTTGGCTGAAATGGACCCTACTGGCGAATATATCACCGAAGCGGAATATTTCATTCAAAATGATGAGCAATATGTGCGAGTGGAATGCGTAGATGCAGCGGGCAAAGTCGCGTGGAGCAATCCGATCTATCCCAAATCCGAGTGGCAGGTATAGGAGGAGCTATGAGCAATCCATATGTATTATTGACGCCGGGCCCCTTGTCCACATCTGCAACGGTCAAAGAAGCGATGTTAAAGGATTGGTGCACTTGGGATCATGACTATAAAGCCATTGTCCAGCAGATTCGTCAGCAGTTGCTAGAGATTGGCCGCGCATCTAAGGAGCACTATACGGCTCTGTTCATGCAGGGCAGCGGCACCTTTGGGGTTGAAGCAACGCTTGGCTCAGTCATCCCGAATAATGGCAAGCTGCTCATTTTGCAAAATGGCGGATATGGGAAGCGCATCGAGGACATAGCAAAGGTGCTTCATATTCCACATGTATCCCTTGAGTTTGAAGCTAATGAGCAGATAGCTCCTCAAGTCGTCGAGAGGAAGCTAATTGAGGATACATCGATTACGCATGTCGCTATAGTCCATTGCGAGACGACAACCGGCATTTTGAATCCGCTGGAGGCGGTCATGGAGGTCATTAAGCGAAATAATCGAATCGCAATCATTGATGCGATGAGCAGCTTTGGCGGCATTCCGATTGCTGTGGAGGAGCTGCAAATCGATTTTATCATTAGCAGCGCGAATAAATGCATCCAAGGTGTTCCCGGCTTCAGCTTTATGCTTTGCAAAAGGGAGGAGCTTATGCAATGCAAAGGGAGAGCGCGCTCGTTATCGCTCGATCTGTATGACCAGTGGGAGACGATGGAGAACGACTCCGGCAAATGGCGATTTACTTCGCCAACGCATGTCGTACATGCATTTGCGCAGGCGCTGAAGGAGCTGGCTGAAGAAGGCGGAGTGGAAGCACGTCATGCGCGATATCGCGCCAACCAGCAAATCGTCGTGGAAGGGCTGACGCAAGCTGGCTTTACGGCTTACTTGCCGAGAGAGCTGCAGTCCCCGATTATTACAACCTTCTTGTATCCGGTGCATATTCCATTTGATTTTGAACATTTCTATAGCTTTTTGAAGTTGTCTGGCTTTGTCATTTATCCTGGTAAATTAACAGATGCCCAAGTATTTCGAATCGGAAATATTGGGGACGTGCATGCAAAGGATATGGAGCGGTTAAGTGAGCAAATATTACGTTATGTTGGAGAGATCAACTATGAAAATTGAAGGCGTTATTTTAGATTGGGCAGGGACGACCATTGATTATGGCTGCTTTGCGCCGGTACAGGTATTTATGGATGTTTTCGAGGAGATAGGCATTCCGGTAACGATGGAAGAGGTTCGCGCTCCTATGGGGCAGCTGAAGTGGGATCATATTCAAGCGCTGCTGCAAATGCCGAGAATAGAAGCCGCTTTTCAAGCGAAATTTGGCCGCAGCTATACGGAGACGGATATCGATGAGCTGCATGAGCGGTTTGAGCCCAGACTGCTGGCCATACTCCCGCAATACGGTAAGTTAAATCCATATGTAATAGAGACTATACAGCAGCTAAGACAGCAAGGACTGAAAATTGGAGCGACAACAGGCTATACGTCCACCATGCTGTCCATCGTGGCGAAAGCTGCTAAGGAATATGGCTACGAGCCTGATCATTGGGTAACCCCTGATCTGGTTATGAATAGGGGCAGACCTAATCCTTATATGATCTATGAAAATATGAAGCAGCTTGGCCTCCGCCATCATGCGCAAGTTGTTAAGGTTGGCGATACGATTTCTGACATACAGGAAGCGAATAGTGCTGGAGTGTGGGCGATTGGCATTGTGAAAGGCAGCTCTATGCTTGGTCTTACGGAGGTTGAGGCGCAGCAGCTCTCGCCAGAGGAAGAACGCCATATTATAGCTACTGTGAGCCAGAGGTATATGGAAGCAGGAGCCCATGCCGTTATTGAGGACATGTCCCAATTGCCTGCGATGATTGAGCAAATTAATGAACGTTTGATGAATGAGGAGCTGCCTTATGCCAAACCGCATCAATAGTCGGATTGAAGGTGATATCAATGGAACGGATGCCCGTCAAGCTTGGCAGGATGAGCATCTAAGTGAAGAAACGCTTGCTGTACTCGAACAAGACAGCAGGCTTTTTCTTCATCAGTCTATGTCTACGCCATGCTTGAATGCCATCGTAAACGCAGAGGGCATTTACATTGAGGATCAGGATGGACGCAAGGTGATCGATTTTCATGGAAACAGCGTTCATCAGGTAGGGTACAAAAATGAGTTTGTGATGAATGCCATCATAAAACAGATGCAGCAGCTGCCGTTTCTGCCTCGCCGCTATACGAGTCAGGTTGCTATTCAACTAGCACAGAAGCTGGTAGAGCTTGCGCCGGGAGATTTGAACAAGGTGCTGTTTACGCCAGGCGGCACCAGCGCAATTGGAATTGCGCTGAAGCTAGCGCGCAGGGCAACCGGCAAGCACAAAACGATTTCCACCTGGGATTCCTTTCATGGGGCAAGCCTGGATGCGATAGCGATTGGCGGCGAAGCTGTATTCAGAAGCGGGATTGGGCCGTTAATGTCTGGAACGGAGCATATGATGCCCTATAACAGCTATCGTTCAATCTTTGGCGATGGAGAAGCCGCAGCTGCCAAAAATCTCGATTACTTAAGCTATATGCTGGAGCGGGAAGATGACGTATGCGCGGTCATTCTAGAGCCGATTCGCAGCACGGATGTACAGATTCCTACCGCTGCCTACATGCAGCGGCTTCGTCAAATCTGCGATGATTATGGCGTGCTGCTCATCTTGGATGAAATACCGACGGCACTAGGCCGTACGGGCAAAATGTTCGTTCACGAGCATTTTGATATTGTTCCGGATATCGTCGTCATTGGCAAAGGCTTAGGCGGTGGGATTTTTCCGATGGCTGGCATTATTGCGAGAGAGCATTTGGATATTGCGGCCGATATTTCACTCGGACATTATACGCATGAGAAAAGCGCTGTAGGCTGTGCGGCAGCTTTGGCTACCATTGAATACATCGAAAAGGAAAATCTGCTTGCGCATGCGCAAAGCATGGAGCAATGGCTGAAGGCTCAGCTTCAGGAGCTGCAGAGGAAGTATGCCGTAATCGGCGATGTGCGGGTTAAAGGCATGCTGGCGGCAATTGAGCTCGTATCTGATCGAGAGACGAAAGAGAAGGAAGTAGCAGGCGCTGAAAAGGTTCTCTATGAATGCTTGTCCCGCGGACTTAGCTTCAAGGTGTCTTCAGGTAATGTCATCACGCTTGTTCCTCCATTAATTACAACCGTTAAGCAAATGGAAGAAGCGATCACGATATTGGATCAAACGCTTGAGCAAGTGTTCACAAAATAAAACAGCTCAATCATTTTGAAAACAACATCATTGCAATTAAAAGAATAAAAAAACAATTTATTAATGTGTAATTGACACAGTTTTTACAATTCTCCTTTATAGTTTAGTTAAGCCAGTGATAACTGGATAACGAGGAGGGTTTAAAAGCATGAAGAGGCTTGCACTTGGATTGGTTAGTGTAATGGCTAGTACCGCATTAGTAGCTGGATGTGGTACAGGCTCAAATTCTGGCGCTTCTACAAATGGAGGCGCACAGTCTTCTAGCAATGGCGAGAAAATGAAAGAGGTCGTGATCTCTGTTCGCGAGAACACATGGGGAGCGCGGAAGGACAATTTTGTAGAAGCAGAAAAGCGTTTGAACGAACAATTGAAGTCGGAAAATGTACAGGTGAAAATAGATTGGTGGCCTGGAATTGGCGATGATGAGCTGATTTTGCAAGCACAGGCGAATAAGGTAGCGGATGTATTTATTAACTCCAGTGTAGATATTGGCTGGCAGCTGAACGCCGGACTCATCCGTGATGTGGACTGGGTTGGAACCTCAGACGTGTTCAAAAATATGCCGGAGTCCTACAACAACATTATGAAATATGAAAACCACTACTATGGTGTCATTCAAGATATGGATGCTTCTCCCGTATTCATTAGCCGCAAAGCGCTGGAAGGCTTGGGCTGGACGGATACGCAAATGGATGAGCTGAAGGCTCGTGTTGATGCTGGCAGCTTCACATTCAGTGAGCTTGTAGATCTTGCAGATGCGGCTGTTAAGCAAAAGCTGGTTAAGGTTGGCTTTGGAGTTGAGGATACAAGGTTTGAAGGCTGGAATTATACATTCGGCAACTTCAATTATAGTGCGGAACAGAACAAGATGGTACTGTCGAAAAATACGCAGAAGGTTTATGAGTTCTGGCAAGACGCGAAGCAGCGCGGCGTAGTGACAGAGGGCATTGCTGAGATTGATACGGACAAGGCTGCCGAGCTGTTCATTAAAGGCGAATTATTTGCTGAATTTGCCCGTACTGAATTTTATCAAGTCATGCGTACACAACTTGGCATGGAAGAGGACTTGGCTGGCTATGAAGCATGGTTTAAGGAAAATGCGATCTGGATTCCAGTTCCATCGGTTGAGCAGGGAGGAAAACCAGTATCCTACAGCAACCCTGCGATGATCTATGTGGGACCTACTGTGGATGATGAGAAGATGCCTTATGTTCAAAAATTGATCGAGCATGTGCTGGATCCGGACCTGCAGGTTAATCATACCCTTAAGAGCGGCAAGCTGCCTGTAACAGCGGCAGCGCAGGAGGATGCCCGCTTCCAGCAAATGAGCTTCTACAAAGATCATGCTTATTTAATCGAATTTACAAAAACGCGCCCAGCCCAAATGGATTATGCGGTCTATATGAAATCCTTTACGCTTGGAATTGATGCGATTTTGACGAAAGGCCAAACAGCAGCAGAGGCCTTTGAGCTATTCCAAAAGGATATAAAGCAAAACGTGCCAGCGGACAGTCTCATTGTAGAATAACGATGATACCAAAAAAGGTGCTCTGATGACAAGAGCACCTTTCCATATATTTTGCTTATAGGAAGCAGGTGCAGATCTCATTATGGAGATCCCAGTAACTTCAGCCAAGACAGCTTACAAGAAACCTTTTGCCAAGAAAATGTACCCCTATTTATTCATTATGCCCTTTGCTCTTCTCGTGCTGGTCTTTTTTATTCTTCCGGCTATTGCGACCATTATTATGTCCTTTACCGATCTGAATGCATCGATGAAAATCAACTTTGTTGGTTTTGATAATTTCAAGCGCATATTTTCCGATTACAGCATGCCGCAAATTTTATGGAACACCGTTATATTTGCCGTAATTACGCTTGTATTCTCATTGTTTTTTGGTTTGTTTATATCGATCGCAACCCAATATTTCTTAAAGGGCAAATTGACGGCAGTCATTTATCGTGTCCTATGGTTAATTCCGAGCATCATTCCGGCAGTTGTATATGTAACGTTTTGGAAATATTTGTTTGATCCCACGGAGGGTGGGTTAATCAATAAATTTCTGCTCTTATTCCAGCCAGCCAGCGATCCTATCTCATGGTTTACGAAAATCGCTATGGCTATTGTGATCCTTGCTACGATTGTATCTACCACTTCAGGAGGCATGATTTTGTTATCTGCTGCAATCAGCTCGATACCTGAGGATTTGTATAAGGCTGCAAAAGTAGATGGAGCAAGTGAAAAATCGGTCATCACTAAAATCATCCTTCCATCCTTAAAATGGCCGTTAATGTATATTACGATATCCGATCTTATCGGCTTTGTGTCCTCCTATTTCTTCATCCTGCTGCTGACTAATGGCGGACCTATGCGAGACACGACGACGTTATCTCTATATGCGTACCAACAGGCCTTTCATTTAAAATATTATGGTTATGGCGCCGCTCTTTCGCTTATGGTTGTGCTGATCTCGCTTATTTTGACCTTATGGCTGCTGAGGCTGTTTGATTTCGATGAAATGATAAAGCCATCACGGATCGAAGATTAGGAGGCAAATATGTCGACAACGATAGTAAAAAAGCTGCTCGTACACACGTATATGCTGCTCTTCACCATGCCTATTATCGGCATGATTGTATGGTATTTTCTTACAGCCACCTTTAATGGTGCGACGGGTCAATTTTCGCTCGAGAACTTCAATTTTGTTAAGGAGCCTATCGAGTATGCGGGAGTTCATATGCCAGCGATTTGGCCCATTGTTCTAAATACATTAGTCTATTCGTTACTTATTGTATTAATTGAAATCGGCATTGCTGTGCCTGCTGCGTATGCGTTCTCTAGGCTCGATTTCAAAGGAAAGCTGGCCGCAATGAAGTTTCTGTTCCTTATGCGCTCTTTTCCAGGCATTACGCTCATTATTGCTACGTTCTTCATCCTAGTTCAAATGAATCTAGTGAATACCTACTTAGGCGTTATCCTCGTTGCTATAACGGGCTCCTTACCGGGCAGAGTATATATTATGAAAGGTTTCTTCGATGAGGTACCGTGGGATTTGGAATGGGCAGCGATGGTAGATGGATGCTCGAGATTTCGCGCGCTCATGAAGGTGCTTGTTCCCTATGTATTGCCGGGCATCGGGGCAATTGCCGTGTTCTCCTTCTTAGGCGCCTACGGCGAATGGTTTCTGTTCAAGCTGTTTATATTCGATGACAATATGCTGACGCTCGCCGGCTATCTGTCGCGGCTTGTAACGAAGGAAAATGTCATTATGAACTATGGATTAATTACAGCGATTGGTTTGTTTTATACGATTCCGCTCATCGTGTTCTATATTTTTACCCAAAAAATATTCCTGAAGGTTAATTTGGGAGGAGCAAAGCAAGTATGATTTCTCTTGTGAATATTGTGAAAGATTATGATGGCAAGCAAAATGGAGGACGAGCGGTTGACGGATTGAATCTCGAAATCGCAAAGGGTGAATTTGTCGCGCTGCTAGGCCCTTCAGGCTGCGGGAAAACGACTACACTAATGATGCTGGCGGGGCTGCTGAAGCCAACCTCCGGCGAAATCTATTTTAAGGATAAGCTGGTTAATCATGTGGAGCCGAAGGATCGGAATATCGGTATGGTGTTCCAGTCCTATGCGCTTTATCCTCACTTGACGGTTCGAGACAATATTGCATTTCCGCTTCGGGAGAGAAAAATGGCTAAGAAGGACGCCTACGAGCGTGCTTTGCATACGAGTAAAATATTGCAAATCGATCATCTGCTTGATCGCAAGCCGTCACAGCTGTCAGGCGGCCAGCAGCAGCGTGTGGCCATGGCGCGCGCGTTGTCCAAGGACCCGGAAATTTTGCTGCTGGATGAGCCGATGTCCAACTTGGATGCGCGATTGAAATTGGATGTACGGGATGAAATTCGGAAAATCCAACGAAAATTAGGTGTAACGACTATCATCGTCACGCATGACCAAGAGGAAGCATTGGCCATCTCTGATCGAGTAGCGATTCTTAACGGCGGGAAAATTCAGCAATACGCACCTCCCAGTGAGCTGTTCAATCATCCGTACAACCTGTTCGTCGCAAGCTTTCTAGGCAATCCGCCGATGAATTTGATTGATGGGATAGTCGAGCAAAGAGAAGAGCGGCAGTGGGTAAAGACGAAGCTGTTCGAGCTGGAAATACCTCAGTCGCGCAGGCTGGAGGCGCAGCATATAGGCAAGGCGGTCAAGCTGGGCATACGTCCGCATGATCTGTTCATTTCAGAGCAGCCAAGTGAATCATCGATTAGGCTGGAGATCGATCTGATTGAGCATCTAGGCAGTGGGCAGCTCGTTAAAATGACGGATCGGGCTGGACAGTCCGATATGATGATTCGTCTGCTGACCGATAACGAGAAGCGGTTAAAGGAGCGCGAGACGGTCTCGATTGATATAAGGCCGGATAAAATCCATTTGTTCGATATGACAGATGAAGGGCGCAATCTATTGCAGTTTCAATAGAATGAGAAGGAGTAAAGAATGACGATACCTAATCTTTTAATCGATCAGCATGTGCATTCCTCCTATTCGCCTGACTCCAGCTCAACGCTGGAGGAGCTAGTGCGATATGCGCTAGCGCTAGGGAAGCCGGCTGTCGTTACGACAGACCATTTAGAGTATGATTGCAAATATTTCAAACAGAATGTTCTCATTGATTGGAAGAGCTACAAGCAAGAAGTGGAGGAGCTGTCGCGGCGTTATAACATAGAGATTCGTAAAGGCATTGAGGTCGGCTATCGGAGCGATTATAAAGCTGTCATAAACGAATATTTGGCTCAGCAACAGTTTGACGTTATTTTGCTGTCGGCGCACAATGACGGCAATCTTGATTTTTCTGAAAAAGCCTATCATGATCTGCCGATTCAGCAAAGGCTTAAGCATTATTTTAGGCATGTAAGAGAGGCTGTCGACCAGATGGACAATTTTGATATCGTTGCCCATTTGGATTATGTAACGCGATACACAACCTATCCGGTTGAGGAACAAGATATAGCGGCTTGCAAGCCTATTTTGTACGATATATTAAAGCTGATCATTGAAAAGCAAAAGGTGCTGGAGCTGAACACAACTGGGCTCTATCGACAAGGCTGGATTCATCCGCATCCTTATATTCTCGACATGTATGTGGATTTAGGCGGCAAAGCGGTATCCATGGGCTCGGATGCCCATCAGGTGGAGCATTTAGAGCAAGGCTTCTCAGAAGCAATAGAGCTGCTGCATCGCAAGGGTATTCGAGAGGTTGTACAATTTAAGGGAAGAGTGCGATATTCGGTGTCAATCTAGCCATTAATAACAATAACCACTGTCCATGTTGATGGCAGTGGTTGTTGGATGTACTGAAGAAAATGGAGTATTGCCATGCTTTTCCTCAAGCTGACTACAGCACATTCACCGAGTTACCGGTAGCAATCGATTCATCAATAGCAAGGGATAGACGAACATCGATTAAAGCCTCCGCTAGCGAATAAAAGCTTTCCCCACCTGCTGCATAAGCCGTCATGCGAGCCAAAACCTCGGCCATCGCAATTTCCTCATCGGATAACTGGGCAGGATAGTACGGGTTGCGATAAAGGCATTCTGATCCTGTCCGCAATTCCCGGAGAGAAAGGGGCGCAAGGCTTCCCTCCAAGCCGTCTTGCATTCTTTTAATTGATAAATCCTCATAGTTATTGGCATCTAAATAGCGTGTCACCTCATTATCCCGAATTTCTCCCTTAGAGCCGCGTATTAGAATGCGATTATGTCGTATTGGCGAAAAATATTGAGAACGTGCGAAATCAAGGACGGCACTTTTCCCATCTCCGAAAGTTAAAATAGAAATATCTTGTCTTTCGGTTTCCAGCCGGTCTTGCGCGGCCTTTCCTCGATGGGGCACTTCTTGAATCGGGAGTTCAAAACGCCGCGAAACGATTTGGCAGCTGGAATTCGTAACCGAAAGCCACTGTCTAATTAAACTGATTCCGTGATAGCCATGTGCCGCCGATACCTGAACGTGACGTACTTCTCCCAGGCTTCCCGATTGAATCAGGGCGGTTCTGGCTTGATGATGCGGCTGCAAAAGGTATTGCTCGGCGATTTGGATACGAGCGCCTGCTTGGATGAGCGAGGAAACGAGCTGATAGCCTTCATCGTTGAAAGCCGGTGGCGTTTCGGCCAGCAGCGGAATATTCAATAACGCCGCTTCCTTCAGGACGTGGGGCATGGAGGCTTTCGAGACGGCTGCAACAAGAAATTCACAATGTTGTGCCAGCTCCTGAGGTTTTGAATAAAGGGGCACGTTCCATTGGTCAGCAGCATGCTGGTATTTTCCCGTGTCTCTAACCACGATACCCATTATTTTAAATAAATGCGGCAATTGCTTGGCAATTCGTAAATAAGCTTCCGCTCTCCAGCCAAATCCGATGATGCCGAAAGGTATAGGTTTTAGCATAATTTCTCTCCTTAACATATAATGCAGAAAGGAGCCGTGCGCTAACACGGCTCCCTTGCAACAGCTGCTTTTAAGGGCAGTAGGCTTTAATCAGGTGTTACGACCGAAATAGACCGCATTCCTTGACCTAGGGGCGGTCTATTTTCGTTTTTCGGAAAGTAGCGCTACGATAAGCAATCCAAAAGTAAGCATAATCATGATTGCTTCAAATAATGTCACAGCCAGATCTTCCATCTTTCGAAACAATTCCTATAAGTCTAATAAGAATAGTAATTTATAAATATAACACAGTATGTAATTAGAAATCAACTAGAAAAGCTTGTTTTTTTAACTTTTTTAGATTATAGTTAGGGAGGAAAATAAATGGTGAATTTGAAAGTGGAGGTGAAAACAATGACAACAAACATGATGATGATGATGTGTATGGAAGAAATGATGTGCAAAATGAAATGCATGAAGATGATGATGGATTCCATGGACAGCAAAGAAATGATGGACAGCGACATGATGATGTCCAAAATGCAAGAGTGCGACGAAATGATGACGGGTATGATGGCTATGATGCGCGACAAAAAGGAAATGATGGCCTAAGCCTCACTCGTCAATCCTTATAAAAGTTAGCGGCATAGCAGACAACTGCTTGCCTTTTTTATTTTCAGCCCAAATAACAGTCTACTCACTAGACTTGCTTGATTTGTTTTGCTAGATTAACGCGTCTAAGCTTTAGGCTCCACAGCTGTTTCTCTATATTTAAATCCCCTTTAAATGCGCTATTTCGCAGTTGCTCGTAGATAGCGAGCATTTGCCTGAGCACCTCATCATACTGATGCCATAATTGCTCCTTAATGACTTCTTCCGAAGGATACCTCGGTACATTCATTTCCTGCAAAGCAGCCACAAGCTCAGCTTGCCATTCCTGATCCCCGATTTGTACAGCATAATTGATTAAATCCAAATGGTCATTGATCCAAATTTGAGTGTGCGTTTCTACTGTCATGTCCGTTGTCTCCCCGCTCAAGTTATATACCAAGTATTATACTCGGTTTTATAGGTTAAGCAACCTTTTTTTGAAAAACCAAAAAAACAGGCTTCTGCTCAGCAAATGGTTCTTAAACAGGGAAGGTGATAGTATTATTTGTTATCTTAATTGTCTTTGTCGTTTATAATACGTGAGCACATACTCGCGCCCCGCGAATCGGTCAGGCCGTTTGATTAAAATCGGCTCTATTGGCAGAATAGGCTTAATAGGGTTTAAGCAGGCGGACAGGCTGCTAGATGAGCTCTTTGCGCGCCGCTAAATAACGGTAGAGGATGACGCCGGTTATCGCGCATAAGAGCAGGCAAAGGCCAATGAAGCCGTAGCCGGCTTGAAGTCCGCGCAGCAAGCCAATTTGCGTCTCGGCCCCGTATGTATTTTTCACCAGTTGGGTAACAGCGCCAATCAAGTAGTTGAAAATAACGCTGCCGATCCCCATGATCGTGACCGTAAAGGTAATGGCGGATTCGCTGCCACGCGGGTAGCGCCTTGCGATGAAGGCCATAACGGTCGGATAAATCGGAGCGATGCCGATTCCGGCAGCAGCGAACAGAAACGCCAGCGATTCGCCGCCCCACACTGCGATAAATGTACAGATCGACGATACGCTGGCCAAGAGCAGCAGCGATAGGTTGAAGCCGATTTTGTCCGTAAGCGGCCCAAGCAGCAGCCGCGCGCCAGCGAAGCAGAGGAAGAAGGCGGACAGCATGCCGGATGCGGATACATTTTGCCAAGCGTAAGCCTTCTCCAAAAAGTTGACGAGCCAGCCGCCTACCGCAAGCTCTGCCACGACGCCGAAGGTGAGAATGAGCGCAATCAGCCACAAGGCCGGATCACGCATTAGCTCCCGAAAGCCGGAGCGTGGACCATCCGCTGCATCATCGCCGGGAAATTTGCTGAGCAGCGTCGGAATCATCGGAATGAGGCATAGCGAAAGCATGATGAGATACATGCCGCGCCAATCCAGAATATGGCCGTAGACGCTAACTGTAATGAGGCCCGAAGCAATCATCGGGGCAACGGTCGAGCTGAGCCCATAGAAAAAATGGGATAAATTCATCATCGTTCCGACATTGCGCACGAAGATGCGTGCCCCAATGACCGCGAGCGCAATTTCCAGCATGCCATTGCCGATATACATGAGGAAATAGGATGCTCCGAAAAAGGTATAGCTTTTGGAAAAGAATATAAGGACGCCTGAGAGAACCATCGAGCCGAAAGCAACCAGCGTGACAAGCTTGACGCCAAACTTACGCGTCAGAAAGGCTGTGAATGAGCAAGCAAGCATATAGCCGAGCGCGTTTAGCGACAGCAAGGAGCCAAGCTGCTGCTCATCGAGGGCGAAATCGTATTGGATCCGAGGAATTGCGGGTCCTTTTACATTTTCAGAAATACCGAACACAATAAAACCGATGAAAATAGCTGCGAGCTGCAGCGCATAATTTTTGTTAACGGTACGAAGTCGGTTGAACATTTGCAATAGCCACCTTTAAGAAATTAAAAAAGTAAATGGGTACCTGCTGTACCTGCTCATTGTAAAGACTCGCCCGCTTGAATTCAATATAAGCTTTTTCAACGGCCATTGCGAAAGTATAAGGATATGAATGTAAATGAAGCTTGAATCAAGCGTACTAGAAGGGATTTCGCTTCAATGGCCCGAATTATGGTTATAAATAGTTACATAGGGCTTGTGAATAGGTATCGTTTGGTTTGAGAAAGGACGGGCTTCTAATGAAACAAAATTTGTATTTGAATGGTCAAGAAGCAAGTACGCAGCAGTACGATTCCTTACGCTCGCCTTATTCAGGCGAGGTAATTGCAGAGGTAGCGAGTGCAGGGATCGAGCAGGTTGATCAAGCGATTGAGGCGGCGCTGGAAGCGGGAGCCGTTATGCGTAAGCTGCCCGCCTATCGCCGGGCGGAGATTTTGGCCAAGGTGGCCTCGCTCTTGCGGGAACGCAAGGAAGAAGCGGCGCGGATCATAGCTATGGAGGCGGCAAAGCCGATTAAGACGGCTCGCGCCGAGGTGGACCGCACCGTGCAAACGTATCAATTTGCCGCGGAAGAAGCGAAGCGGATTCATGGCGAGATGGTGCCGCTAGACGCAGCGCCCGGCGGTGAAGGTCGTCTTGCCTATACGCTGCGCGAGCCGCTTGGCGTTATTGGCGCGATTACACCGTTTAATTTTCCGCTAAATCTGGTTGCGCATAAAGTCGGACCCGCGCTTGCGGCGGGCAACACCGTTGTGCTGAAGCCCGCTCCGCAGACGCCGCTATCCGCTTATTTTATTGCCAAGCTGTTCGAGGAGGCCGGCCTACCGCCGGGAGCGCTCAATGTCATTAGTGGAGACGGCAAGCTGCTTGGCGAGAGGCTGGTGCAGGATTCCCGTGTGAAGATGATTACGTTCACCGGCAGCCCGGAGGTCGGAATAGGCATTCGCAAGCAGGCGGGACTGAAGCGTGTGACGCTGGAGCTGGGCTCCAATTCCGCAGTCATCATTGATCACGATAGTGATGTCGATGCTGTTGCTGCACGTTGTGTAACCGGAGCCTATTCGTATCAAGGACAAATTTGCATATCGCTGCAGCGGATTTTTGTCGTGGAGGATTTGTATGAAGCTTTTGTGCATAGATTTGTAGCTTTGGCAGCAGCGCTGCGGACAGGCGATCCGCTGAACGAACATACGGATGTATCCTCGCTCATTTCGGAGACAGCGACGAAACGGGCGATGGATTGGGTGGAGGAAGCAGTCCAGCTTGGTGCCGAGCTGGCTATTGGGGGCCGAGTCGACGAGCAAGGCGTTATGCAGCCGACCGTGCTGCTTCAGGTGCCAGCAGAGGCGAAGGTTTCCTGCAAGGAAGTATTTGCACCCATTGTGATAATCAATAAAATTAGCAGCATCGAGGAAGGCATTCAGCAGGTGAACGCTTCCGATTACGGCCTGCAAGCAGGCATTTTCACGCAAAATATTGGCAAAGCGCTTGATGCGGCGGATGCGCTGCATGTGGGCGGCGTTCTAATCAACGATATTCCTACGTTCCGCGTCGATCAAATGCCTTACGGCGGCGTGAAGCTCAGCGGCACCGGGCGCGAGGGCATTAAATATGCAGTGGAAGAAATGCTGGAGATGAAGCTGGTTATTGTGAATCGGAACAAGTAGCGGGGCGATTCGTCGCATCCCGTTCAAGCCTTATTTTTTAAACCTAGTTTGTAACTTATCGGGTGGTATGAGCGTCTACAATGATAATGAACTCACGGAGAGGAAGATGAATGATGAATATGAATCCTTTTAAAACGATGACTTACAAACGTACCCTTGCTTCGATTCTGGCAGCAAGTCTTATAGTAGGCGCTTCGCCTGCAGCATTCGGTTTTCCAGCAATGGAGAAGGCAGCAGCGGCAACGGCTGTGCAAACCTATCGCGTCGTCCCACAACCGTTTATCATTGACGACTACAAATACTCCATCCCGACGATTAACATTAACGGCAGCACCTATATTGGCATTCGCTCGCTCAACGAGAAGCTGGGCCTGGATATTACGTGGAATGTGAATAGCCGCACGATTACACTCGATGGAAGAGGCCGCAAGTTGACGGCGAATCCGGAGGATGGCAGCTATGTCATCAATGGTCAGAGGACATACGGCGACCCAGCGCTTATTTATAAAGGCTCGGCTTATGTGCCGCTGCGTTTTTTGCTGGAACGAATGGGCTACGGCATTTCCTATGAGAAAGGCAGCAAGACGGTAGTCATTAACACGATTGAGGAAAATGAGCTTACGGTTGCGCTGGGCATGATTGA
This sequence comes from Paenibacillus sp. J31R34, assembly GCF_059383715.1. NCBI lineage: Bacteria > Bacillati > Bacillota > Bacilli > Caryophanales > Paenibacillaceae > Paenibacillus > Paenibacillus sp. J31R34. Next base: position 178,088 of record NZ_JBXENU010000010.1, read on the forward strand.
GGAAAATAGTGACAAGCAAACGCTGCTCGTCAATTATCCGGTCATCGAAGACTTAAAGGACAAAACAGTTGAGGGTAAAATCAATACGTATTTGAAGCAGGAAGCGGAGTCTTATGCGGCAGCCGGTCAGAAGGATCTTTCTATTGCTACGGCCGGAAATGCAGCTTACATCAAAAAAAATCCAGGTACAACATTTCCCAAGGTAACCTTTGAGGGTGCGTTTAACGTGACCTATAATGAACAGGGACGACTCAGCCTGTATGTGGATTATTACTCCTACCTGGGCGGAGCGCATGGCATAACTATCCGCGTGCCTTATACGTTTGATCTGGGTAACGGCGAGCTGCTGACGCTGAAGGAAGCTGCCGATTACAATTCGAAATATTTATCCATTATCAATGCTTCAATTAATAAGCAAATTAAAGAGCGCAAGCTGCCGCTGATTGCACCGTTCAATGGCATTAAATCGAATCGTTCCTTCTATTTGAAGCATGAGGGAATCGCCATTGCTTTCGAGCAGTATGAATATACGTCTTATGCCGAAGGCATGCCGGAGTTTGTGACGCCATTTGAGGCATTTGAGTAAGTGTAAACGTTGATTGCTTAATCAGTATTCCGCCAGTTCTGTCAAGGGCTGGCGGAATATTTTTTTGTATGAAAGCTTGTCTCCCTACTGTATAATTTTGCATAGATCTGCTATAATCGTTTTTAATTCCTACTTTTATGGTAGGAATAGTGATGACGCAGGGTGTTATATTCGCAAGCTTGAAAAAACTAACGTTCTGGGAGGTTTTTTATAATGGCTAAGCAAGAGAGACAATATTCACCTGAAACTTTAGCGGTACACGCAGGTCAGCAAATTGATCCAGCAACACAATCGCGTGCAGTACCGATTTATCAGACGACTTCCTATGGGTTTAAAGATACAGATCATGCGGCAAGATTGTTTGGTCTTGAGGAATTCGGCAATATCTATACACGCATTATGAACCCAACGACAGATGTGTTCGAGAAGCGGATAACTGAGCTTGAAGGCGGAGTTGGCGCACTTGGCGTGGCATCCGGTTCAGCAGCGATCACTTATTCCATTCTGAACATTGCATCTGCAGGCGACGAAATTGTTTCCTCGGCCAGCCTGTATGGTGGCACATACAACCTGTTCGCCCATACGCTGCCGAAGCTCGGCATTAAAGTGCATTTTGTTGATTCCTCCGATCCGGAAAATTTCCGCAAGGCTATTAATGCTAATACGAAGGCGGTCTTCGCTGAAACGATTGGCAACCCGCGCGGCGATGTGCTCGATATTGAAGCGGTTGCTGCGGTTGCCCATGAGAATGGCATTCCGCTTATCGTGGACAATACATTCCCAAGCCCGTATTTGCTTCGTCCCATTGAACATGGAGCAGACATCGTTGTTCACTCGGCGACGAAGTTCATTGGCGGTCACGGAACGTCCATTGGTGGCGTTATTGTAGACGGAGGTAAATTCGACTGGGCGCAAAATGACAAATTCCCAGGTCTGACTGAGCCGGACCCAAGCTACCATGGTCTTGTGTATACGCAAGCTGTTGGTGCAATTGCTTATATTATTAAAGCACGCGTGCAGTTGCTTCGCGATATGGGAGCTTCGTTGTCGCCATTTAACTCGTTCCTACTGCTGCAAGGACTTGAAACGCTGCATTTGCGTATGGAACGCCACAGCTCTAATGCCCTTGCCGTTGCCAATTATTTGGAACAGCACGAATCAGTGGAATGGGTAAGCTATCCGGGTCTCGCAAGCCATGCATCGCATGTGCTGGCGCAAAAATATTTGCCGAAGGGCCAAGGCGCCATTATCAGCTTCGGCATTAAAGGCGGCGTGGAAGCAGGCAAAAAGCTGATTCATGGCGTGGAGCTATTTTCACATCTTGCCAACGTCGGCGATTCGAAGTCGCTCATTATCCATCCTGCAAGCACAACGCATCAGCAGCTCGATGAGCAAAGCCAGCTTGCATCCGGCGTTACGCCTGGACTTATTCGTTTATCTGTCGGCACAGAAGGCATTGACGATATTATTTATGATTTGGAGCAAGCGATCAAAATCAGTCAGGAGTAAGTGATGTTTACTGAACAAATTTATACAGGAACAAAAGAAGAAAACGAACGCCTGCTGCTGAAACAACTGGAAGGGCTTATTGAAGATGAGCCCAGCCAGCTCGCTAATTTGGCCAATGCTTCGGCCTTGCTCCAGCAATTTTTGAGCGATATTAACTGGGTCGGCTTTTATTTGCTGGATGGGGAGGAGCTTGTGCTCGGACCTTTCCAAGGCAAGCCGGCATGTACGCGCATCAAAGTGGGCAGAGGTGTCTGTGGAACAGCGGTTAGCCGCGGCGAGGCGGTATTGGTAGCGGATGTGCATCAATTTCCCGGCCATATTGCCTGCGACAGCGCATCGAATTCCGAGCTAGTCATTCCCTTGAAACGGGATGGAGCGGTTATTGGCGTGCTCGACATCGATAGCCCGCAATTCTCGCGGTTTGATGAGACGGATTTGGCGACATTGACGGCGTTTGTGAATATTTTGGAGAAGTATTTATAAAATAGTTGCAGCACCAAGAGCTCCAGGCCGCCGATTGGCGTTCTGGAGCTCTTGGTGGTTTCATTTCTATTTTCCATGAATGAAGCAGCTAAAAATAAAACTTATCCATTTCCTTTGGCACGCCGTTGCGCTGCAGCAGCTCGCCGATCGATTCCGAGCGGCCGATCGTGTCACCTGAGGTCAGCAGGCGGACGGCGAATTTATTCGCTTGGCGCTCATATTTTCCAACATTGATAAAGGACTGCTCGTCCAGCCAAAAACGGCTAAAGCCGGGATGCAGGCGGTCATGTCCCAGCTCATGCGCGCACACAAAACGCTGCCAGTCGTCCGGCAGACGCTCGTGTATGACGATAAACCGACGGCGCAGCTTTTTATAATAAAAGCCTCGCGTTTCATGCCCCAGATCGGCATAACGGATATGGATACCCAAACCGTTTGCGATCACAAAAGGATCTCTTGTCTGGAATTTTCGTACAAGGCGCAGTATTAGTTTGTCCATGGCAGCACCTACCCTTCGGTATGATCTGTTGTTTTGTCCGTTATCTCTGGTTTGGGAGCACGTTTGTTCATCTGCTTAGCTTCCCAGAATAGGCCGGTCAGCACATCCATGACACGCTGGCGGTCACCCTGGCTCATCGGAACGCCATCAAACATGACTTCTCCGTCTTCCTCCAGCATTTTTTTGAAATCCCTTTTGTCTTTGGCAGTTGCCCAATCCGGCACGTGCTCCGCAAACGCATCGCGGCGTCCGAGCAAATAGTCGGCAGTCGTATGCAAAATGTCTGCAATTTTCTGCAAATCCTCACTAGTTGGAACGACACGATCGTTTTCGATATGCCCAAAATTTGAACGTCCCATGCCAAGCTGTTCAGCAATTTCCTGCTGCGTTAGCCCTCGTTGTGTGCGCAATTGCTTGATCCTTGCTCCCATCGCCATGGTAATACCCTCCGTCTCTCGAAAAGGTATTTATAATACTTGACGGTATTATAAATATCAATTATAATAGGATTCACAGTCGTTACAGCGGCTATGAACGAATTCAGCAAATGCTACTGGAAATAGCAAGTGAACCGTTTGAAAGCGAGTATATAAGCCGGAAAAGCGGCTAAAACGTATTTTTAATACTATATTAATAGTTTAACTTTTAAAGACGGTATTGTCAATATCGTAGAGATGTTATTATTTTTTTGAAACACAGGGTAATAAAAATACTTAAATAAATAGGAAGAGGGTATTTTAATGGACGTAGAAAAGTTGACTATTGAGCAATTAAAGTCGTATAAGCGTCTCGCTGCCAGAAAGAAGCTGATTGAGAGGCAAAAGGTTGGAAGCGGTCTGACGGTGAGCACGGTCTATGAGGATGACAAGCTTCAGGAGCTTCATCGCCAGCTGCGCGGGATTCCTTCTTATATGTACTTGGACAAGCAGGAGCAGCAGTTGGAGCAGCTGGCCCAGGCGCATTTAACGAAATATCCGGCGGGAACGAAGGCTCAATTAAGAGAAGTGAAGCAAATTCAGCCGGGCAATGCCGATGAAGAACAGCTCGTACAGGAGCTCAGCCGAAAAATCGCTAAAGTTATTGAGGCGAGGGCAGGCGCAGCGCCGGAAGGTTATGAGGGTGTCATTGAACGTTTGAGCGAGCTGCAGGATTTGGAGCGCCAGCTGCAAACAATCGATGAGTCGCTGGAAGCGCTGGAAGCTTGTTTCCCTGAATATGCGACGCTGCTTAGGCTTCGATATATTGAAGGAAAACCAGCAGATTTCGTCGCATCGGAGCTCGGAATCGTCGATCGCACCTTCCGCAGATGGCGTCAAAAAGCCGTTTCCGAGATTGTCCGGTTTATGTCCGTATAGTGTCCGCCCAGTGTCCGAAATGGCCTTCAAAACCGTGTTATTATGATATTGTCACCAAATGAGCAACGGCAGCAAGCGATGCTCGATAGGTATTTTAAATCCTCTCTTCATAATTAGAAGTAATTTAAATATCTCAATATGAAAGGGGGTGAGGACATGTAGCGCCAGATGAAGGAAGCTTTACAGCAGCAGCGTCAAGGCTGGTAATCGCCGAGAGAGGCGGCAACAGAGCCGCAAGGTAGCTTGGAGGAAACAGGAGGGAAGCAGCGATGAACGATCAGGAAAATCGGCAAGACACGCTGGAAGCAAAGCACAGCAAGCGGAAGCTGCTGGCAGCAGCGCGTTATTCCGCAGGAGAGAAGGATGTGCTGAGCGTCATTTTGGACGAGCAGAGCGCTTACTCCCATGAGCAGGTCAAACAGCAATTACAAGCATATTCACAAAAGGAGGTCATGTAGATCATGGCAGGAGGAACTTGGACAACGCAAACGAAAGCAAGACCAGGGGTATACATTAATTTCGCGGCTGAGCCGCAATCGGCAGCAAACGTAGGGGAACGCGGCATCGTATCAACGGCGCTGACGCTGAACTGGGGTGCGCCGCAAACGATGATTTCTATTAAAGCAGGTGACGATCTGCGCAGCGTACTTGGTTATGATGTAACCGCACCGGAAATGCTGCTCGTTCGTGAAGCTTTGAAACGGGCACAAACTTTGCTGCTATACCGCTTGAACGCAGGAACGAAAGCGACTGCAACGATTGGTGGCCTGGTTGCAACAGCCAAATTTGGCGGTACTCGGGGTAATGATATTACAGTAGCGGTTCAGAGCAATGTGGATGACGAAGATCAATTCGACGTTGTTACTTACTTGGCAGGTGAAGAGGTGGATTCGCAGACGGTTGCTGCGATTGCCGGTCTTGAATCCAATCGCTTCGTCGATTTCAGCGGCACTGGCACGCTTGTTGCGACAGCTGGCACAGTACTTGCTGGCGGTGCGAACGGCACGGTGACGAATCAAAATCATTTGGATTACTTGGCAGCTGTTGAGCTGCAGGAATTTAATGCGGTGGCGCTTGTGTCTGGCGACAGCTCGCTGAAGTCGGTTTACGCCGCTTTTGCCCGCAGACTGCGCGAAAATGATGGCAAGAAAATTCAGGTCGTGCTGGCGAACGCCCCACTATCGGATTATGAAGGTATCATTAGCGTGAAAAATGGCGTCAAGCTCGAAGACGGCACAGCTGTAAATGCCGAGCAGGCAACCGTATGGGTGGCAGCTGCTACTTCCGGCGCAAGCATGAGTGAGTCGCTTACTTACAGCGTGTATGAAGGTGCGGTGGATGCCGACGTTCGTTATTCAAATTCGCAAATCGAGCAGGCTTTGCGTGCGGGTGAGTTTTTGTTCACACCGAATGGCGGCCGCGTCATTGTTGAGCAGGATATTAACTCTCTGGTCACCTATGTGCCAGGCAAAAATCCTTCTTTTGCGAAAAACCGCGTTATCCGCGTGCTGGACGGCATTGCGACTGACATGAAAAAACTGTTCGAGACGCAATATATCGGCAAAATCGATAACAATCCAGATGGCCGCAGCCTATTCCGCAGCGAATGCGTGAAATATTTGACGCTGCTCCAGGATGGCAATGCGATTCAAAACTTTAATTCCCAAACCGACCTGACGGTTGAAGCGGGCGAGGCTTCTGACAGCATCGTCATCAACGTTTACATCCAGCCGGTTGACAGCATTGAAAAAGTATACATGAAAGTGACGGTGAAGTAATATGGCATTTTTGCATGCAGGAGATACGATTTCGGGGCAAGAGGGACGCGCTTATGCGAAAATCAACGGCCAAAACGAGGAAATGTTCTATATTAAAACGCTTGAAGCAAGCGTGGAGAAGACGAAAGCGGAAATTAAGACGCTGGGTCATCGCGCATTGCAGCATAAAGCGACGGGCTGGTCGGGTACTGGCAGCATGACGGTGTATTATGTAACGTCGAAATTCCGCCAAATGATGCTTGATTATGTGAAAACGGGCATTGATACGAACTTTGATGTCCACATCATCAACGAAGATCCGACTTCGACAATCGGCCGCCAAGAGGTTGTACTATACAACGTCAACCTGAACAAGGTCATCATCGGCAAGCTCGACACGGAGAGCGAAGCGCTTGAGGAAGAGCTTGAGTTCACCTTCGACGGCGTCGATATTGCTGAAAGCTTCAAAGCGCCAGCACGCGTATAAAATAGCTTTATTTTAAAATAAACCCAATCCATGGAGGTAGCAAATGAGTGACTTAAGCTTGTTTTTTGCGCAAAATACAGCTGCGGAGGCGACGGAGAAATTCGTCGTGTCCGAGCGATTCAAGGATGCAGACGGCAATCCGGTAGCCTGGGAGCTGCGCAGCATGACGGAGGCGGAAAATGAAGAATGCCGCAAATCCGCAACCCGCAAAGTGAAAGGCAAAAACGGTACCTTCGTGCCAGAGACGAATACGGATGAATATTTGGCCAAGCTGGTCGTAAGCAGCATTCAATATCCGAGCTTGAAGGATGCCGAGCTGCAAAAATCGTACGGCACGATGGGCGCTGAGCATCTGCTCCGCAAAATGCTGCGTCCGGGCGAATATGCTTCGCTTGTGCAGCGCGTGCAGGAAATCAATGGCTTTAATCAAAGTCTTAATGAGCTGAGCGATGAAGTAAAAAACTAATTAAAGAGGGCGACGGAGAAGCGAATTACGCTTACTACGCCCTCCACGAGCTTCGCATTTTGCCCCATGAGCTGATGAGCATGTCGCGCCGCGAGAAAGCGGCGATCTACGCGATGATCGATGTTCGCATCGACAGCGAGAAAAAGCAACGGGCCAAAATGAAGAAGAAATAATGAAGGTAACGGGACGGCGCTTCTCTATTAGAGGGCGCTTTTGTTCTGTAAGGAGGTGGAAGGATGGCCGATACGGTAAAATTGGATGCTAGTGCTGCTGCAAGTGCTGTTAAAATGCTGGATCAGTTGAAAAATACGTTGTTGTTCATGGTACAGACCGGCGCCGCTTCAACCCAGCAAACGTTTGCTGCAGCCTCGGAATTCAATAAGCTAAACAAAACGATGAACGAGATGAATCGTGTAGTTTCAACTTTGGGCAAAACGCTAAGCAGCTTCAATGCGACTGCCGCTAAGAGCAGCAGTTCAGGTATGTCGGGGATAGGTGGCATGCTAAAGGGAGTAAGCGTACCCAAATTGTCTTTGGAGGGTCTCTTACTTGGGTTAAAAACAGACGTTAAAAATGTATTAGAATCGCCGTTGAGGGATATGTTTACTGTACCACTAGCGGGTGCTAAAAATCTATTAAAAACCCAAAAAGCGGCTGGGGCGATTTCGAAGATAAAAGATGTTGGCCAAGCATTAACATGGGAGTTTGAGAGTAAGTTTGTTTTGCCATTTAAATTCATGGTTAGTAATTTTAAAATACCGTTGAATAACAAGACTATTAAGCCGGTGGGAAATACTCGTAATGATTCGCAAGAACCGTCAAATGACATGTTCACTAAGCTATTAGGTAAAGCTGGGGGCTTTTTTAACGGACTAAAGCAGGATATGATTCTTAAGCCATTTCAAGATATGAAACTGGCATTTCAAATGCCGGTTGACGATTCGTTTCTTACTCCTTTTAGTGCTATTAAAACGCAGCTTTTGAAAATAGCTTCTGAGCTAGCAGCAATATCCCTGAAAGGTGCATTAAGCGAACGTACTCAAAAGGATTTGTTAATTGCACGTACAGGGAGTAAGGAAAAAGGCACGGCCATTTTTGAGACGGTAAGGAATCAGGCGATTTCAGCAGGAATTGACCCTACTGAAGCGCTTAAAAATACGATGACGCTTCTTCCAATGGCAGAGAATATGGATCAATATACGAAGATGACCTCTATGGCTATGCAGCTTGCGGCATTTGATCCACAAGAAGGAGGTACTGCCAAGTCGGGTGAGGCCATAAAAGCTGCGATGAACGGCGATATGACGTTATTAATGAGACAATATGGTATTTCCTCGGAAGCTGCAGAGGGCTTCGATCCGCAAGCATACATTAATAATGGCGATGTGAACGGATTTTTGACTGGACTTAATCAAGTTTTTGAAAATGCAAATCTCGGTATAGCTGAATTGGATATTGTATATAAAAGTCCACAAAGTCAAATCAATACACTTGTTAGTAATTTGAAAACCTCCCTGGCTGACGCAGGAATGGGGGCATTGGATGTCCTTTCCCCATTCATTGCAAGGGTTCAGGAAGCTTTTAATAGCGGACAGCTTCAAGGCTATTTTGATATCCTCAGTGCTGGATTAAGCTTTGCAGCAGAACTCTTTGTCATGCTGGGGGATGCAGCATTATGGGTAATAACCAATATAATAACCTACTGGCCAGCAATTGCTGCGATGTTACTAACAGCGGCAGTCTTTTTGATTCCTACTATGATCGCAGGATTATATAATATGCTGCTTCCTCTTTATATGCAGATAGCCGGATGGTTAATGTTGAATTTGCCTATACTAGCCGTTATCTTGGTAGTGGGATTATTAGTCGCAGCGGTCATTGCCTTTGGTGGGACAGTTGGAGATATAATTGGTTTTGTCATTGGAATCATTTATGCACTATTTGCTACTATTAAAAATTCAATTGCCTTTCTCTGGAATATTATCGTTTCAGTGGCTGAATTTTTGATCAATGTATTTGAAGAACCTGGGTATGCTATTCAAAATCTCTTTTATAATCTTATTAAAAATATTACTGATAATTTCGGAAGTATGATTAATTTCTTAATTAATGGTGTGAACTGGCTTATTGGTAAAATTAACAGCATCTCAGATTTGAAAATTCCTTTGATTCCTGAACTTGATTTAAGCGCAGTGGAAGGGCTTAAGCCAGATAAAATTGGTAATGTTGTTGACTTTTCTGATTTAAGAATGAAAACAACAGACACCACTGATGCTTATACACAGGGAAATGGAGCAGGGAAGGATTTGACGGATGGTTTATTGAGTACAATAGATAACTTCAGTCCTGATTTAGACGGCGGATTTGCGCTGCCTACTGGGCCTGTGACGCCAGTAACATCCGGGACACCTGACATCGCCAACGTCAACAAAGTCGACGAAGTCGGCAAGGTCAATGACACCGTCGACATCGCCAGCGAGGATCTGAAGACGATGCGCGAGCTTGCGGAGATGAAAAACATTCAGAACTTCGTTTCACTTCAGCCGACCGTAAGTGTACAAACCGGCGACATTAACAATGGCACCGATATCGACACCATTATTAGCCGTATTGAGCGCTCCTTGAATGAGCAAATCGCTTCGTCGGCGGAAGGGGTGTATGCTTAATGATTACGAACAAGCATCATGAGTACGGCATTTGGCTCAGCTATGACAATCAGAAAAGCGGCTTTCGGCTTCCAGTTAATCCAGCTGAGCTGCAAATTAGCGACGCAACTAGCGGCAAGTCTTACGACGTATCTGGTCTTGGCGAAATTAATGTGATTCAAAGTCCAAAGCTGACGGAGATTTCCTTCGACAGCTTTTTTCCTGCGCCCGGAGCGAATTATTCGTTTGTTGCCAGCGAGACGCTGTTTGAGCCTTATGTTTATTTGACCTTGCTTCAGGACTGGATGAAAAAGAAACGTCCGATCCGCTTTATTTTCACAGGTGCCTCCTTCGATTTGAATCTTGCCGTCAGCATTGAGAAGTTTGAATGGCGGGAAGCGGCGGGCTCTAGTGATATTGAATACAGCCTGGGGCTGAAAAAGTATGTGTTTTATAAGGCAAGGCCCGTCGAAATTAATAAAAGCCAAAAGAAGGGCAGCAAGAAAGAGCGCGATACGAAGGAAACCCCAAAAACCTACACGCTCGTAAGCGGCGATACGCTCATTGGGGTAGCCAAAAAGCAGCTCGGTAACGAGTCGCGGTGGAAGGAAATACAGAAGCTGAATGGCATCGCCGATTCTGAGCTGCGCAGGCTGCAAATCGGTAGGGTGCTGAAGCTGCCGGGGTGATGAGATGCTGGAAATTTTGATCGATAACCGAAATGGGAAAGTGTGGAATGTGACAAATCTCGTTCCTTCCCTGACGTATAAAACGAAGCGGATAGGCTCCGCATCGAGCTTGGATTTTACGCTTATTAAGGGCGCTCCGTATCAGCATCAGGCTTTTGCGGTTAACAATGGCGATGTCGTTCGGCTGTCGAAGGATGGGCAGGTCGTATTTTACGGCTATGTGTTTGAATACAATTTTGGCAGGGACGAGAGTGTCACGATCAAGGCGTATGACCAGCTGCGTTATTTGCTGATGAGTGATACGTATGTGTTCAGCAACAAAACTGCCACCCAAATGATTAAGCAAATTGCTGAGGATACGGGCTTGAAAATAGGAACGCTGGCGGAGACGGAGTATGTCATTCCTTCAATGGTTGAGGACAACAAAAAGCTGATGGATATTATGTGCAAGGCGCTCGACTATACGCTGATTAATGATAAGGGCAATTTTGTATTATTCGATGAAGCGGGTGCTTTGTCACTACGCAATATTGAGGACATGAAGACGGATTCTATCATTGGCGATTGGAGCCTGATGACGGATTTTGGCTACAAAAGCTCAATCGACAGCGAATCGTACAATAAAATCAAAATCGTGCAAAACAATAAAGAAACCGGGAAGCGCGACGTCTACATTGGACAGGACAGCGCGAATATCGCTAAATGGGGTCTGCTGCAATTTTATCAGGTAGCCGATGAGCAAATGAACAGTGCGCAAATTAATGAATTGCTGGACCAACTGCTGAAGCTGAAAAATCGGGAGCAGCGCAGCCTCAGCATTGAAGCGATTGGCGATTGGCGCGTGCGTGCAGGCTCCTATGTTCCGATTGTCATTGAGGAACTGGATATTGGACAGTATTTTCTGGTCGATGAATGCTCCCACAAGCTTGAAGCGGACGCGCATACGATGACATTAGAATTGAAGGTGATATGATGGCACTGCTTGATGCAATTAAAAAAGCGGGCGCTGCCGCCCATGCTTCGGGCAATCCCGTCGCTGTGTTGATCGGCCGGGTAACCGGCACGAATCCTCTGGAAGTGAACGTTGACCAACGTTTCACGCTTTCGGAGGATTTTTTAATTATTCCGGAAGGCGTGAGCGATGTGCAGCGGATTCGCCGCGCTTTGGAGCCAGGTGATATTGTGCTGCTGCTTCGGGTTCAGGGCGGACAACAGTTCGTCGTGCTGGATCGGGTGAGCGCATGATTCCACAAGGTGCAAGCATCGACGAGTTGGAGACCGAAACGGCAATTGAGCCTAGCCGCACATATTATATCGATTTTGCCAATAAGCGTATGTCCGGCATGACGGATGGCCTCAGTGCGATTAAGCAGGCGGTGTTCAAAATTTTGCAAACGGAGCGATATCGCTATTTTATCTATAGCTTTGATTATGGCTCCGAGCTGGATTTATTGAATGAATCCTCTCATCTTTATGTACGCTCTGAGCTCAAGCGCCGCGTAACTGAAGCGCTGCTGGCGGATGATCGAATAGCAGATGTGACCGATTTTGAACTGACGGTTGAGGGGGACAAGGCAGCGGTGAGTTTTACGGTAGTAACCGATGAAGGAAGCTTTAAAGAGGAGGTGATGGCCCGTGTATGAGGCATTTACGTACAGTTTTATTTTACAGCGTATGCTGGACCGGGTTTCAGATGATGTAGATAAGCGGGAGGGCAGCGTGATTTATGATGCCTTGGCGCCAGCGGCTGCCGAGCTATCAGAGATGTATGCGCAGCTTGATGTGAATCAGGCGCTTTTGTTCGCGGATACGGCTACAGGCGAGTGGCTGGAACGGCGAACGGCTGAGTTTGGTGTGGAAAGGCAGCCAGCTACCTTCGCCCAGCGGCAAGGGGAGTTTTTTGGCAGCAATGGCCAGCTTGTAGATGTTCCTTTGCAGAGCCGATTTGCCATTGATGATCTGAGGTATACGGTAACGGGGAAAATCGGAACGGGACATTTCACATTGACCTGCGAGACAGCTGGCATTCTTGGCAATCAGAAATATGGAGCGATGCTGCCGCTTGCTTATGTTGATGGTTTGGCGCGCGCCGAGCTTGCGCAAATTTTGGTGCCTGGCGAAGAAGCTGAAACGGATGAGGCTTTGCGGGCAAGGTATTACAGCGTTGTGAATGAGCCAGCGTTTGGCGGCAATATTGCCGATTACAAGCAAATGATCAGCTCGATTGATGGCGTAGGTGGAGCGAAAATTTTCCCGGTCTGGAATGGCGGCGGTACTGTCAAATGCACGGTGATCGCTGCGGATTGGACAAAGCCAGCGGAACCGCTCATTGCGCTTGTTCAGACAGCCGTTGATCCAACCATTAACAGCGGGCTTGGACTTGGTATGGCGCCGATTGGACATGAGGTAACAGTAACAGGTGTCGACACGGTGCAGGTGGCTGTGGAAACGACAGTCATGCTCGCGGAAGGCCGGACGGTAGGACAGGTTCAAAGCGATATTGAGGATAAAATTTCCGCTTATTTGCTAGAGCTGCGTCAAGAGTGGATGAATCAGCAGGAGCTTACCGTTCGCATTGCTCAAATCGAGGCCCGTATTTTGACCGTTTCAGGAGTGGTTGATGTACTTGGCACAATGCTAAACGGAGCCGCTGCCAATTTGGCTTTGGCAGAGGATGAAATCCCGTTATTGGGGGCGGTGGTTGTGCATGACTAAGCTGGTTTCATCCTATTGGCCGGAGCTGTATGCGGACATTAAGGAGTTTATCAAGCTTGCAGCCACGGAAGATGTGGAGTTGGCTCTGTTGGAGCAGGCACAGCTTCAGCAACTGGATGACGGGTTTGTAATGACGGCGAGCCTGCCAGCTATTAAACGCAGGGAGCGCATGCTGGGCATTCAAGCCGATCCGAATGCGGAAACCGTTGATTTTCGCCGGAGACGGATCGTCAATCGTTATTCGACCAAGCCTCCTTTTACGATGAGATATTTGCAGGAACGGCTGGATTTTCTTATCGGTACAGGACGCGGAATCGCAACGGTTGATGTGCAAAACTTCATATTGACGGTAACAGCGGCTATTGAAGAGGCTAATATTTTTAAAGAGGTGGAACGTACGGTTTCCGCGATTAAGCCCGCCAATATCGTCTATCGGCAGCAGACAGCGATTATGGATGGCGTTGTTTTGGAGGAACGCATTGTTGGTGTTCCGCTTGTGCGGAACACTAGGCTCGGCAGTTGGAAGCTCGGCGTTACGCCATTTACAGATAGGGAAGCAGAGGTGATTGTGAAGTGATTACGTCAACGTTTAAGCAGGAGGTTGCGGAGTTTATTGATTCAAAAATTACGAAGGTTGTGCTCAATAGCGGGGCTTATGAGGTTACGGATTTTATTGTGAAATCGGCCAGCGATGGCGTGCTTAGCCTGAATTATTTTATTCCGGAGGGAACGGTCGATACCGTCACTCGCATTGAACTGAAAAATGCAGCCGGAACCGTCAGCGACAACACCGTAAACCTGCCCATTGCATCAGACACGCTTATGATACAAACGATTTTTGTGAAGGAGGAGTAACATACACATGGCTAAAACAGATTGGAAATTTAATGATATTGTGACCGAGACGGATATGAATGAGCTGGGTCAGGAAGTGAACAAACAGGCCGCGGCTATTGGGGATATGTCTGCAGTACCGACAGATGCGAAGGATGCAGCTGGGGCGATTACGGAGCTGCATGCTGAGAAAATGGACCGAACTGGAGGCAAAATGACTGGAGCTTTGTTCGTCGAGACAGCTGCGCGTGAAATAAGCGCAGGCTCTTGGGCAGATATGAGTGCGAATAGTACGGGATATGCTCTTTTCGCCCAAAACTGCTATACGGCACACAACAATGAGTACCGTTATAGTAATACGCATGCAACTTTAGGAGCACGGGGTATTCGATTCAACCAACTGACTGCTAGCGTAGAGTATTTTGATACGGGGGCTATTGCAACGACGGCTGATCTAGCATTTACGCCTAATTGGATCAATATGAGGCCAGATGCAGCAGCTACTGCAAATCGTACCATTCTGCGGGATGCTAGCGGTAGGGGTAAGGTAGCGCCACCTGTTGCAGTAGACGATATTGCACGGTTGGATACGGTGACAACTGCACTTGCAACAAAACTAGGAGCTGGAGCGGATGCTAATACATTTTTGGATAATGGAAACTATTATTCAGTTAATTCGACCAACGCTCCTATAACTGGAGGCGTGTTATATAAGGTTGCTAGACACCCCACCAATCCAGCGATTATTGTACAGACGGCGTATTCTGATGTATCTAATCGTATATTTTCACGCCGTCTTAATGGTACATGGATAGCATGGGAAGAACTGACAGGTAAGATATCAAAAGATAATTCAGGGTTAGCAAAAGGTCTATTGATAGATGTGGGGAATAATGGTGGGTATTTGAAATTTGTTTCCAATGGACCAACTGGAGGAGATGGGGCTTATATACAGTATGTTCCTCCGTCCACGGGGAATATTGCGAAAACTCTCCGTATTACTATGGATGGAGGTGGTATATTTGATGTCATATCGTTGAATGCTACGACTACCTTATTATCTAATAATGAAGCTTTCATAGGTACGAACAGGGTCTTGCATGAAGGGAACGTACATCAACTAGGTAAGGCTTATGTAGTAGGTTATTATACAGGGGATGACGCAGCATCTCGTGATATTGCATTGCCTTTTAGTCCTAGCGCAGTCCTATTAGTTTCTGCTTTTAGGGGATTTACGTACGGAAACAATGGTGGTGGTTTGGTGTCCAACATATCTCCCGTTGTAGAGGGTACCCTGAACTTAATGGAAGTTGGGATTAATAAGTTCACAATAAATAAGATGACCAACGCTAGTTATTTGCAACATCCGAATCTCTCGGGTGTTAGATATAACTACATGGCATTCAGATAAGGAGGCTGCAAAATGATTTTATGGAAAAATGGTAGTTACGAAATGGCCTCATGGCTGACAGCGGAGTCGTATGAGGGCTCAGATCATTATTTTATTGATGAAGCAACAGAGGAGGGGCAAGCACTAGCAGTAAAAGTGCAGCAGTTGTATCCTTATTTCAGGTTAATTGTTGAAAGTAGTGAGCTGATAGATGTAGAACCCCGAGAGAAAACTTCTGAAGAAATTGCGGCAGAAGATGCTCAACTCCCAAAAACGCCGGAACAAGAACGCATTGAACAACTGGAGGCTGGCAATCTCACACTAATGGAAGTCGTTGCTGAGCTTTATGAAAAAGTAATTGACGGGAGGTAAGTGAAAATGGCAATTGTAGATGTATATGTATCGCTAATTATCGCAGGCCGACGAACACTTGAACAGGTTCCAGAGACTTTGAAGGCTGCTGTTGAAAGCAAATTGGCAGTTAAGAGAATTTAATAGTAGTCACCAAGGCTCCGCTCCGGCGGAGCCTTATTTTTTGTCTCTAGCGCAACAATCGCGCGGGGGCCAAGCCGAAAGGAGGCAACACTAAAATGTTCAAACCTATTTTCAACGTTGATATCACGCCAGGCACAACAATTGCTGGAGCGATCGGCGCTTTTTTGGCGCCTTGGATTGGACTCATTTACGGGGAGGGGAGGCTGATTCCGATTTTGCTGCTAGTTGTGGTCATTGGGCTGGACTGGATCACGGGCATTGCCGCTTCGCACAAAGATACGACGTATTCCTCGGAATATGGTATGCAGGGCGTGCTGAGGACGCTGTTTCTTCTGGCTCTGCCGGTGTTGGCAAATTTGCTGGATATGATGCTGGCAATGCCGGGGCTATTTTTCTATGCAATCACGATTGGGCTGATTTATCACACCTGGCAGTCGTTGACGGCCAACGCTTACCGCGCCGGCTGGGGCAAATGGATTCCCGAGGCTGTCGTCAAGCTGATCGAGAGCGAACTGAAAGCGAAGATGGAGCGGGCGACAAAACGCGGTGCGGAACCAACGGAAGTAACTGAACCAAGTAAACCAACTGAATTAAGTGACCCAACTGAATCAAGTGACCCAACAGAAAGGAACGATTCCTAATGCTGACCTTATTGCAGGTGAAAAATAAATCCGTGCCCAAGCTCGCAGGACTGCTTGCTCCTGTTCGTGCCGCCTCCGAGCGACTTATTGAACGCTGCTATACGCGCGATATTCCCATCGTCATCACGCAAGGACTTCGTACAATCGCTGAGCAAGACAAGCTTTACGCGCAAAGCCGAACGACGGCGGGCAGCATTGTCACTAACGCCAGAGGCGGCTATAGCTACCATAATTTTGGAGTAGCGATCGATTTTGCGCTGCTGTCCCCGGATGGGAAGCAGGTTTACTGGGATACGAAACGCGACGGCAACGTTAATCAGACAGCAGATTGGGTCGAGGTTGTGGATGAAGCAAAGCGGCTTGGTTTCGCGTGGGGAGGAGACTGGACCTCATTTAAGGATTATCCTCATTTTGAAATGACGTTTGGCCTTTCGACGGCACAGCTGCGGGCAGGCATCCGGCCGACAACGGCACAGATTACGGCAGCAATGGCCATTATAACGAAGGAGGACTCCTATACCATGAAAAGCGAAGATGCTAATGCTCTTATTAAACGTTACTTGCAGCCCGCTTGGGCAGCATGCAAGCAAAAAGGCGATACAGCAGGCATGCAAGAAGCGCACCGACTTGCCAACGAGCTTCGCAAAACAAGCGGACAAAAAGAACAATAAACTGACTGTGGCTATCTATTTTGCCAACTCACAGGTAGGATCTGAACAAAGAAATGGAGAGAAACCATGATTTCGACGCCCTTTTGCGTTACTCACCAGAAGCTCTCCATTTCGGCGCTTGCCGCAAGTTTATTTTTTGACCACGATGTACTGCTGCCTCCTCCAATCGAACTCCTCTGCTAGGAGTAACTCAGATATTTCCAGCATCAGATCGGGCTCCAGCTTCGCCGCTTCCTTAAAGCGCTCCATTCCATCCGTCCAGCATGAAAATAGCTCGATTTCCTCCCCGATTTCCAGATTGCGGTAGAGGTATTGGAACAGCTCCGTCAAGCATTTTTTGCCGCAAGCATAGGAGGTGGGATAGGCGTTCTTGATCTCCTCAATCATTTCGAAGGAGCCGCCATCGGGGTGAACTTCGTAAATATAAGGAAAGCGGAATATATGCGAGGCATCCTGATCTTCCATAGGGCCGCTTACATATATTCCCGCCGCATCCTCTTCTGTTTCATAGATTTCTACCAACCTCTCCCCCTTCGGGTCATTCTCCAGCAACGTTTTCATAGGTCCATGATTTTTAGCCTCTGGATTTATATAAGTGACGTAGTCGATTAGCGTCATTGTCGTATTTTTCATCCCGAACGAGCCCGTTGGAAGCTTATGGCTTGCGGCCATATAATAAAAAAGAGACATGGGCAGGCTCACCTTCCTCTCAATATAATTGTAAAAGTATGATGTCCTCAGTTGAACTATATTCTCCAGAAAAGTCTATTTTCCTACCACATCCTTGTGAAAAATATATCGTAGTTTTTGTTAAATAGTCATGCTTTCCCCTAAAGAAATGGAAGCGTTATTACGTTAGAATAAAACGATAGGGAAGCAGCCTACTCGGCGAACAAGTCCATTATAGCGAATCTATCTAACGCTCCAACGATTGCCTCTGCCATGTTAAACTTAAGCTCATAAGCTATTTTCGCAGGAGGAGGGGCTAGCGGATGACTTTTTCGGCAGCAGCACTAAAAGACATTTCCCCATTCGTGCGTTTTGTTAAAATCATCAAATCCGCCGAGCTATCGGGCGAGTGGCTGGATTATGACCATGTGTTTACGTTTATCGAGCAGGGTAAGGCCGATTTTATTTTAAATGGCGTGCGCTATCAGCTGGGGGAAGGGGATGCGATATTTATGCCGCCGCTGATGACGCATTTCATTCGCTCCACGTCTAGCGAGCCGCTGATTCAGTATATTTTCCACTTTGATTTATATCATGATGAGGCGCGGGGACGCTGGCAGTCGATTGGCATTGCAAGCGGCGAGCAACTGATCGTTCCGCAGCGTGAGCTACTACTTCATGGCTTGCATCCCGTTTCCGCCATCGGTGGTCCAGACCGCATGGAGCTGAAAAAGCATTTTCTCATCATGCGAAAAAGATTCATCGAAGGCGGCGCAACGAGCGAGCTGGAGCTTAAGGCAATTGCCCTGCAACTGCTTGTGCTTTTTCTGCGCAATCAAAGCAGACATGAGCGTCAGGAAGGCACACAAGCGAAAGCGTGGGCGCCGATTCAGCAATGTATTGACTATATTCAGCAGTATTATGCCGATCCTGAACTGGACAATGATCGCATAAGCGAGCAGTCTGGGCTTTCTCCTGGCTATTTATCCAACTTGTTCAAAGAGCAGACGGGTGTCACGCTTCATAAGTATTTGACGTATGTACGCATCGAGCATGCTAAAAAACGGATCATGGCAGGCAAGGAAACGTTGACTGCGATATCGGCGGGCAGCGGATTTTCGAGCATTCATCATTTTAGCCGCATATTTAAACGGGAGGCGGGCTTGACGCCCAGCCAATTCAAGGCCGAAGCCTCCGGTCCTATCCGGAGCCTCATAAGCGGGTAGTCCAACCACTACATAACGGGAGAGTGCATCTCATGAAAAACACGCAAATTGAGTTTACAGCCCCATGGAAAGTAGAAGTGAAGCAGGAGGAGCTGCAAGCCCAGGTTCCAGAGCTTACAGGCAATCAGGTGCTGGTGAAAAAGCATTATACGCTCATTAGCCCTGGCACGGAGCTCGCATGTCTTTCCGGAGGCGAAAGCTGGTTCACTATGCCGTCTGTGCCTGGGTATGCGGCAGCTAGTGAAATTGTGGCAATGGGACCAGAGGCGGCTGAAGGCTTCCAGATTGGCGATATGGTGTTTCATTACGGCAAGCATTCCCGCTATGAGCTGACGACGACAAGCGGGGTATTTCTTAAAGTGCCGGACAGCTTGCCACTGGCTTGGGCTCCATTTACGCGTTTGGCTACGGTGGCGATGACGAGCACACGGGTATCGTCCATTGAACTCGGCGATTATGTAGCGGTGACAGGCCTTGGACTGATTGGCAATATGGCCGCGCAGCTGGCCGAGCTTCAAGGCGCTTCGGTTATTGGCATTGATTTAGCGGCAAAACGCAGAGATCTCGCCAAGCACTGCCGCATCCAGCACGCCATTGAGGCAGGTGCGGATTCTCATAAGCAGGTTATGGAGTTGACGGGCGGCAAAGGTGTATCTACGCTTATTGAAGCGACAGGGGTGCCGCAGGTCATTTTGGATAATGTAGCGCTTGTCGGACAATATGGGGAAGCGATCCTGCTCGGCAGCCCGAGGGGCGAGCTTCAAAGCAATGTAACCGATCTGCTGAACAGCATCCATTTGAATGGACGCGGCTGTGTGACGTTCAAGGGAGCGCATGAATGGCGTTATCCGCTAACGCCGGAAGCTTTCGTCAAGCATTCCCTTTTACGCAATTCAGAGGTCGTATTCCGCCTTATGCAATATGGCAAGCTGCAGATCGAGCCGCTCATCAGCCACATTATGAGTCCTGCTGATGCACCTGCTGCTTATGAAGGATTACGAAATAAAAAAGATGAATATTTAGGTGTGCTATTTAACTGGGAAGAGGTGTAGGGGAATGATTAGAGGATTAAGCAAGTCGGGATTAGGCTCCATTACAGATGAACAGCTGATTGCAAAAGCGGCAGAGTATGGATTTGGTGCCGTTGATATGGATGCCAAGGCGCTTGTAGACAAGCATGGAGAGCAAGGGGCGGCAAAGCTGCTGTCTGACCATCAGGTGACTTTAGGCTCAATAGGGCTGAATGTGGAATGGCGCGGCACGGATGAGCAGTTTCGGGAGGGCCTGAAGCAGCTTCCGCTGCATGCGGCTGCTGCGGCACAATTGGGATGTACAGCCTGCTGTACGTACATTTTGCCTTCGACGGACTATAAATCGGCCCTGTTTACAGCACTTGCCGTATCCCGCTTGCGCCTAATTGCCGACGTTTTGGACGCATATGGCATTCGGTTTGCGCTGGAGTTTGTGGGACCGCATCATTTGCGGACGGCATGGGCGAATCCTTTTATATGGACGGTTGAGGAGACGCTTGCGCTTATCTCGGCGATTAATCGGCCCAATGTTGGCTTGCTGGTGGATGCTTATCATTGCCATACGACGGGCTTTACGCCGGAGCAGTTGCGGGGCCTCAGAGCTGATCAGGTCGTTCATGTTCACATCAATGATGCCCGCGACCTGCCTGTCGATGAGCTGCTGGATAATGACCGTCTATACCCAGGTGAAGGGATTATTGACCTGAAAGGCTTTCTTGCCGCGCTCGCAGACATCGGCTACAAGGGGCCAGTTGTACAGGAGATATTGACCCGGACTGCTCCTGAGGAAACGCCGGATGAGCTGCTAAGCCGCTCAAAGGCTGGATTTGACAAGGTTTTTGCATAAAAGGCTCCTTAAGCTAGCAAGCCCGAGGCTAACAGGGCAAACGCACATTTCTTGCAAGCGCCTATACCGTTTCGCCATTTCGTCCATAGGATACTGTGTACTTCAACCAAAGGAGATGGACAAATGAGCTACAATGTGGCAAACGCTGGAATTGGCTGTGCCCCTTGCGGTGTAGGCGGAGCTTTCACAAGCGTAGGATCGATTCTCGTGCTTTTCATCCTGCTTGTTATTATTACTCGCGCTTGCTGGCTATAGTCCAGTTATAGGACCAGGCGGTTCGGTGCCGGACTAGGCGCTGGGCCGCAGGAACGTATATCTGAACAAAAAGGAGTTGAACAAATGAGCTACAATTTAGCAGGTGCAGGCTACGGCCACGGCCACGGCTGCAGCCCCTTCACTAACGTAGGAGCAATTCTCGTCCTTTTCATTCTACTTGTTATCATCACTCGCGCTTTCATCTAATGAATGATTATTGATGTCTGCCGATATGGCTATTAACTTTATAAGGTTTTGCATCATTTACAAAGCGTGCAAAATCATGAAATAGGCTTAATCGTCCCGGAGCATCCCGCGCTCCGGGCTTTTACATAGCTGGGGCCGCATTTAGGGTGCGACAACGTAACAATTACGATATAATAAAGCTTATGTAGAAGGACGATAATGGATACGGGAGTTTTGAAGATGGAAAATAGCAAACCACCAGTGCCGGTCTATTTGCTGACCGGATTTCTCGGCAGCGGCAAGACGACGCTGTTGAAACGCATGCTCGATTACTGGCAGGCTGAGGGTAAGAAAGCAGCTGTCATTATGAATGAGCTGGGCGATATTAATTTGGATGGGCAAGAAGTCGGAGACGAGGTGCCGATGGCCGAGCTGCTGGGCGGCTGTATTTGCTGCACGATTCGCGGTGATTTGAGCTTAGAGATGAAGCTGCTGATGGATGAGCATCAGCCTGATATCATCGTCATTGAATCGACGGGTGCGGCGAATCCGATGGAGATTTTGGACGGCGTGACCGAAGCGGCCATGTATATGCGCATTGACCTGAGAGCGGTCATTACGGTCGTAGATGGCCCCGAGCTGTTAAGGCGAACTCGTGCCGGCAAAGGACGCACGCTTAAGCTGATGCAGGACCAAATTCGCTGCGCGAGCTTTTTGCTGCTCAATAAGGTGGACAAGCTGGAGCCGGAGCAGCTGGTTGAAGCGCAGCAGGCGCTGCGGGAGCTGAACGCCCATGCCCAGATCGTTGCGACGATGCGCTGCATCATAGACGAGTGGTCTTGGCTGGATGCCCAGCAAGCGGCGGCTGCAAGCTCTTCCGCTTTGCTGCAGCCTGCAAGCCGGGAGCACGCAGAAGCTGCACATGCCTGTGGTCCGGGCTGTTCCCATGAGCATGATGAGGATCATATCCATCACCATCATTCGCATGAGCAGGAAGAGCCGCACGCGCACCACCATCATTCGCATGACCATGTAATGGCGCTGACCCATTATTTACAGGGACCTGTTGACAGTGTCCAGTTTGAGGCGCTGCTGAACAATCTGCCGGAGCATGTGTACCGGGCGAAGGGCATCGTTACGTTCACGGATACGGCGAGCCGTTTTTTGTTTCAATATGCCTATGGGGAAAGCGATTTTATGAAAATAACACCGCAGGGCAAAGTCAATGATGTAGCCGTGTTTATTGGCGAGCATTTTTCCCGGGAAGAGCTGATTGCCGAGCTTTCGCAGCTGGAGAACGGCGCTTCATCTGGGGCATAAAGCAATCAAGCCAGCCAACAGTAAGAACGTCAGACGTCAGAGCATAGGCTCTGGCGTTTTTTATGCTGCTTCCGCTATCTCTTGATTATGTTAAATCGCTGATGGACAAAATAACCAAGTAAGGGGCTGAAGCGAAATTCGCCCCCCTTGCATCATGAACGTAGGCATGGCGGTGAAAGGCTTCTGAAATAGAAATTTATTTCTTCGCTTATGCTCAACAGAAAGGTTGTGTCCGAGGGATGAACAAGTCAAAAATAGTGCGGTCAGCAGCGGCATGCCTGCTCGCGGCAGCCATAATGGCGTCCGCAGCCTATGCCGCCGAGCCAGCCCAGCCGCAGGCGGAGCAGCAGCCTGACAAGCTGCCAGCTGCCAAGGGCCATTTTCACGAGGGGCATAAAAAGCATCATCGCGAGCACGCGCTGGGCCATGAGCAGTATCGTCTAGCCAAGCTTCGTTATATGGCTGAATATTTCGGCATTGCTGTTGAAGGCAAGACCTCCGAGCAATTAAAAGGCGAGCTGAAGGCGGCGAAGGAAAAAGATCCAGCGAAGTGGGAAGCTTTCAAAGCGGAGCATCGGGCTAAGCGTCTGGAAATGCTGCGCCAAGCAGCGAAAGAGTATGGCCTTGAAACAGAAGGAAGAACCGCCGAGCAGCTTCGCGAGGATATTCGCAAGTTTCAACGTTCCAAGGACGCGGCAGACGATAGCAGGCGTTAAAAGGACCATTTTTTCTAGCAGGAAACAGTTTCGATAGGGCCTACCCAAGTAAACCCGGAAAGCGCGAAAGCTCCCATCTCTTGTGAGGGGGCTTTCGGCAATAACAGAAGACGAGGCAGAGGAATACAGATTTTTGCACATCAGCAGCCAAGCGGGAATTTCGGGAAAACAGCTTTTTTTCAGGTAATAAAGCAGTTAATTTGAGATTCGACAATAATTGTCGCAATTTGTCGCGGCAATTTAAAATATTAAATTAATTTGGCGTTGTGTTTGGATTAATGCGTCAAGTATACTAGAACTATATCATAATTTGGCAAAATTCGTCGATTCTATAAGCAGCTTCATTTGGAGGAGGATAGGCACTTGAAAACAATGAGGGTTGGTATTGCGCATAAATTAATTTTTACATTGGGAGCCCTCATGATCCTGTCTTTCACTTTGCTTGCTTCCATTCAATTAATGAAGCTGTACGACGTTAGCTTGCGCCAAGGTGAACTGGTTGCGCAAAACCAGTCCAATGCTTACATAACCAAGATGTCCATTGAGATAAATGATGCCTTAATTAGACTTGAAGGCCTGCAGCAATCCTTGCAGCAAATGAAGGAATATAACATGGCTGACCGCACGGAGGCAGTCAGGCTTATTGAAAATTTTGTACGGGAACAGCCTTATATACTTGGTGTTTTTACGGTTTGGGAGCCTAATGCGTTCGATAATCGGGATGGGAATTTTCGCAATAAAAGCAGCTACGATGATGATACGGGACGTTTTGTTCCCTATATTGTGCGTCAAGGCGACAGGATCGTTGCTTACCCAAATAAGAACTATGAGCAGGTCGGCGATGGGGACTACTACCAAATTCCTAAGCAGACGAAGAAATTCGCTTTATTGGAGCCTTATTATTATGATATTAACGGCGAGCGGATTTTAATTTCGTCGTTTGTTTATCCGATTTTGGATGATGAGGGCAACTTTCTAGGTGTCGTTGGAGCGGATATTTCGCTCGACATGGTGCAGCAGGAAGTGGAGAAAATTCGTCCTATGGGTGGCTACGCGACGATGATTACGGCTGGTGACAGCTATCTTGCTAATGGGCTCGATCGCGCTCTAGTATCCAAGCCCTACTTGCCTTTGCCGGATGGCAATTCTTTAGAGGAGCTGAAGGAGCAGGCCCTGACCATTATGTATACCTCCGACCCTATGGTGAGCGGGACTGTAATGAGGCTGCTTAACCCGATACATATAAAGGATCAAACCTGGTATTTTGAAACGATCATTCCAAAGGGCAATATGCTCAAGGACTATTATAAAGGCTTAAGCAACACCATTATCATTTCCCTGGTTGCTTTTATTTTCACAACGATGCTGATGATATTGCTCATTCGCAAAATCGTGCTCCAAAACATCCGCAAAGTGGTGCACGTGTCCTCAGCGCTAGTGGAGGGCGACACGGACCAGAAGCTGGACATTGACACGAAGGACGAGTTCGAATTTATGGCGCAGCAGTTCAATCGCATGATTGATCATCGCAAGGCGAGCGAGGAACTGATCGAATTTCAAGCGACTCATGATTTGCTAACGGGCTTGCCCAATCGTTATGGCTATACGCGTCATATTGAGCAAATACATACCGTGCCGTACAGCAGCAGCAAGCAGGCAGCACTGCTTTATATCGATTTGGATCGCTTTAAAGTCATTAACGATACGCTCGATTATGCAATGGGCGACCAACTGCTCAAGCAGTTTGCAGACCGACTTAAACAGACCATTGGTGCCAATGGCCAGGTGTTCCGTTTTGGTGGAGATGAATTTGTCGTGCTTCTGAATGATGTGAATCATATGAATCCGCTGCTGCTTGTAGCCGATGATATTTTGTTTGCGATTGCTGAACCTATCCAATTGAATGACAGGCTTTTTTACATAACCGCAAGTATTGGCATTAGCTTGCAGCACGAGCTGACGGAGGAAACCGGCGACCGTATGGTCAAGGAGGCAGACACGGCGCTTTTTGTCGCCAAGAAGCAGCGCAATACAAGCAGGCTGTACTCTCCATCGATGAAGGATGTTTCAAAGCGGGAGCAGGAGCTGGAGAACGGTCTGTTCCCTGCTCTTGAAGGCGAGCAATTCGTATTGTATTACCAGCCAAAGGTGGATTTGAAATCCGGACAAATATACGGAGCCGAAGCTTTGATCCGCTGGCGCCATCCGGAGTTTGGCATGATCTCGCCGCTTGATTTCATCCCGCTGGCCGAGAAGACAGGCTTCATTATTCCGCTTGGGGAATGGGTGCTGCGAACGGCATGCAAACAAATTAAAATGTGGGAGCAGCAAGGCGTCACAGCGCTGACGGTCAGCGTCAATATGTCGATGCTGCAATTTCAGCAAAAGCATATCGTGGAGACGATCCAGTCCATTATTACGGAAGCCTCAGTCCGGCCAGAGCAAATTGAGCTCGAGCTGACGGAGACGATATTTATGGATAATCCCGATCATACGCTTAAAATATTGCGCGAGCTGCAGCAGCTTGGTATTCGGCTTTCACTGGATGATTTTGGAACAGGTTATTCGTCCCTTAGCTATTTGCAGAACATTCCGCTGCATTATCTGAAGCTGGATAAATCGTTTATCCATGACATCGTCTCGGATTTTAAGAAGCAAATGATTTTTAAATCGTTGGTTGTAATCGCCCACAACCTGAACATGAAGGTTGTGACAGAAGGTGTCGAAACGGACGAGGAGCTGCAAATTATTCGCCAGCATAAATGTGACCTGGTACAAGGCTATATTTATAGCCCGCCGGTTACGGCTGAGTGTTTCATCGAGCTTTACCACAAGCATGTGTCTTAAGGCTTGTATGCCTTAGATGAGAGTAAGTTAAGCCGATTATGAGTAAAATAAGGAAAAGCCAGCAGGAGCTTCCCGTACAAGGGCAGGCTCTTTTTTTCGTTCTTTGAGACAAGGCTTGTCGTGCACCGAGAAATTTGCTAAAATAAAGCGGAAGTTATTTAGTAAATTTATTAACTAAACGAATGTGGTGGAGGAAATGGCAACGATTAAAGAAATTGCGGCTATGGCGGAGGTGTCTGCCGCGACGGTGTCACGTGTGCTCAACAACGATATGACGCTCGCTGTCGGCGAAGAGACGCGTGCGCGCATATTCGCGATAGCGGAAAAGTTGCAGTACAAGCCATCGCGTCTAAAACGGCTCAAGCAAGAAAGCCAGCGTTCACAGCTGCAAATTGGCTTATTGCTGAGCTTTACGCTTGAACATGAGGATATTGATCCTTACTTCCTGTCGATTCGCAGAGGGATTGAACGCCGCTGTGAGGAGCTCGGTATTGCCATCGGTAAAGTATGGCGCATTGGCGGACCTATGGAGCCTCATCCACAGCTGGATGGCCTCATTGTCGTTGGCGGTGTAGCGCAGCGCGATGTTCGAATGCTGTACGAGGGCTACAAAGTGGTCATGATTGACCATCTGGGCAAGCTGCGGCATTATGACACGGTCAACTTGAATTTTGAGCAGGCGGTTGAGGATGTTATGGAGCATCTGCTGGCGCTTGGACATACCAGCATTGGATACATTGGCGGAGGAGTAGATCAAGCCGCTGACGAGCCGCGGCGCAAGCATATGCAGCGCCTGCTGGAGTCGCAAGGCATTTTGCGCCAGGAATGGGTGCTTGCTGGGGAATGGACAACAGGCAGCGGCTACGAGCTGATGAACAAGCTGCTAGGGCAGGAAGAACGTCCTACAGCATGCTTTGTCGGCAGCGATCCGATGGCGATCGGTGCGCTTCACGCGCTGCATGAGCACGGAGTTGAGGTGCCGGAGCAAATGGCGATTGTCGGTTTCGACGACATTGAGGTATCAGCTTTCATACAGCCGCCGCTAACGAGCGTTAAGGCGTATACGGAGCAAATGGGTAAGACAGCCGTGCAGCTGCTTTTAGAACGGATTGAAGGCCGCGAGGTTCCGCTGCATGTCATGATGAATACGACGCTAATGGCGCGTGAAAGCAGCGGGGCAGCCGGACATAATAAGGAGGCTAACGAATAATGGCTATTATTTTTGACGAACAAAATCAGCTTTTTCATCTGCAATCGAGAGAAACCAGCTATGTAATCGGATTGGTGAAAGGCGCTTATCCGGCACATGTCTATTGGGGTAAGCGGGTACGCGGCAGCCAGCTCGGAAGACTGCTTGAGCTGAAGGAGCGCTGCTCTTTCAGTCCTTCAACAGAAGCGGATGATTTTAAAATATCGCTAGACACGCTGCCGCAGGAATATCCGGCATTCGGCAACTCGGATTTTCGCTATCCGGCGTATCAAGTACAGCTGGCTGACGGAACGTCTGTAACGGACCTGCGTTACGATACCCACCGTATCGTACAAGGCAAGCCGGCGCTTGAAGGATTGCCGTCTGTTTATGTAGAGGGCGAGGATGAAGCACAGACACTTGAAATGACACTTGCGGACAGCTATTCCGGTCTGCGTGTCGTACTGAGCTATACCGTATTCGAATCGTATAACGCGATTACTCGCTCGGCTCGTGTCATTAATGGCGGAGAGAATACGCTGCAGCTGCTACGGGCGCTTAGTATGAGCCTAGACCTGCCGCATGACCACTACGATATGCTTCAGCTGTCTGGAGCATGGGCACGCGAGCGTTACATTCATCGCCGCCATCTTGAGCCGGGACTGCAATCGGTGGAAAGCCGCCGCGGCGCCAGCAGCCATGCGCAAAATCCATTTATCGCGCTGTTGTCCGAAGGGGCAACAGAGGATCATGGCGATGTGTACGGTGTAAACCTCGTCTACAGCGGCAGCTTTGTGGGTGGCGTTGAGGTTGACCAATACCATGCCGCAAGATTGTTTATCGGTATCAATCCGTTTGATTTCAATTGGAGACTGGAGCGGGGCGAGCAATTCCAGACGCCTGAGGCAGTGCTCGTTCATTCCTCCGAAGGGCTGGGCGGCATGTCCCGCAGCTTCCATGATCTCTATCGTTCGCGTCTTTGCCGCGGCAGCTTCCGTGACGAGAGCAGGCCGATTCTGATCAACAACTGGGAAGCTACCTATTTTAACTTTACAGCGGATAAAATTGAGGATATTGCTAAGGTTGGCAAGGAACTGGGCATGGAGCTGTTCGTCCTTGATGATGGCTGGTTTGGACAGCGCAATAGTGACAATTCGTCGCTTGGCGACTGGTTCGTTGACAAAAACAAGCTGCCGGGCGGTCTTGAGGATCTGGTAGCGCGCATTCGCAAGCTGGATATGCAGTTCGGCCTGTGGTTTGAGCCGGAGATGGTATCGCCGAACAGCGAGCTGTATCGTGCTCATCCTGACTGGTGTCTGCATGTCGAAGGAAGACGCCGTACAGAGGCTCGCAATCAGCTGATATTGGATATGTCCCGTGCCGATGTTCGCGATTACATTGTTAAAACGATTTCGGATGTTCTCGCTAGCGCACCGATTACTTATGTGAAATGGGATATGAACCGCAATATGTCCGAGATCGGCTCAGCGCTGCTTCCAGCCGAGCGCCAGCGTGAGACGGCCCATCGCTACATGCTTGGTCTTTATGACGTGCTGGAGCGCATTACGTCTGCATTCCCGCATATTTTGTTCGAAAGCT
The DNA here is from genome assembly GCF_059383715.1 of Paenibacillus sp. J31R34. NCBI lineage: Bacteria > Bacillati > Bacillota > Bacilli > Caryophanales > Paenibacillaceae > Paenibacillus > Paenibacillus sp. J31R34. Next base: position 207,195 of record NZ_JBXENU010000010.1, read on the forward strand.
GCTCGGGCGGCGGCGGACGCTTTGATCCGGGCATGCTGTATTACATGCCGCAAACTTGGACAAGCGATAATACCGATGCCGTATCCAGGCTGAAAATTCAATATGGCACAAGCCTTGTCTATCCGATTAGCTCGATGGGCTCCCACGTATCGGATATTCCTAACCATCAGGTCGGCCGCAATACGCCGCTTGAGACTCGCGGCAATGTAGCGCTGTCTGGCAACTTTGGTTATGAGCTGGACTTGACGAAGTTCACCGACGATGAGAAGGAAACGGTGAAAGACCAAATTGCGCTCTATAAAGAAGTCCGCCACCTGGTACAGTTTGGCGATTTCTATCGTCTGTCCAGCCCGTTTGAAGGCAATATTGCGGCATGGATGTTCGTTTCTAAAGACAAGAGCGAGGCGTTTGCTGTCTACACATCCGTCTTGCAGGAGCCGAATCCGCCGCTCAGTCGCTTCGTGCTGAAAGGGCTAGATCCAAGCCTCGACTATGTATGGGAAGAGAATGGCGAGACATATGGCGGCGATGAGCTGCTGTATGCTGGACTTGCAGCGCCGCAATTCCATAACGATTATGCAAGCAAGGTTTACCGTTTCCGTGCTACCGGCGTTTAAGCTGGTTTTTAGTCTGGAACAGTCTCCCATAGTCACGTTGTAGTCGACTTGAGTCAATAAGAAATGAATAAGAAATGAATAAGAAAAAAGCTTCCGGCGCCGCGAAAAGTGGCGCTGGAAGCTTTTTTTTGCATGCTGGTGGAGCAAGCAATGTTTTCTTGAATTTTTAGTTGTGGCTATTTGCAAAAACGTATAAGTATCGTTGTGCTCATCAACCTTAAGGCAGCGCTTTGCCGCGCGAGCAGTTATACAGTCTGTACCATTCCTCACGTGTCAGGCGCAGCGTATCCGCATCTTTGCAGGCGAGTATACGCTTTGGATTGATTGAGCCGATAACCGGCTGAATGTTAGCCGGATGTCTCATCAGCCATGCGAGCACAATCGCTTCCGGCGTCGTATCCTTATGCTCCGCGAATTCAGCAACGAGCGCGGCTGTTGCAACAACCGATTCAGGGCTGTCGCCGAGCGGAGCGCCAGAATAGATGCCTTGGGCGAGCGGACCCCACGACTGCAGCTGAATATTTTCCATGCGGCAATACTCCAGTGTCCCTTCTGGGAACACATTATCGCGTGCTGCGAGCTGATTGACATGCAAACCTGTATCAATAAATCCATGTTTGAGCAGGCTAAGCTCCAGTTGATTCACAATAAACGGCTCGTCCGTATATGCACGAAGCAGTTTAATCTGTCCTTGGCTCATATTGGAAACGCCGAATGCGCGAACTTTGCCGGAAGCCTTGAGCTTCGAAATGGCACTGGCCACTTCCTCCGGCTCGACAAGCGCGTCAGGGCGATGCAGCAGCAAAATGTCGAGATAATCCGTTTGCAGCCGCTCCAAAATGCCATCGACACTGCTTAAAATATGACTTTCCGAAAAGTCAAAGCGCTGAGGATCATCATCGCCGCCTTGCAGGCGAATCCCGCATTTGGACTGCAAAATAATTTGCTCACGCAGGCCCGGACGGTCCTTCAGCACTTGGCCGAAAACTTGCTCGGCTTTGCCGAACGTATAAATATCTGCATGATCGTACATATTGATGCCTATTTCCAGCGCTGCGTCGACTGCTTCATGGCCTTCCTTAAAATGCTCGGACTCAATCGGATTACGGTTCCAGCCGCCGCCAAAGCGCATACAGCCGAGAACCAGCTGACTCGCTTCAATGCCGCGTTTATGCAAAGGGATCGAACTCATACGTTTATCAACCTCCATGTAAGTGATTACATCACCTCTTATTATAATGCTAAATGAACAAGCGTACAGTGCTTATTGATGAAAAAAATACGTCGTACCTCGCCCAGCAAGGACGAGCGTACGGCGTGTTCTTAAAGCTAGAGGCTTATTAATTGTTTATTTCACCATTGCGTTCAGCACATCGTCAATGATTTGCTCATTGGCGAATTTGCCCTTGTACAGCCTGCTGCTGAACCTATGATCTCCATGCTTCGTTTATTTGGTTATTTAAGGCTGGGTCTTGGCGCGCTCTTTCAAATAAAAGGTCGGCGTCCTTCCGGTAAAACGCTTGAACAGCCGCTGGAAGTAAGAAACGTCGCGATAGCCGACGAATTCAGCAACTTCACCAACCGTCAGCATGGAATCGATGAGCAGATAGATCGCTTTTTTCATCCGCGTATCGTGAACGAAGGTGCTGATCGTCTGCCCAGTAACACGGCGGAAGAGGGTAGCGGCATAGTTGGGGCTTTTCTGAATGTAGCTGCCAAGCTCCTCCTTCGTAATTTTTTCACGGTAATGGTTGAAAATATAATGCTTCATGCGCTCTACCTGCTGGTTCGTATCGGCCATCGCGGGCCCCTTGTTCCATTCGCGGTTCCAGACCGCTAGCCATTCGGTTACGACAGACTGAGCGATTATATTCGCATACTCAGCCTGCTCCAGCCATTCCGCATGCAAATGCTTCATTCTGGCCAGCAGCATGTCGTACATGCCAATGCGGGATTTCACCCATGTCTGGCGCTGAAGCAGCGGCAATACGGGAGCAGCAGACAACGTTATTGCAACAACAAACTTCTCATGAAAAACAGTAGGCACACATTTGCCATAATAAGCTTGATTCGGCGGAATATAGAGCAGGTCGCCTTTCTCGGCGATAACCTTCTCATTCTCAATCCAATAGACGACGGTCCCGTAGCTCACTAGTATCAACGCGGCTTCGTTCGTATGTTTTGTATTTTTTTCGTAAAACCAATCCATTCCCCTATCCTGCCGAACCGCTGTTACTTGCAGCATTTAGGCCATTAGCCCCCTTTTTTAAAATATAAGAAATTATAAGTTTCACTCTTATATTCAGCTTATATTCCACCCTCGAAACGGAAGCTTTGCTGCCAAAGGACGGCGAAAGACGTTTGCGCTTGAACCGTACTATATTACATTTAGAATACTATATTTCGTAGTCGATTGAAACGGCTAGGTTTATAATAGGGGTATAAATGTTTAGGAGGAATGTGACTTCATGCGTAAAACCAAAATTGTTTGTACGATGGGACCTGCTTGTGATTCTATTGAAACCTTAAGGGAAATGATTCGATCGGGGATGAATGTGGCGCGGCTGAATATGGCGCACGGGGAACTGGAGGATCATGCCGGGAGGATTGAGAGGATTCGCGAAGCGGCTGCTGCTGAAAATGCAATCGTGCCGATTTTGCTGGATATTAAAGGACCAGAAGTGCGGATTGGCAAGCTGGAGGAAGCTTCTTACCTACTGGTAGCTGGCGAAACGCTGACGCTGACGACGGAAGAAGTGCTCGGCAATGGCCGCCGCATTCATGTTAACTATAGCGAGCTTCCGCTTGTCGTGAAGCCTGGCAATACGATTTTGCTCGACGATGGCCTGATTGATCTTGAGGTGGCATCGGTGGAAGCGACGGAAGTGCACTGTACGATCGTAAACGGTGGTCTGATCAAGCCGCGCAAAGGCGTTAACCTGCCGGGCATCCGCACGACGCTGCCGGGCGTAACGGAGCGCGACATTCGCCATATCCACTTCGGCATTCAGCAAAATATTGATATTGTTGCGCCTTCCTTCGTAAGAAGAGCGGAAGATATTTTGGAAATTCGCGAGCTGCTGCAGGCGCACGGTGCCGGTCATGTTCAAATCATTTCGAAAATTGAAAATGAAGAGGGCGTCGTCAACCTGGATTCCATCATTGCAGCATCGGATGGCATTATGGTTGCCCGTGGCGACTTGGGCGTTGAAATTCCAGTTCAGGATGTGCCATCGATGCAGCGCGACATGATCAATAAATGTAACGTAGCGGGCAAGCCTGTTATCGTTGCGACTCATATGCTGGATTCCATGCAAGTAAACCCGCGTCCTTCACGCGCTGAAGTGAGCGACGTTGCAGGTGCGGTTATGCAAGGAACGGATGCGATCATGCTGTCCGGCGAGACGGCTGCAGGAAAATATCCGGTTCAATCGGTTGCTACAATGGCTGCCATTGCGCTTAAAGCAGAATCCCAGCTGGACTATTACGCAGGCTTCCAAGAGCGCCGTCAGAATGCTTCAACGACGATTACTGAAGTCATTAGCCAAGCCGTTGTCAGCTCATCCCTTGAGCTCAAGGCGAAAGCGATTCTTACTCGTACGGAAAGCGGCTTTACGGCGCGGATGGTATCCAAATATCGCCCGCAATCGCCAGTTATCGCGATTACTTCGGACGAGAAGATTTTGCCGCTGCTGGCGCTGCTATGGGGCGTTATTCCGGTGAAGGGCACGAAGACAGGCACGACGGACGAGCTGCTGCATGCTGCAATGGCGGATGCGGAGCAAACGGGACTGCTTGCTGAGGGAGACTTTGTCGTCATTACGGCAGGAGCGCCAGTTGGTCTATCCGGTACGACGAATTTGATCAAAATCGAGCAATATGGCGTATAGCCGCAAGCCTAAATGATAAGCTGAACGTAAGCTAGAGCCCAAACAAGGAGGAACGTGTAAACAAGCCTTGCGCATGGATGGAGTCATGCAATCGCCTCCTCCATTGGTCGCATTTGGGCTCTAAACATTTCGTCGTACTGACGCAAGTGTATTTCGGCCTGTTTTGGAATATAGGTCTTATATATGTTTTTGATGTAGGATTGAGCCTGCGCAAGTGCCGTGCTATCAGCTAATGCGCCAGGCTTTTTCTTTAATGTTTCGAGATAGTGAAGCAGTTCGAGTCGCCACTCATGGCATTCAACTAGTGTTGCATATTTATCCACCCTCGACTTCAACGGTCCTCTCAACATGCCCCTTTTCGTTTCCACTACGAGCATTGCAAAACCGAAACTCAAAGCCATAGTAAACAGATAATTGCAATAGCCCTTCGGTAGATTCTTTCTCATCACCGACAAATCGTTTGACTGCCACCATCATGTTGTCATAGACAAGGGCTTGGTACGCACCGTCAATAGGCTTAAAGAACCGTGCATATGCTTCTTGAAAGCATGCTGTCATCTGTTTCGTGAATAAATAGGCCTACCGGTAATTTCCATAAGCCGATGTAAAAGCAGCCATTGTCCTTGGTCTGCCGAAGAGTATTCAAGAAGCATAGTCGACAGACAACCCTGCACAGCCTAACCGCCCCGCGACCGTTCCCGATGGTCCCCTAAATCGCCTCTTGGAATGAAATGGATCAAATCGACGTTTGGTTGAAAGGAAATAGATGGATTATATGGAAATAGTAAAAGATAAAAAGCAGTTTTAATAAAGGATAGATTCCGCCCATTTTTTGACCTGCTTTTTTAAATACTTAAGCAACAGAAGGGCAAATTGTCGTTTTCAACGGGTCCCATTCCGCTTTCTGGCTGACGTGCCAGGCATCCATGTGCTGGCAGATCATAATGTTGTAGAGTCGCATGTATCCCATCATTGTAGATCAGTGTCTACCGGATTCCGGATTTCGGTCCATTTTCTCGCGATTTTGGAGCGACTTAGAAAAGGTCGAGTTTTTTGGTTTAATAACCAAAAAAATCTATAATCATTCCTAAATGGTAAAAATCAATAGATTCAAAAATTGAAATAGGAGGGAATGAATAAAGGTGGTACAATGAAAAGCCTTATCCCACCTATCTTTATGGATGCCGAGAAGGTATTTAAGGCAGTGAGGATTCGCGAGTGAAAGAACGTTATGGGAAATCTCCCAATATCTATAAAAATCAATGGTTACGCGCCTTCATGGTCGCTTAATGTTTAATTTAGACTTATTTACTCGCTTTTTACAATTTTTAAATTGTATATTTTTGATATTTTTGTTATAGTAGCCACATAAATACTATGATGTGGGTGATAGAGAGATGACTGCTCGAGAGAGTTCCTGGTTCTTGAATGCGCACGCCGGCTCTTTTGCAAAGCTCCGCTTATTTTGTTTTCCTTACGCCGGCGGCGGAGCCTCTGTATTTAGTAACTGGAAGCGAGAATTGCCGACTCACATTCATGTTTGTCCCGTTCAGCTTCCAGGCCGAGAGAGCAGAATGTTAGATGATCCGATGGATTCCGTCGAGGCTATCGTTCATTCGCTTGTTTCGGAAATAACACCGTTTTTACATATGCCCTTCGCATTTTTTGGCCACAGCATGGGGGCGCTAGTAGCATTTGAAACCGCTCGTCAATTACACTTCAAGCATCATGTGGCTCCACTCCACTTATTCGTATCAGGTAAAACTGCGCCTCACTTGCCTTATCCAAGAAAATCCCTACACAAATTGCCCGATGATCAGTTTAAGAAAGAGCTTCAGCTCATGCAAGGCACACCTGAAGAAGTTTTACAGAATGATGAATTGATGGAAATTGTAATGCCTCAATTGCGGGCTGACTTTTCCGCTGTTGAAAACTATGTATATAGACCGGGAGAAGTGCTTCCTTGTCCGATTTCGGTTTTTGGCGGATTGCAGGACCATGACGTAAGCATTGAATCGCTTGACGCTTGGCAAGAGCATACAAATGGTGCATTCCAAGTGCAGATGTTGGAGGGCAATCATTTTTTTCTCCACAAACAGGAACAAGAGGTCATCAGAAGTGTGCTGCGTGAATTATCACCTCAGATGAGGGGGGTTGCCGCCAGCGGTCCGGTTGTACGTTAACCAACTGCCGCATAAAAATGATGAAATCACACTCATTGCTGTCCATCGCCGCCTATTAACGAAGTCTATTTGTTATGCACATTTTCATAATTATGGAGGGGTTTTTTTTATGACAACCACATTCGAAATGCTGGAATCCAATGTAAGATCTTATTGCCGTTCTTTTCCCGATGTTTTTGTGCGTGCGAAAGGCTCGGTATTATACGCCGAGTCCGGCAAAGCGTTTATCGATTTTTTCGCCGGAGCCGGAGCGCTAAATTACGGACACAATAATGATTTTATCAAGCAACAGCTCATCCAATATCTGCAATCGGACGGCCTTAGTCACGGACTGGATATGTACACTTCCGCCAAGGAGACCTTTCTACAGACGTTCTCAGATAAGATTCTGAAGCCTCGCGGTCTCGACTATAAGCTTCAGTTTTGCGGTCCTACCGGAACCAATGCGGTAGAGGCGGCGTTGAAATTGGCAAGAAAAGTGAAGGGAAGGACGGGCGTGTTTGCTTTCATCGGTTCGTTTCATGGGATGTCGCTTGGAAGCTTGTCCGCCACAAGCAGTCTATACCACCGCGAAGCGGGAGGATTGCCGCTGCATGATGTTACGTTTATGCCATTCCCAACGGGTTTTATCGACAATTTGGATACGATCGGCTACATGGAAGCGATTTTAACGGACGATCATTCGGGCATAGCCAAGCCGGCAGCTGTCATCCTTGAAACCATGCAAGCCGAGGGTGGTTTAAATGCGGCGCCTACCCAGTGGCTTCAGGAGCTTCGGGATCTTTGCGACCGTCACGATATTTTGCTTATCGTCGACGATATCCAGGTGGGCTGCGGACGTACAGGTTCATTTTTCTCCTTTGAACGGGCGGGGATTGTTCCCGATCTGGTCGTGCTCTCCAAATCAATCAGCGGTTACGGTCTGCCGATGTCGTTGCTGCTGCTAAAGCCTGAACTGGATGTTTGGCAGCCGGCTGAACACAACGGCACCTTCCGAGGAAATCAGCTTGCGTTCGTTGGCGCGACGGCGGCTCTTGAGCTCCGGGAATTGACGCAGTTGGATGCAGAGACGGAACGTAAAGCGCAGTTTGTTGAACAATACTTGAAGGAGCATATTCTGCCGATCAACCCACTCATCACGATGCGCGGTATGGGATTGATTTGGGGCATCGACGTATCGGCTTGCCAGGATGAGCATCTCTCCAAAGCTATCGTGTCTCGATGCTATGAGCTTGGACTGATTGTCGAGCGAGCCGGACGTCAGGATATGGTTGTCAAGCTGATGCCTGCGCTTACGATTTCGATGGACGAGCTAGCTGCCGGATGCGAAATATTTAAGCAGGTCGTATCGGAATGCTGCACCTTGATCGATTCACTTCAGCCTCAGCTAACATAAACACCGCCTGAAAGAACGGACGGCGTTGGCGCCTGCCAAGCGATCTGGCTGGTAGCGATCATTTTGGTGGTTGCGTAGCACAACGTCGGACGTCTGGCTAGGCTGCGCGTACCTCGGAGGTTCAATCAAGAATTTATCAAGGGGAGAAACGATGAAAAACAACAATGTTCCATTATTTCCATTAACGCAACCCCAGGAGCGGATTTGGTATACCGAATTGCTATATCCAAATCGAACCACCTCGACGATCATTGCGATAGTGAAAATAACAGGCCGCATCGATGTGAATGCTTTGAAGCAAGCCATAAACAAAGTCATTGAGCAAAGCGACTCTTTTCGTATCCGATTGAAGACGGAGAATGGAGTTCCTTATCAATACGTTCGGGATTATGAGGAGAAGGATTTCGAATGTATTGATTTGAGCAAGGAGCAGGCGGAGCAAAGGATGCTTGAGCTTCGGTCGATTCCGCTTGAGCTGCTGGAATCCGAGCTGCACCGGTTCGTTGTAGTACGGATTGGGGACGAGGAGACGTGGATCAATTTTAAGATGCATCACATCGTATCCGATGGCATCTCCATGAATTTGGCCACAAACGAAATCATGCAGCATTATTCAAATATCATAAGGGGCAACAGCTCTCCTTGTAAGTACAGCTCTTATATCGATTTTATTCAGGTCGAGCACGACTACGAGCAATCCGAGCGCTATCAGAAGGACAAGGACTATTGGCTCGCAAAATTCGGCACTATGCCCGAAGCCATTAGTTTGAAGTCATACAATCCGCTAACGATGGGCACGGACGCAAGAGTCGAGAGATGGATGCTTGACGAGGAACTGCATCATGGCGTAAAAGCCTTTTGCGAGGAGCATCAGATCAGTATCTTTACCTTCTTTCTGAGCGCTTTATATATTTACATGCATAAGGTAACGAGCGAGCAGGATGTGGCAATTGGCACATTGTATGCGAACCGGACGACAAGGAAAGAAAAAGAAACGGTCGGTATGTTCGTCAGTACGGTCGCAACGAGGATGCTGGTGGAGCCTGAGCAGGAATTGCTTTCGTTTCTAAAAAATGTCGCCAAAGAACAAGCCTCCATTCTGCGTCATCAGCGTTATCCGTACAATAAGATCGTTCAGGACTTGCGAGAGGTTCACCGCAATCAGGATGTCCAGCGGTTGTTTGGCGTGTCGATACAATACCGACCAGTGAGCTTCTTTCGCATGGATGAGGCAGTTATATATGGGAATCAAGATTACACCGAGGATTCGGTTAACGACTTTGATATTCATGTGCTGGATTTTGCAGATGATGGAGAGCTCTTTGTTGATCTGTATTACCGCACGCAGCTATTTGGCGAGCATGAAGCGAAGGCGATCATTCAACAATTCAACTGTGTCTTGGAGCATATGATTCGCAGCCCATATCAGAAAATCTCCGAGCTTTCGCTTATTAGCGAAGAGGAGCAGCGCAGGCTGATCACTGCCTTCAACGATACGGATGCGGATTACCCGAGAGAGAAGACGATTCACGAGTTGTTCGAGGAGCAGGCGGAGCGGCATCCGAATGCGGTCGCGGTCGAGTACGAGGACGAGCGTCTGACGTACCGCGAGCTGCATGAGCGGTCGAACCGTCTGGCGCGTACCCTGCGCAGCCAAGGCGTAGGGGCGGATCAGCTGGTGGGCATTATGGCTGAACGCTCTCCTTCCATGGTGATCGGGATTCTCGCGATTCTGAAGGCGGGTGGGGCGTATGTGCCGATCGATCCGGAGTATCCGGAGGAGCGCATCCGCTACATGCTGGACGATTCGGGAGTCGGTGTGCTGCTGCTGCAAGCGCATTTGCGGGACAAAGCGACCTTTGCCGGCGTCTGCCTGCTTCTGGATGATGAGCAGACCTACGCAGCGGACAGCGCGAGTCTGGCCTCGGTTAACCAGCCGAACGATCTGGCCTATGTGATCTATACCTCGGGAACGACGGGCAAGCCGAAAGGCACCTTGATCGCGCACAAGAACGTTGTCCGGCTGCTGTTCAACAGCAAGAACCGGTTCGACTTCGGCGCATCCGATACGTGGACGTTGTTCCACTCGTTCTGCTTCGACTTCTCGGTGTGGGAAATGTACGGGGCGCTGCTGTATGGAGGCAAGCTGGTGATTGTGCCGCCGATGACGGCGAAACAGCCGGCACAGTTCCTGCAGCTGCTGAAGGAGCGAGGGGTCACGATCCTGAACCAGACGCCGACGTATTTCTACCAGCTGCTTCGCGAAGCGCTGGCGGAGAGCGGGCAGACGCTGAGCCTTCGAAAGGTCATCTTCGGAGGAGAGGCGCTGGCGCCGCAGCAGCTGAAGGACTGGAGGAAGCGTTACCCGGCAACGCAGTTGATCAATATGTACGGGATCACCGAAACGACGGTACACGTGACCTACAAGGAAATCACGGAGGTGGAAATCGCCGAGGGGAGAAGCAATATCGGAAGACCGATCCCGACGCTGAAGGTGTACGTGCTGGATGGCAACCGCCGATGCGTGCCAGCGGGAGTGGCAGGGGAGATGTATGTGGCCGGAGAAGGTCTGGCGCGCGGGTACTTGAACCGCCCAGAGCTGACGGCGGAGAAGTTCGTGGACGATCCGTTTACGCCAGGAGAGCGAATGTACCGCTCGGGGGATTTGGCGAGATGGCTGCCGGATGGCAACATCGAATACATGGGACGGATCGACCATCAAGTGAAGATACGCGGTTACCGGATCGAGCTTGGGGAAGTGGAAGCGCAGCTGTTGAAGGTAGAGTCGGTGCAGGAAGTAATCGTGATGGCGCGCGAGGATGAAAGCGGGGAGAAGCAGCTGTGCGCGTACGTGGTAGCGGACAAACTGCTGACGGTGAGCGAGCTAAGAGGAAGGCTGTCGCAGGAGATGCCGGGGTACATGATTCCGTCGTACTTCGTGCAGCTGGAGAAGATGCCGCTGACGGCGAATGGGAAGACGGACCGCAAGGCACTGCCCGCGCCGGAGGGAAGCGTGAATACCGGTGCGGAATACATCGCGCCCCGTACACCGCTGGAAGAGCAGCTCGTGCGAATTTGGCAAGAGGTGCTTGGAGCTGAAAGGATCGGAGTGAGGGACAATTTCTTCGATCTTGGGGGGCATTCCCTGCGTGCGACTGCGTTGGCAAGCAAGCTCTACAAAGAGATGAACGTCAATCTGTCGCTACGGGACGTATTCCGGCTCCCGACCATTGAGGAAATGGCTCGGGCGATGGGCGGGATGGAAGAGAAGATGTATGCCTCCATACCGCTCACCGAAGAAAAGGAGTATTACCCGGTATCTTCAGCGCAGAAGCGGCTTTATATTCTGCAACAGTTGGAAGGAGCAGAGCAAAGCTACAACATGCCGGGGATTATGAGGCTTGACGGCATACTTGACCGGAAACGGCTTGAAGAAGCTTTCCGGCTTTTAATCGCGCGTCATGAGACGCTGCGAACCGGCTTTGTGCTGGTGGATGGAGAGCCTGTGCAGCGGATATTCCCGCAGGCGGATTTGATATTGGAGCATCGGCAAGTAAGTGATGAAGAAGCGCAGGAGGCGATGCGACATTTTGCCCGAGCGTTCGATCTGGGACAGCCGCCATTATTACGTGCAGGTCTGTTGGAGTTGTCTAAAGAGAGCCAACTCTTGCTGCTGGATATGCATCATATTATCTCCGACGGCGTGTCCGTGGATATCCTAGTGGAGGAGCTTGTCCGCTTATACGGCGGCGAGGAGCTTCCTGAGCTGCGGATACAGTACAAGGATTACGCGGTATGGCAGCAATCCGAAGCGCAGTGCGAGCGTTTGAACAAGCAGGGAGCCTACTGGCTGAGCCAGTTTAGCGGAGAACTGCCGGTGCTAGAGCTGCCGACAGATTATGCGCGTCCAGCCGTGCAGCGATACGATGGCGATACGCTGCAGTTCCGTATGGATGCCGAGAAGAGCGAGGGTTTGAAGCGAATTGCGGCGGAAAACGGCGCGACGCTGTACATGGTATTGCTTGCGGCGTATACGATCCTGCTGCAAAAGTACACGGGCCAGGAAGATATGATCGTCGGCACGCCAATCGCGGGAAGAACACACGGCGATCTGCAGCCCTTGATCGGGATGTTCGTCAATACACTGGCGCTGCGCAACTGCCCAGTCGGAGAGAAAACATTCCTGTCGTATCTGGAGGAAGTCAAGGAAACGACCTTGGGTGCCTACGAGCACCAGGATTATCCGTTCGAAGAACTGGTGGAAAAATTGCAGCTGACTCGCGATTTGAGCCGCAATCCGCTCTTTGACACCATGTTTTCGCTGCAAAGCTTGGAAAATAGAGCCTACAATCTCGATGGCCTTCAACTGGCCTTGTATCCGAATGCGCATTTGGTGTCGAAATTTGACTTGAGCCTTGACGTCATGGAGGGCAGCGACGGTTTGGAGTGCGCCCTCGAATACGCAACCGCGTTGTACAAACCAGAAACGGTAGAGCGGTTGGCGAAGCACTACGAGCAAGTGGTCGCCGCGATTGTGAACGATCCGGGCGCGAAAATCGCGTCGTTAGGCATGCTGACGGCGGAGGAGCAGGAGCAGATTCAGCGGGTATTCAATCCAGAGACCGCGTCGCCGCTGCTGGAGAAAACCTTCCATCACCGGTTTGAGGAGCAAGCGGAGCGGAGCCCGGAGGCGACGGCGGTGGTATACGAGGAGAAGAGGCTGACCTACCGCGAGCTGAACGAGCGTTCGAACGTTCTGGCGCGCAGCCTGCGAGCCCAAGGGGTGAAGCTGGATCAGCTGGTCGGCATTCTGGCCGATCGGTCGGTGGACATGCTGGTCGGGGTTCTGGCGGTATGGAAGGCAGGAGGCGCCTATGTGCCGCTCGATCCAGATTACCCGTCCGACCGGATCCGTTTTATGCTGGAGGACAGCGGAGCGGAAGTGCTGTTGACACAGACGCATCTAGAGGAGCGCACGCGGGAGTGGCTGGCGGAAGAGCAGACGACGCTGCAGACCGTGCTGTGCTTGGACGACGAGGCGCTGTATAGCGAAGGCGCGTCGAACGACCCGAACCGGATGAATCTGGTGCACGTCAACAAGCCGAGCGATCTGGCCTATGTCATCTATACGTCAGGGACGACCGGACGGCCGAAGGGCGTCATGATCGAGCACCGCAGTCTGGTGAATACGGCGGATGGCTATCGCCGGGAGTACCGCCTGAACGAGTTCCCAGTTCGGCTGCTGCAATTAGCGAGCTTCTCCTTCGACGTGTTCGTGGGGGATATCGCGCGGACGCTGTACAACGGCGGAACGATGGTCATTTGTCCGAAGGACGACCGGATCGACCCTACCCGGCTGTACGGCTGGATACGGGAATGCGAGATTACGGTCTTCGAATCGACGCCGGCGCTGATCGTGCCGTTCATGGCGTATATCGCCGAGCAGGAGCTGGATCTTCCCTCGATGCGGCTGCTGATTACGAGCTCGGACAGCTGCAGCGTGGGGGATTACCGCGAGCTGCAGGAGAGATACGGCGGGCAGATCCGCATCATAAACGCCTACGGAGTAACGGAAGCGGCGATCGATTCGAGCTACTACGAGGAGCCAGTGGAGAAGCTACCGGAGACAGGGAACGTGCCGATAGGCAAGGCGTGGCTGAACGCACGGTTTGCGATCGTCGATGCGCATCTGAATCCGGTGCCGGTGGGCGTGCTGGGCGAGTTGTGTATCGGAGGAGCGGGCGTGGCCCGAGGCTACTGGAATCGACCGGAGCTGACGGCGGAGAAGTTTGTGCCGAGCCCGTTTGAAGCAAGGGAGCGTCTATACCGGACGGGTGATCTGGCGCGCTGGATGCCGGACGGGAACGTGGACTTTATCGGACGGATCGACCATCAGGCGAAAATCCGGGGATACCGGATCGAGATCGGGGAGATCGAGTCGCAGCTGCTGAAAGCGGAAGGCATAGGGGAAGCGGTCGTGGTGGTGCGAGAGGACGCAGGAGGGGAGAAAGCCCTGTGCGCGTACTACACGGCGGCGGATGAGCGAAAGGCAAGCGAGCTGAGAGCAGCGTTGTCGCAGGAGCTGCCGGGGTACATGATCCCGTCATACTTTGTGCAGTTGGAGAGGCTGCCGCTCACGGCGAACGGCAAAATCGACCGCAAGGCGCTGCCGGCGCCGGAAGGCGGTCAGAGTGGCGTGGAGCATGTCGCGCCACGGACAGCGCTGGAGGCGAAGCTGGTAGGCATCTGGCAGGAGGTACTCGGGGCTGAGCAGGTCGGCGTTCGAGACAACTTCTTTGATCTCGGGGGCCACTCCTTGCGGGCGACCACGCTGGTCAGCAAGATCCACAAGGAGCTAAACGTGGATCTGCCGCTGCGGGACGTGTTCCGCTACGCTACGGTCGAGGAAATGGCCGGAGCCATCAACCGGATGGAGCAAGCGGAGCACGTCTCCATTCCTACGGCTGAAGAAAGCGATTATTACCCGATGTCTTCGGCGCAGAAACGGCTGTATATTCTGCAGCAGACGGAGGGAGCGGAACTAAGCTATAACATGTCGGGAGCGCTGCTCCTTTTGGGGCCGCTCGACCGGGCGCGTTTCGAAGCGTCGTTCCGCGCTCTGATTGCGCGTCATGAGACGCTGCGCACCGGGTTTGAGCTGGTAGACGGCGAGCCGGTACAGCGGATATATCCGCAGGTGGATTTTGCGGTGGAGTATAGGCAGGCAACAGAAGAGGAAGCCGAGGAAATTTCACGACAATTTGTCCGCACCTTTGATCTGGAGCAGCCTCCTCTGCTGAGGGTAGGGCTGATTCAAATAGAAAAAGAACGCCACATTCTGTTGTTTGATATGCACCATATCATTTCCGATGGCATTTCCATCAACATTGTGGTAGATGAATTTGTTCGTTTGTACAGCGAGGAGACGTTGCCCCCTCTGCGAATTCAATATAAGGATTATGCCGTGTGGCAACAGTCCGTAGCTCAGCGCGAACGAATGAAACGCCAGGAGGCTTACTGGACGAATGTTTTGAGCGGCAAACTGCCACGCTTGGAACTGCCGACCGATTTCGCCAGACCGGCCATTCGCAGCTTTGAGGGAGCTGTGCTGAGCATCGTCATCGACAAACAGAGAAGCGAAGGATTGCAGCGAATTACCGAGGAAACCGGGTCAACCCTATACATGGTGCTGTTGGCGGCTTATACGGTTTTGCTTCATAAATACTCCGGTCAGGAAGACATCATCGTGGGCGCGCCGATTGCGGGAAGAACGCATACAGACGTAGAGCCGCTGATCGGAATGTTCGTCAATACGCTCGCTATCCGCAGTTATCCGGCGGGAGAGAAGAAGTTCCTGTCCTATTTGGAGGAAATGAAGGAGACGACCCTTCAAGCTTATGAGCACCAGGATTACCCGTTCGAGGAGCTTTTGGAAAAAGTGCAGGTTGCCTGGGAATTAAGCCGCAATCCGTTGTTTGACACCGTCTTTGTGCTGCAGAACACCGAAGACCGAAGTATTGGCGAGATCAGAGAGATGACCGTAGAACCGTTCATGCAGTATCAAACGATCGCCAGATTCGATCTGACCCTGGAACTGAAGGTAGAGAAGGATGGCACGATTAGCGGTCAATTCGAATATTGTACGAAATTGTTTACCCCGAACATGATTCGTCATTTTGCCGAGGATTTATTAACGATTATCAGCCAGATTTGTGAACAACCTTACGTCCTGTTGAACACGATTTCGCTTACACGTAGTGCGGAGCAAGAGCAGCTCCTTGAAGAATTCATTGATTTTGCCTTTTAATCTTCGTTCGCTGCAAGTGTGCGTGATGGCCGAAACGCCACAGCGCACACTTACGGCGAATGTAAACATGGTACAACCAGACTTTTGCGGGTAGAGAAGGAGACGATGAAAGTGGCATTTGAGAAGGAAGCCCTTTTTTGGAATGGAAAATTTGATGGCGAAGACGTTACACCTACGAAGCTACCCTATAACAAATCGCCAAATAACGCTGCAGCGAAGATTCAGACGATTGCCGGCGCGCTGTCTGCGGATGTATCGCAACAGATTATTCAGTTAAGCAAAGGCTCCGGCCTGGCTACATACATGATTCTATTAACGGGAGTGCAATGCCTCCTTTACAAATATACCAACGAGCAGCATATCCTGCTCGGCATGCCGGTTGTCAGCAAGTCGAACGAAACCGCGGGGCATATCAGCCCTGTTGTCATGCTCAAGGATAATTTTAGCGCGGATCAATCCTTTAAGGCTCTATTGAACCAAGTAAAGCTTTCATTGACGGAAGCGATCAAGCATCAGAACATACCGTTCCGGAAAATGACAGAACGGCTGGAGCTTGAATATATCGACGGAGTTCCTGTAGTCAACACCCTCGTTTCTTTGAAGGAAATCCACACGGCTGATGTCAGTCAGCATGTGATGACAGATATTTCATTGCAGTTCTCACTTGAGAACGGCCTAGTTCGTTACCAGCTTGAGTATAACGAGAATTTTTATCATGCATCGTTTATGACTCAGGCTATAGACCACCTGCAACGGCTGTATTCGATCGTTCTCTCTTCGCCCGAGCTTGAATTCTGTCAAGTGGATATTTTGTTTGAATCTGAGAAGCAGCAATTGCTTCACGCCTTCAACGAAACCAGCACGGAGTACCCGCGTGAACGAACGCTACATCAGTTGTTTGAGGAGCAGGCGGAGCGTATCCCGGAATCGGTGGCGGTCGTTTATGAGCAGGAGCATTTGACCTACCGGGAGCTGAATGAACGGTCGAACCGGCTGGCACGGACATTGCGCGCAAGCGGAGTGCAGGCGGACGAGCTTGTCGGTCTGATGGCAGAGCGCTCGCTGGAGATGATCGTTGGAATTATGGCGATCTTGAAAGCTGGCGGGGCTTATGTGCCGATTGATCCGGAGTATCCGGAGGAGCGCATTCACTACATGCTGGAGGATTCGGGAGCGCAGGTGCTGTTGGCTCAGCGTGGTTTGCAAACACGGGCATCCTTTGGCGGTACATGGATCGAGCTGGATGATGAGGCGTCTTATGATGAAAATGGCTCCAATCTGGAAAATGTCAACGAGCCGGAGCATCTGACCTACGTCATTTATACATCCGGCACGACCGGCAAGCCGAAGGGCAATTTGACGACCCATCGCAACATCGTTCGTGTTGTGCGCAACACCAACTACATAAACGTGACCGATAAGGACAGCGTGTTGCAATTATCAAGCTATTCCTTCGACGGATCTACGTTCGATATTTTCGGAGCGCTATTAAATGGAGCCAGGCTGATTCTAGTTCCCAAGGAAACGATGCTGGATGTAGGAAACTTGGCTGGCCTGATCGAACGGCAGCAAATTTCGGTGATGTTTATTACCACCGCATTTTTCAATGTGCTCGTAGACATGAAACCGGATTGCCTGCGCTACATTCGCGCTGTTTTGTTCGGCGGAGAACGGGTTTCCGTCAACCATGTGCGAAAAGCGCTTAAGCATCTTGGACCGGGCAAAATCAAGCATGTGTATGGACCGACGGAGAGCACGGTATTTGCGACCTGCCACGATGTGAACGAAGTGCAAGAGGATGCGATCACGATTCCGATCGGACAGCCGATCAGCAATACGGCGATCTACATCGTCGACGAACAGAACAAGCCGCAGCCGATTGGAGTAGCCGGGGAGCTGTGCGTGGCTGGCGACGGACTGGCCAGAGGCTACTTGAACCGTCCAGAGCTGACGGCGGAGAAGTTTGTGGACAACCCGTTTGCACCAGGCGAGCGGATGTACCGGACGGGCGATCTGGCCAGATGGCTGCCGGACGGCACGATTGAATATGTGGGCCGGATTGATGATCAGGTGAAGATTCGGGGCTTCCGCATCGAGCTGGGCGAGATCGAATCGTATTTGCTCAAGGTGGAGCCGATTGAAAAAGCGACGGTTGTGGTTCGTGAAACCGTCGAAGGGGAGAAGCAGCTCTGCGCCTACTTCGTAGCCGGCAGCCAGCTGGCGGCAAGTGAACTAAGAAACACCTTGTCGCAAGAGCTTCCGGGCTATATGATCCCGACGTACTTTGTGCAGCTGGAGCAGATGCCGCTGACGACGAACGGGAAGGTGGACCGTCGAGCGCTTCCGGCCCCGGAGGAAAGCATGCAGACGGGGATGGACTATGTGGCGCCGAGAACGCCGCTGGAAGCGAAGCTGGCGCTCATCTGGCAGGACGTACTCGGAGTTGAAAGGGTCGGCGTCCACGATCATTTCTTCGAGCTTGGTGGCCACTCGCTGCGCGCGACGACGCTGGTGGGCCGGATTCACAAGGAATTGAACGTCAGTCTGCCGTTAAAAGAGGTGTTTCGCTCGGCTACCGTCGAGAAGATGGCGGAAGTGCTCAAGGGGATGGCGCAGCAGGCCTACGAAGCGATTCCTCGGACGGAGGCAAGCGAGCATTACCCCGTATCGTCGGCGCAGAAGCGGCTTTATATTTTGCACCAGCTGGAAGGAGCGGAGCAAAGCTACAACATGCCAGGAGCGATGCTGCTGGAGGGAACGCTTGTGCGGGAACGGTTTGAAGCGGTGTTCCGCGGTCTGATCGCACGCCATGAGACGCTGCGCACCGGGTTCGAGATCGTTAACGGCGAACCGGTACAACGGGTATATCCCGAGGTGGATTTTGCCGTGGCGTATATGGAGGCTAGCGAGGAAGAGGCGGAACAGAAGGTGCGGGCCTTCATCCGTGCGTTCGATCTGAAGAAGCCGCCGCTCCTGCGGATAGGCTTGATCCAGCTGGCGGAAGAGCGCCATATCCTGCTCGTTGACATGCATCATATTATTTCGGACGGCGTATCTACGGATGTCCTCGTCGAAGAATTCGTCCGCCTGTACGGCGGTGAGGAGCTGCCAGAGCTGCGAATCCAGTACAAGGATTACGCGGTATGGCAGCAATCCGAAGCGCAGCGCGAGCGTCTGAACAAGCAGGGAGCCTACTGGCTGAGCCAGTTTAGCGGCGAACTGCCGGTGCTGGAGCTGCCGACGGATTATGCGCGTCCTGCTGTGCAGCGATACGATGGCCATACGCTGCAATTCCATCTGGATGCGGAGAAGAGCGAGGGCTTGAAGCGAATCGCGGCGGAAAACGGTGCGACGCTGTACATGGTGTTGCTTGCGGCGTATACGATTCTGCTGCAAAAGTATACGGGTCAGGAAGATATTGTCGTCGGCACGCCAATCGCGGGAAGGACGCATGGCGACCTGCAGCCTTTGATCGGGATGTTCGTCAATACATTGGCGCTGCGTAGCTGCCCGTCTGCAGAGAAAACCTTCCTGTCGTATCTGACGGAAGTGAAGGAAACGACCTTGGGTGCCTACGAGCACCAGGATTATCCGTTCGAGGAACTGGTGGAACAATTGCAGCTGACTCGCGACTTGAGCCGCAGTCCGCTTTTTGAAACGATGTTTTCGCTGCAAAATATTGAAAACAAGGAATTTGCTCTTGAAGGGCTTCGCCTGACGTCGTTTCCGAGTGACTACG
Source organism: Paenibacillus sp. J31R34 (assembly GCF_059383715.1). Lineage (NCBI taxonomy): Bacteria > Bacillati > Bacillota > Bacilli > Caryophanales > Paenibacillaceae > Paenibacillus > Paenibacillus sp. J31R34. The sequence goes on from NZ_JBXENU010000010.1 coordinate 226,827, forward strand.
GGATGTCAAAATTTGACCTGAGCCTTGACGTCATGGAGGACAAGGGCGGTTTGGAATGCGCTCTCGAATATGCAACCGCATTGTACAAGCAAGAAACAATAGAGCGGTTGGCGAAGCACTACGAGCAAGTGGTCGCCGCGATAGTGAACGATCCGGGCGCGAAAATCGCGTCGTTAGGCCTGCTGACGGCGGAGGAGCAGGAGCAAATTCAGCGCGTCTTCAATCCAGAGACCGCGCCGCCGCTGCTGGAGAAAACCTTCCATCACCGGTTTGAGGAGCAAGCGGAGCGGAGCCCGGAGGCGACGGCGGTGGTATACGAGGAGAAGAGGCTGACCTACCGCGAGCTGAACGAGCGTTCGAACGTTCTGGCGCGCAGCCTGCGAGCCCAAGGGGTGAAGCCGGATCAGTTGGTCGGCATTCTGGCCGATCGGTCGGTGGACCTGCTGGTCGGGGCGCTGGCGGTATGGAAGGCGGGAGGCGCCTATGTGCCGCTCGATCCGGATTACCCGGCCGACCGCATCCGTTTTATGCTGGCGGATAGCGGAGCGGAAGTGCTGCTGACACAGACGCATCTGGAGGAGCGCACGCGAGAGTGGCTGGCGGAAGAGCAGACGCTGCAGACCGTGCTGTGCTTGGACGACGAGGCGCTGTATAGCGAAGGCGCGTCGAACGACCCGAACCGGATGAATCTGGCGCACGTCAACAAGCCGAGTGATCTGGCCTATGTCATCTACACGTCGGGGACAACGGGGCGACCGAAGGGCGTCATGATTGAGCACCGCAGTCTGGTGAATACGGCGGATGGCTATCGCCGGGAGTACCGCCTGAACGAGTTCCCCGTCCGGCTGCTGCAATTGGCGAGCTTCTCCTTCGACGTGTTCGTGGGGGATATAGCGCGGACGCTGTACAACGGGGGAACGATGGTCATTTGTCCGAAGGACGACCGGATCGACCCTGCCCGGCTGTACAGCTGGATACGGGAATGCGAGATTACGATCTTCGAATCGACACCGGCGCTGATCGTGCCGTTCATGGCGTATATCACCGAGCAGGAGCTGGCGCTTCCCTCGATGCGGCTGCTGATTACGAGCTCAGACAGCTGCAGCGTGGGGGATTACCGCGAGCTGCAGGAGAAGTACGGCGAGCAGATTCGCATCATAAACGCGTATGGCGTGACGGAAGCGGCGATTGACTCGAGCTACTACGAGGAGCCGTTGGAGAAGCTGCCGGAAACGGGCAACGTGCCGATCGGCAAAGCGTGGCTGAACGCACGGTTTGCGATTGTCGATGCGCATCTGAATCCGGTGCCGGTGGGCGTGCTGGGCGAGTTGTGTATCGGAGGAGCGGGCGTGGCCCGAGGCTATTGGAATCAACCGGAGCTGACGGCGGAGAAGTTTGTGCCGAGCCCGTTCGAAGCGAGGGAGCGTCTATACCGGACGGGCGATCTGGCGCGCTGGATGCCGGACGGGAACGTGGACTTTATTGGACGGATCGACCATCAGGCGAAAATCCGGGGATACCGGATTGAGATCGGGGAGATCGAGTCGCAGCTGCTGAAAGCGGAAGGCATAGGAGAAGCGGTCGTGGTAGTGCGAGAGGACGCAGGCGGGGAGAAAGCCCTGTGCGCGTACTACACGGCGGACCATGAGCGGAAGGCAAGCGAGCTGAGAGCGGCGCTGTCGCAGGAGCTGCCGGGGTACATGATCCCGTCGTACTTTGTGCAGCTGGAGAGGCTGCCGCTCACGGCGAACGGCAAAATCGACCGCAAGGCGCTGCCGGCGCCGGAAGGCGGACAGAGCGGCGTGGAGCATGTTGCGCCACGGACAGCGCTGGAGGCGAAGCTGGCAGGTATCTGGCAGGAGGTGCTCGGGGCCGAGCAGGTCGGCGTTCAAGACAACTTCTTTGATCTCGGGGGCCACTCCTTGCGGGCAACCACGCTGGTCAGCAAAATCCACAAGGAGCTGAACGTGGAGCTGCCGCTGCGGGACGTGTTCCGCTACGCGACGGTCGAGGAAATGGCCGAAGCGATCAACCGGATGGAGCAAGCGGAGCATGTCTCCATTCCTACGGCAGAAGAAAGCGATTATTACCCGATGTCTTCGGCGCAGAAACGGCTGTATATTTTGCGCCAGATGGCGGAGGTTGAACAGAGCTACAACATGCCGGGAGCGATGCTGCTCGAAGGGGCACTCGACCGGGCACGTTTCGAAGCGGCATTCCGCGCCCTGATTGCGCGTCATGAGACGCTGCGTACTGGGTTTGAGCTGGTAGACGGCGAGCCTTTGCAGCGGATATACCCGCAGGTGGATTTTGCGGTGGAGTACAAGCAGGCAGCCAACGAAGGGGAAGCCGACGAGCTCGTGCGCGATTTTGTCCGGCCGTTTGACCTTACGAAGCCTCCGCTGCTGCGGGTCGGATTAATCGAGCTGGAGCAAAGCCGCCACATTCTGCTGTTCGACATGCATCATATTATCTCTGACGGAATCTCGACAGATGTTCTGGTGGGGGAGTTTATCTCCTTGTATGGCGGGGAACAATTGCCGCCTCTGCGCATTCAGTACAAGGATTATGCCGTGTGGCAGCAATCCGAGCCGCAGAAGGAGCGAATAAAGCAACAGGAAGTCTACTGGCTGGAGCAGCTAGGCGGGGATCTGCCCGTATTGGAAATGCCGCTTGATTACGTGCGCCCTGCGGTACAGCGGTTTAATGGGAACACGCTTCATTTCCAGATCGATTCGCAAAAGGTCGAGGGCTTGAAGCGAATGGCAGCGGAAAGCGGAGCGACGCTGTACATGGTGTTGCTTGCGGCCTATACCGTTTTACTGCAAAAGTATACAGGGCAAGAGGACATCATTGTCGGCACGCCGATTGCGGGCAGAACCCACGAAGATTTGCAGCCGCTGATCGGAATGTTCGTCAATACGTTAGCCATTCGCATGGCTCCGGCCGGGGGCAAACCGTTCCTTTCGTATCTGAAGGAAGTCAAGGAAGCTACCTTCGGAGCTTACGAGCACCAGGATTACCCGTTCGAGGAGCTGGTGGAAAAATTGCAGGTGACCCGCGATTTAAGCCGCAACCCACTCTTTGACACGATGTTTGCTCTGCAAAACACGGAAAACAAGGAGCTTGCTCTCGAAGGCCTTCATCTTAAGCCGTACCCGAGCGAGTATACGGTGGCAAAATTCGACCTGATTTTGGATGTAACGGAGGGGAATGACGGTTTGGCGTGCAGCTTGGAATACGCCACCTCCTTATATAAACGGGAAACGATTGAGCGGGTGGCCAAGCACTACGAGCAGCTGCTCGAAGCCATTGTGTCTTCTCCAGAGGCGACCATTGCGGTGCTCGGTATGCTGACTGCGCAAGAAGAGAACCAGCTTCACCGCGTGTTCAACAAGACGGCGGCGGCTTATCCTGCCGGGGCGACTATCCATCAATTGATCGAGGAGCAGGCAGAGCGCACGCCGGATCATGCGGCTGTCGTATTTGAGGGCAATCAGCTTTCGTATAGGGAGTTGAACGAACGGGCCAATCGGCTGGCGCGGACATTGAGAGCGGAGGGCGTGCAGGCGGACGAGCCGGTCGGCATTATGCTGGAGCGATCCTTGGAGATGATCGTCGGAATACTCGCGGTCTTAAAAGCCGGGGGCGCGTATGTGCCAATTGATGCCGAATATCCGGAGGAACGCATCCGTTATATGCTAGAGGATTGCGGTGCGAAGCTGATGCTGGTGCAAAGTCGTCTTCGGGATCGCGTGGCTTTTGCTGGAAAATACGTCATTGTGGATGACGAGCAGTCATACGGCGGGGATAGCTCGAATCTTGAGCCGGTAGTCGGGCCGAATCATTTGGCTTATGTGATTTATACGTCAGGAACAACGGGCAAGCCCAAAGGGGTTATGGTAGAACATCACGGGCTTTGCAGCCTGAAGCTGATGTTTAAGAACACCTTGGGAATTACCGATCAGGACCGGGTCGTCCAATTCGCGAGCCTTTCCTTCGACGCGGCGTGCTGGGAAATCTATAAAGCCCTGTTCTTCGGAGCAACCTTGTACATCCCGACGGCTGCGACGATTCTGGATTATCAATTGTTCGAAGCCTACATGAATGAAAACGGGATTACAGCGGCAATTCTGCCTCCTACCTATGTGACCTACCTGAATCCGGAGCATATGCCGAGCTTCAAGAAGCTAATCACAGGAGGCTCGGCGGTATCTGTTGAGCTTGTGAACCAGTGGAAGGACAAGGTGATGTATTTCAATGCCTATGGGCCAACTGAAGCCTCCATTGTAACGTCGGTTTGGGCGGCTCCGTCAAGCGTGTTCGAGCAAAAGTCTGTGCCAATCGGCCGTCCGATTGCGAACCATCGGATCTACATTTTGGATGCGTACAATCAACCGCTGCCCGTCGGCGTGGCCGGCGAATTATGCATTGCGGGCGTCGGGCTGGCGCGCGGCTACTTGAACCGTCCCGAGCTGACGGCAGAGAAGTTCGTGGATAATCCGTTCGCGCCGGGAGAGAGAATGTACCGGACGGGTGACTTGACCAGATGGCTGCCTGACGGCAATATCGAATATTTGGGACGGATCGACCATCAGGTGAAAATTCGCGGTTACCGCATCGAGCTTGGCGAGATCGAGGAGCAATTTTTGAAGGTGGAGCATGTTCAAGAAGCGATTGTGCTTGCGCGCGAGGACGAGAGTGGACAAAACCAGCTTTGTGCCTACTTTGTGGCGCACGGGGAGCTTACGGCAAGCGAGCTGAGGTTAAAGCTGTCGCAGGAGCTGCCGGGCTACATGATTCCGTCCTACTTTGTGCAGTTGGAGCGGATGCCGCTCACTGCGAGCGGGAAGATCGACCGCAAGGCGCTGCCCGCTCCAGAAGGAAACGTGCACACCGGCGGTGAGTATGTCGCGCCTAGAACCGAGGAGGAAAAAGCGCTTGCGGCTGTATGGAAGGCGGTACTTGGAGCGGAGCGCATCAGCGTGACGGATCATTTCTTCGAGCTTGGCGGCGATTCCATTAAATCGATTCAGGTTTCGTCACGTCTGCATCAGGCTGGCTACAAGCTGGAAATTCGCGATTTGTTCAAATACCCGACTGTTGCCCAACTGGGACGGCACATCAGGCCGATTGCCAGAATGGCCGATCAGGGCGAGGTGGCCGGAGAGGTTGCGTTAGCGCCAATCCAGCGCTGGTTTTTTGAACAGCAATTTGCCGACCCGCACCACTTTAACCAATCGGTCATGCTTCATCGCAAGGAAGGCTTCAACGAAACGGCGATTCGCAAGGTGCTTCAAAGAATTGTTGAGCATCACGACGCGCTGCGTATCGTATTCCGCCAGACGGAAAACGGAGTTTCGGCTTGGAACCGGGGAGTGGAGGAAGGAGAGCTTTACAGTCTGGAAGTGGTCGACTTCAAGGGAATAGAAGCGGCGGCGTACGAAAAGGTGATCGAAGCCAAAGCAAGCGACATTCAGAGCAGCATTGATCTGGAGTCGGGCCCGTTGGTAAAAGCCGGGTTGTTCCACGGTGAGGATGGGGATCATTGGCTTATCGCGATACACCATGGCGTCATCGACGGCGTATCGTGGCGCATCCTGCTTGAGGATATCGCGTCTGGGTATGAGCAAGCCGTGAAGGGAGAGGAGATCCGTCTTCCGGCGAAGACCGATTCGTATCGTGCTTGGTCAGGGCAGCTTTCGACATACGCGCAAAGTTCGGCCATGGACAAAGAAGAGGCCTATTGGCAGCGCGTTGCACATACAGCTGTGCCGCCGCTGCCGAAGAATCAGGAAGCGGAGCTCTCCTTACAGGAGGATAGCGAAACAATAACGATTCAGTGGAGCGCGGGAGAAACGGAGCTGCTGCTCAAGCAAGTTCATAAAGCGTATAACACCGAAATGAACGACATCTTGCTGACGGCGCTGGGAACGGCGATTCAGAAGTGGAGCTGTCATGACCGGGTGCTGGTGAATCTGGAAGGTCACGGCCGTGAATCTATCTTGCCGGATATCGATATTACGCGTACCGTGGGTTGGTTTACAAGCAAATATCCGGTATTGCTGGAGATGGACCCAGGCAAGGATGTGTCCTACCGGATCAAGAAGACGAAGGAAGATTTGCGTCAGATCCCGAACAGAGGGATCGGGTACGGCATATGCCGGTATTTGTCGGAGCACGCGACGGAAGACGTATGGGGAGTGACACCGCAGATCAGTTTCAACTACTTGGGTCAGTTTGATCAAGATCTGCAAAACAATGAGCTTGGCATATCGCGGTTTGCAGGTGGGGCGCAGTGGAGCGGCAAGCAAGCCCGAAGCTACGCGCTGGACATTAACGGAATGATTGCGGACGGTTCGCTGACGCTGGACCTCGGCTATAGCGGCAAGGAATACCGTAGGGAAACGATGGAGAAGCTGGCTTCATTCCTGCAGGAGAGCCTTCTGGAACTAATCGCTCATTGCGTGGCGAAGGATCGGACGGAACTGACACCAAACGATGTGCAGCTTAAGGGATTGAGCTTAGAGGAACTGGAGCAGCTCGCGGAACAAACACGCCATCTCGGGCAGATCGACAACATCTACGCGCTTACGCCTATGCAGAAGGGGATGTGGTTCCACAGCGCCATGGACCCGGATGCCGGTGCATATTTTGAGCAGGCGCGATTTACCTTGCGAGGAACGCTCAATATCGAAACGTTTGCGAAAAGCTGGGAGGAGCTGGCGGTCCGTCATGCCGTACTGCGGACCAATTTCTACAGCGGCTGGAACGGGGAACCGATGCAAATCGTGTTCCGAGACAAGCGGATCGGATTTGCTTACAAGGACCTTGCTGGTCTTCATGCGTCCGAGCAGCAAGCGCAGATCGACCAATTAGAGCAAGACGATAAAGCTCGCGGATTTGATTTGCAGCGGGATGCGCTGGCACGCGTAACGGTCATCCGTACAGAAGCGGAAAGCTGCCAGGTGCTTTGGAGCTTCCATCACATTCTGATGGACGGCTGGTGCTTGCCGCAGTTGACGAAAGAGCTGTTTGAAACGTATTCCGCCTACGTTCAGGGTCCTGAGCGGGAAGATGCTGCGGAGCGGAACCTAACGCCAGTCTACAGCCATTATATTGAGTGGCTGGAACGGCAGGACAAGGAAGCAGCGTCCCACTATTGGGACGAGTACTTGGCAGGCTACGAGGGGCAGACCCTACTGCCGCAGGCCAAGACGGAGGAAAGAAGCCCATGGTATGCCTTGGAGCGCATCGTATGCGATTTGGGCAACAGCCTGAGCGAACGGATGAGCCGTGTCGCAAAGCGGTATCAGGTGACGGTCAATACGCTCATGCAAGCGGCATGGGGCATCATTCTGCAGAAATATAACGGAACAGGTGATGTGGTATTCGGAAATGTCGTATCGGGAAGACCGGCGGAAATTCCGGGGATTGAAGAGATGATCGGACTATTCATTAACACGATCCCGCTGCGCGTCACTTCCGAACCGGATACGAGCTTTGCCGAAGTGATGGGAAGACTGCAGGAGCAGGCGTTGGAATCTGGTCGTTACGATTATTATCCGCTGTACGAAATTCAGGCGATGAGCACACAAAAGCAGAATCTGATCAGCCATATCATGGCGTTTGAGAACTACCCGGTCGATGAGCAGATGAAGCAAGCCGGACATGAAGACGGCGGAAAGCTTTCGATTGCGGATGTTGAAATGGCAGAGCATACGAACTATGACTTCACACTGACGGTGCTCCCAGGAGACAACATTCAACTGCATCTGGACTACAATGCCAATGTGTTTGATCGGGCGGGAATGGAGCGCTTGAAGGGGCATCTGGTCTACGTCTTCGAACAAATCGTCGAAAATCCGCTGGCCGCTGTAGGAGAACTGGAGCTTGCGACAGCCGGGGAGAAAGCCGAGATTGTAGAGCAGTTTAATAATACGGCGACGGTGTATCCACGGGAGAAGACGCTTCACCAGCTGATTGAGGAACAGGCGCAGCGTCTCCCGGATGCAGTGGCGCTTGTGTTTGAGAACCGGCAGTGGACCTACGGTGAACTGAATGAGCGGGCCAATCGGCTGGCGAGGACGCTGCGTTCCCACGGAGTCGGCGAGGACCGTTTGGTGGCTCTGATGGCGGAGCGATCCATGGAAATGATTGTGGGCATGCTGGCGATTCTAAAAGCTGGAGGAGCCTACGTGGCGATCGACCCGGAATATCCGGAAGAACGCATCCGCTACATGATCGAGGATTCGGGAGCGCATGTGATGCTGGCACAGCGCCAGTTGCGCGAGCGGATTCCGACACAGAGCACACTAGTCTTCCTGGACGATGAGCAATCGTACAGCAACGACGGCTCCAATCTGGAGCACAGCAACGAAGCGACTGACTTGGTGTGCGTCATTTACACGTCCGGAACGACCGGCAAGCCGAAAGGCAATCTAACCACTCATCGCAACCTGATGCGAATTGTTCGGAATACAAACTATATTGAGATTACAGATCAGGATCATGTGCTCCAGTTGTCCAGCTACTCCTTCGACGGGTCGGCCTTTGATATTTTCGGGGCTTTAACCAATGGAGCTAGACTGGTTCTGGTGCCAAAAGAAACGATGCTGGACGTCGAGCAATTGGCGGGGCTAATCGAAACGCAGCACATTTCGGTGATGCTCATTACAACAGCTTTCTTTAATGTGCTTGTGGACGTGAATGTCCATTGCTTGCGCCATCTTAGAGTGATTTTGTTCGGGGGCGAACGGGTTTCCGTCAGTCATGTCCGCAAAGCGCTCAGCTATATCGGGCCCGGCAAACTCAAGCATGCATACGGTCCTTCGGAAAGCGCGGTTTATACAACCTGGTTGGACGTGAATGAGGTGAGCCAGGATGCCGTGAACATCCCAATTGGACAGCCGCTCAGCAACACGACGGTCTACATCGTTGACGCACGGAACAAGCTGCAGCCGATTGGAGTCGCCGGGGAGTTGTGCGTAGGGGGAGAAGGATTGGTTCGAGGCTACTTGAACCGTCCAGAGCTAACGGCGGAGAAGTTTGTGGACAACCCGTTTGCACCAGGTGAGCGGATGTACCGGACGGGCGACTTAGCTAGATGGCTGCCGGACGGCACGATTGAGTATGTGGGCCGGATTGATGATCAGGTGAAAATTCGGGGCTTCCGCATCGAGCTGGGCGAGATCGAATCGCATTTGCTCAAGGTGGAGCCGATTGAAAAAGCGACGGTCGTGGTTCGTGAAACCACCGAAGGGGAGAAGCAGCTCTGCGCGTACTTCGTAGCTGGCAGCAAGCTGGCGGCAAGCGAACTAAGAAACACGCTGTCGCAAGAGCTTCCGGGCTATATGATCCCGACGTACTTTGTGCAGCTGGAGCAGATGCCGCTGACGACCAACGGGAAGGTGGATCGCCGAGCGCTTCCGGCCCCGGAGGAAAGCATGCAGACGGGGATGGACTATGTGGCGCCGAGAACGTCGCTGGAAGCGAAGCTGGCACTCATCTGGCAGGACGTGCTTGGAGTGGGCAGGGTCGGCGTCCACGATAATTTCTTCGAGCTTGGTGGCCACTCGCTGCGCGCGACGACACTGGTGGGCCGGATTCACAAGGAATTGAACGTCAGTCTGCCGTTAAAAGAGGTGTTTCGCTCGGCTACCGTCGAGAAGATGGCGGAAGCGCTCGAGGGGATGGCGCAGCAGGCCTACGAAGCGATTCCTCGGACGGAGGCAAGCGAGCATTACCCCGTATCGTCGGCGCAGAAGCGTCTTTATATTTTGCACCAGCTGGAAGGAGCGGAGCAAAGTTACAACATGCCAGGAGCGATGCTGCTAGAGGGAGTGCTGGAGCAGGAACGGTTTGAAGCGGTGTTCCGCGCTCTGATCGCACGCCATGAGACGCTGCGCACCGGGTTCGAGATCGTAAACGGCGAACCGGTACAACGGGTATATCCAGAGGCGAATTTTGCCGTGGAGTATATGGCGGCTAGCGAAGAAGAGGCGGAACGGAAGGTGCGGGCCTTCATCCGTGCGTTCGATCTGAAGAAGCCGCCGCTCCTGCGGATAGGCTTGATCCAACTGGCGGAAGAACGCCACATCCTGCTCGTTGACATGCATCATATTATCTCGGACGGCGTATCTACGGATGTCCTCGTCGAAGAATTCGTCCGCCTGTACGGTGGCGAGGAGCTTCCTGAGCTGCGGATACAGTACAAGGATTACGCGGTATGGCAGCAATCCGAAGCGCAGCGCGAGCGTCTGAACAAGCAGGGAGCCTACTGGCTGAGCCAGTTTAGCGGCGAACTGCCGGTGCTGGAGCTGCCGACAGATTATGCGCGTCCCGCCGTGCAGCGATACGATGGCCATACGCTGCAGTTCCATATGAATGCCGAGAAGAGCGAGGGGTTGAAGCGAATAGCGGCGGAAAACGGCGCGACGCTGTACATGGTATTGCTTGCGGCGTATACGATCCTGCTGCAAAAGTACACGGGCCAGGAAGATATTGTCGTCGGTACGCCAATCGCGGGAAGAACACACGGTGATCTGCAGCCCTTGATCGGGATGTTCGTCAATACACTGGCGCTGCGCAACAGCCCGGCCGGAGAGAAAACCTTCCTGTCGTATCTGGCGGAAGTGAAGGAAACGACCTTGGGTGCCTACGAGCACCAGGATTATCCGTTCGAAGAACTGGTGGACAAATTGCAGCTGACCCGCGATTTGAGCCGCAGTCCGCTCTTTGAAACGATGTTTTCGCTGCAAAATATTGAAAACAAGGAATTTGCTCTCGAAGGGCTTCGCCTGACGTCGTTTCCGAGTGACTACGGGATGTCAAAATTTGACCTGAGTCTGGACATCATGGAAGGCAGCGACGGTTTAGAATGCGCCCTCGAATACGCAACCGCGTTGTACAAACCAGAAACAGTAGAGCGGTTAGCGAAGCACTACGAGCAATTGGTCGCCGCGATTGTGAACGATCCGGGCGCGAAAATCGCGTCGTTAGGCATGCTGACGGCGGAGGAGCAGGAGCAGATTCAGCGGGTATTCAATCCAGAGACCGCACCGCCGCTGCTGGAGAAAACCTTCCATCACCGGTTTGAGGAACAAGCGGAGCGGAGCCCGGAGGCGACGGCCGTGGTGTACGAGGAGAAGCAGCTGACCTACCGCGAGCTGAACGAGCGTTCGAACGGTCTGGCGCGTAGCCTGCGGGCTCAAGGGGTGAAGCCGGATCAACTGGTCGGCATTCTGGCCGATCGGTCGGTGGACATGCTGGTCGGGGTGCTGGCGGTATGGAAGGCGGGAGGCGCTTATGTGCCGCTCGATCCGGATTACCCGTCCGACCGGATCCGGTTTATGCTGGAGGACAGCGGAGCGGAAGTGCTGCTGACACAGACGCATCTAGAGGAGCGCACGCGGGAGTGGCTGGCGGAAGAGCAGACGCTGCAGGCCGTGCTGTGCTTGGACAACGAGGCGCTGTATAGCGAAGGGCTGTACAGCGAAGGCGCGTCGAACGACCCGAACCGGATGAATCTGGTGAACGTCAACAAGCCGAGTGATCTGGCCTATGTGATCTATACGTCGGGGACGACCGGACGGCCGAAGGGCGTCATGATCGAGCACCGCAGTCTGGTGAATACGGCGGATGGCTATCGCCGGGAGTACCGCCTGAACGAGTTCCCCGTCCGGCTGCTGCAATTAGCGAGCTTCTCCTTCGACGTGTTCGTGGGGGATATAGCGCGGACGCTGTACAACGGGGGAACGATGGTCATTTGTCCGAAGGACGACCGGATCGACCCTTCTCGGCTGTACGGCTGGATACGGGAATGCGAGATTACGGTCTTCGAATCGACGCCGGCGCTGATCGTGCCGTTCATGGCGTATATCGCCGAGCAGGAACTGGCGCTTCCCTCGATGCGGCTGCTGATTACGAGCTCAGACAGCTGCAGCGTGGGGGATTACCGCGAGCTGCAGGAGAGATACGGCGGGCAAATCCGCATCATAAACGCCTACGGAGTGACGGAAGCGGCGATCGACTCGAGCTACTACGAGGAGCCGTTGGAGAAGCTGCCGGAAGCAGGAAACGTGCCGATCGGCAAGGCGTGGCTGAACGCACGGTTTGCGATTGTCGATGCGCATCTGAATCCGGTGCCGGTGGGCGTGCTGGGCGAGTTGTGTATCGGAGGAGCGGGCGTGGCCCGAGGCTATTGGAATCAACCGGAGCTGACGGCGGAGAAGTTTGTGCCGCGCCCGTTTGAAGCGAGGGAGCGTCTATACCGGACGGGGGATCTGGCGCGCTGGATGCCGGACGGGAACGTGGACTTTATCGGACGGATCGACCATCAGGCGAAAATCCGGGGATACCGGATCGAGATCGGGGAGATCGAGTCGCAGCTGCTGAAAGCGGAAGGCATAGGGGAAGCGGTCGTGGTGGTGCGAGAGGACGCAGGAGGGGAGAAAGCCCTGTGCGCGTACTACACGGCGGAGAATGAGCGAAAGGCAAGCGAGCTGAGAGCGGCGTTGTCGCAGGAGCTGCCGGGGTATATGATCCCGTCGTACTTTGTGCAGCTGGAGAGGCTGCCGCTCACCGCGAACGGCAAAATCGACCGGAAGGCGCTGCCGGCGCCGGAAGGCGGTCAGAGTGGCGTGGAGCATATCGCGCCACGGACAGCGCTGGAGGCGAAGCTGGTAGGCATCTGGCAGGAGGTACTCGGGGCTGAGCAGGTCGGCGTCCGAGACAACTTCTTTGATCTCGGGGGCCACTCCTTGCGGGCGACCACGCTGGTCAGCAAGATCCACAAGGAGCTGAACGTGGATCTGCCACTGCGGGACGTGTTCCGCCACGCTACGGTCGAGGAAATGGCCGAAGCCATCAACCGGATGGAGCAGCGGCAATATGCCTCCATTCCGGTGGCTAGGGATCAGGAGTATTATCCTTTATCCTCCACGCAGAAACGGATGTACATTTTGCACCAGATGGAAGAAGCCGAGCAAAGCTACAACATGCCGGGAGCGATGCTGCTCGAAGGGGCACTCGACCGGGAATGGTTCGAAGCGTCGTTCGGTGCTCTGATTGCGCGTCATGAATCGCTGCGCACCGGGTTTGAGCTGGTAGACGGCGAGCCGGTACAGCGGATATACCCGCAGGTGGATTTTGCGGTGGAGTACAAGCAGGTCGCTAACGAACGGGAAGCCGACGAGCTTGTCCGCGAATTTGTTCGGTCGTTTGACCTTACGAAGCCTCCGCTGCTGCGGGTCGGATTGATCGAGCTGGAGCAGCACCGCCACATTCTGCTGTTCGACATGCATCATATTATCTCGGATGGCGTGTCGATGGAGATCTTGGTGGCGGAGTTTGTCCGCTTGTACGGCGGGGAAGAACTGTCGCCTCTGCTCATTCAGTACAAGGATTATGCCGTGTGGCAGCAGTCCGAGTCGCAGCAGGATAGGATGAAGCGTCAGGAGGCGTACTGGCTGGAGCAGTTCAGCGGGGAGCTTCCGGTGCTCGAGATGCCGACGGATTTCGCTCGTCCTGTATTCCGCAGCTTCAAAGGAGACACGTACGAGTTCGTGATCGACGCGCGGAAGAGTGTGGCCTTGCGGCAGCTTGCCGCTGAATCGGGGGCCACGTTGTATATGGTGCTTCTAGCCCTTTATACCACACTGCTTCATAAATATTCCGGCCAAGAAGACATCATCGTAGGCACGCCAATTGCAGGCAGAAGTCACGGCGATTTGGAGCCGCTGATCGGGATGTTTGTCAACACGCTGGCGATTCGCAGCTATCCGTTAGGGGAGAAATCATTCCGCTCCTTCCTAAAGGAAATACAAGAAACGACCATGCAGGCCTATGAACACCAGGATTACCCGTTCGAGGAATTGGTGGAAAAAGTACGGGTGTCTCGCGATGTAAGCCGCAATCCGCTCTTTGACACGCTTCTGGTCATGCAAAACGTGGAAGAAGGGGAATTTGCTATCGACGGGCTGCGCTTGGCACCTTTCGCGAACGAACGGTCTATAGCGAAGTTTGATCTGACGCTGGAAATCGCAGAGGATGCCGACAAGCTGGTATGCGGCATCGAATACACGACGGCGTTATACACGAGGGAGACGGTGGAACGGTTGGCGAAGCATTTCGACCGGTTGATTGAGAGCGTCATCCAGACCCCGTCGGCGCCCCTTGGAACGCTGGATATGGTGACATCGGAAGAGACGATTCAACTGCTTACCGTATTCAACGATACGGAAGCGGATTACCCGAGAGAGAAGACGATTCACGAGTTGTTCGAGGAGCAGGCGGAGCGTCATCCGGATGCGGTCGCGGTCGAGTACGAGGACGAGCGTCTGACGTACCGCGAGCTGAATGAGCGGTCGAATCGTCTGGCGCGTACCCTGCGCAGCCAAGGTGTAGGGGCGGATCAGCTGGTGGGCATTATGGCTGAACGATCTCCTTCCATGGTGATCGGGATTCTTGCGATTCTGAAGGCGGGTGGGGCGTATGTGCCGATCGATCCGGAGTATCCGGAGGAGCGCATTCGCTACATGCTGGATGATTCGGGAGCCAGTGTGCTGCTGCTGCAAGCGCATTTGCGGGACAAAGCGACCTTTGCAGGCGTCTGCCTGCTCCTGGATGACGAGCAGACCTACGCAGCGGACAGCGCGAGCCTAGCCTCGGTTAACCAGCCGAACGATCTGGCCTATGTGATCTATACCTCGGGAACGACGGGCAAGCCGAAAGGCACCTTAATCGAACACAAGAACGTCGTCCGGCTGCTGTTCAACAGCAAGAACCGGTTCGACTTCGGCTCTTCTGATACGTGGACGTTGTTCCACTCGTTCTGCTTCGACTTCTCGGTGTGGGAAATGTACGGGGCGCTGCTGTACGGGGGCAAGCTGGTGATTGTGCCGCCGATGACGGCGAAACAGCCGGCACAGTTCCTGCAGCTGCTGAAGGAGCGAGGAGTGACGATCCTGAACCAGACGCCGACGTATTTCTACCAGCTGCTTCGCGAAGCGCTGGCGGAGAGTGGGCAGACGCTGAGCCTTCGAAAGGTCATCTTCGGAGGAGAGGCGCTGGCGCCGCAGCAGCTGAAGGACTGGAGGAAGCGTTACCCGGCAACGCAGTTGATCAATATGTACGGGATCACCGAAACGACGGTACACGTGACCTACAAGGAAATCACGGAGGTGGAAATCGCCGAGGGGAGAAGCAATATCGGAAGACCGATCCCGACGCTGAAGGTGTATGTGCTGGATGGCAACCGCCGATGCGTGCCGGCGGGAGTGGCAGGGGAGATGTATGTGGCCGGAGAAGGTCTGGCGCGCGGGTACTTGAACCGCCCAGAGCTGACGGCGGAGAAATTCGTGGACGATCCGTTTACGCCAGGAGAGCGAATGTACCGCTCGGGGGATCTGGCGAGATGGCTGCCGGACGGCAACATCGAATACATGGGACGGATCGACCATCAAGTGAAGATACGCGGTTACCGGATCGAGCTTGGGGAAGTGGAAGCGCAGCTGTTGAAGGTAGAGTCGGTGCAGGAAGTAATCGTGATGGCGCGCGAGGATGAAAGCGGGGAGAAGCAGCTGTGCGCGTACGTGGTAGCGGACAAACTGCTGACGGTGAGCGAGCTAAGAGGAAGGCTGTCGCAGGAGATGCCGGGGTACATGATTCCGTCGTACTTCGTGCAGCTGGAGAAGATGCCGCTGACGTCGAACGGGAAGACGGACCGCAAGGCGCTGCCGGCGCCGGAGGGAAGCTTGAATACTGGTGCGGAATACATCGCGCCCCGTACACCGCTGGAAGAGCAGCTCGTGCGGATTTGGCAAGAGGTGCTTGGAGCTGAAAGGATCGGAGTGATGGACAATTTCTTCGATCTGGGCGGCCACTCCCTTCGTGCGACTGCGTTGGTAAGCCAGCTCTATAAAGAGATGAACGTCAATCTGCCGCTGCGGGACGTATTCCGGCTCCCGACCATTGAGGAGATGGCGAAAGCGATCGCCGACATGGCGCAAATGACCTATGCATCCATACCGGCCGTTGAGGAAAGGGCGTACTACCCGCTATCCTCGGCGCAAAAGCGGCTTTACATTCTGCATCAACTGGAAGGCGCGGAACAAAGCTACAACATGCCGGAATTCATGACGCTTGAAGGTCCGCTGAATCGTGAGCGGTTTGAAGAGTCGTTTAGGAAGCTGATCGCACGGCATGAGATTTTGCGCACCGGCTTTGAGATGGTGCACGGCGAACCGGTACAGCGGGTGCACGCGCAAGTGGAATTTGAGGTGGAGTATGGGCAGGCTGATGAAGAAGATGTCGAAGATATTGTCCGCGGTTTCGTCCGCACCTTTGATTTGAAGCATCCGCCTCTGCTTCGCGTAGAACTCGTCGAGCTGGAGCCGGAGCGCCATCTGCTGATGGTGGACATACATCACTTAATTTCCGACGGTGCCTCTATGGGGATTTTGGTGGATGAATGGTCCCGACTCTATGCAGGCGAGGAGCTCCCCGCTTTGCGGATTCAGTACAAGGATTTTGCCGTATGGCAGCAGCACGAGGCGCAGCGCGAGCGCATGAATAAGCAGGAGGGATATTGGCTGCAGGCGTTCGAAGGGGAACTGCCTGTGGCAGATTTGCCAACGGATTATGAACGGCCTTCTGTTCGAAGCTTTGAAGGAGCACATGTCGAATTCGAAGTCGATTCCGAGCTTGCACGGCAATTAAACCAATTGGCGGCAACCCGCGGGAGCACGCTGTATATGGTTCTCCTATCCGCCTATAACGTGCTGCTCTCCAAATACAGCGGCCAGAAAGACATCATTGTGGGGACGCCTGTCGCAGGAAGAACACATCCGGATTTGGAGCCGCTGCTCGGGATGTTTGTCAACACGCTTGCCATCCGCAATTATCCGGCGGGAGACAAGACGTTTGCTTCCTTCCTGGAAGAAGTCAAAGAAACGACCTTGGGTGCATTCGAGCATCAAGACTATCCTTTCGAAGAGCTTGTAGAACGGTTGAATGTGAAACGGGACGCAAGCCGCAATCCGGTGTTCGACACGATGTTTGTCATGCAGAATACCGAGGATCGTGAGGCCCGGTTTGAAGCGCTGCACTTGACCCCGTACGTTCTTGACCATACGAATGATGCGAAATTCGATCTTTCATTGTTTGTAGCGGAAGATAACGGAGTCATCACGGGCGGCTTCCAGTACTGCGCTAAGCTGTTCAAACCGGCGATGATTCATAAAATGTTGAAGGATTTCCTGTTCGTGTTGTCACAGATTTGTGAAGACCCGAACATCCCATTAAACCAAATCCAATGTCATGCGCCTTCGGCAAGCCGCAAAGGCTCGTTGGAGGACATTGAATTTGCATTCTAGACAGAACCGAAGAAATACACCGTCTATACCCGAAATATACCCGAAAGAGTGTGTGTCTGCCTTGTTCCGGGGGCACACACTCCGGGTTTTGTCTGACATCAATATGGGGAGGGATAATAATGAAGTCTGTGTTTGAGAGGGAAGAGGCCTATTGGAACGAAATATTTGACGCCGAAGATAGTATGAGCTTCTTGCCGTACAACAGTCCCGCCAATAAGGGAATGAGCGTGAATGCTGCGTCCAACATAGGTGTAATCTGCCGCACGCTACCGCAGGAGCTATCGGCGAAAATTCTCTCGCTGGCGAATGGATCGGACATGGCCGTCTATATGATCGTACTGGCTGGAGTCAACGGGTTGCTCTACACCTATACTCACCAAGAACATACGATTGTGGGCATGCCCGCTTACAGCGAGCCTGATGATGGAAATCTGCCGACCCAAGATGTTCTCTTGATTAAAACTAGGGTGAATGGTGAGAGCACGATTAGAACGCTGCTGGGCCAAATCAAATCGTCCGTCAGCGGAGCCATAGAGCATCAGCATATTCCGTTTCGAAAAATGGTTCGGCCTATGAACGTAGAGTACAATCCGCTTGGCGAGCCTGTTGTCCCTACAGTGGTCTCGTTTGCAAACATACATACGGATGCCGGGAAGAACAAAACTTGGACAGACACCTTGTTTCAGTTCGAATTGATGCAGGGCTCCATAGTATTGAATCTAAGCTTCGACTCCACCCGATACGACCAAGATTTTATGGTCAAGGTGACCGATCATTACATTCGGCTTCTGTCTGGCGTTTTATTCCAACCGGATCTGGCCGTCGATAGAGCGGACATCTTGTCTGAGGCCGAGATGCATGAGATTCTTACCGTATTCAACGATACGGAAGCGGATTACCCGAGAGAGAAGACGATTCACGAGTTGTTCGAGGAGCAGGCGGAGCGTCATCCGGATGCGGTCGCGGTCGAGTACGAGGACGAGCGTCTGACGTACCGCGAGCTGAATGAGCGGTCGAATCGTCTGGCGCGTACCCTGCGCAGCCAAGGTGTAGGGGCGGATCAGCTGGTGGGCATTATGGCCGAACGTTCCCCTTCCATGGTGATCGGGATTCTCGCGATTCTGAAGGCGGGTGGGGCGTATGTGCCGATCGATCCGGAGTATCCGGAGGAGCGCATTCGCTACATGCTGGACGATTCGGGAGCCAGTGTGCTGCTGCTGCAAGCGCATTTGCGGGACAAAGCGACCTTTGCCGGCGTCTGCCTGCTTCTGGATGATGAGCAGACCTACGCAGCGGATAGCGCGAGCCTGGCCTCGGTTAACCAGCCGAACGATCTGGCCTATGTGATCTATACCTCGGGAACGACGGGCAAGCCGAAAGGCACCTTGATCGCGCACAAGAACGTGGTCCGGCTGCTGTTCAACAGCAAGAACCTGTTCGACTTCGGCTCATCTGATACGTGGACCTTGTTCCACTCGTTCTGCTTCGATTTCTCGGTGTGGGAAATGTACGGGGCGCTGCTGTACGGGGGCAAGCTGGTCATTGTGCCGCCGATGACGGCGAAACAGCCGGGACAGTTCCTGCAGCTGCTGAAGGAGCGGGGCGTAACGATTCTGAATCAGACGCCGACGTATTTCTACCAGCTGCTTCGCGAAGCGCTGGCGGAGAGCGGGCAGACGCTGAGCCTTCGAAAGGTCATCTTCGGAGGAGAGGCGCTGGCGCCGCAGCAGCTGAAGGACTGGAGGAAGCGTTACCCGGCAACGCAGTTGATCAATATGTACGGGATCACCGAAACGACGGTACACGTGACCTACAAGGAAATCACGGAGGTGGAAATCGCCGAGGGGAGAAGCAATATCGGAAGACCGATCCCGACGCTGAAGGTGTATGTGCTGGATGGCAACCGCCGATGCGTGCCTGCGGGAGTGGCAGGGGAGATGTATGTGGCCGGAGAAGGTCTGGCGCGCGGGTACTTGAACCGCCCAGAGCTGACGGCGGAGAAATTCGTGGACGATCCGTTTACGCAAGGCGAGCGGATGTACCGCTCGGGGGATTTGGCGAGATGGCTGCCGGACGGCAACATCGAATACATGGGAAGGATCGACCATCAAGTGAAGATACGCGGTTACCGGATCGAGCTTGGGGAAGTGGAAGCGCAGCTGTTGAAGATGGAGTCGGTGCAGGAAGCGATGGTCATGGCGCGCGAGGATGAAAGCGGGGAGAAGCAGCTGTGCGCGTACGTGGTAGCGGACAAACTGCTGACGGTGAGCGAGCTAAGAGGAAGGCTGTTACAGGAGATGCCGGGGTACATGATTCCGTCGTACTTCGTGCAGCTGGAGAAGATGCCGCTGACGTCGAACGGGAAGACGGACCGCAAGGCGCTGCCCGCGCCGGAGGGAAGCGTGAATACTGGTGCGGAATACATCGCGCCCCGTACACCGCTGGAAGAGCAGCTCGTGCGGATTTGGCAAGAGGTGCTTGGAGCTGAAAGGATCGGAGTGAAGGACAATTTCTTCGATCTTGGCGGACATTCCTTAAGCCTTATGCAATTGATTCAAAAAGTGTATGCCGCAATGGGAGTCGAAATCTCACTCCACAGCATGTTCCAGAATCCGTCCGTCGAAGCGATGGCTTATGAGATCTGGCAATCCGGGCTGGAGGGACACAGCGGCAACCACTTTATGAAACTCAACGAGAACGGAGCGATCAACGTCTTTTGCTTTCCTCCGGGGGGCGGATATGGCATAAGCTATATGGAACTTGCGAAGAAGCTGGATGACCGCTGCGTGCTTTACGCCATAGATTTTATAGACGACACGGATGGCTTCAAGGATATACCAGACCGTTATGTAGAGGAGATACTCCGCGTGCAGGACGGCTCGCCGTATGTTCTGCTGGGGTATTCGTTGGGCGGCAATCTGATGTATGAGGTGACCCAAGCGATAGAGAGGAGAGGCGGCCGCGTCTCCGACCTGATCATGTTGGACTCTCCGTATAAACAATTCGAAACGCCGATGGACGAAGTGGAAAGTGACATCAAGGAAATTCTGGAGCCTGCCGAAGGTGAGGAGAAAGAATTGCTCGACAACCCATTCATTCGCGAACGCGTGGAGCGCAAAGTGCGGGCGTATCTGACATATGGAGCGAAGCTGATTCACTCGGGCACGGTTCAGGCGAATATTCACGGGCTAATCGCGGAGGGTTCCAGAGAGCGCGGAGCGCTTGAACATAGGCCGTCATGGCAGGAAGCTACCTTGCAAAACTACGAGGAATATCAGCTCGCCGGGGTTCACGAGCAGGTGTTTGCTCCTGAATACGTGGAAGAAAACGCGAACGTGATTGGTGGCATCGTCCAACACATTATGGAGCGGAAGATGGAATCTCATAAGGTGCCGTTTTGAAGTCGAATAACCCTGCGCATACCTTGAAAGGGGACAACATGTGGTGCAAGAACGAAAAGACGGATTGACCCTGTGGAAATCATTTCTATGGATATGGACATATATGAAAACTCACATAGGCTGGATGATCGTCGGAATTGTCTCGGCCATGGCGGCAGCGCTGATCGAGATATGGATAGGCAGTTTCATTCAAGATTTAACGACTCGTGCGGAGAATGGGGCAGGGCGGCTTGTCTTGTCCATCGTTTTCACCGTTTTTGCCGTCATCCTAATCGGCGTTCCTGCGAAGTATTTTATGGCGTTCGGCGTGGAGCGAAGCAGCGCCTTGACCATAAGAGATATTCGCAATCATCTGATGAATCATATCGGAAAGCTGCCTGTTCATTATATCGAAAAGCAGCACTCCGGAGATGTGTTGTCGCGATCCAGCAATGACCTGCAGGTCATCCATCAATTCATGAGTCGAGATTTGGCGCAATGGTTTTACCATCCGATGTTGTTTATCGGCTGCTTCATCTATTTGATTTGGATTCAGTGGCAGCTCGTATTGTTCAGTCTTCTGCTTCTTCCTATATCCTTGCTTGTATCGCATTGGGTCGGCAAACAAATGCAGCGACTGACGGAAGAGGTGCAAGAGCATACGGGGCAAATGAACGCTATTGCGCAGGATACGCTGGGCGGAATGCCAATTGTGAAAAGTTACCTGCTCTCAGGAATGCTGCTTCGTTCGTATCAGTCTTTGCTTCAATTGACGCTGCTCAAGAAACTGACCTTGCGAAAACGGGAGGCTTGGGTTGAACCGCTCTTGTTCTCGTTGATGCTAAGTCCGATTATCTTTGCCGTGATCTACGGCAGCTACTTGATATCTATAGGAAAGTTTGGCGCCGGAGAATTGATCGCTTTTTTGTACCTGCTTAATTTATGTCTGGAGCCGCTGGATCACATCCCGACTCTGATTACGAACACCTTTCAAATGACCGGGGCTTTGAAGAGGGTGGCCGAAATGCTGAAGCAGCCTGCCGAAAATCTGGAGGGGCATTCGATTGCAAGAACGGATGATCCGCCTGTCGTATTCGATAACGTTACGTTCGCTTACGATAACAACGCCCCTGTGCTGCGAAATCTCAGCTTTACGGTAGCGGCAGGGAAGACCGTTGCGCTGGTCGGAGAGAGTGGCGGGGGAAAGAGCACGGTGTTTAAGCTGCTATGCGGATTTTATCCCTTGCCTGCTGACCAAGGAACGATTCGAATTTTCGACCAACCAATTCAAGACAGCAACCCAAATGAGCTTCGTTCTTGTTTTTCGGTTGTTACCCAGGATGCTTATTTGTTCAGCGGCACGATTGCCGACAATATTGCTTACGGACGGGAGCATGCGACGATGGACGAGGTGATCGAGGCGGCGAAGCTGGCTAATGCGCATTCGTTTATCATGGAGCTTCCCGGCGGGTACCAAGCCGAGGTAGGAGAGAGGGGGGGGCTTCTGTCTGGCGGACAGCGCCAGCGGATTACCATTGCACGCGCGTTCCTTAAGGACGCGCCTATCCTGCTCTTGGACGAGCCTACATCCGCGCTGGATACGGCATCTGAATTGTACGTTCAGGAAGCACTTAAAGTACTCATGAAGGACCGAACAACCATTGTGATTGCGCACCGACTGTCAACCATCGAGAAGGCGGATGAAATCTTGGTCATGGAGCAGGGCGAGATTGCAGAGGCTGGCAATCATGGCGAGCTGCTAGCGTTGAACGGCTTGTACGCCCGTTCGTATCATCAGGAGTTTACCACCGCTCTTGTGAAGAGTAGAGAGGTGGTCTTCTTATGAAAGTGGCTGACATAGTCTCCCATGCAAAGGAACTTGGCCATATCCTAAACTTTATGAGCAAAAGAAGCAAAATTCGTTATTTCACTGGCCTTAGTATAAGCACGACCATTCAAAGTTTGTTTTTGGTATCATTCAGCCTAGTCGTCCAAGGTCTGGTGGATTTTGCGGTGACGCAGGATACTTCGCTGATGTATCGTGCTATTTTTATCTTGGCCGGCTCCCTGTTTCTCGTGAATTTCGTCGCTCCGTTTTTTTCCTATATGTTTCGCAGCAGCGTGGAGTTGACGATGGCGGATATAAGGGAGCGTCTGTTTGTCAAGCTTTGCAAGCTTCGGTCGAGGTATCTGGAACAGACACACAACGGGGATATCCTCTCTCGGATGAACAACGACGTGACCACTTTGGAAGTGACATACACAGGCGTTTATTTCGTGCTGCTGCTGCAGTTCGTATTCGGTGTGGGCTCGCTTGTGACGATGTTTGTCGTTCATTGGCCGTTTGCGTGCGCTTCGCTTGCCATTTTACTGGTTTCCTTTGCGATCAGCGCCCGGTTTGTACAGCAGATCCGCACACTCTCCGAGCAATCGCTCCAGCTTCTGGCCAGGATGACGGGGAAATTCTCCGACTTTATCGGAGGGATACAGCTTGTTAAATTATTTCATATCCAGCCGATCTATGAGCAGTATGCAAGCTTGAATGAACAAGTCACGAAAGTAGCTACACAAACCGCGAGAAAGAATGGCATGCTGGCCGCCGTGAATTATTTTGTTAGTTATGTGACATTCTGCGGAATCATTGCCACAGGCAGTCTGCTCTATACCTATGACCTTATTGGAATGGGAACCGTAGCGGCGCTGGCCGTGCTTCAAATCAATCTGACCCACGCCATTATGAATTTCGGCACGACGCTGTCCATGGCGCAGAACTCGTTGGCGGGTGCGCAGCGTCTGCAGCAATTATTGGACGAGCAAGAGGAGCCGGAGCAAATCGGATTTCGGGAAGAGGATAAGCCCTCGTTTAAGACCTTGTCTGCATCTTCTCCTGCCATGGTGGAGCTCCAGAGCGTAGATTTTTCCTATCTGCCAGGCAAAAAAGTTCTGAGCGATGTATCGTTGCGAGTAGCTCCAGGACAAATCGCCGCGATCGTAGGCAGCAGCGGCAGCGGCAAAAGCACACTAATCAAGCTACTGCTTGGCTTCTACCCCATTGACGGCGGGGAACTTCTGATTCAAGGCAAGCCGCTAGGACATTATACCTTGGACGAGCTTCGCGCAAGCATCGCCTATGTGCCGCAGGATGCCTTCCTGTTCAGCGGAACGATCGAAGAGAACATTCGTTACGGAAATCCGCAAGCCACGGAAGAGGAGATTATAGAGGCGGCCAAAGCGGCGCATGCGCATCATTTTATTGAGGAGCTGCCCGAGCAGTATCGGGCGCAAGTGGGGGAGCGCGGGAAGTCTTTGTCAGGCGGTCAGAGACAGCGGATTGCCATTGCCCGGGCATTGCTCAAGAACGCCCCGATATTGCTGCTGGATGAGGCAACGTCCGCCTTGGATTCCGAATCGGAATATTGGGTGCAGCAGGCTCTCAACCAATTGATGGAAGGCCGCACGACCATTCTGATCGCTCATCAGCTCAGCACCGTGGAGAAAGCGGATCTGATCATGGTCATGAATGAGGGAACCGTTGTCGAACAAGGCACGTATCGGGAATTGCTTGAACGAGGGGGCTACTTCGTGAAATTATACGGTAGCACGGAATTGAGTAAGAGGGGGTGACGCCCCCCCTGATCTCTCACCCCCGTACATGCGGGGTGCATACGGCTGCGGTTCATAAAGGCTAACGAATGAACTGGCAAAGAAACGCATAACTTTGGTAGGCATCTTCTGAACCGTTTTTTTCAGTAGGGTTGTCATACAAAAACGGATGGTATCCAAATATCGCCCGCAATCGCCAGTTATCGCGATCACTTCGGACGAGAAAATTTTGCCGCTGTTGGCGCTGCTATGGGGCGCTATTCCGATGAAGGGTACGAAGACCGGCACGACGGACGAGCTTCTGCATGCTGCTATGGCGGATGCGGAGCAAACGGGACTGCTTGCTGAGGGCGACTTTGTCGTCATTACGGCAGGAGCGCCAATTGGTCTATCTGGTACGACGAATTTGATCAAAATCGAGCAATATGGCGTATAGCCGCAAGCCTAAACGATAAGCT
The DNA here is from genome assembly GCF_059383715.1 of Paenibacillus sp. J31R34. Taxonomy (NCBI): domain Bacteria; kingdom Bacillati; phylum Bacillota; class Bacilli; order Caryophanales; family Paenibacillaceae; genus Paenibacillus; species Paenibacillus sp. J31R34. Next base: position 251,643 of record NZ_JBXENU010000010.1, read on the forward strand.
GAACGTAAGCTAAACGATAAGACATGGATGATAGACTGGCCTAGGTGGGGCAGGATTATCGATCCATGTCTTTTTTCTTATGATTAGGCTTGCCAAAGTCGAAAGCTGGCGAAATTCGCTCAAATATGTGGAATATGGAACATAATTTTGTTGAAAAACAGGAAAATTGTTCTTATTATTAAATGTATAGAGATAGAAGCTTCAATAGGATTTGAAAATGTCAGCATGATAGAGGTGAGAGGGAATGGCTATAGTAGAGGTGGTCAAATACGACGGTTCTCCGGACGTATACGCATGGAAATATCCGAATGCGGAGCTAGGAACCTGGACGCAGCTAATCGTTAATAATACGCAAGAGGCGCTGTTATTCAAGGGCGGTAAGGCGCTAGATTTATTTGGGCCTGGCAGGCATACGCTTAGCACGCTTAATATACCGATTTTAAACCAGCTGGTTAATATCCCTTTTGGCGGGAGATCGCCGTTCTCGGCCGAGGTGTGGTTTGTGAACAAGCAGGTATCGCTCGATGTGAAGTGGGGAACGGCGTCGCCGATTCAATTGCAGGACCCGAAATACAATATTGTTATTCCGGTTCGGGCTTTCGGCCAGTTCGGTATTGTAATTGAGGATTCACGCCAGTTTTTGTCGAAGCTGGTCGGAACACTCCCGCTGTTTAATCAGGACACGCTGTCCAAATATTTGCGCGGCATGATTATGATGAATATTAATGAGCTGCTTTCTTCTTATCTGGTGTTCAAAAAGGTGAGCCTGCTTGAAATCAACGCCTACATCGGCGAAATTTCCAAGCATGTCGAGGAACGGGTTGGCGCTCTGATGCACCCATTCGGCATTAGGCTCATAAATTTCTTTATCGATTCCATCAGTACGCCGGAGGATGATGCCTCCCTGAAGCGGCTCCGTGATGCGCTTGCACGCAAAGCAGAGATGGATATTATCGGCTACAACTACCAGCAGGAGCGTACCTTCGACACATTGGAGGGCGCAGCGAAAAATGAAGGCAGCTCCCAAGCCGGCGTCATGGGCGCAGCGCTCGGACTTAGCATGGGAGCGGGAATTGGCGGCATATTCGGCAGCCAATTTGGGCAGCTCGGAGAGCAGCTGTATGGAGCTGCAGGCGCAGCTCAGGTTTGTCCAAGCTGTCAGAGCCGCAATGATGCGCAGGCGAAATTTTGCAACAGCTGCGGCAAAGGACTTGTGGGCAGTTCGGCTGGCGGTCAGCCGGGAGCGCCGAGACCCATTCATAATTGCGATAAATGCGGCATGCCGCATCGGGAAAATTCCAAGTTTTGCGCCAATTGCGGCGATGCGTATAATCCTTGTCCAAGCTGCGGCGCGGATTGTTCGGACGATGCTGTCAATTGCAGCGCTTGCGGCGAGACGCTGCCGCGTCCGTGTAGAGGCTGCGGGGAGCAGGTGGCAGCCAGCGCCAAGTTTTGTCCGCATTGCGGCACCAATAACAGCAGCGGCAGCCAGCAATGTCCGGGATGCCGTCATGAAGTGCAGGCAGGGCAGAAGTTCTGCCCAGAATGCGGGCATGGACTTGCTGGCAGAGTTTAGCTCATAAGCAGCTCGTGTGCAGTCCATGGGAGAAGCAAATATTGGGCTGCGGCAGCTATCAAAAGCAGCGAATGATGGAGCATAAGCCGTAATCGTGCTGCTGCTGGGAAAGAGGGAAAGCTTCATGAGTTTGACGTTTCGCATAATTGGCGTGGGATTTTTGCTATTTGGAACTAATTTGTTATTTGAATTCGATGGTAGGACAAGCACGCTCTTATTTTCACAGAAAGTCGGGTTATATATACTTACAGCCATTCTTCCTGCTTTGTTCTTCTTTATGTTGGCCTATTTTACTGCCAAAGGGGAGAAGAAGCGTGATGACGCATGGGTTGCAGACATTCGGGCGAGCCATGCTACCATACAACAGAACACTTTAGAGGCTAAAAAAATGGCCGATGAAATGAGGCATGCAAGGCTGCAGAGAGAGCAAGCAAGGGGAGGCAGTTCTCTAGCGGGCAGCTCGGGGCAAGGGAGAAAGTCTGTTGCTTGCCCAAGCTGCGGCAACCATACAATGCTATGGCCTAAACAAACGATCCTCTGCGAATACTGTCATGCAAGTATTGAATACCGCTAGGTGTAAAGGCTCCTTTGCCATGCGGAGCGAAAGACGGGGTGAATGTAAATGGCAGCTGGTTTTTGGCACAAGGCATTTGGTATATGTTGGTCTGTTTTAAGTTTTATCTTATATCCGTTTACATTGTCCCCAAGATATGGGTTAGATGGACTCATAGCTACTTTGATAATCTTCTCTTTATTTCCTGGCATTTCCCTTTATTGCATTGGGGAGAGGAAAAACAGGCGTTTTAAATGGAAGCAAAAATATTTAGATGAACAGGAGCCGTATCTTGTCCAGTTTCGACTGGAGCTCCAGAAGCTGGAGCATGAACAGGAGCTTGCAAGAGAAGAGCGCGAACGAGCCGAGGAGGCGGAAGAAGAGGCTAGGCTAGAGGCTGAGAAGGAAGCGACGCTAGCGGCTATTCGCGCAGAAGCGGAGGCAGCGGCAAGGCGTGAAGGGGAGAGCCGTATATCACCGCCCCCACCTCCACCACCCCTCATGCCCAAAAATATCAGCTGTGCGGGCTGTGGGGCGAGAAAGGTGCTGCAGCCTATGCAAAGCGCGGAATGTGACTATTGCGGCACGATGCTAGTGTACAGTTAACGTGAGACGCACCTGCACGGTAGGAGCGAAGTAAATTAGAGCAGCAAGCGTTCAGCCTATGTAGAGGTTAACGGATGCTGCTCTTTTTATTAGGTAGCAGGGTGTCATCTTTGTAACGAAAGGAAGAGGGGGAAGCGAGATGGGTGGAGTACTTAAAATCATTGCAATCGGATGCCTTGTGAATGGCATGCTGTTCACACCGCACTATTGGGGAGGAGAGAAGTCCTTCGCGGAGCAGGCTTTATTTTTCGGTAAATATTTCGGGATAACAGCGGTGGTCATATTTATATTAGGAGCAATGATGGGGAAGGTAGATAGATTAAAACAAGAAGAATACCTGGAGTGGGCCGAGGAGGAAATATCCAGCATGGAGCAGCGTTTGCTTGAGGTGAATAACGAACTAAATGAGCTGAAGAGAGCAAGACTTGGGAGCGAACATCATTAAAATAGAAGAAAATGGATGAAGCTACAGAGGCGGGATGAGTTATGCTAGAGAGAAGCGAGAAAATCGGTGTGTATATAATTGGATCGGTATGGCCAATTATTGGAGTTATCTTTTATATAATTGTATTACCGGATTCATATCAGGAAAAATTACTGCTGAATATACTTCTTTATTCCGTGATTTTTATTTTCCCAGCGTGGATTTTAGTTCACCTTGTTTTACAGTTTGCAGAACGTGAACCAGTCCAGAAGCCGATTAGGGAAGCAATAGAATCCCTGCGACTTGAATTGCAGAGCGCGGAGCAAAAGCTAGAGCTTGAGAGAAGTATGGCCGAGAATGAAGAGCAAGAGCGGAGAGCTGCGTGGGAGGCCGAGGAGCAAGCGGCAGCCGCTGCTTTTTTAGCGGAGCGGATAGCGATTCGTAATGCCAGGCAAAGCCCTCCGCCCCCGCCAATACAGCCGCCCGTGCCTAAAACAATCAGCTGCCTTGGCTGTGGTGCGAATAAGGTTCTTCTTCCACAGCAAAGCGAGGAATGCGACTATTGTGGAAGGATGATCATGTATCGTTAATCGCATCTGAGCGTCAGTATTTGTTTGCGAATCCTTTTTTTAGGGTAAAGTAATCTAGAGCCCAAACAAGAAGGAGCGTGTAAATGATGACGCAAATGAAGAAGGTGGCTTTTCTGCTGGCCGATGGCTTTGAAGATTCCGAAATGCAAAATCCGTATGATGAAATGGTGAAAAATGGCCATGAGGCGGTTATTATAAGCTTGCGAAGCAATGAGGAATTGAAGGGCAAGCAAGGCACAATTGCCTATAAGTCGCATTTAGCGATTAAAGAGGCAAAGGCAAGCGACTATGCGGCGATTATTATCCCTGGCGGGGCATCCCCCTCCCACTTGAAGGAGGATGTGGCCGTGCATGCTTTCGTCAAAGACGCTGATGAAAAAGGCATAACCATTGCCGCCATCTGTCACGGCCCGCAAGTTTTGGCGGAGGCTGGTTTGCTGCAGGGACGGACACTGACAGCTTATCCGGAGCTGGAGCAGGAAGTGCTGGCAGCAGGGGGACATTTTCGTAATGAGGAAGTCGTGGTAGATCGCAATTTGATTACTTCCCGTACACCGGAGGACGAGCCTGCTTTTATTCAGGCAACGATTGAACAGCTGGGCGTCAACGCCTGGTAGACTCTCTAGCAGAACAGCTGGATTGTCCATTCTATCCCTAATCGCAGATCGTAAGAGCAGCAAGCGTTTAGCCTACTTGAGGTTTAGCAGATGCTGCTCTTTTTACTATGCAAATTTCCCTGAATTTGTAACGACTATTCAAGCCAAATGATTGCGGCAACTATTTAACTGGATTATAATTGTTGTCAGCATGGCAGAGTTTGTGAACGAGTGGTTATTTCGTATATTAAAGGAGTAAAGCATGAAGGTTATCCTTGTAGATGATGAATGCCTCGCTTTGGATTACTTGGAGCGACAACTCGTGAAATTAAATAACGTAGAGGTTTTGGGGAAATATGAGGATCCGATGACCGGGAAAGAGCGGATTTTGCGCGATCTGCCGGATGTCGTATTTTTGGATATTAATTTGCCTGAAGTGAGTGGCATTGCGCTTGCTGAACAGCTGCTTGAGGTTAGGCCGGAGCTGAATATCGTATTTGTAACCGCTTATGATGAATATGCAGTGAAAGCATTTGAGCTGAATGCACTGGATTATGTCGTCAAACCGATTCATCCTGAGCGCTTATTGAAAACGATGGAACGGATTCAGAAGCGTTTGGACTCGTCTGCGAAGGATAAAGAGCAGGCTCTACAGCCAGTGAAAAATGCGAATGAGGAGCAGCATCTGGTTTTGCAGCTATTGGGGCAGTTCAGTGTGGAGTTTTCCGGGAAAAAGGATGCAGCCATAAGGTGGCGCACAACGAAGGCGCAGGAGTTGTTTCTGTATTTGCTCCAGCATCGCGAACAGCTTGTAAGAAAATCGATATTAATCGATTTGCTATGGCCCGATAATGGGACGGAAAAAATATATGCCCAGCTGTATACGACGGTGTACCACATTAGGAAAACGCTAGATCAGTTTGGAAAGTGTTTTCACATTGCCAATACAACAGAAGGATACATATTGACGCTGAATCAGGTTGTGCTCGATGTAGAGGAATGGGAGCGGGGCATTGCCGCCGCACCGCCGCTAGCGGCTGCAACGCTTGCGGAATACGAAGAGGCTATGAATCTTTATAGAGGCGATTATTTAAAGGATTATGATTATTGGTGGGCGGAGAGCGAGCGCCAGCGGCTGAAACGGTTATGGCTGAATACTTCCTATCGATTGGAAGAATGGCATGTCGAGCATGGTCAGCTGGATAAAGCGATTGCCGGATATATTCGGATTATCGAGGAGCATGCGCAAGCGGAAGAGGCTTATTTTGCCTTAATGCAGCTGTATGCGTCCAAAGGAAATCATCTTATGGTTAATCAGCAGTACAATGTTTTAACCGCCGCGCTGATAGAAGAATTGAACGAGCAGCCAAGCGCGTACATTACAGAATGGTATAAAGAGTGGAAAAGCAGCGTTAGCGCGTTGTAGGGGCTATTTTGTAAATTTTCCGAGATTAAACAGGGATTTTGTCGAGAAATTGTAGAGTTGCCTTATTTATAATGGAGGAGCAGGTGAAAATGAAGACGGACAAGCTTTACGGGCTTCATTTTCAAAAAATAGCATGTTCAAAGGAATGGTTGAAGAAGATGATGATAACCGAGAAACGGCAAATAAACGTCATTCGCCATTTTCGCTATCCTGAGCTGGCTTGCTGTATAAGCGAGGGAGCCCAGCACCTACGACAGCTGAATTTAAATCAAATGACCGATTACACGATCGTTCGAGGCTTTTATACCCATCATCGAGGTCATTTTATTGGGATTACAGCTACTTCTGAGGGGCCTTTGTTTTTCTATGACAAGCAATATTTTCAGCTTTCGGAAGGGAAATTTATGATTGCTCTGGAGCATGACGACAAGCGAAACACGTTCTCTTTTTGGTGGGATGGGGTAGAAATATGTCGCCTGAACTATCAGCGGCAGCTTTATCAGTACAATGAGGGAATCGTGGATGACGGTATTCGTGATTTTTTTGCTTGGCTTTATTTGTCGACAGGACCGAGAAAGTTTTGGAGATTTCAAAAATTTTACACGGTCAAAAGCAGCTAAACGCTGGTTCGGGTATCAGAATTTTATCAGCCGAAAAAGGATTGATAAAACGCATGATGGAGCTGAAGTGGGATGGGCGCTGAACATTTGAAAGAGTTTCAAAGCTTGAAGCATGAGGATGAAATGCGGTATATGCTCCTGCTAAGGGATGTAAAGGGCATGCTTAAAGAGCGGAAAGAAGAGCCTTTTATGAAACGGTTAAAGCGGAGATGGATGAAGAGAGGCCAGAAAATACAAGCCTCAGCCTGGAAATAAAAAAGGTTTAACGTATTGTTTGTTGCAAATAATGGGTATATACTAGAGATAATCATAGTTTAATATAAGGTAGTTCTTCTACCTAACATCACTTACAAAACTTTACACGATAACGGCAAACCTGTCGAAAGGCAGGGACGCAAAGCTAAAGGGCCTTCTCTATTATTTAGATGGCAGCCTAGCCACCGAAGGGAGTTTTTTTTATGCGCAAAAGTTTAACGGTTATGATTTTGCTTGCATTGATACTGTCCGTGTTCCCGCAAGCAACTGCTCAAGTGGCAGCAGCTGGGACAAGCTGGCTCGATGAATCCAATGTGGATAAAGGAAGCATCGGTATTCGTTATGAGGTTAAGTCGGGCGTAGATACAAGGCTGGTTGTAGCCAAAGACGGCAAAAATTATACGTATGCGCTCCGGGCAAACCAGACAGAAGAGTGGTTCGCGCTTCAACTGGGCAATGGAGACTATACGATTACATTATTGGAGAACGTCAGTGGAACCAATAAATATAGAGCAGTTCAAACAGGCAAAGTTACCTTGAATTTGAGTGACAGCAGCCTTGTCTATTTAAACTCCATTCAAAATATTGACTGGAGCAGCAACAGCAAAGCGGTCAAGAAAGCATTGGAGCTGACTAAGGGTAAAAAGACGGATACCGAGAAGGTAACGGCAATTTACAAATATATTGTGGCGAATATTTCTTATGATCATCAGCTTGCAGCTAAGGTGACCAACGATTATTTGCCTCAAATCGATCGTACGTTTAGTTCACAGAAAGACATTTGCTACGGTTATGCTGCATTAATGGCGGGCATGCTTCGCAGCTTGGACATTCCGGCCAAGATGGTGACGGGCAAAGCGTCCGATGTATCGAACTATCATGCTTGGAATGAAGTATATTTGGACGGCAAATGGATCACGATCGATACGACGCTTGATGCTGGCATGAAGAACAGCAAGAAAGCGGGCAAAATGATTAAAGACAGCTCGCGCTATATAGCTGCTAAAGTTTATTAAACGGATTTAAACACATATAAATCAATAGGTACGTACAGAAGCTTCGTCTATCCTTCAAGGGATGGACGGAGCTTTTTTTGTTGTTATTTAGGCTGTCGAATGAAGGGGATGCTTGTAAAGTTTTTGTACAGTTGGGCTAGATATAATTTTCTTATTTGAATGTAAGGAGGGAGAGGATGGAGAAAGACTTGGCTTTCGTGAGGTAATCACAACAATAGAACAACTAGACAAGATAGAGAAAAAGAGAGGATTGATAAGATGCCCGCAAGTAGACAGAGAGCGATCAGGCAAAAGATTTCCTGGATTATGCTGCTCGTTTTGCTGCTGCAAGCCGCATTCCAGCCATTCGCAGCTCCAATACAGGCAGCAGGTCCGATTACAGGACTAACTTTTACAAAGACAGCCAGTGTGAACACCGTTAATGTAGGCGATACCTTCAAGTATACCATCTTGTATCAGGCGGATGGCGCGACTCATGTTGGTAAGAACGTAACGATTGTTGATACTGTACCGGCACAATTTGAAATTGTGGATGGCTGGGAGGATGGAGGCTGGGATACGAAAAACGGCCAAACCCTTACGGTTAATGCACATCCACTGCCTTCCGGTACTTCGGTAAAGCTGGAAATTCCAGTGAAAGCGAAGCCGACTGGCTCAAGTTCGGTTGTTCCTACGACGAATACGGCGACGATTACACTCGTTGATTCAGCGGAAAGTACAACAGCATCGGCGAATGTAACGATTAACGCGGACCCAAATCCAGTAGCTACACCAACGCCTACAGCAACACCGACGGCGACACCAACTGCCTCAACCTATGACAAATGGTGGGCTTACAAAAGCCAAGACACTGGATTTGGCGGCGGAGTTCCGATTATTGGCGGAGCGGTTGAGTATACGGTAGGCATTAAAGGCGAAGCGGGCAATACGAATCCTGGCAGCTTGAAATATGCGACGTTAGTCGATACGCTGCCGCCAGATGCCGTATATGTGAGCTCAACAGAAAGTGGCGTCTATGATTCAACGGCTCGTACGATCACTTGGTCGAACATTGAGCTGGCTTCCGGACAATCTTTTGAAGCAAAAGTATCGGTCACATTCCCTGACGATTTAGGGTATGGTCATCCGACCGGAACACCGCTTGAGCGCAAAAACAACGTTGAAATTTTGAGCGGCTATACACTCGAGGGTGACGGGGCAGTTACTGATCCTGACGCTGATGTGACAACTAAATTCGGAGAGCCGGTATCTGGCGTTTCCGGTTTAACCAAGTCACGCGTTTACCAGTATCGCTGGCATGGCCAAACCCAGAAGTTCAACATCGGCGGCATCAGCAATACAGGGACAAATGTAAATACGTCTTTGTCGAACCTGGTACTGACTGATGTGCTGCCTGTGGAAATGGATTACAGCAGCATTAAAATGCCAAATGTTTTTACATCCCAGCTTCGTTATAAAACAAGCGATGGCGTGACTGAAACTTGGCATGCGTATAGCGGCAGTCTTGCGCCTAACGGCACAATTACAGTGAGCACGACAGCTGGTACAAACCGCATTGTGCTGAATGCTGGCGAATATTTGACTGCTTTGGAGTGGTCGTTCAGCACGTTGGCTCCAGGCGGTACAATTGGCGGCATTGAAATTACAGGAACGGTTAGAGACTTCGCTAACGGTACGAATGCTCCTGTCGTTCACGGCGATCAAGTAACGAATCAAGTGTCTCTGGATTATCAGGCACTGAATGTTACTGTTCCAGGTCAATGGGATAATAAGCCTCAAAAAACGGCTCAAGCAGATTTCAATATCAACAATGAGAAGCCATGGCTTGTTGCAAATAAAGCGATTGGAGCGGGAAATTTCCGTCCACTCAGTACGGTGCCGTTCACTTTAACGGTTCGCAATGATATTAAAGCAACGGGACCTTATGTTAATCCAGTTGTCTATGATTTATTGCCAACAAGCTTTGATTATTACCTCAATCCTAAAATAGCCGATCCTGTTGCGGCGCTGGCAGCCTCGTTTACGTTTACGGGCACGCCTGCTGGAGCAAGTGCTCCACAGCTAGAGCTTGTTGATAAAAACTGGAACGGTACTGGACGGACTCTTGTCAAATGGTCATGGTCCGACGGCACCTCTTTTGCTCCAGGCACAAGCTTTGAAATCAGCTATAAAGGCGAGGTTCGTGCGGGTACGCCTCAAGGTACAACCTACACGAACGATATGTATATTACAACAAGCGATCCTAATACAGAGTTCTGGCATACAGGGGACTCCGCACAGGATAAGCCGCAAAATCTGCCAGCATGGCAAACACGCAACAATACGATTAAAGATACAGTCATTGGCTTTGATCCAACAGCGGGAACGGATGAATTTTTTGTTCATGCCTCTGCGAATGTAACGGTACGCAAAGCGTCGCTCGTACAGTCGACAAAATGGAATCAAGGCGATCTGGAGCCAATTTTCCGGGCATCAGATGATGCTACGTATGACGGAATACCGGCTCTTCCCGTACAGCCATTCGATTATGATGGCGATATTGAATACACTGAGTATCCGCGTTACAGCGTAACGTATGAAGGCGGAACAGCAGATTATCGTTTGGCGGTACGCAATAGCGGGAATACGAGACTTGGCGTCATTGATGTGCTGGATATTTTGCCGCATGTAGGCGATAATGCGCTGCGCGTCAACAGTGGTTCGCCTTATGAAGCAAGGGGCACGCAGTGGCAGCCTAACCTGGCGGAAGTACTTTCTTCCGGCAATAAAACCTTTACATCTTCCGCGGCAGCGGGAAGCAGAACGGTGAACTACACGCTGTCCACCTATTACAGCAAGTCGGTTAATCAGGAGCAGGTTGTCAATTTCACGAATGTGAATGACAGCAAGCAAGGCTGGATCGAACAAGGCAATTATCAGAAGGATGATTTGACAGACATCAAGTCGCTATACTTCCAGCTGTCGAACATTGTAGGCAGTGATGGATCAGCTGGACTTGCGCCAGGCGACTATATCGTATTGGATTGGAAAATGGATGCCCCTGTGGGAGCACCGACCAATGAAGTAGCTTGGAACTCTTTTGCCATTCAAGCAACTGAAATCGGTGCAGGCAATGATGAAGGCAGCAAAATGCTTCCAACAGCGCCTAACAAGGTCGGCTTCCTGATTCATCCGAACAACGAGCATGTACCGCTTGGCGAAATTGGAAATTTTGTCTGGTTCGACAGCAACCGCGATGGCACGCAGGATGAAGAATATCCGGGCGATAGCGGTCAAGGTGCAGGTATTAACGGTATTACCGTAAATCTGTACAAAGCGGGTGAAACGACGCCGTTCAAGTCAAGCAAGACGGGCTATCATTACAACGGAAGTCCAGGTTATTATTTGTTCCAGGGACTTGAGGCAGGCAATTATTTCGTAGAGTTTGTGCTGCCGGATCGCTACATGCCAACGACTGCAAATGTGAATGGAGCAGATCCGAGCCATACGAATGACAATGACTCCAATCTGGTAACGAAAGGCGCTACTGTAGACGGTTATACGCCATATCGTACGGATACGATCAGCTTAGGTACAGCTGGTAAAATTCCGACAATCGATTTGGGCCTAATCGAAACAGCATCACCTACGGGCGACTCATACCCTTCCATCACATTCGAGAAAGAAATAACGAGTGTGACACAAGGCTCCTCCACGATTGCTCCTTCTCAGGAGTATGTAGTGGTAGGAAACGATGTGCATTATAAGCTTTCTTTGAAAAATACCTCTACTGTTACTTTGCATAATTTTAAAATTTCAGATGCGCTTGATAGACTGCAAGCCGGCTTTGAGTTTACTAAGCTGACGTATAATGGCGAGGAAATTGCCTTGAATAGCGGCAGCCATAACAGACCAGACATTATTGGTCAACTGGTAAGCACCGGCACGAATCCGTCTATCATCATTAAAAATCTGGCAGCAGGAGCGGGACTGACGCTTGAGGGCGTATACCGTGTTACGGATGCAGATTTGGATTTGACAGATTTGGATAATGTAGCAACTGTATATTACAATGAATCCCCTGATCCAATTAAGGATGAGGCTAGCATTCCGACAGCAGGGCTCAAGATTGAGAAAAAGGGCAGTGCAGTCGCTGTTTCCGATACAGCAGCAGGAAGCTGGATTAACTACACGGTTAAAGTAACCAATACAGGCAAGCGCGATTTAACGAATGTTGTGATTACCGATACAAAAGTATCTGGCATACCAAGCATTCCATCACTGAAATCTGGGGAATCAAAGGAATTTACGTATTCATACCAGGTAACGTCAGTAGATACAGCAGCGGCTTCCATTATCAATGTGGCTAAAGCGGTTTCGAATGAAACGCCGCCAGTGACGACTGAGCATGAAATACCTGTCGTTTCGGATGAGCGTGGCTCCATCGGTAATTATGTATGGCTTGACCGTAATGAAGATGGGCTGCAAGATGCAGCGGAAACAGGCATTAATGGCATTATCGTTAAGCTTTATGACGATGCAAACCATGTATTGGCTGAGACCGTTACGCATGATGAAAATGGCAAACCAGGATTTTATTTATTTGCTGGATTGCCGCAAGGCGACTATCATGTTCAGTTCATCATTCCGGCGGAATACGGTGTAACTAAGCCGGAAGCTGGAGCACCAGATGTGGATTCCAACAAAACAGATGGCCAAGGAATAACTGAGGTCATTACGATTGGACCAGCAGGCTGGAATGATTTGACGATTGATTTGGGTCTTGTTCCACGCGGTGAAATCGGTAATTATGTATGGCTCGATCGCAACCGCGATGGCTTGCAGAACGAAGATGAGAAAGACGGTATTAATGGCATTGTGGTTAAGCTGTATAAAGGCAGCAGTACAGGTACGCCTGTAGCTGAAACGACAACAGCGAATGATGCAAGCGGCAAGCCGGGCTATTATTTATTCGATAATTTGCTTGCAGGCGAATATTATGTTCAATTCGTTTTGCCAAGCGATTATGTGAAAACAAGCGCGGAGCAAGGAGCGAACACAGCTCTTGATTCCAATGCAACGGATGCAGACGGCATAACAGCCAAAATCATTATTAATGAAACGGCTGGCTGGGTTGATCATACGATTGACCTTGGCGTAGTTGCCAAAGGGGTTATTGGCAATTATGTGTGGTTTGACCGTAATGACAACGGCAAGCAGGATGAACTGGCTACGGATGGCCAAAATGGCGTTACCGTACAGCTTTTTAATCAAAACAAAGAGCAAATTGGAGAAACCATTACAGCAAATGATGCGAGTGGAAACCCTGGTTACTACTTGTTTGATCAATTGCCAAGCGGACAATATTTTGTGAAATTTATTGTGCCAGTCGGCTACACAGTAACAAAAGCTGAGGCAGACGGTGTTTCTGCTGAGGAAGATTCAAACAAACAGGTAGATGGATACACAGAAGTTATCGTTATTGGTGAAGGGGCACCGCGTGGCTGGGAAGACCTGACGCTTGACCTTGGGCTTATTTATAAGCCAACTAGTCCAGGTGGAAATTCGGGCAACCCATCAGTACCAACGCCGACACCTACACCAACAGCGACACCATCTCCTACACCAACGCCTGTTGTAACGGAGACGCCTACAGCGCCTCCAACGTCAACACCAACGCCGGTGGCTCCAAGTCCTGAGCAGTCAGGCACACCGACGCCAGCACCAACAGCGACTCCTGTCGTAGAGAAAGATAAGACACAGGAAAATACGCCAGTTGAAGGTAAAGTTGACGTGCCAAAAGGTGGAAATGTAGATATTGGCAAGCAGCCGGAGCACGGACAAGTAACGGTGGACGATAATGGACAATGGGTGTATACACCTGATCCAGGGTATACAGGCAAAGATGATTTCTCTATTATCGTAAAAGATGCTGACGGAATCGAAGAGGAAATATTGTTTGAAATCGATGTGGATGAAATCCCGCTCGGGGTAGTTGAGGATTCGGATTCAGATGGAGATGGAAATACGCCAGCACCGAATAACCAAGGTACACTTCCGAAGACAGGTGAGTCCAGTCAATTGCCAATCCAGCTTGCAGGTGCAGCATTAATTGCACTCGGAGCGATATTGCTTAGAAAAAAACGCTCACGTTCGTAAGTGTGATGCAGCAAGCTTCATCAGAGTAGAAGTAATTGGATACTCTGCGCATAAGGCCTCCAAAACGAAGACTTTTCATTCGTTTTGGAGGTTTTTTTAATTAAAGTGTGCGGCCTGTAGAGAAACTGTAGAGCCAGGCTCTGCATAATAGAGAAGCCTATTCCGTTTAGTTAAGAAACATATAAGCAGAGGGAGCTGAGAATTTGCGTAAAATCGCAATTATATTGGTAGCAGTCGGAGTGCTGCTGCTCATTTATCCGCAGTGGAATGAATGGATGGCTGATCGGGAGCAGAAAAAGCTGTTAAAAGAAGCGCTCCTGCTCATGGATACGCCCGAGCCTGTAAATACGGGGGCCGCACAAAGCTACGCACAGCTAAATGATATGTTAAATGCAGGAGAAGAAACCGAGGATGAGGCAGCTTCTCTATTAAACGATTTTCAAAACGGCAAGCCCATTGCAACAATTACGATAGATCGTATTGATGTCTTATTACCGATCTTAGATGGCGCTACAAAGGCTAATATGAAGCATGCGGCCGTTCATATGCGAGAGACTGCTTTGTTTGGGGAGGAGGGCAATGCGGCTGTCGCAGCGCATCGTGCCCATACAACCGGAAGGTTATTCAATCGGCTGAATGAAGTAGAAATTGGCGATGAAATTGTCGTACAGACCAGTAATGCAAAATATATTTACAAAGTGTACGAGACCCTTATTGTCGAGCCAACTGAGCTGTCAGTATTAGATAGTGTTCCCGGTGACAAATTGCTTACACTCATTACCTGCGATCCGCTCATCAACCCGACTCACAGGTTAATTGTGCATGCCCGTCAAATGGAGACACTATAAAAGGAATTGAAAGCTGATAGAAACGTAAAAAAGCAAGGAGTACCTCACGATCCACTAAACAAGCGGATGGTGTAGAACTCCTTGCTTATTTACTTTACGGCTTGGCTTGATTAATATTGCCGTATTTCTCTTTTGGAAGTTTGCTTCTGCCTTCCCTAAATACAAAAAATCCATTTTTGCCTTGTTTCTTGGCTACGTACATCGCAGCATCCGCTTCTTTCACAAGCATATCATGCTCAGCGTTGCGGGCCGTGCACATCCGAATACCGATACTAACGGTAATTAACACGTGATAACCTTCGACTGCGTAAGGGGTCGTCAGCTTTTCCAAAATTTGCGTGGCAGCCCGCTTTGCCATAATAGGGTCGCAGTTTTTGAGAATCATCACGAACTCATCACCGCCAAGCCGGAATAGCTCGCGATGTTTTTTAGACTCCACCTGCTGTAAGCGAACGCTGACCTCCCGAAGCAGAGCGTCTCCAACATGATGGCCGAAACGATCATTTATTTCTTTAAAGTGATCCAAATCCAGATAGAGAATCGCCATACTTTTTTTGCTGCGATATGTTTTCCAAAATTGCTCAAGCCCATGTCGATTATAAAGACCCGTAATACCGTCCCTAAAGGCAAGCTTCTTCAATACTGCTCTCTCAACAAGCATGGCACGCATGATAATAATAAGAACGGTAATGATGATGACCATAAAGGTGTTGAAGAAGAAAGGAAGGTTCTGATTAGAGAAGAATGGCTCGGGGAGTCTGAACAATTGTGTGAAAAACAGCACCAGCATTCCCGCTATTACGGCAATCATAATGGAAGTCGGGAGAATTTTAACCCATTTTTTTAAGCGCATGTTTTATCACCATAGTTATTTTTTTTGTTCCCCAACATTATACACGGAACATCTATACAATTTCTATACTTGTTTTATATCCCATTTAAATTTGCTTCATCGGTTGAGGATTTTGGGATAGAAAAGCGAACAACCGTACCTTGTTTTATTGTGCTTTCGATGCATAATCCCTTGCCGTACAGCTGTTTCAAACGACGATCCGTATTGCGGAGGCCAATTCCTCCACGGTTTTGCTCCAGCACGCTTCTGACCTTCTCCTCTTCCATACCGACCCCGTTATCTATAATCGCAATTTCAGTATATTCGTCGTATCCTTTCAGGCGAATACTCACAGTGCCCCCACTTGAACGGGCTAGCACTCCATGCCGAACGGCATTTTCTACAAGCGGCTGAATGGAAAGCGGCGGAATACGAAGCCATGGCAATTCATCAAGCTCCCACTCAATTTGCAGGCGATTGCCGAAGCGCTCTTTCTCAATAAATAGATAGGAATGAAGCAAATCCAGCTCATGCTGAAGCGGAACTACGCGCTCTGAATTTTTCATATCAAAGCTCGCTCGCAAATATTTTCCGAACTCCTCCAGCAATTGCACCATCCTCGATTGATCAATCACACTTAAGGAGGCAATGGAATTTAACGTATTAAATAGAAAATGAGGTTGAATCTGTGCTTGAAGCCAAGCCGCCTCAATACGCAGCCGCTCATTTACCGTTTGCTTCAGGTCAGTTAAAGCTTGTACGCGAGACTTGAGCTCCATCGCATCGACAGGCTTAGTAACATAATCATTTGCGCCTGCCATAAAGCCTGTATTGACATCCTCGGGACGGCTGCGAGCAGTCAGCAATAAAATCGGCAGCTCGGATATGCTGAATCGTTTGCGAATCGTTTGAGTCAACTCATAGCCCGACATTTGCGGCATCATAACATCAGCGATAACTAGATCCCACTCCTTCGTTTCAAGCAGCTTGAGTGCTTCTTTGCCGCTCGTGACGGTAGCCACTTCATAAAACTCTGAATCCAGCAAGCTGGATAATATTTTCAAGTTAATAGGATCATCATCTACGGCAAGGACAGTGGCTTTATTTTGTTCTGTGTCGGATGCCGCTTGTCTCTGATCAAGACGCAGTAATTGAGAATCAGTAGCAATGACGGCTTCTGTAGACACGGCTGTTTCAGCTTCGCTTGGCAGCGTAAATTCGGGTTCGTCGGCAGCTGCATCGGCGTCAAGGAGCATGGTGAAGGTGAACGTAGAACCTTTACCCGGAACCGACTGTACCGTTAGCACACCCCCGTGAAGCTCAACTAATTGCCTGCAAATGCTGAGCCCGAGACCAATGCCGCCGCTCATGGCGGTCATGCTGGAATCACCCTGCTCGTAAGCTTGAAAAATAGTGAGCTGTACATCTGCATCTATGCCGACCCCAGAATCCTGTATGTGGATATAGGCTTTATCCCCAATCGCTTCTGCATGAACGCTAACAATGCCCTCGTTAGTGAATTTAACAGCATTATGGATGAGATTAAATAAAATCTGAATCAGCCTATTTTCATCGGCAATTATTTTAGGAAATGAACGGGATATATTCATTTCTAGCTGAACGGGTTTGTCCTCCGTTAAATAACGCAGCATATCAAATACGCCGGAAATGATGTTTTGCAGCCGGATGCTTTCCTTATTCAAATGGATATCCCGATCCTTAAGACGCGTGACATCGAGCAAATCATTAAGCAGCAGCGACATGCGGCGTCCAACGGTAATGATCAGCATTAAATTATTTTTGCTTGCTTCATTAATGGAATGGGTCGTATTAGCCAATACGGTCTGCGCCATATTAATCATGCCATGCAGCGGATTTCTCAGCTCGTGAGAAGTATTAGCGAGAAATTCATCTTTCGTTTTATCGGCTTTTTGCAGTCTATAAGCAAGCTGCTCCAAATTAGTTCTAGTTTGCAGAAATTGTTTGAACCAAAAGGAAGCAAAGCAGATAAATGCAAAAATTAAATCAAATGGATAATAAGGCAAATCCCAATCTGTTCTTAATTTGAACGTAGCCCATACAATACTAGACACGACGCTTGTAGCAGCAAACAGCAGGAAAATCATATGTTCTTCTCCCCTAAGTGCTAAGCGCAGAATCATAATAAATATTATAAGGGGCGGGAGTGAAACCGTCAGAATCCTAAGAGGAGACAAGGAAATGAATTGCTCAAACGGCAGCAGCAAAATGAAGAGCGCGTAAAAAGCGCATAGAAATAAATACACACGTACGGCTCTACCTTTACGGTATATTGATAAAAAATTGGCAGAGAACGCTAACAGCAGCGTGGATGCTCCAATCAAAGAAAGCATTAATAATTTTATATTCCATTTTAAAGTAATAGGCAGCCAGGCAACCAATAATTTATTATCATCTAATAGAGTACCTAACATCATGCAGAAAATAACGATGGCCAAATAAACAAGCTCCTTCTTCCGCACACCAAGCAGAGGGAGAAGAGCGACATAAATTAGATGAAGCAAGTAGATGACGGTTACCGTTAGCTGCATGGCAATTAATAAATGATCCTCGCGTTGAACAGCGGCGAACGTCCCGAATTTAATCGGCTTGGTAATACCGCCCCCTGCAGGAAAATCGTAGTTAGACACATGGAGCACTATATTCATTTCATCTGTACCTGTAATGGATGCGATAAGAGGATACATCTTTCCCACATGCTCTTGCTTATTTTCTGAAGGCTGACCGAGCTTGGATACAGAACGCCCGTTAACGAATAACTCATAGCTGCTTGAAATAGTCATCGTCTCGATCCCAAATTGCTGAGTGCCATTGTCAGGAAGCAAAATTCGGAGACGATAGGTTCCAAAGCCAAAGCCAGAACCATCAGTGTCTTTATTTAAATAATTACCCCATTTATCTGGAACAGCAGCCCAGCTTTTGCTGGCAGGAGAGGCGTCTAAGGTATCAGGCGTAAGAAAAATGCTTGGATAAAACTCCCACTGACCATTAAGCCGGATCGTTTCTTTATCAGTAAAATGCCAGCTGCGCAAATCTAGCACACCCTGCTTTGCAACAGGATGGACAGGGGGCTTAAACGCCGCGTTCCAGATGAGATGCATGCAGGTTAGGAAGCTAATAAATACAACAATATAAATAAACAGTCTGAGTTTGGGCGTATTTTTAAGTATCATATTAGTTACAATTCGACAGAAATAGACAAGTTCCTTTTCAGGTAAAGTCTAGTTACAAACGAAAGTAGCTTTAGGATGTGCTTACTTTTTCTTTATGCTGAAAATGTACCGGAATTCGCTCCAGCAGACTGTCTTCATATATATTTCCCAGCTCCAGCTTTGGCATATGGATATAGCCGATATAACATCCGCATTTCTTCATGCCGCAAGGCCGTTCTGCGGACAAGCCTTCCAGTCCGTCCCGATAGAGTTGGCCGATGATACGCCGATCTTTGTAGCAATGTTTGACGACACCGCTTCCTTGAACATAAAACACGGAGGACCCGGCGGCGCATCGCTGACCAAAGCTATCATAGTCCCTCGTATTCCATAGAAAATAAGGATCAACGGCTTCAAGCCGGGCGATTTCTGCTTCTGTGTAATAGTTAGGTTTATCTTTAAAGGCATTCACCCAAACATATACATCCTCTGGCAGGCTGCTGCGAAGTGCTTCAATTTGCTCGAAAGCACTTCGCAGCCCTACGGTTCCAACGCTAAAATTAAGTCCTTGTTGGTGCAACTGCACGCACTGTGACAGCATCTGGCTGAGCGTCGTCTGACCGGGGTGGTAAGTAACCCAAAAAGCAGCTTTCTCTGGATTTAGCCGGCTTGTCCAATCTAGCTTAGTAGAGAGATTCGTCTGGACGGCTACCTTGGAAATATGGGGCATATGTGACAACTCAATCATAGCCTCGCGATACCAGCGATGGATAAGGGCTTCGCCATAGGGGTTGAAAAAAATAGATAATTCATGGCCGGCGTGCTCTTGCTCCCGAATCCAATCCATGAAAGCATGCAATTGCTCCTCGTCTTTGCGCAGCGTAGCGGCACTATCTTTATTTTTGCTAAATGGACAATAAGGACAATCATAGTTGCAGGAGGACAGTGACCCCCGATAATACAGCACGGCCTTCATGACAGCTCGTACCCTTCCATTAATTCTCTAACGTCACCGGAAATAAACTCATCGCCGATAGCATCGGAATAAGCCATGCCAAGCTCTGTTAGACGAAGGATTTGTCCGCCATCCATCATTTGGGCAAAGCCGAGTTGAATAAGCTCAGCCAGTTCGGAGTGATCGGCAAGTGCTTCGCTGCGAAAACGTTCTAAATAGCTTGCAAGTGAAAGGCCTTCGGCATGCAGCAGTGCCTTTAAAACAAACCGCCGTTTCTGTTCAGCGACATTTAATTTAAATCCGTAATTCGCGGATTGGAAATTTTCTGTTGCAACATAATCGGCAATGATGCTTCTTGTAGCCGCTGCGCTTACCCCATAACGGGACGCATAATGCACTTCGCGCGTATAAGAGCGTGCACCACAGCCGAGTCCGGCCATGCCTTCCTCCTGACAGCTAAATGGTAAAATGTTTTTGTGCGTAAACGTTATGTCTTTAGCAAACCGCCGCATGGAAAATTGCTTGTAGCCTGCCGCCTTAAGGCGTTCGCATGCAATATGATATAGTTCCAGCCGTGCATCGGTACCCTGGCGCTGAATTTCGTCTGGCTTTAAAATCGTATGTTCTCGCGTATACAGCGGATAAATGAAAATTTCGCCCGGAGCAAAGCTAATTGCTTTCTCCAATGAATATATCCATGAATCGGCAGTTTGTCCCGGCAAACCATAAATCAGATCAATATTCAGCAAGGGAAAATCAAAAGCCTGCAGCATCGTAATTGCTTGTTCAGCAAGCTTAGGCTTTTGTGGTCGATAAATGGCCGAAGCCTCCTCATCGATAAAGCTTTGCACACCAATACTAACCCGATCGGTCCGGCGGTCTTTTAAAATTTGCAGCCGCTCTTCACTCACCGTATCAGGAGAGGTCTCCACAGAAATGGAAGCCTGTGATGTATCCAGCCCCATAACATCCTCGGCAATGGTAAACAGCCGATTTAACTGTGAAGCCTCAAGCAATGTAGGCGTACCGCCACCAATGGCGAAGCGGGAAAAAGGCTTTCCTGTAATAATGGGAGCCCACTGCAAAGCTTGACGTTCAAGTGCATCTACATATTGCTCATGCACATGGGTACGACGATCAGGCAGGGTGAACAAATTGCAAAATCCGCAGCGTACGCCACAGAACGGGATATGCATATATAAGAAATAATAATCGGCAGCTTCGTCTTTCCAGAGATCCTCAAGCGGCAGCGCCGGTGTTAGTGTTCGGTATGCGGTTTTATGCGGATAAGAATATAGATAGGAGCGGTAAGGGGAGGCGAACCAGCGCTTGCCCCATTCCGGCAAATCCGCTGGTCTAGTTAGTGATGTTGGCATGGACATCCGGCATCTCTCCTCTTTCATTCTAAAATAAATTCACGGTATGGTACGTTCCATACGACCTTATGTGCGAGTCGATGTCCGTCATATCCGTCTTCGCCATAGGCGGTTCCATGATCGGAGAAGGCGAGGCAAAGGGTTTTGCCGCGGCTTCGCAGCGCATCGAACAAAATGCCAAGCTGGCTGTCTACGTATCTGAGTGCTGCACGCTGCGACTCGATGGAGTCTTTACGCGAACCGCCAGGAAGAAAATAATGATTCGGCCCATGAATAGCCGAGATGTTCAGGAACAGAAACAATCTTTCATTGATATCAGCCTTCTCCAGCAGCTTTAGAGCATGATTGACCTGATGCTCAGTAGAACGAGGGTTGGTTACCCCGAAATTCATGCGCCAGTAGCTTTCTTGAAAATATCCGGGAAGTACTTTTGCCAGCTTATTTTTCTTAGTGAAAAAGATGACTCCTCCAATACATATCGTTCGGTATCCTTCTTCGGCAAGGCCGCTTACAAGATCAGGTGCATCAAACTGCCATGTGTGGGGATGTGTTTTTAAACCTGTATTTTTGGTGTGGAATAATCGCACATGCGATGCTTTATCCGTATTGGCAGGAGTAGGGAGAAAGCCTCCAAAAAAGGCATGATGTGCAGCATACGTGAAGCTGCCAGGCGTATGCCGCTTCTCCCATGGTCCGTCTGCGCATAAGTTGCGGCAGTTGGATTCTTCGAGCTTGGCTACATCATAACGCAGCGTATCAAGCGTAATCATAACAATATCATGAGAGCCCACGATTTGGTTCATATCTATCATCCTGAGCATCCTCTCCGTGCAGGCTTTTTACTGCTGTAGAAGCGACATTTGCCATTCGTAAGTATTCATTCCCTTATGCTCGGCATGATACAGTAAATCACCGAAGGGATTAACATCGCATATGTAGGTCCGGCCCTGTTTTTTTTGAACAAGCACATCAATTCCAGCGACCGTTGAACCATTAAAGGCAGCAAGTGCGGATACAGCGGTATCTTCTACCTGGCTTTTCAAAGCAGCTGACAGTGTGCCATCTGTTATTAAACGACGCTCATTGCGCAAATGTAAATTAGTAATAGGAGTGCGGCTTAGCCTTGCTAAGGCATGGCAAGGGGATCCGTTAACGACAAGCTGCCTAATATCATAGCTGCTGCCATCGATACTGTCCTTTTCAATCCAACGCTCAATTTGAGCACCTTCACGACATACCCAGTCAATGATTAATCGGATCGTTGAATAGTCGGTATAACGCTGCAATTTACCAGAATTGTAGTAAATCTGTTCATTGTTATGCTGCTCTATGCCAATCGTTGTAATCGCAATTTCTGAGCCAGTTACAGGATGACGCTGATAGGCGATAACGCCTGAGGCTCCGGAGCCATAAGCAAGCTTAATGAATAAGCGGTTCATACGGCTCGATTGAACAGCCGTCAGCAGCGATTCATAATCTCGGATAGAGCCAGTGGGAGCTGGCATAGCAGGCGTAGGGACACTATTTTGTGAAAGCAGCTGCTGGCAGCGCCGCTTGTCGAACATAACGGCAACATCCGCCGGATCGTTGACCCAGCGGAATGGAAAATCACTTTGCTGCGCAGCTTCACGAAGCTCGGCTAGCAGGCGACAATAGCCACGGTACCATTGCCCTGGATAAAGGATGCGCCCATATTGTTCTGGAAGCCGCAATGCTTCGGCCGGAGTAACAGATATACCGCTAGTTAAATCTTTTCTGCTTCCTTGAAATTCTGCTCCCCACGCAATTAATTCACGCTCGACAAGCGGATTTTCTCCAGGAGCATCGAGTCGGAGAACAAAGGGCTTTCCTTCAATGGGCTGTGAGTTTGTTGCCGCCTGCCGAATCGATTCACCTAAATGGGTAGAACGTTTCAGCAGATCCGAATAAGGAAGAACGATAGCTGGGGGAAGCCCAAGCTTCTGCCTGGCAGCTTGTAGGCCAAGCGTACGTTTGTTGCCCGGGTTCCCAATTAACAAATAGGGTTGTACTGAAGCTGTGGCGGTCATTATTCCGTAATATAGGGATAGCGCCAGTCATCCTCATCAGCATCTTGCCCATCGCTAAGGTCAACAGAAAGACCAGTTGCTTTCCAGCGTTCAACCATTTTATCGCTCATATAGTGGTAATTAAGATCCAAATGTTTAAGCTTCTTCACCCGCTCGCTCGTTATGAGGGCTTCTGCTCCCACATCGGTTAGAGTACCGTAAGACAAATCAAGCGTATCCAATTGGCCGACAATTGGCAAATCAGCTATCGCAATTGCAATCTCGTCCTGAATCTCGCTATTTTTCAAGCCCAAATAGATGAGTTTTGGGAATAGCTCTGGATTAGCGACTGCCAGAACCTCTTCCAGCGATGCATCAAACCCATAATTATCTACACCAAGATACAATTCAAGTCTGCGAAGCTCAGGAAGCTGGGAGCCAGCGATTTGTCCAATTACACTATTCGGCAATCCGCCGCAAATAATTTTCAGTTCTTGAAGCGCTGCATGCTGCAGGGGTTCAAAACTTAAATCGGTGCTTCCTTTAACGGTAAGGGATCGAAGATTAGGATAGGCTTCAAGCAGTGGAGCGATGTTTGTTTGATTAATCCAGGATACTTCACATTCCTCCGAGTCCATATCTCCAAGAAATACGCTGCTCAGCCCTGTGAAAATATGTTTGTGTTTAACGAGTGATTCGATTGCATCATCAGGTCCGTTCTCATAGGCTTGTCCCCAATCACCGATCGTAAGCACGGAAATATTAGCTGCGTTCGGTTTTTCAGTGAGCTGGTCAATAAGCTGGGAAATGCGAACACCATTTTCATATTCATCGTAATCAACGGATAAGCGAATCTCAATCATTCATATCCCTCCAAAAGTTTCCATGTCCAATTTAAAATAACACGCTCTACTCAGTAGCGTCAATCCAGCTGTTTTCCTGAAAATGATTAATAAACAATGAAGCATAAAGTCAAAGTTTCCAATAGAGGGTTATACCCATGCTAAGGAATGCTCAAACATTGTTTTTTTAATGAATTTTCAAAACCATATATCCAAAAGCAGAAGGAAGAGGTTGGAATTTCATTGACTAAGAACGTATGTTCCTGTAATATGAATTATAGAACCTATGTTCTCTTTTGGCAAGCCGTAAATATTTAAGGACAATTAAACATACTTGAAGACGAAATAATGAAAATTTTCACACTGTTCTATTCATATGCGATAGGTGTAAATAGTCTATATCACGTATTTTTAAGTGTAAAAGGGCCTGGCTGTGTAGAGAAAGTTTCATTATTTCCTCCTAAAGGCATGAAGAGCGTCCTTTCCTAAATATGGTACTATTATGGTAGTCAGGGGACATTATAAGTATCCGGAGGTAGTCGGTCATGATTGTGTACATAACGGTGAAGAGTCTTGGAAAGAAGAAAAGCTATTTAAATCGTCTCGAGTGGACACTTACAAATATACCGGATACGTTGAAAGCGCTAATTACGGACCTGGTTACTGTAAATGTTCAGAAGTTCAATCAAAAGGAGACGGACGTTCCGCTTGTGCCATATTTGACGCAAAGTGATGTGGAGCTACAAGCCGAGACGGGCAAAGTTGGCTTTGGCTCAATATATAATGAGCAAAGGGCAAGTATAGATGAAGCGCTTTGTACTGCAATACTGGCGTTTGAAGACGGACTATATAAGGTATTTATTAATGGCGATGAAATCGAACAATTGGATAGTCCTTTACATATACAGGATGGCGACGAACTCGCATTGATTCGTTTTACTATGCTGGCAGGTAGAATGTGGTAGCTGGACTGGTTCATATTTTATTTTAATAAGCAGGAGGCTGTTACAATATGGAGTTAGAAGCGAATAAGGAGTATTTTCAGAAGATGCTGGATAAAGCGGTTACCTTGGATAAGGATGAGTCTTATCACAAACTTGCTAGTCTAGTCATAGAATTTGCTAAACAGAGATATATGGATAGTGACGCTAAGAAAGAATTAAAGCAATTGTTGATGCAATTGTCAGCAGATGATAGCAGCAAATGGTTCGATCCGCTTGTTGCTATTATGGACAAGCTGTTTGACGCCCCTTATGCAGCTGTATTCCGATATATTGTTAACCATTGCGTGGAGTATCCGTACAGTAATGGTTATTTGCGCCGCCCATTCCGCACGTCAAATTTAGAAGTACATACGGAAAGAGTGATAGAGAAATGTATCTCCCTCTTTTATATACAAGCGGCGAACTTCAATGTGAAGGATTATTTGACGAAAGTTGATCATTCTTCTCTATCGGATTACAATCACCTAATGCTTGCCGCGGCGGATATGATTGCTTATGAGCTTGATAGGGAAAACGAAGAAACGTTTGAGGATTTGAAAGAAATTATATATGGTGACAATAACACCGCCTTGCTTTCCCGTCTTATGATTTCCGGTATATTTTTGAGCCATAGTAAGCGAGCTTATCATATGATAGGCGAGCTTCTTGTTGCTGCCCGTCTGCAAGAAGGACTCAGACAAAGTATTGTCGAGCAAATGGACTCGGGCACGATTGAGGCCATGCTATTTATGCTGAAAATTGTGGAGGACAATAATTTAATCCGATTTAGCTCGGTTATTCGCGCGTTGGATGTTTGGACAGGTCTGAATTTGGAAGCCGCGAATGCCCGAGTAGCGAAGCAGTGCCTCAGCTACGTGATCCAGTCCCTCGGCAACAAGGCATTATGTGAGCAGTGGCTGGAAAGCAGCAACGTCAATGAGGTATTTATGGCTCTGTGGACGACAGCTGTGCATGAGGAAAATGATTTGCATGAAAAGATATTTTATATAATGGGAAGCCAGGATACGTATCGTAAAGTGGTTGCTCAGTATGTTCTTGCACAGAGCACCAATACAGCTATGCGTTTTTCCATTGCTAAAAATTGGCTTGATGAGACAGATTATGAGCTGCAGTATTGGCTTCTTGATAATTATGCTTATGGATACAGCTACGAATGGCATATGGATAGAGATAATACGTTGACTTATACAAGTACACCATTTCTTGAGGAGAAATCGGAGAGACGGTGCCATTTTTCGAAAT
The DNA here is from genome assembly GCF_059383715.1 of Paenibacillus sp. J31R34. NCBI lineage: Bacteria > Bacillati > Bacillota > Bacilli > Caryophanales > Paenibacillaceae > Paenibacillus > Paenibacillus sp. J31R34. The sequence continues at coordinate 277,760 of NZ_JBXENU010000010.1, forward strand.
TTTCCAACATGCTTTCCGGGATGAATGAGAAGGAAATAACGAAAAATTCCCATGTATTTGATTGGAGGAGCTATACGCTTCATGCCGATGAAATCGTAAGAAAGATGCTCTATCTGATAGCTTATGATATGGATAATGAAATGATTGCCGAGATAATAACTATTAAAGATACATTGAGTCCTAGTATGCGGGGCGAGTTGTTAAAGTATTTCCTTCCCGATCCAGAAAATAAAGCACAAAGAGGCTTTTTATTTGCAAGCCTTTCAGATAAAAGTACAAGCAATCGCGAATTCGCGATTCGGAAAGCTGCAAAGCTCCAAATGAGTGTGGAGGAGCTGTCTTCCATATCCGCTCTGCTGAAGCTTAAGAAAGGAGCACTTCGTCAAGGTGCTATTGAACTTCTGCTCAACCAACCAGCTTCCAGTCTTAAGGCTGTAACAAAGGAGCTTCTGCAAAGTCGGGTGGAGCTGCAGCGTCTGGCTGCGTTGGAATTATTGACCGAGATGAAGGAGGACGAGCAGCATGCAGGGCTGTTTGCTGAGCTTCAGGATCAGGTAGAAGTACTTACGGAGCCAACAGACAAGGAACGGCTATTACTAGCGAAGCTGAAACAAGAGGCTACCTATTCTTTGGCAAATGGCTTTGGCTTGTACAACCTTCCTGAGAAAGCCGATCGGCTTGTACAAATAGAACCAATGCCATTGTCGGCTTTGGAAGAAGTAAAGCAATATTTTACTTTGCCAGTGGACAAGATGCAGCATTTTCTACAAGGGTTATCTGAGCTTGTTCATGAATATCGGGAACATGAATATGAAATTCAAGATTATTATGAGGCTAAACAGACGGTGCTTCTCGGGACAAGGCTGTCAACAACTAGCTGGCGTTACGACCCCGAAGACAACACACCTGCATTGGAACGTTATCCCCTTACTGACGTGTGGAGAAAATATTTGGATTCGAGCGGCTTTGGCCCGCTTGAGTTAATGCAGCTGGAGTTTTATCGTCATGCAGATTTCTTGCATCGCTGCTGCACGGGACAATTGAAAAGGTGGGAAATGTACGAATCCAACTTTCAGGCGCTGGAGTCTTGGGGCAAGGAACTGATTGAAACCATCTATCCTATGGAGAAGGTGGTGGATATGCAAGCGATTTATAATCATTTGGATTATGGGGATCAGGTCAATGAAATTATTGATGCTTATATTTCAGATAGCAATAAACAGGAGCGATTTAACAAGTCAAATCATGCACTGCGTTTAATTATTAGCTGCTTCCCTCATGACAAAGAGGATGAAAATCAAGGTATTTTAAATGCAGTGACGAATTTCTGGCGGCGCTGGCAAAAGTCTGAACTGCATAGCGATCATTCATTCAAACCGTATTTTGAAGTTTATTATTGGCTATTTGCACTGCAGGGTTACAATGGTTATTTGCTTGGACTTGAGGATTTTGCAAGGGCGTATAGCTTGGAAATACTGACTGAAAATGAACTTATTCGATTATTAATGTCCAGACCACGCAGCAATAATTACATCGGGGAAATGACTAGCCCGAAAAATCATGATTTAAGCTCTTACCCAGAAATCGTTGATATTAAAAATAGGGTTATCGAGCGGATATTGGAAATTGAACTTAACCGCGGCGATCTTGCGACGGATGTCACGAAGCTCGCAACAAGCATTTCACTTATTCAGGGGACTTCATATTTCCTTCGTATTTTGACTGGGTTGGATAAAGAATCATTCGTCCGGGGCTACATTTATAGCAATGGCAAAAATACGACGAAAAAAGAATCGTTCAGCCAAATGCTTAAAGTATGCCACCCTGCTGCGGGGGAGAACGAAGAGACGTTGAAAGAGCTGCTTAAGGGAAGCAAAGTTAGCGAGGTCAGACTGCTTGAAGCAGCGATGTATGCACCGCAATGGGTTGATATTGTAGCAAAATATTTGGGCTGGGATGGTCTACGCAGTGCAGCCTGGTATTTCCACGCTCATATAAATGAGACATTTTCAGGGGAGAAAGAAACGATTGTAGCCCATTATTCCCCGATTTTACCGGAGGATTTCAACGATGGCGCATTCGATGTGAAGTGGTTCCTTTCTGCTTATGAAGAGCTCGGAGAGACGCGGTTTGATCAGCTCTATCAGTCTGCAAAATATATTTCGGCCGGTTCCAACCACCGACGCTCTCAATTATTTGCCGACGCGGTGCTGGGTAAACTTAAGCTTGCAGACTTGAAAAAATCAGTAGCGGATAAACGCAATAAAGATCATTTGCTGTGTTATAGCCTAGTTCCATTAGAGCAAGACAAGCAGCGCGATGTACTGGAACGTTATGAATTTATTCAGCAATTTCTTAAAGATAGCAAAGCGTTTGGAGCCCAGCGTCGGGCTACAGAGTCAAAAACAAGCTCCATTGCACTTGATAACTTAGCCCGAAATGCAGGGTATAACGATGTGGTTCGTTTAACTTGGGATATGGAAGGACGGAAAATAGACGAGCTTCTGCACTACTTTGATCCTGTCGCTTTGGATGAGGAAGTTAAGGTACAATTGATCATTGACGAAGAAGGAAAAGCAGAGATCCGCTTGCTCCGCAAAGACAAGGAGCTTAAGTCCGTTCCGGCCGCTTATAAAAAGCATGATTATATTGAGACGCTTAAGCAAATTAAATCGGAGCTTTCCGATCAATTCAAGCGGGCGCGCAAGGAACTTGAACGCTCCATGGAAACGGGAAGTCTTTTCACTAAAGAAGAGATTAACAAGCTCGCGAAAAATCCGGTTATTGCGCCTTTAATTAGAACATTGATATTTGGTGCTAATGGAAAGCTGGGTTACTTTGAAAACGGAACGCTGCTCGGAGCAGCAGGGGAAGCCTATGAAGCTGCCGAAAGCGATGAGCTGCTTATTGCCCATCCTCTGCATTTGTTTAACAGTGGACAGTGGAGCTTGTACCAAAAGGATATGTTTGACAGGCAGTTGAAACAACCGTTCAAACAAGTATTTCGTGAATTGTACATGCCGAATGCTGATGAGCTGGCTAGTGGTGCGATTTCCCGCAGATATGACGGACACCAGGTACAGCCTCGCAAGACGGTTAGCTTGCTGAAGGGCCGCTTATGGACGGTAAGCTATGAGGAAGGACTGCAAAAGGTTTATTACAAGGAAAATATCATTGCGAGCATTTATGCGCTAGCTGATTGGTTTTCTCCGTCGGATGTTGAATGCCCAACTCTAGAAACAGTCCGTTTCTTTGATCGCCATACGTATAAACCGATTGATATTAAAAATGTACCGCCACTCGTTTTCTCTGAAGTGATGCGTGATGTGGATTTGGTTGTCAGTGTGGCACATGTCGGCGGAGTAGATCCTGAGGCGAGTCTGACAACAATTGAAATTCGCCAAGCTATCGTTCGAGAATCGTTGCGACTGCTCAAAATCACTAATGTAAGGCTGGAAGGCAACCATGCTTTAATTGCAGGGCAATTAGGTGAATACAGCGTTCATCTGGGCAGTGGAATGGTATATAAGCAGGCTTCTGGCGCAGTTGCCATCATTCCGGTTCATTCTCAGCACCGAGGCAAGCTGTTCCTGCCATTCATGGATGAAGATCCAAAGACAGCAGAGATTTTATCCAAAATCGTTCTGCTTGCACAGGATACGAAAATTAAAGATCCGCAAATTCTTGAGCAGATCAAACGTTAATAAAATCAAACATTTCACAATAGAAAAAGAGGAGCAGATTTTAGAATTCTGCTCCTCTTTATAATACATGGTAGATTCACTTCTAATGATAAAAAAAAGCGGCTTATTGTTTGGCAACAAGCAGAACGCGGCTGATTGTTTGCTCGCTAAGCATCGTTGCCGTTTTGCCATCGCTGCTTAGGTGGAACAGCTGTCCGTAGCCTGCATCCTTGGAATCGTCATTGATGTAGTAAATGCCATCCATGTCATCATTGATACGCATGAAATCACCGTTCAATCCAGGTATCTTTTGAACCGACAAATCCGATTTCAGCAAGTAGCTGGCATTGTCTCCGAAAAAGATCGTAGAAGCGATTTTCCCACCCGACATGATGTTGTAAACGGAATAAAGCTTAGAAATATTAAGATTTTTTTTGCTAATGACTTTATTGTTTTTTATCGTTGCAACATAACCTTTATTCGCTGAATCAATAAAAGCTATTTTGTCTGTGCCTACATTAGCTACACCATAGACGCCAGTGCTGTGCAGGGAGAAGGTTTTTCCGCTAGTATTCAGGAGGTAGCCTTTCCCGGTGTTATAGTTGAAATGTCCTTCGGAATCAAGGCGTATGTCCTTGTTGAATAGGTAATACGTATTCGTTGCCCATCTACCGGAATAAGCCGCATTTGCATCAATTGGAGCGTTTAAGTTAAGGGCTTTGGCTGCGCCGCCTTTTTTAGGTACGCTATAAAGTACAATGCAGTCAAGGGAATAAAATTGCTCTTCTGGCTTGGTGTTGACAATAATATTGACGGAATTAGCAGTTGTTTGAATATGGTGATCCTGTTCTATGGCACCGGCTGCAATATATTGCACTTGTCCTGCGCCTGTAACTGCTTTGGAGGCTACCCACGTGGAGCGACCATTACGGACGGTGTTGTAGTAGATTTTTCCATCAATGATTTTGAATTCTTCAAAGTCTGTATCAGCTTTATCGGCAATTTGCTTTGCTTCTGATACAGCAGCAGCATTAGCAGAAACGGAATAGATTTTTCCAGCGCTTGTCATGTAGTACAGCGTTCCGTTCACAATGGAATAATGCAGCACATCATTATAAAAAATTTCATCCTCAGTTGCTGTACCGTCGATTGGCAGGCGCAATAGTGTAGTTGATCCGTTGTAGGACAGATAATACAAATATTTGCCGCCACGATTCAGAGCAGTACCGGGAACGTCAAAATCCTCCATTATGAGAGCGGCACCAGTGCCATCTGTTTTAATTCGGAACAGGTCATTGTCAGACGTGTAATATACATAACCGCTGACCGTTACGGCTGCCTCGGCTTTCGGAGCTGTTACTGTGCCGAAGCTAGTAAACAGCAGGGTGAAAATAAAAAGCAAACAAACATTTTTTTTGGTGAAAAGGTGAAGCTTATTCATTACTTAATCTTCCTTTCTAGTGCTGTGGAATAGTATTTGCTGTAAACAACCCTCTTTTAGTGAAAAAAAGGAAGTCGCTTGAATACTTATCGGTTTATATGGCGGAAAACATTATACTAATTATATAAATACTTTTACAAATCTTATTGAATAATTAGGGGGTAAACCTGAGTGAGCTAATTTACTCTGAGATTGTTGAGGCAAGGTTAGTTAGAAATTCCAGGACAGCAGAACGTAATTGTTCAAGCCCTGACTGCTCAATCGGAAAATGTCCGGCTCCTTCCAGCATGACCAGCTTTTTCGGACAGGCTAATCTTTTATAAAAGCTTTCGCTAAAAGCATAAGGAGTCATAGGATCAACTTCTGGGTGAACAAGCAGTACCGGACAGGACGTAAAGCTTTCTGGCTGCACTTCAGGTGTCATGTTCAGAAAGGTTCTTAGCAATTTAAGAGGCACACGGGTTGCTGCTGCACGGGGATCATGCATAATAAGCTGTGCTAATTCAGCATGGTTAGCAATCAGCTCCATGCGCGATACTTTGGAAACAGGCAGCCGAAATGAATCCAGTAAAATGGGGAAGGCATCCATTAACCATTTACCATACACCGCAATATATTTATTAGGGGCAAGCTGAAGGCGCATAGCAGCGTCACTAGTATCTACGAAGGTTGTAGCAATCAGGCCTTGCACATGAGGGCTGCGCGCGGCAACATGATAGGCGAGCATGCCCCCAATGCTAGCGCCAAGCAGAACAATAGGTTTGCCATCACGTGTATATTCGCTTTCTACTAAATCAACGAGAAGCTGAATCCAGTCTTCATAACGGATTGGTTTGGAGAAAGGGCCTAATTTGCTAAGTCCATAGGGAGGAAGGTCTGGGGCAAGCATTTCATAGCCTTGCATTTGCAGCATTTTTCCATAAGGGGCAAATAAACGGCCGTTGCCTCCAGCACCATGAACGAGTACAATCTTGAGCGGGCTTTTGGCTGCTGGTAACCGGTCTAAATGAATTTCGCAGCTATGCCAATCCCACCATTCCTCGTTGGGCAGGTTATTTTCTTTTAACTGTATTTCTGAAGGGAGAAATCGCTGATAGCTCTCCCAGTAGCTGCTGTTATTATTGTAATCCTTGCGCTTGTTCATTGTTGATCGCTCCTATTCTGCTATCTATTATGAATGGATAAATTCGTAAATAGCAATATAGATTTCTGACTATAAAATAAGCACAGTAGAGGATAAAGCAACATTTGTGCATCAACTGGATAGCATTTTTCTAGAGAATCTGCTGAAGTGCTTCGTTTTCCCTAGCTCTACCTAGAACTTTATCCTTAGCCTTAACGGGAAATGGGGCGTCACCACGACGCTTCCATTTTATTTCGGAGGCAACGACAGCAAGCAGCACGAACGCAGCTCCCACATAGCCCTGCGGAGGCAATATTTCATGAGCAAACCAAAAGCCTACTGCTGCCGCAAACATAGGCTCAAGGGAGAAAATTAGCCCCGTCCGTGTTGGGGTCGTGTATTTTTGAGCAATGGGCTGAATAATGAAGCCAAAGCCGCTGCATAAAAGGCTTAGTGCAAGCACAGCGCCCCAACTGGCGGGTGTTTGCGGCAACGTCGGCGTCTCGAATAGCAGCATGCCGATTAGGCCGAAACCGCCCGCAAAGCCTAGCTGTAAAATACCTAGGTTTAGTGTATTTAAAACTTTTGCCGCAGAGTTCGTTAATATAATATAAAGCGCATAAAAAATAGCTGACAGCAAGCAGAGGATATCTCCGCCACCGATGCTGAAGGGCATTTTCAGAGTGAGCAGCCCAATGCCTACAAGGGCGAGCAGGACACTGACCTTCATTGACGGAGTAAGTTTCTGTTTGAACAGAAGGACCGACAGCAGCGGAACGAAGATGACGGTCATACTGACGAGGAAGCCGGCATTGGACGTCGTGGTCGTCTTAAGGCCAAACATGATGCAGGCAAAGACAGCGAACAGCAGGAAGCCGAGTATCGCACTATATTTGATCGTGCGCCAATCGACTTTGCGCAGCGATTTCCAGAAGAGAAGAGACGTCAGCAGGAAGGCGAGTCCAAAGCGCAGGGCAATTAAATTAAAAGCAGCAATGGATTCAAGCCCTATTTTCATAAATAAATAAGAACAGCCCCAAAATACGGTTGCGAGCACGATGAGCAATTCGGCATTTCTAGGTTTCATGAGGGTTATCTTCTCCGACTTTTATAGAATAGGCTTATGGGCCGAAACCTAGTATACTGGGGTTTAACATATAAGTATAACGGGGATTTCTTATTATAAACATGAGAAATGCTCATGCAAATAGAGGAGACGCAGGATGAGTATTAATAAGTATGAAATATTCGCACAGGTTGCCAGGCTTGGCAGCTTGACGAAGGCGGCGGAAACGCTGGGCTTTACCCAATCGGGCGTTAGCCATGCAATCAACAGCTTGGAGAGTGAAATTGGCTTTAGGTTGCTGCAGCGTAGCCGTGCAGGCATTCAATTGACAGCGGAAGGTGAGCGGCTGCTAAAGCCTATGCGCGAGGTGCTGCAGGCCAATGCTCGTCTGCAAGAAGAGATAGCTGCAATTCGGGGGCTGGAGGCTGGCACGATTCGCATTGGCACATTCACAAGCGTATCTGTGCACTGGCTGCCGCGGATGATGAAGGCTTTTTTAAACGATTATCCGCAAATTGAATTTAAGCTGATGGAAGGGGATTATCAGGAGGTTGAGGAATGGCTGGAGGAGGGGCAAATTGACTGCGGCTTTTTCTCCTTGCCCACGAGCGACAAGCTGGAGGTATTTCCTTTGAAGGAGGACCGGATGCTGTGCATATTGCCCCAGGAGCATCCGCTTTGCGGAGCTGCCTTTTTCCCACTTGCTCGGCTTGCGGAGGAACCGTTCATTATTCCTAAACCAGGCTCGGATTATGATGTTCGGCGCGTACTTAAGAAGGCAGCGATTACGCCAAACGTCCGATTTGAGGCAGGTGATGATGCTGCTATTATTGCCATGGTTGAACAGGGACTTGGCATTAGCATATTGCCCGAGCTGGTCATTGAAGGGCGCAATCATCATGTCCACGTCATGGAGCTGGAAGAGCCGAGCTTTCGCTCGCTAGGCATCGCCGTCCATTCAATGAAGTTTTGCTCGCCTGCCACAAGGCGTTTCCTTGCGCATGTCCAATCGTGGTTGGATGAGCAGCAACTGCTGCAAGTCAATCACACATATCTAATTGATAAGAATGGCATAAAGTGGAATACTGGTACATAAGGAGCGTGAAGCAGATGGCAAAAAAATACGAGCTGACGGCGAATAAAAAGGTTGCTTTGAGCAGCATCAATCCAAAGGACAAAGGTCCCTTTGACCATAAGGAAGAGGTGGAGAAGGAGGCGCTGAAGCTGAAGGAGGAATTGGAGCAGCTTCAGGAAAAGCTGGCGGCTTCGAAGGACCAGGCGGTGCTGTTCGTTATTCAAGGGATGGATTGCAGCGGCAAGGATGGCGTAACGAAGCATGTATTTGCGGGCCTGAACCCGCAGGGCGTGTCCGCTCACAGCTTTAAGGCACCGACAGATGTGGAGAAGCGGCATGATTTTATTTGGCGGGCGCATAACAACGCTCCGGAACTGGGACAAATCGCTATTTTTAACCGTTCCTATTATGAGGATGTTCTGATTACACGGGTGCATGGTGCAGTATCCGATCAGGAAGCGAAGCGGCGCTTCAAGCATATTAACCATTTTGAGTCGCTGCTTGCGGATAGTGGGGTTAAGGTTGTCAAAATCTTTTTGCACATCTCCAAGGAGTTTCAATTGGAGAAGCTGAAAAGCCGAATCGAGGATTCATCGAAAAATTGGAAGTTTGACCCTTCGGACCTCCAAGAACGGAAATACTGGGAGCAATATCAGGGCTATTACGAGCAGGTGTTTGAAAAATGCAGCAAGCACGCGCCTTGGCATATCGTGCCTTCCGACCATCGCTGGTACCGCAATTATGCTGTGCTGCGCATCGCTGTGGATGCCTTGAGAAGCATGAAGCTTCAGGACCCGCCAGCAAATCCGGAGCTGAAAGCCTTTTTGAAGGAAATCAAGGAGCAGGAGCGGCCATAACGAATGCGTTCATTATGAATAACGATACGAAAATAACCAGCAATGCATCGCTGATCACATCGCGATATATTGCCGGTTATTTTTATAAGCCGAGCGAATCCCTAGCTCTAGCTAAAGAAAAAATCCAAATACTGCTGACCATGCTCGCGTCCAATAATTGCTGGGGCAAGCTCCATCGCGCGTTCAATAAATTCGCTTTTCACTTCGGAATCCTCATCTGTGGCATCGAGCTCAAATTCTTCCTCCTCGACCTTCATCAACGCAGTGGTCATAGCGAAAAAGTCAGCCAGTGAAGCGGCGATTTGCGAATGCCGCTTTTGAATGCTGCCATATACCGGCCCTTGCGGATCGGTCGTATCAACAATAAGCGCATCGCCATTGTAATCGGCGAAGACGATCCAGCCATCCGGCCACTTCGGATCAGGAGCGAGTCCAGAAGCCGTCATTATCCAGCGCCAGCCCTGCTGCGCCCGTTCCAGCTCCGGCAAGCGGAAAAATTGCACCGCCAAGACACCGCCAATCATCGGATGCTCCTCCAATTCCAGATAGCTATAAAAGGTCCACAGTGCTTCTCCAAGCGGAAGCGGCTCTTGAACGGGTAGAGGCTCATCATGAAAATAAACCTCGCCTAGGTCCATGTCATGCCTCCCAAATACAGAAGCGAATTGCTGTAATTGTGTCATTAATGTACGGTTTACGCTCATGTAGCATTCCCCTTCGTCGTCCATTTTTCCAAAATATCGATTAAGTCTTGCCTTAATAAATCTACGCGGTAGCTTAGCTTTTTCTTGAGCAGCTTCTCTTTCAGCAGGTCCACAATAACGAGCATATCCGCTCTAAACAGCTGCTGCTGCTCGCTTAAAGGCAGTTCGCCCTCCGCTCTCGTAAAATGCCTGGTCACTTCCAGTTTGAGCTCGCCCTTGCGGGAAGCCAGCTTGCCAACTGCAAATTTTGGCCTTATGTAATAACCCTGCTCAAATCCGTCTGGAACATCATTTTGCTCATGAAAATATTCATATTGCAGCGTACGCTCGGCGTCGTCATGATGGCTAAAGTGGCAATGAATACCGATGTAGCTAAAGGAAGCGCCGTAAAGCTCCTGACGCATATGCTCATCCAGTGCGCGCCGCAGCTCGCTCAGGCTGTCGATGAAGGGCTGGGCTGACAGCTGATAATTGCCGGAGCGGACGAGGCGCAGCGGATTTTTCGGCAGCAGGTTGCGCTGGGAAGCAAAGGCGGCAATGCCATAATCGGTGTTGTCATTACCTTCATGGATGACGAAGCTGCCCTGCTGCTTGCTCCAGCCTTTGCAAGAATCTTTGATTTGCTCGAAGGTGCGGGTGCGCAGCTCGGTGTAATAGGAGCCGTTGATCCATTTGTCCGCTACTGCCTCTACGGGCGTCATAGATGCGCCCCAGCCGGCAACAGCAAGCGCTTCGCATACACGCACTAGCTCATTCCACTGCTTGATGTTGGCATAATGAAAAAGCCGATGATATTCGGTGATTAGCAGTTCGCGCAGCTCGTCCTTAACTGGAGCCGTTTGTATGACTTCGCTTAGCTGCTCGAGTGTTTCGGTTTCGTAGATGGACCTAATCATCGTACATTCCCCTTGTAGAAAAAAGTAGAAAGAAATAGTATTCAGTGGCACCTGGCTATCTTTTATTATGACACACCATACCTTTGATTTCCTGTTTATCAGCATGCCGAAATCAGGTCGATGCTTTCTGAAGCAGCTCTACCTCCAGCTCGTAATTGCATTGCTCGATAGGCTCGTTGTTGATCAGGAGAATTAAATAGTCCATAGCGGTTTTGCCGATCTTATAAATTTGCTGGGAAACGGTGGACAGCTCGGGATATACCATATCCATCCGAATACCGTCGAAGCCAATTAGCTTTAGCTGGGAGGGGACGGATATGCCGAGCTCATGCAGCGCCTTAAGTGCACCGGCCGCCATGAGGTCATTGCCGGCGAAAACGCCGTCGACATCGGGATGCTGGCGTAAAATATTTTTCATCGCCTCGTAGCCTCCCGCAACGCTGAAATGGCCGAACGCAGTTAGACTGGATGAAAACCACGGCAGACCAGAGCATATTTCCTCATAAGCTAGCGTCCGCTCACGCGCGGAATGCACATGCGAGGGCCCGCATATATGGGCGATTTTGCCGCAGCCAGCGTCCAGCAAATGCTGCACAGCGAGCTGACCGCCATAACGATTAGCTGCTGTAATCGTCACAATCGGATGGTCAGGAAAGCTTTTATCAATGACGACAATTGGGATCGACCGCTTCTGCAAGGCAATAATCTGCTCTGGCGAAATCGTATAAGAAGATATAATAATGCCGTCAATTTGTTTATTGATTAACGCTTCTATATACATTTTTTCCTTGTCGGGATTATTGTCCGTGTTGCAGAGCACGAGCGTATAGCCTTGGGAAGCGGCTGCATCCTCAGCTGCACGGGCAATTTCCGGGAAAAAAGGGTTCAAAATGTCGGGTACCATTAAAGCGACTGCAGCTGTCTTTTTGCCTGCAAGGCTTCTGGCAATCGTATTGGGCTTGTAGTTCAGCTTCTCGGCGGCGGCTTGAATGGCGGTCTGCGCTTCCTTGCTCACATATCCGCTCTTATTGTACAGCCGCGAGACAGTGGCAACCGATACGCCAGCCAGCTTGCTGACATCTCTAATCGTAGTCATTTAGGGCAAAATCCTTTCAATAGTGTGGCCTTAGTAGGAGGATTCCACAATAAATGCATCGACATCTTGGCGAAGCGGCATTCCACTTTGGGCACCAAGCTTCGTGACGGACAATGCGCTTGCGGCAACGGCAAACTGGACTGCTTCCTCTAGTGTTGCCCCTTCGCTTAGCCTCACAGCCAATGCGCCGTTAAACGTATCGCCCGCACCGGTCGTATCTACGACTTCGACCTTATGCCCTGTAACATGACCTTGCTCCCCATCCGCTGATTTGTAAAAGGCTCCACTGCTGCCTGCTGTCATTACGATTGGGTATGGATAGCGTTCGAGTAAAGATTCCGGTGTCTGCTGGCGCTCTAATCCGGTCACTATAGCGAGCTCAGATTCATTTGGCGTAATGAGATAAAGCTGAGCAAGCAATTCTTCCGGCAATCTCACAGCAGGTGCTGGGTTCAAAATTACAGGAATGCCCAGTGAATGGGCGAGCTTGATAGAAGCTTCGACCGTTTCAAGCGGGATTTCATGCTGAAGCATCACCATATTTGAGGCGGCGATGACATCCTTTAATGCAAGGACATCTTCAGGAAGCAAGCAGTGGTTTGCACCAGGAATGACGATAATGCGATTGTCACCTTCAGTGACGGTAATGGCAGCGATGCCGGTTGCTTTATGAGGAACCGTTTTCACATATTGCAAATCGATGCCTTCGGCGCCAAGCGCATCCCTCAGCTGCTTTGCCATCGCATCCTCGCCGACGCAGCCAATCATGGTAACCGCAGCACCAAGCCTTGCGCAGGCCACTGCCTGATTGGCTCCTTTTCCGCCTGTAAAGCTGGAAAATGCGTTACCCATTAGCGTCTCCCCTTGATTTGGCATAACATCCGTTTCTGTCACCATATCAATATTCAAACTGCCAATAACAGTAATTTTCGCTTGAGACATATGGACACCTCTTGTTTTTTGAGTTTATGATGTGTAATCGGTTACACATGGATGCTTCCCATTTTAAATAGCCTGCTTGCCATTGTCAATAGAGCTCCGGGAAGGGGAGCGCAAGCAAGAAGGAAAGACTATTAAACTTTACACTCGAAAACACAAAGCAAGCAAAAACGCAGCTGTCTCGCTTTTAGCGCACAACTAACATTTTTGCTTGCCTAGTAAATAATAGCTATCGCTTTCGATAGTTTTACTTAACGACCCTTAACGACCTGTGCTTAGCATTCATCAGCCCATTTGGCGAGCCTTTCTTGTACCGTTGCTTTGGGACAGGTAAGGCAGTAGCCATGCTCTTCTCCATCCAAGGATAGACGGTAAGCAAGGCAGCAATGCCTACGTAAATAAAAAGACTCATCTTGACGCGTTTCGTGTGAGAAGCGGTGCAGCTTCAACGCCAGAGGATTTTCAAAATCGGCTGATGGCGTATGCAGCAAGGGCGCTAGCAGAAGCTCGCGATCAGCAGAGAGCAGTCTTCGTCGCTGGGACGCGCCCACCTCACTGAGGCGTTGAAGCTCGAGCTGCAGAAATAAGTTTTGAATATTATGAGAGACAAGTGACCACATATGAGCAAGCTTTGCCCCGGTACAAGCAGAGATTGCTGCAAATACGGGGTTAATATGCTCCAGAAAGAGGTCGCTGGCGAAATCGGCCGCTGCTATACTCCTCAGCTCAACTTTTTCAGTAGACAACAAGCGGATAGGAGATTGTAAAATTTGATATTCCATTTCCGCTTCCTTCGTTACTTTAAACCGGATATTTTCCAGCCTTATATCCATCAGACAATCAAACAAGCTGAAGGCAGCGACGAGTCCCATTGCCAAAACAGAATATCGCTTGGCAAATAAGGTGCCTGTCACAATCGAATCTGGATGGCCGAGTTGTTCAGCCTGAGCTGCCAGTATAGGTTTCAAAGCTTCGGGCTTGAGCAGGTCACCAGACGAAAAAGCATAGGCAGGCTCTCCCGGCCTCTGCATGCTGATACAAAACCGCTCTCGAATGTATAGGAGAGCATCTTGCCGAGGCTCTTGTTCCAATAGTTCACTCATCATGTTTTATTTAATAAACCCAACAATTTGATCGATGATCGCTTCCCGGCCGAGCTTGCCCCAGCTCAAGTAAAGCCAATACTCAGGAATGAAAACCTGATTTTTTTTGACGGCTTCGACGTTTTGCCACAGTGAGCTTTGCGTGATTTCTCCCATCAGCTTCTCGCCATCAGCACCGTCTGCTTGCATAAAAATATAATCTGCGCCAAGCTCAGGAATTTTTTCCTGTGATAAATCAATGCGATCCACTTGAGAAAGGGCTGATGGTTGGAAGCCAAGCTTGTCGAACAATAAATAATTAAGCGGATGGCCCTCTGTCCCATACAATTGCAGCTCATTGTCACGCACGCGAATATAAGCGATTCTTTTGCTTGGCAAGGAGGCAATTTCAGCGTTCACTGCCTGCAGCTTCTCGCCGAGCTTAGCGATTTCCTGTTTCGCTATATCCTCCTTGCCGAAAATTTCGGCGACCTTCATCAAATCGATTTGCCAGTCATCGGCGACAAGGCCGGCATTAGGATCCTTTGACGCGGTCTCGCTGCGGTCGGGAACACCGAGCACCACAGTAGGCGCTATTTTCGAAAGCTCGTTGTATGCTTGTTCGCCTACAGCTTTCCCGGAAAGAATGAGGTCGGGTTTAAGCTCAAGTATTTCCTCCAGGTTCAGCCCTTCGCTGCCGCCCTTTACGAGCTCAACATTTTCAAGCTTGTCTGCAATATAAGGCAGCAGTTTATCATTATATTGTGGAGTGACCAAAATGGCATATGGCTTCTCGCCAATGGTCAGCATATGATCGGCATATTCATTTTGCATGACGAATACGCGCTGCGGCTTAGCAGGAATCTGCGTAACGCCCATTAAATGTTTAATTTCCTTCCCGCCTGGCGCAGCCGAGACCTCCTCCTTATTCTCCACTGTATTAGCTGAAGGAATGGCTGAAGGATCAACTCCTTGATTTGTTGCGTTGCTTCCGCAAGCGGCGAGCAGCATGCACATAAGGAGCAGCAAAGCGGCTCCAATCTCTTTGTTTAATCTTACAGCGTTCATACGTTACCCTCCATTTGATAAAAGTTCTCAATACAGTTATCAAAGATAGCACGCTTTTTGGAGAACCTCCATAGCTGTTTGAGCGATGTTTTCGCACAAATGTGCGGAGGAGGGTGCTTGACTTTTAATTGGCGCTTAGTATTTGGTCAAATCGCTTAAGCATAAGCATATGAGAGTAGGCGGAATATTCACGCCACGCTGGCCCTTGCAGTGGAAAGACCCGCTGCTTTCGCACCGCGCTAAGCGTAAGCCATCGGGGGTCCTGCTGAAGCATTCGGGCATAGCTCTGGGAAAGGTTATCTTCATAAATATGCAGCAAAATGATATCCGCATCCCATTGCGTGAGCTCCTCAAGCGTCGTTTCTTTCTCTTTAAACGGCAGATGTTCGAGTGGAAAAGGAGCACGCATTTGCAAATCGTTGAACCACACATCTCCGGTATTTCGCCTGCCGTATAAATATAGCTCAGACTCGTAGATGACGAGAATGACAGAAGTAGCACCTTCATAGGTCTGAATAGCTTTGCGGCGTACGCTTGCTGCTTGCTGTTCATAGCTTTCTAACCACTGCTCGGCATGCTTCTCCCGGCGCAGCACACCGGCAATTTCCTGTAAATGCTTGCGCCAGCCGAGCTCCCAGCATACTTCGAATACGGGAGCGATAGAGCGAAGATGCTCATCGTTTTGCAGCATTTGATTTTTTTCTCTGACGATGAGATAAGGACTGGCTTGGCGCAAAATACGCAAATTCCGTTCTGGATCTGTGCCACTGGCTAACGGATAGCTGATTTTATGAAAGTAGGTGCTTCGATGGTTAGCCAGCATATCTACATGCGATGCGTAGCTGTTCATATCAAGTGCCATCAAGTGTCCATCAAAGGGATAACATAAATTGGCTAATCGCTGTTCCGTGTTTTTCATATATACCGTAGGGGCGTGACCCAGCTTTTTCTTGAAAATCCGGCTGAAATAATACTCGCTGCTGTAACCGCTTTGCTGAGCGATATGCTCTAGATTATGCTTGGACAGCAGCAGCATTTCCTTCGCGTGGCGCATGCGGATGTTGACTAGATAATCCATAGGGCTGACACCATGCTCTTGTTTGAACAGCTGGGAATAATACCACGGGCTGAGCCCAGCCATATCAGCAAGCTGCTGCCTGGACAGCGGCTCTTTGTAGTGGTCGTTTATATAGGCTGCTGTAAGGCTTGCTGCTTCCGCTGATGTCATTATTTCGCCAGTCTTATCAGGAGCATGTGTATCCATAAGGATAAGCAGCAGCTCATATAGCAGAGAGTGGCATTGCAATCTGGCTGCTAACGCTAGAGGATATGGCGGTTCAATAGCAGTATAGAGTCGATCAGCAAGCGGCAGCACCTGCTTGGTTTGCTGGGCAGATAGCCTGCCGAAATAAGGAGCAAGCTCATCTGCATGCTCATGGGCAAGCTCAGTAGACCATTGCTGTTCAGGTGAAGTCCGTTTGGTGGGCAATGTGTCGTGGTTTAGCTGTTCGCTGGTAGTAAAGCAAATGATGGTGCAATGGAAAGGAAGGGAATTGACAGCATGTATGGCAGTAACAGTGCCGGGCGGCAGCAAACAGCCGCTGTTTTCAAGCAGCAGCTCTCCATCATCAGTGAGAAGATTGCATGCGCCTGCTTGCATTAAAATCAGGCTGTAGCTGCGAGCGGAGTTTCCTAGATGAAGCGGCACGGCAGAGCCAGTAATGACCTGAACCGTCTGCAAGTGAAACAACGCTCCAGGTAGGCAACGGTTATTGCTGTTAGTAAAATCAAGCATCTGAGGGCTCCTTCCATAAAAATGGACTAGCTTAATTTTAATACAGCTTAGCTGATGTGTCGCCCAAGATTGTAAAAGCTAGTTCTATTGGCATGGCTGAGGTCAATAATCAGTCGGCAGACTGATATTATCGGGTTATAGACGTATGATACAATTGTGAAATCATGTTTTTTGAGTTCCAGGGCATAATGGCCTTGGCTGGGAGGTGCTTTTATGGGGAAAGCAGAACTGACATATAAGCTGATCACGGATCATGCGGAATTTAAGAAAGAAGCGATTGAAGCGTCGCTGATCACGGATATCATATATGCATTTGAACCGGATCATGAGGAATTTATCGTGCTTGAGCCGAGCATGCCGCTGGAAAACAGCATCTATTTGCAGGCCGCAACCGAAGGGGAAGGCATGAGCGGCTTCGTTGTGGAAATCCGGTTCGTGTATGCCGATGATTCTTTTAAACACTATGATTACAAAACGACGGATAAAGGCGAGATTGTTCGAATGTTTCTTGAATATTGGGGAGCACAGAAGCTGCCTGATCTGTCGCAATGGAATGATATTACAAGCACATTCGCGTAATCGTTACATGAGCTTAAGCGGAGGCGTAACATGCAGTACAAGCGTTTTATTCTTTTTTCAACAGTCATAGTGGCCTTGCTTATTTTACTCGTTAATACAAGCTCGTTTCAGGAAAATGCGGCTAAGGCAGCTTCCCATTATTATGTGCGCTCTCATTACGCGAGCAGCGATTTTACCTTTCTGAAAATTGTTTATGATACCAACCTTGGTGATTACACTGTTACTTATAAGGACAATGCGGAGCAGCAGTTTAGCTTTACAATGGCTCCGCGCTATTTTCCGGTATTTGTGCGTTACGATCCTTTGAACAGCGACCTCTAAATAAAAAAGTTCCGATCCTTCCAGCGGAGGTTCGGAACTTTTTATTTTAGTCATTTTTAATGAGCAGGCTCATAAAACCCAGTGTATGATAGCCATGCTTTTTAAAATCTTCGAGGATGTTTTTAAGAAACAGCGCGGTATGTTCATAATTTTTAGTATAGGATTGAATGAGCTTTACGGTCAGCTCCTCGGTTAATTTCTGATGGTGCGCAGCTATTCCGATAAGATGCAGTTTGATTAATGCAAATTCTGCGACCAGCATTTGATAGCTGTCAAAAACGGGGATGTTCACATGCATTTCCGCAAGCATCCGGCTGTGTAAATGATTCAAAATGAAGTTTTCCAAAACATGCGCATGCTGATCCATAAATGGCTTGTAATAATGCTCGTAAGAGTAATTATAGGCGCCTGCAATGGCTTCCAATGAACTTCCATTTCGCGTCATTCCTTGTTTATAATCATGAATACATTCCCTGTAGCGGACATTCCATATCGTGGCATCCAAAATGTCCATCAAATAATTATTCAAATATTGCAGTTGAAAAACAGGATCTAGCGGATACACATCATAACTGCGCAGCTCATCGTTGTGGGAAACCTCTTCCTGGAATTGAACGCATAATTGAGGCAGCTCCTTATATTTTTTCTCATCCATCAGAAAGTTGACATTATCGCAGAAAACACCAAGCAGAATAAGGCGATGGGGCAGGCTGAATTCCCGATATTTCATAATTTCCATCATCATCTCGCGTATTTCAGGAAAGTAGAACCCCGGGCGATTTTGATCCAGAGTAGCAACTGCTTTATGTTTATACGTGACGGAGCCGATGTGAGCGAGATCGATGTCTACAAATTCCATCGCTTGCTCGTCAAGCAATACTAATCGGGCCACCTCGGGGCAAGAAAGCTGTGCTGTCATTTCCAAGGCATTGCCTGCCTGATTAATGACACGGGGGTAGGTTCGGCAAGTTTGGGACAGGTATGATTCACCAAGCTCTAATTGAATAGAGCACATTCCTTGATCAAGCATAGAACAATCACCTGTATTCGGGTTCAACTGCATTTCAGCATAATCTTGAACGCTACCCTGCAGTTTAATGGATAAGTTTTGTTTCAATTTGCTTTTTAATTTGGTGTTAGTGACCGATTGGTATTTCATATAGGTATGTTTATCAATACTGATCCCCCACCAAGCGCAGCAAGTATCTTCACAGGCAGAACCAATGCAGGCAAATTGTTTTATGTAATGTGGCACTCGACTTTGGCTTAACGTCATGCTAGGTTTAATTCCTCTCTGTTTACCATTTTAGTATGTATATCGACTTTATCGTCCTCATTTTTAATAATCGAATATAGTTACACCTTAATTTAAACAGCGATTTAAAAAGTCATATTGGGGAAACAGGAAATTTTGAAAAAGTGTATCTATTGACATTAGCAGATGCCTTCTTAGAAAATCCTAATTTGGCCTGCCGAGTGATTTCAGCACAAAAAAGCGCCGAACCCCCCATAAAGATGAGGTGTTCGGCTTTTTTTATAGCCTGTTAGCTAGACTATTTAATTAGATGAACCCAGCTCTGCCACAACATCATCGATTTTCATGCTGTTCGCCAGAGGGCCTGAGCTGATCCAATGTCTTGCATTTACGAAAATGACATGGGCCGCTTTAACGGCTGGCACCGATTTCCACACAGCGGATTGCTCAATCGTGCTGAAGCTTTCCTTCGCCTGTTTGATTTCCTCATCCGTGCTGCCGGCTCCGCCGAGCGTAACGAATAAGTAGTCAGCCTGCAATTCGGGCAGCATCTCAAGTGAAATCGTCGCATTTTGAAAATTCGGCTGTTCCTTGTGCCATTGCTGGACGGTTGCATCAAGCTTCATTCCTAGCTCATTGTATAGAACACCGGGATAGGTTGGCCATTCGATTTGTGTTTTTTCATCGACATAATTAGGGAAATAAACACGGAAATCCTTAGCGGTCATGCGGATGAAAGCAGCACTTTTGCCTTCCGCTAGCAGTTGATTCAGAGCTGTTTTGGCATCGGCAGCCTTCGTATCATAAGCGCTGATTACCGCTTGGGCCTGATCCTCTATACCTAACGTTTGTCCGATGGCTGTAAGCGAATTTTTCCAATCCTCACGATCATATACGATGGTTGGCGCGATTTTGGAAAGATTGTCATAACCTTCTTGCATAATCGCGGTGCTTGCAATAATCAAATCCGGCTGAGCTGCAACAATCGCTTCGAGATTCAGGCTATCTCCCCAAATTTCCAAAGCGGCTCCTTGCTCTTTAAGCCGATCGTTTAAATAATAACCTTCGCCAATCGACATTCCAAATACAATAGGGACATTTAATGCGAGCAGCATATCCTCTAGATTAATCGAAGCAATCCGCTCATGGCTCGTTGGAAGCTCAGTTGTGCCGAAAGGATGTATGACCTTGAGTGCTTGTGGTTCAAAAGCAGCTTCCGATGAAGAAGTAGATGGCGAAGCAGTTGAGACCGTGTTAGAAGCTGAACTGGACGGCTGCCCGCTTCCCGAGCTGTTCCCACAAGCTGACAACAGCAGAATAGCAGCAATAAGGGCAACAGACAGGAAGGAATGACGGTACATATACATCTTGAAACCTCCGTTTTGAAAATAATGTTAAGGCTTATCATGATCAAAACGTATTATACGCTCCCGCCGCTTCGCAAAACATGGACATTCGTGTTTAGTTCATTTTAAACAGTCCTTCTACCTGCTCTACCATGAGATTGTGGGCAAAAGGGGAATAGTCCAGCCAGGGGCATTCCTGTATTCGCCGCACATTTCCCGCCCTTACAGCCTTGAGCTGCTTCCACACGCGGCTATGCTGAAGCTGCCGCCATACATGCTGCGATGCTTGGTCAGAATCAATAATGAGCAGCAGACGATCTCCCGTAAAAATAGGTAGCTCTTGCTCTTTAATCGCGTGCAAAATCGATATATTTTCTGAATCATAGGGGCAGTTTAATTTTAAATCCTCATATAAAACAGCCCCTCCATTGCGTCTTCCATACACAACGATATGTCCCTGCATGAGATGAATAATGGAAATGGTCTCTCCTTGAAAAAGCTTCCGGACCCGTTCTCCAGCGCAGGCCGCCTTCTGGTCATAATCGGCAAGCCAGTATTCGGCAGCCTCTCCTTTACCAAGTAGAGCTGCAATTTGCCTGAACTGCTGTCGCCAATCTAGCTCCAGCCAAGGAATGACGACGGTACGGGCGATTTTACCGATTGAGCCTATAATCTGCTCATTCACCATATCATCGCATAAAATGAGCTCGGGTCTTGCCTGCTGAAGCGCACTGCGATTATAGTCCACAAGGTCCGGCTCCATTCGTTTGGAGCGTCTAAGCGGGTAGGGAATATGCTGAAAAAAAGCATGGCGGTGCACGTCCCTTTGCGGATCAACCTGTGTGGCACACGGAATGATGCCTAAAGCGAGCAAATGTCCCGCATAGGGAAATGAAAAGGAAGCTATTCGTGTTTTTGTCCAATTGGCATATTGTTTTGGCGTTATGCCGGCCACTTTTTTAAACTTTCTACTGAAATAGAACTCATCTTCAAAGCCGACCTGCTCTGCAATTTCCTTAATCCGCATATTTGAATGAAGCAATTGCTCCTTCGCTTTGTTGATCCGGATGCGGTTCAAATAATCAATGGGGCTTTGCCCAACCCAATGCTTGAATTGATGGGAATAATGCCATAGACTCATGCCTGCAATGGAGGACAGCTTCTGCCTTGTCATGCCTTCTGCATATTTTTCATTCATATAATGGATGGTCCGGTCGATCATGGCTTTGGATTCCGAAGGCCAATTATCGTTATCGCTCAAAGCAGGTGCTTGCTGCTCGAAATCCGCCGTGGCGGCTTGCCTTTTCCAATAGCTGCAACTGCTGCCCGTTTGCAGGGCTGAAGCTGGTTTTCTCATATTTCGCCCCTCCTTTGTAAAGAAGCTTCTATATTTATATTTTTCAACAGCATAGCGCTAGATTAATTCTTTAGCTTACCAGTATTAAATGAGAATTGTTATCAATTGTAGTTTATACGAAATCAACCGTCTGTACAACCTCTTTTCCCGTATTAAAAAAGCATAGCTTGTCACACTAGATTTAAATAATAGCTGGACATATATTATTTGTTTGGTAAGCTTGTTATAAGGCCTCTGACGAAGAGGCCTTATATTATTTTAGGAGGAGAGCAGTATGAAAAAAGCGGTTTTTTGTTTGTGTGAAATCAGTAATGTGCGCATAGGGAGTGAGGTCTACTATGAACCATAGTATCGGAATGTCCTATGCACAAGAACAGTTGATGGCGCAGCTTGCCGTGTTAGGTGTCGAGAAGAAACGTTTCCTCGACGCCCATTTTGTTATGCAAGGGAAAGAGCGTATGGAGATGGACCAATTTCTATTCTTGTATACGGAGGTCGTGCAAGAGCTTCTCTCGGAAACGGACGTACTAATGGAAGAAAAGCTTCAATCCATGGTGCTTATTGGCAGCCATATTACGATTGAATATCCTGAATTTGATACGAAGGATTCTTTTACCATTGTGATGCCTGAGCAGGCAAATCCAGACGAAAACCTGATTTCGTTTCTATCCCCTGTTGGCAGGCAATTGCTGCTCGCACGTCTTGGTGAGCTGATCTCTGTAACGACGCCAGCTGGCGCAATGCGTGTCAGTGTCACCTCCATTACGGATGCAGAAAACACATCTTCCCGGGGAGGAGGAGCTATAAGTGGATCTTAGAGAATCTGAACTGCCGGGTATTGGCCAAAAATACAGCCTGCGCACCCGCGGTGGGGAGCAGCTGGTTATTGTCGTTCATAATGATGAAAGACGGGATATGTTTCACATGGATGCTGATGAGCCTGATGAGATGCGGTCAATGGTTTCGCTTGACGACGAGGAAGCCAGAGTCGTATCGGCTATCCTTGCAGGCATCACCTATAAGCCGAAATTTCTCGAAAACCAGGAAATAGCGTTAGATAGCTTAGTTATCGAATGGATTCGGCTGGAGCCATTATCCAAATGTGTGGGCAAACGGATTGGCGAGATGGATATCCGCAAAACGACCGGTGCGACCATACTAGCGGTAGTCGAGAAGGATAAGACCAAGCATATTAATCCCGGCGCGGAATACGTGTTTACGCCAGGGGTAACCTTAGTCGTGGCAGGTGAACGCATTCAACTGAACCAATTAAAAAAACTTTTGCTGAATGGGATGCTTTAGCCCATGGAGACGCTCATATTTGAAGTCGGGATGGCACTGGCGCTCATTACGCTGACAGGCTTGCTTTCAGCGAAGCTTCGCTTCTCGGTTATTCCTTTTTATATATTAATTGGAATGGCTGTTGGACCGCATGCGCCGCATTTTTGGATTATTGATTTGCGGTTTATTGAGAGCTCCTCCTTTATCGAATTCATGGGACGTTTAGGCATTTTATTTTTGCTGTTTTATTTAGGGCTGGAGTTTTCAGTGAAGCGGCTGTTGAAATCAGGAAAAGCGATAATCGTAGGCGGCTCCTTCTACGTAGCGCTGAATTTTCTATCAGGACTGCTGCTTGGCTGGATTGGGGACTTACCCATCAAAGAAACGCTAGTCGTATGCGGTATTATGACTAGCTCATCAACTGCAATTGTGGCAAAGGTATTAGTTGATTTAAAGAGAACCGCTAACCCGGAAACGGAAATCATTATGGGCATGATCATGTTTGATGATTTGTTCATTGCGGTGCATATTTCGATTTTGACGGGACTCATCTTGAGCGGCGCCTCTTCATTCTGGAGCGTATTGCTGATCTCTTTGACCGCCCTGGCATTCATCGTTGTATTTTTATTTATTGGCAGGAAAATTATTAAATATATTGATTTTGCGCTTAATATTAAATCGTCAGAGCTGTTTCTACTGATGATTATGACGCTGCTGTTTCTTGTCGCAGGCTTCTCGGAAACGCTGCATGTGGCAGAGGCAATCGGAGCGCTGATGATCGGGCTTGTACTGGGCGAATCTAGGCATGTAAAGCGGATCGAGCAGCAGATTTTGCCCTTTCGCGATTTTTTCGGGGCGCTGTTTTTCTTTAGCTTCGGATTAACGATTGAGCCTGCCTCCTTGGGCGGTGCGGTAGGGATGACGCTGATAGCGGTCGTTTTGACGCTGATTGGAAATTTTGCAGCAGGCATGCTGGCGGGCCGTATTTCAGGCATCACGCCAAAGGCGTCGCTTAATGTAGGCTTTACGCTCGTTTCCCGAGGCGAGTTCTCCATCATTATGGCGAACATCGGCAAAGCGGGCGGCTTGATGGCCTCCATTCAATCATTTGCTGTACTGTACGTCCTAATTCTAGCTGTGCTAGGGCCTTTGCTTACGAAGGAGTCCAAATGGATTTACCGAAGCTTTGAGCAGCTGTGGAAGAGACTAAGGCGTTCAAGAGGATAACGGACATTGCCCGTAAAAAAGAACAGGAGCCACTCAGAAAGCAGTATGACTGCTAAAGGAGTGGCTCCTGTTTATATTTCACCCTCGAAACGGTAGCTTTGCCGCCAGAGGACGGCGAGAGCCGTTTATGCTTAGCTGACAGATTTTTTCTGCAATAACCGCTGCAGCTCTTCCTCTACTCTTGCGCTTTGCTGCTCGTTTTGCTGGGTATTAACTGCCGTGCCACGACCCGCACCATAGGGGTCCTTAGACAACTCCTGCTGTGCTTCCCGTTCCATCAGCTTCTGCTCGATGCGGTCAAAACCTCGGGATGCGAAGCTTCCCTGCAACGAATCTCCTGATGAATAGCCAGTGGCCCCGTCTGTTTTCTTCAGGCGCAGAATGAGTTCATTGCGTTTTTCCTGCAGCCGGATTTTTTCTTCCTTAAGCGATTCGAGACGAAGACCGAGCTCAAACGCGCTCTGCTTGGCTAGCTGAGCCAGCTTTGAGGTTTCTTCGCGCTGATCGGCGTAAGCTAGTTTAGCTTCAAGTGCAGCACGGGCCTCTTCCTCGCGTTCACCTGCTACCGCTTGCTCTGCTTTGCTTTCATAGTAGTCGGCTTGTTGCTGCAGCTCAGTGAGCGTAGCTTCTAAAACACGCTCTTGCGCTTGCTGATGCAAGCTCTCCCGTTCAGTGTTTGCGATGTCCTCGTCCAGATCCCGCAAATATTGGTTAAGCATGGTCACGGGGTTTTCCATTTTATCTAACATCTCATTGGCCGCTGCCTTCGTCATACTAAATACACGCTGTAAAATTCCCATTCTATCATCTCTCCTCAAAATTAGTTTTAGTAGTGATCAGCAAATCTGAAATCGCCTTGCGGAGCTTTTGGAACAATCAATACTGCAATGAAATACGCAAGTATGACAGCACCTAAGCTGAAAAGTGAGGCAACAACAACAAGCAATCTTATAATAGTAGGATCAATGCCAAGCCATTGTCCTAAACCTCCGCACAGACCAGTCAGCTTACTGTCCGTAGTTGAGCGAAATAATTTTTTCATATCGTTCATCCTTTCCCGTGTTCGTCTATGTCCTTATTGTAAGGTGCTCCGCGAGATTACGTAACGGACCACAGTCCGTTCAGCATACTAGCCTTTAGACGGGCATCAACGCGACAAATGGCGGGGAAGCTTTGTTTCGTTTTCACAGCCAGCTTGTCAAACTAGTCCGCATAAATGTCCAAGTTATCTCATACACATGAATCAGATGGCAAAACATTGTGAAGAGGGGATGATTTTAATGCGTCGCATGACATGGGCCGCGGCAATGATATTATGTTTTTCACTCGTATTGGCTGCCTGCGGGACGAAGGATGCCGAGTCCGTGGTGAAGGATCTGGACAAGGTAGTACATGGGCTTGAAAGCTATCAAGGAAGCGGGACAATGACACTGCATACGGGACAACAGCCGCTTACCTACAAGGTTGAAGTATCTTATCAGAAGCCGCAATATTATCGCATTAAGCTAACTAATGAAGAAAAAGACATTACCCAAATTGTACTGCGCAATGACGATGGCGTTTTCGTCCTGACGCCACGCCTCAATAAAGTGTTCCGTTTCCAAAGCGATTGGCCGCAAAATCAAGGCCAGGTTTATTTGTACCAGACGCTTGTGCAGAGCATTCTGCTTGATAACTCGCGCCAATTTGCTTCTGAAGAAAGTGCCTACGTCTTCGACGTCATGGCAAATTACAATAATGGATCATTGGCGCGGCAAAAGATATGGCTCGACAAGTCAAGCTACAAGCCAGTCCATGTCGAGGTCAGCGATGCCAATGCTGCGCTTATGGTCGAGGTGCAGTTTAATACCTTTGAATTTGGCTCAAAATTCGATAAAAGTGTATTCGAGACAGAAGCCAACATGAAGTCGACCCCATCGAGCGGCGGCACAGGCGACCAAGCGACTTCTGCTATGCCTGAGGATAATGCCAATAACAATGGCACAAACAATAATCAAGCTGCTGGTTCAGACAATAACGCAGGCGGGCAGAACGATGTGGACAGCAGCACAGACATTTCCGGTAATGCAAATACAGAAGCCAATTCGGAGCAAAACACCGGCAGTGATCAAAATGCGAGTACAGATCAAAATACAGATGGCAGCTCGAATGCGGGTGAGGAAGCCAATGAGACAAGTGCGCTGCCGAATGATGGCGTGTTCCTGACGATGGCTCCGACTTATTTGCCGGATGGCGTCGTTTGGAAAGACAGCAGTGATGTGGAGTTCGCTGGGAATCCTGGACAGCTGACTCGTTATACAGGCGTTTACGACTTCTCGCTCATTCAGACTCAGCCGCATGATCAAGCAGCTTCGCTCGTACCGGGCACCTTGGTGGATCTTGGCTTTACGTGGGGCGAGCTCACCTCAGGAGCCGAGCAGCAAACGCTCAGTTGGACTTATGAAGGCGATCAATTCAGGCTGACAAGCGCCGCGCTGCCAGAAACCGAAATGATCAAAATTGCCCAATCCGTGCAATCTGGTGTCGATAAATAGGAATCTCCCTGAATTTCCAAGACGTGCTAATCAAATCCGGCGGTCATTTCATTGACAGTCCTGACGGCAACGTATAACATTATTACTATTGATGTTTACTGGCCCTAATGTATGGGGCTGCCGGATAAGGAGAAGGTGAACGACTTGGAGGGGTATTATCGCCCAACACGGGTAGAAATTTCTTTGGATGCGCTGCGCCGCAATTTAAGCGTGTTTCGAGCGCATATGGGCGAGGGCGTACGCCTGATGGCTTCTGTGAAAGCCAATGCTTATGGCCATGGAGCGGTGGAAATTGCACGGGAAGCTGCAAGCAGCGGAGTCGATTATTTAGGGGTCGCTTTTCTAGATGAGGCATTGGAGCTGAGACGGGCAGGCATTTCCATCCCTATATTGGTACTCGGCTATGTTGCGGCGGATGCGCTGTGGCTTGCAAGAAAGCATGACATAACGATAGCCTTGTTTCGTGAGGATGTTTTGGAGGCAGCGTCCAAGCTGCCAGCTCCGGATGAGGATCATTTTAACCATAAGCTAAAGGTTCATATTAAAGTGGATTCCGGCATGGGACGGCTTGGGCTCATTGGAGCGGATGCGGCTATCCCTTTTATCGAAAAGGCGCTATCCGTTCCCCAGCTTGAAGTCGAAGGTTTATTTACCCACTACTCTCGTGCGGATGAGCATGACAAAAGCTATACGATTTTGCAGCATGAGCGCTTTCAGGAAATTGTTCGTTATGTGGAGCAGCACGAGCTGCCGATTCCGATCATTCATGCGGCGAACAGCGCTGCAGGCATGGATACGCCGCAGCTTGCGGGCAATATGCTGCGGCTTGGCATCAGTATGTATGGCCTTTACCCGTCGGATGAGGTGCGCCACGATGAACTGAAGTTGGAGCCCGTATTGTCGCTCAAGACGGAGATCGTTATGGTGAAAAATACACCTTCAGGCTGGGGCATCAGCTATGGCGCACGTTATGTGACAGAGGGCGAGGAGCGGATTGGCACGCTCCCGATTGGCTATGCCGACGGCTTTAGCCGGATGCTCACAGGCAAAGCGCAAGCGCTCGTCCGTGGCGTAAAGGTTCCTGTCCGCGGTACGATTTGCATGGATCAGTGCATGGTTGCGCTTGATGCAGCGGCGACGGAAGCTGGAGAAGCCGTAGAGCAAGGTGAAGAGGTCGTACTCATTGGCGAGCAGGGCAATGCGCGGATTTCTGTAGAAGAGGTTGCAAAGCACTTGGGCACGATTAATTATGAGGTCACCTGCATGCTGGCCGCTCGTGTACCGCGTGTCTATATGAAGGACGGAAAGGCGCTATCCGTCGTAAATCCTTTAATTTGACAGCATAAGCGTGCGGGAAAAATTTCAAATGCCATTTTTACGCAAAAAAAGAGGGATTTCACCATTTGTCTCGAATTAATGCTAGGTCGGGTTTAAAGACGCTAAAGTACGTCATGTTCGTACAGCATATTTGATATATCGCTGACATAGATATGTTGAAGTATAGAGGGACCTTATTATTGCAATAATGTGTATTAAAGGTTGTGGAAAAGTTTTGGAGGTGCTTGTTCGGTGGCCAATGTGCAGAACACCAAGAGGATCATGATTAGCTTGCCGGATCATTTACTGGAGGAGGTTGACGGTATCGTAGCTAAGGAGAACTCTAACCGCAGTGAATTTATTAGGCAGGCTATGAAGCTGTACCTTGTGGAAAGAAAGAAACGGCAAATCCGCGAGTCCATGCAGCGTGGGTATCTGGAGATGGCTAAAATCAACTTGAACATGGCCTCGGAAGCTTTTCAAGCGGAGGTAGAGGCTGATCACACGCTCGGCCGTCTTGTAAGCGGGGTGTAGAGCTTGATCGTAAAACGTGGAGACGTGTTCTTTGCTGATCTGTCACCTGTCGTCGGATCGGAGCAGGGAGGAGTGCGGCCTGTTCTTGTCATTCAGAATGATATCGGCAACCGGTTTAGTCCGACCGTCATTGTGGCGGCCATTACCGCGCAGATTCAGAAGGCGAAGCTCCCTACACATGTAGAAATGAACGCGGCTGCACATGGCTTTGACCGGGATTCCGTCGTTCTGCTTGAGCAGATTCGAACGATCGACAAACAGCGGCTAACCGACAAAATTACGCATTTGGACGATGAAACGATGCGTAAAGTTGATGACGCGCTGCTGATTAGTGTGGGCCTGATTGATTTTTAAACAATGGCGTCTTATAGAAAGGACGCCGTCAGGCCTTTCTTCTTAACGGGCTAAATCCTGTATAAATGCGCTTTTTTATAGCATCGTTGATGCTGTAGGAGAGCGCATTTGTGCATGAGCGGCGTGTGAAAATTTATTTTTTAAAAATAGATGGACAAGAAATGTTTCCTTTGCTATTATGTGGTTAATCAAGGAACAATCCAATTGTATATGAGCAATACTTAGCGAAGAACGCTAGTAGTTAAGCCTTTTACAGGCTGCTGCTGCGTTCTTTTTTTGTTGTCTGCTAATGGCTCGGAAGGGAGAAGGGATGAACAGAAAAAGGAATATTTGGATAAGTGTGCTGGCTGCGCTCCTCTCGGGTGCGCTTGTATACGGCCTGTTTCAGATTCAGCAGCTGCAATTGCAGCGTCAAGAGATGGTTGCCGTCGTCGTACCCAAGCGCTTTATTGATGCTGGGGTGACTTTAATGGCAGGGGATCTCGCCTATCGGTATGTGCCGAAAGCGGCTTATGACAATGGAATGCTGCTGGAGGTTGCGACTGCTGTTGGAATGGAGACGATTGTGCCGCTAGGCACGCAGGAACCGATTCTCGATTGGAAAATCGATCGTTTTCACCTGCTGCCGGGCAGCGGCGAATCGACCTTTCAAATTCCGCGGGATTATGTACGTTCCATTTCTAACGGCATTCGTGCCGGGGATAAGGTCGTGCTTTATTTATCCGGTGAAGGAGAAGACTCCGGTCGCTTGTTCGATCTGGCTGTTACAGTAGCGTCAGTCAAATCTTCAGGAAATGTTGAAATCGATAATATGGAAGATCCGAATCTGCTCTCCTTAGCGGATGGGGATAAGGAAAAGATGTACGCCTCGCGACGTGAGGCCAATGGCATGATTGATTATATCAACCTCAATCTGACCGAGAGGCAGTGGCTCGAAATCGATGGCTATTGCAAGGATGGGAGCCATAAGCTTGTCATAGCTTTCAGCCCGGAATCGCTCAATGTTGTGGATGAGACTAAGGAGGAACAGCCTTGATGGAGCAGCGAATACCCCTCATTGCCTTTGTTGGAACGACGCCTAATATTGGGACTACGACAGCTGCTTTTGCCGCAGCGTACCGAATGGCCGAAGCCAGCGGCCTTCGTGTCGGGTATTTATGTCTGCATCTTAAGAGCGCGAAGCTCCATCGCTACCTTGGCATCAAGGAGCCGCAAAGCACACTCGACAAGCTGCGGCCTGAGCTGCAATCCGGCTCGCTGACACCAGGAAGATTGAAGAGTGCTATGCATAAGGTTGAAGGAAGAGGGAATTTACGAGTGCTGTTCGGCAATGTCGTGCGTGATCAGGCCGAATTTTTCACGCCCGAGGAGGCTGAGCACTTAATCCATATTGCAGAGCAAACCTTTGAGGTGCTTTTTATGGATGTTAGCGCTTATTGGGATAATGCAGCTACCGTTTGTGCATTACGGCTGGCGAGCACGCGAATTGTGGTTACGACGGCTGCGCTTTCCCATTTTCAGGAGGATGGGAAACGATGGATAACACAAATTTCCCCGTTATTCGGCTTAACAGCTGACCAATACAATACTGTTATTATACAGCCCCCATGGGGCAGAGGAGGGTATCGAATGAAAGATATTTGCAAGGAAATGGGCACGGTGAAGCTGGGTGAAATGCAAATGACGAAGGATACGTTAATACATTTGGACAGCGGAAAGCTTGGCCAATGGCTGGGGGAAGATCAAGTGGGCAGAGCGGCAATGAAAAAACCATCGCAGCAGCTAATGGAGAGATATGGCATTCGAACGGTGGCACCTGCTTTTAAGCTGCAGCCTTGGTACCGCAAGCTGCTCTCGCATCGTAATGAGGCCCGCTCTTGAGGGCGGGGAATGGCCGATTCTCTCCTTTCGATTATTCAGCCCAGTTGAGAGTGGGGGTGACTGGAAGCAAGGAGGGGGAAGCCGGAGAACCGGAGCTGCCTGCTGCGTCACATGAAGCGGATTTTGACAGACTCGCTGATGAGATGAAAGCTTTTTTGGCGGCGCCGCGCGGACTGAATGATGAGGAGCGCAGACAGTACAATGAGACATTGAACCGGGCTGTGCTTGGCTTTATGCCAGAACGGGAACAGATTTATGCGGTCATTAATGATCGGCTGCGGCGATTGCGCATTCATAATCAAGATGGTTATCATCATCCCTACCAAACACTTGCTGAGGCCCTATTCGCTGAGGTTATTGGGCTGAATGTATTGGAGCTGGTTTTGCAGCATAAGGATGGGCTGGAGGAAGTGCAGGTCGTAGGCACGCAAATTTATGAGGTCCGCAGTGGCGAGGCCGTTATGTCTCAGCATCAATTTGCAAGTGTTCGCGATGTTGAACGCATCCAGAGCAATTTGGTGCTGTATAACAACGATCGGTTCACCCCGCGCAAGCGCTGGGCGGAAGTAATGCTTAGCGACGGCTCGCGCGTCACGATGACAGGATTCGGCTTCACCTCGAAGCCAACGCTGACGATTCGCTTTTTTACTGTAAAAAGCTTCGGTCTGCCTGTACTTTGCGAGCCGGAATACGAAACGATAAGTGGAGCGATGCTTTCAATGCTGCAAGCTGTGCTGCAGGCAAGATTCAACCTCATTATCATTGGACCGACGAATTCCGGAAAAACCCACCTAATGAAGGCGCTAATTGCCAGCCTGCCGGATGAGGAGAGAATCATTACTATTGAAGGGCGCTTCGAAATGATGCTCGGAAGAGATTTTCCAGCAAAAAATATCGTTGAATACGAAACCGACGAGGATGATCCGCAGCACCGCGCCAGCCGGGCATTCAAATTGGCGCTCAGGCAATCTCCGCAGCGCATCGTGCATGCGGAGATCAGGGACAGCGATGCGAACATTTATGTGAGAGCCTGCACAAGAGGACATTCCGGCAGCATGACAACCGTGCATGCAAGTACGCTTGAGGATGTGCCAGAGGCGATCACCGATATGTGCATGCTGGATGGGCGAGGCATGAACCCAGAACGGCTGACAAAACGGATTGCTGAGTATGTAGTGGAGATTGGAATTGAAATGCGCAACATCAAGGGCCGGCGTATCGTATCGCGCCTTGCTGAAATAGGCTGGACTGACAACGAGGTAAAGGTACGCGATTGGGCGGTTTATGATGAAGTGCTGGAGCAGTGGCAATATCCGCAGCGGCCTTCGCAGCGAGCGATGAGGAAGCTGGCGAGGGGAGGTTTGTTTTTTGACTAGGCTGTACGTTTTTGGAGGCGGTGCGCTGCTGTTTTTATTTTTGTTTATTATGCTTGCTGCGCTGCTTGTCATGTGGATGGAAAGGCATGAGCGTTTAGCGAGACTGGCTTATCGGCAGCGAGGGCGGTTCCGCCACCTTCTGGAGCAGCGACTGCAGCGGCTGGACAAGCTTTATCGCCCGCTTGCTGATTTATTGGAGGCACTCCAGATTAAGCTGCAGCCTTTGGCATTTTTATGCTTGTCGGGACTGCTGCTGCTGATTGGGCTGGCGGCTGGCGGATTGTTTTTTCAGACGGTAAAAGGCACCTTGCTGTTCGGGTTTGTACTGGGCTTTATACCGTATACGGTGCTGCGGGCGCTGCTCGTCCAGCGTCAAATGCAGACACAGGTCGAATTTTTGCCCGCCATTGAGCTGTTTTACCAGTGTTATCTAGTAACCGGAGGGATGCAAGTGAGGGCAGCACTGCAGCGAACGGTTGATGAAAGACGGCTGCTCGGCCCGATGAAAGCCGTTTTTGAGCAATTATATCGCAATTTGTCTGTACGTGGTGATGATGAAGCCAGTTTGCGGATTTTTGCTGCATCGCTTGGGCATACGTGGGCGGATTACTTCGCTAATATTTTGCGGGTTGCGCTTGCTGAAGGCGTGCCGATGGCAGATGGCCTCAAGGATTTGCTGACGGACATGCGCAAAGCGCGCCGCGCGAATGAGCAGGAACGTAACCGGCTGTTGGAAATCCGAATAGCCAATTTTACACCGGTATTGTTTCTGGCTTTATTTATTGGCATCAATTTGCATTATAACGAGCAGAATGCCTACTACTATTACGTTCTCGACCCAAAGGGCAGAGATATGCTTTTAAATGCGCTGCTGCTCATTTTTGCCTCCTTCCTAATGGGACTATGGTTATCTCGAAAAAAAATGTAAGCGGCTGTGAACTGCGTATTTGCAAGCTGAAAAGGAGGCGAGGCTGCGATGCATCATTGGGTGGAAGGCGGCGTGCGTACTGGAGCAATTGCGGCCCAGTTTATATTCGGATTTATTGCAGTGGCCGCTATACTTAGGCTGCTGCCGCAAAGGAAGCCGCGCTGGCTGCATCTCACTGGAATCAACTGGCGTTCGAGAAAAATATCAGATAGCTGGCTCAGCAAGCTTAGGCTCTCAAGGGAACAGCAATCATACATTGACCGTGAAATGCTGCTCGCCGGATGCGGGGTGGAGGCAGATGCCAGTTGGTACGCAGCTGCACGCAAATTGCTGCTCATCGTATTGATGATAGGCATTTCCATAGGCGTACCTGTCAGTGCGGGCATGGGTCAAGGCAGCACAATAGCCTATTTTACCTCGGGGCTCGTTTTTTGCTGGATTATGCTGGTGTGGGATTTGCCTTGGCTGCGAATGCTGCGCAAGCTTCGATCAGAACGCATGACGAAGGAGATTTATGTAATAAGCAATCAATTGCTTTATTTGGCCGATTCGTCGCTGCATATTCATACGAAGCTATCGCGCTGCATTCCGTATACGAGTACGCTTCGCGGCGATTTGGAGCGATTGCTGGCGGAATGGTATCACGATGCCGAACAGGCATTACGTCAATTCAAGCTTAGAATGGGAACAGATGACGGCATGAGCTTTGTAGAGACCATTGCTTCGCTTCGCATAGATGACAGCGAGGAATATTATATGCTTTTGCGCGACCGTATTCAGGAGTATAAGGAGAAGCTGGAGCTTGCCAAGGACAGCCGCAAGGAGACAACATCGTATTTGCTCTTTATGCTCGCGGGCGTTCCTATTTTGTATACGTTTCAAGTATTCATTTATCCATGGGTGATGGAGGGACAGAAGCTGTTCGCATCATTGGGCTGAAGACTTGGCAGCCGCCACATAACAAGGAGGTGAATTCATAATGCGCAATATATTAATGACCGTCATGCTGTTAGTTGTCGTTATTTTGCTTTTCAATGGCATTATTGCTAAAGATACAACGGGCACCAGCAGCCAAATCCAGTCGCAAGGAGACGCTGCCAATGAAAAAATCAGCAAGCTGCTGCAGTAATTTGCAAGCCGTTTATAGCGGTAGGAATGGAGGGAAGACGATGCGAAGCCTGCTGGCAGCCATCTTGCTGCTTGTAACGATTGTTATGATTTACTCTGGTATTGCAGAAGGGGATCAGGGAATGAACAAACAGCTCGAACGTTCAGGTGATGCCACTAGCAGCTATATAAGGACTATGAGCCCATGAAGAGCATTTTAGTATTTGTGCTGTTTGCAACGATTTTATGCTGGCTGATGTTCTCGCCTATTTATAAACATGTGCTCATTGTTAGGCAGGCTGTACTGCAGCAGGAGGTCGATTATTTATTGGAAATCGGGGCGAGCGGCAAGCATGGCTACATCAGTCCGGAGATGGTCGAGCAATCGCGGCAGCGGCTGGCGAAGTTTGGAATGAAGCCGGAAGCGCTGAATTTTGAGGTGGCATCCGATAATGGAGAGCAGGCAACCAATTCTACTATGCCGTTGCTGCGCGGGACAGGATTGATTGTTCTGCTTAGCTATCCCTATGAGGGACTGTTTCAATTGGATCGCTTAATCGGAGTGAAGTCACCTGATGAAAATGGCAGGCTTCGCGCTACAGGCATCAAGATGAGCGAATATGTACCTTGATCAGGCGACAGGGAGTTATGCTATGTATAAGCTGACAATAATTGTGCTGATGATGACAATGTGGCTCATGCTTCACGTTATGCAGACGGATGAGGAGATTGCGATGAAGACGCTTTTTCAGGGCAAGCATGCACTAAACCGTGCCGTTCATGCGGCTGCACAGCAGGTCGATAAAGCAGCTTTGGGAGACGGTGTCATCCGCATTGATCCGATAACGGCTGAAGCGGCAGCAAGCCGCTATTTGCAAGGCAACCTGCAGCTTGATTCGGCAGGAAAACCGCTTGGCAGCTCCTTCCTGCATGAGCCGGTTAAAGTTATGGTCTTCGAGGTCATTAACGGTGAGCATACTTTTCCTTATCAATATGTAAATGCAGAGTTCAGTTATGAGGCTACGCTGTACCGCCCGGGAGTTGTGATGATTATAAAACTTGTGAACCCGAGGGTGTTCACAGTGCTTAAGCCAATTGAATGGACAATTAAAGGCGTATCCGAGCTGACTTTTAATTTTTAATACTTTATAGAGGGAGATGTTGATCATAAAAATGCTTGCGGCAGCTGCCTTGCAGTTGACTGCCTTTTGTAAAATTGTTCTAATGAAGGGGAGGGATAAATGATTTTGGGAGTTGAGCAAAGCGATGGATAAGACAACGATAACTAGAGACATACCGGATGACTTGGTTCATGAGCGCATAAGCAAGCTTCAGCTGGAGCTGGGCAAGAAGGCCATTGACGGCATGCTGCTTACGCAAAATATAGATTTGTATTATTACACAGGCTCGATGCAAAATGGCTATGCTTTTGTTCCAGCCGAAGGCATGCCCGTATTTTTTGTCAAACGCAGCCTAGAGCGTGCAAGACTGGAAACGCTAATTGCTGTAGAGCCATTAGGCTCATTCCGCCAATTCGGTCAGACGCTCGCAGAGCGTTTTCCACAGCTGTTTAAGTCAGGAAGTACTGTTACTGTGGCTGCGGATCTTGATGTGCTTCCTGCACAAACCTATTTTAAGCTTAACCAGCTGCTGCAAGCGGCAGGGGCAGGCGAGCTGGTGGACGGTTCAGCCCTTATTAGAGGGCAGCGTATGATAAAGTCTCCTTGGGAAATCAAGCGAATTGAAACTGCAGCACAGGCTGTAGACGAGGCGCTAGGTGAAGCTTTGAATGTATTGAAGGAGGGCATTACCGAACTAGCCTGGATAGCGCGAGTAGAATATGAGCTGCGGCTTCGCGGGCATATTGGCTTGATGCGTATGCGAGGCTACAATCAGGAAGTAGCGACAGGGATGGTCACGTCAGGAGCCGCTGCTGCGGTGCCAACTTATTTTGATGGTCCGGCAGGGGGCCTTGGCTTAGGGGCTACTTCACCGCAAAGCGTTAGCCGCAGAGTCATTGGACGAAATGAGCCTATACTCATTGATGTGGGCTGCTGTATTGACGGCTACATTATCGATCAGACGCGTACTGCGGTTATTGGCGAGCTTTCAGAGCAGCTTGCTCATGCTTACCGAACGTCGGAGGAGATGATGCGCGCAGCGGAAAAAGGGATGATTCCCGGGACGCCATGCTCTGAGCTGTATATCGCTTCTCTTGATCAAGCGGCTGCTGCAGGGTTGTCTGCGCATTATATGGGCTTTGGCCATGATCAGGCCAAGTTTCTCGGACATGGTATTGGTCTTGAAATAGACGAGTGGCCTGTGCTGGCCCGCGGCTTCGATCTGCCGCTAGCTGCTGGAATGGTGCTTGCGGTCGAGCCGAAGTTTACTTTTCCGGGGCAGGGTGTTGTCGGAGTGGAGAACAGCTATGTAATAACTGACGGCACGCCCCGCCAGCTTACATGCACGAAAGAGCAGCTTATTGTGCTGCCATAGGGGGATGAGAGATGAATCGTGCTTTAACACAAAGAGTCGATAGAGATTACGTTAAGGTTAGTCGAATGGGAGCAGCCATTGCAGCGGCTATTGGCTATTTGCTCGTATGCGGTTATGCGGCTTTAGCGATATCGAAAGGGTGGACGCTTATCCCGCTGTGGATCGGGCTCGCTGTCGTTACGGCTTATAGTGTATTAGATATTTGGGTAGTTCCTAGCCTCCGCTACCGTCGCTTTCAATATGAACTGTTTGAGGAGGAGCTTGAGCTGCAATATGGGCTGATTATTATTAAAAATGTACTCGTTCCGATGGTGCGTGTCCAGCATGTCGAACTGGAGAGCGGACCGCTCATGCGGAAGTTCAAGCTGGCTAGCGTAGCGGTTGTAACGGCAGCCACGACCCATCGCATTAAAGGGCTCAAGCTGGAAAAAGCCGAGGAGCTGAAGCGGAAAATCGGGCAGCTGGCGAAAGTGGATGATCAGCATGAGTAATCTGCGAAGACTGCATAAAGTATATGTTGTTTTTACGCTGTTTCAGTTTATTAAAGGACTACTGCCGCTCATAATCATTACAATGCTTAGGAAATCGGGATTGCTCGGACTGGAATGGTACTGGTATGCGGGTGCAACCGCTCTGGTGCTGCTATCCTTGTTATTCGGATGGCTGGAATGGAGAGCATTCACCTATACGGTAGAGGAAGACCGGATCATTTTGCGCAAAGGCGTTTTATTCAAGGATGAGAAGACGATTTATTATGGACGCATTCATTCGGTGAATGTAGATCAGCCCTTTTTGCAGCGATTACTTGGCGTTGCGGAGTTGAAGATTGAAACCCCGGGCGGCGGAAAAACCGCAGATGGCATTTTGCCTGCGCTCGCCGCTGGCGAAGCGGAGCAGCTTCGCCAGCAGCTGCTGTCTCGTCACAATCATGTTATGGAAGAGGGAATAATGCGAAATTCGCAGGAGGAGTTCGAGAAAGCCGACACATTCGACTCTGATGTAGAGCTGCGCGGTGATGCCGCCTCCGTATCCGAACGGCATGTCGATGCTCTTTTTCAAAAAAGTTCGGGCCACCCTTCAGCGGAATCAAGAGATAGCGCTTATTTTCGCTTAACAAGCGGACAATTGTTGATGGCGGCTGCAACATCGCTTAATTTAGGACTGGCGATCGCTTTTATCGCGGGTATTTATTCATTTGCCAATGATTTTTTAGAGAAGTTTACCCCAATCCGGTTTTTTGAGCAATTGTATACGGAATCGCAAAGCCTCGTACCCGGCTACTTCATCATCGTCATTGTAATTGCTGCTATTATTGCATTGGCCGCAGGTTGGGCACTATCGCTAATTTTGTATATTATCAAGTATAGTGGGTTTACTGTTAAGCGGGAGGGTAAGCGCATATCGGTTTCCTATGGGCTGTTGAACAAAAAAGCATATTCGTTTGACCCCGATAGGGTGCAGTCCGTGATCGTTGAAGAAGGGCTTCTTCGCCAATGGATAGGCTACGCTCAAATTAAGCTGCAAGTCGTTTCTTCCGACAAAAATGAGCAGCTCATGCTGCATCCCTTTTTGCCCATAACAGAGATGGAGAAGATGATTGGGCTTTTTGTGCCGCAGATGAAGTGGTCAGCTATCGAGGCTAAGGCACCGAAGCGGGCGTTGTTCTATTATATGAGAATCTGGCTTCTTCTCACGCTTGTGATCTGTGCAACGTTAATCGTCATCTGGCCTCTTAATGGACTATGGTCGCTGCTATTGCTTCCGCTTGTTGCGCTCTGGAGAAGGGCATGTCATCAAACGGCGGGCTTAACGCTTAAGGAGGGTCAACTCATTTTGCGGCGCCGGAATTTTTCCAAGGTCACGTATTTGCTGCGCAGACAACAAATTTTGGCAATGACTCTAAAACGCAGCCGGGCCCAGCAGAGGAAAAATCTTGTATCACTGAGCGTGCAAACAATGGGTACGGTCAATGATTATAGTGTGTCGCTACTGGAATATCGGGACATGGAGCGGGTTTGGAACTGGTATAGCAGGGAGGGACGAAGCTAGCAACAGCGTCGCTCTCGGCTTCCGATTGCATTAGTTTCAATCCCTATTGGACACCGCTACTATTTTTTAGTAGGATAATAGTTATAGGTTAGCGTCCGATAGATAGGAGTGAAGACGATGCTTAGTTTGGGAACTAAGGTAATTATTATATCAGATCATTTTGAGCAAAATCTTCCCGTAGGGGAATATGGTTATATAATTGCTTACGATCGCAATGCTGACAATGTATTTGATTACGTGGTGCGCGTTCCGGCCGCCAATCGCAATTTTTTGCTGCCAGATGAAGATGTGGAGCTGGAGGATGTGTTGCTTCAAGAAGAGGTTGACCGCATCGAACGCGAATCGCTGATCGACTTCGCCCTGGCTACTCATAATGAAGAGCTGTTTAAGCGTATAATGAGAGGCGAAGAGTCTGCTCCAGAAGCGGAGCCAGCTGCTGCTGAAGGCCAAAGCCAGAAGGATTTTATAAGGCAGGTTAATTTGAAAGCGTGGATTTAATAAGCTTCTGCGAGATGACCCTTCCGCCAGGTGCGGGAGGGTCATCTGCTATTAATAGGTATTGCAGAACATAAGCGTTCTAGCCCATGTTTGTGCACTTTGTCAAAATGTGATTCTAGGCTATAATAGAAAGAATGATTGCAGGCTTAAGAAGGGGGAGGAACATTCATGAGCATTACGATTAAAGATGTCGAGCATGTTGCGAATTTGGCTCGCCTTGAGCTGTCTGACGAGGAGAAGGATAAATTCACCGAGCAGCTTAATGCGATTTTAAAATATGCAGAAAAGCTAAACTCGCTTGATACAGAAAACGTCGAGCCGACCAGCCATGTGCTGCCGATTACGAATGTGACGCGCGAGGATATAACGCAGGAATCGCTGCCGATCGAGAAGGTGCTGCTAAACGCGCCTGATGAAGAAGACGGCCAAATTAAAGTGCCTGCTGTATTGGAATAGTCCGCATGATCGAGCGCGATAGCTTTAAAGGCTTGCTGCGCTTTTATATTGAAGGGAGGAACATGTTTTGTCACTGTTTGATTTGCGTCTTCAGGATGTACATAACAAGCTGAGCCAAAAGGAGCTTTCCGTCACCGAACTGGTTGATGAATCCTTTGCTCGTATTAAAGCAACAGAAGCTTCCATTCAAGCGTTCCTTACGCTTAATGAAGAGGGAGCTCGCCAGCATGCAGCCGAACTGGACAAGCAGCTTCAAGCAGGAGTGGAACGCGGCTTGCTGTTTGGTCTTCCGGCTGGAATTAAAGATAATATCGTTACCGAAGGCTTGCGCACAACATGTGCCAGCCAGTTTCTAGATAACTACAATCCAATTTATGATGGAACGGTTGTCAGCAAGCTGAAATCGGCGCAATCCGTCACGATCGGCAAGCTGAACATGGATGAGTTTGCGATGGGCGGCTCGAATGAAAATTCCAGCTATTATCCGACTCGCAATCCGTGGAATACAGAATATGTGCCGGGGGGTTCCAGCGGCGCGTCTGCAGCTTCTGTTGCTGCGGGCCAAGTTTATTTCTCGCTTGGCTCTGATACGGGCGGTTCGATCCGTCAGCCAGCAGCGTATTGCGGCATTGTCGGTCTTAAGCCAACGTATGGCCTTGTTTCCCGTTTTGGGCTTGTTGCTTTCGCTTCATCGCTGGACCAAATCGGTCCTTTGACGAAAAATGTTGAGGATTCCGCATTTGTGCTGCAAGCGATTGCTGGCTATGATGCGAAAGACTCTACTTCTGCGAACGTAAGCATTCCGGACTATTCGTCTGCCTTGACTGGCGATGTCAAAGGCTTGCGCATTG
The DNA here is from genome assembly GCF_059383715.1 of Paenibacillus sp. J31R34. Classification (NCBI taxonomy): domain Bacteria; kingdom Bacillati; phylum Bacillota; class Bacilli; order Caryophanales; family Paenibacillaceae; genus Paenibacillus; species Paenibacillus sp. J31R34. The sequence goes on from NZ_JBXENU010000010.1 coordinate 318,332, forward strand.
CGGTACCGAAGGAATATTTGGGAGAAGGCGTCGATCCAAAGGTTAAGGAAGCGGTTTTGAATGCACTGAAAGTGTATGAAAGCCTTGGCGCAACATGGGAAGAGGTTTCACTTCCGCATACCGAATATGCTATTGCTGCTTATTATTTGCTTGCTTCTTCTGAAGCTTCATCCAACTTGGCCCGTTTTGATGGCGTTCGTTACGGCGTCCGTGCAGACAATCCAGCGAACCTGATTGATTTGTACCGCAAATCGCGCAGCGAGGGCTTCGGTCCAGAAGTTAAGCGCCGTATTATGCTGGGAACGTATGCGCTTAGCTCCGGCTACTATGACGCGTATTATTTGAAAGCACAAAAAGTGCGCACGCTCATTAAACAAGATTTTGACCAAGTATTTGAAAAATATGATGTCGTCATCGGGCCAACTGCCCCTACAGCAGCGTTCAAGCTTGGCGAACAAGTTGGCGACCCGCTAACGATGTATTTGAACGATATTTGTACGATTCCGGTCAGCCTTGCAGGCGTTCCGGCAATCAGCATTCCTTGCGGCCAAGCGGACGGCTTGCCAATCGGCTTGCAAATTATCGGCAAAGCCTTCGACGAGTCGAAGGTTCTGCGCACGGCCCATGCCTTCGAGCAAAATACCGAATTTCATAAGCTGCGTCCGCAGCTCTAATATATTCAACCTTGTGGGGCTAACCTGCGGATTTTGCCTGTAGGTTGATTGTACAGGCTTAGCCCGATAGGTTGTACCTTATAGGTTTTCTTATTTATGTTGTCTTATGTAGGTTTTACCTTGAGATAAAAGCTAGCTTGCGACGCGATTTTTACTTTTTTGCTGCCATAGAAGCTGGATGAAAAAGGCAAGCGGAGTGGAAAGGTTGAACTGTAGAAGCGTAAGCGTTCGCCTTTGCCCAAGAATTTTACCGCTGAGCGGGATTGATCAAGCGCAAACGGCTGCTGCCGTCCTCTGGCGGCTAAGCTACCGTTTCGCGTAGAAATATAGAGAAAGGATGGGAAAATAATATCCTTTCCTATATTTTCAAAAAAATGCTTGGGCAACAGCGATCGAAAGTCAACCTTTTCACGCAGCGCTGCTCCTTTTTCATCATGCTCTATGCCACCAAAGTAACCTCGCTAAGCAAAATTCTAAGGAGGATTAACGATGTCTGAAGCGACTCAATATGAAACGGTAGTCGGGCTGGAGGTGCACGTTGAGCTGCACACCAACAGCAAGATTTTTTGCGGCTGCTCCACCGCTTTCGGAGCTCCGCCTAATACGCATACCTGCCCGGTCTGCCTTGGTCATCCCGGCGTGCTGCCGGTGCTGAACAAGCAGGCGGTTGAATACGCGATGAAGGCTGCGATGGCGCTCAATTGCACAATTGCTGATGTCAGCAAATTTGACCGTAAAAACTATTTTTATCCCGATTCGCCTAAAGCTTATCAAATTTCGCAATTCGATCAGCCTATCGGCGAGAATGGCTGGATTGATATTGAAGTAAATGGCGTTACGAAGCGCATTGGCATTACCCGTCTGCACTTGGAAGAGGATGCGGGCAAGCTGACGCATGTTGATGGAGGTTATGCCTCACTCGTTGACTTTAACCGTGTCGGCACGCCGCTCGTTGAAATTGTTTCCGAGCCGGACATTCGTACGCCTGAGGAAGCGAAAGCCTATCTGGAGAAGTTGAAAGCGATTATGCTTTACTGCGAAGTATCGGATGTGAAAATGGAAGAGGGCAGCTTGCGCTGCGACGCGAACATCAGCCTTCGTCCTTATGGACAAGAGAAGCTTGGCACGCGCGCTGAGCTGAAAAACATGAACTCCTTCCGCGGTGTTCAGCGTGGCCTTGAATATGAGCAATGGCGTCAGGCCGAGGTGCTGGACGGCGGCAATAAGGTTGTTCAAGAAACTCGCCGCTGGGATGAAGCGCAGGGCAAGACGATTTCGATGCGCGGCAAAGAGGAATCCCATGACTACCGTTATTTCCCGGACCCGGATTTGGTTCGCCTCTATATCGATGAAGAGTGGAAAGAACGTGTCAAAGCTTCGATTCCTGAGCTTCCAGATGCACGTAAAGCCCGCTATACTAGCGATTACGGCTTGCCTTCCTATGATGCTGATGTTATTACGGCATCGAAGAAAATGGCAGACTTTTTTGAAGCAAGCTTGTCCTATACGAAGGATGCGAAAGCTGTATCCAACTGGATTATGGGCGACCTGCTCGGGTATTTGAACTCGAACAGCCTGGAGCTGTCCGATGTGAAGATTACTGGACAAGGGCTTGGAGAAATGATTGGCTTGCTGGAGAAAGGTACAATCAGCAGCAAAATCGCCAAAACCGTCTTTAAGGAAATGCTGGAATCCGGCAAGCTGCCGCAGCAAATCGTTGAAGAGCAGGGCCTCGTACAAATTAGCGACGAGGGGGCAATCATTGCGATCGTCGATAAAATCATTGAAGCGAATCCGCAATCGGTTGAGGATTTCCGCGCAGGCAAAGAGAAGGCGATCGGCTTCCTTGTCGGCCAAATTATGAAAGAAACGAAAGGCAAGGCGAATCCGGCAATGGTTAACAAAATGCTGCTGGAGCGTCTTCAGCAAGCCTAATATAGCTTCATTAACATGCAAGCTGATTAATGATAATCAATGAAGAGCTGTCCACAAGCTGGACGGCTCTTTTTTTGCATTTTTAAGCAAAAGCCTATGAGCGGGGCATCTATGGTACAATAATAAGCAATAAACTTGCATATACGGGGGACATGTTTTGCAGGAGCATGGGATGAACACGGGACGTAGGAAAAGTCGATTGCTTACGGTGCTGCTAGCCTTTCTATGGCCGGGAGCGGGACATTTATATACAGGGGAATATACGAGAGGGCTGCTGCTTGCCGCTGGTATTTTGCTAGATGGCGGCACTATTGTTCGTTTGGCGGATGCGGATGGTGCAAAGCATTTGCTGCTTATTGTTTATTTAGGGCTTGCGCTGCCTGTATTTTATTTTATTAGCGTCTACGATGCGCTGCAAAGCTTGGATCGGCGAACGGAAACGCAGCCCGGTTTAAAGCTTAGGGACGGCATACTCATTATGGTGGCGGGCATTTTGCTTATGCTGCTGCTCATGCTTCGGCAGCCGACTTCTTTGTTTACTTGGTTTGACGAAGCGGCAAATTATGCGGTAGGCCCTGTTCTAGGGCTGATCGCCGTAAGCTTAGTTTTGCGTCAGCGGCTGGCGGCGGTGTTTCGGTTAGGAAGCTTTACGGCGGCTCTATTTATTGCCGCTGCAGGAGGGCTGCTGTTGTGGGATGAAATACACAGCAGCAATATTTTTGCGCTGATGCGTTATTGGTGGCCTGTCTTGTTTATATGTCTGGGAGGCGAGCTCGTCGCCTACAGTTTATTGCAGCGGCGGTCGCGAAAGCAATTGCGACTCGATTTTATCGGAAGCATGGCAGCTGTTGTCATTGCTGGCTTTGGCTTTTTAGTAACACAATATGCTGATCTGCCTTTTCGCTGGATTGATCAATATGTCGATTTGAATGGCGCACAGGATTACGGCGAGGAAAAAGGCTTCCATTATCAGAAAGAAGTACTCATTGTTCCAATGGAAGAAAAGACGACAGCTATTCAGATTTACAATGTGAATGGCAAAGTGACGCTTCAAAGCGGAAATAATGATTATATCAGCATAGATACCGAGGTATGGGTTGATATCGCTGATGAAGCTGAGGCCGATAAAATGGCCGAAAAATCGAAGATCGAGGCGTCATCAAGCGGTGAAAAAATCACCCTGCAGGCCAAAAGCAGCAGCTACGGGGAGAACGGGACGCGCAAACCGCGCATAAATATTACCGTAACCGTACCTCGTTTGCCGAATGTTCAGGTGGAGGAAATGGTAGAGCCTGATCTTGATCCTGATCTTGAGTCGGACGATCCAGCTGTACAAGAGACCAGTATACCAGATCCAAGCTCGCCACATAATGTGGAACAAGTCTCTGCTTCGAACGCGACATCAACACCAACTCCTGAGCAGTCGCCCCTACAAGTGGAGGAGCAGCAGCAGGACGAACAGCCGTCGAGACAGCTTTCTGTACTCGTGCATACTGATAATGGACCGATAAAAGTTAAAAACCTTGATGCTCCCGGTGGTGTGGAGCTCTCCAGCGATACAGGCGAAATTTTAGCAGAAGGAATACAAGGAAGCGTTCAAGCCAAAGCCAATAATGGAACGATTACTCTTCGTCATATAATAGGTGATACAAGTATAACCTTATTAAATGGGGCTGTTACCGCAGCATCTATTACAGGGAATGTATTTGCAGAAGCGACTAATGGGGCTTTGAAGATGACTAACATTTCAGGAGATATAGAGGCCGATACGAAAAATGGAAAAATCAACATTAATGAAGCTAACGGCATCGTAAAGGCTGCTACCCTAAATGGCGGCATAGAGCTGGCGAGCTCGGTAGTCGGCGGTGACTGGGATGTTGATAGCTCCGTAGGGGAAATTAAACTGACTGTCCCGCAGTATGGTAGTTATACGGTGTATGGATCGGTCACTTTTGGCGCAATTACAACAAATTTGCCACTCGAAGTCAGTAAAAAGACAGTGAGGGGAACGATTGGAGACGGCCAATACCGTCTGCAAATTAATGCTAATAACAGTATTGCCATACAGCATGGCGTCACGGACCAATAACCGCATTCATTGACAAATCATTTTGAAAACACGTACAATAGCTTTAAATACTAATTGAAAGGCGTGAGGGGAATGGGAGCCGTCAATGCAGCATTGCAGCAATTAAAAATGAATGGTGTCCGTATGACCCCGCAGCGTCATGCCATTTTAAGCTTTTTAATGGAATCGATGACTCATCCGACAGCCGATGAAATTTATAAATCACTGTCGCCTAATTTTCCAAGCATGAGCGTGGCGACCATATATAATAACCTACGGTTATTTGTAGAAGCGGGGCTTGTTAAGGAACTGACATATGGAGATGATTCCAGCCGCTTTGATGCGGATACATCGGAGCATTATCATGCCATATGCAATGACTGTGGCCAAATTGTTGATTTTGAATACCCGCCGTTACTTGAGGTGGAGCGTGTGGCATCGCAGGAGACCGGTTTTATCGTGCAAGGGCATCGAATGGAAATTTACGGTTCCTGCTCTACTTGTGCAGCGGCTAAGAAGTAATAGCTAACCATTAAGCAAGAATTAAACCTAACAAAATGATGGCGTGCAGGGAAGCGTTCAACCGCGGATATGCACGCTTTCGTCTTTTATAAAGGAGCGCGATACGCTTGGAAACTATGCTTCGCCGAACTCCTCGTCGCCGCAAGGGCAGTGGGGCTCGGAATCTATTTCTCTTTTTAATTGTTATTTTGGCAGCAGGTGGTGGTTGGTTTGTATATGACCGCTACATTCCTAATTTTAAACAAATAGTTCCCGATTATGGGATGAAAAATCCAATCGTCGTTCATGGCGAAGCAATGAAGCAAGGTGCCATTATTGAAAATAACGAAGTGAAGCTACCGCTTCCTGTCCTTCAGCAGGTGCTTGGGGCAGACCAGCCTATACGCTATGAAGCGGATAGTGGATCAATTATTTTTACAACAGCGAATAAGGTGCTGCGTTTGCAGACAAATTCCTTGACGGCGACAGCGAATCGCAAGCCTTTTGACTTGACGATTACAGCTGAGGTGCAGGATGATGTGGTTTACATTCCAATTACGCCGATTGAAGAGCTTTATGGTCTACAGACAGAGTACGTTGAAAATTCGGGAGTTGTTTCCCTGCTTCAGTCTGGGGAGGCTATTCAACTGGCGGAAGCCAATCGGGAGAAAGGATCGGCTATACGGACAGAACCTACTATTAGGGCGCCGATTGTGGAGAAGGTTCCACTCGCGAGCAAGCTCAGAGTTTGGGGAGAACGCGATGGCTGGCTGCTCGTTCAGGGACCGGATGGCCATCCGGGTTATATCGCTAAGGGTGATACCACGCTCACTGGCATGGAGCAGATTGCGCCTAGCGATAATGAAACGGATTTTGTTGCTTGGAAGGTTACAGGCAGCAAAATCAATCTGACCTGGGAGGCTGTTTATCAACGCAAGCCAGATCCAGCGACAATTCCGGAAATGCAAGGCGTCAATGTCGTCAGTCCAACCTGGTTTGAGCTTCAGGATGCGGATGGCACAATTAAAGGTAAGGCTGATCCAGCGTATGTAAAATGGGCTAAAGAGCAGAAGATGCAGGTATGGGCGCTATTCAGCAACGGGTTTGAGCCTGATCGGACGAGTGCGGCTCTGGCGACAGTAGATACGCGTTTTCATATGATCCAGCAGTTGCTTGCATTTGCAGAGCTTTATCATTTGCAGGGCATTAATGTAGACTTTGAAAATGTATATACGAAAGATAAGGAAAACCTGGTCCAGTTCGTCCGTGAGCTGACGCCTCTGCTTCATGAAGCAGGACTAGTCGTATCTATTGATGTGACGCCTAAGTCCAACAGCGAGATGTGGTCTGTTTTTCTAGATCGTAAAGCGCTTGGCAAAGTTGTAGACTACATGATGGTTATGGCTTATGACGAGCATTGGGCAACAAGCCCAGTTGCGGGGTCGGTCGCTTCGCTGCCTTGGACGGAGCAATCCTTGAAGAGAATATTGGACGAAGACGGTGTTCCTGCAAGCAAGCTTATATTGAGCATGCCGCTCTACACCAGGATTTGGACGGAGATCGAAGAGAATGGTGAAACAAAGGTAAGCTCCAAAGCGCTTGGCATGGATAAAGTGAAAGAAATTATTACGCAAAATAAGCTGAAGCCTGTACTCGATGGCGATGCTGGGCAGCATTATGTGGAGTATAAGGAAGAGGATGCGCTCAAACGCATCTGGATTGAGGACGAGCTGTCGATCAAAGCTAGAGTTGCATTGGTTAAAAAGTACGGGTTAGCTGGAGTAGCAACCTGGCAGCGCACTTTTCAAACGAACGCTATCTGGGAAACGATTGATACCGCGTTGAATAAAAAGCCGTAATTGCAATAATAACCCTACAATTTATTAGAAAGAAGGCCATCGCGAGTTCAGCGATGGCCTTCTTTCATTCTAATATGAAAATTTATAAGCTTGATCTTGAAGCTTACCTGCTATATCTGTGCGAAAAGGGCAATGCCTCCAAAAGGAGGCATCGCCCTTTTACCTTTATGTAACATATTTTTAAGAGCGACGTATTATTCGGAAGGAGCATGTGTGGCTTGCGCCGGATCGAGTGTCAGAATCGTTTTGCAGAACATGCAGCGATCCGTTTTTCCGAGCATTTTCGTTGGACGATTGCATTCGGGGCAGGTTAGCATCGTTGCACTGGTTGACATCATGCCTGCCCAGAAATAAACGGCAACGCTAACGAGCAAGGAAATCATACCGATAACCATAAAAATCGCGGCAACGATTTTACCAGCTTGTCCCCAAAGAACGATTCCGGCTGTACCGAGAATCATAACACCCATGCCGACGAGTGTGAAAATCAGCCCCCACAGACGAAATTCGTTTATTTTCGCTGATTTGAAAAAAAACTTATTCACTTTGTCCATCCTCTCCATGGTATTCTTATTAAAATCAGACGGTTTTCCATCCAATAAGCAGGAAACTGTCCTCGGTTTGTCGAAATAACAAACACCGTAGATTATTATTATATCTTAATCATATTGGATTAGCTATACGGAGGCCCAAGTGAAACATATAAAAGAACATTTCATTCAAACGCATCAATCACAGCGAGAATTGCTTGGTCTAATCGCAATCGAGAACTCTTATGCTTACAGTCCGTTGACCGAAGGATTGGATTTGCTACTGCTTGCAATTGTGGAGCAGACTGCTGTTCAAAGTATTGAGCATGTCCGTATTGAAGGCCAGCATGTGCTGATCCGCAGTGCGAGTGTAGGTCAACTGGAGCAGTGGATGGCAAGCGGGGAGAACAAAAGTATTATTCAATGGATAGTTCGGGGGGAGATACTGTTGGAGCGCGACAGCCGTATAAGCGATATTCGTGAGCGCATTATACAATTTCCGGACGTCATGAGAGAGCAAAAGCGGTTTGTAGAGTTCTCCGGCTTTCTGAGAAGTTACCTGCAGGCAAAGCATGATTACGAAGAGCGCAATATACTGGATGCATACAGCAATATATTAACTGCTCTGCATCACTGGGCGCACATTGTATTAATTGAAGAAGGGCAGCATCCAGAGCTAACCGTGTGGCGTCAAATGCGCAGGGTTCATCCTGGGGTGTACAAGCTTTATGAAGAATTAACCGTTAGCCCTGAAACGCTGGAGCAGCGTGTTCAACTTGTTATGCTTGCTTGTGAGTTTACGGTAATCAATAAAATGAAGGACTGCTGTTCCTTGCTCTTTAATATCATGATGAGCCGAGAGGAGCCATGGAGCATCAGCGAGCTTCAGGAGCATGAGCGGATAAAAACCCTTCATGTCGATTTATCCTTGTTGTTGCAACGATTGGTTAAACGCTCGCTTATTCGCGAGGTAGCGGTGATGGCAGCTAGCGGAGATACTGAGGCGTTGGAGCTTCGATATATGACGCTCGCTGTATAAAATAGAACGGCAAAAGATACCCAGATCGCTTGTTTCAAGCAGAGGGTATCTTTTTTTGAAATAGGGCTTGACTAATTTTTGCGAGCTGTGATATATTAATACACGCCGCTTTTGAAGCAAGCAAATGACTTGAATCGACAAACGAAAAAAAATGTCGAAGAAAAGAAAAAAAGTACTTGCAATTGAGTAGGCAGTCATGGTATATTATAAAAGTCGCCGCTGAGAGAAAACGCGGTTGGCACAAAAAGAAATGATAAGAGAAATTGTTCTTTGAAAACTGAACAACGAGTGAAACTGCCACATTAACTTCGTTAATGTAAAGCGATACAAAAAAGTAATGAGCAAGTCAAACACCTAAATGGAGAGTTTGATCCTGGCTCAGGACGAACGCTGGCGGCGTGCCTAATACATGCAAGTCGAG
>NZ_JBXENU010000011.1:0-245666 GCF_059383715.1 Paenibacillus sp. J31R34
ATGCCTTCACTTGTTCCTTATTGAATCTCGCCATCGGTGCCATCCTCTCAAACCAGCCTTTCTTCTATTGTAATCGGGTTTGAGAGTTTACACAGAATATTTTACAGACTCCAGCTTGGCATATATACAACAAAGTACCAGATGATTATCTGTGATCGAATACCGCTAATCATGACGCATAAAGATAATATATTGTTAAAAATGTATTTTGAGGGGTATCGCCACACTATGATCAATGAAGTTGCTAAGTTCTACTTCTCTGAAGTCCAGCAGCTAAGATTGAATGTAGATCTGCTCATAATGGGAAGTAAGAAAAATGCAAACGAGCAACCTATTAAATACATTCCGAATGCTCAACTCAAACCTCGTAATATAAGTAATGATTCTGCAAAAAAAGATCAGTCTCTGTTAACTGGTATTATTGATAAGGCAACAATTGAATTTCTAGTGTCGCGTTTTGAGGAGTTAAAAAACAAAGGAAACCTCTCGAGTGATATTGAAAATGAGATTAGAATTGCTGAACAAATTATCTTGGAATATACGAAGTCCGGTTCAACGGATTGGGAAAAGTATACCATTCTATATCAATTGATGCCTAAGTTGTAATCCTGATTTCTGCTCGGATCGTCATCCAATGCTAGTTACTTGGTGCTCGAGCTCCTATTAATAAAGTCATGGCCTAAGGATGGACGGTATTTCAATCTAAAATAAAGGAGCTGCCACAATCGGGCAGCTCCTTCGAAATGCTTTATTATTTATACTGTTCTGGATATAGTTCTTGATTAAGTTCGCTAGTTGCTGACATGAACTGATCAATCAAGGACTCACCATCAGCAGATTTGTTCAACGACTGACTCTGTGCCTTGAGCTCAAATTGAGCAATCAATTCACCTTTTTGCTCCAGTTCCTTTAGAACCCTTTGTACGGCCGGGTCTTCAGAATCCTGCTGGTCAGCATAGTGGGCACTTTCAATCGCATATAAGTCTTTGTATCCTGCAAAAACTTGGTTAAATTCTTCTAGCGCACTTTGCGGATTGAGTTCAGCCTCTAAATCTCCAGCTTTACTCGCCAACTCCTTTAATTTCTGTTCTTCTGCAGTTGTGGCTCCTGGGGCATCAGCGATCTTCTTCTGTGCTTCATAGCTTTCATTAGCATAGTCAACCTTCTCTTGAAGGGAAGGGACATTAGCTTCGGCTTGGTTAGAGGCACTGTTTCCCCATACGAAGCCACCAATCGCTAACACACCGCAGACAGATAGAATCATCCACGTTTTTTTATTCAACGTTTCCCAGCTCCTTTATAATTTAATTTTGATGGAAACAATCCACGAGCCGTAGGCTACGTATGATTTTAAGGAGATATCCTTATTCCATGTTCCACTATTGATAGAATGTTGAGCAACCTTTAGATCGTTGCCAGGGCCGTAGCCATTAACAATCTGAGAATGAATCGTATGTCCGCCAGAGTTAACATGTTGGACAATATCCCCGCGGTAAAGCTCATCATATATCGGCTGGAAGTCATTACTTAATTCCTGAGATGTGTATCTCGTTGCTTTGTATGCTTTCTTCCCACCAACACCATTGATAACAGCAAAATGCTCCCGGAATTGATGTGCTCCTGTCCAAGAAGAAGTTCTCGGATTAGTGGCAGGTGGAACATTTGGCCCATAATAGTACCAGTCTACGGTGTTTCTGTTGTAGCCTTTGGTTCCGTTAAAAGCTAACCCACCTCCTTCATACAATGCTTGAGACACAAAGTTCGTGCAATCCCCCCCATCACTATTACTGCCATAGCTGGCGTAAGAAGGATTTGATGACGTTGCCCAAGTTTCTGCGTAATCGGCGGCGCTTGCACGACTAAAAGTACTGTTCGTAGTGGATGAGTTCGTAAACATTACGTCTGCTGCAAACGCTTGTGAAGATGTTAAAAGAGTGGCACCAACTACAGTGGCAACAATTGCTGACTTCAACTTTCCCTTCAACTAAAATTCAGCTCCTCCTGCTACTCTCGATTTTGCTGTGTCGTAAAGTTAGATAAGTTAGGTTATTCAGGTTGTATGCCTCACTTTAGCCAAACAAAGAGTGCTACAATTTTTATCATAACAGACTCATCGATGTTGTTCCCTGAAGGAATCAAAATCCTGAAATCTGATACAACCAGTCTTCCTATCTATATAGACGCACAAAACAGTAAAAGGTTCCATAAATTTCATTATTAGATCAAAAAAGTAAATCGAATCAAACACGGCTTCGTGACTATATAGACTATTTCATCTGCTGTACGGCGAAGTTGTATCAAGCTACTGGTTGTTCTTCTAGAAAAGTATGTTCGGAATGATCGGTTACCCATTCAGAATAGCGGAACCTCAGTCCTCTGAAAATCTGTCGTTTGATTTATCCATTTATAATGGAAAGCAGCTCAGACAATCGTTGAATTTCAAAAGCCGGTTTAACCGCCGTCGTATTGCTCTTCCGGTGCGGATTAAACCAGCATGTATCAATGCCGCTGTTCATGCCACCCTGCATATCGGAGGTCAAGGAATCGCCGATGATGATAATTTTGGACGGGTCAGTTGCTCCCAGCTTCGCGAACGCATAGTCAAAAATGCCCTTATGCGGCTTCTGGTATCCCGTCTCCTCTGACACAATAATATGCTCAAAAAAATCATTCAGCCCCGCTTTGCCAATACGCGACAGCTGTACCTCGCGAATGCCGTTCGTAATAACCGCCATACGGCAATGACCCTGCAGGCTGCTGCATAGCTCTACAGCGCCTTCGATCAGAAAGCTGCCCTCGCCTAAATAGTTCAAATAGCAGGTGCTAAATTCGTCTGCCGCGATGTGAGGGTTATTTTCAGCAAACAGCCGTCTAAACCGCTCCTCTCTAAGCTCCGCCAGCGTCACCTTTCCCTGCTCATAATCGTGCCAAAGCTGCTGGTTAATGCTGCGATAACGCGCCACGTAATCGCTGCCTGCAAGCGTTATGGCATAATCCCGGCAGGAGCTTGTGAAGGCATGTGCCTCCGCCTGCCCATAATCGAGCAGCGTATCATCGATATCAAACAAAATAATGTCGTATTTCATATTCGCTTTGCTTATTTCCACTTGCATAAACACTCCTTCAGCCTATTAGCGAGAGCCTCCGCGCGGTGCGGAAACATTTTTCTCCAGCGCATACAGCTCGTCTTCCATCGCTTGCATTCGTTCGACTACTGTCGTTCTCGCATCCTTAATCGCCTGATTATAAACATGCGGGCCGAGCAGCGCAACCATATGGTCAAGCAGCTGCTCCGCTGCAATGGTACCGATTTCCTCCGAACGCTCCAGCTCAAAATAGTGCTGTACCTGCTCAATCAGCTGCTGCTTCTGCTCTCTTTGCCATTTTAGCTTCATCATCGGTTAAATCTCCTCCAGTTCACCGCGCATCATTAGAACGGCTTGTCCGCTCAATTGAACGCGATCCAATATATTTTTCACCTTTACAAAACCGCCGCGAGCCGACGCCTGATAGCCTACCAGCTCGTCCCTACGCAGCCGCTTCGCCCAGTAGGGCGCCAGCGCGCAATGGGCCGAGCCTGTCACCGGGTCCTCTTGCACGCCCCCTTTCGGATAAAAAGCCCGCGACACAAAGTCATGGGCTGCCTGGCCTTCGGCGCGAGCCGTCACAATGACACCCCGCCCATCCAGCAAGCTCAGCTGCGAGAAATCTGGCTTTAGCCCGCGCACCGTCTGCTCACTGTCCACTTCAACAACATAATCCATACGGTTGCGTCCCGTATAACGCGGAATGAGCCCAAGTCCCTCAATGAGCGCCTCGGGCGCTTTGGCCGGAGCTGGCGGCTCCGAAGGGAAGTCCATCGTTATCTCCGCCTCATCTTCCCCTAGCTCTACAGTCAGCACGCCGCTTTTCGTCCAAAAGGCTGCCGCCTGACTTACCCCCAGCCGCTCCGTCTTCCACAATACGAAAGCAGCCGCGAGCGTAGCATGTCCACATAAATCCACCTCCTGCGTAGGCGTGAACCATCGCAGCTCATAACCGCCCTCGCGTGGTGCGACAAAAGCGGTCTCGGGCAAATTCATCTCCGCCGCTACTTTTTGCATCCATCCTTCATCACTCAGTGCCGCCAGCAGACATACCGCTGCCGGATTACCTCCAAACGCCTTGCTTGTAAACGCATCTACTATGTAAATAGGCACCATGCTGGCCTCAGTCCCCTTCCTGTTCATGTTTATCAACAAATAAAAAGGAGGCGTCCCGCTCAGGACTCCTCTCCTATTATAACGCTTCTAATTTGTCTGGCACAGCTTGTTCTAATCGGCAAGCGGAATAAGAAGCTCAACCGCTTCCTCCTCCAAATGCTGCTCCTGAATATAAAAGACTTCAAGCGCGACAGCGCTCTGATGCTTCTCAAGCTCCTGCTCGTTCATCCAGGCAAATAGCTGCTCGTAGGCTTCTCCAATTCGTTTGTTCGTCGATGCAACCATCGCATAACGATGGGTTGGGATGGTGAACTGCACCATGCCATCCGGCACTTCCTCTGACGGCGGCATTTCGTAGCAGGCCCAATAAGTGGCAAATACTTCGTTGCCAAAATACGGGCTGTACAGCAGCGGTGCCTTCGACGTGGTATTCAGCTCATGCTTGCGGGCTAGAAACTCGCTTTGCAGGCGAATCGCCTCATCCGGAAAAGTAGAATACGGGCCGCAATAACTAATCCCTACTAAATGAAGCGTTGGCTTCGTAATAATTGAGCAGTTGTCCACGCGAATTCCCCCTTTTCATCGGTCAGAACAGTTGCGTTAGGATGAGCTTTCACCCGCAAATAGTGTAACATGATTGCCCTCTGAGTGGTAGCCCATTATCCCGAATCGGCAGCAAGGAATAATAGTAAGCTGGTTGCAGTTGCTTTTTCATTTTCGTTTAAGCAAGCTGGGATATGATAGGCTCGCATCCCATCTTCTATAAAAGGCGAGTGAACCGCATGGGCTTCGACGATTTATTTTCCTCATTCCCTTTTCTACATACGAAAAGATTAACCCTGCGCCAAATGGCTGTGCAGGACGCCGCAGACTTGCATGCTTTTTATTCGGATATGAAGGTGACTCGGCATTTGGACTGGCTTGGCCCAGACTCCATTGAAGCTTGCAAAATGCTGATTGAGTCTTGGAATGAGGCCTACGCGGAGCGCAGACTCATTCCATGGGGCATTACGCTGCAAGGCAGCACACCTATTATGGGAACGGTTATGCTGATGCCGACAAGAGGCGAATTTGAGGTAGAGCCCCGTTATCCGCTTACGATCGGTTATGACCTTAAGCCGGATTACTGGAACAAAGGCATGATGTCCGAAGCGCTGCAGGCTGTGATGGATTTTAATGACAAGCATATTCATGCCCGCCGCATCCAAGCCGAGGTCCACCCTGAAAACATCGCTTCGCTCCATGTGCTCAAAAAGCTCGGCTTTCAGCAGGAAGGCGTGCTGCGGCAATATTTAATGCATGAAGCCACCAAAAATTTTCTTGATGTTATCATGCTGGCTCTATTATTTAGTTAGGAGATAATCAAATTTTATACAAGGTGAAACGGCCGAAAGCCGTCCTTTGGCGGCGCGGTACGTTTCAGTCCGAGAAATATAGAGAAAGGATGAGAAAATCATATCTTTTCCTATATTTCAAAAAAAGAAGCACTCGGCTAACCTAGCCGAATGCTTCTTTGTGTATAAGCAAGGTGGAGATATTAACCTCGCAAGGCTCTTTCCACCCAATTCATTCTATACTAAAAGTTAAAAACAAAATCATCATCGTTCAATTGCTCGACGTGAATCGTCCGTACGTAGCCATTGCCTTTTTTGGAGAAGAAATCATGCTGTTTTGTGTGTGTGCTGATGCCATTGAATACGATCGGATTGACCGGCTCATCGGGGAACACACCGTCAAAGCCAAGATTCATCAGCGCTTTATTCGCATTATAACGCACATACGTTTTTACTTCTTCCTCTAGGCCAAGCGGCGAATACAGCGAATCGGTATAAAGAACCTCATTCTCGTACAGGTCGTTAAGCAGTTGATCCAGCTCAGCCTTAAGCGAAGTCTGCTCCTCCGGCGTGAAGGTGTTAAACAGCTCCTGTGCCAGCACGCCAACGTACAAGCCGTGGATGCTCTCGTCACGCAAAATAAGGTCGATAATTTCGCCGCTGCTCGTCATTTTGCCTTGACCTGCCAAATAAAGCGGATAGAAGAAGCCGCTGTAGAACAAGTAGCTTTCCAAAAATACGGAGGCTGCCATTGCTTTATACAGATCCTGCTTTGTGCTAATGCCTTCATACCACGAGGAAATAAGCTCCGCTTTTCGTTGCAGATGCTCGTTTTTCTCTACCCATTGGAAAATCTCGTCGATCTCCTCTGTAGACGCGAGCGTCGTGAAAATGCTGCTGTACGATTTGGCATGAATTTGCTCCATCATCGACATAAAGGACAACACCGCTTTGCGCTGCAAGCCATCTACATGCTCCAAAATCTTCGGCATGCCAATACCGCCCTGAATCGTATCCAGCAGCGTCAATCCGCCAAGCACGTTTTTATATAAGCTGCGCTCGGCGTCGCTCATTTCCATCCAGTCCATTTTATCGTCGGATAGAGGGATTTCTTCGTCCGTCCAGAATTGCATGACGTTCTGCTGCCAGAACGTCAGCGTAAAATCATCATCCGGGCGGTTCCAGTTAACTGCCTTCATTATATATTAGGCTCCTTTGTAAAAGGCTGCGTGACGGCACCTAAAGCGGCCGCCCCACAACCTCATCTTTTTGCGCAAATCTATATAAGTTGAACTGATGACCGGTATAGACGCTATTGCAGCCACTGCGAGAAAGGTTGGACTTCCGGCCGCTGTTGTTTTCTGATTTCTTTGATGAATCCTCGTAGAGGATGAAATCTGAAAACAAAGGCGGACGCTATCGCTCCTCCAGTGCCAACCTTTCTCTCCGCCGCTCCAAGCTCTATTACCGATTTTTATTCAACTATATCTATTTTCTTGTTTTAAACCGCGCAGCTTGTGCACTCTTCTACGGATAGACGTTTCGTTCTTGTGTAATAGAGCGACTTCAGTCCTTTGTGGGCTGCGTAAATGTAGAAGCGGGCAAGCTCCCGAGTCGTCACGTTGCTGTTTACGTGCAGAACCGTGGAGATACCTTGATCCACATGCTGCTGAATTTCTGCAATCAGGTCAATGAGCTTGAACTGATCGATATTGTAAGCCGATTTGTAATAGAAGAAGTTGTCCTGCGACAAAAACGGCATTGGATAATAGGTTGTCGAGTTCGCATATGTCCGCGTCTCGATATGCTCAACGATCGGCATAACGCTCGATGTCGCATTTTGAATGTACGAGATGCTTTGCGTTGGCGCGATAGCCAGACGATAAGCGTGGTACAGGCCGTGCTGCTGTACTTTCGCCTTAAGCGCAGTCCAGTCCTCAGGGGATGGAATTTCCATGCCTTCGAACAAAGCTTTCACCGCAGCGCTGACCGGACGGTAATCCGTCTCTTCATAACGTGCAAAATATGTGCCCTTCGCATATTCGGAACGGTCAAAATCCTTGAACGTTTCGCCGCGCTCTTTGGCAATTTCCATACTTTGCTCTAGCGAATAATAGTTCATCATCATAAAGAACGTGCTAGCGAACTCCTTCGCCTCATCGCTTTCGTAAGCGATGTGGTTTTTCGCCAGATAGCCGTTCAGGTTCATCGCGCCAAGGCCGACGGAGTGAAGCTCCTCGTTCGCTTTGCGCACGCCTGGGGCGTTGTCGATATTTGAAAGATCGCTGACTGTTGTAAGCGCCTCGATACCAACATGAACCGATTCCTTGATTTTCTTAAGCTCCATGACGTTTACGATGTTCAGCGATGCCAGGTTGCAGCTAATATCGCGCTGAATCAGGTCATCCGTACCGTAGTCATTAATAACCGACGTCTCTTGCAGCTGGAAAATTTCCGTGCAAAGGTTCGACATCTTAACGCCGCCTACATCTTTAAGCGCATGAACGCGGTTCGCATTCGATTTATTCATAATGTAAGGATAGCCGGATTCCAGCTGAATCGATGCGATTTTCGTCATCATGTCACGTGCATTCATGA
The DNA here is from genome assembly GCF_059383715.1 of Paenibacillus sp. J31R34. Lineage (NCBI taxonomy): Bacteria > Bacillati > Bacillota > Bacilli > Caryophanales > Paenibacillaceae > Paenibacillus > Paenibacillus sp. J31R34. The sequence continues at coordinate 8,135 of NZ_JBXENU010000011.1, forward strand.
CCACTTTCTTTTTCACCAAATCGTTCGCAAGCAGCTCCTCATACATTTCATCCATATCCATATCGTCCAAATATTTGCCGTAGGCTTTATTGACGGAATGTGGTCCGAAGACGTACAATGGCTTGTTTTGCGCAGCCAGCTCATAAAATTTATTCGGTATAATAAGGCCGATCGACAGCGTTTTGATCCGTGTCTTCTCATCGGCGTTAATTTTTTTGCAATCGAGGAACTCAATAACATCCCAGCCAAAAATATTATAATAGCCTGCGCCAGAACCTTTGCGCTGTCCCATTTGATCGGCATAGGAGAATGCATCCTCCATCAGCTTAAGCACAGGCATAATGCCTTTCGCCGCACCCTCGACGCCTTTGATCGGCTCGCCGCGTCCGCGCAGCTTCGAGAGGTTGACCGCTACGCCGCCGCCGATTTTCGACAGCTGCATGCACGTGCCAATTACATAGTTGATGGAATTAAGCGAATCGTCCATTTCCAGCAGGAAGCAGGATACCATCTCGCCGCGGCGGCTTTTGCCCGCATTAAGGAAGGTAGGAGTTGCAGGCTGCAGCCGCTGCTCAATCATCGCCTCCGCGATGCGCAGTGCTCTTGCTGCGTCGCCTTCACCCAGATGCAGCGCAACAATCGCAACGCGGTCCGGATATTGCTCCAAATATTGCAGCTTGTCATTCGTTTTCATGGCATAGTCTTTGTAAAACTTGGAAATGGCCATATACGACTGAAACTGGAAGCTGCTGTTTGCCGTTAAATCAAATACAGCCTCAACTTGCTCATATGTATAATGGTCAAAAACGTTGTCGTAGTAGTCATTGCCGATCAAGTAGTCAAGCTTCTCCTGGAGCGAGGCGAACTTCACGCTCTTCTGCTCAACTTCCTCCATAAATGCTGCTACTGCCTCTTTATCCTTGTCCAACTGGTAAAAGCCGTCAGCTCCGCGCTGCATCAGCTCATTATTCAACTCAATATGCTTCAATGGTTCGCACCCTTTCAACAAAGTTTTCCGTATCGTATTTCGTTCCGGACAACTCAAATTTAGAAATAACAGGGACATTGTATAGCTCGGCAATCGTATCTGCGCTTTTGGCAAAGCCCGTTCCCCAATTGCGGTTGCCGCTGGCGGATACGCCGCGAAGATGTTTGCTGTTGCGCTTCAGAAACGACAAGACCCGTTCTGGCACCTGTCCAAAGCCTGTCGTATACGTGATGAGAACGAACGGCTCCTGAATCGCTTCCTGCTCTTCAATCGGAATAACGCGCATATTCAATTTGTTAATAAATCGTTTGACGTTGCCCGTCTTGGAATCATAGACAACCAGCATATATTTCTCTCTCCCCTACCGGATATCAGCAATAGAAAAGCGCTTCTGACCTTGAAAAAGCGTCAGTTGCGCTAGTAGACTTAAAGTGTCGTTTTCCGTGCTTCACAACAAGATGTAGTTGCTGAATTTGATTCTACATCAATATATAGGTGGAGTCAAATGAAAAAATACGCCTATCTATGAGACCCGGTTTTAGGCCACTCGACTATTTTAACAGATACGGATATGATGTGGTAGAGTCATTTTTAATTGATACGGAGGTTAATATGAACAAAATTTTATCGCCTGAACAGCTCCAAGAGGCGCTGCATAAGCTATTTAAGGATGCCGGATATACGAATCCCGAGCTGCTTGAAAACATCGAATTATTAGCGGCAGAGAACGATCGCTTGAAGCAGGAAGTTAAAAAATGGCGGCTCGCTGCTGCACGTGGGGCAGCTGCAGGCACTTCCATGAACAGCCGCTTGAAGGACGCGCTTCGAGAATAATTTTTGACCAAGTAATTCAAAAAGCATACAACCTTCACATTGCATCGCAGGGTAATCCTGCTAAAATGATACAGGCACACATGGACTCAAGGTGAAACGGCTATCGCCGTCCTTTGGCCGCGCAGCACGTTTCAATCCGAGAAATATAAGCCTAATGATAAGTGCAAAACTTATAAATGCTTATATTTCAAGTGTAAGGGAGAATTAGGCCATATGGATAGAGGTTGGATTACGGTCATTATCGGCCCGATGTTCTCGGAAAAATCCGGCGAGCTCATACGGCGCTGTCATAAATTGCTGCAATATGGCCGCAAAAAAGTCAGAGCGTATAAGCCTGCGGAGGATAATCGGTTCGGCAGCGAGGAAATTGTTAGCCGCATGGGCTACCGCCTGCCGGCCTTCAACATTCCGAAGGAGCTTACGCCCGAGATGGCGGAGCGCATTTTGCAGGATACCAAGCATGCCGACGTCGTCGCTTTCGACGAGGTGCAGTTTTTCTCCAAAAGCATCATCCCTCTTATAGAGGAGCTTGCCTATAACGGCAAACAGGTCATTGTAGACGGCCTTAACATGGACTACCGCGGCAAAGCCTTTGGCTATATCGGCGGGCTGCTCGCCATTGCCGACGAAATTGTGAAGCTGACTTCCTTCTGCGCCGTATGCGGCGACGCGAACGCGGCGTTCACTCAGCGCGTCATTAACGGCCAGCCAGCGACGCTGGGGCCAGTCATTTTAATCGGCGATACGGAGAGCTACGAGCCCCGCTGCCGCCGCCATTTCGTCCCTCCGCATAAAGCGGTGGAGGAAGCAGAGGAAGAGCATACAGACGCTGCTGCGCAGCTCTGATTGCAGAGCAACATACTGTAGCGAAATTGCGACAGCAACCTCTTAGGCAACTCTAATATGAGCACAATAAAAGGCTTGCGCCGCCGCTCTGCTCCTGATGAGCATACGGCTGCGCAAGCCTTTTGGCGTTCTAGCAGAACGCCGTATTAAGATTTTACCGCCGCAAAAAAAAGCCGCTCCGAGCGCTCGTCTTGGGGCTGCAGCTTGAAATCGGCAAAACGCTCGACCTTGCTGAACCCGGCCGCCTGCAATTGCTCCGAAATCCAGTCCGCCTCATAAGCCCGCTGCACATGCATTTCTTCAAAGCGGCGAAACCGCTCTCCGCTTTCATGCGCAAAGATCGTCAAATGATGCTCAATTTCGCAGCGCTCCTCATCCAGCTCGCATGTCCAAATATAGGCCGCATTGTCCTCGTCCAGCACGAAGGGCTGCTCCTCCGCATAGCGAATGAGCTGCGCCTTCGGATGCACATCGAATAGAAATACGCCGCCAGGGCAAAGCGCCGCGTATACCGCCTTGAAAGCGGCAATTACATCCGCTTCCTCCGTCAAGTAATTGACGCAGTCGCAGAAGGAAATAACCGCGTCCACAGGCCCACCCAGATCAAATTCCCTCATATCCTGCTGCAGCCAGATAGCTGAGCCTGTACGTGCGCCATGGGCGGCAGAAAGCGCCTCATCCCATTTGCTGCGCGCCACGCTCAGCATATCCTCAGACAAATCAATGCCATAAACCTGCATACCGGTCAACGCAAGCGGTATCGCGATAGAGCCTGTCCCACAGCCAAGATCGGCAATAACAGAAGGCTTGCCATAACGCTCCCAGCATTGCTCTGTGAACCAAAGCCAATCCTCATAAGGCATGTCGCTCATTAGCTCATCGTATACCGCAGCGAACTCGCCATATGACTCCACCTAGAAAGCCCTCCTTAATCCTCAGATGAGCCTTCGGAAGCAGAAGCTTCGCCATTGTTCGACTTAACAGCCTCGCCTGCTGCGTCGTTGTCCCCAGCCGCTTCCACTAGATAGGTCCAGCTGCCCTTCTGGGTAATCAGACGCTCGCGCATCAGCTTGCCAATCGCACGTTTAAATGCCGATTTGCTGATGCCGAATTTTTGCTTAATTATGCCCGCTTCCGTCTCATCGGAATAAGGCATGCCGCCGCCCGGACGCTCCTTCAAAAAGGCAAGCAGACGGTCGGCATCCTCTAGACGGCCCACTTCCTTCTGCTGGCCCATCGACAGATTCACCCGTCCATCCTCGCGGATAAAGGTAATGCGCGCCGATACCCGCTCGCCAAGACGAAGCGGGCGCACGCGATCCGGTGCCGGAATAAGACCATATGCGCCAAAGCCGACAACCCCGCCGTCAATCAGGACGAAAGAGCCCATTTGCAGCGACTTCGTTACCCAGCCATGGGTCCACTGGTTGCGCCAGGAATCTGGTGCCGCAAATACGAGCGGCCCAAGCTCATCCTCGCCTGCAAGCCGGGCGATAAGTCTGCCGCTTTTGTCATGGCCCAGCACAATGTGAACCTCATCACCCGGCAGCGGACGATAATCGACATTTTCCGGCAGCTCCGAAAGCGGCAGCAGCAGCTGGCGGCCAAGCCCGATTTCGAGAAAACAGCCCAGCCGCGGGTGCACATCCGCTACCTTAAGGCGTGCCAGCTCGCCGAGCTTCACCAGCGGACGCTTCATCGTTGCAGCCAGTCGATCCTCGGTATCAAAAAATATAAAGACTTCAACCTCATTGTTAACTTTGGGCTTGCTGCCGACCAGCTCCGTATAATGCATCAGCACCTCGGATTCGCCATCGGTCAAAAAATAGCCGTAGGGCGACACTTCGCGTGCCACCCTTAACGTTATTGTCGTACCGGCAATCAAGCTCATGCGAATTCCACAACTTTGGCGTCAGACCAAAGCTTTTCAATATTATAATAGTCACGCTCGTCGCGGTGGAATACGTGAACAACCACATCGCCAAGGTCAACCAGCACCCAACGGGCCGAATCCATGCCTTCAATCCCGCGAACACGAACGCCGCGCTGCTCTGCCGATTTACGAATTTCCGTCACAATCGCCTGTACCTGTGTATCCGAATTACCCGAGCAGATTACGAAATAATCCGCTACCAGGGAAATTTCCTGCAAATTCAAAGCTACAATACGCATAGCCTTCTTATCTTCCGCTGCAGCAACCGTTGCTTGCAGAAGCTCCTCCGAATGTACCGTCATAACTCAGCCTCCTGTTTTTAACTCTTCTATTAAACCATTACGTGCTTCTATTGTCAGTGGAAAAATGGCCTTGCCTTTTTTGAGCAGCAGCAGAATCGTCGAATCAAATCCCGCCAGCAGCGCCTGCTCCAAGCTATCCTTGCTCAGCCTGCGAATGTCGTCGACACCGGGAAAATCGCGCCCAGGCTCCATATAATCCGCCAGACAAACTACCTTGTCCAGACGCGTCATCGCAAGGCGGCCCGAAGTATGGAAGCGAATAGCATCCAGCACCAGCGCATCTGTGACACCATATTCATGCTCCGCGACCCAGGCTCCCACCTCGGCATGCCATAAATTTTTATCCTGTGCCAGCAATTCGGGCGCCAGCTGCTGATCGCGCAGCACCTTCTCCATGCGGTCGACTGGCCAATATTTCGCCACATCATGCAAAATTGCCGCCAGCTCAGCCTGCTCCGGATTTTCCCCGAACCTTACCGCCAGTTGAACCGCCGTTGCCATTACGCCTTCGGTATGCTTCCAGCGTTTCTCGGGCATTTGCGCCTTCACCGACTCAATCATTTGATCGCGCTCCATAAAGGCCCCTCCTCGTAATAAAATGAAACACAGCTTCCGGTACGAGATAGCGGAAGCTGCCGCCAGCTTGAATCGCTTCGCGAATCGCCGTAGATGAAATGCCGATGGGCGGCATATCCACAAACGTCAGCCGCTGCTGCAAGGAATCCGGCAGCGCACCGGCATCCGCCTCCGTGCCTTCCCGGTTAAGCCCGATGAAAGCAACCCGCTCCGCCAGTTCCTCAATCCGGTGCCACCCGGGCAAATCATTGACCCGGTCGGCTCCAATTATATAAGAGAAGGAATCCTGCGGATGTAAATGCCTCAGTTCCAGAACCGTATCGATGGAATAGCTGAGCCCGCCTCTTGCAAGCTCAATATCCAGTGCACGAAAATGGGGATTGCCGCTTATCGCTTCCTGCACCATCTGCAGCCGCAGCTCGCTGTGCTCGCCAGGCTCATGGCTTTTGAGCGGAGGCAAAAACGAGGGAATAAACCACACCTCATCCAGCCCGCAGCTTGTACGCGCTGTTTCTGCGGCAATGAGATGTCCGAGATGAATGGGATCGAACGTTCCGCCCATAATGCCGATTTTACGCATAGCCGCAGTCCTCCTTGTCTGTAAACTTCGCGCTTAGTCATTGCGGTGAAATAAATTCCGCTGCATACTTTGCCAGCAAAAGCGAGAACTCATTTCCTCGCGAGCCCTTAGCGTCCCGCTTTGACAGCTGGCAACTCGATTTTGCGGTTTTTCTCTTCCGATGCGCGTTTGTATAGCACAATCGTTTTGCCAATAACCTGTACCAGCTCGGCTTTAGCCGCTGCCGCTACTTCAACTCCGATTTCCTTCGGATCGTCCATGCAGTTGTTCAGCACGGATAGCTTGATCAGCTCGCGCAGCTCAATCGACTCATTAATATGACGAATAAGATGGTCATTCGTTCCACCTTTGCCGACTTGAAAAATCGGCTGTAAATGATGCGCCATCGCGCGCAAATAACGTTTTTGTTTCCCTGTAAGCATCGCTATATGTTCCTTCTTTCAAATAGTAATAAGAAAAAGTTGCTAGCCCTGGAGGGCAGCGAGTACCGTTTCGCGCATCGCTTGAACAGGCGCGGGCTGCCCTGTCCAATATTCGAAAGCATATGCGCCTTGATAAATAAACATGCCCAGACCGCCATGCGTCCGGCAGCCATGAAGCGCAGCATCCTGCAAAAACTTCGTCTGCAGCGGATTATATATTAAATCGCTGGCGACGCAGCCTTCTTTCAGCCACGAAGCATCAAGCGGACTTTCAACCACATTCGGATACATGCCTAAAGATGTCGTATTGATCACGACATCCGCGTCCGCGCATACCTTGCGCAGCTCGTCATTCGTGACCGCCGCGATATCTGCGCGGCGCTGCAGCGCTGCAGCCAGCTCCTCAGCCTTGCCGAGCGAGCGGTTCGCAATTGTAATGCGCTCCGGCTGCTCGCCTGACAGCGCATAAACAATGCCGCGCGCAGCTCCGCCTGCGCCAATCACAACAATCTTTTTGCCGGCAAGCTCCGGCTCCGCCTCTTCCTTAAGGGAACGGACGTAGCCGATGCCGTCTGTATTGTAGCCAATCAGGCGTCCGTTATCGTTGACAATGGTATTCATCGCCCCTACCGCTCGCGCGCTTTCGTCGATTTCATCCATTTCCTTCATCATATCCAATTTATGAGGAATCGTCACATTCACTCCCCGAATACCCATCGCCCGAACGCCACTAACGAAAGCAGGCAGCTCGCCTGCCGTAATGTGGAAAGCCAAATAAACACCTTTAATGCCCGTTTCCTGAAAAGCGCGATTAAGCATAATGGGCGACTTGGAATGATGAATGGGGTCACCAATTACTCCGTAAAGCACCGTATGGCTGTCAATGCGCTGCATTGCTGTATGGACTTCTCCCGCACTCATTTCCGCCAATATCCCCTCTCAGCTGCCCATGAAGTGTAAAGCATGATGACGAGCTTATCCCATCATAGCCGTTAAATCAATGAATCCCTTAGCAGCACCTTGATGCCTTTCGGGGCATATAAATCGAGCAAGGCGCCTGCCTCGCCGTTCACCTGAATCCAGCCTAGGCCAGAGATGAATACATCCTTCCTCGCTCCCCGCGGCACGCGCAGCGAGTGGCGCGTCCATGCCGGCATCTCGGCAAGCTCTTCGCGAGAAGGTCCGCCGAGCAGCTCGCCCTGATGATCCTCATAAAGCGCATCCGCACGCTCCATCTTCGTCCGGTGCACATTCAGCGCATTGGAAATGTACAGCGTAAACGATTGGCGCTCACCCTCTACAAAATCAAAACGGACCAAGCTGCCGATAAACAGCGTCTGCTGGTCATTAAGCTGGTACACAAGCGGCTTAATCGGCTTGTCCGGCAGCAGCGACTGCAGAAATCCACGCGGCACAATTTCCGTCATCCGCGTCGGATAGACGATGCCGGGCGTATCGATGATGAACCTGTCATCATCCAGCGGAATGTGTACAGCATCAAGCGTCGTTCCCGGATAGCGGGATGTCGTCAGCTCGCGCTCCAAATCGCTGTAATCTTTAATCAAGCGATTAATCAGCGTAGATTTGCCAACGTTGGTTGCGCCGACCACATACACATCGCGCCCTTTACGGTGACGATCAAGCGCCTCAATAACATGCTCGAAACCAATGTTGCGCTTGGCGCTGCACAGCACGATATCCAGCGTACGCAGCCCCTCACTCTTCGCCTGCTGCTGCACCCAGTTGCGGAGACGGTTCAGGTTCATTGATTTTGGCAGCAAATCGACTTTGTTGACGACCAGCAGCACGGGATTGTTGCCTACAAAGCGCTGCAGGCCCGAAATCAAACTGCCCTCAAAATCATACAAATCGACAATATGCACAACGAGGCTGTCCGTTGTTGCTACGCTGCTGAGCAGCTTCAGAAACTCATTTTGGTCCACCGTCACCGACGATGCTTCATTATAATTGCGAATACGGAAACAACGCTGGCATATGGCCGGCTCCCTTACTACTGCCTGCTCTGGCACAAAGCCAGGAAGCTCTGCATTTTCCGTTTGCAGTTTTACGCCACAGCCCGCACAAGACTGTGCTGCCAGACTAAGCTGCTCTTCCTTCACTTCTTCTCCCCCTCATTCCATAACCCATTTTTGCCAAGGCTCGATTTGGCGATACGCTCAATTCGGCGGTTGACCCGGGTCATGATTCCTTCATCAGCAGGAGCAATTGGCGCTACAAGAATCGTATATAATCCCATTCGATTGCCGCCCAGCACATCCGTCAGCATCTGATCGCCAATGACTACCGTCTCTTCCGCTTTCAGCTCCAATACCTTTAGCCCTTTGCGAAAAGACGTGTTAGCCGGCTTGCGCGCAGCATGAATAAACGGAATGTTCAAAGGCATTGCAAATTTGGACACTCTGGTTACATTATTATTCGATACGATAACGACTTTAAAGCCGCGCTCACGGACATCGTCCAGCCATTTGACCAGCTCGGGCGTTGCAAGCGGCACCCGCGCTCCCACAAGCGTATTATCCAGATCCGTAATAATGCCGCGAATTCCATTCTTATGCAGCTCATCTAATTGAATATCATAAACCGTATCCACACGCATATGTGGCAACAGTTTCTTGAACATAAGCGTTAAACCCCTTTGCTATTCTCCTGCTATCTTACGAAACTATAACATAAAAAACGATTTTGTTGCAAAAAAATACCGCTGTCCATTGCTTGGGCAGCGGCAGGCTGAATTTTTCCTTCTATATATAGTCGGTTAAAAGCTATTCATTATAATAGCGAAATAACATGCTTTACTTTGTTCACAAACTGCTCCGCCTCTTCTGGCGTTGCCGCTGTGCCACTGTATTTGGCTCGTTCAAAATCGTTCAGCAGTTGAGTGAGCTCGCTGCGAATATCTGTACGATGCTGCGCAAAGCGCTGCACGGCTTCCCGCAGCGTCTCATGCTCGGAGCGCTTTAGCCCCTTCCTCCGGCAAACGCGGAGCAGGCGCTCCGTTTCCCATACAATGCGGTCATTCGCCGTATAAGAGCGGAACCGGAAGCGCAGCCACGCTGCCCTCAGCGCTTGACGGCGTACAATTAAGCTAACCGCCAGCAATAATACAAGCAGGGAAATACCTGCAATATAAAAACCTTTGTACGAAACATCTGTTTTTTCGGCAGTTGCCGCCTTATCCGCCTCATCCGTGTCCTCTTCTACTTCTGGTGTAGGCGCTGCCGCATCTTCTCCGGCAATTGTATAAGGGAAAGCAAATCCTGCCGTCGGCTCAAAGGAAACCCAGCCAAAACCTGCAAAATAGATTTCCACCCAAGAATGGGCATCGGAATTGCGGACCGTATACGTGCCTTCTCCTTGTACAAACGTATCAATATCGAAGCGCTCTGCTGCATCAGCACCGAGGGCAGGCAAGGCTCCTGGCGCAAATCCCTTCACCCAGCGCGTAGGCAGGTCGACAGAACGGGCCAGCACCGCCATAGCCGTAGAAAAATAATCGCAGTAGCCTTCCTGGATTTCAAACAGAAACTGGGCGACAAAATCGTCAGAATCACCCGTCAGCTTGCCCAGATCAGGCTCATTCGTATAGACAAAATTCAAACGCAAATACGATTCCAGCATTTTTGCCCGATCATAGTCATTAGTCGCATTTTTAGTCAATTCCTCGGCAAGCTGCATGAGCTCGTCAGGCAATTGATCTGGAAGCTGTGTATAATGTTCCTGTTCACTAGAGCTATCTAAGCGCGCATTCGTACTGCGAAGCTTCGCTTCATCCAGCACGGGAACAGTGGACACGACAGAGTAGCTTTCCGGATATGGCTGCCTTCCCCTTCCCTGCAATGGAAAACGCAGCTCCTGATCGTCAGGAGCCCAGGTGAGCCGGTAGGACAAATTCGCTTCCGGATCATTAATCCAGTGAATTCGATTAATTGGAGCGGCCGCAAATAAAACGGGATACTGGTCTTTACGAATCATCGTCACCGTCTGCTCCACTTCAATCGTATCTGCCAGCTTGCGGTCATACGGCAGGGAAAGCTCCTGCTCCTTTTTCAGTTGATTGACGTTGTTAGGCTCCGCTCCTTCATCCAGCTCAAGCCAGCCGCTGCCAGTATAAAACGATTTTGTTTCCCCTCTCCAATAGCTTCGATGGGAGCTTGCAACCGTCATGACTGGCGAATAATCGAAGTTAAAGCCTCCGCCAAGCTGGTCATCATCACGCCCGTAGCCGGAGCTTGTGTCCAGCGTTACCCCTCCCGGATCCGAGCCTTTTTCGCCTAAAAAAACATTGACCTTCTCGCCCTTCGATTCTTTCCATATCGTATACGGGTCCCGCAGTACGGGCGAAATCGATGGCATAATCAGGCCTGCGGCCATCAGCAGCGCAAGCACCGCCGCGATAGGCATAAATAATTGCAAGGGATAATGCAGCAGCTCCTTCCAGCTTCCTGGATGGTGACGCTGAAAATGATGCAAATGCCCCGCTGCCAGCCATATGAGCCCCAGCAATACGACCCAAGCCACATTGTCCCAAAGCCAGATTGGGGTAAACGAATCGGCTACGGTCAAAACGAGCAAATTCGCCCCAATAAACCCGAATATGCGAATGCGTGACGTCGTCCAGACACTGAACAGCCCATACATCGCAAGCATAGCCAAGCTAAACCAAATATAGGGGTGGAATTGGAGCATCAGGCTCCAAAGAATAGCGGCGATTTTCCGCACGCCTTCCTCTGAGCCGGAAAAGCTGGGAGATGCGCCTACCACTATCCATGTTGAAACGACGACGAGTAGCAGCTGGAGCGGCATCCGCAGCCTGCGCCTCATCGCAGGAAGCAAGACGTCAACTGCACCCGCAAGCAGCAGCGTCATATAAATGCAGGTAAACGTAGATTTCCACCAATAGTTTTCAAAAACCGCAATCGAATTGATCAACGAAAAAATAATAATGATCCGCGATATTCGCCCATACCACTCGAATGCGGCATATTCTTTCAATCTATTCATTCCGCTTCTCATGCTCCGCCGCCTCCTTCAAGCACAGCCGGCAGCTCAGGCAGCTGCGTAAGTGTGAATACCGGCCAGCCACGGGCGCGCAGCAGCTTCTGCCAGTCCTGGTTCATCGCTGCCGCTAAACCGCCCACGTCCGCAATATGGAGCAGGCAAGGCTTTAGCCCTTTGCGTGCGAGCCATTCCAAGCTCGCGCTCGCCTCCTTGCCGGGTGCTGCGGAAATAACAAGCGCGATGGATCCCGAATCAAGCAGCGACTCCGACGCAAGCAGCGTCTGAAATAAAGGCTGCTCCGCATCTGCATTCACCGCCGTTAAATGCTGCATAATCGCGCCCCGTTGTTCGGCACCCGACTTAGGGGGGAAGATGGCCCTCTTCGATCCGGCAGACAGCAGTCCCATGGCCGTGTCGCCTCGTCCGCCGCTTTCAATGAGCGAAGCGGCCGCTGATACCGCGAGCTCAAAGCGCTCTGCACGCGCCCCGCTGTAGGCCTTGGCCTCGCGGTCGATAATAATGAGCGTTCGTGGCAGCGACTCCCGCTCAAACTCCTTGGACTTCCAATGCCCCGTGCGCGCCGTCGCATGCCAGTGAATCCGCGACAAGCGGTCGCCAGGCACATATTCGCGCACGCCATTGATTTGCGTCGTCTCCTTCGCCGAGCGCGAAGCGATAGCGTGGGAGTAAGGTCCGCGTGCACCAAGCTGTAGACCTCGCTGCTGGCGCAGGGGGACGATCTGGGGCATGACGCTGAACACCGATTCCTCCATAAAGCTGCCCGAATGCTCAAACAGCCCGAATACGTCATGGGAGGAGCATACGGTAGCTCCGAAGCGGTATTCACCGCGCTGCAGCGGAGGTGTCGTATACAGCACTTCGCCAGAACGCTTAAAATTCGGCACAAAGGAGGATTCGAATTGCAGCGCTTGTCCATTGTTGCGCAGCAATTGATCACGGACCAGCACAAACGGTATCGGATAATAACCGGGCACCTTTACCGAAAGCTTGACCGTAAGACAGCTTCCGGCCGCCAGTGCGTAATCGCCATGGCCGCCATCCGATTTGCGCAAGCTTCGGGTGCCGCTTACTTGGCTTATGCCGCTAAAGCGCCCTAGCATCAAATAAAGCAGCAGCCCATTCATAATAACGAACAACATCACGGCCGTTTTGCCGCCTTGAAATAATAAATATAGCAGCGCTCCTCCATACAGGAACGCGCTTATGAGCAGTCGTCTGCGTTGCAGGCTGAGCGTCAGCATTTCCATATCAGCGCTCCAATCTCACCGGCACTCTTACCTGTTCCATGATTTGATCTATCAGCTCGCTTGCTTTGTGGCCGTTCATTCTAGCCTCCGTATGCAAGGACAGCCGGTGAGAAAGCACATGCGAAGCAAGCTTCTTCACATCATCAGGAGTAACAAAGCTGCGCTGATCCAAATAAGCAGCTGCTTTGGCGGCCCTGGCAAACGAAAGCGCAGCACGCGGGCTGGCGCCAAGCTGAATGCCGGGATGCTCGCGCGTAGCTCTGACAATGCTGACCAAATATTTTGCCACGGCCTCATCCATATGGACCGCCTGCACCTGCTGCTGAATACGGATCATATCGTCCACATCGGCAATTTGGGCAATCTGGCTCTCCGGCAGCAGCCGCACCTCGCTGCCCATAATCATCTTCTGCTCGTCTTCCTCGCTGGGATAGCCGAGCGAAAGCTTCATCATAAAACGGTCAAGCTGCGCTTCGGGCAGCAAATAAGTACCTTCAAACTCAATAGGATTTTGCGTGGCAAGCAGCATAAACGGATGCGGCAGCGCGTAGGTGTCGCCATCTACTGTCACATGGCCCTCTTCCATCGCCTCCAGCAGCGCGGATTGGGTTTTGGTCGTTGCCCGATTGATCTCGTCAGCCAGCAGCAAATTGGTCATGACTGGACCTGGCCTGAACAAAAACTCCTCCTGCTTCGGATGATAAATGGATACGCCGGTTATATCAGTGGGCAGCAAATCCGGATTGCACTGAATGCGCCTGAACTGGCCGCCGATTGAACGGGCCAGCGCCTTTACGAGCTGCGTCTTCCCCGTGCCGGGAACGTCCTCTAGCAGCACATGCCCACCGCCGATCACGGCAATCATTAGCCTTTCAATTTGCTCTTGTTTTCCCAAAATACTATGATTTAGATTAGTAAGAATAGATGCGCATAATTGCATGTCAACCTGACGCGTTTCCATATGAATAACCTCCCGCAGCATATCAAGATGGATAAAGGCATATAGTTCCATTTTACAGCAGTCCAGCAAGTAAGTACAAATGCATCAATTTCCAAAAAAAACTGGAGGATCCCACAGGACCCTCCAGTTTTCCAGTCTATTACCCCTTTGGCCGAATAACCAATGCCGCCAGGAACGAGAAGATAATCGCAGCCGAGATGCCCGAGCTCGTCACTTTAAATATGCCGGAAATAACGCCAATCCAGCCTTGGTCATGCAGCTCGGTCAAAGCCCCGTGCACCAGCGCATTGCCGAAGCTCGTAATCGGGACCGTCGCTCCTGCTCCGGCGAAGGCAACGAGCGGCTCGTATAAGCCGATGCCATCCACCACCGCCCCAATAACGACCAGTGTTGCCATCGTATGCGCCGGGGTTAGCTTGAATACATCGAACATAATTTGCCCTAGGACGCAAATAGCGCCGCCAACTAGAAATGCCCATAAAAAAATCATCGCCTTACCCTTCCTTTCCGCAAATAGCGACTGCATGCGCAATGCCGGGAATGCTCTCGCCCTGCTGGAATGAAAGCGGCGACAGCAGCGCTCCCGTTGCAACGACCAATATGCGCTTCAGCTCGCCCCTTGCGAGCCGCTTAAGCAAATGGCCGTAGGTGACAACTGCCGAGCAGCCGCAACCGCTGCCGCCCGCCTGCACCTTCTGGCGGTTCACATCGTACACCATTAGGCCGCAATCGCCAAATACCGTGTCATTCATCGGCACGCCATTTTGCAGCAGCAGCTCATTGGCGAGCGGATGCCCCACACCAGCAAGGTCGCCTGTTACGATTAGGTCATAATCGCTCGGGGAACGGCCCGTATCATTAAAATGTGCTTGAATCGTATCGACGGCTGCTGGCGCCATCGCAGCGCCCATATTAAATGGATCGGTGATGCCAAGATCGACGATTTTGCCGATCGTGGCACACTCGATGGTCGGACCGTCCCCCGAAGCGGCAACGAGTCCTGCTCCAGCGCCAGTAACGGTATACTGTGCCGTCGGCGGCTTCTGCGAGCCATATTCCGTCGGGTACCTGAACTGCTTCTCCGCTGTGCAGTTATGGCTGCATGTGCCCGCCAGCACGTAATCGGCAGAGCCGGAGTTGACGAGCATAGCGGCAATCGATAGCGATTCCATTGAAGTCGAGCAGGCGCCGAAGACGCCAAGATAAGGAATGCCCAGCGACCGCGCTGCAAAGCTGCTGCTTATAATTTGATTCATTAAATCGCCGCCGACAAAAAACTGCACCATTTCCTTGTCTATTCGGGCATGCTGGAGCGCAAAGTCCGCAGCCTGCTCCAGCAGCAGCCGCTCGGCCTTCTCCCAGGTTTTTTGCTGCATATCCAGCTCAGGATGCACAAGGTCAAAATCCTCAGCCAGCGGGCCGTCACCTTCGTCTGGCCCCACTACCGTTGCCGCGCCGATAATGACGGGACGCTTCTCGAACCACCAAGTCTGTTTGCCGCGCAGCATATTATTGCCCTCCTGTGCCGAGAATGAGATGGACGATGCCCACGAAGAAGGCCGCCACGACGCCAAACACGATTACGGAGCCCGCCAGCTTGAACATATTCGCGCCAACACCAAGGACCAGCCCTTCAGCACGGTGCTCCAGCGCCGCCGAGCACATCGAATTGGCGAAGCCTGTGACAGGCACGGCTGTGCCGGCTCCTGCCCACTGGGCGATTTTATCGTACACGCCAATACTCGTCAAAATAACGGAAATGATAATGAGCACAGCGACCGTCGGATTGCTCGCATCCTCCGCTTTCATATGGAGCAAATGCATAAACAACTCCTGAATCACCTGACCCAGCACACAAATTCCGCCACCTATAATAAAGGCTTTCAGACAGTTCGTTCCTATAGAGCGGGAAGGCTCCCGCGTTTTGGCAAAATTCTGGTATTCCTTTGATGACATCGCCATCTTCTTATATTTTCCTTTGTCCGAGCTGCTTGCTGTCATAGCTTGCCCCCCTTTCCGTTATGCCCTGCTGCAAAAAGCTAAACCCGAGATGCGCGGACGCATCAGTTCTTGTTCATTATTTGTCATCCGAGGGGCTATTATGTATGCAGCGTATCGTTTTCCTTTTAAAAAAGAGCATTCGCCCGCTTTAGCCTCAGCTAAAACAGTCGAATGCTCCTTCTTATTTCTATCCCGCCAGCTAGCACGGACATCCAGCTTAAAATAATAGCAAAATCAACAGCAGAACGAGCAGCACATACAGCGCCAGCACGAGCAAAATCAGCTCCAGCTGCTTGCGACTGCTTAATGCATTTGCTTTCTTCATAGGCGGCCCTCCCTATAGCTATGCTTCTATACGTTCAGCATATGCGGGCAGGGGCAAATGCGGAGCTTGTCCGCTGCTGTTGTGTTGGCTGCTGCCTAGCTTTCCAAAATCGCTACGCCTTTCGCCCCGATTGCAAGCGATCCGTCTACAGCTTCTCCGCTCAGCAGCTCTTTCGTGAACGTGCTTGGAAGCTCGGTAAGCTGTACTGCTTCCGCGTTGTGATTCAAAATGAACGTAAAGGTGCTGCCGTTAATGGCACGCTGCGACACTTCAACGCCGTCTGGAGTCGCAAGCAGCGATTCAATGCCGGCGGCCTCGCATAAATGGGCCATGAAGCCTTGCAGGAACGTTTTGTCTGGGCTGGTTGCCACGTACCAGGCTTTGCCCTCGCCGAACGAATTAACCGTTACCGCAGGCATGCCTTTATAGAACTCGGAGCCATATTCAGCAACCACCTCAGCGCCTTCCGTATGAATCAGATCGCATAAAATACTGCCGGAGTATATCCCGCTATCAAGCGCTCCAAGCGGTTTATTTAGCACAATGTCATTATGCTGGCCCGGCAGCAGAGCATCGATTTCCTCTGCCCAAATGCCCAGCACCTTGCGCAGCTTGCCCGGATATCCGCCAAGCGTCACAATGTCATTTTCATTGACGATGCCGCTGAAAAACGTCGTGACGAAAGTGCCCCCGCGCGCAACGAAAGCTTCAACCTTCTCCGCAAAGCCCGGCTTCACCATATACATCACCGGAGCGATGACCAGATCGTAACGATCAAGCTGCTCCTCCACGCTGATCATATCCGTCTGAACATTCATTTGGAATAAGGCGTCATAATACTTATGCACCTCATCAAGATATTTAAGCGCAACAGTCGGACCGCTTGACAGCTCAACCGCCCAACGATTTTCCCAATCATAGACGATCGCCGCCTTGGAATTCACGCGCGAATCGAGAATGCGGCCAGACAGCTGCTGCAGCTCAGCGCCCAGCTCGGCGCATTCGCGGAATACGCGGGTATTTTCATGGCCGACATGCTCAATGACAGCGCCATGGTATTTTTCACAAGCACCGACCGAGCGGCGCAGCTGGAAGAACAGCACCGTATCCGCACCGCGTGCCACCGCCTGATAGCTCCACAGCTTCATAACGCCTGGACGCTTAAGCGAGTTGTACGGCTGCCAGTTTTGCTGGCTCGGCGTTTGCTCCATCAGCATGAACGGCTGGCCGCTTTTGAGACCGCGCATGAGATCATGCGTCATCGCCGTCAAGCTGAACGGCGTATCAATCGACGGATAGTTGTCCCAAGAGACAATGTCCATATATTTTGCCCATTCAAAATAGTCCAGCTCGGAATACGTACCCATTAAATTCGTCGTCACTTGCAGGTTAGGCGAATGCCGCTTAATCGCTTCATATTCCAGCTTGTAGCAAGCAAGCATGCTTGCGGACTGAAAACGGCGGTAATCGATGGAGATGCCCTGGAAGTTCGTGCGGTTATGTCCCCACTCCTCGCTGAGGGAATTAGGAGCAACAATTTCGTCCCAATCGTAAAAAGTGTGGCCCCAGAACGCCGTATTCCACGCCTTGTTCAGCTTCTCGAGCGTGCCATAACGCTGCTCCAGCCAAACGCGGAATGAGGCCTCGCAGTTGTCACAGTAGCAATAGCCGCCATATTCATTTGATACATGCCATACGAGTACAGCAGGATGATCTTTATAGCGCTCGGCAATCGTGCCAGCCAGACGCTCGGACAGCTTGCGGTAAGCCGGACTATTTGGACAGGAATTGTGGCGTCCGCCGAATTTGCGCTTGCGTCCGTCGTAATCGACACGCAGCACATCGGGGTGCTTTTTCGCCAGCCATGCCGGATGTGCACCTGTGCTCGTCGCCAAACAGACATAAATACCGTCCTTGTACAGACGATCAATGATGCGGTCCAGCCATTCGAGATCATAAGTATGCTCATCCGGCTGAATACGCGCCCACGAAAATACATTGACGGTCGCTACATCAATGCCCGCCAGCTTAAACATGCGAATATCCTCTTCCATAACAGATTCATCCCACTGCTCCGGATTATAGTCGCCACCGTACCAAATTTTCGGCAATTTTTCATTAATCAATGTAAAACAGCTCCTCTTCCATTTTCACTGGCCTTTTATTAACATAGCATGCCTATTGACAGAAATGAAGGAGAGAACTCATTTAAGAGTCCTCCCCTCCACAGAAACCCCTTACTTTTGCGCCCAGAAATCAACGCGGTCTTTAACCATTTGCGTGAACTGTTCGTTCAGCTTGCTGGCACCTGCTTTGTCTAGATCTGCCATGAAGTCATCCCATACTTTGTCGAAGGTTTCCGGCTTCGCCAAAATCGCTTCTGGAACACGCTTCTTCATAATATCTTGTGTTTTTTGGAAAATAACATCAGCTTCCGAGCCTGTTTCAAAATTCAGGTTCCACGCTGCGCCGTAAGGACGCTCAGGGAACGCATCGTCTGCAGGCCAGAACTCTTTGTACATTTCCACTTTATATGCAGCAAGAGTCTTTTTGTCCGCTTCTGAATATTCCGCTTTAAACTGCTCAGGGAATTTCGTTGTATAGTAGTTGCCTGTCGAATCCTTAACGCCATCGCCGTAACGAGCCGATATCATGTAATTTTCAATACCTGTCGTTTTCTTGAATTTATTGCCGTCGTTTGTTTTGAGATCTTGAATTTCTTGTTTGAATACGCGTTTGCCATCCACAACCTCATAATGCTTACCTTCAATTCCCCAGTTAACGAGAATTTGGCCTTCTTCAGAAGCAAGGTAATCCAGGAACTTGATCAGACGAACAGGATCTTTAGCCGATTTTGTAATCGCAATACCATGTCCTGCCATGTAGCCTGTGCCTTGGTAAGAATGATCTTGATAGCTTTCATCCAGTGTTACAGGGAAGCGCGCATAAGTCGCACCGAATTTGCCTTCTGCTTTCAGCGAGTTTTCCGCTTGTGCATAGTCCCACTTCTGGTCGATAATGCCGATTACGCGGCCCGTTGCGATTTTAGCCTTGTACTGGTCATATTTTTGAACGAAGCTTTCTTTGTCCAGAAGACCGATATCGTTCATATGGTTCAGCCAGCGGAAGTACTCTCTTTCTTCCTCACGTTGGTAGTGCAGCTTCGTCTCGAATGTTTTCTCGTCAATAGCGAATTCGCCATTATCCGGCAAGCCCGTTGCGTAGAATGCAGGGTTTGTTACGGAAATTAGAATTTGCCATTCGCCGCCGTTAAGCGACAAGCCGATTCTTTTTTGTCCATCCTCCGTTGTCGGGTTTTGCTCAATGTACGATTTAATGGCATTTTCATAATCTTTAACGGTTTTGATTTCAGGGTAGCCCAGCGCCTCAAGTGCCTGATGCTGAATTTCGAAGCCGCCTTCGGCATCAAAATAAGTTTGGCCTACACCAGAAGACGGTAGCTCATAAATAGCTGGATCATCCTTGCTATAGCGAAGACGGTTCAAATATTCGCCGTATACTTTTTTAATATTAGGGGCGTGCTCTTCAATCAGATCCGTCAGGTCGAGAAGCGCGCCAGCGTCAACCAAGCTTTTTACGCTGCCCTTCGCCATAACCATGTCCGGATACTCTCCACTTGCTGCCATCAGAGCGAACATGTCGGTATCTGATCCGCCAACCGGGAACTCCTGCTGCATCGTAATGCCTGTTTTTTCTTTCAGAAATTTACCGATGTCGCTTTCCATGTTATCCCAGTCTGGGTTGAGGTCGCCAGCTACCAGTCTTACTGTAATTGGCTCCGTAGAATCCCCTTCCCCTGTATTGCCCGTATTGCCTGTACCTGCTTCATTATTGCTGCCAGAGCCGCATGCTGTGAAAGTCAAAGCCGTTGCAAGCAGCAAGCCCATTAGAGCGGTTTTCTTTTTCTTCATCTTCGTGTTGCCTCCCTTTTAATCGGTATTAAATATGAAGCGATAAACTTGTATACAACAGGAAACCTGTTATTACCATATGGAAGCCCTAAAGCCCGCCGGCCCGCCCACTAGCTCTTGACGGAGCCGAGCGTCATCCCTTTGACAAAATATTTTTGCAGGAAAGGATAGACGACTAAAATAGGCAGCGTAACGACCATCGTAATGGCCATCCGGATGGATTCTGGCGATACCGCAGCCAAGTTTTGCTGTACGTTCGCATCACGGTAATTAGAGCCGGACTGCGTCGATTGCAGCACCTTCATCAGCTCATATTGCAGCGTTGTAAACTGAGGGGCCTGCGGATTGTACAAATACGTATCTAACCAAGCATTCCAGTGTTGTACCGCAATAAACAGCGCAATTGTCGCCAACACAGGCTGGCAAAGCGGCAGGATGACCCGCCAGAAAATCGTAAAGTCATTGGCGCCATCGATTTTTGCGGACTCTTGTAGAGCATAAGGCAGTCCATCAATGTAGGAGCGGACGACGAAAATGTTCCAAACGCTCAAAATAAGCGGAATAATATATACCCAGAAGCTGCTCATCAAATTTAGATTCTTCATCAGCAAATAAATAGGAATCATACCGCCGGAAAAATACATCGTCATCGCGAAAAGCGGTGAAATCAGCTTGCGCGCCTGAAATTCGCGGCGGCTAAGCACAAACGCCATCATCGAAGCCGACAGCACTCCGATAATCGTACCGATAATGGTACGCAGCACCGAGTTTTGGAAACCGGTCAGCAATGTCTTATACTGAAAAATCGTAATATAGTTTTCCAAGGTGAATTTTCTAGGCAGCACCGTAATGCCGCCTTTCACCGTATCCATCGATTCATTGAATGAAATAGCGAGTACGTTCAAAAACGGATAAATCGTAATTAATCCAGCAAGCCCCATCACAATATATATGATGATGTCTGTAATAATCTCTGATCTAGCTCTAATGGTTCCCTGCATGATTGCTTCCTCCTAAATAACCGATTCTTTCGTAATGCGTTTGTAGATGGCGTTAGCGCTAAACACGAGTATAATGCTGACGACGGAGTTGAATATGCCGATCGCCGTACCGTAAGAGAAGCGGCTCATTTGAATGCCATACTTCAGCGCATATAAATCGAGTACCTCGGAATAATCGACAACGAGCGGGTTGCCGAGAAGGAATTGCTTTTCAAAGCCAATGCTGATCAAATGACCAATGGACAAAATAAACAATACCATAAAGGTGGTACGAATACCGGGTAGTGTAATATTCCACATTTTACGGAATCTTCCTGCTCCGTCAACGGTTGCTGCTTCATATTGCTCGGGGTCAATGCCCGCCATAGCCGCCAGGAATATGATTGAGTTCCAGCCCGTTTCCTTCCACATATCGGACATCGTTACAATGCCCCAGAACCAGCTGCCTTTCGTCATAAATTGAATCGGCTCATCTATCAAATTTAGCCACATGAGCAGGTCGTTGACACCGCCGCTATCTGTGGACAACATTTTGCTAACAAGGCCAGCGACAACAACCCAGGATACAAAGTGGGGCAAATATGAAATCGTCTGGATGGAGCGTTTGAAAAATTGGCCTCTGATCTCATTGAGCATTAGGGCGAAAATAACAGGTACGGTAAAGGAGACGATCAGTCCCATAATACTCATGCCAAGCGTATTGCGCAGGACGAGATAAAAGCGTTCATCTCCAAACAACATAATGAAGTTGTCGAGGCCGACCCATTTTTGTTCAAAAAATCCTTTGGCCGGTTTATAGTTCTGGAATGCCATCACCCAGCCCCAAAGCGGTACATAGCTGAATACGAAAACCCAGATGACGAACGGAATGGACATAAAATACAAGTATTTCTGCTGCTTCATCCGGTCCCAGAAACGATTGGCTTTGCTTTTGTTCACATTAAGCGGATGTTCTACGGTTGGTAACGATTTCATCTCTGCTCCTCCTAAAAACTTCACTTTCACACTACATATCCGTGAATTTCTCTCTTTATTATGTTCTCATCATAACCGATAGCGTTTTCGGCTCGGCACCCGACAAATTCCACCTAAAATCATATAAAAATACGTACAGGCTGCTTTTTATGTGATTTTGATATGATTTTTCTGCAAAAAAGGAGGTATTCCGGCTGGATCATTAGCTAAAAATGACGGATTTCGTAAAAAAACGCCCTCCGCTTGAAAGCAAGCAGAGGGCATTTTTGGAAAATAAAATATGTAATTGGAAGTTTATTCACCTATTTCGTTATGACTCTACAATGGCAATCGCTCGCACCGGCGCGCCATCAGCATTCCGAAATTTGAGCGGCAACGCACAAAAAGTAAATACCCCTTCGCCTATTTGATCCAAATGAATTAAATTTTCGACGATAACCATTTGTGATTGGGAGAAGATTTTGTTATGGATCGTTAAATTTGCATCCGAAATCGGGTCAACGCCAATGACGTCGAGGCCAACGCCTTTTTTACCGCTGTTGATTAAATAGTCGGCTACTTCCTCCGTCATATAGGGATAATCGCCAAAATACGCATCCGTTCCCCAATGCTTGGACCAGCCCGTATCAAAAAGCAGAAAGTCCACCGAATCGGCCAGCGGACGAGCCTGTTCAATATAACGCATCGTAATTTGCTCACCAGCCTGTAAATCGCTGCATGAGAGGACAAGCGCTGTCCCGACGAATTGCTGGGCAGGAATATGCTCCAGCGTCGTTCCATCCGCGAATATATGGGCAGGCGCATCCATATGCGTTCCGGTATGGGATGCAAGCGTCAGCAGCGTTTCTCTAAACCCGTCCTTCTCATACGTGCTCAGCGTTTCAAGCGTTGGCTGCGGCGTACCGGGATAAACGGGCGTCTGTTCAAAAATGGTATGCGTCAAATCGATGACTTTCAATCCGTGTTCCCCTTCCCTTTATGCCTAGGACTCCTGCCGCTCGGCATCTGATTTTACCATGCCTTTGAACGAGGAAGGCGACAGCCCTTTATATTTTTTGAATTTAGCGTGAAAATAATCGACGTTCGCATAGCCGACCAGCTCGGATACTTGATGGACCTTGAGCCCCTGCTGCAGCAGCTCTACCGCATGGCGCAGCCGCACCTGGTCGAGATAGGTATTGAAATGCTCGCCGGTGAAATTTTTAAACATTTTGCCCAAATAGCCGCTATTGTAATTAAACAGCTCTGCCAGTGTTTCCAGCTTTAAATTTTCCGCATAATGGCGCTCAATAAAACCGGTAATTTGCTTAATGACCGACACATTGCTGGAATTTCCGAGACGGAACGCGAGCTGCGACAGGCGGTCCTCCAGCAGTGCCATCATCTCGTCATAGTTCGTCTGCTTGTATAAATCCGTTACAATTCGCAGCTCATCCTGAATGGCCAGCTGCACATGAACCGCCGTCAGCTTGTTCAGCACAATCGTCAGCATTTGCGCAAAGCTGGTTTTAATGCGCTGCTCAGAAAGCCGGCTCGCGCTCGCCAGCTCCCCTGCTTCCTGCAGCATGAGCCGCACGCCTTCCTGGCTGCCGATGTCGAGCATATAATACAGCTTCTGGGCCAGCTCCTGCAGCCGTAATTGGAGCTGCTCCTCATCCGCCTCTGCGTGCACAGCCTGCTCCTCGCCACTAACAAGATGAAGCTCGCCGCTTGACAGCCGGAAGCTGTGCTTGATAGTCGCAAGCACGGCTTCATAGCTGCTCGGCAGCTGTACAAGCGCAGGCACTGCCTCGCCCACGACAGCGATATAACGCTGCTCCTGTGCCGCCTGCTGAACCCACTGCCGCAGCAGCTCGCCCGTGCCTTCCTGCACGACGTAATCTTTCAGCAGCACAGCGGTATACGCGCCTGAGCTAAATGTCCAGCCTGCCCGATTGCTCTGTACGACACTTGTCAATCTGCGCCTCGCCGCAATGCTTGCCGCCGACGTATGCTCCTCCGTTCTTGACCACTCGATGAGCAGCAGCTGGTAGCTCTTGGCCGAATCGCCCGTAAGCTGCTTCAGCTCCTTCCATATTTCCGGATAGCTGGCCGCATCTCCCGATACAGCAAGCTGCAGGAGCTCCTCCCGGCGCAGCGTCTCCCGGTGGCCGAGACTTGCCGCCTCCTCAGAACGCTTATCGAGTACTCCCGCGATGCGTACCACGTTCTCATGCAGCTCTTCATCATCAACCGGCTTCAAAATATAAGCATCAATGCCGAACTGAATGGCCCGCTGTGCATAGCTGAAATCAGCATGCCCACTCAAAACGAGAAAATGGCAGGAGCTGTCGATTTTGCGAATTTCCTCAATCACCTGCAGACCATCCATCCTCGGCATGCGTATATCCATTAAAATTAAATCGGGGGATAGCTGGCCGTGCTTAATTAGCGCCTCTGGGCCGCTAGCTGCTTCCCCTACCCATACAAATCCAAGGCTTTCCCAATCAATAATTGAGCGCAGCCCTGCGCGAATCATCGGCTCATCATCAACGATAAGCAGCTTATGCATCCTCTTGCCCTCCTTGCGCTTGCGGGATTTCAAACGAAATGGTCGTTCCGCCGTCTTCCCCGCCGCTCTTAATCTGCAATCCGGAAGCTTGTCCATAGAGCAGCACCAGCCGCTGATGAACATTGCGCAGGCCAATGCGATATTCCTGCTCCTCGTCCATATCCCCCAGCGCCAGCATAATTTCATCCATTCGAGCTTCCTCAATACCAATGCCGTTGTCCGATACTTGCACATGCAGCACCCGATCCTGAAGCAGCGTCGTCACGGTCACACAGCCACCCTCATCGATGTTTTCCAAGCCATGAATGACCGCATTTTCGATCAACGGCTGAATGATCAAGGGCGGGATTTCCAATGACTGGGCACCTGGGTCCAGCTCCAAATTAAAGGTAAGGCGGTCATTGCCATAGCGGAACTTCTGAATTTCCAAATAGCAGCGAACAATTTCCAGCTCATCCTTCAGTCGTATTTTACCAGCGCCAATTTCCAAATTGCGGCGAATAAGCTTGCCCAGCATGTGGACAATCGAAGAAATCTCCGTCTCGCCGTTTACGTGGGCTTTCATGCGAATCGACTCCAGCGCATTAAACAAAAAATGGGGATTAATTTGGCTGGCCATCATTTTCAGCTTAATATCCTTCTGCCGCAGCTCCAGCTGATCCTGCTGCCGCTGCGACTCGGAAACCTCGTCCATCAGTCCTCTAATGCTGACCACCATATTGTTGAACTGCCGCGAGAGCAGCCCAATCTCATCATTGCCGTCTACCGTAGACACCGTCGTCAAGTCGCCCATTGCTACTTTGTTAAGATTTTTGTGCAGCAGCAGCATACGCGAAGAAAGCAATCCCGAGAAAAAATAAATAAGCACAAACGCAATAGCCAGACTAATAGCCATAATCGTCAGCCCCAAAATACTAATGTGATTCGCTTCGCTGACGATGCTATCGATCGAGAAGACGGATACGATGCGCAAACCATTGCGGCTTGATTGTGGTGTGAGCTCCTCCATGACAAGCCGAGAACGCTTGCCTTCATACAAAATTTCAAATGTGCCCGCCCCTTTCCCAGACAATTGGCTGGAGAAATCGAGCTTGGACAAATTCAGCCCCACCTGCTTCGGATTGCTGGCCGCCACAATATAGCCGGAATCATCAAAGATCATCGTGTCGAAAGGCTCCTGGCTAAGCAGCGCATTCAGCTTCCCTTGATTAATGCCAATGACCAGCACGCCGCTTGAGCGAAAGGTAGGAAAAGGTATTTTTCGAACGAGGCTGAGATAATTGTTATTTTTCTTCGTCTCATCCTTCATGTACATCCAGTGGATGCCGTCTTCCCCCATCGCACTTTGGTACCATGATGCCTCTTCAGTGGCTTTGCTTGTTTTGATGAATTCCCAGTTATCGAGAATCGTTTGGTTTGTCGTATAGAAGCGAATATTGTTGATTTCTGAATACAGCTGCATATAATCTTTAAACGCCCGAAACTCCCACAAGGCGCTTACAGCCTCAAACGTAGATTCATAATTAGTGTTCACCGTGCTGCGCAGAGAGGTATCAAACAGCATCTTATCCGAAATCGTAATAGGCATGCGAATGATGTCATCCGTCTGCTTCTTGATCTTCTCAACGTTGTTCAGCGTCTGCTGCGTCGCCTGACTCAGCACATTTTGGCGAAAGGCCGCCGTTAATATAATACCAACTAGCAGCACCGGAATGCAGACAACGAGCAAAAATGAAATCATCAGCTTATGCTTAATGCGAACATCGTTCATTTTCCTGACGATTAAGGGTTGTTTCTTCACTTTAGCAAATGCCCCTTCTTCAGTTACTTCATATATTTCCAGCGTAAAATCGCGATGTACATGTAAGAAAGCGTTCTCGAAAGCCCCGCCTCTATTATAAAATGCAGCATCCCAGATGTACACCCTGCCCGCCGCTACTGGCAAGGTGAAGCGGCTTCCGCCGTCCTCTGGCGGCGCGGCGCGTTTCAGTCCGAGAAATATAGAGAAAGGATGGCGAAATCATATCCTTTCCTATATTTAAAAAAGACCGCAAGTTCATA
The DNA here is from genome assembly GCF_059383715.1 of Paenibacillus sp. J31R34. Classification (NCBI taxonomy): domain Bacteria; kingdom Bacillati; phylum Bacillota; class Bacilli; order Caryophanales; family Paenibacillaceae; genus Paenibacillus; species Paenibacillus sp. J31R34. Next base: position 34,710 of record NZ_JBXENU010000011.1, read on the forward strand.
AAGAGCCTGCGGCCTAACGATCCTTGATATGCTTTTAGGAAAAAATAAAGCTGCTCACCCGCACGCTGCCGCTCAGCGCAATATAAACGTCCGCCTGCGGGGAAATGCCCGCTGCAAGCGATGCCGAAACGCTCTGCCACTGCTGCTCGCCGCCAGCCGGCATCGTCAGAACGGCTGCTTGCTCAGCATCAGCCGCGCCAAAGCGCACCGTCAGCGTGCCGCCAGTCAGGCCGCCGCTAACCCGCGCCTCGAAGTCCGCTGGAGTAGCGCTCCATTGCACATCAGCAAAGCGTATCCAGCCAGCATTTGATACGTCAGTCAGCCTTATACAAGTGCCGCTTTCTTTGCTTTCATCAAGCAGCACGGCGGAATAGTCATCGTAGTTTTCCGCGCGCGTCAGCTGCGTCAGCGTTCTTGGCGGAATGCTCTCGCCTTCGATGGATAGCTCGGCTGTCAAGCGGATATCGCTTGACGAGCTGCCTGCCATCAGGCTGTAAACGCCTGACTCCAGACAGAAGCGGTCCCGCGTCACATCCCACACGGAAAGCTCAGCTGCGCTAATCGCGATCTGGACCGCAACGCTTTCCTGCGGCTGCAAGTATACGCGCTCGAAGCCAACAAGCTGCTTCACTGGACGTTTAACACGCGAGGCATTCGCATGGGCATACAGCTGCACGACTTCGCCAGCCTCCACACTGCCTGTATTTGTTACTCGTATGCTTGCCATCCAGCCTTCGCCCGCTTCAGCTGGGGCAATGCGCAGGCTGTCGAAGGAGAATGGCGCATACGTCAGCCCATGTCCAAATGGATATAGCGGCGCATCCTCAAAATACAAATAGGTTCGTTTTCCTTTGATAATATCATAATCCATAATGTCGGTAAGCTGCTGCTCGATATGGCTGTACCAGGTCATATTCAGCTTGCCTGCCGGCGCGAAATCGCCGAACAGCACATCAGCGACCGCATTGCCCAGCTCTTGGCCAGCATGGGCCAAATACACAACCGCTGGAAGATGTTCCTGCGCCCAATTAAGCTCAAACGGATAGCTGCCGATGACGACGGCGATGACGTTCGGATTAACCACATATACTTCCCTCAGCAGTTGCTCTTGCGCTGCCGCAAGCGTATAGCCGGGTCGGTCCGTTTCTTCCTTGCCGTTAATAAGCGGGTTGTTGCCGACGAATACAATCGCCGTTTCTGCTTCGCGGGCTGCCGCTACTGCTGCGGCAATGCCATCAACGGTAATGTCCAACCTAAAGGCACCTTTGTGCTCTTTGTCACCACAGTTGCCGCTTCCGCTGTTAGCTGCGCTGCCCGCGTTGTCTTCAGCTGCTTCTGGCGTACCGCCTTCCTCAGCTACAGTCAACAGCTGCTTGCCAGCCTGCTCCTTCAGCACAACTGGTTTATTATCCCATGTAAGAAGGTCCGTTGTGCCATCCGCTTTCGCATCCAGGCGCAGCACTTCCTTTACATACCAGCCATAGGCTTCGTCCGCTGCTGCGGCAATATGGACATCATCCGCGCTCGTCGCAAATTTGCCCGTGGATTTGCTTTGCAGCGTCAGGCTGTTCCAGCCCCAATCGCCTACCTCAAACGTCTCCGCTGAACTGCCAGCGGCGACCTGCAGCACACCGTTGTCACCGAGCGATATCGGCGATCCATCTGCGGCAGATCTCAACACAACCTGATTGCTGCCGCTCGTAAACGTAACCTTTTTGCCAGCCAACTTCTGCTGGATTGCGGCAAGCGGCGTAACCGTATAAGGGAAAGTGCCGGAGTACCAATCGCGATACACGACATCGCCGAGCGGCCCAATGACCGCTACGCTGCCCAGCTTGCTGCTGTTAAGCGGAAGCGTGGCCTTTTCATTTTTGAGCAACACGATCGACTCGCGGGCCGCCTGCAGCGACAGATCGCCGTGGGCAGGAGCGCATAAGACGGACTCGGGCACATTCGCATAAGGATGATCCGCATCAAATTCGCCAAGACGGAAACGCACACGGAACGTATTGGTCAGCGCTTTGTCGAGATCCGCTTCCGCAAGCAAGCCTTCGGACAATGCTTCATGGATCGCCCCGCAGCTAATTTCCTTATCGTCGGTAATGCTGTCTATTCCCGCTTTAATCGAATGGGCGACCGCTTCCTTGTACGTATCATAATAATGATGATCCTTCACCAGGCCGATTAAGTCGCCAGCATCGCTGACGATAAACCCAATCATTCCCCATTCGCCCTTAACGACCTTGTTCACATCCTCATGCAAAATCGTCGGGATGCCGTTTACCGAATTGTACGACGTCATCATGGATTGCGCGCCGCCCTTGACGAACGCGGGCTGAAAAGCACGCTGGTAATATTCCTTCATATTACGCGGATCAATGCTCGCCGAGCAGCTGCCGCGATCTATTTCATTGTTATTGGCGATAAAATGCTTCAGCGTCGCAACCGCTTTGAAAAATACCGGGTCGTCGCCTTGAATGCCTTGCACGAGGGCCGCCGTAAGCTCGCCCGTCAGCTTTGGATCTTCGCCATAAGCTTCCTCCGTCCGTCCCCAACGCGGGTCGCGCTCCATATCGACGGTAGGCGCCCACAGCGTGAGGCCATTTACTTCGGGGCTGCGCTGATAATAGACGCGGGCTTCATCACCGATGACAGAACCAACAGCCTTCAGCAGCTCCGGATTCCAGGTACAGCCAAGACCGAGGGGCTGTGGGAACGAGGTCGCTTCGCCGAGCCAAGCCAGACCATGCGCCGCCTCCGTACCATGCTTGTATGGTTTGACGCCGAGCCGCTCAACGGCAGGCTGATATTGCACCATTAGCTCTACTTTTTCCTCCAGCGTCAGCCGCGATACGAGATCGCGCACACGCTCCTCTATGTCCAGCTTGCCGTCTAAAAATGGATACTGCTGTTCTGTCATGGTTTTCCACTTCTCCCTTATGCTAAATCTTCTATATATAGGTGTATGATTTAAGCTTACAACGCTTCCTTAGGCACAACGGTGTATACAGCGCCAGCCGATGTTTCAAACGGCTCGCCCTGCTTCGCTGCAACTGTGCCTTCGCCTTCCGTCCGCACCGCCAGCTCCAGATCGCCGCTGCGCACCATGCATGGCGAGCCTGAGAGCGACTCGATGCGAGCTGACGCAAGACGTCCATTTTTCCATTCCATATCGATAATGAAGCCGCCGCGTGCCCGCAGCCCTTGTACGGAACCGTTCGGCCATGCTTTTGGCAGTGCAGGCAGCAGTGAAAGCTCCTGCGTATGGCTTTGGAGCAGCAGCTCAGCGATGCCCGCTGTCCCGCCGAAATTCCCATCAATTTGGAACGGCGGATGATCGTCGAACAAATTCGGATGCGTCGAGCGGGAAAGCAACGTCTCAATAAAATAATGCGCCTGCTCCGGCTCGCCCAGCCTTGCATACAAGTTAATGAGCCATGCACAGCTCCAGCCCGTATGACCGCCGCCGCTTGCAATCCGCTGTCTCAGCGATTCCCGTCCAGCCTCTAGCAATTCTGGCTCCTTCTCCGCATTAATCAGAAAACCCGGGTACAGGCTTATTAAATGCGATACATGGCGATGTCCCGGCTCATGATCCTCAAATTCCTCAACCCATTCCATCAGTCTGCCATCCGAGCCAATCTGGAATGGCGGCAGCTTCGCCAGCGCTCCCTGCCACTCGCTGCGCAGCGCCTCATCCTCGCCTAGCAAATCGGCTGCATGCAGACAAAGCGTAAATAGCTCCTTAATAAGCGAAATATCCATCGTCGTTGCCAGAGATACGCTGCTTGTGCCGCCGCTGCCATCGGGCAGCTTATACATATTTTCCGGCGAAGTAGCCGGAATCGTGACGAGCACACCATCTTCCGTCTCCTGCAGCCAATCTAGACAGAACAGCGCAGCTTGCTTCATAACGGGATACGCCCGTTCACGCAAATAGGCCAGATCCGGATTAAACGCATAATGCTCCCATAGATGCAGGCAAAGCCAAATGCCGCCGAACGGCCAAAAGGCCCAGCTCGGGTGCCCGCCCGAAGGGGTTGAAGCCCGCCATAAATCGACATTATGGTGGGTGACCCAGCCGCGCGCATTATAATGAATAGATGCTGTACGGCTGCCCGTCTGGCTAAGCTCGCCAATCATATCAATGAGCGGCTCATGGCATTCGCCCAGCCCGCAAATTTCGGCATGCCAATAGTTCATTTGCGTATTGATGTTCGTCGTATAGTTGCTGTTCCATGGCGGCTGTACCCGGTCATTCCATATACCCTGCAAGTTGGCCGGCTGCGTGCCGGGCCTTGAGCTCTGCATAAGCAAATACCGTCCATATTGAAAATATAGAGCCTCCAGCTGCGGATCAGCCTCTCCCCGCTTATAGCCTGCAAGCCGCTCATCTGTTGGAAGCAGCGCATTCGGGCTAGTACCGAGATCGATAGCTACCCGGCGGAAAAGCCGCTGATGCTCGGCAATATGCTGGCTGCGCAGCTCTTCATAGCCAAGCTCCGCTGCAATCGCAAGCGGCTGCTCGTTTTTAAGCGCCAATGCTGCGGAATCGTTAACCGGCATTACCTGATAGCCGGCAAAATTGGACGCGGCCGCCAGCAGCAGCGTAACCGTGCCATGCCCGCTTACAACAAGCGAACTGCTGGCGCCATCTGCTTCATTGACGATACTGGCCGAGCCTGCACCGAGCACCTGCAGCCTTGCCTCGAAGGAAACACCGCGGCCCTGCTCGTAAAGCACCGACCTCGGATGATCCTGATGATAGTTGTCGGCAATATGGGAAGGGCATGTACCGCTCAGTACAAGCGCGCCGCCGCTACCTTCCGCCAGCTGCACCGGATGCGGCGACTCCAGCCCTGCCGCAAGGGAAATCTCCCCGCCATCCAGCGCTTCATAGCGAATGCACAGGACTTGGTGAACAGCGCTTACGAATATTTCATGGCGATAGGATCGGCCTTCTACTGTATAGGCAGACGAAGCAATTCCTGTACTCAGGTCAAGCTCCCGGCGATAAGCGGACGTTCCGCTTCCGCTCCCTAGCTGGCGATGCTCCATATAAAGATCGCCGAGCGGCTGATAAGCCTCCGTGTTCATGCCTAGCATTTTATCCTGCACAAGCGTCTCGGCCTCGCCGTATTGCCCAGCGAAAATAAGCTCGCGCGATTTTTTCAAATACCGTAATGCTTCATAATTGTTGGTGTCGCGTGGAAATCCAGACCATAACGTATCCTCGTTAAGCTGCACTCTCTCCTTGCGCGCATCTCCAAATACCATGCCGCCCAATCGACCATTGCCGATCGGCAGCGCTTCCTCCCAACGGCTCGCTGGCTGCTTGTACCATAGCTTCCATGGCTGAATATTTTGCTGTTGCTTCGTTGTCACTGCGATGGTCACTCCCTTAAGTTTATGGTTCGTCGCTCTTGCAGCGCCGTGGCTCAAGTCCGTTGCCAAGCTTATATATTCATCATAAGCCAGACCTCTTCCTTTGCAGTACCCTCAATATTAAGGACAAAGTCATATATAAATTAGTACCTTTCCCGTCAAAAAACGCTTAAAAACGACAGCAAGCACGCCTGTTTCCCAGCGCTTGCTGCCTGCTGGGATACTGACGTGCCTGCTTGTCGCCCTCCATTAGAGGCTTATTTGAACACTTGAGACAACGCCGTCACATAATGCGGCACCGCCTTAATCTCATGAAACGCTGCGATTTCCACACCTTCAAAGCGCTCCACGAAAGCCTGATTCACAAACGTATGCGTTGTACCTTTTCGTATGGGAGTAATGGCGAGCTGCAGCTCATTATTCAGCAGTTCATTTTGGAAGCCCTTCAGCCCAATGGGCCATGCTTGGCCATAATGGATATGGTCCGTCAGCAGCTCATTATTCAAATACGCAGCGGCTACATCGCCATCATATTCAATATGAAGAAACAAATCAGCTACTTGGTCTGGCCAAGCCGCATCGATTTGCACAGCCGCATGACGATTTGACGTCTTGTTGATGAGAAGCTGCGGTTCATAAGCTGCTACCTTCACCGTATAAAGTTGGAGCAAGCCTTCGGTTGCTGGAGAAAGGCTGCCTTGGCTTGATTTAATATCCGCTGCGGCTGCCGGATACATGGCAACTTGCCATTCCGCCTTGCCAGGCGAGGTGCAAATGAGCTGCTCGCCGGATACATAGAGATGGCTGTCGCTGATTAGCAGGCGTTCCTCTCCCCACAAGCGGAAGCGATATGTGCCCAGCGCCTCTTCTCTAGAGAGGATAAGGATACGGACGACATTTCCGTCTTTACGCCTTACTTCAGTTAAATGCTGCTTGCCTGCTGCCGGATGTACAATATAAACTCCGCTTTGCTGCTCCACTATACCGCCACCATCGCTAGTTACGCCCGCGACCATTTCCTCGGAAATAATAAGCTCTGGGATCAGGCCCTCATGCGCATAAAAGACAAGCAGCGGGTTCTCTGTATCCGTAAGCTTCGTCAGTGGCTGAACGGTAGCGGAAACGATATGAATGCCTGCTGCTTCCAAGTGGAACGGCAGCACCGCGCTAATTCCTTGCTTCAATCGCAAGCTGCCTGTATGAGGAAATCTCGCCTGCCCTTTGGACGATTTCAACGTCACACTTACATCTTCCCGATCAGGCATGTCCACATGATCCTGGAAATTGTTCAGAAACAAGAAGCCCGAGCCATCCTTTTGCCGCAGGCAATAACGCAGTGCCTCCGTATTTTCAGGCTGCAGCTCCGCTTGACCATCCGGCAGTACCGTTCCCATTGGCGCCAAACTTGCGCCGTAAGCTTCCATGAACAGGCTGAGCGTGCGGATACGGTCATATGATTCGCCAATGCGTCCAAACTCGCCCAGCGGAGACTGGTAATCATACGTTATTTTCGGCAAGCCGTATTCATTGAGAAAACCATTTTCCCCGCGCGGATTTGAGCCGCCATGATACATATAATAGCCGAGCAGATTGCTGCCGCTAGCCAGCTTCACAAGCGTCATCGCTTCCACGCTGTCCGGGCTCACATGCGGCCGAGCCGTGTAGCTGACCTGCATACCTCCTGCCATCTCGCAGTAGGCCACCGGATATTGTGCAGATGGATAATTGACCTGCTCCATTGGTGTTACATGCAGATCGCGGAAAATATATTCGCCGCTCGGCGGCTGATTTGGAATCCATGGCGTATACGCATAGCCTGCAAGCATCGGGAGCGTGTCCGTCTCAGGCACCGCTGCTCCTCCCCATGCAGTAGCTGTAAAGAACAGCGGGCGAATGCCCGATTGTGCCGCAATCGCTTTGAGCTTGTCCAAATGCGCATTGCCGCCCGTGCCTGAAGACATGAATACGCCGTTTTTATAGCCCCATGAGTCCTGCGGAGCGCCGCAGTGCATAAATTCATTTTCGAGCTGAATCGCAATAACGGGGCCGCCGTCTTGAAACAGCGAGCCTTTCATCTGCCTTGCTATTTCGCGGTACAGACGTGCTGCGTATTTCAAATACAGCTCATCATTCGAGCGAATGACGAGCGGCTTTTCGAACACCCAATCCGGAATGCCGCCATTACGCACCTCGCCGTGGCAGAAAGGGCCGATTCGAAGCACGAGCGGCAGCTCAAGCTTAGCGCAAAGATCAATAAAATGGCGGAGATTGCGGTTGCCATTCCAATTAAAGCGCCCTTCCTTCTCCTCATGGTAATTCCAAAATATATAGGTTGCGATTACGTGCACACCGCCCGCCTTCATCTTGAGCAGCTCTTCCTCCCAATATAAATAAGAAAATCTGGAAAAATGAAACTCGCCGACAACCGGAATAAACGGCTCACCATTGCGCGTCATGTAAAAATTCGTAAAACCGAAGCTTTCCCCTTTCGGATTGCTTCCATTATTGCTCGACAATATGCCCGTCGTAATTTCCTTATTGTACTCATTCAGTTTTATAGCAATATGATGCTTACTCATTACGCAGTTACCTCCTTTATCTTCCTCCACTGTATCGTGCCTGCGCCCGCCTTTCCATTGACAATTGTCTGTTCCTAATGGAGCATATTCTGATTTTGCGCGAATGCAGCGCTTGCGGCTGGAAGCTCCCTCCGCTTACAATATAACCATAAGGAACGAGGAGGCTTGCTTCACCATGCTCAACAAAAAAACACAAGGCTTCGAGACGGAGAAGCTGATTGTTTTGCCCCCCTACCAGCTGGAGGAGATGACCAGCCACCCGATTATTCGCCAAGCCTATGTAACGGATATCGGCTATTTTCACCGTGCCAAGCATCATTATCGAGAGCGGCCTAAGGGCTGCGATTCTTATATTTTCATCTATTGCACGAATGGAGAGGGCTGGATTAAGCTCGGCAGTGAGGAGACGATTCAAGTAACGGAAAAAACCGTCTCCATCATTCCCGCCTTCACCCCTCATAGCTACGGAGCCAACACGACGAACCCATGGAGCATCTACTGGTTTCACTTTCGCGGCGAGGAGCTGGTGCAGCTGCTGGAAAGCCTTAGCCTTGAGGCAGCGCTGCTCCACGTGTCGCTGCCGGAGGCGGAGAAAATCGTCGAGCTATTTAACCAATGCTACGAGCTGCTGTCGGCCAAATCCTATTCGGTTATTCATCAGCTGCATATTTCGCAAACGGTTCGTTATTTGCTGAGCTTCATTTCGCTTATTCCAAGGCGCAAGCAGGATGAGAAAATGCTCGCCTATATTGAACAGGCTATACAATATATGAAGGAACAGCTGGAGGGCCATTTAACCTTAGAGGATTTGGTTACGCGAACGCGCATTTCCAAGCAGCATCTTAATCATCTATTTAAGCAATCTACCGGCTATGCTCCAATCGACTATTATTTGCGGCTGAAGATGCAGCGGGCCGGCCAGCTTTTTGACCTTACCGACCAAAGCGTGAAGGCGGTCAGCCTGTCGCTCGGCTTTAAGGACCCGTATTATTTTTCCCGGCTGTTTAAGAAGATTATCGGCGTGTCGCCTACGGATTACCGCAGGCAGCTGAAAGGCTAGATCGTTATAGTCCATTGACCATAAGCGATAAATTCATCAACTTTCGCCTGATAGATTAAGAGACTAGCACATCTCCGTGCCATTTTAATAGAATGTATAATCCGAAGCAGAAAGGGGATTGCATTTATGGAGCTTATCCGGGAGCTATTGCGTGCACATGCCGCTGCTTTGCTCTCCGCAAGCATCCAATCGGGTAACAATGAGGTAATATCGGGAATCAGGGCAAAACCGTTAGGCTGAATGGGAGACACCAGCGGGAAAAGCGTCTTGCCCTGCGTTATGCAGGCAAGGCGCTTTTGGTTTGGCTATTTGCTAACGCTTCACTCCTTGTGAAATTCCTTCCAGAGTGAAATTCCGTTCAAATTTCTATTTTTTCAAGCTTTTCAAAAACACCATCTACCCATATTTGGTCATCCCATAGTTTTGGATCGTGAAGCTTTCTATCAGCGGGATGTCCTGTTGCAATCGTATCTATACCATCTTTGTTTCCAAAATACAAATCAACGATTTTTAATGCCTTGTTTTCAGCTTGAACCAACACCTGAAGATTCATTCCAGACCCTTGGTTTGAAAATGGTAAACTTACGTAGTAGAGATTTCCATCAAGTTTCTTGAACTCTGCTTCCTTGAATTCATTTTCCAAGCCGAAAATCACACGATTTACTCCCTTTAATTGTTTACTTTGCTCTAACTCTAACATCTTATTTGTATATTCAAGAAGATTCTCATTAGATATGTAGTTTCTAAATGATACTGTTTCTTGTTCTGAAATGGCACCGGTGTATAAATTCACAAAAGCTTGTCCAAATGCGACAACGGTTTCTTGATCGTCATCACTCATTTGATTCCCATTCATTGAAAATGATTGATTGGCTAGGTCTTTTAATATTTCTGCTGCTGATTTCTCTGGTATTTCCAAAGAAATTTCTTCACCTGGTGCATCTCTCCCCTTTGTTACAGAGTTTGCTGTCCATCCAATCCCAACTGCTAGCATAATAATAATTGAGACACCAAGCAGCCAGAATCTTGGTTTACGATAATTTAACACGCTTTTAATCCTCCCTATTACATTCCCCTCCCATAAACGAAGTGTTCGCCTTTGGCTTATTTTATGGTCTCAGTATTTATCGATCTTGTACCAGAATATCGGTAGTGGAAACCATCCTACGGGCGCGTTAACTGCCATATAACGACTGTGCTGTGTAAGCAGAAGCGCCTGAGCCTGCTGCTTAGTAAGGACAACTGCATCTTGCTTAGCAGAACGCTCGACAGTTACGCCGCTCGCATCCACTCGCGCAGTAATCGGTTGACCGTCCATGACTGCGGAGAATTCCCCCTGGACAATCCCTGTGGTCTTGAACTTAAGAGTCAGATAAGCCTTCAATACATTGGCAAAATCCAGAATATGATACATGTCGGATGTCTCGATAACATAGTCTTCAGCGAGGCTGCCCAGAGACGTATTCAGATCAATGTCATATTCTGGCGTAAAAATAGAAATCCGCTCTGCTCTATTATATTGCATATAAGCCTTGATAGTCCGCGAAATATCGTCCTTATTTTCCATCGCGAATTCAGATATTTCATCGCCTGCTTCGTTTACGATCAAGTACCCGATCAACTTACCATGATCCAGAACGCCCAGCGCATTTTGATGAAGAGTGTTGAAAATAAGTGGCAATTGCTGTACGTTCCGTTCAACATAAGCAAGCCGCGAGGTGTTCATGCTATGCGCAAAGGCTTCTGCTCCTTCAATCTCGAATAACGGGCAGAAGGATATTCCTGTGTCGTTCACCTGTCCTAAGGCATGGCGCACATTGGCCTCTCCCACGAAATACTTGAACTTTACACCGCCAAGAGTGAAGCCAAAATACTCATATCTTTGTCGTTGGCCATATAATACGACCATATCATACGTATTGCGCAGTTCTTCAAGCCACATGTTCATGAGCACCTTCATATGCCCCTCGCCACGCGCACGAGGATGGACCGATACGGTACCCAAATAGCAGGTTCGCAGCGAATAGTCGCATACCATCATAGGCTCTGGAAAAACGGCCACCTGTGCGCGCAGCCTGCCTTTCTCATCCGCAGCAACCATATGCATCGCTGAAGAATCTACGCTCTTTTCATACGCTTTGGGCATCAGAGTTTCAAAATCTAAGCTAAAAGCATAGTTGGCTAAATCTATGTATTCATCGCGCTCATTCGGAGTTGCCATTCTGTATGTAACCATTTTCCCCTATCCTTTCAGTCTGAAAATTGAACTACCTTCCTACAACTATAATTCTAGAAGCATATTCAATATCCTGCCGGGCAGCTCGGGCAGCTATAGTAGAGATCGACAAGGAACTGGCGACTTCGAGAGCCTGCGACAATAAAAAAATACGCCAGACCGCCGCTGGCGAACCAGGCGTCTGACGTAAGCTAGATTGAATTGAATTAATGCAGTCCCTCAAGCCCCAATTCCTGCTTGCTCTTCTGCTCTTCCGCACCCGCCTGTACTTTCACTCTGCGCAGGAACAAGCCGAGGAAAATGCCGACGATGGCAATGACTAGCATAATGCCGAACGTATAGCCGAAGGCTTCCGGCGCTACAGCAAGCGTCGCTTTCTGTACTTCTGCAGGCGTAGTAAGCGGCAACTGCTGATCCACAATGAGCGTCTTCACTCGTGAAGAAAGCACCGTAACTAACGTAGCAACTGCGAAGGAGCTGACCACCTGCTGCAAAGCACTTGTCAGCGATGTTACCCGGCTGACGAGGTCACGCGGCGCTTTTTGCAGCAAATGCGAGTTGAGCGGCATCATCATAAGGCCGGAGCCCATGCCCGCCATAATGAGCGGAAGCAGCAAATCGCTGCCCTCTGTCGTCAAATCAACCTGCGTATATTGAAAAATCGCACCAGATACGAGGCTGAGGCCGATAACGACAAGCCATCTTACCCCGATTTTATCAAACAAATAGCCGCCAATCGGCATCATAAATGCGGAAGCAAGCGCCTGTGGGAACAACGTAAGCCCCGTATCAAAGGCGCCGTAGCCGCGTGCCTGCTGCAAAAATTGCGGAAGCAGGAAAATCGCGCCGAAAAGCGAAAATTGCAGCAGCCACTGCACAAAAATGCTGAACGAAAAGTCAACCGAGCGGAACACGCGAAGCTCCAGCAGCGGCGATTTTGACCGCAGCTCTACGATAATAAACGCGATGAGCGCGATACCGCCGATAACTAGCCCGCCAATCGTTTTATCGGACGACCAGCTTTCCGCCCCTTGCGTAACCCCATAAGATAAGGAGGCAAAAGCAAGCGGCCCTAAAATCATGCCTGGAATATCAATGCCGGTCACCTGCTTGCGCTCCGTCTTCGGCAGCTTCCAAAGGCCGAATATAAGGCTGAAAATACCGACCGGAATATTAATCAGAAATATCCAGTGCCAGGAATGATATTCCACGAGCCAGCCGGCCAAAATCGGACCAACCGCAGGCGCGAGCAAAATCGGCACGCCCATCATCCCCATCACTTGCCCCACCTTATTCGGCGGGCTTAAACGAAACACATAAGCCATAGCGACCGGCATAACGAAGCCGCCGCCGAGGCCTTGAATAATCCGAAATACGATGAGCCACTCGGCGCTGCTAGGCAATGCGCATAGCAGTGATGCCAAGGTGAAGGCTACAACCGAGCCCAAAAATATATTTTTGGCCCCAAAACGATCCGAAAGCCAGCCCGAAAGCGGAATGACTGCCGCCGTCGCCAGCATGTACCCCGTTACGGTCCACTGAATCGTTGGCAAATCGGTATTAAAATCAATGACGAGCCTGGATAACGCGACATTCATCGCCGTTGAATCCAAAATAACCATAAATATGCCTGAAATAATGGCGATCATCGGTACGATGATGCTTGCCAAGCGGAATTCAGGCTCTGCGCCGCCCTTCGAAGCTGTTTGCGACATTTATTCTCCCCCTCTAGCCTATCAACACAAGTTGACTTACTTGCCCATTTCCCAATGGACATCTGTCCCCTCACATATAATAAGGTCATTTTACCTTATTGTCAAATATTTTAGTTGTTAAGTATTTGTAGGTTAAGCATTTCGGTTTGTTGACCTTATAAACCTTTTATAAACCGTTGCCCGGCCGTTTCCTAGCAGCACAAAAACCGCCATCCCGGCAGCACTTGCACCCGGATGGCGGTTTCCATTTTATACCCAAATGGCTTTATTTCTACTCGGTTACAGTTCCGTAGATCAAGACAGGAGCTTCGACTTTATCGCCGATACGGATATTGTCATAAATTTTCGCGAGCACATCGTCCACATTTTCACGATTGGCATGAATGGTTACGAGCGATTCGCCGGCTTTAACGGTGTCGCCGACTTTTTTATTCAGCATCAGGCCTACAGCCAAATCGATTTCCGAGTCCTTCGTTGCGCGTCCTGCGCCCAGCAGCATCGCTGCTGTACCGATTTCGTCAGCAACAATCTCTGCTACGACACCATCCTGCTTCGCTGGCACTTCGATCAGATAAGCCGCTTGCGGCAGCTTCTCCGGATGGTCAACAACCGAAGGGTCACCGCCCTGATTGGCAATAAACACCTTGAATTTCTCCAGCGCTTTGCCATTGCGAATGACTTCCTTCAGCATTTCCTCCGCCTCTTCCAGCGAGCTTGCTTTGTTCGCCAAATAGACCATTTGACGCCCTAACGCCAGACAGAGCTCCTCCAAATCTTTTGGACCTTTGCCTTGCAGCGTATCAATCGCTTCCTTTACTTCCAAAGCGTTGCCGATTGCAAAGCCCAGCGGCTGGCTCATGTCGGAAATGACCGCCATCGTTTTGCGTCCAACGTTGTTGCCGATGCTCACCATCGCGTGCGCAAGTTCCTTCGCATCGTCTACCGTCTTCATGAAGGCGCCTGCGCCTGTTTTCACGTCAAGCACGATAGCGTCGGAGCCGGCAGCGATTTTTTTGCTCATGATCGAGCTTGCGATTAGCGGAATGGAGTTGACGGTAGCTGTAACATCACGCAGCGCATACAGCTTTTTATCAGCTGGCGTCAGGTTGCCGGATTGGCCGACGACCGCGATTTTATCCTTGTTCACGAGACGAACGAATTCTTCCTTCTCCAGTTCAACGTGAAAGCCAGCAATTGCTTCAAGCTTGTCTGTCGTTCCGCCGGTGTGGCCGAGGCCGCGTCCCGACATTTTCGCAACTGGAATATCCAGCGCTGCAACGAGTGGGGCTAGAACGAGCGTCGTCGTATCGCCAACACCGCCAGTGGAGTGTTTGTCTACCTTCACGCCTTCAATGGCCGACAGATCGATCGTATCGCCGGAATTCACCATCGCCATTGTTAAATCAGCGCGCTCCTGCTCCGTCATATCCTTGAAGAAAATCGCCATTGCCATTGCGCTGGCCTGATAATCAGGAATTTCGCCTTTCGTATATCCTTGAATAAAAAAGTTAATTTCTTCAGCGCTCAGCACTTCACCATCGCGTTTTTTCTCAATTAGGTCTACCATTCTCATGCTGCATTCTCCTCACGATTTAAAATAATAGCTATAAGCCAGGCTACCTTGCCTATTACAGGGAAGTTACCGTTTCCAGCGCCACTTCCATCATGTCATTAAATGTGCTTTGTCTTTCAGCAGAAGTCGTTTCCTCACCCGTCAGCAGGTGGTCGCTTACGGTCAAAATCGTCAGTGCATTGACGTCATATTTTGCAGCGAGCGTATAAAGCGCCGTCGTTTCCATCTCAACGCCAAGCACATTGTGCTCCATCAGCTTCTCTACAATGGACTTATCATCCCGATAGAAGCTGTCCGAGCAGAAAATATTGCCGACATGCAGCTTGAGGCCTTTGGCTACGCCGCGCTCGTAAGCCGCCTTTAGCAGCTCGAAGCTGGCAATTGGCGAGAAGTCATAGCCGCCGAATACGTGGCGATTCATGCTGGAATCTGTACAAGCCGCTTGCGCCAAAATAACCTCGCGCACGTTTACGCTTTTTTGCATGGCGCCGCATGTGCCGACACGAACGAGATTTTTCACGCCATATTCACGAATGAGCTCATTGACATAAATGCTGATGGACGGTACGCCCATGCCTGTTCCTTGCACGGAAATACGCTTGCCTTGGTACGTTCCTGTAAAGCCCAGCATACCGCGCACTTCGTTGTAGCATGTTACATTTTCCAAATACGTATCCGCAATATATTTCGCTCTTAGCGGGTCACCTGGCAATAAAATCGTTTCGGCGATGTCGCCCTGCTGTGCATTAATATGAACACTCATTGAAATATCTCCTCTGCTTCGTTAATTAGTTAATTACTTAGTTAGTTACTTACTTAGTTGCTTCGTCTAAATGAAAATCCCTGCAATCGTCGCCGACAGCACGCTTACAAGCGTTGCGCCATAAAGCAGCTTCATGCCGAAGCGCGCAACGACATTGCCCTGCTTCTCATGCAAGCCTTTTACCGCGCCTGCAATGATGCCGATGGAGGAGAAATTCGCAAAAGAGACGAGAAACACCGATACGACGCCGACTGCTTTGGCCGAAAGATCAGGATATTTGCTAATTTCGAGCATCGCTACAAATTCATTCGATACCATTTTCGTGGCCATAATGCTTCCCGCATCAACGGCATCTTTCCACGGTACTCCCATAATAAAAGCGAAAGGAGCGAAAATAAATCCAAGGATTTGCTGAAATGAAATGCCGAGAATGCCAAGAAACAAACCATTAACCATGCCAATGAGGGCAATAAAACCGATCAGCATCGCCGCGACGATAATCGCAACCTTGAAGCCGTCCATAATATATTCACCCAGCATTTCGAAGAAGGTCTGCTTCTCCCCCTCCTCCTGTACTTGCAGCACGTCTTCGCCTTCCTCTACCGTATACGGATTAAGAATCGAAGCGATAATAAAGCCGCCGAACAGGTTGAGTACGAGCGCGGTCACGACATATTTCGGGTCCAAAATTTGCATATACGAGCCGACGATCGACATCGATACGGTGGACATCGCCGAGGCGCACAGCGTATACAGGCGATGCTTCGGCAGCAGGCCAATTTGCTTTTTGACCGAAATGAATACTTCCGATTGGCCTAAAATAGCTGAAGCAACCGCATTATAAGACTCCAGCTTGCCCATGCCATTCACTTTGCTTAACACATATCCGATGCCCTTTACGATAAAAGGAAGGATTTTCAAGTATTGCAAAATGCCAATTAGCGCGGATATGAATACGATGGGCAGCAGGACCGACAGGAAGAAGGAAAATTGTCCTTCATTTAAAATGCCGCCAAATACAAAGTTGATCCCTTCCTGCGCGTAGGAAAGCAGCTGCTCAAACACGCCGGAAAAACCTTTAATCAAGGTCGCTCCCGCAATCGTATTTAATAGGACAAAGGCAAGAACCACCTGCATAATGATCATGATGGCAATCGGCTTGAAACGAATATTTTTCTTATTGTTGCTGACGATATAGGACAATCCTAGCACAACCAGCAGGCCTAATAAAGCTACGATGTATTTCATAGTTGCCGCCTCCTATTTTTTCATGATTATGGAAGTTGATTGGCTGAATAGAGCGCTTACAAAGCAATGCTGATGCCTCCGCTCTTGCATTTACCGTAAAAAGTGGGCCGCCCCTTCGGAAAGGAGCAGCACCGTGTTCTATGGTTACTTCATTAATAAGCGGCGCTGGATTGCTCGCCCTGCATTATTTTCACACCAGAGCTTGCGCCAATGCGAGTTGCGCCTGCTTCGATCATTTTTTTCATATCCTCAAGTCCGCGTACGCCGCCCGATGCTTTCACTCCGAGCTTGCCTTGGACTGCTTTGCGCATGAGCGCTACATCTTCAGCTGTCGCTCCGCCAGTGGAGAAGCCTGTCGAGGTTTTTACGAAATCAGCTCCGGCTTTCGCCGAACGCTCGCATGCACGAACCTTTTCTTCATCGGTGAGCAGGCTTGTCTCAATAATGACCTTCACAATCGCTTTGCCTGCAGCCGCATCAACAACGGCTTTAATGTCCTGCTCCACATAGTCATCGTTGCCGTCTTTCAAGGCGCCAATATTGATGACCATATCAATTTCATCTGCACCATTTGCAATCGCGTTGCTCGTTTCAAAAGCTTTAACGGCGCTCGTCGATGCCCCTAATGGAAAGCCGATAACCGTGCAAACTTTGGACTTACTTCCAGCTAGCTGCTCAGCGGCAAAAGCGACCCAAGTCGGATTTACACAAACCGAAGCAAATTCATATTGTTTCGCTTCCTCCGTCAGCTTAGCGATCTCTGCTTTCGTCGCGTCGGCACGCAGCAGCGTATGATCAATCATTCCAGACAAATTTAACATGACCTGTTCCCCTTCCCCATATACGAATTCCTCAAATACAAACTTAGTTTAGCATGAATTTGATCATATGTAAACATACATATGGACTTATGTTCATTTAATGAAGCTAGGAAACACCGAATCCCACCTTTTCACCAACTATTTTAATATTTTACCCATTTACGCTGTCTATCACTCATCAAAATATGAACAAATGTAAAATTTAATTTTTAACAAAAAGAAAAACGCCTTCGCAACTTCGTTCCTGCTAGAGGAATCGAATATTACAAAAGCGTCCTGAATGCCCTCTTACTGGTGGGCATGGGTAGAATGGGCGGCATGATGCCTATCCACATCTGGTCAAACATTTGCTAATCACTAAACTTGGAAGCATGGAAAGCTTTAGCCTGCTGCCGAACTTCCTCAGCCGTGTCGAGGTCAAGCACATCGCTTAGCAGCTGCGCGCTATCCTGCACATTTAGTCTGGACAGTGTAAACTTTTGCTTCGCCACAGAGCCCGCATCCATGCTCCATTCATCGAGCTCCATGCCGAGCAGCAGTGGTGCAGCAAGCGGATCGCCCGCCATTTTCCCGCACATTCCGACCCATTTGCCTTCCTTGTGTGCCGCTTGGATGAGGCTGTGAATCGAGCGGATAACCGCCGGATGGAAATAATCATATAAGTGCGCTACCTTCTCGTTCATGCGGTCAACAGCGAGTGTATACTGCACTAAATCGTTTGTGCCAATGCTGAAAAAGTCAACCTCTTTGGCGAAACGGTCCGCCAGCTGAATAACAGACGGAACCTCGGCCATAATGCCGATTTCTAGTTTTTCATCAAAGGTGATCCCCTGCTCCTCCAGCTCATCCATGACTTCAAGCGTTAGCTGCTTGGCAGCGCGGAACTCCTGCATAGAGGAGATCATCGGAAACATAATTTTTACGGTACCGAAGGCACTGGCGCGAACAATCGCCCGCAGTTGGGTGCGGAACAGCTCCCGCTCATTCAGGCAAAGGCGTATTGCACGATTTCCGAGAAATGGATTGTCCTCATGCGGCAAATCCCAATAGGAAAGCTCCTTGTCCCCGCCTATATCCAGCGTACGGATGACAATGGGCTTGCCTTGCCACGCTTCGGCTAGCTGCTTATACACAGCAAATTGCTTTTCTTCATCCGGAAAGCGGTCCGCATTCATGAACAAAAATTCCGTTCGGAACAAGCCGACCCCATGCGCCTCGTCCACAAGCCCTTCACGCATTTCCTCTGGCATGCCGACGTTTACCGCCAGCTCAATCAGCTTGCCATCCTCCGTCTTTGCCGGCAGCAGCCTGTATTTCTCAAGCTTCCCGGCCGCCGATTGCTCCTCCTGCTGCCTTGCTTCATAATCCGAGCGGGTAGCAGCATCGGCATTTAACACAATAACGCCGTCCGTACCGTCCAGAATTAGCTCATCACCGTGGCTCAGCTGCTCAAAAGCAGCGCCAGTGCCAACAACCGCAGGAATGCCCAACGAACGGGACAAAATTGCAGTATGCGTCGTTTCTCCGCCAACCCGTGTCACAAAGCCGAGCACAATGCTGCGGTCAAGCTGTACGGTGACGGAAGGCGTTAAATCTTCCGCTACTAATATAACGGGCTCTGTAATACTTGCCAGATCTGGATAAAACACTTGCTGCAAATGACTCATGAGCCGATCTGCAACATCCTTCACATCATGAATGCGTTCCTTTACGTATGCATTGTTCATCTTCTCAAACAAAGCGGAAAGCTGGGCCAGCACGGTTTGGACCGCTTGTTCAGCGGACGCCTGCTTGCGCTTAATTTGACCGCGGATATCGCCGTAAAAGGCGGGATCATCCAGAAAGCTCAGCTGCCCCTCGATAATTGCCGTCATATCCTTCCCCAGCTTCGCCTCGGTTTTGGCGATGATCGTATTCAGCTCTGCTGCCGACTGGCGCTTCGCCTGCTCCAGACGTTCAAGCTCCGCCTCTACCTGCTCCGGCTCAATCCGCTGGGGATAAGCCACCTCTACAGCAGGAGCGCCATAGATGAAGGCTTTCCCGAAGCGGATACCTTCCGAAGCGCCGATTCCTTTAATGTGCTGCTCGCTCATTGCTCTCCGAAACCTTGCTCGAATAGTTCAGCAAGCTTGGCGACAGCCTGCTCCTCGTCTTCGCCATCCGCCGACAGCTTAACCTCAGCGCCTTTTTCCAAGCCTAGCGCAATGATGCCGAGCACGCTTTTCGCATTAGCCTCTCCACCGCCAGCCACCTCAACGTAAATATCGGCTGCGAATTGTCCTGCTGCATTAGCCAGCACTTGGGCCGGACGCAAATGCAGCCCTTCTTCATTTATAATCGTCAATACACGTGTTTGCATCGCACGGTCTCCTCCTTTAGTCTCGCTGTGCTTACAGGGCGCTTTCCAATGTTTCCAAAATATCCGCGGTGCTTTGGCCATCCAGCAGCTCTTGGCGGAAGCTTTCGTGTATCAGCTTGCGCGATACCGAGGCTAAAATCCGCAAATGCTCCTTGCCCGCATCCGATTCCGGAATCGCCAGCAAAATAATCGAAGTGACCGGCTTGCCGTCAAGGGAACCCCACTCAATCGGCTGCGCTAGACGGGCAAATGCCAGGCCAGGCTTGATGACACCAGCGGATTTGCCATGTGGAATCGCTACGCCAAAGCCGATGCCTGTTGAGGCATGCTGCTCACGTGCTTCTACCGAAGCTAGAAAAGCAGCCTCATCGTTCAAATAGCCAGCCGATTGCAGACGCTCCGCAAGCTCTTTAATAACAGCCTGACGATCACCAGCAGTCGAATCAAGAATAATGGTTTCTATGTTTAATAAGGTTTGGGATGACATTGTAATAACCTCCATGTGATGGGATTTAAGCCGCTGCCGGCTTATTTTTCTTGAGCAAGGATACCGTTACAGCTGTTACAACTGAACCAATGACAATCGCTGCGGCATAAGCGCCGAGATGGGTCACTGCATGAGGAATGGCGAGTACGAATGCCCCTCCATGCGGCGCTTGAAGCGTCGCGCCAAATACCATGGACAGCGCTCCTGCTACAGCCGAACCGAGGACCGTGCCTGGAATGACACGAAGCGGATCGGCAGCCGCGAATGGAATCGCTCCTTCGGTAATGAAGGCCAGCCCCATGACTCCCGCCACCTTTCCTGCATCGCGCTCTTCTTTTGAAAATTTGTTTTTGCGAATGACGGTAGCTAGCCATAGGCCAAGCGGCGGAGTCATTCCCGCTGCCATAACCGCTGCCATCGGGCCATAGACGTGACTTGCGAGCAAGCCGACAGCGAATGTATACGCTGCCTTATTAAGCGGACCGCCCATATCGAACGCCATCATTGCCCCAAGCAGCAAGCCGAGCAAAATCGCATTCGTTGAATTCAGCCCCGTCAGCCATGTGGTCAAAATATCCATCAGCGTCTTCACTGGCGTTCCGACAACATAAACCATCATCAGCCCGACAATGAGCGTCGACAGCACGGGAATAATCAAGATCGGCTTTATGCCTTCCAGTGATTTCGGCAGCTTGATCGCATGCCGCAGCCATTTTGCCACATAGCCGGCAAGAAAGCCTGAAATAATACCGCCAAGGAAGCCGGCTCCCAGTTGGCTTGCCAGCATGCCGCCTACAAGCCCGGGCGCTAGACCAATCCGGTCTGCGATAGAGAAAGCAATAAAGCCGGACAAAATCGGAATCATTAAAGCGAATGCCGCCCCGCCACCAATGCTCATCAATGCAGCCGGAAGCGTACCTTCCTCTTGAAATGCTGTTATGCCAAAGATAAACGAAATGGCAATAATGATACCGCCTGCCACCACGAGCGGCAGCATGTTGGATACGCCTGTCATCAAGTGCTTGTAGGCACCGGTTCGAACGGAGCTGCTCTCTTTTTTCGTCTGCTCCTGCACGGGTGCAGCCGACCCAGCCTGAGCCGCTTCTTTCGCAAGCGCCTGCTCGATCAGCCCTGCTGGATTACGGATGCCTTCGGCAACGCCAACCTTAATGATCGGCTTGCCTGCAAATCGCGATTCCAATACATCGGTGTCCGCTGCCAAAATAATCGCATGCGCTTCGGCAATTTCCTCCGGTGTGAGCTCATCCTCTACCCCAAGCGCGCCGCGCTTCTCCACCTTCAGCGGAACGCCTTTCTCCTCTGCCATTTTAAGCAATGATTCCGCGGCCATATACGTATGGGCAATGCCAGTGGG
The DNA here is from genome assembly GCF_059383715.1 of Paenibacillus sp. J31R34. Classification (NCBI taxonomy): domain Bacteria; kingdom Bacillati; phylum Bacillota; class Bacilli; order Caryophanales; family Paenibacillaceae; genus Paenibacillus; species Paenibacillus sp. J31R34. The sequence goes on from NZ_JBXENU010000011.1 coordinate 56,311, forward strand.
GCAAGAAGTTACCGCAAGCAATTTCTTCATGTCAATTCCTCCCTTATGATGTCGCCAGTCGCTTCGATATAATCACAATGCTTGAATATAAATATCTCCTGCCCGGCTGCGAATTTCCTCGAACTCGCATACTTGGGTGCCTGCTTTGGAAGCCGTTATCGTTCCTGCGGCCGTACTCCATCTTGCTACATCCTCAAGGCTGCTATTTTGCAAAAGCGCCTGCGCAAGCACGGCTACCATCGAATCGCCAGCGCCAACTGTGCTCAGCGCCTCAATAGGGAACGGCTTGGCCATATAGGCTTCTTCACCGCTCATGACGATGGCCCCATCTGCTCCCATCGAAATGATAACAAGCGTAATTCCCTGAGCAAGCAGCTGTTTTCCAGCCCGTACGATTTCTTCTTTCGTGTCCAGCTTGCGCTGTACAAGCTGCTCCAGTTCATACTGATTAGGCTTGACAGCAAATGGAATCGCACTAATCCCAGTAACCAACGCCTCGCCATCCGCATCCAGAATCGTTCGTACGCCCAGCTTGCGCGCTTTTACAATAAAATGATGATATAGCTCAGGTGGTGCTCCCTTCGGCAAGCTGCCCCCAAGTACAAGGACAGACGCTTTCGGCAGCAGCTTATCAAGCAATTGGTCCAGCTGGGCAAGCTGGCTTTCACTTACCGTAAAGCCTGGCTCATTGATCTCGGTCGTCGTTCGCTGCTTCTGGTCCACAAGCTTCATATTCGTCCGCGTCTCGCCCGGCACTTCGACGAAAGCAGTATGAATGCCCGAACGGTCCAGCTCCCCTATAATTCGTTTGCCTATGCCGCCAGCGATGAATCCAGCGGCGGTGACGCTCGCTCCAAAGGTGTGAACGATTCGCGCCACATTGATGCCCTTACCGCCAGGGTCAAGACGGATGTCCTCTGCACGATTGAGCCCTCCTACCTTCAGCTCCTGAAGCATAATCGTCTTGTCCATGGAAGGATTCAAGGTAAGTGTAATAACTTGCTGCTTGGACATGCTGTTATGCCTCCTTTCCTACCGAGGTGCGATACACCTCTACGCCTCGCTCTTCCAGCTTCCGGGCAAAATCCTCCGGCATCTCCGAATCGGTAATGCATATATCAATATCGCTCCAATCAGCAAAGCGCGAGAAGCTGACCTGATTGACCTTGCTGCTGTCGCTGAGTAAAATAATGCGGTCAGCGCGCTTGATCATTTTACGCTTGATGTCTCCCTCAACCACGTTCGGCGTGCTTAGCCCTTCCTCCAAGTCCATGCCGTTCGTCGCCATAAACGCCTTATCAACCTTAATAAAATCAAGGCTGCGCTCAGTTATCGGCCCCACTAATGACAATACGCCAGGCCGGTAAGCCCCGCCCAGTACAATGACATCAATGCCTGGCGGCAGCTCCAAATCCTGCGGCAGCATAAGCGAATTGGTAACAACCGTCAGCTTCGTAAACGCTGTCAATTGCTGCATCAAATAAAAAGTGGTCGTGCCTGAGTCAAGCAAAATCGTATCTCCATTGCTAATCCATTGAACCGCTTTCGCTGCAATCGCTTTCTTTTGCTGCGTTGATGTAATCTCCTTCTCGGAAAAGCTCGGTTCAAAGTTAACGCTGCGAATGGAGATCGCTCCGCCATGCGTGCGCTTAAGCAGTCCGGCTTCCTCCATCTCCCGCAAATCCCGGCGAATCGTCGACTCCGATACTTGAAATTTTTCACATAGAGCCTGCAGGTCAACACGCTTCTGTTCTTCCACTAAAGCTAAAATTAAATTTTTGCGTTCCTCGCCAAAAATGTTCCTCACCGCCTATTTGATCGTTTATGAAATCGCCCAGTCATTCGAATGAATGTTTGTGAACGTTTTGTTTATAAATCGATTATATTCAGTCATTAGTGCGATGTCAAATGGTTTCTTTATCTATTATTTTCACAAACGGTCATACTCAGTCATTTCGTGAGCGTTTTCAAGGAATACTTGCAGCTTATGCCCATGACGATTCGCACATTGCTATTTAGAAGGTTAAGCCTATAAAATAGGATAAGACAAGCGTAAACGGCTGTGCCGTTCTTTGTCGGCACAGCGCGTTTCATTCCGAGAAATATAGAGGGAGGATGGGAAAATCATATCCTCTCCTATATTTCAAAAAAATCAATTATTGCGAGGTGTTTCCTTATGCAGCCAACACTAGAAACAGAACGATTGATTTTGAGAGCGTTTAACTTAGACGACGCAAGCAGAGTTCAGAAACTGGCCGGCAATATTGAAGTAGCAAGCACAACCTTGTCTATTCCTTACCCCTATCCTGATGGGGCAGCCGAGGATTGGATTAGCAACAATACAATTAGAGCAAGCAATGGAGAGGGATTCCCTTTCGCAGTGACCCGCAAAAAAGACAATGCCTTAATTGGCTGTATGAGCTTGAATTTGAGCAAGCCGGATCAGCGAGGCGAGCTCTCCTACTGGTCGGGCAAGCCTTATTGGGGGCATGGCTATGCGACAGAAGCGGCGAAGCGTGTTATTCAATTCGGCTTCGAGCAGTTGGAGTTGAATAAAATAATGGCAGCAGCCATGGCTAAAAACCCTTCTTCCTCCAATGTCATGAAAAAGATTGGAATGAAATATGAAGGCGAATTCAAGCAGCATATTTTCAAATGGGGAGAATTTGAGGACTTGATCTTTTACGGATTAACGAGAGCGGATTATGAGCAGTTAAATAAATAATCTATCAGGCAATGAAAGAAGAGGAGGGCAGCCGCCCTCCTCTTCTTCTGCATGTGAGCCTATTATTTATGACGACTTTTTAAAATTTCAATCTCTTCTTCAACCTTCGCAATCATGTTCCGATGGGCATCGAGCCTATCAACGATTGTAGTTGTTACTACCTCAGTAATGCGGGCTGTCTGCTCAAAGGTAGCTTCAAGCTTTAATTCCATACGTTCCAATTTCTCATTCACCTCTCGGAAACCTTCACGCTGACTTTCAGCAAGCATCCGGTGACTTTCAGCAAGTGCTTGATGACTACTAGCAAGCGCTTGTTGCCCTTCAGCCAGCGCTTGTTGACTTTCAGTCAGTACTTGCTGTCCTTCAGTCAGTGCTTGCTGTCCTTCAGTCAGTGCTTGCTGCCCTTCAGTCAGTACTTGCTGCCCTTCTTCCAATGTTCCTACCCGTTCATTAATGATCTTAACGACAGAAAGCAATTCCTTCAATGTTGATTCAATAATATTATTATCCATTCATTCGACCGACCTTTCGCATTAATTAAGTTTAGTATGCTGGAAGAATCGGAAGACGTCAAATTGCCAGTGAGCTCGCAAATTTGACAAAATTGAATTAATATGCATACGCGATTTAAGCAGGGGTTTTCTAAAAATACCGTGTAGATTCCACGATAAAAAAGAGGAAGGCAGCCGCCCTCCTCTTTATCCCACTATTGTTATACAGCAATTCAAGTACAAAATGCTCACTGCATCAACTTTTATACCCGGCTGATTAGGAACTCAAAAGCCAGCTCCTGATCCGCTTGGATCAAATATTCATCATGGACAGGCGCGCCCCAGCTGTCGTCACCGCCGACACCCATTTGTCTGCCTGCTACTGTCACAACCGTATAATGCACGTTCGGGAGCTCATGGTGATGCTGCGCGCTCTCCAGCTCAAATGCGGTATAAGGCGCAATATTGCATTCCACAGGCTGAGTCGCTGGCGCCGAAATGCGAAGGCCTCGTCCGAGATCATTCGTAATGCTTACGCGGCGGACGCCTGTACGATTGCCGGACTCTTGCGGTACAACATAACCGGATACATTATCTGCGGCAACGTTTTGGAACTCGCCAAGACGCGCCCCGAATGCACGGTCAATGTAGTTTTCATCTGGACCCATCGCATACCAGTCCAGCTTATGATAGTCCGCAGGCACCTTGAACGAAAGTGCGAAAATCGGCAGCTTCGGCAAATTCGCCGCTCCCTCATAACGCGATATCACCTGCACGCTTCCGTCACCCAGCACGGTATAAGCCACTGTAACCAATACATCAGCGCTTATGCTAAGACGATATTGGAACGTTACCGTTGCTGTTCCAGCCTCTTCTGTCAAAACAACGCTAATACATTTGCGTGTCAAGCTCGCAGCAAACCACATGCCGGAATCAAAACCAAGTGAAAATCCTTTGTCATTATCCGTCGTTGCCCGCCAGAACAGCGGAGCCGGAGGCAGTGCAATCATCTCTTTACCCGCATAATTGACCGAAGTCAGCGTGCCGGCTTGCTTGGAGAACATGATGCTGAAATCGCGGCCATGCACACCAATGTTGACATCGCCTTCTACGACGCGCAGTTCTCCTGCTGGAAGAATCACTGCTTCCTTTTGCTCCACCAAAAATACGAATTGTCCGAATGACAGCTCATATCCTGCATCCGCCCAAAGCGTGCTTGCTTTCAGCTGCAAGGACGCGTGAACCACATACTCACCCGCTTGCTCTGCTGCCGGAAGCGCAACTGGAATGTAGGCTTCGCTTTGTGCAGCAACCTGAATCTCGCTTACACTGCGGAAAACTTCCGCGCCTTCCAGATGAAGCTTAACAACCAGCTCATAAGCATCTGTTCCTTCAAACAGATTTTCATTGACGATTTTCACGCCTTCTTGGTCAGGAAGCAGCTTAATGTTCTGATATAGGAACTTCACTTCCTGCATTTTCGGCGATACTTTGCGATCGGCATATACGATGCCGTTCGTACAGAAATTATAATCGGTCGCACGGTCGTCGAAATCGCCGCCATAAGCGAGGAACTCCTTGCCGAAGCGGTCTTTTTTCACAATAACCTGATCGATGTAATCCCAAATAAATCCGCCTTGGTACAACGCATATTTTTGCTCAAGCTCTGTATATTTGTGCATGCCGCCCACCGAGTTGCCCATTGCATGCATATACTCGCAGCTAATGTACGGCTTTTGCGGATTATCATTCAAATAAAGCTCGATATCGGCCGGCTTCGCATACATACGGCTTTCCATGTCGCTCGTTGCGTCATAGTCGCGGTTATGGAATACTCCTTCATAATGAACAAGACGGCTAGGGTCAGTGCTGCGGAAATAGTTCGATACGTTCAGCAATACCTCGCCTGCGTAAGCTTCATTACCGACAGACCAGATTAAGATGGACGGGTGGTTTTTGTCTCGCTCAACCATCGAAATCGCCCGATCCATTACGATATCCTCCCACTCCGGCTTATTAGCAGGAACGTTCCACGACGGCTCAACGGCACCCATTTTTTGCCATGAACCATGTGTTTCCAAATTCATCTCATCAATGACATACAGTCCGTACACATCACACAACTCATACCATAATGATTGGTTCGGGTAATGGGAGGTGCGAACAGCATTTAGATTGTTTTGCTTCATCGTCTTAACATCCCACAGCATATCGTCAGCCGTAATGGCCCGTCCTCTGCGAGGGTTAAATTCATGGCGGTTAACGCCCTTGAAAACAATCCGTTTGCCGTTGATATGCATCACTTTGTCGATCATTTCGAATTTGCGGAAGCCTACAAGCTGCGGAACCACTTCAATGAGCTCGCCTGCAGCATTATAAACCTCTACATACAGTTTATATAAACATGGATTTTCCGCATTCCACAGCGACACTGCTCCTGCCTCAAGCGAAGCCGTCCACGTCCCCACTTCAGCTGCTGCTGCAGCTCCAGATACAACGGTATGACCAGCTGCATCCTTCAGCACTAGCTTCATGCTTGCGCCTTCGAGCGTACCGCTCAGCTTCAAATCTACCAGCAGCGTACCTTGCTCATAAGCCGCATCAAGCTCTGTATTCACAAACAAATCACGAACATGGATAGCCGGAACGGTATACAAATAGACGTCGCGGAAAATGCCGGAAAAACGCCAAAAATCCTGATCCTCGAGCCAGCTTCCCGTGCTGCGCTGGTAAACTTCAACTGCCAGCCTGTTTTCACCCTCCTGCAAATAAGGAGTCAAATCAAATTCGGCCGGTGTAAAGCTGTCCTCGCTGTAGCCGACGAACTGCCCATTCAGCCAAACATAGAAAGCCGATTCTACGCCTTGAAAGGAAATATATACCGGCTTGCCCAGCATGTTCTGCGGAACGGAAAAATGCTTCACATAGCTTCCAACCGGGTTGTCATTTTCCGGAATTGCCGGCGGACGAAGCTCATGATGCCCATCCCATGGGTACATCGTATTCACATATTGCGGCTTGCCGAAGCCTTGAAGCTGAATATGGCCTGGCACCTCAATCGCTTCCCAAGTGTCACTATTAAAGCTTTGCTCGTAAAAAGAAACTGGACGATCAGCAGGTCTCACGGCATAGTTGAACTTCCAGCTGCCATTCAGACTGTGGCGCAGAGGCATGCTGCCATTGCCTTCCGCCTCTGCTGCAGTTTCATAATAACGGTGATCCGAATGGGCAGGCAGGCGGTTAACAGCAAATACACTTACATCAGTCAGCCAGTCAAGGCTCGGTTTTGTAGTAGTCATAAAATAATTCCTCCATAACGTAGATGATAAGTCAGGCGGCTGCATGCTCGGCATGCAGCCGCCTATCCCTTGCTTTTAAGTTGATTATTTGACCGAACCGGTCATACCTGCTACAAAATGTCTTTGCATCAGGAAGAATACAAGCGCTGTTGGAATCGTTGAAATAACGATTGCCATCATGATCATCCCGTAATCCGGCGTGTAGCTGGAGCCGAGGTTGGAGATCAACATTGGAATGGTACGCTTGTCCGGCGATTGCAGCACGATAAGCGGCCACAAGTAGTTGTTCCAGCTGGACATGAACGTAATAATTCCCGCTGCCGCATACGTCGTTTTCATCGTCGGCACATAAATGCGGAAGAACAGGGCCAGCTCGTTCAAGCCATCAATACGACCTGCTTCGAGCAGCTCTTTCGGAAACATTTTTGTGTTTTGACGGAAAAAGAAGATGAGAAACGCTGTCGTCATCGTTGGCAGCACGACGCCCGAAAGCGTATCAAGGCCTAAAAATGGAACGCTGCTCGAAATTCCTGCGAACATTTGATACAACGGAACCATAATCGCCGCGAACGGAATCATCATGGACAGGAGCAAAATCGTGAAGACGATGTCCTTTGCCTTGCTTTTATAAATTTCAAAGCCGTAACCTGCAAGCGAAGCAATCAGCATCGCCAGCAGCGTCGTCGAAATGGAAATTTTAGCCGAGTTCATAAGCGCCGGCACAATATCGACCGTGCTGAACAAATTATTAATATTGTCAAGCAGCTTGCTGCCAGGCAGCAGTCTGCCTTGCGTTACATCCGAGGAGCTGTTCGTCGCGCTGACGATCATCCACAGAAACGGGAAAATGGAAATGAACGCTGCGACGCTGAGAAAAATATAAACCGATACCCGTTTTAGCTTATCCATTTTTATCACCTGCCGCTTTAAACTGAACAAATGCCAAAATAATAATCATAATTACGATAGAATAAGACACCGTTGCTGCATATCCGAAATCTGCGGAATATTTGAAGGACAGATTGTAAATGTACTGGGAGATGGACATAGACGCATTGCCCGGTCCGCCCTTCGTAATGTTCACAACCTCGTCGAACAGCTGCAGTGTACCGATTGTCGATGTAATGGATGTAAATAAAATAATAGGTTTGAGCAAAGGCATCGTAATGCCGAAAAATTGTCTAGTCGAGGACGCGCCGTCGATCTTGGCAGCCTCATAAATCGAATGGTCAATATTTTGCAAAGCTGATAAGTAGAAAATCATGTTATAGCCTGTCCAACGCCACGTAATGGCAATAATAACCGTAATTTTGGCCCAAAATGGATCTGTAATCCATTGAATAGGCGTGCCAATCAGGTGCAGCTTGAGCAGCAATGCGTTTACAAGGCCATCGCCTGCAAATAAGTATTTGAAAATAACTGAATAGGCAACAAGAGATGTAACCGCCGGCAGGAAAATCGCTGTACGGAAAAAGCCCTTGAACTTCAGCTTGCTGTCATTCAGCAGTACAGAAATAAACATCGCCAGCACGATCATAACCGGCACTTGAATGATGAGATAAATAAATGTATTTTTTACTGCGACACGGAACGTCTGATCACTGAATAGACGAATGTAATTGTCAAAGCCTACATAGTGGAGGTTCATCCCTTTGCCGGATTTGAACGATAGAAGGAGCGCTTGAACCATTGGGTAGAAATAAAATGCTGCTATTAGTACGACAGCAATGATGACGAACAGCCATCCTGTCAAGCTTGCTCGATTACGAATTTTTATGCCAGGCTGCGCTGCTTTCACGATAGCCTAACCCCTTTCTTCACGGAAATAAAATCTCGGGGCAATCCGCCGCTCCCGCCAGTAACAGAACGAACGATACTGACGGGGCTTTGATTGCCCAAGATTTTATTCATCTGCCGTATGGTCGAATTTATTTAACTTGTGTTTCAGCTTGAGCTTGAGCATCCGCCAATACTTTGTCGATTGCTTTGCCGCCCATGAAGTTTTGCATTTCTACAACAAGAATGTCCTCGATAGCATACGTATGCATACCGTAGTTAACTCTTGGAATTTCAGCAGTCCATTTTGCGAAATCAGCTACCGCTGTTTGTCCGCCGAAGAACTCATCAGCTGCTTTGTAAGCTTCGCCATCAGCTGCTGCTTTCAGCGTGCCAATTGCACCAATTTCTGTTGCAAGCTTTTGGTACAGATCAACATCAGAACCAAATGTTTCTTTCAAAAATTCTGCTGCTGCTTCTTTGCCATCAACGTTCATAACATACCACGAGCTGCCACCAAGGTTCGAAGCGTTAACGGAATCAGCGTTGTTCGTCAATTTAGGGAATGGTACGATAGCCCATTTTCCAGATTGCGATGCTTCTGCTTTCACGGAAGCTGTAATCCAGTTTCCTGTTGGAACGCTTGCTACTTCGCCACTGTTAAAGCCGGCTACAAACTGGCTCCAGTCGGAATGAACTTTAACAATGTCAGCTTCCATCATCTTTTTGTAAGTTTCGAAAGCTTCTTTCAGTGCTACGTTGCCAGCAATATCAGGTGTTACACCATCATCCTTCAGGTACCATGAGCCAGCGGACTGAATCATCATCCGGATAATGCCCAGGTCATTAGGATCTAGAGAAAGCAATTGCTTGCCTGTTTTTTCTTTAACAGCTTTACCTAATTCAATAACTTGATCCCAGTTCAGATCCTGCAAATCAGCTACTTTGTAGCCAGCTTGCTCCAAATAGTCGGTTCTTACATAAAGTCCCGCTACGCCAGAATCGAAAGGTACGCCGTATTGTTTGCCATCAAGGCTTGTCGGTCCGATTTTGTAATCAGCAAAGTCAGCCGGTTTGATGTAATCCGAGAGGTCGAAAAATGCATCCGGGTAAGCTTGCAAGAAGCTTTGCGCACGGTAATCTTCGATCAAAATAATCGATGGAAGACCTTTTGTTGTGCCCGAGTTAAGACCTGCATTCAGCTTTTGGATAATGTCAGCTTGTGCATTTTCAACAATGTTAAGTTTTACGCCGGAATCAGGATGCTTAGCAGCATAAGCCGCACCCGCACGCTCCATAGCGCCGATGTTAAACGTTTTGTCCCATGCCCAAACCGTAAGTTCTTTTGCAGTGTTTCCTGCAGCATTTCCGCTGCCTGTGTTTGTAGCATCGTCTGTTTTAGCTGAACATGCTGTGAGCAGCACGAAGCTGGCCAAAAGGATGGCAAGCATTTTTTTCACGAAACCCAACCCCTTTATAATTGTCTACGTAACTGAAAGCGTTTGCCGGCTAACATCATTTATTATAACAATCTGTTTATTGTGTTCGATAGCAATATCTTTATAGGGATTTGTCATTCTTTTATTTCATAAACAGTAGTTATTTTTTGCCAATAGTAATTAATTTGCTTATTGGTAATATATTTAGACGGCAGTTGGAAAAATCAAGGATATTCTTCTAAGTACTGGATCGATCGTGTCAATGAGGCTCATTGCCTATTACCAATTTCCTATTTTTTATGGTTGATCACCGTCCTTCGTCATGAAAAAGATGTATTTGAATTTTGTGCTTGTTGGGCTGCTATTATACTGTCTTCAATAATTTAAGGCTGCCAACTAAAAAAACAGCAGCTCATTCAGGATTTATCCTGCGAGCCGCTGCTTTAAAAATCGTTACTCAAATAACAAAGGAAGCTTGATTTTCACGCGTGTTCCTTGGCCTGGATCACTGACAATCGTCACTCCATAGCCTTCACCATAAAGCAGGGTCAAACGGTCATGCACATTGCGTATGCCAATGCCGGAGAAGAAATGGCTTGCCGAATGCACCCCGCGCTCACCGTTTTTCCGGGTTGCTCCGTCAACCTCAGCTCCAGCTTCCCCGTTACTCAGCCCGCTAATGCCGACCCCATTGTCTACGACCTCACAGATGAGCGAATCGCCCTCACGGGAGATAAGTACATAAATATATCCCTCGCTGCGCTCATGGAAAGCGTGGAAAAAAGCATTTTCCATAAACGGCTGGATAACCAGCTTCGGCAAATGGGCACCCATGCAATCCTTATCTGCAAAATAATTGACTCGAATCTGCTCGCCATATCGCACATGGTTAATAAATACGTAATTTTTAAGGTTAACGAGTTCCTGTGAAACCGGAATCGTCTCGCTTATATTGCTTACCGTATTTTGCAGCAGGGAAATCAGTGCGTTTATCGTTTCCGCAGCCTTGTCCTTATTGCCCTGCTGGACCAAAATTTTAATCGATGCCAGCGTATTATATAGAAAATGGGGATTAATTTGCATCTGCAGCGCAGACAGCTCAGCATTGCGCTGATCCTTCTGTGTCTGAATGAGCCGCTTAATATAATCATTCAGCTCATCCAGCATGTAGTTGTAGGCATTGCCGAGCTGCTTGATTTCGTAGCTTCCCGTTACCGAAGTGTAATTATTGAAGTCATTTTTCGTCACCCGTGAAATTTGCCGCGCCAGCAGCGTAAGCGATCTCGTCAGCCGCCTTGAAATCACAAAGACGATAATGAGGGCCAGCAGCACGATTGCCAGAGAGATAAGGACAACCATTTTGAAATCAACCATTTGGCTCATGACCTGCTGCTTATCAATTAAGTTCACCAAATAAAAATCATAGGTCGGCAAATATTTGGACAATACGAGGCTGCTCTTCCCCATCGCCGTTGTGTCCATAACGTCCAGCTGCTGCTCTTCAATTTGCTTGGCATAGGTCAAAAGCTCTGGCACCGTCGTCCCTACAAGCTGTTCACGATTGCTGGAAACGATCATGCCTGCTTGATTCAAGATAACGACATCATTTCCACTGCTCGTGAAGCTCGTGTAAAATTTGCGAAAATCCTTTTCTCTTATTGCAATATAAAGCTGGCCATAAGGCTGGCCGCTCGTTCGCTCCAGCAATGTTTTCATGGCGACAACAACAGCATTGGAGTTGTCTTCAGGCGTCATGCTATCCTGATCCAGCTCGTACAAAATACGCCGTGGCTCCTGCAGCGCCTGCTCCGTTAGCTTACTGCTGCGAAGCTTCTCGATTGATCGCGGCCAATAGGTGCTGTCGGACGAATGGCTGCGCCCGTTAATTCCCGTTATCGTCATATTCACCGGATAAGCGGAGACGCCCGATTGAATTCGCTTGATTTGTGTGTTGGCTTCATAATATCTTTTCAACGTCGGGACAGATCGTTCATCGGGGTCTGTAAGAAACGATTTGAGCGTTCCGCTTTGCTGAACATTATTGGTCGCTGTCACAATGGAATAGCTGAATGACTCGAAATTCGTCTGCACCTGATTGATGATTTTTCCATTCGTAATACTGAACGTATTCATGAATAGACGCTCTGACATCTGCATCATCACAAGCGTAGTAAGCAGCGAAACCGAAATGATGCTGACAAAGGTGACGGTAAACATTTTTATAAACAAGCCGTGATATTTAAATTTTGCCAAAAATGCCTTCATGCACTAGTCCCTTTTCTGGTTGACATATTGTTTGCGATAATGGCTAGGTGACAAGCCCGTTATTTTTTTGAACACTTTTGTAAAATAACTATGATCCGAGTACCCCACCATGCCGCTTATTTCTGAAATGGATGCCGTATCCGCTAGCAGCAGCTCTGCCGCCTTCTCCACCCGAATTTTGTTCAAATATTCACTAAAGCCTTCATTATTATGCGCACTGAAATACGTAGACAAATAAGAAGGGTTAAAATGAAAATGCTTCGCCAGCTCCGTCAGACTTAGCGGCTCAGCAAAATGCTCGCCAATATAAGCAAGCAGCATTGCCATATTCGGATTGCCTGCTCCCTGCTTGCGGGTTGCCAGTACAGTCTCCGCTTCACTCACGAATGCCTCCATTAACACGATGGCTTCGCTTATATGCGAGGTGTCGCCAATTTCCTTGAAATAGCGGTATTTCGCCTCTTCCAAATGCGCGGCATCCACCTCCAGGCGGCCCACTACAATCGTCATATTAAAAATAACATTGCTAAGGAATGATTTAAACTCAAATACATCTTTCTTATAAAAATGCGGGGCACCCTGCACATAAGCCAGCAGGTCGCTAAAAGCGCTCTCAAACTGCTGCTTGCTCAGCTGCTCGGAAAACCGCGGCAAATCAAACTTCTCTTCTACAGGCGGCATATATGGCAGCTCCCCTGCAATAAGCACACAATCCGGGTCAGCCAAAAAAAAGCGGTAGTCGCTCATTTTCAGAAAGCTGAGCTTGAAATGGTCCCCCACCTCGGTATAATGGCTGAACGGCTCGCCCAGTGTCCATCTCGCCTCAAGCATTTGCTCGCCCGTCCACTCATCCAGTCTCCGTACGGCAGCGGCAAGCTGCGGGCTTTCCTGCTTGTTCAAATTAATGAGCAGCACGACGCGCCCAGCTTCCGCCCTAAGCGAATAATGGACCGACTCTTCAAGCGAAACGACGAGCTCCGACTGCATTCTTTTTTTCAGCAGCTCAGCTACGGCTAGCATGGCCTTTTTATCTCCAGAAGGCTTGCATTCTGCACCAAGCATCCGAAAGCTGTCATAAGGGAACGCTTCTGCCCCCACCGCCTCCTCAAGCTCTACGCCGAAGCCATCCATCAGCATATCCAGCAGCACCTGTACCGTTGTGTCTTTATCGGTTGGTGCATGCTCCAGCTTCAGTGAAGGAATTCGCTGCGCAGTACGCTTTAATACTTCAAGCAGATGGGTCGCCTCCAGCTTAGGCTTCAATATATAATCGGCAACGCCGCTTTGAAAAGTCGATCTCACATAATCAAATTCTCCAAAGCTGCTAAGCACAATCACTTCAATTTCCGGGAATCTCGCTTTGACAATTCTTGTAAGCTCCGCGCCATCCATGACAGGCATGACGATATCCGTTATTACGATATGCGGCTCCAGCTGCTGAATTTTCTCCAGCGCCTCCGTTCCGCTCGCCGCCTCGCCGACGATTTGAAAGCCTTCCTTTTCCCAATTCAATAAGTGCTTAATGCCCTGTCTGACTAATATTTCATCATCTACAATGAGCACACGACAATAAGGCGCCATTACGATCCCTCCATTTTCATCCAGCTATTCCCATTGAAGTGTTTGGGGTTTATTCATAATAGGTACGAATTCTTATATCTTGATTGTAATTGCCAAACCCCTTGCCGTACAAGGTTAATCCTCCCCTGCCCGGAACACTTTCCTCGGCGCTGATGCGAAGCGTCAGAAACGGGGTCTCCCAATCCAAATCATGAATCGTCAGCTCGGATATTTGCAAGCCATCAATGAAGGTGCCATTCGCATTGAGACGCAGCACCTTCAATAAGCCATATTGATTCACATCGCCCTGCCACCAATCCGGTGACAGCCGTCCACGCACACGTCCAAAGTCACCCGGACTCGTCCATTCGCCCAAATACAAGCCATTGATAAAAAAGCGAATATCCGACGGCCAATTTTCATTAATTTGCGGCGCTTCGGAGCCAATCTCCAGTGAAATTTCCAATTCCTGCACCCGTTGATCAACAAATAGATGATTGGGCACCTTATATTCGACATATCCTCTGGCAAACCATAAAATGCCGGCATTCATTCGCTCCGGGTCCAAAAAATATTTGGGATTATCATATTGCCCGATTAGTTTCTCTGCTGTTGCAATGCCGCAGGTTGGAAAGGCGGCTACATCGGTATAATGGCCGACCGGCAGCATCGTTTCCATATTTTTTCGTTTCTGGTCATTTGGCTTGGACAGCCTGATTTGCAAATATTCAGCCGAAAGTGAGCAATATTTATACGTTCCGCCACCTATGCGCTTCATTTTGCTCGTCACAATACCCGCTTGCTGAAGCTTGCTCACATGGGTGCTGACAATCGCGCTGCTCAAATAAAGCTCCGCTGCCAGCTCCTTAATATGCCGTTCACGCTCATCCAGCAAATCAATAATTTGCAGGCGAACCTCGCTCGCCAGCGCTTCATATACACGAAGCGATTCTGCATTCGTCGTTAAGTACATTCTGTCACATCCTATTTGCAGGGTTAGTAATTTAGCTAATCCTTCATTATTACGACCCTTATTCATTGCTTGTATTTATTCATTATGTTAAAAATATAAGTAGTTAGCAAGTATATGAATTCAGTTTTTGGCTAATTCATTAAACAGGAGGTTTTACCATTATGTCATTGAAATCAACGATGCTCATTGATAAACATTTTAAAATTGCTGAGGTTGACCCGCGTCTATATGGATCATTCATCGAGCATCTAGGACGCGCCGTATACGGCGGCATTTATGAGCCGGGCCATCCTACGGCTGATGAGAACGGCTTCCGCCGCGATGCGCTCGAAGCGATTAAAGCGCTCAACGTTCCTATTATACGCTATCCTGGCGGAAATTTCGTCTCAGGCTACAATTGGGAGGACGGCGTTGGCCCGAAAGAAGAGCGCAAGCGTCTGCTTGAGCTGGCTTGGTGGACAACCGAAACGAATGAGGTTGGCACAAACGAATTTGCCGACTGGGCGAAGCTCGTTGGCTCCGAAGTCATGATGGCGGTCAATCTTGGCACGCGCGGCGTAGATGCAGCACGTAACCTCGTTGAATATTGCAATCATCCATCCGGCTCCTATTATAGCGATCTGCGCATTTCACACGGCTACAAAGAGCCGCATAAGTTCAAAACATGGTGCCTGGGTAATGAAATGGACGGCCCTTGGCAAATCGGCGCCAAAACAGCAGTTGAATACGGCAGACTGGCGAATGAAACGGCTAAAGTGATGCGCTGGGTCGATCCATCCATCGAGCTTGTTGCTTGCGGCAGCTCTTCGAGCGGCATGAGCACTTTTGCTGATTGGGAAGCGACTGTACTGGATTTGACGTATGATCAGGTCGACTACCTGTCGCTGCATACGTATTACAACAATAACGAAAACAACTCGGAAAACTTCCTCGCGAAATCGCTCGATATGGATCAATTCATTTACAGCGTAACGGCGATTGCGGATTACATGAAAGCGAAGAAGCGCAGCAAGAAGAAGCTCATGCTGTCGCTGGATGAGTGGAATGTATGGAATTCCATTGGCACAAGCCGCGCCGAGGAACGCTGGCATATTGCGCCGCCAGAATTTGAGGATGTATATACGCTTGAGGATGCGCTTGCTGTCGGCTGCTTCGTCATTACACTACTTAAGCATGCAGACCGGGTGAAAATCGCCTGCCTGGCTCAGCTCATTAACGTTATCGCTCCGATTATGACGGAAAATGGCGGTCCGCTGTGGCTGCAAACGACGTATTTCCCTTACAAGCACGCATCGCTGTATGGACGGGGCACTGTGCTTCAACCGATTACTTCATCGCCAAAATACGATTCGAAGGACTTCACTGATGTGCCTTATCTGGAAGCGATTAGCGTTCATAATGAGGAGCAAGGTGAAATTACGATTTTCGCCGTCAACCGTCATTTGAAGGAATCGCTGGACCTTGATGTTGATGTTCGCAGCTTCGGCACAGTCAGCCTCATCGAGCATGTTGTTCTGGAGCATGACGATATTAAAGCTTGTAATACGAAAGCTCGTCCTAATCAAGTGCTGCCGCATAACAATGGCACAGCTAAAGTCGATGGCGGCCAAGTTAGCGCCGTACTAGGCAAAGCTTCGTGGAATATGATCCGCTTGAAAGTCGCTTCCAACTAAGCGCTTCAAGCCGGCTTAACTGAAACACCCTCCGAAATTCGCCTGTTTGGGAATTTCGGAGGGTGTTTTCTTGCCGCTTGTAATGTGCGGCGCTTGCGCTCAAAGCTGCCTTGGTTCGATTGGATAGCATGGACCGGCTGCTGTTGTTCGTGAAAAAGCGGGGAGCGGGCTGCTATAGCAGCTGCTTCTAGTTTATATGATTCTGAGCGAGGATGGCTGAGCAGCGAATTTGCTAAGCAAGGAATGCTTCATGACGGCTCGTTTTGTCTGCTGCTTTTGTTCAGGCTGTGGCTGCTTGAAAAATTGCTCATCCTGAAATAATTGCTTAAGAGCCTGCATGACTGCCTGTGCCGCCAGCGCTTCATTCTCCAGCACATAATAGGCAACCTGATAACCATAGACTTCATATTGTTTGAGTACAGCGGCCTTGTGCTGCAGCTCCTTCTGCCTTGTCAAAGCTCTGTTCATGGCGTCAAGTCACCTTTCTGCCCCTGGCGAATATTCCTTATCTATAGCGAAATCGCTCACTAAAAGCCGATTATGAGGGTGAATCTTATATATGCTTATATTTTGAAACAGCAGTATGTATGCTTGCTATATATGACTAACTTAACTATACAAGAGGAGGCTTAACCGCAATAGTACCATGTTTTTATAGTACCTTCGGAAAACCACAATTGGAGCGACTGAATGAAGCAGCATTGCTATTTTTAGCGAAAGCGGGCTATAATGTTGAGAAAAAGAATTCCATTATATGCTTTAGTGGACAGAGGATACTTTCATGATTGAAATTCGAACTTCCCAGCTCAGCAATGGCGAGCTGAACCGCGGCGTATTCGCCACCCAGGACATCGCCGAGGGCGCGCTTATTCACGAAGCACCGGTCCTTCCTTACGAGAACGAGGAGCATGTCCACCTTGAGAAAACGATTTTTGCCGACTACGCTTTTGAATATGGAGCAAACCATTCCGCTCTTTTGCTGGGCTACGGTATGCTGTTTAATCACTCGTATACGCCGAACACGTTCTATGAGCTTAATTTTGACAATTTGACGGTAGACTTTTTTGCCTTTACTGATGTTAAGGCAGGCGAAGAGTTGCTGATTAACTATAACGGTGAAGTCGATTGCGAGGACCCTCTTTGGTTTAATGAGGAACAAGGCGCGAATAAAGCAGATTAGCATAGCCAGGTCTGGAAGTATGAAAGCCCGGAAGATAGGCACTAGGAAATTAGTGCTCGTCTTTCGGGCTTTTTATGCTTGGGCAGCTGCTTACGCTCCATGAGTAAGAGAATAATCGTAGGCTTATCTCAAAAAGGTCGGGTACTTTTTAGCCTTGTCCAAATTGTTTATTATGAGGGCCATTCCCACAATGACGATAGTTCCAATAAGTACAGGATTTATTAAAAAAGACCAGCTGCTGCCAGCCATTATGACAACTAGAGGATCGGCTCCAGCAGGAGGATGGGTCGTCTTGGTTAACATCATTAATCCGATCGCAAGACCTACTCCAGCAGCCATAACTAAGCTCCCCTGGCCAAATAAATGATAAAGAAGCAAGCCAATGCCAGTCGATATCAAATGCCCGCCGACCACATTGCGCGGTTGCGACAATGGGGAATCCCATATGCCAAAAACCAGTACACAGGTGGCTCCAAACGGAGCCATAATCCATACAAGGTCCGACTCTTCAGTCAGCATAGACAGCAGCAAAATGACAATAAATCCTCCCAAAGCACCCCATGCCGCTTTCGGTAATGAAATGGTTAAAGGGCTCCGGATGCCGCTTCCTCCCTTCTCCTTCAGCTTAGTTGTTAATCGTAAAAAGAACGTATGCATCCTTCCACTCCTCTTAAATGAATAGTAAACTAGTTATATAGTAATATATAAATGAATTCCCCCACATTGTCAACGTTTTATTTGGTTTAATAGCGTATTAAAGTTGTTTTTCCTTTCACGATCAAGCTATAATATAACTAGTTGACTATGAAATGAGGTAAGCTCTATGCAGCATAGACGGCTTATGCTACGCGTTGATCCGACACTAACCTTTAATGTAAATACTCAAATCAAAGAACAGTTTAAATGGCTCATTGGCACCGGCGAAATTCAAGCGGGCGAAATGTTGCCGCCTGCAGGCGAATTAGCCGAATTTTTAGGGCTTAATCGAAATACGATCAATTGGGTGTATAGCCAGTTAAAAGAAGAAGGGCTTGTTTCCGTACAAAAAGGCCGAGGTACCCAGGTGGTTGCTGGCCGTGAGATTGAGCGACTGCAAAAAGAACGTGTTCCTATGAAAAAAATGTTTACTCATGCACAAAAAGAAGCTGTCCGTCATCAAGTTTCCTTGAGAGAATATTTTCAGGCAGGCTTGGCCTATACCCTCTTGCAAGAAAACGATAATGCCAGACCGAAGCGGCTCATATTCGTGGAGTGCAGAGGCCATGACTATTTATTTTACAGCAGCGAAATCAGTCGGCTCACAGGCGCGGATGTGGAAATATGCTTTTTAGAGGATTTACGTTCGGAGAGCGCCTCGCTTAGCGAGGCTGTAAGCCATGCGGACGCTTTTGTAACTACGCTGAATCATGCAGAAGAAGTAAAGCAAATGATCCAACCATTTGGGAAAAAATTAACCGTTATAGGAGCCATTATCGAGCAGGCTTCCTTATTGGAAATAGCAAAATTGCCTTCTACTGCCGCTCTTGCTTTCGTTTGTCTAGGTAAAGTCGGCGGTGAATGGATGGCTGAGCGGGTATTAGAGGCTGGAATCGAACTCACAAATTGCAGTACAGCGGGAACCGATAATCCCCTGCTGCTAAGCAAAGCGCTGAATGAGGCTGATCATGTGTACGCCTCATCAGCTGTGTTCGAGGAGCTGGAGCGACAAGCGCCTGCTAACGTTCATTTGTACCCTATGCAGCTGGAGAAAAGCAGCGAATTGCTTTTACAAGAGTTGGCCGTTAATCAATCGATTCGCTGATAATATAGAGCGATTGGAAGAAAAAAAGAAGCAGCCCTTCAGCCGAGCAATCGGCCGATAGGCTGCTTCTTTTCTATGCTCCCCACTTCTACTATTTGCGACGCCGCATGAATACCACCCTCCTGCACGAGCCGGTAAGCCCGCGCGACCTCTTGCTCCGTCGGGCTCGGAATGCCCTCCAGCGGATATTCGCGGCCAAGCTGCTGCCACTTGTAAACTCCCATTCGGTGATAGGGCAAAATCTCGAACTTCTCAACCGATTGAAGCGCGCTGATATAAGCGCCAAGCGCGCGCAAATCGTCGCTGCCATCAGTCACCTGCGGAATGAGCACATGCCGAATCCACACCGGCTGCTTCCACGAGCTCAAAGCGGCTGCGAAACGCAATATCCGCTCGTTCGGACGACTGGTTAGCAGCTCATGCTTAGCGGAATCGATCATTTTCAAATCCAGAAGCACCAGATCAGTAACCGCCATAAGCGGCTCCGCATGATTCGGTTCACAAAACCCCGACGAATCAAGTGTCGTATGCAGTCCCCAGCGCTGCTTGCACGCTTTGAACAGCTCGGTTACGAAGGGCGCCTGCAGCGTCGGCTCTCCTCCCGTAACCGTAATGCCGCCGCCAGAGCGGCGGTAATACGGCACATAGGGCTCTATTTCCCGCAAAACATCGTCGACCGTCACCTGTTTTCCTGCTCCAGTATCCCACGTATCCGGGTTGTGGCAAAACTGGCATTGCAAAGCGCAGCCCTGCATAAAAAGCACGAAACGAATGCCCGGTCCATCGACGGTTCCAAACGTATCAAAGGAATGGATTCTGCCTAACATGCTTAGGGCCTCCTTTCTATACCGCGCCGTGGAACGTGCGGTTAATGACATCGAGCTGCTGCTCGCGGGTCAATTTAATAAAATTAACGGCATAGCCTGATACACGAATCGTCAGCTGCGGGTAGTTTTCCGGATGCTCCATCGCATCCAGCAGCTGCTCCCGTTCAAATACGTTAACGTTTAAATGATGGCCGGAGCTATCCGCATAACCGTCAAGCAGCGAAACGAGATTGTTAATGCGCGTCAGCGGCTCCTTGCCGAGCGCCTTCGGAATAATCGAGAACGTATTGGAAATGCCGTCGAGACAATCTTCGTACGGAATTTTAGCTACGGATGCGAGCGAGGCAAGCGCACCCTTGCGGTCTCTGCCATGCATCGGATTAGCGCCGGGCGCAAAAGGCTCCCCTGCTTTTCTGCCATCCGGCGTGCTGCCCGTTTTTTTGCCATACACAACGTTCGATGTGATCGTCAGTACCGACATCGTTGGCAAAGCGCCGCGGTAGGTGCGATGCTTGCGCAGCTTATTCATAAACGTTTCCGTGAGCTGCACAGCGATCCGGTCTACCCGCTCGTCATTGTTGCCGTACATCGGGTATTCGCCCTGAATGTCAAAATCGACAACGATGCCATTTTCATTACGTATCGGTACAACAACCGCATGCTTGATCGCACTCAAGCTGTCGGCCACAACAGACAAGCCCGCAATGCCGCATGCCATCGTACGCAAAATCTCACGGTCATGCAGCGCCATCTCCAGCCGCTCATATGCATATTTGTCATGCATGTAATGGATAATGTTGAGCGTGTTCATATACAGTCCAGCAAGCCATTCCAGCATGGCGTCATATTTGCCCATCACCTCTTTATAATCGAGGCGCAAATCGCTCGTAATCGGGGCAAATGCTGGCCCAACCTGCGCACCGGATACCTCATCTACTCCACCATTGATGGCATAGAGCAGCGCTTTTGCCAGATTCGCCCTAGCCCCGAAAAACTGCATCTGCTTGCCGATCCGCATCGCGGAGACGCAGCAGGCAATGCCGTAATCATCGCCGAACTGCGGGCGCATAATGTCATCATTTTCATATTGAATCGAGCTCGTTTCAATCGACACCTTGGCGCAATATTTTTTGAAGTCTTCCGGCAGGCTCGCTGACCACAGTACGGTCAAATTCGGCTCCGGTGCCGGACCTAAATTATATAAAGTATGAAGAATACGGAAGGAGCTGCGCGTCACCCGCGTCTGGCCATTGACCGCCATGCCGCCAATCGACTCTGTCACCCAGGTCGGATCTCCGCTAAACAGCTCATTATAGTCCGGTGTCCGCAAAAACTTCACGATCCGCAGCTTCATGACAAAATGATCCATCAGCTCCTGCGCCTGCTCCTCCGTCAGCCTACCTTCCAGCCGATCGCGCTCGATATAAATATCGAGAAAGCTGGAAACGCGCCCAAGGCTCATCGCCGCGCCGTTCTGCTCCTTAATCGCCCCAAGATAAGCAAAATACAGCCATTGGAACGCTTCCTTCGCCGTAGCTGCTGGCCGGGAGATGTTGCAGCCGTAGGCAAGGCTCATCTGCTTAAGCTCTTGCAGTGAACGGATTTGCTCGGATATTTCCTCTCGGTCGCGAATCGTCTCCTCCGTCATCGTGCCTGTTTCCAGCAGCAGCAGCTCCTGCTTTTTACCCGCGATGAGACGATCGGCCCCATACAAGGCTACCCGGCGATAATCGCCAATAATTCGGCCGCGTCCATAAGCATCTGGCAGCCCCGTAATGATTCCTGCTTTGCGTGCTGCCCGCATTTCTGAGGTGTAGGCATCAAACACACCTTGGTTATGGGTTTTGCGAACCTCGGTAAACATTTTGACCATTTCGGCGGGCAGCTCGAAGCCGTAAGCCTCGCACGCATCAACGACCATTTTGATGCCACCGAATGGCTGAATGGAGCGCTTCAATGGCGCGTCGGTTTGCAGCCCGACAATCTGCTCCTTCTTCTGGTCAATGTAACCGGGAGCATGGGCGGTAATGCTGGAAACTGTATTTAGGTCAATATCCAGCACACCTCCGTTTGCCCGCTCCTGCTTGACGAGGTGCTGGATTTTTTGCCAAAGCTCGACCGTTGCCTCAGTGGCTCCCGCCAAAAAGGCCTCATTGCCTGTATAAGGCTGCAAATTATGATCCAGAAAATCCTTTACATCAATGCGTTCCTGCCATTTGCCTGCTGCAAAGCCCCGCCAAGCGCCCGCAGACTCTGCCACTTTAATGCGATCGGTATGATTGACAGCCATCTTTTCCGCCTCCTATATCCTATATAGCTACAGTATAAAACCAGATCCCTTTTTATAATGTGAAAATTATCACAATCTATAAAATAAATAATGATTTTCCAGCCGGATATGCTCCAGCAGCTTTGCTTCCAGCTGCCTCAGCCTGCTGTACGTATAAGCGAAAGCTTCACACGCATCATCTGGCAGCATATAATGCGCCGAAGCCAGCCTAAGATGCAGCAGCATATTGCCGATCCGCCTATGGTCGCCTTCAAGCTTCTCGACCATTTGCTTCGCCTGCCTAAATGCGCTAGCAGAATTGCGCCGCTCATATTTCAGAATAAGCGGGAAAAAGCATTCTTCCTCGTCAATCAAATGCTGCTCCAGCAAAGCCTTTAAAGCATGGAAGCGCTGCTGCAGCTCAATCAGCTGGCGGTGCTGGCTGCCATGCACGCTCGTAATGAGCGCCGTCAATTCATGCAGCAACGGCAGCTCGGCTCTGAGAAACAGATGATAGCCGAACATGAGCTGCCGCACCATCCCGGCAATCGACTGCTCGCTCCAATCTGCCGCTTTCAGCTTCTCCGGCTGAATGCCAATGTCCTGCCGCTCCTTCTGCTCCAAAAGTGCATGCAGCAGGTGGTTGCCACTGCAGCACGCACACTCTCCGAAACCCTTCTTGCCTTGACCACCTTCTCTGTTAAGCGTCGCTGTATTCAATAGATAAACCTCCTTTGTTCATTTAAGATACTTGACTCTATCGTTCTAGTCCGAGCTGCCTTGCTTGCTCTAGCGTCAGTCCCATCTGTACGTTCTCGCCCTCCACCTTCAGTGGATAGGTTTGCACCAAGCCAGAATCAGGCGCCTGCACCTGCCCGCTATCCAGTGCAATCTTCCAATCATATAACGGGTCCAGTACAAAATGTCCCGATACCATGCCTTCCGCCAGCGGCCCTCCCCTGCGATGGGGACTGCGATTGTCCAGCGCATACAAGGTGCCGTCGGTTGTACGAAACACAGCAATCTCCTTTTGATTCAAGCGAATAACCCGCCCCATTCGTTCGCGAAAATCCTCGAGTGTGCCGATTTTAATATAGGTCAAATCTTGATTTACCTGTGTGGTCATTTGGATGCTCCTCGCCTTCTATCCTTTAAATTTTAGTAACTGCTCAGCCTACCCTTCATTCGCTCGCCTATTTCATTTGAATCGCATCAAACAGATAGCTGCTTTCCCGCTGCTCCTCAAGCGCTGTGCTCCAAGGCTCCTTCAGCTCGGCTAGCGCGGCTAAAATATCCTGATACAGCTCGCGGCGGCGATCCATATTGTCAACAACCTCCGCTTTAATCGCCTCTATGCCAACGCGCTCCACCCACTCCGAAGTGCGCTCCAAGTAATTCGCCGTCAAACGATAATATTGGGTAAAAGCACCCACCATCTGCACAAGCTCTTCATCCGTTTTCACTTTGCACAGCAGCTCGGCGATGCGCGGCTTGATTCCGCCATTGCCGCCAACGAACATTTCCCAGCCGCCGTCATTGCCGACGATGCCAATATCCTTCGTACACGACTCGGCGCAGTTGCGCGGACAGCCATTCACGGCCATTTTGAACTTGGCGGGCATATCGATCCGCTCAAATGTTTTTTCCAGCCGAATACCCATGCCGATCGAGTCCTGTGTACCGAAGCGGCAAAATTGCTGGCCGACGCAGGTTTTCACTGTTCGCAGCGCCTTCGCATAGGCATAGCCCGAGGGCATATCCAGCTCTTCCCATACGAGCGGCAAATCTTCTTTCGCAACCCCGATTAAATCAAGCCGCTGGCCTCCGGTCACTTTGACCATTTTCACATCATATTTCACGGCAACATCGGCAATTTTCTTCAAATCCTCCGGCGTTGTCACGCCGCCATACATCCGCGGCACGACCGTGTAGGTCCCATCCTTCTGAATGTTGGCGTTCATCCGTTCATTAACGAAGCGCGAATCCTTCTCGTCCTCATGCTCCTGCGGCCACAGCATGCCCAAGTAATAATTGACCGCTGGACGGCATTTCGAGCAGCCCTCCGGATTATGCCACTCCAGTACATGCATAACCTCTTTCACAGTCGTCAGATGCTTCTCTTTAATCGCAGCTACGATTTCATCGCGGCTGAGGCTCGTGCAGCCGCAAATGCCCGTCTTCGTCTTCTGGCCGGCATATTCGTCTCCCAACACATATTGCAGCAAATGGCTAACCGTCGGCACACAGCCGCCGCACGAACGCCCAGCCCCTGTACACGCCTTTACCTCATCGACCGAAGTAAGCGAATTGTCCTTGATCGCCTTTACGATGCTCCCCTTCGATACGCCATTGCAGCCGCATACGATTTCATCATCGGCCATTTGCGCTACGCGGTCAGCAGCCGACAACGCGGTGCCAGCGGTTCCCATCAGCTCTGCATAAATAGCCTCCGTCATGGCAGCTCCTTCGCGTACCCATTGCTGAATCCGACTCGAATCGCTGACATCGCCGTAAAGCACACCGCCAACAATTGTATTTTCCTTAAGCAGCAGCTTCTTGTACTGCTGTTTCCAGTCATCCTGCTTGCGAATGACCGTCAGCTCTGGCTGATCCAGGAAGACGCCCGTCGAAAATACATCTACGCCCGAAATTTTTAGCTTCGTCGATAATTGCGTTCCCTCGTAAGGCTTCGTCTGCACGCCGCATAGC
Source organism: Paenibacillus sp. J31R34 (assembly GCF_059383715.1). Classification (NCBI taxonomy): domain Bacteria; kingdom Bacillati; phylum Bacillota; class Bacilli; order Caryophanales; family Paenibacillaceae; genus Paenibacillus; species Paenibacillus sp. J31R34. Next base: position 81,298 of record NZ_JBXENU010000011.1, read on the forward strand.
TGCTTCGCCAGCACGGCCCCCTGCTCAAACAGCGGGGCTACTAAGCCGTAGCAAATGCCGCGGTGCTCGGCGCATTCGCCAACTGCGTACACGCCTTCCGCCGACGTTTGCATGTAATCATCGACGACGATGCCCCGCTTCACTTCAAGGCCGCTCGCGCTGGCCAAAGCCGTATTAGGCCGTATGCCCGCTGCCATAACGATAAAATCCGATTCCAGCTTCGTTCCGTCGCTGAAGGTCAGCCCCTCAACGCGCTCACCGCCATAAATTTCCGCCGTCTGCTTTTCCATGAGGAAATGCAGCCCCTGCCGTTCCAGCTCCGCCTTCAGCATCGCCGAAGCGCTCGGGTCAAGCTGGCGCTCCATTAAATCCGCCATTAAATGAATGACCGTCACATTCATGCCCAAATTGAGCAAGCCCTTGGCAGCTTCCAGACCGAGCAGCCCGCCGCCTATAACAGCTGCATTGCGATATTGCTTCGCTGTCTCCAGCATGACGCTGCAATCCGCAATGTCGCGGAAGCCTACGACGCCCTGCTTCTGATGCCCGGGAACGGGCAGTATAATGGGATTCGAGCCCGTAGCAATAATTAGACGGTCATAGGCTGCGGTCAGCCCATTGTCCGCAAACACGATTTTTTGCTGCGTATCAATAGCCGTTATCGTCGTTCCCGTATGCAGCGTAATATGATGCTCCTCGTACCAAGCCCAGCTGTTCAAAATAATATCGTCTATCGTTTTACTGCCTTCCAATACATAAGAAAGCATAATCCGGTTATAGTTTGGATGCGGCTCGCTGCCGAATACCGTGATGTCATATTGCTCTGGTGACAGCTTGAGGATATGCTCCAGCGTGTTTACTCCCGCCATCCCATTGCCAATCAGCACAAGCTTTTGCCGTATTGCTCCCATTGTAAACGCCTCCCTGTAAAGCTTTCATTGTTCTTACCATCAGTATAAACAACAACGAGCCGGAGTTATGTGATATTTTTCACATATCGAACGATTAAAATAAAAATAGACCCTGCCGCCATAATTCTATAGCGAAAGGGCCAATTCTTATGTTTCTGTGCGCCGCTAGGTTGGCCGATTAGTCGCCAAATACTTCCTTACAAGCGGATTAACGCGCCGCGCTCATCGGCTGAGCGAAGCTCTGCTTCAATAATTTCCAGCGTGCCAACAGCGCTTTCCGGCGTACATATCGATACGGGCGTACCCGCGTTTACCGATTCAAGGAAATATTTGATTTGGCGGTAATAGCCCATGTCAGGTGAAAGATCAGCTATAAAGCCTGGCTCGTTGTTCGGATTCACTTTAACCTGTCCGTTCTCGAACAGCAGATTGCCCCCTTCAAAATTGACGCGGTACGTCATCGCAAAACCGAAATCGCCTTCCAGCGTCCAGTCCGCTTGTGCATTCAGCACTTTGCCATCCGGGTAAACGTAATTTGTAGATACCGTATCGTAGCCGCTGCCTGGAATGACATTGCGGGCGAGCGTCGACACTTGCTCCGGCTTGCCGAACAGCCAGTGGATAATATCAGTATCATGAATATGCATATCCAGCACAGCCCCGCCGCTCTTGCTGCCGTCAAGGAACCAGCCTTTAGGGGCAGCAGAGCCTCTGAAGAAATAGCCGCCCGTTACCGCGCCAAAACGGCCATCGTCCACAACAGCTTTTAAATATTCATATGCTGGCCAGAAGCGCAGGCATTGGCCGATCATCAGCGTTTTGCCTGTGCGCTCAGCCGTTTGCGCCATTTTCCAGCCATCGGCGGAATTGCCGGCTACCGGCTTCTCGCACAGCACATGCAGTCCCTTTTCCAGCAGCGAGCAGGTCAGCTCTGCGTGCAAATAAGTGGGCAGCGTAATGTCGATTATGTCGAGCTCCTCGTTTTCAAGCATTTTCTCAATGCTGTCATACAAGTTGTATGGCGAAAGATCATAAACCTCTTGGCCCGTCGCCATATTTCCAGAAGCTTTGCCATTTTTCAACTCCTCGATCATTAGATCGCAAATCGCCACCAATTTCACAGGTGCGCCCTCTTCTGTCAGACGAACGTAGTTGTCGAAATGCATGCGTCCCATAAAACCGAAGCCGATTAATCCTACTTTTAACATGGTAAATCCCCCTTATCAAATAAATGCTTGAGGCGAAATAGACTAGGCATTTCCACGACCCAAAATCGCATCCATCGCTTTCGAAGTATTGAAAATAATTTGCTCGGCATGATGCGTATATGGCGGAATCATTTCGGCCGTGACGTAATTGTCATAGCCAATCGCCTGCAGTGCCTCCATGACAGCAGGGTAGTTCACATCGCCTGCAAGCAGGTCAACAAAGCCGTGAAGCCCGCCCGCTTGGCGGCGGTAATCCTTGAAGTGGACCTTCTTGATGCGGTTGCCCAAAATGCGTACCCACTGCTCCGGATAACCGTTTTGCACGACGTTTCCAACATCGAAATAAGAGCCTACATAGCTTGAACCAAATGAATCGATAAACCCGCGCAGCTCAAGCGGCGACAGCAGAAATTTATTCCATACATTTTCAATGCCAATCGATACGTTCGCGCTTTTTGCAAAAGGAACCAGCTTCGCAATCGACTCCTGAGCACGGTTATACGCATATTCGTAATCCGTTACTTCGCTGCCTGGGATAAAATCAACACCAACCGCGCCAGGGATGACCAAAATCGTATCGACGCCAAACGCTGCTGCAAGCTCCAGCTGTTTTTTGCATACATCTATCGCTTTGCTTTGCGTTTCCGGGTTCGCGCTCGTCATGGCATAATCCCAATACAGCCCCGTTGCAAGGCCCGCAATTTCCAGCTCAGCTTCCTCTAGACGCGCCTTGATGTCGCAAATTTCCTGATCCGTTGCCGCGAGGCTCAGCTCGCCCGTGCCGTTAAGCGACAGCTCGATGCCGTCGAAGCCGGCTTTTTTCGCCGTTTGAATGCAGCTGGCGATGGTGGTGTCGCTGTTGAATGACCAAATATTAATCCCTTTTTTCATTTGGGTTTCCTCCTGTTAATTAATTTGGGTGAAAAGATGGGTGAAAAAGGATCGGCGCTGCGTAAAAGATTTGGTTTTCGATCGCTGTTGCCTGCGAACGCTCCGCTTCTCAAATCCAAACCTTTTACTCCGCTTGCCTTGTTCACCCACTTTTTAAAAAGCTTTAATTAAAAATGAGCTTGCCGAAATGCTGCGGCATATGGAAGTTTATCGCTCGCGTAGGACGCCATGCTTGATACTCGCGTATACCCTGAAAATCCTGATCGATGCGGTAAACGTTGATTCTCATCGTTAAACCCGGAGCGAAAGGACGTTTGAAGTTAGATGCCGGAATATCAATGAAATAGAGCACATTTCCTTGACCGTCTGATTGTACGGACGTCTGGAGGCCAGAAAATTGCCATAACAGATCCGAGGAGATGATGCCGCCGAAGCCGTCATTTTCGATAATGGCATCAAATACAACATTATGCGGGCTTACCTCCAGCTCCATATAACGCTGGCCCTCCCCCACCTCGTCAATAAACACCTCGACAACATCCTGCTCGTAAAGCGGCTCATCCCGCTGTGTAAAATCAGATACGATATGCGAATCCCTGCATTCGAAACGAAGATGCAAATGCTCCGAACTCCAGCCCAGCCTTACCTCCGTCCGCTCCCGCGGCGGCTCTCCGGTTACCGTCTCGACCAGTTCCAGCGCTTCACAGCGACCCCAATCCAGCAATGCGGATGAAGTGCCAGGTGCAACGGGCTCAAGCCGGTTGCAAATGTAGCTGCCGTCAATGGCAGCTATAGCGAATTCCATCAGCTTCATGCTCCTTTTTTAGCAAAATCCGTTATGTTGAAACCCATTAGTAAACATGTGATAATACATTTATATTAGCCGATTTTATCGGATTTTTATTTAGTTGAAAAAGATATTATTTGCACAATTCCGTTTTATTGTGTATGCAAATATAGGAAAGGTGGTTGACTCTGTGGATAACTCTGCTGCATGCTACCCTCTACAAAGAATAGCTCCTTTTCGGGAATGGTCGCCGAGCGTCCATTATGCCCAATTCCAAAGCCTGCCGCCGGGCCCGATGCCGAAGCGAAGGCTGTATGATTTTGAGCTGCTGTATGTGACCCATGGCGAAGCAGCTACCTATATGCAAGGGCAGCGTTATATGCTCACAGCGGGCCAGCTTATTTTTTTGCCCTCAGGTGTCTATCATCAAAATGAGATTATATCGACTCCTGAAGCGAGGTTTCTAGGCATTCACTTTGATTTTTTCAATGAGCTGGAAGTTCAGACCGAGGCGGATATGGTCGTCTATACAGAAGAGGCCCAAGGAGATAAATTTGCGGTGGAGGCCTGCTCAGAACATCTGGCTCCGTTATCGGCGAGCATCGTCTATACGCCTTCCCTCGTATGCGTTCAGCTCATGGAGCAGCTCGTGCACGAGTTTACGATGCGCCCGCCCGGCTATGAGCTCGCCTGCAAAGCGTATATGCTGCAAATTCTCACCCATCTGCTGCGCTCCTCCTTATCAAGCTCTGTTGCACAGGCCTCTGTGCACGGGGACAAGCTACTGGAATTGATGAAGCAAATCGAAGACGCGCCAGCGGAGCCATGGACGAACCCCAGCCTTGCGAGACGGCTTAATTTGAGCGTCGATCATATGGCGAAGCTGTTTAAGCAAATGGCGGGAATGCCTCCGAGCGAATTCGTCCAATCGATCCGCCACCGGGAGGCGAGAAGGCTGCTGCGTGAATCCGTGCTATCAATAGAGAGCATCGGCGAAAGCGTTGGCTATCCCGATATTCATTATTTCAGCCGGATTTTTCGCCGCCATGAAGGCATTTCACCGCGCGAATACCGCAAGCTGTCCAACATTTTGTAAGCAGCACTCTCTAGGATGCGCCCGCAAACGTGAGCCCTTGCTGCTGCTCCTTGCTTCATGCCTATTCAATGTCAATTTCCTCTGACCATACAAGACTTTAGGAACCACATTATGGGATTGTTACTGAGATTACAGCTGCAGAGAGCACTGTGGATGAGAACAAACTGTTTTGGAAGCTCATTCCTTTTTTCGCGGACTGAGTTTCCGCTATTCTGGATCTTAATCCCAATTCAGGAATTAAGCTGACAGGAGATTCGCTATCGCTTTCATAACCCTTTGAAAATGATGATGGGCAGCGCATTAGCGGCTCCTGAGTCCGCAGCCTGTGCCAAAACCAGTGATTCGGTGGAAATAGCGGCTGCTGTGTCCTCCAAGTTGTGTCCACGAAGTCTATCTTTTTGTCTTTTTGTCTTTTTGTCTTTTTGTCTTTTTGTCTTTGTGTCTTCATGCAGGGAGCAAACCCCCGAAACGAGCAGCATGAAGCTGCCTTTTGCATACACGCCCTAGTAAAACAAAAAAGAGAACGCCTGAGTTATTTCAGAAGTCCTCTCCTCCTTGCTATTGCAGGCTACTACGCATTAGCCAAAATAAATTCAACCGCAACGTCCGTGCCCTTGTTCAATGTTAATGAAATATACTTGCCACTCTCGCCTTGAAGCACCTCTGCCTCGCTGCCATTTATGATGGCTTGCGTCCAAGGAATGCCTGCCATTAATTGAATAACATTGCCATTGACGCTTGAACGCAGAGTAGCCTGTATCTTTTTCGCCGCTATATCCCAGGCAAGCTCCTTAACCTCTACTTGAGTTCGTGCCATAAGGCCATTAATGGAGCCTGATTTCCAATCGGCTGGCAGAGCTGGAAGCAGCTCGATTTCCCCAGTGTTTGAGAATAACAGCGCTTCATTGACTGCGCTAAGCGTTCCGAATGCGGTATCCGTGCAGTAGGTGTGGCATCTTCGGTTCGTATCATGATCCGTCATTAACGACGGATAATAGGCCGTACCCGTCATCATAGGCAGCAGAGAAGCGAGCACGCCGTTGCCATTTTTCAACCTTGCGCTAACGAGCGCCTTATGCATCCAGCCATGCCCCGCAGTGGCATCATGGGTGTTGTAGTCGTCACGGTTTTGAAGCGCGATTGTTGCAGCGGCAGCAAGCCCCGTATTGTTCTGGGCTTCATAAGCCGGCCAAGCCACGTATAGATGGCTTAAATGGCGGTGATTGTTGTTTTCGGTATATTCACTCATCGCCCATTCACGCAAAGCGCCATCCTCATCATATTTATAATTCGGCAGCAGCGTCATCAAAGCCTCCCATTTGGCAATGGCCGCTTCATAGCCTTCGCGTTTGACGGCTCGTTCCATGACAATGACCATCAGCAGGCCATCCCGCGCAGCAGCGATATCCATCGTCGCATTAGCCGTAATGGTACTGCTATAACCGATCGGGTTATTTTCCGGTGAATAGGCCGGTATAATGATATAGGCTTCACCAGGCTTCAACGCCATTTTACCGCTCTCATAACAAGCTTTGCCGCTTGCATCGGTGTAATATTCCGGCGTACCTATCTGCTCCCAGAAATTCGCCTGCTTGGTAAGCAGCGGAAGCAAAATATCACTCTCCAAATCGAGGCTGCCCTTGCTTAGAAGCGCGGCAAATTCCTCGTCGGTTAATCCTCCGTCCTTTACACTGAGCAGCGGCTGCAATTCCTGAATCCTCATGCTGTCATGAATCGGAATTTGCTGATTGCCGTAACATTGCCAGTATTCAAAAATAGGCAGCAGGCACCAACTGGCTCCAGCATTCCAATATTCAAACGGATAGTCATTGTCATATTCCACATGCATGCCGCGGTCGCCATCTGAGTTCACGGATACTTGAATCGCATCATGCATCCCATACGCCATTTTTGCATTGTAGGCAAAATCAGGCGTATTTCTCAGGAAAAACGCAATATAACCCAGCTGCGCTTGCGTTAAATGGCCGGTATTCATCGGGGCTACCTGCAAATTGACATTGGCATCAAGGGTATAAATTCCGCGCCAGCCGGGGTTCCATTCTCCGGTCCACATGCCATACAAGCGAGGTGCACTGGAGCCGCTGCAGCAAATCATCGCATAGCGCCCCTGATTATACACCTGCTCCATAAAAGCATGATTGACTTTCGTTGGGGATGCTTGCTGCGCCGCAATAAGCGCTACATTATCCGCCCCTTTGTGCTCCTCATCGCCTTGAATCCGAAAGCTTACCGCGTTATATTCGGCTCCGTGCTTGTAGGCATGGGGCGCTAGAGCGGCATTATAATCGAAATGACCGTCCGCATCCTTATATTTTTGCGCAACTGCATTCGTATTTTCAAATAACTGCTCCAAAAGCGCATATTGCGCCATCCCGGCAAAATCCTCAAGCCTGCCCATCTCATGCGTTCGATTGGATTGTGTAAGGAGATAGACCGCATCGGCCTCTATAATTTGAATGGCTGGGTTTTGCTCGCCTCCAACATTGATCGTTTCATTCGTATCAGGGAGCAGCACGCGCTTTTTAGTACCGTTTACAACAATGACCTGCGTCAGCCCCGCATAGCCTCCATTAATCAGCTCACTGCCCGGATAAGAGGGATAGTGTGCAACCTGCGCAATATAATCTGCATTCGCATCCACCAGCTTCTTATACTCAAGCGCCGCAACTTCCATGTGGCCGCCTTGCGCCCGCGACATGCTCAAAATGTCGTCTACGGAAATGGTCATATTGATTTTGGCACCGGTAGACGACTGGGCAAGCTTCGTAAGCGAAACATTATCGATTCTAGATGTAAACGAAGTCCGAACCCATGAGCCCTGCTCATCGCTGTAGCGCACACCCGTCTCTGCCGTTTCGTAATTGGTCCATCGCTCATATTCCGCTGCTATTCCTTTATTTGTCGCACTAAGCCGGAGCTGGTGTCCGGGATGATAGCTATAGTAAAAGGTTCTTTTTCTCGTGTTCCCATTGGCATGTGTAATTTTCCATTGATCATTTTGGTTAAAAACATTCCATCTAGCATCCGCCAGCTGCCCCGTTAATTCCTCGGGAATGACCCTTGGATCCTGGGAAGGATAGTTAAACCACATATATTGAAAAATAAAGCTGTCCGTATACGGCGAGCCGGACGTAATATAACCATTTTCGCCATTGCCGCTGACCATGCCATCTCGCCATTCAAAGGCAGGACTAACAGTTGGAACTTCCGTATATGTGCGAGTGTAATTTCCTTTTTCATACATGCGCGTGCTTGATGTGGCTGTCGTCATATCGTTACCCTCCAACGTTGTTAACTTCGTAAGATCATTATAGCGATACGAGCGAAAATATATATTCGTGAAGGCGACAAGTAGAGTGAGCGGCATGTCGCTTTCGTATAGATAGAGTGGCGAGCAGGAGGGTTTTTCAATAAAAAAAGATGATTTCTGATTAGAGCTATCAGAAGTCATCTTTTAATGGATCTACATGCACATACATATCCAGCTGTGCTATGGCGTAACATGCGTAAGCTTGCTGCTGGTGGAGTGGCGGAGCAGGCAGCGGTAGGGAATGACCATTTTGACCGCGATCTGATATTGATTTTCCAAATAATCGATCAGCAGCTTGACCGCGAACATGCCCATCTCCAGCTTGGGCACATGAATGGTCGAAAGCGGCGGCGATGTAAATTCGGATATTTCAATGTTATCGACGCCGAAAAAGGCAATGTCATCGGGAATTTTCAACTCGCGCTCCGTCGCTGCGCGCATTGCCGCAATCGCCATCATGTCACTGGCAGCAAAAATAGCCGTCGGCCGCTGCGCATTGTTCGCAAAAGCCTGCTTCGTCAGCTCGTAGCTGAGCGCCACATCCCATTTCACATCAATGACCCATTCATCATCCATTGGCAAGCCCGCTTCCTTCAAGGCGCTTTGATAGCCGAGAAAACGTTTTTCCGCACGGAAGTCGTCCTTGTATTCCGAGCCGCCAATATAGGCGATATGGCGATGGCCCTGCTCGACAAGATGGTTAACCGCTTCCTTCGCAGCTGCCTCCCGATCATAGCTGACTACAGGAACCTCTCTATCGGCAATATCGACACCGACGACCGCCCGGACATTCGTTTTAATCCAGCGGTACGCCTCAGGATCAATGCGCTCTACTACGAGCATGCCGTCGATTTGATGTTCCTTCACCAAGGCTTGCAGCTGCTCGGTATCCGTTTCCTTCTCAATGCTGTATACGAATTCGAGGCGCATGCTCGAGGCGGCAAGCTCCTTCTCTATCCCTTCCAATATGACTGAAAAATAAGGATTGTTGTATTTGTTTTGCGGAATCGCGACTACGCAACCAATTCGATAGGCTGTTTTGGCTTCTGTCTTTTTCTTCTTTGCCGGTCGGAGCGTGCGATAGCCAAGCTGCTCGGCGGTTTCCCAAATTTTTTTACGGGTCTCGTCGCTAACGGAGCGGTTGGCATCGTTTTTCATCACGCGTGAGACCGTCGAGATGGATACGCCAACGCGATCCGCTATATCTTTCAGTTTAGCCATTCCTGATTCCTCTTTTCACCTAAGCAATAAATAAAAGCCCGACTATAATTGGGGCAAATTTTATTTAACCAACAATGATTTGCGGCAAATATAATTTTATAGTCCAGCCTCAGGGAAGTCAAGAAAATCGCCCATTCTTCCCAATAAAAAAACGTCAGGAAAGCCTGCTTTGCCCTGGCGTTTTTTGCGTCTTTTTAACCGTTTGCCTGCTTAAGCTCTGCCATTACTCATCTGCACCAATATTAACAGCTGTACCCTGTACACGCGGCTGCCCATCGATATCCAGCGTACCGATAAGGGCGGTATCCGTGTCACCAGCATCCATAGCTGGGGACGTCGCTTGCAGATGGAAGTCATTCAATAAGACATTTGCGAACTTAGGATCTGCAAATACAGAATGTGAATCGCTGCTAGAATTCGCCTTGTATGCCGCGTAGCCGTTATACTCGACATTTTTCCAAACCCAATAAGCATCTGAGCTTCCGCCTGGCGTAAAATACAAATTATAGTCGACGATGTTGCCGACGTTTTGCGTATATTCATTATAGATGAGAACGCCTGTCGAGCTGGCCACCATAATATTGTTTTTGATCACATTATTTTTTGTGTCAAATTGAACGTACAGCTGGCCGGCGCCGTCACCGATTGTATCATTTTTGTACAGCGTATTGTTGATGATCTTGCTGTCTGTCGTGGAACCGCGCTGCTTATCATAGCCGCCCATTGCAATACCGGTTAGACGGTTGTTGTAAATAACATTGCTTCGCACCGTAATATGGCTCGTTGATTTCCCTTTATGCTCGGACGCAATTTCAATTCCAATATCATTGTTGTAGCTGTAGTTTTGCTCGATGATGCTGTCCTTGCCGCCATCGACATAAATGCCGCCAGCTGCATGGCTGTTGTTGGGCAGCTTCTTGCCATAAGAAGGATTGTTATTGGACGTAATGTTGTAGACCCGGTTGTCCTTCACTAGACCGCCCCGAACCTGATCATAGGCTGTATTCGGGGCGGTCCCCTCAAAGCCGATCAGGTCGATGCCGATATTGTCATTGTCATGGATCAGATTATTCGTTACTTCGAACGTATCCACATTGCCATTGAGCACAAGCGATTCGCTGGAGCCGAGTACCAAATTGTACAGCTCATTGCCGTCAATCGTCACATGGTTGAGCGAAGCCGGCGCCTTTGTGCCATATACGGCAATCCCATGAGCATCACGGCCCTGCAAGCCGCTGCCTGTCGGTGTCACCGTATTTTTAATCGCATGAACTTTATTGTCCAGCAGGCTGATATAGCTTCCAGCTCCGCTCACATAGATGCCTATCGGCACCTTATTTTTCGAAGTGCTTGTAAAGTTGCGGATTTCCAAGCCCTTAATAGTCACATGGCTGACATCGGTCAAGCTAACGAGGCCTTCCGCACCACTTGCCGTCAGTCCCGTGCCGTCAATAACAGCGACTTCTTTTGCATAATTCGTGAAGAGGATTGGCCCTGCCGCAGCAGAGCCGGAACGGGTCATGTTCAGCTTCTGGTTATACACGCCACCCCGAACGTAAACTGTGCTTCCAGCCGGTACTGCATCAGCTGCATGCTGCAATGTTTTCCATGGCGCGGTTATCGTACCGGCATTGGAATCATTGCCTGTCGTTGCAACATAATATTCGGCTCCCTCTGCCGAAACGTCCGGTCCCGAAACACCGATGACCAGCAAGATGAACATCGCCAAGCCGAGCATGGCGATTACATATTTATTCATTTTCATGACGAACGATCATCTCCTTGAGGAATGCTCCACTTTTGTAGTAGCAGCCATTGTACTATAGACCTCTGCTTATTTTGTCAGATAGATAGCCCCGTGGCTAGCTTTTCTATTATATCGGCATTCTATAGGCCATAGCTTATACAAACACAAAACAACAGCAGCTCGGAACCTTAAGCACGGCTCCAATGCTGCTGTTATTTGTCGTTTTAGTTTACTTTGGAGGTCAATTCCTTAATCGCCGCCATTAGATCGCCTTCACCCGCAAGCGGAAGCTTGAGCGATTGCTCGCCGTACGTCCATACGAGGTCGGTTTTCTTCGCCGTGAATGGCGATACGATGCCGTATTGCTGGGCGTCAAGGAAGATTTTGTTCGCTTCGCCCATCGTTTCAATATAAGCATCCGATGCCGCTTTATTCGCCGGAATCGAATAGCCCTGCTTAGCAAGCTCCGTCTGCCCTTCAGGGCCCGCAAGCCATGCCAGTAGCTTGTAAGCCGCCGCTTCATGCTTCGTATTAGCGCTGATTGCCATGCCCGCAGGCTGGACAACCGTTTGGTTCGTCTTAAATTTCGGCAAATAAGAGATGCCGTAATCAATGCCCGCTTCTTTATAGTTGGCGGTGTTCCAGCTGCCGCCCGGATTCATAGCAACCTTGCCCGTTGTAATCGCAAGGTTGACTTGGCCGCCAAGCCCTTCGATTTGCGCAGGCGTTGTGTTGATCTTTTTATTTTTCGTCAAATCAATAAAATATTGCAGCACTTCAATCGATTCCGGGGTATCGAGCGCAAGCGTTCCATCATCATTGACGAGCTTGCCGCCGTTCGACCACAGCTCAGGCTCAAGGAACCAATCCATGGTCGAGCCTGGGGAAATCGAAAGGCCCCATTGCACGATGTTTTTGCCATCAAAGCCCGCTTCGCCTGCGTTTTTGCCGTTTTTATCAAACGTCAGCTTCGTCGCAATATCGGTAATTTCATCCCAAGTTGGCTCAAGCGATGGCATCGGCACCTTCAGCGGGTTTGTTTTTTCATCAGAGAACAATGCTTTATTGTAGTACCAAACGATGACATTCGCATCAATCGGTAGCGACACCTGCTTGCCCTGATATTTATGAAGACCGAGCAGGCTAGGATCGACATTGTTCAAATCAAATTTATTGTCGGTGAGCAAGCCGTCCAGCTCTTTAAAAATGCCCAGCTCCGCATATTTCTCTACATAAGCATAGCTCGTTTTAAATACGTCCGGAAGCGTTCCTCCAGCGGCATTCGCCGTCAGCCCGTCCCAATAGCTGCCCCAGTCCTTGCCTTCCAGCTTGACCGTAATGCTCGGATTAGCCGTCATGAACTTGTTTAGCAATTCCTGTGTGCGCTGAAGCTCCTCGGCCGTTCCCCACTGAGAATAGGTAATCGTGACAGCCTCTTCAGCTGGCGTGCTGGAATTGCCACCGGCGCTTGCTGGATTCGCCGTATTCGTCTGCCCGCCTGCATTGCCGCCTCCGCAGCCCGTTACAAGAATAGACGTAGCCAACAACGTAGTACCTACACTCAACTTCCATTTGCTCTTTGTTTTCATATACAGTTCCCCTTTTACATCATGTAGAAAGCAAGAAAACCAGAACCAGACCGCGCGACTATCCTTTGGAGCCCGTCAGCACCACCCCTTCCACAATGTAGCGTTGTGCGAAGAAATACAGCAGGCCAATTGGAATAATACTAATGAAAGCACCGGCCGCAAGCGCCGGGAAATCCTGGCTCGTCTGTCCAATCAGCAGCTGCAGGCCAACACTTAGCGTGAACAGCTCATTATTTTTGATATACAGAAACGGTCCGAGAAAATCGAGCCAAGAGTTGACGAAAGCGAAAATGATCGTCGTAATAATAATTGGCTTGGACAGCGGCATAATGACTCTCGCATATACAGTCCAGCGATTGCCGCCATCGAGGTAAGTCGCTTCATCAAGCTCCTGCGGAATCGTCAGAAAAAATTGCCGGAATAGAAAAATGTAATAGGCTCCTCCGAGCCATGCCGGAACGATCAGCGGCAGCCATGTATCAATCCACCCCAGCTTCGCGAACAGCACATACGATGGAATCATCATAATAGACGGCGGAATCATCAGCGTCAGCAGCACGATCGGAAAAAGCTTATCCCGGTATTTCGTCGCAAAACGCGAAAAGCCATAAGCCACAATGGAGCTGGAAACGACAGCGCCCGCAGCGACGAAAAACGAAATCGCAAAGGAGTTTTGAATCCACTGCCACATCATGGGCTGGACGGCGAACAATCGCTCAAACGCCTCAAAGTTCATCTGTTCCGGAAAAATAGTCGGCGGCACCTTGTACGTCTCCGCCTTCGTCTTCATCATCGTCGAGAGCATCCACACGAGAGGCCCTACAAATAACACTAACGCTGCGAGCAGCAATACATATTTGGAGACCGTTGCTGTCATGCTGCTCTTTTGCCCGCCATTCATATAGATCCCCCTATCTCTCTCCTTCGTAATACACGAAGCGATTCGATATTTTCATCAGCACAAAGGTGACGAGCGAGATCAGCGCAAATAAGAAAATCGATTGTGACATCGCCATGCTGAACTTCAAGTCGGTAAAGGCCGATTTATAAATATTGTAGACAAATGTATAGGCTGCGTAGTTCGGGCCGCCCTTGGAGAGCAGCAGCGCCTCCGTAAACATTTGAAAGTTGTACATCGTTTGAATAATGATAACGAACAAAATCGAAGGGCTGATCATCGGCAGCGTGATGGCTAAAAATTTGCGGACACCCACCGCACCGTCAATTTCAGCCGCTTCATACAAATGCCTCGGTACATTTTTGAGCGCCGCCAAAAAGATCAGTACCCCACTTCCCGAAATCCACACCTGCAGCAAAATGATAACCGGCTTAATCGTATGCTCGCCGCCGATCCAATCGATCTTATCAAAGCCGAGCAGGCCGAGCCCCAAATTCAAGATGCCGAACTCCGCATTGAAGACGAGCCGCCAAATAATGACGGTTGCCACAATTGGCACAAGCGTAGGCAAGTAATAGAAGGTACGGAACAGCGCAATGCCCTTCACATTAAAATTAAGCAGCATCGCCAGCACCAGCATGCCCGCCGTTACGATCGGCACACCGAAAACGACGAAATACATCGTGTTGAGCAAGCTTTTCAGAAAAATCGGATCATCGATCATATGAATGAAGTTATCAAAGCCTACAAAGTTATAATTGACCGCGCCTGGCAGTTTCGCATCCGTAAAAGCGTAAAACACCGAAGTGCCGAATGGAATCAGGAAGAAGATCGTAAAGCCAATGATCCACGGCATAATAAATAGGAAAAACAGCAATGTGTCATATTTTCGCAAGCTATTCATCATGACACCCCTTAGCCAGTGATTTCTTCTAAATAGACATACCGTTCTTCTAAAATAGATTTTTCGGCAGCGAGCGCAATCAGCAGTGCATTACGACCAACCTGCGCCGTCGCAAACGGCTGTTTGCCTTCCCTTACGCATTTCAGGAAATCGATACGCTGCGTCTGTCCGCCCGTATGGCCGCCCATAATGGAATCCGACGTTACATCAATATCGAGATGATCCTTCGTCCAATCCTCGCCGCCGACGATATCAATCGTCTTGTCGTTGCGCGCAACCATCTGTCCGCCATTGTCTCCAATCAAGCCGATTTCAAGTCCTTCGCCAAGCAGGTTTCTCGGCTTCAAATACATGCACAGGCCAAGGTTCGCTTTGCTGCCGTTGTCGTAATCAATCGTAATGAAGGCGTGATCGACGATCGACGTATCGGAAATATTTTTCGCTGGATAATGGCTGTAGGAATTCGTAATAAGGTTGTCTTGCCCCTGCTTCATCACATGCTGGCCGCCGGAAGCAAATACGCGTACTGGATTCGCCTGAATCATCCAGTTGAAAATATCAAAGTGGTGGCAATCCTTCTCAACGATCGCTCCGCCCGACCTCGACTTGTCATAAAACCATTCAGTTGGCGGGAACGGATCACGGAACTCTTTGCACCACATTAGCTTCACATCGCCCAGACGCCCATTTTCCAGCTCCTTGGCCATCCGGCGGTACAAGTTGGAATAACGGTATACGAGTCCGATTTGCAAAATGCGCCCGGATTTTTCTGCCGCTTCAATAATGGCATCGCAATCTTCAATCGTGTGGGCAACCGGCTTTTCCAGAAAAACATGCTTGCCTGCCTCCAGAAAAGCAACAGCCACCTCGCGGTGCAAATAGTTCGGAACGCTGATGACAACCGCATCCACATCTTCTTTATGCAGCAGCTCACGGTAATCCGTCACAATAACCGGGCTGCTGTTTTTAAGCTCAGCAACGGTACGCGCTACGTTAGCTTCGTTCATATCGCAGATATAACGAACGTCACTATCCGGTAGCAAATCAAAACCGATGCAATGATGCGATCCCATATCGCCGACACCGATAAAAGCCATTCTAATGTTCCCCATGTCTACACACTCCGTTGTCATTAATTTTGCGGCAATCATTATCCGCCGCACCTTATGTTAGGTTATCTAACAAAGTTTTATATCTGATTACGATAGTAAAACAGTTCGCCCATGTTGTCAATCAATTTTCGGCTATTTTCTTGCTATATTTGCGGCAAATATATTTGCGTTTGCTAAAAACCTTGATATAACCGTGATTATATAGGGTTTTATCGTTTTTAAAGCGTTTTCAAAACAATTTTCGTTACGCCCTTCTTTTTAACTTGGTATATATTTGCCGCAAATTTTCTTTCGTTTGATATAGATTATTACACGGAATCGCAGTTTGTCAACTGCTTTATATTTAGGCAATTTTCATACTTGATCTGGAAAATTTCTCTTGTTCTGTATGCTCATATCGCCTATAATGCAACATATAAACGACTTCCACAGCATGAAAATACCTCGAATTATTTGCCGCAAAATCCAATTTAAAAAACCTATCACCTAGATGATCCTGCAGAAAATACTCTCATGGATGTAACAAAGCAAAAACAGATTGAGGCAAGCTGCTTGCCTAAAGAAAGGGGGTGATATTTCTGTAAAATGGAAGGATGGACGGCCTTTCATTCATTTGAATGGCCTAGCGGGACAACCCTATAACCCAAGGAGGTTTACCATGTTTAAAGCAGCCAGCAACAAAAAGCTTCTGGTCCATTTATTTTTGACTTTTGTACTCGTCTTCGCAATCTTTCAGCCGATTGGCGCGCTTCCAGAAGCACAAGCCGCTACGATTACGGTCGATGGCAATGTAAGCGATTGGAGCAGCATTAATGCACTCGCTACAGGTACTGGAGCCGCTCAAAGCTTTAAAATGACAAACGATGGAACAAATCTTTATTTGCTTATCCAAGGCTCAGGCTTAAGCACAGCAATGGGCAGCTTCTGGCTGAACATGGACAACAACACGGCAACGGGCTATCAGGCATCAGGCTGGGGTGCTACCGGCATTGAATGGATGCTGGAAAATGCCGGGTTATACCGCTATGCGGGAACCGGAAGCAGCTGGAGCTGGACTGCGAATACCACCCTCTCCTCCGCCCAATTTTTCCGCAGCTCTACCGTTATTGAGGTCGCCATACCTTTAGCCACTTTACAGATTAGCGCTGGCAGCACCATTCAGGCTGGCTATATCGATAACAACTCGACAACCTCACGGCTGCCGGCGGCAAACCAGACGCTGCTCTCCTATTTGCTTTCATCAAGCGGCGGGCCCAGCGACCCTGGTGGAGCGACAACCGTCGCAAACCCAGTAGAGCTGGACAGCCCGCTCAATAATCCGTTTAAAGGCTGGGCTCCATCTGCTCAAACGACTGGATATCCTCAGCAGCACAAGCTCGTTTATGCCGGGGTAACCTGGAAAGAGCTTGAAGCGACGAAAGGAACGTATAATTTCGCTGCCATTGAAGCGACGAACAATTTCACTCATTGGAACAGTTTAGGCGTTAAAGTTGTGCTAAGGTTTATTCTGGATAGCCCAACTGGCGCAGCGCACCGGGATATTCCCGATTGGCTTTACAATGATATGGTCTCCCTCGGCCAATCTCCAGGTACCGCCTATAACGATACGACTGGCGGCATGGGCACTGGCAACAATATGGGCTTTTCGCCCAACTACAGCTCTGCTTATTTAATTGAGCGTCATAAGCTCGCCATTGAAGCGATCGCCGCCCGATATAATACAAATGAACGCCCGGTTGCTTTTGTCCAAATCGGCTCGATTGGCCATTGGGCGGAATTTCACACATGGCCTTATGTAGGGCCAAATGGCGAAGCGAATTACACCGGAGTGTTCCCGCCAAATACGATTTCGAATCAATATGTGCAGCATTATATTGATGCCTTCGCCGGCAAAGAGGACAAAATGCAGGTACTGATCAGACGCAGCATCGCCCTTGCCAAAACGAACAATAAGGGGCTAGTTATGGGCATGTTTAACGATGTGTTTGGACATAAAGACAGCTTCGATGCGGATTGGGGCTGGTATACCGGCACACAAAATGGCTACTGGGACGATATCGGCCAGCAGCAGCCAGCGCACGCTAACTTTTGGGAGACGCGTATTTCTGGCGGGGAGTTTTACGGCGGAGCGTCCGGCATGACTGCCGCGCTCACTACGGGCAGCGGCTTTACGGAAACGCAACGCCAGACGGAGCTGAGCAAGCCAAGCTGGCTTGGTCCTAACTCGCCTGCTTCGCTCGCGGTAGGCAATACGCTGCAAAGCAATATCGATACCCTGAAAAAACGGATGGGCTATCATTTTGTTGTGAAAGAAATTTCACATCCATCTGCTATAACTGGAAGCACGTTTGCTACAACGATCAAGCTAGAAAATAAAGGCGTCCAGCACTTCCCATTCGGCTGGCCAATCGAAATTCAGCTGCGCAGCGGCAATACGGTCGTCGCGAAGAAAACGACAACAGTCGATTTGCGCACTTGGAAAACAGGCACTTATACAATTACCGATTCGATTCCTGTCTCCAGCCTTGCTGCGGGAACCTATGATATCGCGATTGCGATCATTAATCCGCAAACGAATGCCCCAGGCGTCGACTTTGCGAACACGAACAGGCTCGCTGATGGGGCTTATAAGCTGAGCAGTGTGACGAAATAGTGGATTGATTGAGGAATGGATTGCGGTAATGAATGTTAAACCGGCTGTCGAGGGTGCTCGACAGCCGGTTTTTTCAATTCATGTAGTTGTTCTTTAAAAGCCCTACATAAAAAATATTTCATTACAATTAAATGAAGTTCAAAAGTACATGGTTAATTGTTGGTCTACTTGCACTAAGTTTTAGTTCAATGGGTAGTGTCTACGCTGAATCTAATCCGGAGCCGGAGGCTGTTCAAACTCCAACCTTGAAAGCGAGTGATATTCGCTTTTACAACACGCTTCCAGGCACGCCAGAAGGAGAGAAGGACAAAGCACTCATTGAACATAAAGATGCTATTGAGTTGGTGGAGATACAATTACGTAATGAAGGCAGCGATCTCAAAACGGACATTGATGATGTGAAGTATCAGAATTATGTACTCTCATTAGGAACGGCCTTTGATCTGTTTAATGAAGAGGATATGAAAAAAGTAGTGCAATTTGTGAAGTTCGTAGATTGGTATGAAAATTTCGAACTTAATGAACAACTTCAAGCCTATCAAGAGCGCCTTAACCAGAACACACTCCTTTCCAGTACAGAACAAATTGAATTATACAGTCTTCTACCTATTCCTGCGAATGCACCAACTACATCTAACAATGAAACTTTTATCAATCCCGGCACGACTGATTTTACCATAGCAACTGTTTTCGCAAATGGATACGATAATATAGCGGCTCGTGACTATGCCTATGATTGGTGGAATAAAAGAAACCCTGTATATTCGACCTACTACGCTGAGAAGGCGGGTTGTAATGTAAGCAGTACGGCTTGCTGGGCAGAATGGAACGATTGCACCAATTTTGTTTCACAAGCGCTTCGTGCAGGAGGTATGAATTTTCAGCATGGGACCCACTATACAAGCAATGAGTCTTGGCATTTCGGCCCTCTTGTACCTTCATATACATGGGGTGGCGCACAAAATTTCTATTATCATTGGAGCGGACGAGCTGGAGTTGCATCTAATGTAACAGCTCTACAAACAGGGGACGCTGTAAATGCTGATTTTGGAGCTGATGGTAGTGTCGATCACACAGCTATAATAACAAAAAACACAGGAAACAGTGCGAGCAATAAGTACCTTACCCAACATACATCAGACAAAAAAGAAGAAACCACTCTCCAAAGCTGGTATAGCGCTGGTTACAATGTATATGGATACGAAATTGACAAAGCTCCTAACTAATTAATCGATAAAGCCCCCACTTGATATTAGGTGGGGGCTCAAATTTTATTATCTATTTAATCTGCGAGGTTGGCGACTTCATTTTTCAAGTCGTAAACTACATAAGAATGATTCCATTTTTTCATTGTCACAATTTCCTCCTTACCATCCTTTTCAAAAAAGTAACCTGACCCTTCCTGTTTAGTATAAATCCATCCCTCCTTTTCCATACGTTTCTTTAGTAGTTCATGAGGCTGCTTTGCCTTGGTTAGATAGCGCTCCTTCCCTTCTGTGACGCTATCGATCTGCACAATGGATTGATCCGTTGTTTGCAATCGATACATTTGTTTTACGTTGTTGTACCCAATATTATTGATGTATACGGCGGCCAGTATTACTAGAAAAATAATAATTCCAGTGAAGCTAAATAAGGCGATCTTCCGTGATTTCACCATCTATAATCCACCACCTAGCTTGAATAAGCTATTAGACGGAAATAATTAGGATATTGTTGCGAAATCAATGCTAATCGTTCTCTTTTTGGGACTTAAAAAAGAATTGAACAGACGTGTTTCAGCTTTATTTGATGTATAACGGTTCGAGAGAGCAGGAGATTCACAAAGGGATAAGCGATCTTCGCTGTTTACATGAGCCAACCTTTGAAAAAGACTATCTTGCATCTCACTGCCTTTAAATAAAGATTACTCATTACAGGCTTTTTCGTATTGTTAGGTCAGCCAGATTTTACTGGTTGGCCTACTTTTGTAATTTGTTTACGATTACCATAGGGTAACGGGAGAACGTGGGGCTTCTAGGGTCACTGACCCATCACAAAAACAATTCTTCCACTATCCCCAATGGCCGTTTTCTATTTACATTCGCCGATAAAATTCTGTTACGCTCAAGGCTCAAACCCCGCCTGACTTATAAAAAGCTGCTCCTCCGCAAATACTTCTCGGAATTGCCGATAAACCGTCTCGTAAGCCGAAGGCTCATACCATTCCTCAGCTCCTAGCTGCGCATACAGTGTCTCAAGCCCAAGTCGCCTAGTTCGTTTACCGCCGCTTCCATCACCCATAAAATAATCGTCTATGCACACCCGATCCACGAGCGTGGCAAGCTTGCCCGCAAATGCCTCGCTGCTCGGCAGCAATGGCGCAACCGCCGCCTGAGTCGGCACGCCAGCTTCTTTCAGTAATCGCAAAGCTCTCAATCGAGCTTGAATGGGCGGAGCCATCGGTGAAAAGTGCTTCCGGATCGCCTCCAAATCCGTCTCCACCGTCATACTGACGCGCACCCGACTTCCCAGGCGCAGCAGCAAGTCGATGTCGCGAGTAACGAGCGGGCTTCTCGTCTGAACAAGCAAAAACTCCGGCGGCTCCTCCGCCATCGCCTCCAGCAAGGAGCGCGTCACCTGCTCCTTATATTCGGCTGGCTGATACGGGTCCGTACTGGAGGACATAAAAATCGTCACGGGCCCCTTCGCCTTCGCTTTTCGCAGCTCTTTCTTAAGCAGCTCGGCGGCGCCAAGCTTAACATCAACCCAGCTTCCCCACTCCTGTCCACGGAAGATGGACACCGGCATGCCCCGCACATAGCAATAGGAGCAAGCGAAGGCGCAGCCCGTATAAGGATTCAGCGAATGACTGTAGCCTGACAGAAAGCCGGTCCCTTTATTGAGCAGCGTCTTCGGCTGCTTGTATAAAAGCTCGTTTTTCATCGTGCCCCCTCCGGCATTCTAAATAATAAGCATGCGCTGTATGCCATCTACTATACTTACTCTACTTCAATCAGCCTTGCCTGATTAGCTCTTCACGACTTTCCGCTTCATGCTGCGGATAATCGCTTTCGTATCGGGATCGATGCGGTACGATTCGGTTATTTTTTGCAGCGCTTTGTTATACGTGAAAGTGTCGAGCGCATTATTTTTCAAATAGGCCATTGTCGGCTCTGGTTGCTTAATGTAGCAGATGGATACTGCCCATGCCACCGCCATTTTCACATAATAGGCAGGATGGTCTATCTGATCGAGCCGCTGAAGCACCCGCTCTATATATTCCTCATTTACATAAAAATTAAGCAGCATAACCGCGGCAAAGCGCAAATCATACTCCTGCTCCGAAGCAAAATACGGCTGAATAAAATTCCATATTTCCTGCGAATGTTTTTTGGTCACCTTCAGCCCCGCACAGAAGCTGTCGCAGACGGACCAATTATCGATTTTCGGCACAAAATCGGCAATATAGCGCTGAAGCTCCTCCATATCCGTCTTCACGAGGCCGATAACCATGCCTTGCAGCATGACTTCCTCGAAAAATTCATCGTCTGCCTCCGCCAAATAAGCGCGCCAGTCGCCCTTTACAATTTCTGCTGCAAGCTTACGCAGCTCCGGCAGCCGAACACCCATTACATTGCTGATATTCGGTATCAGCGACGCAGCAAACTTTTGATAATCCGCCTCCGCCCGCAAAAACAGCTCTTCCCGTATCATTTGTGCCATTCCTATCCCCCGCTTTTCCATTCATTTCGTCTTATCCTTACTATACCTCAAGCCATCAAGACTGTAAGCCTAAGAGAATGAAAGAGCAAGATAACGAAATCTATCACCGCCTATATCAACTCCTATAGCTTTCAATTTCATTACCTAGATAGGCTATCGTCTGGTAAAATAGAGCTGTACGCACGATCAGCTATTGCCTTATCATTCTATCCTTCAAAGGAGCGATTCCATTGATGAATCACGATTCATGCGTATTTTGCAGGCCAGAACTGGAGGCGCGGCAGCGAGCTATATTAAGCAATGAAAGCTGCATCTTTTACCAAATGCCTCAGGACATTTTGATTGGTTCTGGTTTAATTGTTCCGCGGCAGCACCGGGAAAATGTTTTTGAGCTGACGGAGCAGGAATGGGCTGATACGTATCAGCTTGTACATAAGGTGAAGGCGCATTTGGATGAGCTGCATCAGCCTGATGGCTACAATTTGCAGTGGAATACGCAAGGCGCAGCAGGACAGCATCTGTTTCACTCTCATTTGCATATCATTCCGAGATTTGCCGACGAGCCGCTGGCGGGCAAGGATTTGCGCAGCTTTCTAGGAAAAGAAGACAATCGCAGGCCTAGTTTGGCGGCCAATGACTTCCAGCACGAAATTCCTCATAAATAGTTAAAAAATATAGCCAAACAGCTTCCTTACGCTGTTTGGCTATATTTACGCCGACCCTGTTTAGCTGGGCAATAGCCTCAATCCGAACCTTTGGCGGACTGAAATGCCGCTATTTCCCTCAAACAACGCTCGATGGAGAATGTCGCGGACTCAGGGGCAGCTAATAGCTGCGAATGCCCATTTTCAAGCCGAAATTTCATGAATAACGGCTCTCCTGTCCGATCAAACGCTGAAATCAACAAAAAGCTTAAAATAGCGGATCGTCAGTCCGCAAGCTAACCGTCTCGGACTAACCCAACTGCAGCAGCTGCGATTCTCTAACAAAACTGCATTAGCTCAGCTGCTTCAGCTGCGCTGCTCTGCTGGGCTACACTAACCCAGCTTAACCTTGCTGCGCTAGCCCAGCTTCACCAAGCTGTAGCTTTTTTTACCTTTGCGAATAATGATGAACCGACCGCCAATTGCATGCTCCGCTGTAACGGTAAATTCAAGCTCCGTCACCTTCTCGCCGTTCATGGAGATGGCGCCCTTCGTAATATCCTCGCGCGCTTGGCGCTTGGAAGGCTCAATGCCGAGATCGACGAGCCAGTCGACGATGTTTTTCGGCTCCCCGTCCGCTGTGAAGGTCGGCATTTCTTTAAAGCCCTGCTCGATTTCATCCGCTGTCAGCGAGCGAATGTCGCCGCTGAACAACGCCGCTGTAATGCGCTTTGCCTGCTCCAGCAGTTCTTCGCTGTGCACGAATTTCGTCATTTCCTCTGCCAGCGCCTTCTGCGCTTCGCGTTTATGAGGCTCGGTTTGCACCTTCTCCTCGAGCGCTTCAATTTCCGCTTTGCTCAGGAACGTGAAGAATTTCAAGTATTTCACGACATCGCGGTCATCGGTATTCGCCCAGAACTGGTAAAACTCGAATGGCGTCGTTTTGCTTGGATCAAGCCAGATCGCGCCGCCCGCCGTTTTGCCGAATTTCGTGCCGTCGGCTTTCAGCATAAGCGGAATCGTCAGGCCGAACGCTTTCGCCTCTGAGCCTTCTTTTTTCCGAATCAGGTCAAGGCCGCTCGTAATATTGCCCCATTGATCGGAGCCGCCGATTTGCAGCTGCACATCCTCGTTCTGGAACAGGTGCAGGTAGTCGAGCGACTGCAAAATTTGGTACGAAAACTCGGTGAACGAAATGCCGCTATCGAGTCTGCTCGATACGACGTCCTTCGCCAGCATCGTATTGAGGCTGAAATTTTTACCAAAGTCGCGCAAAAACTCAATGACATTGATTTTGTGCGTCCAGTCGTAGTTATTGACCATGCGCACCTGATTGTCGCCGTCAGTCATAAAAAGCTTTTTCAGCTGTGCACTTAACGCGTCCACATTTGCCTGCACTTGCTCCAGCGTTTGCAGCGAGCGCTCGGTCTGGCGTCCGCTTGGATCACCGATCGTTCCGGTCGCTCCGCCAATGAGAATAACGGGGCGATGGCCTGCGAGTTGGAAACGTTTCAGCATCATAAACGGAATCAAGTGGCCGATATGCATACTGTCGCCAGTCGGGTCAACGCCGCAGTACAGCGACACTGCCTTCGTATTCGTCAGCTCGCGAAGTCCCTCCGCATCCGTCTGCTGGTTAATGGCATCGCGCCATCCGAGTTCATCCATAATATTCAAAGCAAACAACCCCTTTTCCATTCGATAATAGTGGTCATGTTTTACGTTAATGAGCGGAAATCCGCGCTGGGCTTGGCTTTTTTGGGCAACAAAAAATCGCCCCTCGTCTACTGGAGACATAGGGACGATTGAATAACCGTGGTACCACCCAACTTGCACAAACAGCTTAAAAAATGCTGTTCATACCGCTTTTGACGAAATATCGTTCGCCCTGCCGCTTGGCATTACCCAAGATACTCCAGAGTGTAATTCACAGCCCTTGTATGTGTCAGGTCTCATCAACCCCTGACTTTCTGCAACAGGGACAAAGCTGCTACTGCGCTCTATCAACGTATAACATGTATTAGATTATAGACAGTATAGCGGAACGTGAAAATCATTGCAAGCCTATTCCTTTACGGCCCCTATAGTTAGCCCTTGAACGAAGTACCGCTGGAAAAAAGGATAAGCGAGCACGATCGGTCCCGTTGCCAGCACGACCATCGCCATCCGCGACGTATCCTGCGGCATGTTTTGCAATATGCCGGTGCTGATCGCCGAATTGGTCGAATTTTGCATAATGAACTGCATGCTCGTCTCAATTCGCATCAGCATCGATTGCAGCGGCACCAGATTAGGCGTGTCGATGTACAAGAGTGCATTAAACCAGTCATTCCAATAGCCAAGCGTATTGAACAAGCCGATTGTAGCAATGCCGGGAAGCGACAGCGGCAGCACAAGCCGAATAAACGTTTGCAGCTCGCTTGCCCCGTCTATTTTCCCCGATTCAATAATGGCTGTAGGCACCATTGTACTGAAAAACGTTCGCATAATGAGGATATAAAACGCATTGACGAGCATCGGCATAATGAGCGCCCATATCGTATCCTTCATATGCAGCAGCTGCGTAACGACGATGAAGGTCGGCACCATACCGCCGTTGAACAGCATCGTAAAAATCGCAAAAAAGCTGAATAAGCGACGATATTTAAAGCTTCTCTGGGAAATAGCGTACGCATAAAGCGTAATGATGACAAGGCTCAATAGCGTACCGACGACCGTTACAAAAATCGTGACGCCATACGAGCGCAGCAGCGCCTCGCCTGTCCGAAATATATATTGGTACGCCTCCAGGCTCCATTCCTTCGGAATAATGCGGTAGCCGTTCGAGGCGAGCGATTTTTCATTCGTAAATGAAATGATGACGACGAACAGAAATGGAAAGACGCAAGCAATCGCAATGACACCTGTCAGCAGGCTCAGAAGAAAGTTGGCAGCAGGTGAGATTTGATCGAAGCGCTTTGTTTTTTTTACGGGCACCTATAGCTCCTCCTTCGTTTAAAACAAGGCATTATCCTTATTTTTTCTTCTGACGATGTAGTTGGACAGCATAACAAGCAGAAATCCGACGAAGGACTGATAAAGCCCGGCAGCCGTGCTCATGCCGATTTCGCCGTTCACCTTCAAGCCTCGAAACACATACGTATCAATGACGTTGGTCATTGAATACAGCAAGCCCGAATCTCTTGGCACCTGATAAAAGAGTCCAAAATCCGCGTAAAAGATTTTTCCGACAGCGAGCAGCGTCATAATCGATATGACCGGAGCGAGCAGCGGAATCGTAATATTCGTAATTTGCTTCCATTTGCCTGCACCGTCAATCATCGCAGCCTCATAAAGCGAGCGGTCAATTCCCATAATAGCCGCCAAATACACGACGCTGCTGTAGCCAACGCCTTTCCACAGGTTGACCAATACGAGAATAAACGGCCATTTGGAGGGCTCGGAATACCAATTGATTCGCTCCATGCCCATCCATTCGAGCGTCTTATTCATCAGCCCTTTATCAAAGCTGAGGAAGCTGAATACAAAATAGCCGACAATGACCCATGATAGAAAATAAGGCATAAACATTGCGGTTTGAAAAAACTTGCTCAGCCGCCTATTCGTAAGTTCGACTAAAATAATCGCCAGCGCAACGGCCAAGATAAGCCCTAAAATAATAAAGGCTGCATTATAAAGCACCGTATTGCGCGTAATGATATAGGCATCCGAGGTGCTGAACAAAAACTTAAAGTTGTCTAGACCCACCCACTTGCTATTCATGATGCTGGCAAAAAAGCCATCCTTGCTGTATCTGTACTGCTTAAAGGAAATAATCGTTCCCGCCATCGGCAGGTAGGAAAACAGCAAAAACCATAGGGCGCCTGGCAGCACCATCAAGAGCATCGCTCGATTGCGCAGGATGTCCCGTGAAAATATTTTCAGCTTGTCGAACATGTCGTTCATCTCCTTACACCACCAACTTATCAATGCTCGTTATCTTTATAAAAAAAGAGAGGCAAATCCGAAAATTCGCCTCTCCCTATTCACGGATTATTTAGGATTCGCCGCTTTCCACGCATCAAGCTGGGTCTGTGCTTCCGCAATAACTTTATCCAGCCCTGCTGCTTTAAACTTCTCAATCGCCTTTGGCAAATATTCATTCGGATCAACCGTACCCGTCATTAGCGCCGACCAGAACTCGCCTTTGACGTTCTGAATCGATGCAAGCTCGGTCGTGACGCTCGTCGAGTCAAAGTTGAAGCCCAGCGTTGGAGCTACTTTGCCCGCTTCATTGAACACTTTATATTCATCCCATTTGTTCTCAGGATCACCCGTATTGAGATATGTCAACGTCACATTGCCAAGCGAGAAGGTCGGCATATCATAATTTTTCGACTCATCCAAGTTCTCCATCGCATTGTCAGCCGTTTTCTTGTAATGGACGTTTTCGATGCCGGAATCGATCATATTGCGCAATACCGGATCGGTGTTCAGCAGGTTCAGAAACTCCATTGCTTTCTCTGGATGCTCCGAATTAGCCGAAATCGCCTGCATCGAGCCCATGACGGACCAGTTGAAAATCATTGATTCGCTCGCGGGCGTTGATACGACCGGATAACCATAGCTTGCACTCCACAGATTATCGGCGAAAGGCGTTGTCGCTGCGCGGTCAAGGAACCATTTGCCGGATTTTTGCGTATCGTCCAGCCCATTGGTCGTTGCCGCCTCTGGCGAAACGTAGCCCTTCTTGTAGTAGCTGTGCATCGTATCAAGCGCTGCCTTAAGCTCCGGCGTCTCCAGCACGTTTACGACTTTGTAGTCGCCTTTATCCAAGCTTACGACCATTGGCAGGTTGGAGATCAAATAATCGTACGGCAGCACGGGCATATAATCCTTCGTAATGGCAAATGGCGTAATATCCGGCTCGCTGTCTTTAATCGTTTTCAGCAGCGGCTCTATGCTTTCCAGCGTATAGATGCCATCCATGCTCAAATTGTATTTATCCAGCAGGGTTTTGTTAAAGCGCCATACCTCAAGCGCCGGGAGCTCTTTTTTCGCTGGAATGCCGTAGTTGTGGCCATCTACCTTGGAGCCTTCAAGAAAGGCCGGATCAAGCGTCTCCACAATTCCTTTACCCTGCTCCTTCAGCAAATCGTCGATTTCATAAAAGGCTCCTTTACGGGCATTTTGCACATAATCGAATGCCCATGAAGAAGTAAACATGATGTCCATAGGCGTTCCTGATGAGGTAGCGATTTGCATTTTTTGCGTATAGTCGCCCCAATCAATCTGGGTCATTTTGATCGTTACGCCAATTTTCTCGGCCGTATATTTGCTGACTTCCTCCATGACACGGTTTACATCCTTTTGCGGGGTTCCGATTGTGTACCAGCTCAGCTCCACCGTTTCATCTTTAGCCGTATTGCCACCGCTGCTGCCGCTCTCTGCCGTTGCACTCGTTTCTTTTGCCCCGCCGTTTGAGCTGCATGCCCCTAGCAGCAGCGAGAATGAAAGCAGCACCGCGAGCAGCATCATCCAGCTTTTGTTTTGTCTCATCAATCGTTACCTCCCTTTGTTTGCATCCCCTTGACTATCGCTTAACGCTTACTTGTAGATTACCGGATGTAAGCACTTTCAAATAGAGAAGAAACTAAACAAACGCTGTTCAAAATAAACATATACAAGGCCTTTCTTTATGTATTTAAGTCATCGGGTTCGCTGCTTGCTGCAAATAACATGCTTTTATAATCGGCTGGCGTTACGCCAACATATTTTTTAAACTGTTTATGAAAATAGCCGCTGTCCCAATAGCCGACGTTTCGGGAAATTTCATGGACCTTCAGTGCGGTTGTACGGAGCAGCAGCTTGGACTGCTCGATCCGGTGTTTGTTGACGTATTCCGTAAAGCTTTCCCCCGTTTCCTTCTGGAACAGCTTGCCTAAATAAACCGGATGAATATGGTATTTATGCGCCAGCTGCTTGAGGGACAGATCGGTGGCAAAAAATTTCTCCACGTCATTCAGCACCAGCTTAACCGTGGGATTGGTCTCCTCTTTAATAAGCATCGTGGACATGCCACGGATCGTACTGGTCATAATGGCAAGCAGCTCCTCCCATTCAGACGCTTTCGCCGCCTTGTTAAAGGAAGGATTCATATGCTCCGCAATAATGGCATTAACCGTATTGGCTCCTCCCATCTCCTGTTGCAGCCAGAGCAGCGTTTGCATCACCAACATGCGAAGCCTGCTAGGCGTCGCTGCGCTAGACGCTTGAATTGCCTGGAAATCGTCTGTCAGCTCAGCAACAAGCGCCTCCGTATCCGCGGCGGAAACCTTCTTCCTGTAGCTGGCCCAGTTTAATGCTGCATCAGGGAGCAGCTCATCCCTTCTTGCCGCATAATCCTCATACAAAGCAATTTCTTCCTTATGCAGCAGCAAAAAATACTCCTGAGCCCGCAGCGCATGCTCATAGCTGAGCGCCTCCTGCGCTCCTCTAGCCTGCGGGGAGCCGATCGAAATCCGATAAGGACGCGCCTCCTCCCTCTGCCTTAGCTGCAAGGCAAATTGCATAGCTTTGGCCGCGCAATCCGCTTCCTCCTCCGCCATAAACACAAGCACGGCATCACCCTCCACATTTTGCAGAAACAGCCTGTCCCCGCTGGCATTTGCCGTTTGCCGCAGCTCTTGCAGGAGCCCATCCTCCCGCTCGCTGCCTCCTCTAAGCAGCATCGTGGAAATATAACGGCCGCTGAAGGAAATATCCAGCATCGCTGCCCGCTCCTGCAATTGAACGGCATCGATCGCAGCGGTCAGCCAGCGATAAAGAATCGTGTCTTTCAAAATATCTACTTTCTCAGCTTCGAGCACGCTGCTCCTTCTCGTTTCATCCAGCTTCTTGACCGTATGGGCAAGCGTCGAGGTCAGCTCAGCGAAATTAAGCGGCTTAAGCAAATAGTTTTCAATGCCCAGTTGCATGCCTTCTTTCAAATATTCAAAATCATTGAACCCGCTCAAAATAATGACCTTCAGCTCCGGCCTGATCGCTCGCGCAGCCCGAATCAGCTCCAGCCCATTCATAATAGGCATGGAAATATCGGTAATGAGCAAATCAGCAGGAACCTGCTGCAGCAATTCGAGTGCCTTGCGGCCATTTCCCGCTTTTCCCGTCAGCTCCAGACCGTGGGCCGCCCAGTCTACTACATCATATAGGCCCTCTAATATAAACGGCTCATCATCTACCAGAAATACGCGGTACATTTTCCATCTCTCCTTTCCTTAAAGCCGGGAAGCTGAAGGTAACCCTCGTCCCTTTTCCTTGGATGCTCTCGATGTCGAACCTTCCGTCTTTGCCATAAATCAGTTCAAGCCTTTCTTTCACACTCCGCAGTCCCAGCGAATCATCCGGCTCCTGAACCGCATATCTGCCAAGAGAGCGTTTAATCTGCTCCAGCCGTTCCTTGCTAATGCCTGCTCCGTTATCCTCCGCTACAATCGTCACCCTTTCGTTTTCCAACGTGGCGCTCACTTTAATGAGGTTGTCCTCCTCCTCCGAGCGCAGGCCATGGACAATATAATTTTCCACAATCGGCTGCAGCGACATTTTGATCATCATGCGCTCCTTCAGCTCAGGATCACAACCAATGACGTAGGCAAAACGATCCTTGTAGCGAATGCGAAACAGCTCCAAATAAAGACGGCAATTTTCCAGCTCCTCCTCCATCGTCACGACGGTCTGCTGCTGGACAAAGCTCTTGAACAGCACCGCCAAGCTATAGATCATCTCGCTGACATCGGCGGCGCCATGGGAAAGGGCCCTCATCCGAATGACCTCAAGCGTATTGTAGAGAAAATGCGGATTAATCCTCGCCTGCAGCGCTGCAAACTCCGTATGCTTTTGCTTCAGCTCAGCCACATACACCCGGTCGATATGGCGCGAAAGCTCATCGAGCATTTTGTTGAAGCCTTGCGAGAGCTGCCCGATCTCATCCTCCTTCTCGTCAACAATTCGAATGGTCAAATCGCCAGTCTCTACCCGCCGCATCGAGCGGATAATCCGGTTCGTCCGGCGTGAAAAATTAAAGACGACAAAGGACGGAATGGAAATCGTAATTAAAATAAAAGCAAAGCTCGCTGCGATGACCACATTTTTCATGGGCTCGTAGATCGCTTCCACCTCCCGCTTCGGCATAATGCCAAATACGGTGTAGCCGAGGCTGCTGGACGGGAGCATCGAAATATAGGATTCCTCCTCCAAAAAGGCAAGGCTGTCCACCGATTTTATTTTGTCCACATAGGGATAGAGCTTGCCGTAATAACGGTCCGAGGAGTCAAAAATGACCTGTCCATCTCCTGACAAAATCAAAATATAGCCCTGCCTGTCATGACCCTCACTCACCAGCGCCGTTTTTAGTGCATCCGATTGAAAAAAGACGAGCAGCTGTCCGACATTGCTCAGCGTGCCTACCTCATTGATATGTACTCTGACGGAAAAAAGCTTGTTTTCCCATTGGTCAATCGTCCTGCGAACCCATGGGTTTGGCGTAGCTACGATGCTGCTTTCCAGCGCCATCGCATCCGGAACATAGGATTTTGACGCCTGCGTCTGATACAGCTTCGTCAAATTGCTTTGCCCGAACATATAAAGAAACTGCTTCTCGGAGCTGAACAGCAGCATATTCGCAATATCTGCATCATTTTCAAGCATTTTTTTGAAAAAATCCAAATCATCGACACCGCTGCCTAAGTTATTGTAATAGCTGTCCATTTTGAAATTCATATATTCGGAAAAAGAATGCTTCAGCAAATAGGATAAGGAATAGGAAAAGGACGGGTCGCGGTAAATGTCCTGCACCTGCTGCTGGACGACGTGAGCCTTGCCAGCAAGCTGCTGATGGACGCGCTCCATAGACATTTTCTGCTTCTCCAGCTCATTGTCAGCAACAGACTGGGACATATAATCGACTGTGAAATAAGCGAGAATCGCCGTAGCGCACACAATAATGACAGCAAAAACAAGCATGATTTTGACAAATAAATTATTTTTAATCGCATCTATATACAGCTTCTTCATCCCCTCCCCCTTGCCGCTTACTTCTTCATCGACATTAACAGGAAAAGGAAGACAGGGTGTCGCCCTGTCCTCCCGCTTTCACTAGTATAAGATGAAAAGATTGACAAATGAATCTATTTTTAGCTGCGAACATAAAGCGGCTGCGATTGATTTCCAGCGTAATCCTCCATCACAATATAGACGGTGGCAGCGGTCGACGTGAAGCTCAGGCTTGCCTTCGTCGTTCTGCCGCGAATGATTTTCGCAAAGCTGCCCGCGCTGCCGGAAATATACGTGACCGGGAACGATTTGGCTACGCCATTTTCATAGACGTACATATAGCGCCAGTCCCTCGTATTTGGCATCGGCAGATTCAGCGTATTGCCGCTCCATGACCATTGCTCGCCATAAGGCTCCGCTATTTTGTCAATAAAATGGCCGCTTTTGCTCACGGAGCTTCCTCCCGCCGTCGTAACCGTTACGAGAAAATCATCGCCGTTAATTGGCATATTGCTGAAGGTCACGCTAGTTGCGCCTGCCGCCGCCGTCTGCTGTTCGAGGATAGGCTGCGCCGTCGTAATCCAGTTCAGCGAACGCACGCTTACCGTCGTATTCCCCACTGCACTCGGCGGATTCACCCAGCTTACTGACAGCTGCCCGTTCTGCTGAGAGTCTACGTTAATGCTAGATACCGACTCACTCAGATTAAAAGGCAGCGTAGCTGCAAAGCCCTCCAATCCGTCCGCACCAATTGGAACGACCTTCAGCGTGCCTGCTGTAGACGGAAGAGCCTTGATATAAAACACTTCATCATATTTGCCGCCTACATAGACGTCATTGATATAAATATCGTATTGCTTTACCTTCGAGTAGTCGGTATCCATATTCCACTTGATGTTCATTTCGCCCGTATCCACAAAGGCTTCCGAAATAGCAAGGCCAGAAGGCGCTGCTGGCTTAATCGCCGAGCCGTCGAAAATGCGAATTTGCCCCACATTGAGCTGGTAACCCGCAATCGCGCTTGACCCTGGAGCAACGACAAGTCCAAAAGCGGCAAGCGATTTGCCCGCATAGGCGCCCAGCTCAAGCTGCTGCGTAACCCAGCCATTCGTCTTATTGCCGGCATTCGGAATGGGCACCTTGACGACCTGACTCGGATTATCTTTAAAAATAAGGCCGATATAAGCAGCCGATGCATCATTAGCCGAAGGCTTGTTATACGTGATGGACAGCTTGGAGCTTGCGTTTACGCTCAAATCGGTTTTGAACAAGCGCAGGAAATTTTCGGCGTTTAGATTGCCGTTCAGCACAAGCGAGCTGCCGCCATTATAGCCGCCAAGCTGGGCATATTGATAACGCTGCGTAGCCGAAATATCATATTTTGTGCCGTAGTCATAGTCCACCGTCAGACGATTGCCCGTCGTATCCTGCCACCACTGCCAAGTGACGGGTATATCCTGCAGGCTCATATTGGACCACTCGCTGTTGCTCGAGACCGCACCGTCCTTGTAATAGGAAAGGCCATGGCCCGTATTGAAATTCGTGTAAAAGTTCGTGCTGCCAATAACGGAGCGCTCCGCAATGACCGAGGCGATTCCCGGCCAATAGCGGTTGTCGGCATAGACGTCGGCTGCCGTGTTCGCAGCGGAGACCGTCGTATTTTTCGGATTCAGATTCGGTCCTGACCACCAGAGCTGATCACGCACATTGGTCATCCATTGGTAGTTGTTTTCCGACCTGCGGCTTACCGGCCAGCTTTGCCCCATATCTTCATCCAGACCCGCATGGACAAAATCTGCCCCGAGCGTAGCAAGACTTAGACGGGGCAGCCCGCTGCTCAGCTTGCTCGAAAGTGCCGTCCCTTGTACCGACGCAAAACGGTCTCTCCCTGCCTCCAAACCGGCAAACCCGATATCAAAAATCGTATAGGCTGTACCATTTGCGGCATTGTAGCTCGCTAGATAAGTATTCGCGCTATTAATTTGCGTATTGCCAACGCCGTAGTCAAAGAAAAAGGAATTGGTGACCGTTTGGTGATTCACCTTGTCATGCAGCATCGAAATATTGTTATTATTGAACGTTCGGGCAAACGTATTTGCCCCTGTCGCGGTATTAAGCGAGTCATACCATTGCACATAAAGGCCGCCGCTTTGCAGCACCTTCAGAAATGCGATATACGCTGGAATGTCCGCTGTCGCAACGTTGGGCGACAATTCCTCCTGATTCATAAAATAGCCGTCATAGCCAAAATAATCGGCCATTTCAATCATTTTTTGGGCGACTGGGAAATTTCCGCTGCTGTCTTTGACAAGCATTTGCTTGTAGGTTTGCTGGCCGCGGTCATTGTTGGAGAAAAAAACGCCAGCGAGGGAGAGGACGCCGTTTTTGTGCGCGGCATCGGTATACGTTGGATTAGGAATGTTCAGCATGCCGAATTCAAACCATTTTTGCTGCCAGTTCGATTGGGCCAAATCATCATAATATTCGGGCGGCGTGTAAGCGCTTGCAGTTCCGTGCCAATAAGAATAATAATCGATGTATTGCCAGAAGTTGAAATGATACTGGGCAAACTTGTTAGTATAGGGCGCATTTTCGATAAAAGCATTGCCATAATCGCCTGCAACGTTCATCATCTTTACATTGGCATTCAGCGTGGGCTTTGCCTGTGTGCTGGCAAACGGCAAAATCCGGTTTTGCAGCGGCACCTTCGACCGCAGCTTCTCCGCATCCGGGTCTGTTGCCGGGCTCCAATTCGCAATTTGGCCACTCGTGTAGCCGTGGACGCTTGGCTGATTGCTGCCGTGTGCGCTTTCCCCCTTGAATGGCCATGTGTCGCCGGCATACGCAGCAAGCGGCATCATGGTGATGAGCATAGAAGCGGTTAAAGCAACGGCTGTCCATTTACGGAAAGCTGCTTTTTTTCCTCTTGTTACTGGCATCGTTCCATCTCTCCTCACACGATTCGATTTACAATGTAACCATAACCGATGAAAGCCCTTTCCATAAGCAGATAAATTAAACATTAGCTGTTCAAAATAAAGAAAAGCCCATTTTTCACAAGGTGAAACGGCGGACTAAAACCAAACAATGACCCCTGACCGATTCGTGTGTAGAAATTGATTGGTGGTAGCGCGCAGTACCTTCCCTAACACAACAAAAAGGGTTGGATCAGGGATACCCCCGATCCAACCCTCTTGTCACCTACTTACGGCTCAATCCCCCATACAAGCTGACCATTCATATAGCCGGTAACCTGTTCATTGTTTACGAACTGATTGCTGGATGCCTTGAATGAGTAATCGCCCACTTGGTTGTAATTGGACCAGTCGGCTTTGGAGAAGCGTGCTTGAATTTCTGCGCTCTGGCCGGGATTCAGCGTTCCAGCCGAAGTCGTGAAGCCCATTTCCAAAACATAATCGGCACCCTCAACCGAAGTCGCCAGTTTGACGAATTTGCCGGTTACATTCGCATTTCCGATACTGGCCCAGTCGATCCAGAAACTCTGATCTCTCTCCCCGTCAATCGTGTAATAATACCGGAGCGACACGTCACTGAGCTGAATGGCTGCATCACCGGTGTTAACTACTTTGAATTTGGGTGAAATTCCGTTGGTGGAGGCACTCGTATTGCCGTTAAAGGCTTGGACCGTCAGGTCTCCCGTAGGTGTGGGAACACCGCTGTCCACAATATTAAGCGTTAATACAGCTTTATTTCCTCCGCTGAAATGAAAGGTTATGACATTCTGGCCCAGCGGCAGCGTGGAAAGATAAGCTTTGCTCAGAACGACACCAGCGCTTGATCCCGTATAATCCTGGCCCGATAGAAGTGTAGCATTTCCATTTGAGATACTTACAAGCTGGTGTCCGTTTAAGGTAACGGCTACGATAATATTCTGCGCTAGCGTTGCCGCTTTATCAAATGCCGCACTTACCGGTGTAATGGATGCGCTCGGTGTTGTATCCACAATTTTGACTTTTAATACGGGATCTTGTCCTTGATTAAAATCAAAAACAATCGAATGCTCGCCAATCGGCAGTGTCGACAGAAATGCTTTTTTCAGCAGCAGTGTATTTCCGCTCAACGTATAATCCTGAGTCGCTGACAAAGCATTAGCGCCTACCCGGAGAGCGATTAATGTATTGCCCTTTGAATTCACGGTTATGGCTGGGTCGGTTTGATTGGGTGCATACTTGTCAAATTCGACGGTTGCTGGTGTGATGGACGCGTTTGGAGTTGGATTTTCAACCTTTAAATCGGGCAGCTCATCGAGCGTAATGACATAGTCGCTTTGGTACAGTGTTGTTAAGGTCGCTGGGTAATTGAAAGCAGAGCTCATGAGATGTTCCCCATACCAAGGCAAGAAGTAGAGCCATCCTGCTTTCTCCTCTGTCAGATTTATTACGCTTGGGATGGTGTCGTTCTCCGTCATGGCCACCATTTTCGTGCCGCCCGTCAAATCAACAAGCTGATAAAAAATGGAGGTAATCGCATCCTCATTGGGGACACCGGACAAGCCGTCATAGCGGTTGTAAATGGTATTGTATTTATCGTATCCGATAATATCCACCTGATCGCCGCCGGGATACCATGCGGGAGAAGTGCTATACACATAACTGTTATAGGTCCAGATCAAGTTGTGCAGGTCGTATGTCTCTGTAAGCTCGGTATAGATCATATCCCATAGCTGCTTATACACCTCTGCGCCTGCCGAGGCCCACCAGAACCATGCACCCTCCCCATTCAATCCACCGTTGCCCTCCGCCTCATGGTAGGGTCGGAAGATCACCGGCACATCGTTATTTTGCAGAATCTCCAGTTGCTCTGCCAAATCCTCAATGGCCATCATCACGTATTGATATTCTTTCGTGCCGGGAATGACGGCACTCGCTGTATTGAAATTGGTTTCCGTCGGTTTGTAGGTGGCTTCCTTCCAATCCACAAACTCTCCGAGCTGATAGGCCGTGAAATTTCGGGGTACAGTAATATGCCAGCTGCTTGTTGCGATCCCGCCCCGGTTGTTCACCCAATCGATCATCCGGGCGGTTGTGCCATCCTCCCAGCCGTAAAGCGGATTATAGTTCAAAAAGTCGAACCCGCGAATGGCCGGATACTTTCCGGTTAAATTGTGAATCCAATCAAACTCCAGCTCGGAATTGCCGTCATTTCCGCCTCCGTATATCTCCTGCTGGCCGGAAAGCATATGATTGCCGTAAACCTCCGTTAAATAATTCATCAGAAGCTGCGTTTCCGGTGTGGCCTCAGAGTCGGCGAGGACAGGCTGCACATTTAAAGGATCAAGAGCAGCATAATCCACAGTGAAGGTATCAAAATAAGCGAAGCCCCAACCAGCCTTCAACTGAATGGTGTTGCTGCCTTGGTTCAGCTTATGATAGCCAAAATCGAAATCCGACCAATTGGTCGTATAGGGCAGCATATACGAGCCCTTCGTAACGCCATTAACGGTTAAAGATTGCTGCCTGCCGTCAGGACTAAGCTCCTGCATATAGCGGGTGGAGATCGTATACATTCCGGTTTCAGGGACAGTTACCGTAAAGGTAATGGTACCGGAATTCTGCATCCAGACAAATCCACTTCCGGAGTATCCGGGCTTCTGCTGTCCGTAAATTTGGGTCGTCACTTGAAGATCGGAGGTGAGCTGAGCGTTTTCGCTTTCAATTGTGAAAAGTGCGTTGTCTGCATGAACGGGCGGTGCTGTCATTAATCCAAGCAGTAGAGCAAATGCCAGCATCATTGCGCTTGCCTTCTTGAGTAAATTTTTCATCCTTGTCTTTCCTCCCATGTTAAGAATGGTAAATACAAGTTCAATATATCAACTCTTGGATGCGCTTTCATAGCAAACATAGCATAAACCCCATATTATGTAAATCCATCTACATTGAAAATTTCTGCTCTTCATTTCTCCACAATCCCTACTCTTAGAGAATGCAACGATTACCCATTAACAACAGCGTATTTTTTCAAGATGAAAAAACAGCCCCTTTTCACAAAAAAAAGATGGACCGTCTAGCATCCTTCGACGCCTTGACTGCATCCATCACCCGTTTAACTTGATTGGAGCCGGTTAACGTACTGCTTTTATGGAGCAGCAGCTTCTATTACGGCTCGGCCAGCAAGCAGCTCACCATCCATTCGGCTAACCGCATCAATAATCGCGATATGGAACGAGCCGCTGCCCTTTCCCTCTGCTGCTTCTGCGGCAAGCTCGCCGGCAATGCCCATTGCAGCTACGCCTGCCGCCGCCGCGAGCAGCAAATCCCCCTCCTGCTTCGCGCCGCAGAAAGCGCCAATCAGCGTAGAGCACATACAGCCGGTGCCCGTTACACCGGACAGCTGCGGTACGCCGTTGCGGATAAGCAGCGTCCGCTCGCCATCGCTAATGACATCGGTCGCTCCCGTGAGTGCCACGATGCAGCCGAGCTTGGTCGCTGCTTGCTCTGCCACCTCCTGCGCGGTCTCTTCGTTTCTTGCGAGGTCGGCTTCTGAAGCATCGACGCCCTTCGTCAGCGATTCCAGTCCTGCTGCAAAGCGGATTTCCGATAAATTGCCGCGCAGCACGCTGATTTCCACCTCGCTCAGCAGCCGCTCCACCGCACCATTTCGCAAGGCCGAGGCTCCCGCTCCCACCGGATCAAGCACGACGGGAATGCCCCGCTCATTGGCCCGCTTCCCGGCGGCGACCATCGACTCGATTGTGCGGCGATTCAGTGTGCCAATGTTAATAACCAGTGCCGAAGCGATGGAGACAATATCGTTCATCTCCTCCAGCTCATCCGCCATAATCGGCGAAGCGCCTACAGCGAGCGCAATATTGGCGCAGTCATTGACCGTCACGTAGTTCGTAATATGATGAACGAGCGGCTTATTGCGGCGCACCGCTTCCAGTGATCCAGCAATCGTTTGTAGGATATCCATGTATAACCATCCCTCTCTGCCAAATGATTAAAGTACTATTAATCTTATATATACCACAATGTTGCGGTGGAAACCTATGACGAGCAGCACAGCAGCAGAAAAAAACGGATGGGCAGGGAGCATCTGCTGCTCTCTCTGCCCATCCGTTTGCAGCCATATCCAGTTGCAGCCACGCTCGGCACGGTCATTCCTTCTAAACGCTCGACGCTTCCACTGGTTTCGGCTTGCCTTCCTTGAGCACTTTGGCGATAAGACAGCCAATCAGCAAAGACCAGACCGGGGATGAAATGCCGAAAAAAGATACATTGGCAATGGCAATAATGAAAGCAAACAAGGTCGAAAACCGGTACGTCGTTTCGGAAAATACAGCTTGCAGATTGCCAATCAGCACCCCAGCCAGCGAAAAGCCTGACAGCAGCACAATAAACGCTGAAGGCAGCCTATTAATCAGCACAAGCATCGCTCCGGCAAACAGGCCGAAAACAATGACAAGCACGCTGCATACGATTCCCGCCCAAATACGGCTTTTTCTTTCCCCAGCTTCGTCGCTGCTGCATAAGGCAGTCATCATGCCCCCGACGTTGACGGCATGTCCGCCGAAGAAGCCAACGAGCAGCGTACCGAGACCCGAGAAGACAACCGTCTTGTTAACAGGCGGATTATAGCCGTTTTTCTTTAAGGCAGCCAGCGATACTGCGATATCATTGCTCAAAATCAATATTGCAATTGGAATCGAGATCGAGATGAAGCTGCCCGTCGTAAAAGACGGACTAATCCAGTGCGGCATACTAAATTCAGCTGCCTCAGCCGCAGGAAAGTCATGCCAAATGAGCAGTGCGATGACGCCAAATGCCAGCATGCCGAGCAAAGGAGGAATCGCTTTATTCAGCTTAGGAACGATAAGGAAGCCCAGAAAAGATAGGATTCCGATAATTGGTAGCTCTTTAATAGCCGGAATAATCGCCACGACGTAATGCAGCACAATTCCCGCCAGCATCGCGTCCAGCATCGGCTTTGGTATAAGTCCCAGAAGCTTGCCGAATAAGCCGGTCGCGCCAAGCACGGCAATAAGCGCACCCGCCATAATAAAGCTGCCTGCCAGCTCCTTTATCGGATAATGCAGCGCCGATGCGCTGAGAAAAGCGACAGCCGTAAGCGAATGGGCGCCAGCAAACGGTATTTTGTAGCGGAGAATGAGCCACAAATTCAGCGCCCCGCCAATCACATAAACCGCGAACAGCCAGGATAAGGCCTCCGCCCGGCTCAGCCCAAGCGCATCCGCTGCTTGTATAATCAGCACCGCGCCGCCTGTACAGGCCATAATCGCTGTCGCGAGCCCGCTTGATATATTTTTTGTGTTCAGCATGACTGTTTTATAAAGCTCCTTCCATCTCATGACGCATTCGCAAGCTGTAAAATAGCAGCCTAAAACTGACCTAATCAGAGCCAGCTTTAAACCCCTTCTTATTCTAGTATTTCTTCTACGATTGTACAACCTTCAGCCCTGTTCTTACCCACCGTGCCATGAGCCATTGAAAAAAGACCTAAGCTGGCGGGTAAAAGAGAAGATTCCCTGCCCGGCTTAGGTCTTGACTGTGGTAATACCGCTTATTCCATTTGATCAAGCAAAATAAATTGGCCATCCGCTTCTTCCAAGCGGAAAATTATCGGCCGCTCCTGCGGATGCTTATTAGGCGCATGAATCGTCAGGCAAAGCTGGCCTTCGAACGTTCTGAACAGCATGCCATGTCCTCCGTCCTTGGCGAACAATGGCTCGGCATCCTGAATCCAAGGCCCCACGATCTGCCCGGAAGCTGAGCGGGCAATGCCCATCGTATAACCTTCCTGACCAGACGTCGACCACATCATGACCAGCTCGCCATTTGCCATCCGATGCAGGAAAGGGCCGTCTGTGACATAGTTTTGCTGATTATCGCCGCCGCCAACCGACCATACAGCATCCGAGGCTTTGAACAATAAAGTCGGCTCCCCGACCGCTTCCTTAAAATCACGCGTAATCCGAACCGCATACATTTCGCCGTCCTGCACCTGCACCCACTCCTTACAGAACACCATCCATGGCTCGCCATCGTTGTCGACGAACAGCGTGCCATCCAGGCATTCCCAATCCGGCGGAGTCAGCGACCTGCTCCACAGCTCGAACGGCCCTTGCGGCTCGTCTGCCGCCAGAACGCCCGTCACCCTCGGAATGCCGTCCGCTTTGAAGCTGGCGAACATATAGAAGCGGCCTTCCCACTCGTACACCTCCGGTGCCCAGTAATGATGATCCGACCAGAAGTCCGGCTCAGGACGGAAGCAGGTAATAGGGCCGTTCCACTCAGCGAGATCCTCGCTCTCATAAACGTCAAAGCCAATCGCTTTTCCGCTCCATACATTTTGCCCGATGGAGCCGTACAAATAATATTTTTTGCGGCCTTGATCCACTAGTATATACGGATCGCGAAAATGAATATCTCCCAGCTGTTTTTTGCTCACAATAAACGCCCCTTTGCGTTAATTTAATCGTATCCGCGAATGAATTAATAAAATCATTAATTAAAGAGCATATGAATTAACCTTCCCTCATCATATAATTTGAAGGGCCTGATCGCAATCTTTTTTTGAAGGAGGCTATGGTGTGCTAAACGTGACCCAGCATGCAACAATTTCTGCGTATATTCGTCTGAAATGAAAATGCAGGAAAATAATTAATCGTTTATTTCACTAAGAGGAGTGCAAACATGAAAGCAAAACATATAACCGTTCAAGGCTGTATTTTATTCGCCCTCTTAATAGCAGGATGTTCTAACGATAGCCAAACAGGGACAGCAGCAGCAACCGAGAAGCCCATTTCAACTGCTCAGCCTGCGGCTGAAGCTTCCGCTTCCGATGTGAAGCTAACCAGCCTTAGCTTCACATCGAGCCGCAACGCCGACGGCAGCCTAAACGCAGCATTATCCGATTCTTTCGGCCATTATTCAATGGGCAGCAGCTCTCCTGTTGAGCTTCAAGGAGCCGTATATCACATGGTCAATCTGTACCGCGGCGACGATATCGTTACAAATGCGCTTCTTTCGCATCGCCTGGGACAGGATGAGGTGAAGGTGGAATGGAGCGAGACGATTACCGACTCCAACAATCGCTGGTACAATTCTTTTCATTCGGGGAAGGAGCGGCAGCTGTTAAAACTCAGCGAGGAGCAGCTCGTTTTTCTTGAGCCGGAAATGATTGATGACGGAGGCCGCTACCACCTGTCCGTTTTAAATGCAAAAACAGGCGAAATGACACGGATTCGAGAGGATTTTTGGCCGTTGACTGACGACTACGATTATATCTATCAATATCAATGGAACGAAGAGAAGCAGCAGCTGTTTATGCAGAGCTATCTGGGAAATGTGTGGTTTTTCGACCTGCAGGGCGAGGACAAGCAGGATCGGCTGCCGGAAAATACGTTCCGCGTTATCCCTCATTCGACGACCGGGGCGCCTTCCTTGTTCCTGTCACCTGACTTTGAGCGTTTCGTCCACAACGATGAAAGCGGGGAGGTTACTTTTTTCACAGCTGACGGACAACCGCTAACAAGCGTTAAACTGCCGGAAAAACGCTATGTCCCATCCGAATTAATGAAGTGGAATCCCGCAGGCACCGTGGCTTGGATGGACACTGCTCCAGAGCAGCAGCATCGCATCACAGGCATCGACATTGATTACTTAAAACTGGCTCCTGAACAAATTTATTTTTATGACCGTGATGGACTGCCTATTGCTTCGTTGAAAGCCGCGGCTGGCGATCATACAGCGATAGAAGTCGTTCAGTGGCTCGATTCCAACGTCGCTCTCATCAAAGCCTATACCTATGCTCAAAAAAACACGACGAATGACGACATAGAAGAAACAAATATCAGCTACTACAGCTATGATGTCATTCATAAAGTGAAAAAACAGGTTGAAGCAGTGCCGGCAGCAGCACTGGACAAGGAGTCAGCCGAAAAGGCGGAAGTGCGCATTTCCGAGGATGGGCGGACCCTTATTTATGAACAAGGTTGAAAATAAGGCGCAATAAGCGGGCATTCTGCGGCAGCAGGACAGCCACTCTATTCTTATAGAAAGCAAAAGACTGGCGATGGCATGATGTCCATCGTCAGCCTATCGTTACTCACACCAACAAAATGCAGGTTTATTCCGAATCTATTGGGCCGGTCTAGATCCTTAGCTATGCACCGATGGTGCTTCATCCAGCGCCTCCTGCTGCAAATCATTGCTGCCCTTTCCATCAATAAGCCCAATCAGCTTCTCAAGCGCTGAAATTTCCAAAGCTTTAATCGTTTCCACACTTTGCTTCATTTTGCCAATGAGGAGCAGATCCTCGCTAATTTCTAATTTGAAATATAGATTGCGCAATACAAGCGTCTTCTCGATTAATAGTGAAAATTCATCCGCTAAAGCAGCTGAAGGCTCTATGCTTCCCGTCATAATCAAACAGTCATAAAGTAAGCGCATACATTTCTTGTGCTCATACAAAATATGA
Source organism: Paenibacillus sp. J31R34 (assembly GCF_059383715.1). NCBI lineage: Bacteria > Bacillati > Bacillota > Bacilli > Caryophanales > Paenibacillaceae > Paenibacillus > Paenibacillus sp. J31R34. The sequence goes on from NZ_JBXENU010000011.1 coordinate 124,485, forward strand.
AAAGGTAGGCTCGAGTGTACGGTGCTCTGTTGCTGGATTCGATCAAGAAACTGCTGCAAATCCGCATAAATAGCCATGCCGAATGCAGCCTGCTCCCTAGGCTTCGTAAATAACGGCATTCGCTCATATGAATTTTCAGCGTACAAATAGTCCTTCAGCAGCTTACTCGCAAGCGATACGTTAAATTCATAATGCTCGACTTGATTTAATTCAATGAGAACGATTTTGGAGCGATTCAGCGCCTGTCCACAAATCGCTTGCTTCGCAGCATGAACAAGCGCCGGAATAGAGATTGTGACAGCCCTGTACTGCGCGTTGAAAAAATCCATCAACGTAAATTCATTTTTCTCCAAATCATAGCCCGTAATGAGCAATTGGCTTCTTCTATTAACCTTCCCATAAAAATTCGAATAAGGCACATAAAAGTAATCACAATTTATATAAACATATTGATTTTTGTCGATGCAGCTTATAATAAACTTATCTAATTCCGTCCATTGATTAATTAGACTCCATTCTATTTCTTGGGTATAGATCCATGGGTTATTGTTGTGCCTCCACATGAGGGGCTCTCCTAAATAAAAGCTCAGCCAATGAATGTCCTTATCAAAGGGTTTATCCGTATACAGTTGTATAAAGTGGTTCAATATCCAGGCATGAGACTTCTCATCATTACTCATCACAGCCAAAAAATGAGAATATCTTTTGTACCCCACAACTATTGGTATCGTTACAGGCAGCATCTTTTTTGTCAAACGATCCTTCCTTTCTCATTATAATTGAGTGCTTGTCACAATTATTTCCTGAGAAACTCTAGATGAGGCTGACGCATGATGATGATAAAATCGCAGCAGAACACCCTTCTTGCATCCTTATTTGTAATAATTATCCTATAATTGTAGCGTATTAGTTAACAGGGTGCAATCCTTTTTGAGCGATTAAACCGGATAGACGAAGAAATTGAAATTTCAACCGAGTAAAACAAAAATCTGTCAGGGGGACTCTAACAATGCGTACAAAAGAGGGTTACCAATTAGAGCTACGACGTTTATATCATCTGGAACTGCAGGAAATACGAGCGCTTATGCTGGAGGTAATTTCGCGGTTGCCTTTTCAGGATCTTTTTGCAATGAATGACGAAGATTATTTCCTCGAGCTTATTGATGGAAAGGGTGAGATATACGGTGCTTTTAATAACGGGAAATTAGTTGCTTATTCCGTTTTGGCATTTCCCGGTGTAAGTGAGATTAACCTAGGAACTGAGTTCGGAGTGCCAGAAAAAGAATTGCCCTTTGTTGCAGTATTGGATTCAACTGTAGTCCATGAATCCGTTCGCGGGCTTGGTCTACAAAGATTTTTTCATGAGCTGAGAGAAAAACGTGCTAAGGAAAAAGAATGTCTGTACCTATATTCAACTGTTCATCCTCAGAACCGTGCAAGTATTAAAAATCTAGAAGCTGCGGGTTTTACTCTTCAGTTTACGCGACCAATGTACGGAGGCAAGAATAGACATTGCTACTCAAAACGACTAATTGGACTAAAGAAGGACGATAGTTGAGTCAATAGGGCTTATTGTCGTAAACTGTTCGTTAATGTAAACAAAGCTGCCGATCGTTCAACGGCAGCTTTGTTTTGGTTGGCTATTCAACTATCGTTCTCCGTTAGTTGAATCATTAGAGTCGATAATTTCGTCGAACCGAATAGCTATCTCAATAAACTTTTCACCCCAACCACTATCAATGGATAGTCACCCGACATTAAACAATGCTCATGAGCAAGCATTATTATTGATGAGTTATTCTTATGGTATAGTGTCATATTGCCGGTAGCCTCAAAGGCGAAGGCTATGTAGTCGTTAGGATTGATATAGCTCTCGAACTCTTCATCATTACTTACATCTGCGACGTACGGCGATTTTTTTGTTTCATTCAATCCTGCCGATACTCGAGAATATCTCCAGGCTGGCAATCGAGTGCTTTGCAGATCGCTTCGAGTGTTGAGATTCGAATGGCTTTTGCTTTTCCGTTTTTAAGTATCGACAGGTTCGCCATTGTAATGCCGACTTTCTCCGATAGCTCAGTAACGCTCATTTTCCGCTTTGCAAGCATGACGTCAATGTTAACCACTATCATACGGTCAACTCCTGTTCTTCTTTGAGCTCGATCGCGTTTTTGAGCAGCTTCTCAAGAACTGCGGCAAATACTGCGATTACGATTGGCGCACAGGTTATAATTAGCCCGATGACCATGACGCCTGGTGCATCTGCGCCGTCAGCTACAAAGTAGAAAAGCGGGAGATTACATGCAAACATGAGTGATACGACAACCGCCGCTTGCTTTATTTTCTTAAGCGCTAAAACAGAGGTTTGCGAAAAAGCGGTATTTGTATCAATGTACCTGAGAAGCTTAAATGCCTGAAGTAGCGTAAATAAATACGCAATAGACGCCACATACGCAGCCAACGCGGAAAGATAAACTTTAATATCCGGGAAATCCGGCATCATACTATACGCCATCGCTGGGAGTCCATAAAAACACATCACTAATGCAGGAATCGCCATAACAACCAAAACAACTTTTAAAAAGAGCGTCTCTTTGTTCATTTATTTCACCTCTTTTTTATTTTATCACTTCATTTATCGTTTTACAATAAAAATGTATCGTTTACTTCATTTGACCCAACAAGTTATTTAAAAAGAAGAAGCCATAAGGCTTATACGGCTTATTTGTTCCTCCTTCAAATTTGTGCCGAGATACGGATATATTTATGAACCCATTAATTGAAGTTAATCGCGAAAATGATTAAACTATACTGCCCGTTAGCTTAATGACGCATCGTTAGTCTATAACTTTATTTTTTCAGTCTACATCTCCTTTCCACATATAAATAGAGGCACTCAACAAAGAGCGCCCCTTTTCCATTATAATCTTTTATTATTTCCTGCTGCCCGGCTGCTTTAATAAGCAAGTCCCGACTCTTCCTGAAATTTAAAATAAGAATTAGTCACATAACCTCTCGGCAAAGCCGGCGTATTCGTAAAGGTCGATTGCAGAGCGATGTGCTGCTTCGTCTCGCCGCTTTTTACGATGCCGTGTAAAATCTCCAGTGCATGATAGCCCAGCTCCTTGCTGGCACGGTTTGCTCTGCCCTTGCGCATGGACCATGCCATCTCCGCGACGCCAAGTCCTCTGCTCTCCCCCGTGAAGCTATGGGATTGCTGCATCACCATCGGCTCCGTATTCCCCTTTAATACAACCTTAACTTCCCCTCCAAAAAGGTTAGGATCTGACATATACATAATGCCATCCGTGCCGTACAGCACAAGCGTAGGCTTCTCTGGGACAATCAGTATCGAATTGGAGTCAAACAGCAGGCTGCCGACCGCCCCGCTCTCAAATTGCAGCGTGCCAGCCATCAGATTTTCACACTGAATTTCGTAAGACTCACCGAGCTTTTCCATATAATAATGCTGCCGTTCCTTGTTCAGCGTCTTCGTAGTTCCAGAAACCTCTGAAACAGGTCCCAAAATGCTAAGCAAAGCTGTAATATAATAAATGCCCACGTCAAAACCAATACCTGCGCCTGGCTTAATCGCATTCGGGGACAGCTCCGCGAAGAGGGAAACATCCCTGCTCAAGGCGCAGTGAGCGGATGTTATCGTTCCGATCATCCCGCTTTCGACCACATATCTGGCGGTCTGAATGCTGGCTCCGAGGAATGTATCCGGGGCGACGCCCAGGTACAGATTTTTTTCATCCGCGATTCGCACGAGCTCGGCCGCTTCCTCCAGCTCCAGCGCCAGCACCTTTTCGGTATAAACATGCTTGCCAGCTTCCAGCAGCTGCTTGACGACACTATAATGTGCGGTCGAAGCCGTCAAATTAACGACGAGCTCAATGGAATCATCTGAAATAATTTGTTCCATGGAGAGCGCTTGAATGTTGTATTTTTCAGCGGTGCGCTCGGTCTTGTCTAGATTGCGGTCGTAGCAGCCAACAACCTCCAATATACTAAATTGGTTAATCATCGTGCTTAGATAGGCGTCGCTAATTGCTCCACATCCAATAGTAGCTACTTTTACAGGTTTTAATGCTGTCATGTTACCCAACCCCTCCTAAATATTATGGTACAGCTCACGCCACTCGCGAGAATCGTCAATCCCTAATCCGGTATTCGGACATTAGGCTTTCAAGCGATATGAAACAAAGGCAAGCCTGCGGCTGTCCGGCGCCCATGAATTGACATTGATTGTGCCTTGACCGCCGAAGAGCTGGGCAATCGTCCGCGGCGCTCCGCCCTCGGCAGGCATTAGGCGAAGCTCCACTTGCTTGTTCGGCGGGTGCTCGCCAGGAGCAACATCTTCCTTGCGATAGGTCACATATGACACCCATTTGCCATCGGGAGACACATGAGGAAACCAGCTGTTGGCTTCGTCAAAAGTCATTTGCTGCTGATTTTCTCCGTTAGCGTCCATGCGCCAAATTTGCATCAGGCCGCTTCGCGTCGAATTAAACCAAATCCATTGACCACATGGGGAAAACTCAGGCCCATCATCCAAGCTTCCTGGAATATCGGTCAACTGCGTTTCCTCGCCGCCGCTCACAGCAATCGTATAAATATCGTATTGACCATTCCTCTCCGCACAATAAGCAAGCGTCGTGCCATCTGGTGACCAACCGTGCAAATAGCTTGGAGCATTCGGCGTTACCAGCTCCGGCGTCCCTCCTTCGAGTGGCAGCACATAAATTCGGGAGCTTGCATCTCCTGCCGTAAAATGGCTGACCGCAAGCCTTGTGCCGTCGGGAGAAAGCACATGATCATTGTTGCAATCGATTGCAAAGCCAGTTTCAATTTGCTTGACCGTTTGGGTATCCCATTCGTAGGTATACATGCAGCCGTTGCCGTTATAAACTAGAAATCTTCCGTCCTGCGTCCAATTGGGAGCTTCGATGACGAAGTCAAATTCTCGTAAAACCGTCCGTTCTCCCGTAACGATATCGAGCGTTTCCAATATACTGTAGCTATCCCGTTCCTTCATTAACGCTCTAAGCGTATGAATATCCATTTTCCAATCCCCCTCTGAAGTTTAAAATGGCTTGTGCTTTCCTAATCTAATGCGATTAATCAGCTTATTTCACTTCGTCTAAAGGCTTTGCGAGCCCTTGAACAAGAAGCTCCATTAGCTTGCTCGTGTCAGCGAGGTTGTTAATGCTGAGCTCTAAACCAAGCTGCGCTTTCGTATTCACATAGCTGTAAGAGCCTTGGCCGAAATAGCCAACATGATATGGCTGCTTTGCTCCTAAGCCCTCCAGCGTGTCATACATCGCCTTCCGGTCATCTACGAATAGGCAGAAATGGAATACGCCTTGTCCATGATCGTCCAAAAAGGTTCTCCACGGACTCGGCGTTTCCGCCGGCTGCATGAGCTCTAGTATGAAATGCCCCAGCTCATATTTGGCGACCCTGCAGCCGCTGTATTCAGCAGCTTTCTCATACGTATAGTGAAGCAGGCCTTCCGTCGGGAATATCTCTACAGGCGCCTGCTGCACGCCGAGCACCTTAGACCAATTGGCGCTGGCCTGCTCCGCATCATGTACAACAAGGCAGATCTGGGTAATGACAGGTGACGATAGAGTCATTTTTTTTCCGCTCCTTCGATTGGTTTTAAGATCATGAAGATGAATAACGATGAAAAAACAAGGCACTAGGTAGTGTTCGTACAATGTGTTAACGTTAACACATCGCTTACAATGATAGGTTAACGTTAACACATTGGTTATAAAACTAGGGTAAAGGAAAGGCAGTGGGCACGGCGACGTGCCCTTGTCAGGCTGCCTTTCCTTAATCGCCCGTCCATTCTCGTACCGTATGGCGATCCATCAGAAACGGGTCTATCCCGATTGTGCTGGAGATGGCCGCTTGGTCATTCATTCGCTGCAACAGCAGCTGCAAAGCGTGATCGCCAATTTCCTTAAATGGCAGGCCAACGGATGTAATCGGCGGTGACAGCAAAGCCGACAGCGTATTGTCGTATCCGACCAGCGACAGATCATCAGGTACGCGAAGACCGCGTTCATACAACACCTGCAAAACGCCGCAGGCGTAAATATCAGAGGTCATAAAAATGGCTGTAGGCGGCTGCCCAGCCCTTAACAGCTGGTCGATTGCCATTCGGCCTGCCTCTATCGAATATTCGGACATCACCTGCACCCACTCCTCATGAGGAGTGATTCTCGCCTCGCTTAGCGCATCCAAATAACCCGCATAACGATCCTCTTCCACCTGATGCGTCAGCTTGGAGCCGATAAAGCCAATTCGCCGATGCCCTTTTTGCAGCATATGCTGAACGGCGCCTAATGAACTTGCACGATCATTAACGACAATTCGGTCTACCATCGGCATGTCAAAGGTACGCTCGATCATCACAACAGGAATGTGATTCTCAAGTAAACGGCCGATTAGGTCTTTCGAAATAGAATGATAGGAGGTTAAAATGACCCCATCCACCCGATGACCAATCAGGTCGTTAATTTGCTGCTCTTCCTCGCCGAGGCCTATATGGCTCGTCAGCGTAAGCACATGATAACCGCTGCTTGCCGCTGCTGCGTTAACTGCGGAGCTGATTTCCTTAAACTGCATATTAGTGTTAAACAGCGTCAAATGTCCAATAATGTTGCTGCGACTGCTTTTCAAGCCTTGAGCAATGCGATTCGGAATATAACCCATCTCTTTAATAATCCGCTCGATTTCCCGGCGCTTATCCTCAGACACATAACCGTTGTTATGCAACACTCTGCCCACGGTCGCAAGCGAAACGCCCGCTGCCTTAGCCACATCCGACATCCTTATATTCATCTTTAGTCTCCAGATTCACATGTGTTATCGTTAACATATTAACACGTTACATTCGTCAGAGCAATACGATTACAAACGTTAATCCGTTAATCTTTCTGTTCCAAAGGCTGCTCTCCCTTCCTTTGCATAGCTCGGTAGGCACTGGGAGAGACGCCGTTTAGCAGCTTAAACATTTTGCTGAAGTGAAACTCCTCGAAATAGCCGCAAAGCCTGCCGACCTCTTTAATCGAAAAATCTGTAAATCGCAAATAACCGCACGCCTGCTGGTTGCGCAGGTGGTTCAAATATTCTTTCGGTCCCATGCCCGTATACTTGAGAAAAAGCTTTCGCAGGTATGAAGCGGAAATGCTGTATTCCTTAGCCAGCTGCTCAATTCGCAAATTTTCCCTATAGCTGCCCTCCACATGCTTTTTAATTTGTTCAAAAGCAGCGAAGGCCCCCGATTCAGCTAAATTCCAGTCCGGCTGCTCAATCCGATGAAGTCTATGCAGCAAAACCTGCAATTTAGATTGGGCAATGCTGGCGCCAGCGGCAATTCCTGCGACCCATTCCTCATTTGTTTCACGAAACAACAAACCTAGCTCCTCCGCTTGCTTTTGCTGATATTGACTTAAAAAGGGGAGCGTAAGCTTGTTTATTGGTTTAACCTCCCTCCACATCACATCATAGATGAGCTCCGCGCAATCGAAGAGAACCATCGTCATGCGGAGCGGAGCATGCGGCTCCGAACGCATGGACATCTCAAGACCGGGCTTTAAATAAGCAAGCATCCCCGCCTGCACCTTATGCTCCGTGTTGGTTAGAAAGGTCCCCTCTCCCGCATGAATCCAGTACAAGCTGTGCACATTCACAAGATTGCGAACATCCTCCCAGCCTGGATACGTTATTTTATCAAGGACGAAATGAATATGCAGCACTAGGTTATTTGTATGATAGGTCATTGGCTCCATATCTGTATCCCCTCTCATACCCTCTTTAAGGAGGAGCGATTTTTACATACGTTTGCAGGTTTATTCCATTCCGAATTAAAACGCTGCATGCTATTATCCATATTATCAAACGATAGCCAAGCTGACTAATACTTTAGGAGCGCTAAAGGAGGAATACAGTTGTTAAGGACTTTTCGCGAGCATCATATACGCAACACGGAATTATTGGACGGGCCATGGGACTTTGTTACAGATCCAAGGAATGAAGGACTACAGGAAAAATGGTTTGAGCGATTTCCACATGATTCAAAATCGCTATACGTCCCATCCTGCTGGAATAATGAGCTGTCTTTGTTCCAATACGAGGGCGCTAGCTGGTATAGAAAAAAAATTCAGCTTGAGAATACGCAGCATAGCAGATTGATTTTTCATGCCGTATTAGGGCATTGCGATGTTTATTTGGACGGACGTCATCTCGGTTATCACTACGGCGGCTACACTCCTTTTGATTTTGTCATTCCTTCACTAAATGCGGGAGAGCATGAGCTTGTTGTACGAACAGACAGCACGCTGGATCGCCTTACGATTCCGACGGAGCACGTTGACTGGTTCCACTATGGCGGCATCATCCGTTCCGTTGAGCTGCAGCAGTTGCCTGATCTGTATATTGAGCAGCTCAAAATCGATTACCTGCTGGAAGGAGCAGATGCGGACATCCACATTCAGGTACGGCTTAGCTCCCTCTCACAGCAAGCTGTCACTACGGCATTGAAGCTTTCTGAGGGTGGTTGCGAATTTCACTCCGAGCAAGTACAGATCGAGGCTGGCAGGTCTGTAGACTGCAGCGTGAAGCTGCATTGGAGCGACGTTCGTTTGTGGAATGTTGGCAAGCCGGAATTGTATAAAATAGAAGCTCGGACCGATTTTGACGACAAAATCGACCGAATCGGCTTCCGCCGAATCGAAACGAAGGACCACCGGATTCTCATTAATGGATCTATGGTCTACTTGAAGGGCGTGAACCGCCATGAGGAGCACCCGGAGTGGGGCTTTGCTTTTCCGCCAAAGCTGATGCAAAAGGATCTCGATATCATCCGTGAGCTTGGCTGCAATACGGTTCGTGGCTCCCATTACCCCCAAAGCCCTTATTGGCTTGACCTGCTGGACGAGCATGGCATCCTTTTCTGGAGTGAAATCCCGATGTGGGGAGCCTTTCTGCCAAATGAAACGGTCTGCGAGCCCTTGTTCCAGGATCGTGCGCTCACTATGATTTCAGAGATGATTAGCCTGCACTACCATCATCCATCAGTCGTATTCTGGTCGGTTCATAATGAAATCGACTCCCGTACACAGGATGCCTATGAGATGACCAAGCGGCTTGTTTCCTTAGTGAAGCAAATGGATACGTCCAGACTTGTTACTTATGCTACCATGCACCCGCTGGAGGATATTCTGCTTCCGCTTTTTGATGTAATTGGCATTAACAAATATTATGGCTGGTACGAAGGCGATATAAGCGGCTTTCGGCAAATGCTTCAGAGGTTCCACGAGCGGGCGGAAGCGCTTGGTGCGGGTGACCGTCCAGTGCTCATGACCGAGTTCGGAGGAGCGGGCATCTTCGGAGACGTCGGCTGGGAGCCAAGATTGTTCAGCGAGGACTATCAGGCGCAAATCGTATCCGAAGCGCTAGCAATATTCCGTAGCGACCCTAAAATCGGCGGCACCTATATTTGGCAATTCGCCGATATTCGGGGCGATCTGAAGAGCGACGGCAAGCATTTTCGAGATCGGGCGCGCAGCTTTAACAATAAAGGCTTACTGAACGAATATCGCAAGCCCAAACAAGCCTTCCGCGAGGTGCGGCGCATTTACCAATCTTGGAACGAACCTGCGGATCTGCATTCGCAACCTAACGATAATGTTCAAAGTCCTCCTTTTCAAAATCAGTAATCCACGCGAGAGTTACTATCTTGTAAAATATGGATCGTGAACATATTGCTCATGAGGGTCTATAAATAGTAAATGCCGAAGAATTTCCTGCCACACAGGAGCATTCTTCGGCATTATTTTTGCAAAGCAGACTTATGCTAGCCTTTCAGTCACATCTTGCCCACCCCGGGGATACCTTGTAGGATGGGAACCGTTGCATACACTCGTACCTAGGAGGAATCATAGATGAAATTGGACTTGGGCTGCGGCACTAGCAAGCACCCTGATTTTTACGGAATTGACCGCCGTCCGCTGGATGGCGTGGATATGGTATACGATGTAAACAACGGCATTCCTCTGCCCGATCATTCGGTAGAATGGGTTATGGCCTGCCGCAGTCTACCTTATGTCCAGGATTTATTTGCGGTTTTGTCGGAAATCTATCGCATTTCTATTCATAAATCCGTCGTATGCATACTGGCTCCTTATGCCCACAGCTTTAGAAACGTGAGCAACCCTCTGCTTCGACATCGCTTCGACGAGCATACCCCGCGTTATTTCACGAAGCATTTTTATCAGCCGCCACACGGGCCTAAATCTCCGGCAATTACACATTATAACGACTCGGAGGAGCTTCCCTTCGATTTCCGCTTGCTGCGGATGGAGTACTTTTACAACGAGACTTTTCGCTCGCCTATGTATGAATCGGAAGAACTGGAAGAACTTCAACAGCTTCAAGCCAATGTCGTGGATGAAATCATGTATCATTTCGTCGTCGTAAAAGAGAGCATTTCAGCATCCGAGCTTGACCAAATGTCACGGCAATCCCAAATGGAGCCCTTATGCGTACAAGCACTGCGCAAAATCGGAAATGCTCCGGATTCGGTGGAAAACACAGAGCCTCTCTCTTCAGAAAAAACCGAAATCGTTCCGCCCATCCCTCCCAAACGTTCCTTGCTGCGTAAACACCGCCATAAAAAAAAGCTGCGAATCTCAAGCAGGCTAAAGAGACGGTCCCGATATTTCCGATATTCTCGATAATTTATTTGCCTTGCCCGAATGTGGACAGACAAATTCAAGAGTCTAGGCTCATACTCATGAGTTGATAGAAACTTTTATGGAGTTGTCTTCCAAATGGAGGTGAATCAACATTCCACTTATCGTGCGGGCAACTGTGAATGCAACTGGCGCCATTACCTTTACGGGAAATACGCTGGGCCTCAGTCGTTCAGAGGTGTCCGGTATTCCTGGAACTGCCGACAGCATCGGCGCATTCGTTACAACTAATACCGCCCTGCGATATGGCACCTATCCTTTTGGCACCACGGATAATTACCTGCTCAACAGCTCATCAGCCGTCCTGAATCTTCCCGCTGGCAGCTCCGTGCTTTATGCAGAGCTTATCTGGGGCGGCACTTATGTCAACGGCACTACCAATCTGACAGCAGCGATTAATAATTCGGTGTCCTTCGCAACCCCTTCGGGGACCTCCGATGTATTACCTGACACGGCTACCAGCAACACCTTTGACCTAGGCGGAGGGGCGCTTGGCTACGTGAGAACGGCAAATGTGACTACCCTGGTTCAGCAGGGCGGTGCAGGAACCTATACAACAGGACGGGTTGTAGGCACCCTGACGATCAGCAGTGATCCGACTGCCAACAATGCTGGCTGGACGCTCGGCGTCATTTATCAAAATGCCACCCTTCCCTTTCGCAATATGTCTCTGCGGGCCGGGGCCATTCTCGTTCAAAGCACCTCATCAGCTGTTAATACCACACTTACTGGATTCTCTACGCCTGTATCTGGGGCTCTTGGAGGCAGAGCCTTATTCAGCGCTCAAGAGGGAGATGCCAACCGAAACGGTGATCAGGCGCTGTTCGGCCCTACAACCGCAACCTTGGTTGCTTTGTCGGGTACGAACAATTTCGCCAACAACTTTTTTGCCTCCCAGATCAATAACAATGCCGGCGCGTTGGATACAACGGGCACCTTCGGAAGCCGCAACCAGACCAACGGTGCGCCTGGCAGCAATATTGTGGGGGGAAGACAGGGCTGGGACATTACAAGCGTGGATGTATCGGCCAGATTGGTCAATAATCAGACCTCGGCTGTACTTCAATTAACGACCTCGGGTGATGCCTATGTCCTGAACGCCAACGCTCTGCAAATCGATATTAATGCACCGAGAGTCAGTGTAACCAAATCGGCTAATGTATCCGGCTCCTTGACCGGCGATACGATCCGTTATACCGTTACCGTTACCAATACCGGAACAGCCAATGCCACCGATATGATTGTGACAGACAACCTTCCGGCCGGATTAACCTTCGTTGCGGGCAGCGTCACCGTTGCCGGTGCTGCAAGGCCGACCAACGATATTACGGCCGGCGTACCGGTAGGCACACTGGCGCCGGGCGCCTCCATTGCGGTTGCCTACAGCACGCGGGTAACGTCCATGCCCGGCACGCAGCTGCTCGTCAATACTGCCAATGCTTCCTTCAACTTCCAAAGCATTGCAGGGGGTCCAATCACTCCTGCCGTTATTCCATCCAACGGTGTTACCGTTCCGGTCTATTCGCCGATTCTAGCGATGAACAAAACGGCAAGCACAGCTAATGCAACTGTGGGAAGCACCGTCATTTACACAATTGTGGTGACCAACTCAGGCAATATCGCTGGCACAACAACGGTAACGGACCCGATACCTGCGGGCACTTCGTTTGTGCCAAACAGCGTGACCGTTGGAGGCGTAACCATTCCGGGAGCTAATATCGCTGCCGGGGTTTCGGTTGGCTCCATTTCGGCAGGCGGCTCGGCCACCGTCACCTTTCGGGTATTGGTTCAAAATCTGCCTTCTCCTCCCCAACTGGTGAACCAGGCTGCGGCCACATATACGTTCACGGTTCCCGACGGCCGAACATCGTCAGGCTCAGCGAGGTCGAATACCGTAACGCTGCCTGTTGCCCTGCCAAATGTAACAGTCGTCAAAAGCGCCAGCGTACCTGACGCCTCTGTTGGAGAAGCATATACTTATACCGCAGTAATAGCCAACAATGGCACCGATCCCGTCACGAATGTAACGCTGACGGATGCCATGCCGAGCGGTTCTGTTTTTGTAGCCGGCAGCGTGACACTGAATGGAACGACTCAGCCGTCGGCCAATCCTGCAAGCGGCATTGCTATAAGCACCCTGACTGCGGGCAGCTCTGCAACTGTCACCTTTCAAGTAACATCTTCATCACTGCCTTCTCCGGCTCAATTTGTCAACAGAGCTTCAGTAGCGTACAGCTCCGGAGCGTTCAGCGGCGTATCGCTGTCCAATACCGTAACCATTCCGGTATACCAGCCGATTATACGTACAGTGAAATCGGTGAATCGGAATGTTGCCACCGTTGGAGATACTTTAACTTATACGATTTTTGTCTCAAATACCGGCAATTTGGCTGCACAAGCGACCTTAACGGATACGCTTCCGGCAGGCACCTCCTTTGTACCTGGAAGTGTCACGGTTAACACTGTTTCCGTCCCGGGGGCTTCTCCGCTAGCGGGTATTTCTCTCGGCTTGATTGCGCCCGGCAGCTCCGTTCCTATTACGTTTCAATTCCTTCTGAGCACGCTGCCCTCACCGCCACGGCTCGTGAATCAGGCAACAGCAACGTATTCGTATCAATTGCCAAGCGGACGCTCATTTACAGGCTTTACAGCTCCGTCCAATGTAGTCGATATCCCCGCCACCTCACCTAGTGTGACTGTGACCAAAGCGGTTAGCAGCACGATTGCCACAATAGGCGATATTCTGACGTATACGATAGCCGTCACGAACAACGGTGTAGAAGCGGTAACTAATGCTGTATTTTCAGATAACCTTCCAGCCGGAACGGTTTTTGTAGCGGGCAGTATCGTCGTGAACGGCACACCCTTGCCTAATGCAGACCCCAGCGGCGGCATTCTGCTTGGAGCCATTAACGCAGGAAGTACCGTGCCGATCAGCTTCAACGTTCGTGTGGCAGCCGTTGCGTCAACGATTCCGGCGCTGCTCAGCAATCGGGCTAATGTGAGCTTTACTTCAGGGAGTTTTACCGGTTCCTCCTCCTCAGCGCTGGTCACAACGGCCGCTTACTTACCCATCATCAACGTGGTGAAAAGCAGCAGCGTCAGTACATTAACGGTAGGAGACACATTTACGTATACATTAACCGTCAGCAATTCCGGCAATTATCCGGCTGAAGTTCAATTAGAGGATATATTGCCTCCTGAGGCTGTGTTTGTGCCCAATAGCGTTGTCATTAACGGATTCCCAAATCCGGGGGTAGACCCGCTTACAGGCATCGCTCTGGACACGGTATCCGCAGGCGAAATTAATGTCGTCAGCTTCTCGGTTGTCGTCGTTTCCTTGCCGAATCCACAACAGCTTGTCAATCAGTCAGGTGCATTGTACACCTATACCTTGCCTGACGGCAGAATGTTCGCGAACAATTCCATATCCAACACGGTTGTAATCTCTGTATCTACACCCAATGTCTCCATGCTCAAAAGCAGCAGCAGCTCATCGGTAGCCAGCGGCGACACGGTGACCTATACCGTTCTGGTCGCAAACAATGGTGCAGCTCCAATCAACAATGCGGTCATAAGCGACATGATGCCTCAGGGCACCAGCTTTATTACCGGGAGCGTGTTTGTAAATGGTGCATCCGTACCGCTTGCAAATCCGGCTATCGGCATTCCAATCGGTACATTAGCCCCTAGCGCTACTGCTACCGTAACCTTCGAGGTGATGGTCAACATGCCAGCTCCATCCGTAATTTCAAATCAATCCACGGTCAGCTTTACCTCAGGCGCCTTCTCATCAACGTCCCAATCCAACAATGTAAATGTGCCTGTTACGCAGCCCGTCATCACTCTGGTAAAGACTTCGGATACGACCAACGCTTCTGTTGGAGGCTCGGTTACATATTCCGTTGCTGTTTCCAACACAGGCAATCTGGCTGCTCAGGTTACCTTGACCGACATTCTGCCTACCGGTACAACCTTTATTCCAAACAGCGTGGTGGTTGGAGGCTTGCCTGTCGCTGGAGCTGATCCCGCTACAGGCATTCCAGTAGGGTCAGTAGCTGCCGGCTCAACCGTTCTGGTCACCTTTAGTACGCTGGTGACTTCCCTGCCGAGTCCCCAGCAGCTTGCGAATCAGGCTGCCGCTGCCTACACCTTTGTACCGCCGGATGGACGTACACTGACAGGCAGCGCTCAGTCCAATACATTGACTATTTCAGTGTCCGCCCCCAATATTTCGATTATCAAAAGCTCCACGACGACCAATACAACAATCGGCGACACGGTTCCCTATTCCGTTAGTGTGACCAATACAGGCATTGCGTCAGTAACCAACACCATATTTTCGGATCCTACCCCCACTGGCTCATCCTTTGTTCCAGGGTCGGTTACGATTAACGGCGTGCCCAGCCCTGCCGCCACACCAGCCGGAGGCATTCCGCTCGGGCCGATCGCGCCAGGAGCAACGATTACCATAACCTTTAACGTCCTGGTGGAAACACTCCCACCAGCCGGCTCGCTCATCAACCAATCGTCTGCAACCTTTACTTCTGGCGTCTTTTCGGGATCGACCTTCTCCAACGTATCAGTCACACCAGTGAACCAGCCCATTCTGACAGCCGTGAAATCGGCAGGTGTTGTCGCGGCAACAGTAGGCGATACGCTGAATTACACGATAGCCGTTACAAATTCCGGAAACTATAGCGCTTCGGCAACCGTCACTGACACCATTCCGACGGGAGTCTCCTTCATTTCGAACAGCGTTATCGTGGGCGGCGTGCCTCAAGCTGCCGCTTCGCCCATAACGGGAATCCCTATCGGCGTCGTTGCACCGGGAGCTACCGTTCAGGTCACTTTCTCTGTCCTGATCGATTTCCTTCCAACGCCGCAGCAGCTTCTAAATCAAGCCACAGCCAGCTTCAGCTTTACGCTTCCTGATGGGCGTCCGTTCAGTGGATCGGTAGCCTCCAACACGGTTTTAGTAAGCGTAACGGCTCCTAACGTTGCTATAGTCAAAACCACGACTACTACCGCTTCCACAATTGGGGATACGATTACGTACAGCATCAATGTGACGAATAACGGAATTGCAGCTATCAGCAATACGCTGCTGACCGACCCGATTCCTGTAGGTACGGCTTTGGTTCCGGGAAGTGTGACTGTAAACGGAGTAACGCAGCCTGCAGCAATTCCGGCTGCCGGCATACCGCTTGGCGATATTGCCCCGGGAGCATCAGTACCGGTCACCTTCAGCGTGTCGGTTGTTTCGATACCGAATCCAGCTTTCGTCAACAATCAGTCTTTTGTAAGCTTTACTTCCGGCTCTCTCTCGGCTACGGCCTTCTCAGACAATGTAGCCACGCCTGTGTTTCAGCCTGCTTTGTCCGTAGTCAAAACCGTCAGCAGCACGACCGCTACGGTTGGAGATACCATCGTGTATACGTCCACGATTACGAACTCTGGAAATATCGGCGCAACAACGATTCTGACTGACCCGATTCCGGCAGGAACGACTCTGGTACCGAATAGCGTATTGCTCAACGGTTCTGGCTTGGCAGGCGCTGACCCTTCTGTCGGCATTCCGCTGGGCGTGATTGACCCTGGCAGCCCTGCAACATTAACTTTCTCGGTTGTAATCACTTCACTGCCACCAACCCAGCAGCTGGTGAACCAATCTACTTCAGCTTTCAGCTACACCTTGCCAGATGGTCGCAGCTTCTCAGGATCTGCCCTGTCAAACACAGTCACCTCAATGGTGTCCTCACCTAATGTGACTGCAGTGAAAAGCACAACCTTTACCGCCACGACAATTGGCGACATTGTACCTTTTACGATTACGGTAACCAACGCCGGGATTCAAAATGTTACGGACGCCATTCTGGTCGACTCCATTCCTGCCAATACCTCCTTTGTACCGGGCAGTGTTAGCGTCGACGGCGTTCCTCGCCCTAGCAGCAATCCGGCATCCGGGATCCAGCTTGGAACGATAGCTCCTGCCGGCAGTGTTGTGGTTACATTCAGTGTCACCGTCACAGCCTTGCCATCGTCTGGCTCCTTCAGCAATCAGGCTACCATCAGCTTCACCTCCGGTGCGTTCTCAGGCACATCCTTGTCCAATATGGTCACACTGCCTGTAGCTCAGGCGATTATTGGCGTTCTAAAAGGTTCCAATGTGACTGTCGCTACGGTAGGCGATACCGTTATCTACTATTTGAACATCACCAACACGGGAAATACGACTGCAACGGTTACACTCACAGACCCGGTGCCCGCAGGCGCCGAATTTGTCCCCAACAGTGTCATTATCAATGGGACGCCCCAGCCCGGAGTTGATCCTGATCAGGGCATCGTGGTCGGAACCGTTCCGCCAGGAGGTACGATTACCGTTACGGTAACCCTGCAAGTGACTATTGGATCGCTGCCATCGCCGCAACAACTGGTCAACTCCGCCGTAGCGAACTTCTCCTTCTTGCTTCCCGACGGAAGGACCGGTACCGGCTCAGCTCCATCCAATACGGTGATCATTCCAGTTTCCTCTCCAGATGTCAGTGTGGTTAAGAGTACGGCTGCCATTGATGCCGTTTCTGGAGATACCATCATTTATATCATTCTTGTGACGAACAACGGCATTTCTACCGTCAACAATGTCGTCGTTATTGACCCGATTCCCGTCGGCAGTACCTTTGTTGCAGGCAGCGTCACCGTGGACAACATATCGTTGCCGGCGGCAAATCCTTCTGTCGGCATAGCCGTCGGTTCAATAGCAGCAGGTGTCACGTCTACCGTTACCTTTCAGGTGACTGTATCATGACGCCCGGCACGGCCAAGAAAGAAAACCTGCTGAACCAATCCCGCATCCTCTTTAGCGCAGGTGGAAATGAGTTCGTTACCTATTCCAATACGGTGAACACACCCATCGTTGGTCCTGTTATCACCCTGATCAAAAGCTCGGAATCATCTCAGGCATTTCCCGGCCTCCCGGTCATTTTCGCTATATCCATTACCAATTCGGGCAACCGGGACGCCGATATCACCATCTATGACTTGCTGCAAGAAGGAACAGAATTTGTCCCTAACAGCGTACACCGGGATGGCGTCCCTCTTCCAGGTGCCAATCCCGTGTCTGGTCTGCACCTTGGCAGGCTCGGCCTGCATCAGACCGTGCGATTGACCTTTCAGCTTGTAACCGCCATGCAGATTGCCAGCAAACAACTCAGCAACCAAGTGCGGGCAGATTATACGTTCCAGACGGACAGTGGACGACTGATTGAGGAGCACGTTTTTTCCAACACCGTCTCCCTTCCAGTTATTCGTATCGGCAAGCCGGATATCATGATTTCCTTTACGGTAAACAAAAATCGCGCCAGTCCGGGGGAAATCCTTCGCTACACTGCACGCATAGCCAACATGGGGGACGTCGCCGCGGATGTGCTTCTGCTATCAGCCATCCCTAGCGGCACGCTCTTCGTACGCAACAGCATCACCTTAAACGGCGTTATGCAAAGCGGGGAATTTTTGACTACAGGAATCGCGCTAGGAATGATTGAACCCAGAAAGCAGTCTTTCGTAACCTTTGAGGTGATGATTACAGGCAGCAATATTGTGTCACCGGGACAGCTTTTAATCAACGAAGCCAGCACGGAAGGCACTTACAGAAACGCCGACGGTACCATTATAGGACTAGAGCCTTCGGTGTCGGGCACTGCTGCAACGGAGGTCTGCTATCCACTGTTTGAGCTTGGGGTCAGCGCGACCCCTCCCATCGTAGAGCCAGAAGATGTTGTTGATTATACTTGCCTGCTGACCAATAACGGGAACTGGGCTGCTGATGTTACACTGAGCCGCCTCACGATTACGCAAACCTCTTTAGTACGCGGGTCCATCCGCATAAATGGGGTACCCGCAGCAGCTCCGGATGCCTCTAGCTCCCTTTTTATAGGTAATGTATCGCCTGGAAGCACTGTCCAAATTTCCTATCAGGTTCAGGTAAGCCCTCTGGTCATGAATCCTGTTCTGAGCGGGATTATCACAGCCCTATACACCTATGAACTGAACGGCATTCAGCATAATGGAGAAGTAGTCTCCAACGGTTATATGATTAACATTGCATACTCGGATGAATAAGAAGCATGGGCGGCATTAATCTGCTTTTGCAGGTTGACGCCACCTATGCTTTTCTCATTTTAATGCCCACCCTGTAGAGCGTCGGCAATCCTCACAAAAACAAGCTGAATTCAGGCTATTGCCCGCATATCAGCTTGTTTACTGAAGCTGCCGCTTCCCTTTTTAAAGCTCATAATGAGGCTTCCGTACCTAGGATATCAATCCTTTGCGGCAAAATTGTCCACACGCTCCAAAAACAAAGTGGAGTTGATGACCAGATTAGCGTCAGGCCAAGTTCGCGCGGCAACCCGCCAGCCCTGCATGTTCAGCTGCGATTCATCAATCGCTTCATACATGATTTGCCTCATGCCCTCAGCCGTCCGAACAGCTACAAGAGGATTCTGGGATGTACGACTTATTTGTCCAAGCACCGCCAGCTTATTTTGAACGAGGCTAGCCACAAAAATCCGGTTGTACGGGCTGTAATCGAACTCCGCTCCGTTTTTCATAATGACACTCACTTTAGTCCTTAATCCCATTTTTTCGAGGACAGAGCAGGATGCCTCATAGGCCGCCGGGTCGATATCAAGGCAGATGACCTCCACGTTAGAAAATAAATGAAGAATAATTGGACTTAGCGGTATCGGCCCGCTGCCAACAAACACAATCGGCGAATTTTCCATCTGATCGTCTTGTCGAATAAACTGGCGAAGCGTGGACAGCTCCTCGCTAACCAAGGCTATGTATATCGTCCAGTAAGGCAACCGTGTGACGATATCCAAAGCGGAATCCTCCGCTCTAACAATATGCTGAGAATCAGCCAGCTCTGCTAAAAATTCAGCTTGTGACAACTTATCCTGCAGCATTCGCTGGTTCAATACCATATATTCATGGCTTAGAACGGCCTTGACTTCCTCAGGCGAGTAGTAGGCACGTAATTGCTGTGAAAGGCGTCCAATCCTATTCGTCACCCGTCGATTAGCTGGAGAAAGATCTTCTTCTTTTTGAAGAAATTCATTTATTTCACGGATAAAATCGATAAAGCCATCTACCTTTTGAATGCTCAGTGTGCTGTCTTTATGACTAGTGGTAGCGGTTGAAAAATCCTCCATTTGCCTAATTCCTCCTTCAATCTACATCCGCGTTCTCTCTACGAATATATTCGAATAGTCAAGAATGTAGACGAATGTTAGGACGGGGTTTGCCTGGGGAAGCTATGCCGCCCTACCCGCTTCCGAAAAGGGATGCGGGGGCGATTTGCTTCCAGACACCATGATAAAGCTCAATTAGAGCCCTTAGCTCAATTCTCGACACATCCCATTATTGTGCTTATACGCTCTCCTGCTCAGCAAGCAGTCGTTTTTTATCCACCTTCCCATTTAAATTAAGCGGAAATTCCTGCATCTCCACGAGCTGCTTAGGGATGATCGAGGGCGGCAGCAGCTGAAGCAAAAAACTTCGCAGTTCCGTTACCGATACCGAGACCGTTATCGCACCCGTCTGCTCCAGGCGATAATAAACAATCAGCTTACCTCCTTCAGCGTCCGGTGAAAAAATGACAACGGCAGCTTGAATCGCTGGATGAGCCTCAACCGCTTTACGAATCGTTTCAGGATGAACAAGTATGCCATTTATTTTCAATTGATCGTCGACTCTGCCCACATACTCGACAAGCCCCTCCGGCAGCCATTTTCCAAAGTCGCCAGTGCGGTATAGCAAAGCTCCTGGTTCGAATGGGTTTGGAACAAACCTTTGCTTCGACAGCTCCTCGCGTTGCAGATACCCCATAGCCAAGCCTTCTCCGGCGATGCAGATTTCCCCAATCACACCAATCGGGCATGGCTGCATGTGTGAATTAACGATGTAAAGGCTTGAATTTCCAATCGGTTTGCCAATCGTTACGGGCAAGCCTTCTTTCAGCTCGGCGGTTACGGACACAACCGTCGCCTCCGTCGGACCATAGTGATTAAAAACCCGATATCCCTTGTGCAGAAGCCGTTCCTTCAGCCCGTGCTCAAGGGCTTCTCCTCCAGAAATCACAATTTGCACGCTAGCAAGCTGCTCTCCTTCTGACAGCAGACGATTCAGCAGCGTAGGGACGAGATGAATGACCTGTACCTGATGCTTGTCAATGAATTGACGAAATGCACGCTGATGCGTCAACAGCTCGGTTTGAATCATGACGACGCTGCCACCCCCCAGCAAGGTGCAAAAGATCGACTCTACCGATGCGTCAAACGTCAAATTGGCGGATAGAAGCACACGAAGCGGCTCCTCGGTTCCGTATTGAGCGTTAAACCAAGCTGCATAATTGATGACGCTCCGATGCCGAATCATAACTCCCTTAGGGGCTCCCGTCGTTCCCGATGTATAGATGACATACGCCAGCAGTTCTGAATCGTTCGACATGAGAGCGCTCTTCTCAAACTCGGACTGCTCCGAGTAAGACGAGGCCTCATAGGGATTAAGCGTCTGAAGTCCCGGCATCCGCGTGCGGGAAATCGCGATTCGAGCTCCGCAGTCCTCCAAAATGATACGGTTATGCGCCTCCGGGGAGCGGTGATCGATGGGGATGTATGCGGCGCCCGCTTTCAAAATCGCCAATAAACCGATCAGCATTTCCGGCGTGCGGTCAGCCGTAATGGCAACCATTTGTCCCTTGCCTACCCCTCTCTTGCGCAGCGAGGCAGCCAGTCTGCTGGATTCTCTCTCCAGCTCCCCGTAGGACAAATTGCCAGAGTTCGAAACGATCGCTATACGTCCCGAATGCGACGCCGCGCGCTCCGAGAATAGTCCGTGTATCGTCTTCTCCCGTGGAAACGCAAGTGTTGTCTGGTTGAAGTCCCTTACGAGCTGAGTATATTCATCGGCTAGCAGCATGGGCACATCCCTAAGCAGCTGATTCCGCTTGTGAAGCAGCGCCTCCTCCAAGCTGGCCAGATGGAATTTGAAGCGTTCTATAGAAATATTTTTGTGCAAATGCCCATTCCATCTAACATCGTCATACACGATTTGCTCAAGCTCATCCCGCCATTCCGAGGAACATTGCTGAGGAGAAGCTCCGATAACCTCGTTCATTGAAGGAATGGCAAGCACCGTCTGAAGCCGCTGCAGCCAGCTTTCAATGGTTTCCTCCACAGAGCAGCCTAGATTCAAATTAGTCCATTTGCCGGAGCCGGGAGCCTCGCCAGTTCGCTTGCAGCTCCACACTGGCGGATTACCTTGCTCATTCATGTGCAGCTGAAGCTGCCCGGGCTCATGGTATTTCGTCAGCAAGAGCCCCCAAGCCAGCCGTAAACTCGTTAATCGTACACGATCATACCTAGTAGTGAGCGTCATCGACATTTGCCCCTCCCTTATAGAAGGTTTTATCAGCTTAATCTACTTCGTTGCTGAGCTTCCGAATGCAGCAGCTCAAGAAAACGAGCGGCTGCATTTGGAAGCAGCGCCTCACTTTCCAGATGGTGCTCAAGCCGCTTCTGAACTCGATCCCACATCGGCTGCTCCGGCTGAAGCAGCACCCTCGTGGCCAGATTAACCGTAACTCTCCAGCTGTCCACATACTGAATAATGCTTCTTCGCAGCTCCGACACGGCCGCTCCTTCTCCTGAAGGTAGCGGCGCAGCGTCTATCATTCGGATGAAGCCATACAACCGATGATAAAAATGGCGCGTTCCCATCAGGATCTGACATTTGCGCAGCATCGTCTCCTCCGAGACCAGCAATCGCCGTGCAAAGTCGCTTAAGTAAAAGGAATCCGCCTTGAGCATGCGGGACACATAGCCAATTGCGCAAGCGTCCGTCACCTGAAGCATGCCTGGAAAAAACCTCTGATACGGCAAGCTGAGCGCATCATGGGCCGTCTTTAGTCCTCTCCGATCCATCACCCCGCAAAACGCGGGATGATCGTCGAAGATCAAATAACTCCCATCTCGCAGAAGCTCACGCACAATAATGAAATGCCCTGCATGCTCTTTACCGTAAAACACCTTGGCATGCGGCATGTAGAACAGATCGCAAGGGAGCAGTACCAGATGCCCACTTCGCAGTGTCTCATCGATCCAGTCGTTTTCATAACTCCGCTCAATGCCATAGTGTGTAAGAAGCTGTTCCTCCGTAGCCAGTACCCGGCTCAAATCCACCTCCTCGCCTTCCTCGTCCCATACCGGCTTGAACGCCCAGCGGTCTATCATTGCCGCATAAGGATGAATGCCTGGGAAGAGGGTTAGCAGCTTGTCGATCGAGCAATCAACCCACTCCAGATTCATGGCTGCAGCTTTCCGTAAATGGCTTCGACCATATCCTGCAAGGTGGCAAAATTTTCGAAAAGCAGCTCCTCGTCTTCAAAGACGATATTGAAGTTCGTTTCGAACGCTACAACAAGACTCATTGAAGCAAATGAGTCCATACCATAGCTTGCCAGCTCATCATCTGGCGCGACATCCTCCTCCAGTTGAAGCTGTTCCTTGATCAGCGACAGCACATAACCCGCGATATGTTCCTTGGTCCATTCCGTACGATTCATGATGGAGCTCCTTTCCAGGCTTAGAATGTGATTAGCTTGTTCATGCCAAATCCTCAGGTTTCCTGCCGAACAGCATTCCTCCTATAATATCTTTCCTGTAACGGCTCAAGATCCATCTCTCCGTGACACCAGCGGGCCGCTCCCCCCAAGACCGGAAATACAACATATAAAGCTGGATATGACGAAACATCATCCAATCGGGAATATGGCGCTGCAGCTCTGCTGAGACGGTTCGGCAAACCGAATATCCTTCCAAAAAACAATGCAGGAATTGCTCAGGAGACCAACTGCTCTCACTTGCCCGGCTATGTTCCGCCAAACCGTAATACAATGCGACCGCAATGTCGCTCGCATAATGATGATGAGTCAATCCGTCGAAATCGAACATGACAATGCCTTCCCCGGTCCAATGAAAATTGCGAGGATGCATATCGTTGTGGATTAAACCAAATTCCCCCGTATGCTCAGGAATTCGCCTTACTTTGGTCATCCAGGTGTCAGCCGCAGACCGAAGCTCTGGAAACGAGCTGCGGGCACATACGTCTAACGTTGGCAGCAGCTCAGATTCCTCCCATCTAGGACGAATCCATTCGGGCAGCTTCGGAGCATACCGCTCGGAAAGGCTATGCAGCCGTCCCATGGCGGTCCCCCATACTTTGTAAAGTTGGGGCCCATAGTGGGCGGGGCCGGCTCGCTCGCCCTCCGCCCACTCGAAAGCATACGCCCAGTAGCCCGCGCTGCCTCCACTCCCCTCGCCGTCCACCATGCCCTCCATACCATCCATGCTGCCGACGATATTTTCTACGTATTGACCGCTCCTTGAAGCGATGGGCCTAGCCACGGAAACGCCATTAGAAGAGACAAATTGAACAAAATCGATTTCTCCCAGCAGCTGTTCCCGGGTCCGACGACTCTTCCGGGTCAGTTTTAGAATAAATTTGCGCCCTTCCATTTCCCATGCGTACACTCCACTCTCAAAGCTCTCCAGCGGAACGAATGCTACTCGTTCTAGAGCGAAGCGTCCGATGGCTTCTTGAACGAGTCCATTGTCGTCTTGTACATGTAGGTTAGCTTTCATCGGCTGGCGGTTCCTTGTTCCTCGTCCACCGCACTCAGCAGCGTACGCAGCAATTTGTCGTGCTCATCAAGCAGCAGAGTGAATCGGTCCTGCACAAGGCTGATCTTACCGCGCTGGACGGATAGACCGACCTTGTACAACTGCATCAGCGCTTTGCGCCATTGCTCCCGCAATCCTTCCACGCAGTGTAGAAGCTCTTGACCTTCTTGCGGCCACCGCCCTTTATAGCGCCCTATATATGCAGCAAGGTATTCAAGCTGATGAAGCATTCCCCCGACCCGGAAGCAATAATATACATTCCGGCACACAGCCGAGAAAGCCGGAGCGTCTAACGCAAGCAGCTTATTGTAATCCCTCACATACATACGGTAGGCAAAACTGCCTTGGTACCTTTGCTCAGGCAGCTCTAAGCCTTGATTAAATGTGCGGATGTTTTGGAGAACCGCATTAAATCGTCCTATTGCTGTAGACGGCTTCTGCTCCGCATCTGCCTTGAACCACGCGTAGCCCCATAATCCCCTTCGCAGCGCATCAACCGTTAGCACTCCTTCATAGGTAGTGACGTGCCCCGCCTGATCGAGAAAAGAGCTGTCACCGATCAGAAGCGAATCGTCGCCATCGTCCCAGCCAAGCAGAAGCACAAGGTGATTTCGTTCTTCTCCATCTCTGAATACTTCATGATAGTCGAGCGATGTCGTACGTATAAACACCAGCGGCATACGGCCTTGAAGCACAGCCTCCCGCAATCGCAACAGCGCGGAACCCGGATCAAGCTCCACCTCGAATGAGGCATGCAGCTGGAGTCCGTAAGTTCGGGCGAATCGTTCTACAATGTCCTCCTGAGACGCAAGCCAAACCCTGTTCAGATCTCCGTAGTACTCCAAATTCAGTCCGTTCGTCTCGAAATATATATCCGCTTCATCGCTCTCCGCTGCCGCCTCCGGCCGCTCTTGCTCAAGGATGTGGTACAAACCGGAGAACAAGCAGTGCAGGCCTGCGCGTATGGCAAAAGGTTTCTTAGGCATAATGTCCATTTCCATGGGATGAGGTCTCCTTTACCGCCGACGAAAATCCTTCGGATTCCTTATTTCCTCTTACATAGGGGAGAATGTACTCACCGATGCGCAGCTGTTCATCGCGCCCCGCGAGCCCGCTCAGAATAAAATAGTCTACGCCTAGCTGCTGGAACTTCCGGATCGACTGCCGTACCTCCTCGTACGAGCCGACGATGGAAAAGCCGTTTGATGTATTCAGCTGCACGAGTCCTGCCCATAAGTGCTCGGATACTTTTGCCATCGGGTCTGCATAATGCGCCTTGTAGCTCTGAATACCAGCAGCATCGCAATTATTGCGGAACAGCCGGTTCGTGCGCTTCTCTATAGCGCTCGCTTCGCCAAGAAAACGCTCCGCTGCGGCCCAAGCCGCCTCAGTCGTCTCTCTGGCGATAATATCGATCATAATGCCGCACTTGGCACGATCCAGACTTGTCTTCGGGATATATCCACGAAACGTTTTAAGCCGCTGGCTGACAACCGGGTAATCATGCCCATACGTTAAATAATGGTGCGCGCCAGCAGCCGCGATTTGCATCGCCTCGGGGGAGCTGCCGGATATAAACACGCTGCTATAGGAAGACGGCTTCGGATACAACTCTCCTTGATTCACCTCGAACCAGGAGCCTCTAAAGTGAACGCTCCCGCCTTCTTGCAGGCGGTGAAACAGTTCTACAAATTCCTTCGTCCGCTCGTAGCGCTGCTCGTGGCCAACCGCTTTCGTCATGCGCCCCATCTCAATGGCCGAGCTGCCAGTTACTATATTTATATCTGCTCGGCCGTTAGTCAGCAGGTTTAATGTGCTTAGCGCTTTCGCCGCTGCCGTTGGCAGAATATAGCTCGTATTTTGCGCGATCAGAAATCGCAGCTTCTCGGTTCGCTCGGCCAAATATGAGGCAGCAAGCCACGGGTCCATGTAATCATTCGCATTGATCAACAGCACAGAATGGAAGCCGTACCCTTCGGCGGCTATAGTCTGCTCCATTATCTGCTGAAGATCGCCCTGCGGAAGCATCCAGCAAAAATCCATTTCGCTCACTCCTTCGATGGCTGCATCTCCTTATATTTCGAGATCAGCTCCCCGATTTTCCGCATCGTGGAGACATTTTCCGTCAATAAATCTTCATCATCGATCATCAGGCCAAAATATTGCTCCAGCTCAACTACAAGCTCCACCACAAGAACGGAGCTTAAATACTGCTCCGTTAAATCCGCATCCTCTCCAAGCCCCACAAGCAGCTCCGGCTCTAGGTTCAACAGCTTCCCCAATATATTCACGATGCTTTCCTTATTTTCCAGCATGAACAATCACCCCGCTTTGCGCTTCCGTATACCTGCCGTCGATGACGAGCTTGCCTGAGAGCAAATGCCTTTTCTCTGCAAATTCCTCCCAGCTGGTAATCTGCGCGATAACTTCGCTCCCCGAAGCCAGCTCCTCCATCGTTTGTACGTATGAAATAGGCATTCCGTAAGCTAGATCGAACGCTTTCATCGCTAGCGGGTCATAGGCAGCAATGCTTAGATAGCCCATCCCGAGCAATTGACGAATGATTTCAAAGGAAACGGCGCCGCGTACATCGTCGCTGCCCGGCTTAAATGAAAGCCCAAGAATGCCAATCTTACGGCTCTTCTGGTCTCCGGCAGCAGCGGCAATCCGCTCCGCCATTCGCAGCTGCGCCTTTTGGTTCACGAGGGCCGCAGCCTGCAGTAGGTCGGCATGCTCGCCAATGACAGAAGCGTGATGAATCATAGACGCGATGTCCTTAGGCAAGCAATATCCGCCGAAACCGCAGCCTGGATATACGTAATCGGTCATCTTGGCTGGCGTGCCGTGCCAGCGCTTGTCCTCGTGAAGCAAGCGAAACGCCTGAGGAATCTCAATGTCGCCAGTCTGCTCCGCAATCAGTGCCATCTCATTCGCGAAGCTGATTAGCGTGGCGAGCAGCGAATTGGACATATATTTTACAAATTCGGCGGTTGTGGCCGATACGCGGTGGACGGGAGCATCAAAGCCCAAGGCATACAGCTCGGCAAGCATCCGTCCGCCGACAGGCTCAGCCTCCCCAATGACGATTCGATCCGGCTCCATCACATCGCGCCACGCCGAGCCTTCCCTTAGAAACTCCGGGTTTGCTGCCAGGCCGACATGCTCTCCAAGACGTAATCCCAGCTGTTCGAGCAGAGGAGCAATTACGCGCGAAGTCGTACCCGGCGGTACGGTGGACTTTATGACCAGCACGCGGAATCGGCCGTCGAGCAACACCTCGCTGCTTTCCTTCACCCCATCCAGCAGGGCGTTCAAATCTGCGCTGCCATCGGCAAGAGCGGGAGTGCCTACGCAGTAAAAGATATATTCCGCACTACGCAAGGCTTCTTCGAGCGTATCACAAACCACGAATCTGCTGCCCAGATAGCGCCCAAGCTGCTCTTGCAGCTCTGGCTCGTGAAATGGTATCCTTCCGTTTTGGTACAGCTCCCTTTTTTCCGGATCGCAATCGTATGCAAATACGGTACAGCCGAGACGATGGGCAAGTCCAAGCCCGGTCGTCAGACCGACGAAGCCTAGTCCGATTACCGCGATCATACGGAGATCAACTCCTTCTGCAGAAACGTTAAATAACGTCTGACTCCTTCGGACACTTCAATCTCGGGCCGGTAATCGAGCACACCTCGGGCTTTTGAAAGGTCCGGACAGCGCCTAGACGGGTTATGCAGCAAGTAATCCTTTTCCGAGGATGCAGTGTAGTGGATGTCGCCCGTGTAGCCTTGCAGCTCAGCGGCAGCCTCACGATATATGCCAGCTAACTGTTCAACGGACAGCTCGCCGCCGTCCATGCCGATATTAAAAAAGTCGAATTCGTCATGCAGAAGGACGCGGAGGTAGCCGTCAATCGCGTCGGCAATGTAGCAATACGTCCGAGTCGGCTTGCCGTCCGAGTGAATGACAATCGGTTCATTCCGGAGCACGGCTAGCGCGAAGTCGGCGGGCAGCCTTCGATCCGTGAGCGACATACCGGGACCGAAATTGTTGAACGGCCGCACAACACGGACTGGCATGCCGAATGTCTGATGATAGACGTAGCACAGCGTCTCGCCCATTCGTTTCGACTCATCGTAGCATGCGCGCGGGCCGATGCTCGCCACATGTCCCCAGTACGACTCAGGGGTCGGTATGAAATCCGGGTCCGGATCGCCGTATATTTCGCTGCTGGAAAAGAACAGAAGCCCCTTCAGCGGGCGATGCTTATAAAAGTCGAGCAGCCGCTGCAGCCCCATAACATTCGCTTCGATCGTTTCGACTGGGAACTGCCGATAAAATGTGGGCGAGGCGATGGAAGCCATATGAAAGACGTAATCAGCAGACTCGGCGCCCTGCACAAGCTCAAGGCTGTCTCTGGCAATATCGAACGTGTGCGCCTCGATATCCTGATGTTCATGGGTTAGGCGGGAAAGCCACTCCGGGATACCGGAACGGAAGGTATCGAGCAGCAGCAGCTTGTTATAGGCATAGCCCTGCCGCTTCAGATGAACGAACAAGTGAGTCAGATAAAACCCGATAAAGCCGCCGCAGCCGGTAATCAAAATGTTCATCCCGACGAAGCAGGCGGGGTTGGCCATTTTTTCTTGGATATATGCCATATCTTCCTGTACGATCGGATTATTCATCACATCCATAGGTATTTCAGCACCTCCCTTAATCCTCGCGCCAGCGCTTCCAGGGGGCTTCCCCGGAAGCCCAAAGGCTTTCAAGATACTGCTTATCGCGCATCGTATCCATGCAGTCCCAGAACCCATCGTGTCTGTAAGCCATCAGCTGTCCCTCCTCAGCCAGCCGAGGAAGGACATCGCTCTCAAGCACATCCGTATCGTGAGCGATATAATCAAGCACGCCTGGCTCAAAGACAAAAAAACCGCCGTTAATCCAGCCTCCGGTATCAGCCTTTTCCTTGAAGCAGACGACCTGATCGCCCATTAGGTCCACCGTGCCGAAGCGGGCACGAGGCTTGACGAGCGTGACCGTGGCCAATTTGCCATGGGATTTGTGATAATCGAGCAAGCTCTTGACGTCGATGTCCCCCACTCCATCCCCATAGGTCGTCATGAATGTATCGCCGCAGAGCTGATCCCGAAGCCTGTGCAGTCGCCCGCCCGTCATGGTGCTCAATCCCGTATCGAGCAAATGCACCGTCCAATCCGGCTGCCTGTGCCTGACAATATCGACGGTGGCTTGGCTCATCTGGATGCAGAAATCGTTTTGTAAATACATATAATTGAGAAAATATTGCTTGATCATTTCCTTCTTGTAACCTAGAGCGATAATAAACTCATTAAAGCCGCAAGCATCGTAAATATTCATAATATGGCATAAAATCGGCATGCCTCCGATCTCTACCATCGGCTTCGGCCGCAGCATCGTTTCTTCACCCAGACGGGTACCGAAGCCGCCGGACAATAAGACAACCTTTGTTTTCCCCATCCCCGACGCTCCTCTGCTAAGAACTTCTATTTTCAATCGTCATGTGCTTGGCGTCCGCACTATGGTGCTTTTCGATCATGCGCAGCCCGTAAATGGGCATCCCCGGCTGAACTAGACTAGTCTCGACTAAGCTCCGAATCGCCCCCTAGCTGCTTGCGCTGGAATAATTGCGGATGGCCACATTCCACAGCTTCCGCGAGAGGAATAAGAACAGCAGCGGGGCGATCAGGAACCAGACCATATGCGTCCAGGTCAGTCGATCGAGCACGAACAGCGGCGGAAAATTAGTAATGACAAGCACCGGGAACAAAAACGTGCCTACATGCCTAACCGAGCGGCCGTATATATGCATTGGCACATGGTTCATATCCCATATCGCGGTAGACATTTGATTGACCGCCGCCGTCTGCACCGTCCAAAACGAGATCAAGGATGGCATCAGGAAAATCGCATATTTGAGCACGATGCCAAGGAAGATGAACAGCATGAACACCAATACCCGCGAAGGTGTGACCGGAATGCCCATGCGAGCCCAGGCAATAATAATCATCCCTGCTCCAGCCACTATGTTTGTAAACGAAAAACCGAAGTCCACATTGCGCAGCGTCGCAATAAACTGCAACGAAACCGGCTTAGTGATGAGCAAATCAAGCGTTCCGTTTCGAACGTGATTGCTCAAATTCATGAAGTTCGAATAAAAGAAAAGACAATAAAAGCCCGTCATCATTGTAAAGGACCCGACAAACATCATCATCATATCCGGTGTATAGCCGTTAATGACGACCCCGACGCGGAACGCAACCATTACATAAAGCAGCTTGATGAATAAATAAGCGATTTCAATCGTGTTAGCGAACAAAAAATTGATCCGGTATTCCATCTGGGCGATGAAGCAGTTTTTGACGATAACCTTGTAGATCAACGCATATCTTTTTAATGTCTTTAACAAGGCAGCTACCCTCCCACCGCAATATATTTCGTGAGACCCTGCCTCCACAGCAAGGTTGAGAGCGCGGCGAACACTCCGATCCAGATCAGCTGCATCATTGCCCCAGTAGCAATTTCCGGGCCGGTCAGCATGCCGCCGAGCAGACGGATAGGGAAATAAATCACGTAATTGAATGGAAGCGCCAATAGAATAGCCTTGGTAACCGGGCCGTAAATATCCAGCGGAAACAACCCTCCGCCCGCAATATTGGCAAGCAGCACAAACGTCCGAAATGCGCCATTCGCTTCCGTGAACCAGAAGGCGACAGCACTTAAGCTGTAATAGATGAAGAAGTTCAGCATTAAAGCGCTGGGCACAACGCATAGAAACAGCAAAATATAGGGCAGGTTGACCGGAAAATCGAGCCACGCGTCCAGCAGCAGCATGACAATCACTGAAAGGGCGAGCACAACGAGCATTTGCACGCCTTTTTCCCCAAGAAAGCAGAAAATCCGGTATGATAAATACCCGATCGGCTTGACAAGGTACTTATTCAATCCGCCGTCCTTGATGTCCCGGGCAATTTCGTATTGAAACGTGGTGCCGATCAGCTTGGACATCAAGACGGCCAGAATGGAATAGGCGATCATCTGGTTATACGAAAATCCGAACACCATTTGTTGGCCCGAGCTGGTAAACACCGCTCTCCAGTAGAAGTACTGAATTAAAATCGGAAATACCGCGCCAAATAGGTTCAGAAAGAAGTTCGTCCGGTATTCCAGCGAATTTTGCACGCCGAGTGAGAAGGTTTTCAAGTACATGCTATGCAGTCTCATGCTTCTCACCGCCACTTTGGTACAGCAGGGCGATGCCCTCCTCAATCGGAATATCCTCGATGGTGAAATCGATTACGGGCAAGTGATCAAGCACCCAGCGCGACATTTTTTTAATTTCCGACTGCTCGAACACGAACTTCACATGCGTATCCTTGAATTCCTTGACTTCTCCGACCTGATGCAGCACCCATTCTTCAACGGGCTCGGAAAGCACAAGCTTCATCACCTTTTTATGCCCGAGCCTTTCATTGACCTCACTCAGCCCACCGTCAAATACGATCCTTCCGTGGTTGATGATAATAGACCGATCGCACAGCTCCTCAATATCGTTCATGTAATGGCTGGTCAGGACGATTGTCGTTTTTTTGTCGCGATTGTAATATTTGAAAAACTCCCTTATTTTGCGCTGCGAAATAATATCGAGACCGATGGTCGGCTCATCAAGGAGGAGGATTCTCGGCTTATGAATGAGAGCGGCAATCAGCTCCATCTTCATCCGTTCGCCTAGCGACAATCTGCGCACCTGCACCTTAAGCAGCTCCTTCACGTCCAGCAGCTCGGTCAGCTCTCCCAGCGTCCGCGCATACTCCGCATCGTCCACTTCGTAGATGCATTTGTTCAGGTATAGCGACTCATTCGCAGGCAAGTCCCACCACAGCTGATTTTTCTGTCCCATGACGATGGAAAATTGCCGTTTAAATTCGTTTTTCCGCTCCCATGGCGTGTAGCCGAACACTTTGGCGCTGCCGCTCGTCGGATGCAAAATGCCCGACAGCATCTTGAGCGTCGTCGTCTTGCCAGCACCATTCGGCCCGAGGAATCCGACGACCTCTCCCTCCTCGATGCTGAAGGAAATATCCGAAACCGCATGTTTGGTTTGCTGCTCGCGGCGGAACAAATTTTGGATCGAACTTTTAAGTCCCAGCTCTTTCTTATGGTAAGTGAAGGATTTGGATAAGCCGTCAACCTCAATGATCATGCCTGTTGTCTCCTTTACTTCATACGTTCATCGACATGGCGCTTGTGGTATACAGCGTCCGCAAGAATCCGCTCTTGGAGCCTGACCCGCTCCAGCGATTCATGAAGAAGCTCGCGGCTTCCTTGACCATTGCCATTGCCAGTCAAGACGCTGTCGCGGAAATACGCCAGCTGATTTTCGTAATAATGCATCGGCTCAAAGCTTTTGCTGCCAAGCGGGCGGCCGGTTCCCGGCTCCTCGATCTTGATCGTGATTTTATATCTCCCAACGTTGGCGCGAAAAAAATCGTTTACTACCAGGGTGGCATGCTCCAGCCTCAATACATGCCGCGTGCGATAAGGGCGTTCGAAGGAAGCCGACAGTTCCGCAACGAACCCGCTGGCATAGGCGAGCGAGGCGTCGAACGTCCAGTCGCAGCCCCTCGGACCGTCGAACGCTGATTCCGCCTTCAGCTTCGAGGGCTTGTTTGCCTCAATGCCCGGCAGCTGCTGCAGCATTTGCAGCCAGTAACAGCCAAGGTCGGCGAAGACGCCTCCTCCTCTGCCTGGATCGCAGCGGTAGCTCGTCATTGGCAGATCACGCATCGATATATGCAGCTCCGTCCGCATCTGCAGCAGCTTGCCATAACGCTGTTCTTGAATGAGCTCCCGCAAGGCGCTCTGCCACGGGTGATGCTGGATCATCAGCCCTTCCAGCACGACCACTGGCTCGCCTGCAAGCCGCTCCGCAAGCTTCGCACACTCCACCGCATTCATCGCAATCGGCTTCTCCACCAACACATGCTTGCCCGCCCGGACGGCGCGCAGCACCCATTCCGCATGGAGGTCATTACTCAGCGCGATATACACGGCGTCCACATCCGGACTTGCCAATACATCCTCAAGCCGCTCAAATACGTGCGGTACACCGAATTCCGCAGCCAGCGCCTCCGCCCGCGATCTTGTACGGTTAGCAATGCCCACCACCCTAATGCCTTCGACGAACGGAAGCGGCTGAAATACTGCCCTGCGAACGATGGACGCACAGCCGATGATGCCTAGAGCTAAAGTTCTCATGTCAGCATCAGCTCCTATATGTGCTTTAGCGCCGAGACGCCATGCAGATACAGCACATTGCACTTGGAGCATGCCGGGGTCAAGCCGTTATTGATGGTCTCCCGAAGACGATCGTATTCCGCGGAATTCCATATTTCCTCGAGGCTTTTTTCTTTTAGATTGCCTACCGTGAACTCGGAGAAAAATTTACAGGCCGAAATGTTTCCTGTCGGCGTTACGTCAATGCGCGTAGCCAGCGCCAAACAATCGGTCGCACAGCGACTGGTCATGACCTCGCCTGTGACGAAACGCTCGATTTCGTCAAATTCGAGCCCCGGCTGGTAGCGCAGACGGGTGTCCCAGACACGTTCGTTCATTTTGCGAAGCTGCTCCAGCAGGGAGGGAAGATGCTGCGGCTCAATCCGGTACTTGAAGGCGTGCCAGCTGCTCTTCTCTCCCTCCTCAATATGGCGAAGCCAGTCGAAGTGCTCGAGAAAATAATCGTCCATCGCAAGCGACGTATCCTGAGCGATATACCAAGGGAACGTCAGCAGCACGAGATCAATTCCCCGCTGCTCGAAGCTCTCCATCAGATCGTATAAATAATAGATGTTTGCGTTATTGATGACGCAATGGACCGAAATCCGTCCATGAAACCGCCCCTCTGATCGAAGCGCCAGCAGCTGGTCGATGCCCTTCATCACCTTGCTGTAAGAGCCCTTTCCCCGGATGAGATCGTGGTCCTTCTCAAACCCTTCCACGGCGATAAGCAGCTCCAGCTGCTCAGAAATACGCAGCATTTGCTCCATATATTGATCGAAGAGCAATCCGTTGGAGCAAATCGTGACCTCACGAGGATCCTCCTCCAGCATCGTCAAAATCTCGCCGAATCGCCGGTGGAACATCGGCTCGCCGCCCCACAAATACAAGCGCGATTTCGCCTGCTTCGTATCCTCGAACAAGCGTTTCACAATGGCTACGTCGATATCCAAATTTTGTTCAGCCACCTCCATCTGATGATGGTAGCCATCCTCGTTCCATTGGTAGCAATGCTTGCAGCGCAAATTGCAGCGGTTGGTCAGCTTAATGGCGACCACCTCGGGAAGCTCCGTCTTGTACTTCGGGTTTTCCCGCTTCTGCCTCATTGGGATCGCTGCGTTTCGGATCGTTCGCTTCAGAATCTCAAACGACTTCTCATCCATTCGGATATTTGTTTTAGGCTGCACGCTTACTTCCCTCCCCTTAAGCTCAGCATAGATTCTTAAGTGACGCGAGGCTCTGCCGCCTCAGGCTTTGGCAAGGCCGCTCAGCGCGGCTTCTCGTTATAATACAAGCAGCAGCCCGGGCAAATGGAAAACAGCTGCTTGCGCAAATAGTCCCTGTACTGCTTGTATTTCGTGCCGTTCCAAATCTCCTTTAAGCTAAGCTCATTGACGTTCCCGAGTGATAGATCGTAGAAATTGTGGCAGGAGGTTACCTCGCCTCTAGCACTCACCTCCGTGCTGATCCATGGAAAAACGCAGCGCTTCTTCATATTGGTAACCTTGGACCATTCCGCATTAAAATAATGGCGGATATTTTCCTCGCTGATTACCTTCGGATACGCATTAAAGTACATGCCGTGCTCCGCACAGTGGCGCTCAATCCGCTTCAACTGCCGGCACAGCTCCGCTGCATCGACTTCCGCGAACTGCGCAGGATCAGCGATGAAGCCTCTCGCAATCGGCGCGGCGGCAATATCGAAATGCTCCCGCAGTACGCCTGCGTAGTGATCGTAACGCTCCCGGGTGACATACTGCTGCAGCTCGACGCTAATACAATCCAGCATTGCAAGGTCTAAGCTTTCAAAGTAGAACCGCTCCAAATGTTTGTAATTCGTCGGCGTGACGGTTGTACTGATGCCAATTTTCGGATATTCGCTGCCCATTGCTTCCCGAAGCTCATAAAGCTTGCGGATGCCTTTCATTGCCTTGCGGAAGACGCCTGCTCCCCGCTGTGCATCATTAATTTCCTCAGGACCATCAAGCGACACCCAAATTCGCTCTGGCGGGAAAGCCATAATCATCTCCGCATGCCGCTCCAGCAAGGTACCGTTAGTGGGAAAATGTGCTTTGCTCCCTGTGGTATGAATGAGCTCAAATACTTCGTCGATCCATGGGTAAAGCAGCGGCTCTCCCCCATAAAGCTCATAATAGGGACGTGTATCCTTGCAATCCTCAATAATTTGCTTCACCACGCCGATATCGAGCTTCTTTAGCTCTGGCTTCTCCTTGTAAGAGCCATTATCTCCCCACTCGAAGCACATTTTGCAGCGTAAATTGCACGATTCGATCAGCTGCAGAAAAATCCACTTGGGACTGTGCAGGTCTAGCGCTTGCGCCGCGATAGGCGCGGACTCCGTTTTAATCGCCATCATCTCGCCCTCCTCCCTAAGGATACAGTCCTTCAACTCAACCCATTCGTTCCAAATAGTCGTCCGTATACGATCTCGTCGCTGCTCGTTTCGCGAGCAACCGTTCATGAATCGTCTCTAGCGCCTCCTCTGCAAACCCCGCGCGCTCCCAATCCTCATAGGTAATTCCAAGTCCATGCTCCAGCCATACTTCCAAGTTTCTCCTCTCATGCTCGCCGAACGGCTCAAGCATAATGACCGGTGTGGCCGAGGCCAGCGAATCCATCAGCGTCCCCGCCCCGGGCTTGCTAATGATGCCCTTAGCCTGTCGAATGACATCATAGAGACCATGATGGGATGGCAGATTGGAAAATGACGGTGCAGTATCCGGCCTAATCTCGCCGAACCTTGGAAATTCATGCTCCCCAGACTCCCCTTTAATCCATGCCATCCACCCGGGATCGTTCATGTAATAACGATTGCCCGGCTTCTGCCGCTCGGCCTCCGCTGGCTCATAAGCAACGACATCAAGGGCAACGCCCAGCTGCGCAAGCTCCGGTATTTTCCCTTGATACGTCCCCATCCCCCAGCCTCCGCCATGAATGACATACCGAGGCGCTCTGTCTGCGAAAGGCAGCGGTTCTCCGTCGCCGACAAGAATCTGAAGATGAATAGACAACGTTGACGACGCATACAGCCAAACCTCACGGTAACGAGCAGGGTAATCGGGCCTATATTTTTTGAGGCTTTTCCAAGAGGGCGACAAATCCGAATCCACATAAAGCAGATCGACCTCCAGCTCGGCGGCATCGGCACCGAGCTTCTCTCTGTACAGTTCCAGGATGTACACCCAATGCCCAGACAAGGAAATAAACCTCCTTCTTCCCTCCGCCGCCCAGCTGTTTAGCAGGTCAACGATTTGTTCCGGATCGAAGCTGTCCCGAATATCCTTGGGCAGCTTCGTGGCGATTTTCGCAAGCGCAAAATGATCATGATAAGCCTTTCTGCTGTCTACGATTTTTGCTTGCTTTTCCTTTTGCATGAACCCTTCGAATACCAGCACCTCGGTCGGTATGCCGCGCTGTCTTAATTGATAGTTCACGATTAAACCTGGGTTATAGAAGCCGAGCCCGAAGCCTGAGCAAAGAATTGTGGTGAAGCGATTGTCCCGATTAGCCCCATTGCCCATCTTATTTTTCTACTCCTTCCCTATAGGCTTTAATTGGTTACGGCAATACCGCTTGTCTTCAGGAGGATGCGCATGCGGGCAAGCAGCTCGCTGCAGCGTTCTATCTGCCCCGCTGCAGCGGACAAATAAAGCCTTCCCTTGCGCTTTAATCCGTCCGCCTGATTGATCGTGAACGTACCCGCACTAAGCGGTAGAATTCCCTCTCCCCGATCAGGCCGGAAGAGCAGCCCTTCGCGCTCCATAGCCGCAAGCAAATCTGCGTACTCCACGATTCCATGGCAGATGACGGACAAATAGGTAAGGTTCCCCTGAAGCGAAAATTCGGCCAAATAATCGTCCAGCCGTTTTTTGATCAGGCTCATCGACTTGCGTGCGTTAATTTCAACGATCGGCACGAGACCACCGTCCGCCAGCAGCATCGAATCGACACAGACGTGGCCGTAGTAACCGCTTTCATAAAGCAGATCGGCCGTGTTCTGCATGAGCTTAAAATAGTCTTCACGCTCCAGCTTTTCTATGAGCTCCTCGCTTGCACTGAACGTGCCTTGATAGGCAAATTCGGCGTTCATGACCTGCTGTACGGAAATCAGCTCATAGCCGCCGTCCGCATCAATATGGAATTGGCATGAAAAATCGGTTTCCTTGTCCAGCAGTGGCTCGAGCAGAAATAAAGCTGACTTCCCCCTCTGCTCCTGGGCCGCAACATAACCGGCTATACGCTCCAGCATCGCCATGCTTTGGATCAGCAAATTCCCTTTACCGGATACGCCAAACGTATCCTTAATAAGCACGGGACCGGCACCCAGCATCGCTTCGGCGGTGCGCCTCAGCTCCATATGATTCCTCACAATTCTCGTTGGCGGGCCATAGCCCAGACTTTCTCTGAGCTCTGTCGAATACAGCTTGGAATTCACGTGCCTAATTGTATCCATATCCGGATAACGCCCACCTAGCCGATAAAGCGAAGATAGCTCCTGCAAGCCGTCCAGTACGGCAAACGGCTCTACAAAGCCGCCCGGCGGAAGCAGTTCCTTATACTTGTGCACTTCCCCCTTATTCAGCATTTGCTGGAAGGGATTTTCCTCCCGCGCTCCGCTGTTAGCCTCAAGTGGCTCGTCGCTCGTCCTAAACGTCAAGCCAATGCTGCTCAAATAGCGAAGCTGCGCCGGTGCCACGGGATTTCGGGTAAGCAGCACATCCGAGCTTTCGCAAAATAAAAATAACAGCTCGTCCATGGCGCCAACTATTGCCTTTGCCTGCGGATCAGGCAGGGAAGGTAGCTTCGCCAGCGTTTCATCCCGCCACAGCGTCTCCGCATCGAAGGCGCCGCAATGGATCTTCGTTACGCCCCCAGCCCGTCTCATGCGCTTTTTGCTTGAATAAAGTCGCAGAATATATCAATGGACTGCAGATGCTCCAAATCAAATTGGTCAAAATCGATTTCGATTTCGAATTCGTCTTCGATTCGGAGTATGAAATTAATCAGCTGCAGCGAGTCCAGCCCCGCATCATTCACCATATCGGAGGCTCCCGTCAGCGTAGCCGCCAGATCAGGCTCATTCTTGATTTCGGATATAATCGTAATAATTTGCGTCTGCAGCATTACTTGTTCTCCCCTTCATTTCGTTTTCGAATAACCGCCAAAATATCGGTTTGCGGGTATTTCAAATTATAATTGGTTAAATGCGGCTGCCGATTTTCCGTGATTGAAATGAGCTCCAATTCTCCAGGCAGTGAATTTAGCACATGTTCGATGAACGCTTGCTTCGTAAAACGCCAAATGACGCCGTCAATAGACGAATTCGCCATATAACCCGCGCTCATTTGTTTGCCTGAGCCCTGCTCCTCCAAAATAACAGGATCCAGAATCCACAATTCCCCTCCTTTATTTAGTAGCCTTGCACATTCCTTAAACGCTTTTTTATGATGCCGAATGTGATGAAAGCACCTGGCGAAGACGATCTTGTCAAAGCTTTCGTCCGCCTTCTCCACCTGATAAATACCAGAATGGAGGCAATTGTGCAGCCGGCCCTTCTTCATGCCGAATTGAAGGTATTTTTCATTAATATCCAGATTGAGAAACTCTACATCCCTCCAACGCTTCGCATGCTTGTTCAGAAGCCCCGTTCCACAGCCAACCTGCAGCACGCTTCCTTGTAATTCAGGCAAAAAACGATAAACCGCTGTCGGTTTTGGAAAGTTAAGCACAAACATCGACAGCTCATATAGCCGGGGATGCTTTTCTACCAAACGCACGAGCTTACTGACGTAGAAGGGATTTTTTTTCGTTTGCTTTTTAAAATCGCGTTTATTCCAGAAATAATAAGGCGGATACAACAAGACGTAATACATGAGGTAAATCAATCGCAGCAGCATAACGCCAAACGGACTTGTGTGTCGACTGACCTGATGCTGAATCGGTGAGGTTGTTAGCATTGTTTTCATTGCCAAGCGAGTGAACAACTCCTCTCATCTACAACATGGGTGATGTAGCCTGTGAGTCAATGGCCTAATTCAACTTTATAGACAGTGGTGTTCGCCGTGCAATAAGACTTTTTTGATGAGCGGTTTTTTTATTTGAAAAATCCTCATTTCCTTCTATTGCACTTTTTTAAAACATTTGCACTTTCTAGAAATGGTTAAGGAATAGCCAATTGATTCAAGCATTTTTCCAAAAACAACGCTTCACTACGTTTCAATTGCTGCGTGCAGCGAATGGCATTTACAAGGTTGCTTGGGTCCCTTCTGACCCGTTGCTTCACACACCATTGATGAACAATTACGGTTTGCTTAAGCACATCCTGCAACATCGCAAGCAGGCCATTGTCGGATATCAGCTTGTGAGCGTGTAAGTACTCGACTCTTTTCATCATCCATTGCTTATGATTGACGAGCGTCTGGAGCGCTTTCATATGAAGGAGTGGCTGGTCTGATTCCAGCTCCCTTTCAAGGAATTGCTCGAGCAGATCATACACGCGCAGGCCAAACCAGAAATGAATCCTTTGCGGATTTTTTTCAGTCAACGGCTTGGACAGCAAATACTCCTCCAATGACCTTGCGATAAAACGAATGTCCAGCTCAAAAGCTTGCGTACTTAAATCCCGGTATGGATACTCGATAATCTCCAATGTCTGGCTGATACGCTGCCTGATGGGCCCAGCATGCCGAAGCGATTCTCGCAGCAGATCGAAGCTGACCGGTCTACCCGAGTCATAGACCGGCGGATTCGAAAAGTAGCCTGCAACATAGAACAGCTGCTGCGAAACATCGACGCCGTGAATAAGCAAATGATGCACCTGCTGCTTGGTTTGGTAAGAGGAAGTGCCGGGAATATAATATTCGTCTAGCGCGATAGCTAAATATTGATTTTTGTGCAAGCAATCGATGAAGAAGGTTAATGGGTCATCAAACCACGACCTCAATTGATCCGTATGCAGCTTTGACACAAAGGTATAGGGCAGTTCATGAAAAAAAGATGAGGACGCGAAATGAATAAAGTTGCCCTTATCAAATTCGGGAACGCCAAACAGATGGATATAGTGGCTAAACAGCCACGGCAGAGATAATGCTTCATTCGTCAGCACAATGGCTTGGGAAAAGGCGTGGTATGAATTGACCTCAATGATCGGCTTGCGAAGCGGAAGGATATGAGAGATGTTTACAGCTTCCAATTAGATCGCCTCTTTTCAATGGGATAATTCCACCATAGGTTAATCTCTTTTTTCCTGCAATTGCACTTTTTTGAGCATGTTTTAAAAATGGAGATTGCCGACCGAATATAGGGATATTTTCTTTCTTCATTCATTAACAAGCTAAAGCATATGATAGACTTACTCATTTTCGTCTACTAACGTCTTTTCGAATGTACATGCACGTATAGGCCCCCGCCTACATACAATGTAAAATTGATGTTCGTGCACGCTGAGGCTGATTAAGAGGCCCGGCAATACTTCATGGGGGTGTCCTGACGATGGGATTATTTGCTGCAATTGCTTTGTTTATTAAACAGCTAACGCTGCTCGTGTCGTACGTAAAAAATAACGCTTTTCCGCAGCCGCTGCGTGAAGAAGAGGAAGCGAAGCATCTTGCGCTAATGGCGGAAGGCAATACGCATTCCCGCAATCTACTTATCGAGCATAATTTGCGCTTGGTCGCACATATCGTCAAAAAATTCGACAATACCGGCGAAGATTTGGAGGATTTAATCTCCATCGGCACGATCGGCTTGATCAAGGCCATCGAAAGCTTTCAAACGGGCAAAGGCACGAAGCTGGCGACATTCGCTGCTCGTTGTATCGAAAACGAAATACTTATGCATTTGCGATCCCTAAAGAAAACGCGCAAGGACGTATCGCTGCATGATCCGATCGGTACTGACAAAGAAGGCAACGAAATCACGCTGGTCGATATTCTTGGTAGCGATCCGAATGAAATAGTCGAAACCGTCCAGCTTAAAATGGAAAAAAGTAAAATCTATAAAAATTTAGTCATACTTGATGAACGTGAAAAGGAAGTCATTATGGGCCGGTTCGGCTTGGAGCATGGCGGCGAAGAACGGACGCAGCGAGAAATTGCGAAGGAATTAGGAATTAGCCGCAGTTATGTGTCGAGGATTGAGAAACGGGCGCTGATGAAGCTGTATCATGAGTTTTATAAGGCGAAGAGATAACGCCAAACGCCACCTTCGTAAAGGTGGCGTTTGTTCTATTGAAATCATAAAAGACAAAGAGCTAATTTGTGAGCTTCAGTCCACTGCCTTTTTTATTTCGTAACCATAGGGCTTCCAACCCCAGCGTTCCTTTTTTTAAATAACAAGATCGCAAGAAGTATAGCTATGCATACAGCGGCAAGCCCCAGCCAATTTAAATATAGAACGGATGTACGGCTGATGACAAGCCCGCCTAATCCAGATCCCAGTGCAAAACCAAATTGGATGAACGACGTATTTACGCTTAGAGCAATGTCCGGATTTCGAGGCGCTAGAGTAACCAGATATAGCTGCTGTGCAGGGGAAATACTCCAGGTGGCTAACATGAAAATCATCAATACCAAGATTAGTACAACGAGATTGACACCAGCTAGAGCAAATAAAAGAAGAGCTGCTCCTTGTAACAAGAGTCCGATATAAATGGTAAATTTCGTTCCCTTTGCATCTGCCAATTGTCCGCCCACTTTTGATCCGACGAAGCTGCAAATTCCCGCCAGGAATAGAACACCGCTTATTTCGGTTATGGAGAGTGAGGATGTGGCCTGCAAGAAAGGCGCAATATAAGTGAACAGTGTAGCATAGCCCCCGATATAAAATAAAGTAATAACCAAGGCCGTCAGAACTTTTAAATTTCTTAAAATGGAAAGCTGCATCCAAAGCGTAATCTTTTCTTCTTCTTTGATTACCGGAACCTTTTTATAGATGATGATCAATGGGAGAACGCTTAATAAACCGATCAAAATAAATAAAACCCTCCATCCAAACATCTCACTAAAAAATGTGCCGATTGGGACACCCAGCACTAGCGAACTGCTGAGCCCCATTAAAATGATACCGATGGCATTCCCCCTTCTTTCCTGTTCAACGAGTCGTGTCGCTACAGCCATGGCTACTACGGTAGCGATTCCTCCGCTAGCTCCTTGAATCATTCGCACCCCTAGCATTGCATCATAAGAAAGGTTTATAACCATTAGTCCGTTGCTGGCAATAAACACACTGAGGGCAGCCATCAACAGCTTCCTGCGATCTACATTTATCGTTAATGCAATCAGAATCGGAGCGACAATGGCCGCTGAGAGAGCAAATACCGTCACCAATAACCCAGCCTGGGAAGTAGACACTCCCAAGTCCATAGCCATCATTTCAATGACTCCTGTAATGATATATTCAATGGTTCCTATTAGAAAAATAGCAAGGGCCAGAACATAGATCATCCGTTTATTTTTCAATTCAATCCGCTCCTCATCCAGTTATTTATGTATAATCGCAATTTGTATTTCTGTCAGCTGCGAATCTTTTTTTATTGAAGCAAAAAATGTTTTAGATTTTTATCTATAAATTCGGAATCTGGTTCATGTTGTCCAATGCCTGCACAATGCCCCCACTTCGATTCAATCGGTAGGAAGAGCGCATTCGGCATATGCTGTGCCTCATATTTGTTATCCTGGGGAGGGAAAAAAAGATCCGTACTTCCCGGCATAACCAGTGCCCGTGCTGTAATTCCGCTTAATGCAAATTTAAAGTCGCCGTCATACGTCGGATTAGCACTAATGTCACCGGTGATTCCGGTACGTAGCATGGTGATCAGGTCATTAGCGTCAAAGGCCAAAAACACTTGATCCCAGTAATCTACAAGATATTCCTCCAGTGTGTGATAGCCCTCTTGCTGATAGAGCTGTTCTAGATAATAAGCCTGAGAGAAGCCCCAGGCTGCATAGATTCGACCCATAGCTGCCAATCCCTTTGTGGGTTCCTGCGTATAAAAGCCATTGTTCCAAGCAGAATCAGCCTGAAGTCCAGCAATCATTCCTTCAAATACAACCTTTGCATGCGGCC
Source organism: Paenibacillus sp. J31R34 (assembly GCF_059383715.1). Lineage (NCBI taxonomy): Bacteria > Bacillati > Bacillota > Bacilli > Caryophanales > Paenibacillaceae > Paenibacillus > Paenibacillus sp. J31R34. The sequence continues at coordinate 168,388 of NZ_JBXENU010000011.1, forward strand.
GGGTCATGGCAGTACCTCCGAATGGAGCAATTCGTTCCACCATATCGGGATAGCTTGCTCCCCACTGAAACGTCTGCACAGCTCCTAGTGACCAGCCTACAACGAGAGCAATTTTTGTAATGCCAAAATGTTGAGTAACCAGCTGATGCTGCAGTCGCACATTATCATAAATCGAAATCAGCGGAAAATTAGCTTGATGGTAAGGCGGTGGCGTATTGCTTGGCGAGGAGGATAGTCCATTACCCAACATATTCGGGACGATGATAAAATACTTTTCTGGATCGAGTGCCTTACCAAGTCCAATAAGCCATTCATTATCGGTATGTAGACCTGCAAACCAGGTGGGATATACAATTACATTATTTTTCTCCGCATTTAGCGTGCCGTAGGTTTTGTAGGCAAGAATGGCATTTGGCAAAGTGTCACCGGATTGCAGCAGAATATCCCCCAGTTCATACACTTCATAATCTCTCATATAAAACTCTCCTTTTCTTAGCCAAGCTCGACTGTCTTTCTTGTCATCACTCTACGACGATGCTATTGTTAAGTCAAAGAAACGTTTTCGAATAGAACGTTCATTTTTTTTGAATCAAGGGGTGAAACTATGGAATTGCGCCAACTGAAAACCTTTCATATGCTTGCTTCCACGCTCAACTTTAGTCGGACTGCAGAAGTGCAAAACTATGTTCCTTCAACGGTTACGATGCAGATCAAGTCCTTGGAGGATGAACTGGGGGTCAAGCTCGTCGATCGATTGAATAAAAGAGTGACTCTGACCGATGCGGGGAGAAATTTTTTACGTTATGTAGATAACATATTGAGTACACTTGAAGAAGCGCAGCATGCCCTTAAGCAATCGGGCGAGGTGACGGGTACGGTGGTCATAAGTGCCGATGAAACGTTGTGTACATACTGGCTACCGGCTATACTGCGCCGGTTTCGCTTAAATTACCCAGGAATTCGGCTGATATTTAGACCGCTGACTAATTCGAACCTCAAACAGAGCTTGCGGGAAGGGGACGCGGACATTATTTTTATGCTGGATGAGAACAAGGAATCGGCTGGGTTTTGCGGAGAGAAAATGCTGGACGAGCCCTTTTATTTACTGGCAGCACCTGATCACCCTTTGGCTGCATATACAGCACTATCCATTGAAGATTTTCATGGCGAAACCTTTTTGTTGACGGAGAAGAGCTGCTCCTATCGCACTTTTTTTGAGCGAAGTCTTTCACAGAAGGGCATGGGTGGAATTACCGAATTGGAGTTCAACAGCGCTGAGGCCATTAAACAATGTGCAAAAATAGGAATGGGCATCGCCATATTGCCTGAAATGGCCGTGATCGCAGAAGTGAATCGTGGTGAACTGGTTCCATTACCTTGGGATTTGACCGCCACATCGTTTGCAATCCAAATGTTTTGGCATGAAGAAAAGTGGATTTCGCCAGCGATTGAAGCCTTTTTGAACTTGACCCGAGAACCATTTTTGAAAAATAGCACTCCCTAAAGGGTTGGATGGTTCAAGGCCATGGAGAGCTTTAGGGCAGGCAAAGACATGAAGCCTGTGACCGTTGCCGCCCGCTTTTTTAAAAATTCACCCCACGCTACTGCGTATCCTTTTTGATAAACGGCAGCTCGCTTATCGCGATCAAAACATCATTAACCTCAGTCATAATCGGGCCAATACCCGAATCCGACAGCAGGGGAATGCTCCAGTGCTGCTGCGCCGATATTTTAGAAATATGATTTTCGCCGCTGGCTTGAATAATCAGCTCCCATTTTATAACCGGAACGTTGGTGTGGCCCATAGACTTGCGAAAAATCGTCAACAGCTGCTGATTGATTTCATCCGTCATCGTTTGAAAATTTTCCGCTACCTCGAACTCGTACTGAATATGCAGCTGTGTACAAGGCTCATCCTCAGCGGCCTCATCAGCGTTACGAGATATGCTGAGCACCGGAGACAGTGGCTCCTCCTCCCGCTCACGCAGCGATTCCGCCGTCAGCACGCTGCTCCATTCAAAATACATATAGGCACTCGTTTGATATGGCTGCTGGTGTGCCCTTGGCGTACAAAAAAACGAAAACTCGCGATCCAGCGACCTTGTTTCCAGCCGGTTTTTATTTTGATAAATATGCAGCCCCGCAGCCTGCGCCGCCGCAATAATTTCTCCCACGAACTGTTCATACGTTTTCATACGTTTCCCCTTAATCTCTATGCTATAATTTTGGTCTTCTTCGCATTGTCGGACGAGCGCTTAATGATGCCGCTAAGCGGGCGTTTGAGCACGAGGGCAATGAAAAGGCTAATGGCAATAAAGCCGAGCAGAAACAGCATATCCTTCAGCACCGTTTCCCATAAAATGCCGCCAACCGCTTCGCGCAGCAAGCTAATCGCATACGTAAATGGCATAAACGGATTCAGCGCCTGGAAAAAAGGCGACGTCATGCTGATCGGAAAGGTACCGCCTGAGCTGGAAAATTGAAACACCATGAAAATTATTGCAATTCCCTTGCCCGCATTGCCGAACACAGACAGCAGCGTGTACGTAATGGTGACAAATACGATGCTGACGAGCATCGCGAATAAAACAAACCACAGCTTATCTGCGACGTATGCGCCTAAAATAAAAAAGTCTCCCAGCGTTACGCATAATGCCTGCAATAGTCCAATCGTTAAAAAGGTGCCGAGGCGACCCAAATACAACTGGTAGCCGCGATAGCCTCCATTCGGATTATCTGCCTCCGAGCGCAGCATCGAGATGAGCAGCGTGGCTCCAACCCAAAGCGACAGCACCCCGTAAAATGGCGACATCGCCGAGCCATAGTTAGGAATCGCATACAGCTGATTTTCCTTAATAAGCACGGGGCTCGCCAAAAACTCGCTTTCCTTCTCAATATCACCGCGCAGCAGCTTCGCAAGTTCGGCAAAGCTGTTATCAGCCTTCACTTCGCGCAGTTTATCTGCCGCTTTGCGAATCGCTTCCTCCAGCTGCGGCAAGTCGTCGCGAACAAGTCCGGCAACGCGCTTCACGCTGTCCGTAAGCTCCGGGAGCTGGTATTTGACGAAATCGGCCAGCTTTGCCAGCTCTTTTTCCGCCTCGGGCAAATCGTTCTGGACAAAAGCTGCGGCTGCGTCGATTTTTTTGCCAATGGCTGGCAAGTCATTGCGGATAAACGGCGCTGCCGTGTTAATCGCGTTCACGAAGGCGTCCGTCTTGCTTTGCAAAGTCGTTGCTATTTCATGCACCTTCGTGCGGATTTCCGGCAGCTCAGCCTGAATGCGGGTCAGCTCCTGCTGCCCAAACGTCAGCCCTTCACGCGCGGCCTTGAGCAGCTCGGCGATATCCGGCAGCTTGCTCTTGGCCGTTTGCAGCACATCGGACGATGCCGCTCCAAGCTGCTGCAATTTGCTCAAGCCTTCGGTAATTGCAGGCACAATATCGCTGTCGTAATGCTCCAGCACATAGCCAAGATCGCTGCTCACCTGCTCGGTTACCGCATGCAGACGCGCTACAATCTCCTCTGGGGGCGCGGTTCCCCGGTCCATCGCATCCTTAATGATGCCGAGCAGCTGAATTTGCGTATTCAGCTTTTCGACGAGACCGCTCAGCCGCTGAATGGGCCCGCTTAGCTGCCCATCCGGCAAATGGCTGTTAATCGTCTGCAGCACATTCGTCATGCTGCCGATTACGCCTGCCGCTGTACGGAGCCGATTCGAGAGCGCCTGCACTTCCGCTGCAGTCGGCAGCTTGCTAAGATCCGCTTCCTGCAGCCTTGCTGTCAGCAGTTCGGCAGCATCAGCGATTTGCTTGACCAGCAGCAAATTTTGCTGCAAAGTCGGGCTAATCGTCTGAAAGGCCTCCTGGCTCGACGCTAAAAAATCGTTCAGCCCGTCCGCGAAAGCGATCGCGTCTCCCCCCAGCGCCTCAAGCTTCGGCAGCTGCTCCTCAGCCGTCGTCACAATGCCAAGCGCTGTATTCGTTTTATCCAGCGCCGTGTCGACCACCTCGCTCACGCGGTCGAAATTGGCATCGACCTCCTGAATGCGCTGCGCCGCCTTCTGAATTTCAGGCAGCTTCTCCTGAATGATAAGAACCTCGGAAGCAGCATCGCTGATTTTCGGCCAATATTGCTGCAGCTTTAGCACATATTGCGCGGCTTCATTGATTTCCGGTAGCTTCTGCTGAAGCTCGATTATTTTTTGCGCCTTCTCGTTAATTTCCGGCAGCTTGCTTTCGATATCCAGCACCTTCTGTCCAGCCGCTTCGATTTCAGGCAAATGGCTTTCCAGACTGAAAATACCGTTCTCGACTTTGCGAATGGTCGGCAGCTCTGCTTCAATTTCTACGCCCGCCTCTTTCAATTTCGTCAGCACTGCTTCGCTGACAGCTTCTGTGAAGCCTTCGTTAATTTGCTTCGTGATTGCGGAAACGCCGGAGCCGGTTATTTTCGGCGCAATGGCATTCACCTTTTCATTGACCGTATAAATGACTTCCGGCCGCTCGATTTTGCCTTCGATAATGCCGGTTATTTTGGCAGAGAAGTCGGCTGGTATAAGCAGGCTTGCATAATAGGTGCCTTTTTCAACACCAGCCATCGCTTCCTCCTCACCTACAAACGTCCAGCCCAGCTTCTCGTTTTTTTGCAGGCTTGCCACTAGCTCCTCGCCGATATTAACGGTCTTGCCTTGAATAGCCGCTCCCGCATCGAGGCTCGTGACTGCTATTTTTATACCTTGCGTGTTGCTGTAAGGGTCCCACACCGATTTAATATTGACCCAATCGTACAAGCCAGGGAGCAATATTATCGCTAAAATAAGAAAAATGCCGGTAGGCACTCGTAAAATATGGAGCCAATCTGTTTTATAAATATGCCAAATATTGCGCATGAGTAGACCGCCTTTGCTATGTCATAAGTTGTGGAGCGGCCTTTGCAACACCAGCTTGCCGCTAATCAGACCTTAGTTTAGCATTAACAGGGAAAAGAAGAAATATGATGGGCTTTTTTTTCGGGGGGGAAAAGTGCTTGGAACAGCATATAAAAAGGGGCATGCACTCGTGGGGAATATGACGGATTACTTTCATTCATTGTAGAGGGCTTTTTATCGTTATGAGTAGAAGCCCACTCTCTATCATCATGTGTTTGTTGTCGAGACAGACCACTGCGGCCGGGAAGCCAGAGCTCGGGATGTTCACTCCATTTTTCGAGGACTGAGATTCCGCTATTCCAGCTTTTAACCCGATTTCAGGCCGTGAGCGGACAGGAAAGCCGTTATGGTCCTCCTCATCCCGTCAAAATCGCATTTGGCAGCGTATTAGCGGCTTCTGAGTCCGCCACATCTCCCTTAACCCATAATTCGGTTGAAATAACGGCTACTGTGTCCGCCAAGTTTCTCTTTATGCATTGTACCGCTATTCATTCGTTCAACAAATCAAGCGAATCATCAAAAAATCGATTAGCTTCTAGGTGAATATAACGAAGCAATGCCACTAAGTCAGCTAATCGCTTTTCATTTGAATCATAACAACGGTCAGGACGAAGCCGCTTTATATTAATTGCTTCATAGATTAACCCATGCCATTGTTGAGGAATAACTGTGATTCCATAATATCCAGCTTCAACTTTACTCATTATACTTTGCTCTTTTATTGTGTATAGTTGCCGTAACATACCCAGTGTACACCATTCCACTGCTTGATCAAGCTGCTTAGCGACATTCTCTTGGTCTGATTGACTGACTAAAGCCAATTGCTTCTCTAATCGCTCTATCCAGCTAACCCAGTAGGTATTTAAGTTTTCCATTACATATTCGACCAAGGGTTTAATTTCTATCTCAAAATTTAAGGGTTGTTCCGATCCGTATATTTTAATGCCATGATTTTTTAACATCCACCACGTAATTGGATTAATATCAGCACCATATCCATTTAAATGAACTTGTTTATTATAATAGGTTAAAAAAGAACTAATTTCACTTTGTGGTTTTCCCAAATCATTTTCGAGTAAGTAAGCTCCCATGATATCAGCGTGTGGAAACTTATTTTCAACCTCTTTGTGAGCTGCGGAGATTGCCTGGATATCGGACATATTAGGTGGTGTTCGAACAACTGCAATAAAATCGATGTCGCTGGAACCTTCAATATAGTCTCCTAATGCTACCGAACCATATATGTAAACAGATACAATATTCGAACGGTTCATTCTTAAACAAGTACATAACTTACTCATAATTTGTTCAACTACTTGTGGTAACATAACTAGCTCCCTTTAAATTCAATTGCTGCTCCCACGTTAATTCCACATCATTATCCAAATATCCTGTTGTGTGGCTGTATACAATTTCTTTAGGTAACACACCCTATCCCCTCACATCCGAAAATAATCCGAAGGGCTTTTGCCCGTGCTCATTTTGAACACTTGGCTGAAATAGGTTGGATTATTGAAGCCGACCATTTCGCTGACCTCGTACACCATATGATGGCCCGACTGCAAATAGTCGATGGCTTTATGAATACGGTAATCATTCAAATAATGCACAAAGTTTTGCCCTGTTACCCGCTTGAACAGCTGGCTTAAATATTTCGGGTGCACGAACAGCTCCTTGGCAATGGCCGCAAAGCTGATTTCCTGGCTGAAATTCGCCGCAACATACTGCTTCACGCTATCGACAAGCCGATTGCTTTTTCGGCCGGAAATTTCCTGCGCCGCGCTTTGCAGCCATTCCTCTACCAGCTCATTCATCCAGCGCGCTAGGGCGCCAAGCGTCAAATGCTGCTGGATGCCCTGTAAAAATTGCGACAGCGTGCGCGGTGGCTGATGCTGGGCGAACGCCTCATTCCAGAAAAAAGTCAGCGAGCTGAACAAGCCGACACATATCGTCTGAATATCCGTGAGCGAACCGCTCGCTTCCTTTTGCAGCTGATTATGAATCGCTTCCCACTGGTGGGCTGCCCGCACCAAATCCTTGTCCGTCAGCGCCTCATTCCACTGCTTAAGCAGCGGCGCATATTGATCATACGTCGTATCCAACTGTGCCCATTCTGCATAAGGATACACTTGGCTTGTACCTTGAAATTCCGCCGCCTCCAGCGCCACGCGGCTTTCCAAATACGAATCGATCAGCTCATGCAGGCTGCTTCGCACCGAACCAATGCCTGCGGTAGCCTCCAGCTTGAGCAGCGCCGTTATTTTCTCCGTCAAGCTGTAGGCGAGCTCCTCGCATGCCTGATACAGCTCGTCCTCCTGCGCCTGCTCCGACAGCAGGACCAGCACGAACAGCCGATCGGAGTAATCAATCGCGTAGCCGTAGATTTGAGTGCCAGCCAGTTTGCCTTCCAGCATTTCGCGAATGATGTTGTTCGCGCCAAATTTGAGCAGCTGCCAGTCTCGCTCCTTCAGCTTCGTGAGCAGCGCGGGGCGCGTCAGCTGCAAGCTCACCGCCGCCACCTGCTTTGGCGAAGGAATGTTCAAATAAGCAAGCCGCTCCTCATGCAGCTCATGCGGCTGATAGCGCGTCGTCAGCAGCTCGGTGAACAAGCGCTCGCGCAAATACGGCAGCAGCCGGTCAAGCTCCAGCTTGTAATGCTCCTCCAGCCGCAGCTTCTCCGCCTGCAAATCCAGCTCGCCCATAATTTCAGCGAGCACGCCTTCGATTTCCGCCACAGCAGCCGGCTTTAGCAAAAAATGATGCACGCCCCAGCGCATCGCCTGCCGCGCATTTTCAAACTCATCGAAGCCGCTCAAAATAACGATCGGCAAGCTCGCATCCTCCTGCCGCAGCGCTTCGACAAGCGCAAGCCCGTTCATCTGCGGCATATTCACATCCGTAATGACGAGATCCGGTTTAAGCTCACGGTAGCTCGCCAGCGCCTGCAAGCCATTCGCAGCCGTTCCAGCAATGCGCAGCCCCAGCTTCTCCCAGCCCACATGCCGCGTCAGCGCCGCAATAATATGCGGCTCATCGTCTACAAGAAGCACTGATTTCATCCTTTTTCACCGTCCAGCAACCGTTTTAATTGGTCTTCTGTTTCAATAATCGGCAGCTTCACTGTCACCTTCACGCCTCCCTGCTCACTATTTGCGAGCTGCAGGCCATATAAAGGTCCGCAGTAAAGCTGCAAGCGCGTATGCACATTGCGAATGCCGATGCCTGTCGCCTTGTCCATATGCCAATCATCGGGCAAGCCTCGTCCATTGTCAGTCAGGCTCATTTCCAAATAAGGCGCTTGCCCCGGCATCTGCTGCTCGCGAATATCCAGAGAGAGTGCCAGCTCCGACGTATTGTCCGCAGGACAGCCATGAATGACTGCGTTTTCAATAAGCGGCTGCAAAATAATTTTCGGTATATAATAGCCGCGTATTTGCGGATCTAACACCCGCTCGGTATAAGCGATCGGGAACGTCATACGCTCCTGCTGAATGCTGAGATAGCAGCGGGCATGCTCCAGCTCATCGCGCACGCGGATGAACAGCTTGCCTCCGCTGAGGCCAATGCGCAGCAGCTTACCGAGCTGCGTAATCATAAAGCTGATATCCTCGGCTTTATAATCGAGCGCCCGCCAGTGGATCATATCGAGCGTATTATACAGAAAATGCGGCTTAATCTGCGCCTCCAGCAAGCTCGTCTGGGCATCGCGCTTCGCCTTGCTCTCCGTCTTCACATCGTCCATCGACTCTTTCAGGCGCGACACCATATGGTTGAAGCTGTAGGAAAGCTGCGCATATTCCTCGGTGAAGGCGCTTGTCGCTTTCGCCTGGAAGTCGCCGCGCTCCAGCCGCTTCATCTCCGCCATCAATCGGCGCAGCGGCTTGATGATGCTTTTCACAAACCAATAGGTCAATATAGCGGACAGCAATAAGCTTAATATTCCGATGCCTAGCACATACCAGCCCGCCTCATAGGTAGTCGCCAGCAGCGTTCTGGTCGGAATCGTCTGTACCAGCCGCCACTGCACCGAGCTAGGCTTGGAGAACACGACCAAATACGATTGATCGTCTCTGCGGAGCAGCTCATATCCATCACTGAGCGTTTTCGAACGGTCACCCAGCCATTCGGCATCGAGAATGACCTCCTCGCCCTCCACCTGCGAGTCGTTCACCTTCACAATAATGTTGCCCGCCGTATCCACGACGAGCACCTGCCCCTCCAGCACCATCGGCACGTCGGCAAAATTGCGCAATACATCCTGCTGCGACATGCTGATGACCAGATAGCCCATCGTCCGCCCCTTGCTGTCGAACATATGCTGGGCATACCCGATGAGCGACTTCGAGGAAGCGTTTTCTTCTTCCGGAATCCAAATGGCGTCCGCCTTCTCCAAAGCGGAAAACCATTTTTGATCGGCAAGCTTGCTCACCGGAAACACAAGATCCGTAGAATTATAGGGCACATCGTTAAAATTATCACTGTAAATTTCAATCGAGCTGATGCCGGAATTGACGACGAGTGTATGATGCAGCAAATCGGAAATTTCCCGCCGTTTAATGAGCATATCATATTTGGATTTGGCTCCCGCCTCCAGCTTGTCCTTCACCTCTTTATTGCTGACGACGGAATAAGCTGTATTCGTCATATTCGTCATAAAATCAAAGCCGCGATTCGTGCTTTCATTCAGCAGCGCCAGCCGCGCCTTACTAATTTCGCTAAAGGTCACATTCGAGAAGGAGCGGTAGGACAGCCAAATAATCGCCAGCAAAAACAACAGGTTTAACAGCACGAAGCAAGCGACCATCAAAGTGGACAGCTTGCTTCTCCGCAATATGGATTGCCGTAAAGAAAAATCGATCGTACGCATCGTATGTCATCACCCTGACCGTTTGGAGTAAGTGAAGCTTACCCTTTAATGCCGGAGGTCGCAATACCTTCTACAAAGTATTTTTGACAGATGATGAAAATAATAAAGCAAGGCAGCAGCGACAGCACGGACATCGCGAACATCGGACCCCAGTCAGATTGCGAGCTGGAATCGAGGAACAGCCGCAGACCGAGCGGAACCGTGAACTTCGAAACATCGCTCAAATAAATCAATTGGCTGAAAAAGTCATCCCATGTCCAAAGGAAGGTGAAAATCGTCGTCGTAATGAGCGCCGGTACCGCGAGCGGCAGCACAATGCGCCAGTAAATTTGAATGAGTCCGCAGCCGTCAATCGTCGCCGCTTCATCGAGCTCCTTGGGCAAGCCGCGAATAAACTGCACCGTTAGAAAAATAAAGAACCCATCGGTCGCCAGCCATTTTGGCGCGATCAGCGGCAGGAAGCTGTTGACCCAGCCGAGCTGATTGAACAAAATATATTGCGGAATGAGCGTCACATGATGCGGCAGCATAATGGTCAGCAGCATCAGTCCGAAGGCGAGCGCCTTGAAGCGGAAGCTGAGACGAGCGAAGGCATAAGCCGCCATGGAGCAGGACAGCACATTGCCAATTACCGCGCCGATGGACACAATCATCGAATTTCCAAGAAAATGCGAGAACGGATTGCCTTGAATCCCGTTCCAGCCTGCAAAATAATTGCCCCAAACCCATTCCTGCGGCCAAATGCCAATTTCAGAAAAAATAACATTGTTCGGCTTGAAGGAGCTTCCGACCAACCACAGCACCGGATACAGCATGACGAAGGCGATGAGCAAAATCGCCAAATGCCTGAGCCAAGCTGTTCTACGCAGCGTATCCACCATCGTCTATTTCCCCCCGTCCTCGTAATGCACCCAGCCTCTGCTGGAGCGGAATATGATAAAGGTGAAGCAGCCGATAATGAGCAGCAGCACCCAAGCCATCGCCGAAGCGTAGCCCATTTGGAAGAAAGCAAAGCCTTTTTTGTACAAATAGAGCGAATACATGAGCGTTGAATTCAGTGGGCCGCCGGTGCCATTGCTGATAACGAAAGCCTGTGTAAACGATTGGAACGACGTAATTATTTGCATGACGAGATTAAAGAAAATGACCGGCGTCAAAATCGGCAGCGTAATGTTAAAAAACTGGCGAATTTTTCCCGCTCCATCCACGGATGAAGCTTCGTAATAATCGGACGGAATTTGCTTAAGCCCGGATAGGAAAATAATCATGGAGGAGCCAAACTGCCATACCGAGAGCAATACGATCGAATACAGTGCATATTTAGGATTCGCAACCCAATCTGGCGCGTGAATGCCTACCTTCAGCAGCACCTGATTGAGCAGACCGTCGCCGCCGAGCATTTTCCGCCATAACATCGAAATTGCAATGCTGCCCCCGAGCAAGGAGGGAATATAATAGATGGTCCGATAAATACCCAGACCCTTGATTCCTTTGTTAAGCAGCAGCGCAACGCCAAGAGCGAAAATCAGCTTGAGCGGCACCGATGCGAATACATATGTGAAAGTAACCTTAAGCGACGTTCCAAACAGCTTATCCGATGTGAGCATTTCCGTATAATTGCTGAGTCCCACCCAATTGGGGCTTGCCAGAATGCTGTAATCCGTTAGTGAAAAATACAGCGACGCCAGCACCGGGCCCAGCGTCAGGCAAATCAGGCCGATGAGCCATGGCGCGAGAAAAAGCAAGGCGGCGCGATTATGCTGGCTGGCTGCCGATCGTTTCGCCTGTTTGCTGCTTTTTGGCGGCTTCGTCATAGATGGTGCTGTCATCGCGGATTCCCCTCTTCCCTTAATTCCAGCGGAGCCGCCGCTTTTTGCAGGCAGCACCGCTGGCTCTTATTCCTTTTTTCTATTATTTGCTTTTGCTGAGCGCCGCATTGGCACTAGCCATAAACTCGTCGATGTTGCTGCCAAGCTCGCCTTGAGCGAACGCCATTTGCTCGCTGAGCGTTTTGAAGCTTTTGTCCACTTCCGAGTAGCCTTGCGGATACGGCGGATCAATGTCGCTTTTGTCTTTGGATACCGTGTCTACGAAGTTAAAAATCATTTTGTCGGTATCGGACAGCGTAGTTGCCATTTGCGCCCGAATTTCTGAATTTACCGGCACCCCGCGCTCCGAGCCAAGAATCGCTGTCGCTTCTGGATCATTGACGAGGAAATCGATAACCATGGCGACCTCTTTCGGATGGTCCGTCTTGGAATAGCCGGAGAGGAATTGGCCTGGCTTGAGGTATTCCCCGCTTTTTGCTTCACCTGCCGAATGCGGCAGCACTTGAATTTTAAGCTGGTCGGTTGAATCCTTCAGCGCCTTCTGGAAGGCAATAATTTGGTTGGACCATATAAAGTCCATCGCTCCTGTGCCCAAAGCGAGCGGGCGTGTTTCGAGCGCATTCGTCATCGCAGCCGTTGCTTCTGGTGAAGTAATGCTGCCGCTGCCGCGCATATCCTGCCACAGCGTGAACCATTTTGTGAAATCCTCTTTCGTCGCGCCTAGCTGCCCATCCTTGAACAAGCTGCGGCCGCTTTGGCGAACCATAATTTCAAAAATGTTGAACGTTCCCGAGTTGTCAGCCGAGCCGACAAAAGCATCTCCCTTCGCCTCTCTAATTTGTTTGGCGATTTTGGCGAAGTCCTCCCACGTCCAGCTTGTGTCTGGGTCTGCAATATTCAGCTCTTGGAACACCTTCGAGCTGTATACAACGCCAGGTGCATTCACCCCAAGCGTGATCGCATAAAGCTTGTCATTCACGGTACCCGCTTTGATCATGCTCGGATCATGCTTGTCAATTTTCAGGTCGCCGCTTTGCGTATACGTATCCAAATCAAGCAGTGCATCACGGTTTGCGTAGTCAGTCAGGAAGGCGTAATCCATTTGAATGAGGTCAGGCGCGTTTGCTCCAGCCACCTGTGTGGACAGCTTATCGAAATAACCGTCCCACCCGGAATATTCCGGCTTAATCACAATGTCAGGATGTTTTTGCTGGAACAGCTCAAGCGCTTTAATGGTCAGATCATGACGGGTTTGCGAGCCCCACCAGGTCATTCTCAATTCGACCTTTTTGGTGCTGCCGCTACCGCTGCTGCTATCTGTGCTTGCTTCAGCCCCCGGCTGGTTATTGCTACCTTGTGCCGAGCATCCCCCAAAGATAAGCGACAGGGAAAGGAGCGTTACAATACCAATCTTGTTTTTAATCATGCTTGACCTCCTGTAACCATTCTTTTTTGTAAGTGCTTACAAAACCTATTGTAGACGATTTATCCGCAACAAAGAATTAACTATAGTAATCTAAATCATCAAAAAGGTAATGCCCCTTTCCCAGATATCCTGCTAGGATGTGTATGCAAATGTAAACGAGCCTGCTCCTAATTGTGTACATACGTACTGAAAGGCAGCTTCATACTCTTCGTTTCAGAGCGGTGCTCACCGCGCAAAGATAGATTTCGTGGACACAGCAGCCGTTATTTCATCAAAATCACGGGTTATAGCACTATTGGCGGACTCAGGTGCAGCTATTGTGCTGCCAAAAGCTGTTTTGATGGGATGAGGAGAACAATAACGGATTTCATGTCCGCGGACGGCCCGAAATCGAAGCAAAAGCGAAAATAGCGGAAGCTCAGTCCGCCAAAAAAGGAGAAGGACGCGACCCCAGCTGTGCAGCTTCAGCCACAGGGGTATCTTCAGCAGGGGCGCAGCCTCAACTGCGTGCCGTGGTTCCTTAAAGCCTGGCTATTTTTATGCATCTTTTCATTTATGCTAAAATAAGAATCATACGCAAATAAGGAGGATTTTACCTTGGCGACTATTTTTCATAATGATTGGGCGGAGCTGTTGAACGCCGAGCTTGCGGAGCCCTATTACCGGGAAATGCGCTCTCATCTCGCCCAGCAATACCGTACGACTACCGTTTATCCCAATATGCATCATATTTATAATGCCCTTCATTATACATCGTTTGAAAATACGCGGGTCGTCATTTTGGGACAGGACCCCTATCATGGCGCTAACCAGGCGCATGGCCTCAGCTTCTCTGTCCAGCCGGGCGTGCGCATTCCTCCATCGCTGCAAAATATATATCAGGAGCTCGCCAGTGATCTTGGCTGCACGCCTCCCGCCCACGGCTATCTCGCTTCTTGGGCCAAGCAGGGCGTGCTGCTGCTCAATGCCGTGCTTACCGTAAGAGCGGGCAGCGCGGGCTCACATCAAGGCATCGGCTGGGAGCGTTTTACCGACCGGATCATTGAAGCGCTGAACGAACGGGAGCAGCCCATCGTATTTATACTGTGGGGCAAGCATGCTCAAGATAAGGCATCCCGCATAGACCGCTCTCGGCATCACCTGATTGCTTCTCCCCATCCAAGCCCTTATTCAGCGGAGCGCGGATTTTTCGGGAGCAAGCCCTTTTCCCGCGCCAACGCCTTCCTTCACAGCATCGGCAGTGAGGCCATAGACTGGCAGCTGCCTATGACGGCGGAGCAGCTCGAACGTTAGCCTTTTTGCCAGCACAACGAACACCAGAACCAACACCAGCACCAACAACAACAACAACAAAAACAACTAGTCCAAAAAACACAAAACAGGCGCTCGTCCGGCCGTAAAGCTAGATGGAGCGCCTGCTTGCGATTATCCTACTATTCCTGCTTAGCATCAATAACCGAGCACCGCCTTCATATAGACTGCAAAATCAGCAGCGCAGCGCAAATTACCACTACCAGCAACAGCTGGGTTCCGCAGCCTACGTTCATCTCTCCATCCCCCCTTCAACCGATTTAAGCTAGTTTGAAAATAAAGAAAAAAGGCTGCGCATCACTACGCAGCCTCCTCTACTATTCTACAGTCCATTTCCGGTTTCCTGTTATTCCCTGTTTGCAGTCTGCTTAATTATTCGCCCCAAGCAGCTGGTTAATGACAACCGCCGCTTGTGCCCGCGTTGCATGGCTCTTCGGCTCGAAGCTGCCATTGCCTGTTCCTTTAATGATGCCTGCACTTTGCATCGCATCTACTGCCTGCTTCGCATAGCTGGAAATCGCCGAGCTGTCTTTGAAATCACTTGGCTGTCCTTGTGCATTCAGCTTCAGCTCAAGCTTCTGAATAACGCGATGGGCCATAACGGCCATATCCTCACGCGTAATTTCATCATTAAAGCCAAAAGTGCCATTTGCTTTGCCTTCAACAATGCCTAGCTCCTGCGCGCTCGCCACTGAGCTGTAATACCAGCTGCCTGGCTGCACATCGCTAAACGTGCTTGCTGCATCCGCCTGCTCCAAATCGAACGTTTGCAGCAGCATTTTCAGAAACTGAGCCCGCGTGACTTGCTGATCCGGCTTAAAGGCTTGATTGCCCATGCCATTAATAATGCCTCTGGCAGCGAGCGATTCAATGCTGTCCTTCGCCCATGCTACACGCTCAATATCATTAAATTGAATATTGACGTGAGCTGCTGCATATTTGCTGAAATGCTCTGGTTTAAAGGTGACGTGCCCTGCTGCCACGTCATATTTTCCATTTTTCACAATTTGCGTTTCACCATTATCGTCAATGTAATAGACGACCACTTTATTCGGACTCTCTCCTGCTTGCAGATTGTAGTCCAATGCAACTTTAACACCGCCTGCAAAAGAAGTAATCGCTTTGCCATCAATCGTCAATGTCAAATCATAAACTTTTGCATCCCCTAGTTGTGCTTTCGCCTCGGCGGAAAGCTTGCTTATATCGGCCTCAGCAGCGGATATTTCAAGCTTTCCAGCTCCTGCTTCCATTTGCCTCGAAAGCCAAGCCGTATCAAGCGTTATGCTCGCCAGACCCAAATTCAATTCCACTTGGCTTACCTGTTTGCCGGATGCCGCTTTCAGCGCCTGCGCTGGAAGCGTTACTTGAACGGAGCTTGCCGCACCCGTTGGCACAGCGGTGATCGTAAGCTTTTTGCCAGCAGCATCGTCCAGCGCTTTCGAGAGCTCAGCCGCAGTCACTTCTGCCGATGCTTTGCCTCCAGC
The DNA here is from genome assembly GCF_059383715.1 of Paenibacillus sp. J31R34. Classification (NCBI taxonomy): domain Bacteria; kingdom Bacillati; phylum Bacillota; class Bacilli; order Caryophanales; family Paenibacillaceae; genus Paenibacillus; species Paenibacillus sp. J31R34. Next base: position 184,232 of record NZ_JBXENU010000011.1, read on the forward strand.
GTCTACTGTAACGACCGGCTTAAGCACCACATTGGCAGGAGCCGGAGTTGACGTCGGGGGAGTCGTTGCACCCGTTCCGCTTGATCCCGAGCCCGTTCCGGGGTTCACGGTTCCAGCAGCGGAAATCGTCACGACGAGCTCGCCGCTCAAGCCCGAACCGTCATTTGCTGTCGCTGTAATTTTTACTTTGCCTGCCGCCACTGCTGACAGCAAGCCATTTGCATTTATCGTTGCAAGCGTTGTTGGCGAGCCAGCTTCACCTGCAACGGCCCACGTTACGGCTTTGTTTGTTGCCGCCGCTGGCAAAAATACCGGGCTCAGCTGCAGCTGCTGCCCCGCCGTCACCTCTTGCGAAGGAGCGGAAATGCTAAGGCTCGTCGCTGCAATGGCATTTGTACGAATATTCGGCCGTTCAGGCATTTCCATATCTGTCCCTAGATAGAAGCTCGTATGTGGCGGCTGGTTGTAGCCCGTATTTTGCCATGCGATGCCAAGTCTGTAGACAGGATCATGCATTAGCGTATGAATCCGATGCTCGGTGACAGCTGTCGTTGTATAAATGCGCAGCGCGCTGCTGTCTTCCGTCCGCAGCACCACCTCTTCGCGCCAGTCTCCGAATAGATCAGCCTGCAGGTTCGGATTGCCTTTCGTATCATTAATCGAATAAGTACCTGTGAAGGTTTCCAAATTGACGAGTGCTTCATTTTCATAATCCCACTTGTCGATTTTTGGAACGCCAACGCGCGGATCACCTAGCCAATTATGATCAAGCAGCTCGCGGCTGAGGTCGCCATCCCACCAAATGGCAAAGTTGGACGTTGGAATGCTCGCGGACAGCTTCTCTCCCTTGGCGTTAAACAGCCCGCCTGTCGTGCTGTTCCACGCACCGTCGATTGCCCATGATTCCGCGCCTTTATGCCTTGGATCGATATCTGCGGACAAACCGCGTCCAGCATCAATGCCGAGCTGCAGCTGCCCCCATAAAACACGGCCTGTTCGTGCATCCTTCATATCGTAGGAATATTTAACGGCGGTATCCTCTTGCACCGCAAACAATTCCAGTCCCAGACGATCCGGGTTAAGATTGCTCAGATGCATCGCATCGCCATGGCCGAGCTTAGAGCTCCACAGCCCGTCTCCGTTATCATCAATAGCTGCCGCGCCTGTAATAATTTCATCCCGACCATCATTATCCACATCAGCAACGCTAAGCTGGTGATTGCCTTGGCCGTAATAATCTTCATTGCCTGGCGTTTTGGAATCGAACGTCCACACCTTCGTCAGTTCGCCATCCCGATAGTTATAGGCGACAAGCACCATCCGCGTGTAATAGCCACGCTGCATCACAATGCTCGGACGCTCGCCGTCGAGATAAGCAATCGCCGCAAGGAAACGGTCAACGCGATTGCCGTAGGCATCGCCCCAATCCGCAACATTGCCCCGCTCCGGCTCATAAGCATCCGTTGCCAGCGCTTTGCCGGTCGCACCTTCAAACACCGTATGGAACTCCGGTCCGGTCAAAATATATCCGCTGGCGTTGCGGTGATCCGCATTGGCATCGCCAATGACGACGCCGCTTCCGTCAATCGTGCCATCCGCCGTGCGGAACGTCACCTCGGCTTTGCCGTCACCATCCAAATCGTAGACCATAATGTCGAGATAGTGGGCGCCTGCCCGCATATTTTTGCCTAAATCCATTCGCCACAGACGTGTACCGTCGAGCTTGTAAGCATCAACATACACATTGCCCGTGTAGCCAGCCTGCGAGTTGTCCTTCGCATTGCTTGGCATCCAGCTCATTATAATTTCGTATTGCCCGTCTCCGTCCAAATCGCCAACGGAAGCGTCATTCGCCGAATACGTATAAGCTACGCCATCTGGGGTTACCCCGCCTTCCGGCTTCTCAAGCGGGATGTTCAAGTAGTTTGTATCCCACACCTCAACCGTTTCCGATTGCGGCTGCTCCACTCCCCCGGTAATGGCCCGCACATAATACGTTGAACTGCTGCTGCCGTTCACATCCGCATAGTTAGTGCTGCCTGTAATTGGCGTGCTGTTCAGCTTCACGCCGTCGCGGTACAGATTGAATGCGATATCCTCCGCATCGGTGCCCAGCAGGCGCCAGCCTACGTACACATGATCGGTTTCCTTCACCGCAACGAGGCCGCGATCCAGTGCTTCCATTTGGCGAGGAGCCAGCTTAATCGGCGTTTCGCTAATTGCTATGCCGCTTGACTCGCTAACCGCTTCTCCCGCATATTCATAAGCGCCTTTGACCACGAATGAATAGGTCGTTCCATTCGACAGCCCTGCTATAGTCGAAATGTATTTGCCCGCAGGCACCGTATCAACTAGTGTCAAGGAAGCGTCTTCATTTTTCAAATAAACGCGAGTTTCCTTAAAAGCTGGGTCCTGAGGCTGCTCCCAGCCGATTTTGACCGTTTCATCATGCGCTTCACTGACGACATACGTCACATTAGGCGACTTTTCCAGCTTATTGACTTTCACCTTGTACGTACGGCTAATATCCGTATAGGCGGACGAGGTTACCGAAACGCCAAATTCCGTCTCGTCGCTCGTCAAAGGAATTGTGCTCTTCTGTCCGCTGGCAATCGCACCACCATCCAATTTCAATCCGACAAATCCAGCGTTGCTTGCTGTTGGTGTTATATCCACCGATGCAGCCGAATACGGCACCTCTACCGAATAATCGTATACGCCTGGATCAAATGGCGGATTGAGCACAGGTGCAAAGTTGCCTGAGCCTAGCATTAGGCCAGCGAGCTTCACATCAAGCGCGGTTACACGCACATTCGCCACATTGATTTGGCCGCCATTCGGATTGACATAGAAGCCAAAGCTGCTGATCCGTTCCCGGTTGCTGTAAAAAGCGGACGGCCAGTTTACCGTCGCGTTCGTCGCCAAATCGGTAACGCTTACATTATACTGCTTGCTTGGCACATTAAATACCATTTTGAAACGGTACCAATGCGTCACATCATACGCAAGCTGCTTATCTACAGCTGCATTATGCTGCTTGATGACGCCAGCATCCAGCTGGTAGCGGGCAGCGGCAGCATTGGTTGCATTCACCTTGCCATCCATGACCCATAGCGAGCCGCCTTTACCCGTTGGCAGGTTGACATCAAACTCAACGATTAAGCCGCCGCTTTCACCAGCAAAACGTTGGCCAATATAAGAGGAGCCGGTCGATTCATTCGTAATCGCTCCATAAGTAGAACCTGTAACAGAATCCTGCTTGACTACAAAAGCTGGAGCAGCGCCTTCCTTTGTCCAAGTGTTACCGCTTCCAATTGTTAAATCGCCAAGCGCATAGCTGCTGAAATCATCGGATACAAGCACCGAATCAGCTGCTGCTGCAGGCATAGAAAAGGCTGGGACTAAGAGAGTGAGTGCTAAAAGACATGACAGGAACTTCGACATTGCTGCGGTTCCTTTCCCCTTCTTGCGCATTCGCATTACCGTTATTACCTCCCTGAAATTAGGTTTGTACTCCGTCTTTCTCCTGAGGGTCCATCATCTCCCCCGCAGAAATAAAGCGCTTTCCAAAATAGGCAAATCTGCCAAGTGTAAACGGCAGATGCCATCCTCTGGCGGCAAAGCTACCGTTTCGAGGGTGAAATATAAGCCCATTATAAGGGTGATACTTATACATGCTTATATTTTAAAACACACTCGGTACCCCTGCCTGTATGGTGAATACTTCTCCAATTATAGGGAATTTTCCGAAATAAACCACGCCAAAAAACAGAGCTGTTTGAGTAAAAACTAGACATTTTATCTAAACGTATCGGCGTTTTTATCTGTATTGTACCCGTTTCAAACTCATTCTACGGTGTGTATGCATACGCAAGCGAGCTGGATTCCGGTAGAAGTCAGCGTTCAAACGTCTTCCCTCTACCTACAGGAAATGGCACAACCCATCAATATGGAAAATGTGAACCTGCTTACCAAACGGTAACTTCTTGCTGCTCTTTTCTGGGGCTTGCTCCTTGTACGAAGACACAAAGGTAGACTTGGTGGACACAGCTTGGTGGACACAGCTTGGTGGACACAGCAGCCGCTATTTCAACCGAATCACTGGTATTGGCACCGGCTGCGGACTCAGGAGCCGCTAATGCGCTGCCCATCGTCATTTTGAGAGGATTATGAAGGCAATAGCGAATCTCCTGTCCGCTTAAGGCCCGAAATGGATTTAAAAGCCAGAATAGCGGAACCTCAGTCCGCCAAAAAAGGAACGAGCTTCCAAGGCTGCGTGATCTCAGCAACAATATTCTCAACAACTGTAGTATCAGCCACAGTGCTCTCTGCAACTGTGGTCTCAGTAACTGTGCTCAGCAACACTCGCATGCTGTAGCTCCTTAAGCCTTGAATGGTCAGAGGAGATTTGCCTAGATTGGCCTAGAATAGGTACTAAGCATGGAGCAGCAGGAAGGGCTCCACGTTTGCATGCACATCCTAGTACATCCTAGTATAAATTTCAAAAAAGCGGCCCAGCCGCTCAGCCATTCGCAAAAAGAAAGGCAAAGCCAGCTGAACCGCCATTTTATTTTATTTAAATTTATTTTATTTTATATAGCGCCTTTAAGCTGTTTTATCACATGCTTCGTCTCTGGCTCCGGCTCACAATTTAAGTCTTCGAGAAGCAATCGTGCAAAATCGTCATAATAGAGGACAAGTGCCTCCTGTTCGCCCAGTTGGCCAAACAGCTTTAAAACCTGCCGGCACAGCTCATCCGAGTAAGGCTCCTGCTCATGCAGCAGCAGCAGTCTCTTAAGCGCATCCTGCTCATGCCCAGCGTTCATCTCATAGTGGATAAGACTGCGAACAAACCGCACATATTTCGCTCTAAGCTCATCCCTGCGCTGCCGAGCCCATAGAAAATCATGCTCTTCAAAATAGTCCCCAGCATAAAGGCTGAGCGTCTGCTCCGCCGCAATACGCTGCTGCTCCGTATCAATTGTGCGAATCGCGGCAACTCCCAGCTCAAACTGCTCGACATCCAGCTTTAATCCATTGCTCGTCAGACGATAGCTGTCAAGCGCAAACTCAACGTGCGCCTCTACTTTCCAATCTTTCATCAGCTTGCGAATTTGATAGACGGACGTATGGAGCAGCATCATCGCTTTCTCATAATCCGAATCGGGCCATAGCGTGTCCAGAAGCTGCTGCTTGGCGACCCATTGATCTTTATAATGCAGTAAAAAAGCAAACAGCTCCTGCGCTTTCAGCGTCCGCAGCCGGAGGCTCGTATTCGTTTTTCCATCGTCATGAAACGCCAGCCGCTTGAAGCAGAGCACCTGCCTGCCAGGCAGCGGCTGATTCTCCGGCTTGCCCCGACTGTAATCCTCCATAATGCGGGTAATCGTCTTCTTAAACCGCTCAGGATGTACGGGCTTCAGCAAATAATCGAGCGCATTGTGCTCAAACGCTTCAATCGCATATTCCGAATAGGCCGTTATGTATACGATACGGATATCCGGGTTAATGCTGCGGATATGCTCCGCCGCCTCAAGCCCATTCAGCCCCGGCATATTAATATCCAAAAAGACGATCTGGGCGGGCGTGTTCCGCACATCCTGTATGCCATCTCTGGCCGAGGTGAATTTTGCTGCCACCTGTAAGCGTCCGTCCCGCTCGAACAACCATTCAATGTGAGCGAGCGCCGGCTTTTCATCATCAATTAAAATGACTCTCATCGCCATCGACTCCCTTTCATACTTCGCTATACGTGCCTGCTCGCAGCTCTTTTGGATAGCGGAAGCTTACCTCCGCTCCGTGCTGCCGCTGTCCATCAATGACCAAACCGCTGCCGTACAAATTAACCAGCCTTTGATGAATGTTGCTCAAGCCTACGCGTCCCGTCCCTTTGTCCGAAAGCACCTGCGATAATCGTTCAGGGGAAAAGCCTACACCATCGTCCTCTACAAGAACCATAATACAGTTATCCACTTCAGAAATTTTCAGCTTAATGGTGCCGCCTTCTTCTTTTTTCATGACGCCGTGATTAACCGCATTTTCCACAATCGGCTGAATAGTCAGCGGAGGTATAAGCGCAAGCTCATCGCAGCTAATTTCGTATTCAATTTTAAGCCTTTCATCAAAACGCGCCTTTTCCAGCGTCAAATAGGACTTAACCAGCTCCAGCTCACGTTCGATCGTCGTCATTTTATCGCGATTATGGAAATCAAAGCTGCTGCGCAAAAACTGGCTTAACTCAATCAGCAGCTCCATTGCTTTATACGGATCTACCGGACAAATCGCTATAATCGTATTCAAGGCATTATATAAAAAATGGGGTTTGATTTGCGCCTGTAAAAATGCCATTTCCGCCTGTACGGCCAGCTTAACCGACTTGCGGAGTGCCAGCAGCGTTTGAACCCGGGCACGCAGCTCGCCTGCATCAACGGGCTTGCCAATATAATCGTTGACCCCTGCCTCAAAGCCGAGCTTAATGTCCTCTGGCTTCGTTCTGGCCGTGAGCAGCAGCACCGGCAGCTCAGACAGCAGGAAGCGCTCACGGATTTTGCGGCAAAGCTCAATGCCCGACATTTTCGGCATCATCCAGTCCGTAATGACCAAATCATATTTGGCCGGAGCAGCAAGCGCCTCTTCAAGCGCTTCATCCCCGCTTCTTACCGCCGTTACCTCGCAGCGTTCGATGGAAAGCAAATTAATAAGCACCTGCAAATTAATCGGATCATCGTCAACGACGAGTACGCGGAATTCAGCAGCGGGCGGCGGTATATTCAGCATAGCCGTAAGCTCGATTGCGGCGGCCTGCTCCTGATAGGGGATATCAGCCTCGTCTGTTTGCTGCCCTTGTGCAATGGGTATTGTAAAGCTGAACGTAGTCCCTTTTCCTACAATAGAATGGACGCTAATGGTTCCCCCACCCAGCTCCACAAGCTGCTTCGTAATGCGCAGTCCGAAGCCCGAGCCTTGAAAACCCGCCAGTGCAGCCTTTGCTTTACGTTCAGAAAGAAAAATCGTTTCCAGCTGCTCAGGCGACATGCCCATTCCCGTATCCGAAATGTCCACCCTCACCTTATTTGCCTGCGTCACCGCACTAATTGTAATTTTCCCTTGAATGGTCGCCTTCGCTGCATTGCCCAGCAAGTTGTACAAAATTTGCCGCAGCCGATCCTCATCCGCATCCAGCAAAGGCAAATTGGCGGGCAGCCGCTGCTGAATCTGCACCTGCTTGTCAATGAGCAGATGCTCCACAACCTCTACGACCGCATGAAGCACAGGCTGAAAATAAATTTTTCGCTTCGCCAGCTTCATCACACCGCCCCGCAGCTCCGCGAATTCCAAAATATCCTGAATAAGGGCGGACAGCTGCTTGCCGGTCGAGACAATCATCGATAAATGCTCCGCCTGCTTCGTATTGTTCAGCGGCCCGGCAGCGCCTTCCAGCATGGAGGCGGCCATATTAATAATGCCGTGCAGCGGCGTCCTCAGCTCGTGCGAGGTCATCGTCATAAATTCATCCTTGAGCCCATCAAGCGTCAGCAGCTTCTCTGACAGCTGCTCCACCTCGCGAATTGATTTCGTAAAGCGTTTCGCGAACAAGCCCGCGTGGGCGAACACAAACAGCAGCATTTCGAAGGAAATGAGCATGGTGCTTTCCAAAAATCCGTAGGCCCGCATCATGGAAGCAAGCATCATCATGACGATGCTCTGAAGACTTAAAAACCAGTAGGGATCCGTATATGCTTTGCGTCCTACCCCGCGGATAATGACATAAATATAATAAACGATCATCAACAAGCCTTGAGCCATAATTAATACTTCCAGCTTCGATATAAATAATGGCGTCGCAATGAGCTCCAGCAAAATGGTGATGCCCGCAAACCATTTCAAGAACCGCATCACTTTGGTATGAACGATGCCGGGCAGCATTTCATTCACGATGCATAATAAAAAATAATACACAAACACCGATGAGATTGGCTGCAGCTTCAGCACGAAGGAATACGGCAGATCAGGAAGCAGCTGGGAAATGAGCCGTTCCCCTTGGGTCATCATAAAAATCATGGAAGAGAGGCAAAAAAGCCCGAGAAACATCAGCCCCTTCTCCTGTTTTCTAAGCGCATATAACAGCAAGCAAAATAAGCCTGGAATCAAAAATCCGGCAATCGTCAGCACCCCTAGCAAAATATCCATCTCACGGTTTTTGATAATGGTGTGCTGCTCTCCGAAGGTAATGGAATAAATAATGCCGCCTGTAGCATAGCTGTAGTTTGCCACCTGCACAATGAGCTCGACCGAATCGCCCGCAACGGTGCCAAGACCAATATAAGGCACATTGTTCTGAACGCCATCGTACTCATTTGCAGCTGGGGCACCACTGGCGCCAATCATTTGATTGTTTAAATAAATGCGATTGGCCATGCGAATGTTTGAGGTATAAACCCCATATATTTCTCGCAAATGGCTGGGAAGCTGAATTTTCAAGCGATAAGTGCCGTAGCCAATGCCCGCCCTACTTCCTTCTCCAGACAAATAATCATTCCATTTACCTGGCACGTTCACCAGCTTGCTCGGTGGAGCCTGCTCCTGCGGCATCTGGCTAGCTATGACAAAATCTTTTGGAGTCAGCAGCTGGCCAGGATAAAACTCCCACTCGCCATCCAGCTTCACTGCCCCCTTTTCTACAAAACTCCAGTTACTCAAGTCCAACACGCCATTTACAGCACGCACATCCTGTTTATCTGCAACATTTTGGAAAATAAGCGCGAAAATTGTGCCCAAAATTCCTATTATCATCAGGAACATGCCCATGTTCTTTCGATTAAGCATTCATAGTCTCTCCCCGCAGCGTTACGATGTCTCTTATGTATCGTCTATACGATGTAAAAGCCTGCTGAGTCGCACTCACCAGGCACTGCTTATTCATGCAAGCTATCGTTATCGTTTCTATCTTCTATTATAACTTCTATTCTGAACCTTTTCTGAACATATTTCAGCTATATTACCTTAATGCTTACTGAAAATCCTACTTATGATTACCTACACATGAGCGAACACGGTTGTAATCCTGAATCAATTGAAGACTGAAAATCGAACAGATCAGCCTGTGAACAATCGTACCTCAAAAGAATTTTCGCTTCTCTACACTGATTCATAAACACTCAGCATTGATCCTACGACTGGGGTTGCTGCTTGTTTATTCGTTTTTCACTTAAAATAACTTGATGCTGATTTTGTACTGGAGATGAACCATTTCCATGAATTTGCACATACGGCAAACTACCTGCTTGTTATGCTTTAGCTTTTAACCTCATTAAAAAAGCTAAATAAGCAATATGCCTTACATTCTACTCCTATAGTAATTAAAAATAGATAGTTCTATTTCTATATATTACATATGCAGATTTTTGAGAGCTTGTTATGCAACAAGCTTCTCCAAACTTTTATTCTCTTCTCCGGCTGTGCTTAGTCTATCATGGTAAGAACAAACTTATTTTGTTTAATGCTACGCCCGACCAACTAATTCAATTAAAATTCGGAATGAATTATTGATTTTCAATAAATATTTAACATAAAAAATTTAGTTTTGATTTATTGACAAAAGAATTTTTGTTAATTCAATAATAATTTACTGTTTCAGATTCTTCAATTTAAAATGATTTTCAAAGGTAGCGCCAAGGATTTTGTGTATATGATTTAACCAGTAGATGCTACATAAGGAAGTCCTCGGTTTTCGGATTGATGTGCGTAGCAACTCCACTAGAAGAAGTTTTCATTTATTCTATTTACACATCATATTTTACACTTTCTTTTCAAATCATTTTAGATCATTAACCTGAAATGTTTGACCAACGAAACGACTAATGGTTAAATATCAATATACCAAGGTCGCTCTAAATTCTCATATTATAGAATATATTATATATGGAGGTGTAAAAATGGGTTTAGAAGGGTTTTTAAAGATGATATCAGGAGTTTCGTGGATAGTTGTCTTTTAAATATTTGTTATTTTAATTATTTTATTCCTATATAATAAATTCATTAGAAGGAAATAGTTTATTTAAAAACACTCTTCGATGAGTATCCTTCTACTATTATTTTTGAAAATACGTTCGCATATGAAGGGAATTTGAAAACCTTTTGTTAACATACATTTGACAACTACATTTGCTATTGCAATACCCAAAAACAATAAAGTAAAATATCAGGCTAAATGCTTTACCGAACTACACAACGTAGTCCGCTACTCTCACCTGCTTAAAGTACCAAGATGAGAGTAGTCGGCTAAGTTGCTTTTACGACGGCTCCTCTCCCCATACAAGTACTCCGCTGCGATACAAGGTGACGCGGCTGGCATCAGCAAAGGCCGTATTCGCCGCATTGTACGAGTAATCATTGGTCTCGATATAGTTGGTCCAATCGTTCTTATGAATACGCGTCTGCATATCCCCCGTATGGCCGCCAGCAGTGATATTTCCAGCACCCGTGCCGAAGCTTATTTCCAAATAAGTGTCGGCATTTGCGCTCGTCTTGCCTGACGCAGCAATGCTGCTGCTAAGATTGGAGCAGCCAACTGTCGCATAGTCACAATCAAAGGTTTGCGGTTGCGACCCATCTGAAGAATACCAATAGCGAATGGTGAGCTCATGAAGCGGCACAGCCGTTGTCCCCGAATTAACAATGCGAATTTGCGGCTTTAATTGATTGTCCAAAGCGGCAGAATCGCCGTTCTTGTATTGAACCTTAAGCTCGCCCGTTCCCGTACTCGGAAGGGTTGGCGCTGCGCTTGCCTGCAAGGAATTCACGGATTCGCCCACGCTGTTCACCGCGCTAACCGTGTAGTAGTAAGTCGTTCCATTGACCAGCCCCGTATCCACATAGCTGTTGCTGCTTGTCGTGCCTACTATCGCGAAGGGGCCCGCGCTTGAAGCTGCGCGCTTAATGTTATAGCTTGTCGCTCCGCTGACCGCCTGCCAGGAAAGCGCCGCCTGGCCATTTCCCGCTGTTGCCGTTACGCCTTGCGGCGCCGTCGGCACTGTCGGTATCGGCCCGGATCCGCCGCTGCCCGACTTGGCATTCATCACATTGGCGTGATTAGTCAGCAGCGTAGCCGTCGCGCTTGGATATACGACCCGGAAGCCATCATAATCAGGATACAGCGTATCATCATCCTGAATGCCGGTTAAAATCCAAAACTGGCTGCCCGCACCGCCATATTGCTCAACGGCACCAAGCCACGCGGCATAAACCTGATTGCGGGTCGCTTGATTTTGATAGCCGAATTCCTCCAGCACGACTGGCTTCTGCGCCGCATTGCCGTCCTCGATATGGTCAATAATCCACTGCGTGCCCCACTGCGCTGTACGGTTCCAATGATCCGGATATAGGTGGAACGTGCCATAATCAATATTCGGCAGCGCAATCAGCCTTTCCCAATCAACGCCTTCCCCGCCGCCATACATCCAGTCCGAATGCCCCGGAATGTTATAAAAGCCTTCATCGCCTACAGCGACCAAATGATTCGCATCAAGTGATTTGACGTAGGTGCTCATCTCATCTGCCCAATTAACAAGCTTGTTGCCGGTTGTGTCGGATTGGGCACGCGGCTCATTCGCCAGCTCCCATGCCATTATGGCTGGATCATCTTTATATTTAATGCCTGTGTACGTGTTCACCCGGTTTAGCATATAGTTTACATAGTTTTTATAAGCTTGTTTAATAGAAGCATTCGTATAAAAAGCATCATGCGAGCCGGCATTAAACCACGCAACGTATTGATTCATGCCGCCAAAATCATCCCAGTTGTTCACAAATGGAATAACCAGCTTAACGCCCGACTGTCCTGCCTTATAGATTGCATAATCGAGCTTGGTAAAGCCCGATTCATCATACACGCCGGGAGTTGGCTGCAGGACGGCATTGTCCTGCGGCTGTCCATTATGGAAGCCCCAAATCCGGATCACCTTGAGATTCATCGCCACCATATCGGCAAACACGTCATCGACCATTTTTTGCGACTTATAGTGGAAATAATAATTATTCGTTCCTGCAAAATAAAAGTCTTCGCCATCCAGCTGAAACTTGCTTCCTGCTGTCTTAACGAAAGCATCGCTATCTGCGGCGCTGGCCTTCGTATCGGCCGTTGTCCACCCGCACACCATGGCTAGCGCCAGTGAAAAAATCATGAATCGTTTAAGCTGCTGCTTCATACGTTATAGCCTCCTTTTGGATTTTTGTGATCTGAAATGGAATTGCTATCCTTCTATTATTGAGCAGGGTATCGCCTCGAAACTAGTCGAATGGTTACCTCTTTGCTATCACTTTGGTGACCAAAAATAGCGGCAGCACCCGTACAAAAAGCTCATGCACCTTACGATCCGGCGCATGAGCTTTTGCTCTTCTTCAAATTAAGATGGCTCTACGCCCCATTGCAGGCTGCCCGCTGCATAGCCGGTAGCTTTGTCCCAGTCTACGTAGCTTGTCGCACTGGAATTGAATGAATAATCGCCGGTCTGGGTGTAGTTGCTCCAATTGTTTTTCGAAATCCGCGTTTGCAGCTCGATGCTTTGGCCTGCCGCGACAGACCCCGCTGCGCTGGCAAAGCTAATTTCAACGTAGTAGTCTGCTCCCGTTACAGCCGTCGGCAGCTTGACGAAGGAAGCATGGACGTTGGCGCTGCCAACGGTCGACCAGTCGCACCAGAAGCTTTGGGCTTGCTCTCCGTCAATCGTGTAATAATAACGAAGCGTCACATCAGCCAGATTCAGTGAGCTTGTGCCTGTATTGACCAGCTTGATTTTCGGATTAAGCGTGTTCGCTGTTGCCGATGTTCCACCATTAAACAGCTGCACTTTAAAGCTGCCTGCCGGAGACGGCGTCGCTGTTGGCGTCGGTGTCGCCGTTGGCGTTGGTGTCGCCGTTGGCGTCGGCGTCGCTGTTGGCGTCGGTGTCGGCGTTGGTGTCGCCGTTGGCGTCGGCGTCGGCGTCGCTGTTGGCGTCGGTGTCGGCGTTGGTTTCGGTGTCGCCGTTGGCGTTGGTGTCGGCGTTGGGCCATTCACCGTATCGCCATAGATGATTCCGCGGCCATTCGTGCCGATATATACGCGTCCGAAGATGCGCGGATCGCCCGTGATCGTTTCGCCTGTAAACGCATATTGATGCTGGTCATCATTAATTCTCACCCAATTTGCCCCGCCATTATCGGAGCGGAAAAATCCTCTGACTTGATCGATTTGCGCCGATACATATAGCGCAGGATACGTCTGGCCTGGCGCTGCCATTCCGAAGCCAACGACATCTGCTTCCTCGACGTTGCTAAGCTTCGTAAACGATGCGCCCGAGTTCGTCGAATGCCACAACCCGTATACACCGCTCGCCTCGTTGCCGCCAGCGAGCCAAATATCGCCTTCCACGCCTGGAAGCGCTTTAAATTTTATATTTCCTTCTGCTGGAAGCCCTGCTGCTGCAGACATCGTGAACGTCACGCCACCGTCGGTGCTTACATAGAACTTGCCTGCCGCAGCCGCATAAAACTTGTTTTTGTTGACGCGGTCTGAAACAACTTTTGCGCCAGCTGGAATGCCTGTGCTCGCTGTCCATGAGTTGCCTGTCGTTTTGGAATAATAAACGCCGACATCGGATGTGCTCCATACGAGCGAGCTGTTGTCAGCCGCAACCGCTATGAAGCCGCCACCCGTTGTTGCAGAGGGCTCTGCATTCGGGCTATACCAGTTCGTTCCGCCATCGTAGGACAGAGCAATCGATTTTTCATTAGGATATTTCGCCTTGTCTGCCTTTCCAACTCGCGCAATGAATCCGGCATTCAGCTCGGCAAAATCCATATCCGTCGTGCTGCTTGGATTTATGAACATTTTGGCAGGCGATACGGTTAAATCATCGTGGCGGAAGCCTGATACATCAAATACCCCGCTAAGAAGATGAGCACCAGTCGGTGGGCTAAGCAGCGTATTTACATTCGTTTCCTCAATGCCCTTGGCCATAACAGACAAAGCCACTTTGCCGCCGCTATCCCAAGCCGTCAAGTTCGTCGTGCCGTACACCGTTGCGCCTGTGCCGTAAAGCATGCGGTCAGAGTTGAAAGGATCGATTTCGATATCGCCAATCATCCAGCCGAGCTTCGGTGATACTTCCGGCGGCGAAGGATTTACGCCCCAATCGAGCCATGGAGCAGCCGAAATATCCTGTGTGTACGAGAAGTCGCGGTTCGGGTAACCGCTATACTGCCAAATCGGCTTCCACGTTGCGCCGCTATCCGTACTGCGATAAAGGTTTGCGTCCGGGTACCATGAATTTAGCGTTGCGACGATCAGTGTGCCCGGGTTCTGAGCATCCACCGCAAGTCCCCCATAGCCGAAATAATTGTCCGCACTGCTTGATGGTACAGGGCTAATGTTTGTCCACACGCCAGTTGCTGTATTCAGCCTCCATACATCGCCCTTCGAGCCGTTATATGGGCCTGTACCGTTGCTATATGTAACATACAGCTGCCCATTCGAATCCAGCTCGCCATGATGCGGCAAATAGCCTGTCGGCTGTCCTGCAACGGCAGACCAGGTAGCTCCGCCATTCGTACTACGATAGATACTGCTCGCTGTATCCGCTACACCGACATAAATCGTTTGCGTCGCCGTTCCAGGCGAGCCCGTCGATTCGTCAAAGGTGATCCAGGCGAGCCCCATAATATCCGCCGTGTATTCATAAGTGGGATCCTCGACAAAATTGCCTGGATTCGGAAACGCCGTTACCTTGCTCCACGTCACACCATAGTCTGTACTTTTCCACAGGCCATTGCCGCTGCGTGCGCCAAAATAAAGAATATTGTTTTTATTCGGGTCAACCATCAGCCGCTCGCCCATGGATCGCCCTGGCATATTGCCGCCAATCTTGAAAGGCAGCTGCGTTTCCTGCCAGGTGTCTCCTTTATCCGTGGAGCGCATAATATAGCCGTTATGCGGGTCCCAATTATTCGTATAGGTGCCAGCCGCAATATATAGGCGATTCGGATCGACCGGGTCGGTTGCCAGCGCGTCCACGCCAGTCTTATTCCACTCGTCCCAGCCCACGTGGTCCAGCAGCGCTTTCCAGCTGCCTGTCGACGCGTTGTAACGATACGCACCGCCTATATCCGTACGTGCATAGAGCAGCCCGGGCTCCTTTTTATTAAAAACAAATCCTGGGACGAAGCCTCCGCCCCCGCCAGTCACTACATTTTTCCACGTGTACGCTTCACTTGGTGCAGCTTGCGCCTGCAGCGGGTTTCCGATTATTGCGGTGCCGGCTACAACTGTGATCGCTAGGGCCAGCGTGCCCAGCTTGCGCATTGAATGTTTGATCAAATGAATACCCTCCTCAATTGGAATGATATAACACAAACACTTAACATATAAATATGGATGAGCAACCACTCCCTTCCAAATGTATACGCTTTCATTTTAGCACATAAAATATAAGCCAAGCACTATATAAAATGGATATATTTTCATATAGAAATCGGTTATTTTGAGCTCGCCGCTGACTGCCCTGAGGAACGAACATATCCTGAACAACACCCCCTAGCTTGACGCCCTCCCTACAACTCTATTTTTCTTACAGAATCAAAGTGACAGATCCTCTTAAAAATAGTCAAAGGACACCCTTGTAAAATATATGAAAAAGGAGGTTAAACTGAGGAGGCTAATCATGAACCTGAGTATGGCATACTAGAAGAATTATTGCTATTCTTGAACAGCGCTGGAATTTCATAGGACTGCTCAAAGTGCTTATTCGGTGTCGCTTGGCGTCAAAGAATTATTATTTCTATATTTTGTGGGGTCTTATTTCTACTTGCTGGTTGTTCACAAAACAATACTACTTACCCTAGTGTAGTTCTATTAAACGACATGATATATTATGTACTTCAACTAAATGCTACAAGCGCATGCGCTTAAATTAATCATTAAAAGTATTTTAGAACGTTTAAGCAAGATCAAACAGACAGGTTATAGGCTTATTTATTTTTTATAAATTTTGTAACGAATCGCCCTTAGACAAGTCTTATTTCTAAAGGAGGTGAGAATTTGACCAGCTTTGAGAATATATATAATCAATATTTCAAGGATGTATATAGATTTGTCTTTTCGCTTTGCAGAGATAAGGCAATTGCTGAAGAGATAACACAAGAAACCTTCTTTAAGGCATTAAGCAGCATTAATCAATTTAAAGGCAATTGTAAAATCAATGTTTGGCTTTGCCAAATCGCTAAAAATACATACTTTTCTTATTCGGAGAAACAAAGGCGGTTCGCGGCTCATGATACAGCTGCAGTTGCAAGTGTGTGTAATATAGAAGAATTGATGCTTAGTAAGGAAGAGACCCTCCGACTTCATAAAGCATTACATCGTTTAGAGGAGCCTTTTAAAGAAGTTTTTACATTAAGGGTGTTTGGCGAATTGACTTTTGCACAGATTAGCCAAATATTCGAGAAAACAGAAAGTTGGTCAAGAGTTACATTTCATCGAGCCAAACGAAAAATACAAGACCTGTTACAGGAGGATTAGGACTATGAGGGAAATTTCATGTGAAACTATTAAAGATTTGCTCCCCTTGTATTATGATGAGGTATGCAGCGTTGAAAGCACCAGGTTGGTTGAGGAGCATCTTGCACAATGTCAGAACTGCCAGTTTGAACTGGATAAAATCAAGAAAACTATTAACCTGCCGAAGGAAGACGTTATAAAAAATAATGACGAGGCTGCAGCAATTAAAGTAATGGCAGTTCTTTGGAGACGATCCAAAGTAAAAGTTTTCATCTTAGGGCTACTAACTGCTTCACTGCTATTTGGGAGTTATGTGGGTCTATTTCAATGGGAGTTTATGAAAGTATCGGCTGATGTGATTGAAATTTCCGAGGTCAGCCAATTATCGAATTCCAGAATTGTCTACCATGCAAAAATTACAGATGGTTATAGCTTAAACCGCATTAAATATGAAATGGACGAGAATGGAATTTTTTATTTAATTCCTCTTCGTCCTATCGTCAAAATAAAGGTGGAATCTGATAGATTTCTCAATTTTTACGGGACCTTCGAACATGTAAGACTTGTTTATAAAGAGAAATATGGTGATGATGCAAATATCGAAGCTATTTATTTTAGAACGTCCGACGAGGATATTTTAATCTGGAAAAAAGGTATGGAATTGAAGGCTGCAAGTGATGAAGTTGAAGCAGAATTCCGTCAGTAGCTGAGAAAGGATTATGCTAACGGTTAATGATAACTCAACAAAACAGCTCTTTAATCACTTTAGAGAATCATGAAAATATTTATTTATACCAGATAACCCCTGAGTCAAATCTGAAGCCTAAAGAGAATTAGATAAAGCAGCCTTCCTAAAACTTTATTTTCTACAGCAGCTCCAGCCACCAGCAGTGGCTGGAGCTGCTGCTTCGTTTCAGAGCAGGCTTTCTTTATTTTATGACCGAATAATGCGTTGTTCCTTCGCTGCTTTTATCCACATCGGAAACTCATTCAGCAGTTGATCATACAACTCCTCATCCGACACTGCCGCAATATCGTCCAAATGGAAAAAGCTCGCATTATCTACGATTCTCCCCTCCATCGTATCCAGCCGCTTTAATACTTCAAAATTGGAGTTTCCAATGCCGACAAACTGCCAGAAAATCGGCTGCACCGCCGAGCGGGTAATCGTATGCTTAATCGACTTCACTACCCCGCCATCGTTAATAAAAATGATGAACACAGGTGTAGGATCATTTTCCTCCACCGTATATTTGCGAATCACATCCTCCATCACCGGGGGTTCATTATTGCGCCCAAACTTATGAATGCGGTCATTGTTTAGAATATGCTTATCGACATATTGTCCAAAATCGCGCTCCGTTACCGACGGCAAACGGCTGTATTCATTATCATACACCCACACGTCGAGCGTGCCGTTGTCATCGAACTTGCAGGCAACAGCCAAAATCCGCTCCACGACTTCCTGAACGGTGCCGTTTTTATACAGCGTCAGCATAGAGCCGGAAATATCCAGCACGATGCCTACTCTGGCCACGACGTTCGTCAGCTGCTTTTTCTCCAGTGTGTATTGCACGAGCTTTTTGCGGAAATCGATTTTGCTAAGGGAGGCGGATTGTACAGGTGCTTCCAATGTCGCCGCTGCAGCTACCTCTGCCCGAGCATGAGCCTGGGATTCCTCATCATCGCCCGCCGCAGCTTTTCCTTCCAGCTCAAGCCCATAATTCAAGCATAATGCGGCAAGCCCGCCGTTAAAGCCGCTGCCAATCGCGCTAAACTTCCACTCGCCATTGTGACGATACAGCTCCCCAGCTACAACCGCCGTCTCCTTCACCAAATCCGCACCGTACTCGTAGCGCAGCAGCTCCTCCTTCGTATCTAGGTTAACCAGCCGCACATAAAGCCCCGTTACATCCTGAAAAGCATGCCCGAGCTGCTCGCCATCATAGATCGTCACCGTAAAAGCAGCTTTCGCTATTTGCTCTGGCAGGCGCCCAAGCACAAGCTCGATCCCTTCTTGATCGCCTGCTTCCTTGCCAAGCTGCTGGCCGTTTGATTTATGCTCGGCAGCGCCGTTAGCCGCTAATGGATTGCCATAAAAAATAAAATCCTCATCCCGCTCGCAGCGGCCGCGCTCTGACAGCAGAAACGCCGCAGCATCGATGCCGAGCTCGCTTTTGCCAGCTTTCCAGCCAAACTGAACAGCCAGCTTGCCGAGGCTTCTCCCTTTGGTGACGTCTGCTTTTTGCCCCTTCAGCATTTGCATATATGTATCTTCCTCTCGCCTAGTAGAATGGTAAATAAGATCATCTATACCGATTATAGCAAATAGGCGCGTGATAGGAGAGAGAAAAAGCCTCTTTGCCCGCATGCCTCGGCATGCTTGAAAAAGAAGCTTTCATCCCGCTCTATTTGATTTTTTCTTGAGCTATATTTGCCGCATTCATTTATTCCGATTCCAAAATAAACCGGTTCCACTTTTGCTGCCACGCAATATCGTTCCAGAACGGATGATGTGGCGCGCAGTTGGAGCAGAGCACCATGCCCCAGAAGCCCAGCTTCATCCCTTTGCGAATCGCATATTCGGCAATAAATTTACCGACTGGCCCTTCCTCAAAGCCCGCATGCAGCGGCGTGTAGCCCACATAACCTTCGCCAATGACGATAGGAAGCTCCGTTTGCCCCGCCCATTCATGCAGCTCCTCAAAACGAAAATCCGCCTTCTGGAGCATCGCCAGCTTATGGCTGCCATAATGGTCATACAAATATAAATCCCATTGATCCGGGTCGGCCCAATCATGGAGATAAAGCAGCTTCATGCCGACGGGATTGCCCTGCATCCGCCATTCCTGGCCTGCCGGAAGCTGCCAGCTCTCGAACGGCGGCGCATCTTCCCGCAGCAGCGATTGCACCAGCTCATTTGGAAACGGCACCGCTTCATTGTCGATGCCCGTCCGGTCCATCAGCTCCTGCAGCACGCCTTTAATATACAGATGAAAATGAGCCACCTGCATATTTCGCGCCACATAAGCTTTCGGGTAAGCCTCATTCAGCGTATAGCTTGCCGTCATTAACAGCTCGGGATGCTGCTCGCGGAGCAACGCGACCGCTTCCTCAATATAGGGCTGCATAATTTGCACAAGGCCAGGCGTATTGGAGCTGACAACGCCCTGCTCCGTTGCAATATCGGTAAGCTGTCCAAATTCGACCTCATTATGCAGCTCAGCATAAGCGATTTGCTCGCCATAGCCCGCTGCCTTCACATATTGAATGAGCTGATCCATTGACTTCGCCAGCGCCATAAAGCGCTGGTCCGGCGGAATATCCGCCAGAAAATCGCGCAAATAAGGCTCCGCCAGAAAGCTTGGACTTTGCTGGTATTCCCACGAGGAAAGAATAATATAGCAGTTGTGAGCCTTTGCCTGCTTGAACAGCTCCAACAGCTGCGCATGCCCGTCCAGCTCTGCTCCGCCTCTGCAATTGTACCAGCGTGTCCGCTGGCCCACCTCGCCCAAATTGCCGAAGCGCAGCGGTCCGGGGCGAACGCCCGAATCCGTAAACAGCATGAGTGGCATCGCACAAATGCGAATCGTGTTATATCCCCGCTCGACCGCCTCTTTATATCTTGCAGCTAAATCGCTGTAAGGCTCCCCCGGCGTCGTCATCGTATACCAAGAGAAATCCCACATCGTAATGGTCAGTTTACGGGGCAGCTGCCTGCTCGCTATGCTCATATGTCCACCATTTCTGTCCTCTATGGATAGGGTGATCATCCCATCATCCGCTACCACACTAGGTTGTGCAGAGAACGCTTTTTCTTTATGGTACATTGTACACGCCGGCAGGCGCCATGAACGATGTACGGATGCTGATGGAACATATTCGGATTTACCAAAGTGATGTACCAGGCACGCTTGGCAAGTCTAATTTCACCAAACTAATTTAATGTCCCTCATCGACAGGCGGCATGCACATTTCGACGAAGCGCTCAGCCGCAACCGACAGCTTCCTGTCCTGCCGAACGGCAAGCCCGATGCTGCGGGGTGGAAGCGGGTCTTCTACAAATACTTCATACAACATGCCATTATTTAATTCCTCCTGCACAAAAGAACGGCTAATGAATGCTGCCCCGTAACCGAGCCTTGCGAACTGGGCGAGCAAATCAATACTTCCAAGCTCGATATCCGGCTTTACTGCCTGTCCCTTGCCCGCGAACCAATGTTCAACAAACTCCCTCGTGCTGCTGCCCTGAGATAATAATAGAAGCGGCAGCTCAGCCAGCTGCTGCACCGTTAAGGCACCATTCGCTACTGAGCCGCGGGCTAGCTCCGCATAAGCTTCTCCGACTACAAAACAATCCTCCAGCACCGCAAGCGTCTGAATATTCAGCTGGAAATCGTTTATAGGCAGATGGATAATCGCACAATCGATATCGCCTTCCCTTAAGCGCTGCGTAATATCGGGCGTTTTCCCATGTGAAAGACGGATTCGGATACCCGGATAATCGCGATGAAAGGCATTTAATTGCGGCAGCAAAAGATGCTTAATCAGCGAATCGCTCGCCCCGATGCGAATTTCTCCCTCGCTGAGCAGCTTCATATTTTGCAAATGCTTCTGGGCAGAATCCAGCATGGAAAAGGATTGCTCCACATAGCCTTGCAGCGCCCGCCCTTCTTCGGTAAGCTCGACGCCCTTCGACAGCCGATGAAAAAGCTTGAGCTGCAAAGCCTCCTCCATCTGCTTAATCGCATAGCTGACCGATGGCTGCGTAATATGCAGCTCCTGCGCCGCTCTTGTTAAATTTTTGCAGCGTGCTGTATGCAGAAAAATCCGATACCATTCCAGATTAAACATATGGTATAGACCACCTCTATATCATTTTTGATAAAATCCAATTTCACTTATTTCATTTTCTTCATTATAATCGGGTTTATACAAGAAAACAAAAAAGGATGATCCATAATGGCAGGAAATACATTCGGAGAAGCTTTTAAAATCACAACCTTCGGCGAATCCCATGGCGAGGCGGTTGGCGTCATTGTCGACGGTGTAACGCCGGGCGTCGAAATCGATGAAGCCTATATTCAACAGCAGATGGATCGACGCAAGCCCGGGCAATCGTCAGTCACTTCCCCGCGCAAGGAATATGATATCGTTCATATTTTATCGGGCATGTTCGAGGGAAAAACGACGGGAACGCCGCTCTTCGTTATTTTGCATAACCAGGATATGAGACCAGATGCATACAGTGATATCCAGCATTCTTTTCGCCCAGGCCATGCCGATTTCACCTATTTGCAAAAGTATGGCATTCGCGACCATCGCGGCAGTGGACGGGCTTCCGGCAGAGAAACGGCGGGCAGAGTAGCCGGAGGCGCTATCGCCCGCAAGCTACTGGAGCAAAGGGGCGTGCAGGTGCTTGCCTATACGCAGGCAATCGGAGGCATTGAATGCGAAACCTTCGATGAAGCCGTCATTGAACAAAATGCGGTTCGTGCATGCGACGCTGCTGCCGGAGCGAAAATGATCCGTAAAATTGAACAGCTCGCAGCGATTGGCGACAGCTGCGGCGGCATTGTAGAATGCCGGATTCGCGGCGTAGTGCCTGGTCTGGGAGAGCCGGTATTTGACAAATTGGACGCGGAGCTTGCGAAAGCGATGCTATCGATTGGTGCCGTGAAAGGCATTGAATTTGGCACTGGCTTCGCTGCCGCTTCCATGCTGGGCAGCGAGCATAATGACGGGATGAGCGGCGACGGGTTTCTCAGCAATCATTCGGGCGGCATCATAGGGGGCATCAGCACGGGACAGGATATTATTTTTCGCATAAGCGTTAAACCGACCTCCTCCATTTCGGTCCCTCAGCAAACAATCAATATCCACGGCGAGGAGCAGGAAATTAGAACGGAGGGGCGGCATGATCCTTGCATTTGTCCGAGAATTGTGCCCGTTGTGGAGGCTATGGCCTGCCTCGTATTGGAGGATCAGTATAAGCGGCAAGCCGCCATGCTAGGGTGAAATATAAGAAGGGACTGCTTCGAGGCTATTACAGCCTAAAAGCAGTCCCTTGTTTTCACCACTATCCCGTTCCTCTATCAGCTCTGGTGCGGCTGCACTACTGGACCAACAGCAGAGATTTCCGCGCTTACGCCTACGAATTTGCGGAAATTATTCACAAATTGTGCGGCAAGCTTGGCCGCCTGCTGATCATAGGCCGCCTTATCCTGCCATGCTTCGCGGGGCAGGAGCACTGTATTCGGCACACCTTCTACCGCCAGCGGGCAGCTCAGGCCAAACACTGGATCAGCCATAAATTCAGCCTGCTCTAGGCTGCCATCAATCGCTGCCGTTACCATCGCCCGCGTATAGCGCAGGTTCATCCGCTGCCCTATGCCATGCGGCCCGCCGGACCAGCCTGTATTAACCAAATACACTTTGGCATCATGCTGGGCGATTTTTTCACCGAGCATTTCCGCATATACACTTGGCGCGAGCGGCAGGAACGGCGACCCGAAGCAAGCGGAAAACGTCGCTTCCGGCTCGGTTACCCCACGCTCCGTACCCGCAAGCTTGGACGTATACCCCGATAGAAAATGATACATGGCCTGCTCCTTCGTCAGCTTGGAGATCGGTGGCAGCACGCCGCAAGCGTCGGCGGTCAGAAACAAAATAACGTTTGGATGGCCTGCTTTCCCCGTGAGCACCGCTCCCGGAATATGCTCAAGCGGATAAGCAGCGCGAGTGTTCTCCGTCAGATGATTGCTTTGATAATCAGGCTGCCCTGTCTGGGCATCTAGCGCTACATTTTCCAGCACAGCTCCGCTGCGGATCGCCTGCCAAATTTGCGGCTCCTTCTCTTCGCTCAGGCCAATGCATTTCGCATAGCAGCCGCCTTCGAAGTTGAACACCCCATCCTCCGACCAGCCATGCTCGTCATCTCCGATGAGGCGGCGCGAGGGATCGGCAGAAAGCGTCGTCTTGCCCGTGCCCGATAAGCCGAAGAACAGCGCCGTGTCGCCCTGCTCTCCTACATTCGCCGAGCAATGCATCGGCAGGACGCCCTGCAATGGCAGCAAATAGTTAAGCACGCTGAAAATCGACTTTTTCATCTCGCCTGCATATTCCGTTCCGCCAATCAGCACGACTTTTTGCTCAAAAGAAATGCAAATGAACGTTTCGGACGCTGTGCCGTCACATGCAGGATCTGCCTTGAGCCCCGGCAGGGCGATGACCGTAAAAGCAGGCTTATGGGTGGCAAGCTGCTCCTCGCTTGGACGAATAAACAGCTGGCGGGCAAATAGATTATGCCAAGCATATTCATTAATAACGCGGATCGGCAGGCGGTAAGATTCATCCGCACCAGCATAGCCGTCAAAGATGAACAGCTCCTGCCGCTCCATATAACGCTTTGCTTTCTCATACAACTGGTTAAAATGCTCCGGCGAAAGCGGCTGGTTCACTTTGCCCCAAGCAACCTGCGGCAGCGAAGACGGCTCGCATACAATAAACTTATCCTTCGGCGAACGGCCTGTATATTGCCCCGTCAGCACCCGCAGTGCTCCCGATTCCAGCTTCGTCCCTTCACCGCGTTTAATCGCATGCTCCATTAGCTGCTCTGTCGTTAATTGATAATGTACGCCTAACTGCTGACGCAGCCTCGACTCCATGATGCTCATGACTCACTTCCTCCCGTCCCTGTGTATCCGCCTGCCCGATTTCCGCTTCCTTGCATTTGCCCCGAACTGACTAGTCCACCACCGTACCTCGCCCCAACGCATGCCTCTTCCTTGCATTCCGAATAATAATTAGTCACCTTCTTCGTTGGCTGTGTATCAATCAGCGTCATGCAGTGTTTGCAATAAATGGCTCCCATTTCTATACCGTGATTTCGCATGAATCCTTCACCCTTTCCATCATTAAATTGGCTACATCCATAACGCGGCATGCATATGCCCACTCATTGTCATACCATGCAATGACTTTAATCTGATTGTCCATAACCATCGTCGAAAGACCGTCTACCATTGCCGATTTCGAGCAGCCAATATAGTCGGCTGATACGAGCGGCTCCTCGGCAAAACCGATATAAGAAGACTTGCTGCCTTCTGCAGCCGCTTTCAAAACTTCATTTACTTCCACCGCTGTTGTACGACGCTCAGCTTGAATGGTGAGGTCAATTAGCGATACATCCTGCGTCGGAACCCGCAGCGACATGCCCTGAATGCGCGAGGACAAATGCGGCAGCACATCTGCAAGCGCCTTACCGACCCCTGTCGTCGTAGGGACAATGGACTGGGTGCAGGACCGAGCCCTGCGCAAATCCTCATGCGGATTGTCCAAATGATTTTGATCAGAAGTATAGGAATGCACCGTCGTCATCCAGCCAGATTGGATATGGAACGCTTGATCCAGCACATGAAGAACTGGAGCCACACAGTTTGTCGTACAGGAGGCAGCTGATAACAGCTGATGCTCCTCCGGGCGATAAAGATGATCATTAACACCCATCACAATCGTCAAGTCCATTTGCTTGCCGGGCGCTGTAATCAGCACCCGTTTCGCTCCTGAAGCCATATGCTTCAGCGCACCTTGCCGATCATTGAATTTCCCGGTTGCGTCAATGGCAAGCTCGACGCCATAACGATGCCACTTAATGTTCTCCGGCGCTCTTTCATATACGACTTGTATGGAATGACCATTAATCACGAGCTGTTGATCTCGAACCAGTATATCTGCTTTCCAGCTCCCATGAACCGAATCGTATTTCAATAGATGAGCAATCGTCTCCACGGGATATACGCTGTTAATGGCCCTCAACCTTACTGCTGGATTCGGCTCAGACAACATTTTCCTAACGAGCAGCCGTCCGATTCTCCCCATTCCGCTAATGCCAACCCCCCGGTGCATTTCCGCATTCCCCCTTCGCTTATTTGCTAATAGCATACATCATTACAGTTTTATAATACAACATAAATATTTTTATGACGCACTAAATAAATTTTTATCACCTTAAAGCCTCCTATATATGACGGATTATTTAGGTAATACTCCTATATGATGTATCACTGAGATAAAGCTTTCGATTGGCAGCAATCACTTGCCCTTAGCGAATCTGTGTTATGAAATACAAAACAGCCCTTAGATCATCGCTGATCCAAAGGCTGCAATGGTTGATGGATAATCGAAAGCAACTAAACTGTTTTTTATCAAGGTCATGCGGGATTGAAGCTTTCTTGCCCAAAAAGGTTACAGACTATGACTTATTTCCGCCTTTGCCCGCTTTACTGCCTTGCTTGTCCGAGGTGCGAGTAGTTGTGTTTTGTGCTCCATGTCCTTGCTGCTTAGCCAAAACATATCCCTCCTTTCGAAAAAGATCCCTATATGATTGACAGAAAAAGCATTATTATTCACACCTCTATAATGAACTTCGCAAGCAGCCGGTGTTGATAAAGCATGCGAAATTCGCCATGAACCGGAACAAAATATTTGAGCTTCATTAGGGTAAGCATTAATTTCTCTGACAACAACAACAGCAGCACACCGTTTTTACCAATGTCCGCCATTCGATGAAGATCAGGATATTATTGAACCAAAGGCGATACGAGAATTTGCATCAATTAAATTTAACTGCGTTGAACGAAGATGACCATGCTCCTTCAGCTTTAATTCAATCAGACCTACAGTTAATCTTGAGGCATAAATCGGGATATACAGTTACCCCTCCAATTCCTCTTTGTAGAAAGACGCCCGAAATGGAAACCGGACGTCTTTTAAGCTGCATATGGGTATTTTATTCAACATTAAACTTTTATTTTGAACTAAAAGCTGCTGTCAATGAAGGGCTGTTCCTTTATTAGACTCTGGCATTTGCGGTGTTTCAGCGATTGGCAAAAATGTATTCAAAATTTGCTGCATATCAGCATCGTTTAATTGCGGTACCTGATAATAGGCATTTTTATTTTGATACAGAAAGAGCTCATAGGACATTTCAATAAAGTTTTGCACTTGGGAAGCGAGTACACGACGGACAACCGGGTTCGTTGCTTCAAGAGCAGACGTCGTTAACAGCGATGCATGCTTTTTAACGATACCTTGCATAAAACCACATACTCCGGCATCATTAACATCGGCTAGTGATTGAATCGGTTTTTTCGGCGAGCTTTGCTTCATGCCGAATACGGTCGGTGTTACCTCTTTAATCAAATACGTTGATGTTTTTTGACTTGGCTCCTGCCCGGTCTTAAAGCATTCAGCCGTCACATTGTATTGCGATTGCATAAATTGATATTGCTTGTCGATAAGATTAAGCAGCTCCTGATCCTGCGCATATTGTCTGAAAATCATAAATTGATCCATTGCGCTAATGCTGCAATTCAATACCTCCTGCAAATCAAAAAGCTCATGTCCCCCGTGATTTTTGTTCGTTGCCTTCAGCGCATTGTTATTCGCTGTAGTTTGCTGCTGCATCATCAATTCTCCCTTTGTCATTCATCAATTTTATAGTTATTAATATGAAAGCTGGAGGCTGAATTTATACATTCCCTGACCGAACTATTTTAGGGAAGAACGTCCACAATCGAATAGGAGAGGCAGCTTACCTCACTCTTTTTTCGATTCTTTTTCAGCTACAGCGTTCTTTCCGCGAAGCCTATTGCCAAAAAAGGCGTTGATGGATGACCATCAACGCCTACTGCTTCCTGTTTATTATTTTCAACTATCGTTTTGACTTATCATTCGACCGTACCGCCAGCCCCGCCTCCCGTCAAGGTGACGACAGACCTCGCTGGAATAACCGCTTCAAACGAATAATCATCCAGCACGGGTACGCTTTCCCCACGGACAAGATCTTGGCCCGCCGACGTAACATAAGGTTCCATAAATGCAATGGAATGGTGCTGATCCACGCCATCCAATGAAACCCGAACGCGCTTATCGTCCTCGCTGTCATTGACGAATACAGCCGTAACCGTCTGTTCTCCAACATGTACATAAGCCGAACCCAGCAAACCGCTGCGCGCATCTTCATCCAAGCCTGCAAGCGAGATGCGCTGCGCACCCGGACGTATAAATTTGCTGTAATTGCCGAGCGCCCACATGATTTTGGAGGTCAAAATATTTTGCTCATCACCCGCCTCGCTAAAATCAGTATAGATCAACCCATCCTTGTAATCGACCTTGGACACCGCTGTCCACCACTGCCATGCCGCTGCATTTGCCTCCGTCAAATCAAAATGAATCGTGCGGGCCACATGCAAGGCAGGCTCCATCCCAAGGTCACGCCCCGGACCGTAATCGCCAAGAATACAATATTCGGTTACCCAGTATTTAGCCTTTTCGTCGTATTTTTTCAGATTGGCATCCAGCAATTGTCTAAGCTTGCCCAGCCGGTCGTCGCCCGGCTTGCTGTAATCGGACCAATAGGAATGCGAAGCGATTTTATTGCCAATCGCCTCCTTGAGCCTAGGATCGCCGAGCAGCTCCTTAATATATTCCCGGTATTTCCCTGTCCCCAGACTGTTGGCCCCGCCCGAATAGGTCCCGCCCCCTGCAAACTGCCCGTAATATTCATCATCCAGCAGCGCTGTAATTTCTACGCCATCTGGGGCGCTGATTTGCGCTTCAAGGCCGCTCTCTTTCAACTGCCGATGCAATTCAAGAATGACACGCTTAAGATCGTCGTTGTTATAACGGTTGCTTTCTTGCTGGGCCAGATTCCAATCCCAGGTCGGCTCATTAATTGGGCTTATATATTCGAAATCCAAGCCTGCCTCGCTAAAATGCTCCAAAACATCGATTAAAAATGCTGCAAATTCATCTTCATATCCCTCTTTCAGATTGGTGGAGCCAACTTCCTCATCCGGTTGGGCAAAACCATTTTTGGTCATCCACACCGGCGGGCTGTTCACGAATGCAATGAAGGTATCCACGCCTCGATCCTTTGCCGCTTGCAGAAACCATTGCTGACCCGCCTGCCTGCTCCAATCATAATTCCCTTCCTCTAAGAGCTTGAACGATTCCGCCCTCCTCCAGGGATCTGGAATACGCGACTGGTCTGTTTCAATCGAGCCTGCACCGATATTAAAACGCCAGGCCGACAGGCCAATTCCTTTCTCTCGTGAAAAAAGCAAATCCGCCACGCGATTTTTATTTTCTTCCGTCCAATACTTGCCCAGAGGGTCCATCGACCATGCGTCGGACGCGCCGAAATTATCAATCGTTTGATAGCGGACCGCTCCATCGAGCGATACATAAGCATCCGGCGGCGTCAGCTGCTGGACCTGCGCTTCCTCCTTTTTCGGGCTGCTTGCGCTATCGGAACGATTCGATGTAAAAGCGAAATACAAGCCTAGAGCTGACGTGAACACCACAACGATAACAACTGTCAATTTCTTTTTCATCCGCCTCTCCTATCCGACCAAGCCTGATCGTTCGACACTCTCTACAAAATGCCTTTGCACAAACAAATACAAAATAATGAGCGGCAGTATAGCCATCAGGACACTCGTGTTCATCATCATGGACATAAAGAATGGGTCCTGGACGTAGGAAGCGGTTTCCGCCTGTCCCCCTCCGCTAAGGAAAGTAGCAATCGCATAGCCGGAAGAAGCCATCATCGACGACATCACCTTTGGCTCATTCAAATACATGTTCGTAAAAAAAGAATCGTTCCACTGCCAGACGAAGGAGAACAGCATGACGGTCACCATGGAAGGAACCGCATTAGGCAGAATGACCCTTCTAAAGGTTGTAAAGTAGCCGGCTCCATCCACATAGGCAGCTTCTTCAATCTCTCGCGGAATTCCTTTGAAAAACTGGCGAAAAATATATACATATAAACCCGTCTTCACACCCATGCCCAGCGCTGCCGAAATAATAAATGGCCAGTAAGTGTTTATCAGATTGGCGGGCTCGCCCTGAATCAGCTTAACCAGCCCGAATAGATCGAAATTTTTAAATTGCAAATAAAGCGGAACCATCATCGTTTGGGCCGGCACCAAAATCGTAAAAATAACGCCTGCGAACAAAAAGCCGCTTCCTCTGAACTTCACTCGAGCAAAGCCATAGCCGGCAAGCACGCAGGTTGCCGTTTGCAGCAGCATGACCGCAGAAGATAGCAGCAGCGTATTGAGCAGCACTTGCGGATAGTTCATCGCTTGGAATACGAGCTTGAAATTGTCGAGCGTCAGCGCATGCGGCACCCAAATGACTGTAGAGTCATATAAATCATCCATGCTTTTGAAGGCAATCGACAGCTTCAATAAAATCGGGTAGACGATGACAAACGCTATGCCGAAAATGAGTACGAATCGGATGGTTATCCACAGCCATTTTTTTGCAAATTCCAGCCAATAGGCAGCAGACGCCATGCGATGCTGTAACTCATCTTTCGTTGGCTGCCCCACCTCAGCGATTTCCTTCTTCATGTCCTTCCTCCTTCAGGCCGCTAATCTTGATAAAAAACCTTTCGTGAAACAATTGACGTCGTAATCCACAGCACAAGCGCAATGACAACAAAATACATCCACGCCATTGCTGCGCTAAGGCCAAAATTATAGCTTTTGAATGCCGTATCCACCACAAGCCGGCTTGTTTCATCACTGATGAAGCTGTCGATTATGGTATAAACCAGATTCGTCAAAATTAACGGGCTGATCATCGGAAATGTAATTTTCCAGAATGCTTCGTAGCCAGTCGAGCCTTCAATCTTAGCTGCCTCATATAAAGAAGGAGAAATCGACTGCAGACCCGCCAGAAAAATAAGGATTTGGACACCCGATTGGCTGATAATCTCATAAATTCGGCTGACGGCACCGGTCAAATACTCCACAAAGGTCATACTCACACCTGATTCGATGAGCAGGACGGCGAGTTCTAGATTTTTCATGATGGACAGGCCGCCGCCGGCTGTATCGTTTGCGCTTCGCACGACGGATTGCATCAAATCTCCGTTCTCGATGCTGGCGATAATGCCCGATGCCAAAATAACGGGAAGGAAGAAGATCGCCCGGGCCAGTACTCGTCCTCTAAATTTCTGGTTAAGCAGCACCGCAAAAAACAAGCTGAATATGATAATAAGCGGTGTGTTGACCGCAATATCCACAACCGATTCCGTCAATATTCTGACGTACGATTCATGTGACAGCAAGGCTTCCCGGTAATTGGACAGTCCGATAAAGTCCAGGCTAAAGCCATCATTCGTGACTTGCAGATTGCTAAAGCTGTAGTGAAGCGATGACAGCAGCGGCACGATAAACAGGAATAAAAAGCCTGCAAACCAGGGAAGTATGAAATACAGCCCGTAATATCTGTTTTTTTGCTCAAGCGAAAGCTTCCTGAACCTCATCGCGGAGCTTCACCTCCCACCCAATAATCCTTTGCCCTAACTGTAATTCCGCCCACTTCAGCCAAAGCATCGTTATAATTAACGATAATGGTTTTCCCTTTTTCGAAAGTGGTCTGGTACACCCCATCCGCCAGTGCCCGATGATCAATAATCGCTTGGGATTGCACATCGTGGAGAACGTTATTCAGTTCGCCATACCTTTGGGCCGCTTCGTCGATCCAGCCCAGATAATCGGCGGAATACAAATGGTCGAACTCCGTCATTTTGATCGCGGAGGAATCAGCAAAAAACCATGTGTAATGCAAAGATGAGCCCGTTTCCAGCGCTTTCAGAAAGTTGTAGGAGGAGTTTTGATCATCTGACATGTTCCAAGCGCTTCCAGCGGTATGAACGTAGCCGTGATAAACCATTTGAAAAAACGGCACGCTCTCATCGGTCATATTAAAGCCGCTGCTCGATATCGGCGCATCCACAATATGCCGAGCATAGGGAACCGAATAGGCGTTTCCGCCCTCCACCAGCAGTTCCTTGATGGAGCCGCTCATTTGCTTCAGCTGTTGCTTTATAATCTCTTTCGCTTCCTCGCGATTGATGACCTCGGAACGATTGAAATCGGAATTCAGCTCGCTGCCAAGATCGCGTAGAGACAATCCCGAGAGCTGGAGCTTCCCGTAATTGTCCATAAATCCAGCTGTTATTTTCGGCAGCGATTTCGGACTCACTACATAACCAGGCTCGCGTTCATCCTCTTGACTGAAGGTGGACGCGCTGTAAGAATAAATTTCCGCCAGCCGGCCCGTAATAAATCGGGAAGCCTCACTCGACTTTTTGAATCCATCCGCTTGCGGAGCTGCCTCAAGAAAGGCCGCATCAGGAAACAACCCTATACCGTTCGCATCGGCATATGCCTTTAGCTCGTTTAAGCCTTCGCTTCCCCCGAGCTTCTTGTCAACGGCAATCGATTTGGGAATATTATGGTTTAACCCCTCGTTAAACCAGCCCGTATAACGCAGCTTAATGCCGCCGATCCCCCTATCCAGCATTTGGCCCAAAATAGACTCCGCCTGATTGAAGGTCGTAAGCGGCTCATAGGCGTTATAAGGAATGCCTAAGAAAAATTTCTTTTTCGGTATGCCGCCAATAAGCTCAACATAGAACGGAACATCCCCTTCATCCGGCAGCTTCGTCAGGCCCATTTGCTTGATCAAATAATGGCGGTAATGCGCCGCCATGCCCGAATAGCTGGCCTCCCCCGTTCCGAGAAAGCCGTAACGAACCGTCATTTCCCCATCAAAGGGCTCCGCTTGAAACTTTTTGACCGTACTGGAGCGCCACCCGTTCGTCAAGGTAACCTCCTCCAAATTAGTCAGCGTAAAACTGGGGAGCACGGTGTTGTAATCGTTAAGCCTGCCGCTTACGTCCGCTTCGACCGCGGCGACCGCGTCACCCTTCTCAATAATCGCGACAAATGCCCGGTCCTCATATTTCATGCCGAATACAGGCAAGCGTGCAGCTTCCTCTTTCTGAATTTTGATGAGCTGGCTAATAGACGCATCGGAACCGTAAAGGGCCGTACGAAACGGCGCATCATAGGTTTTGCCATTGTTGAAACGGATAAGCGAGCCCGACCCATCTGGAACAAACGTATAGCCTTCATCCTCGCGGCCGCTTGCGCCAAAAAACGGAAGCAGGGACAGCGTCTGAATTTTCATATTAGCCGGATATTCGATCTCGCCCGCCGCAACTGTCACCAACAGATGCTCGCCATCCAGCCGATAATGTAAAGGAATCCGAACGTTGGCGCTGCCAGTGGACGCTTCACCATACGCCGCCTTATCGATTGCCTTCTGCTCCTCGTCATAGCCGATCTGATTGAAGATTTCGGTAACCTTAGATAATCCGATTCCTTTAAAGGAGGAGTCCCTTCTTTCATAACGCTGGTTTTCCTCATCATATTTAAAGCGTTTCTCAACTTCTCTTTTGTCCGCCGACTGTTCGATTTTATCCAGAATGACGGTTTGAAATCGGTCCGCGCTAATATATTTAGGAATGGCATCGATGTCGCTTTTAACCTCCCCTAGCGTATAGACGATGTCCAGTCCGTCATTTGCCTTCTCTATGGCATATTGGCCGTTCTGAACGCTATGGGTGTAATTATCATATTTCAATGCATTTCCTGCTTTGTCAAAATAACTGATCTCGACCTGCACGTTCAGCTTCGTCTTGTTATAGCCGGTTGCGACCGGATCAGCTTCGCGATTTTGCGGATTGGAATACCAAATCGCTTGGCTTCGCTTGTCCCTAACCGCAATTTCCGTCGTTTCAGGGTTGACATATAAGGCTAAAAATTCATTTTCAGCCGCCGTTTCCATCCCGTCAGGCCATGCAGGCACCTTGCCGGAATGGCTGCTTGAGGCTGCAAGCCCGCTATTTAGTCCGCTGCTTGGCGCAGGCTCAGCTACGACCTCGGACGCATATTCCGCGAAATTGGTGCCTTGAGCTACAAGCAAGCAGCCGGTAATGGCTGCCGTCATGATGATCACAAGCTTCCGCTTCACCGCTTGGCCCCCTTTCTTATGCTCGCAATGAAAGTTCCTGGTAAATCGTGTACACAAAACTGACGAATTGCTGGATCAGGCTGAAGAAGAGCAGCCCTAGAAAAATAATGACGCCCATCACTACAACCGTTAACAGCATCGTCATAATCGTCTTCGTAACTGTATATTGATGAACCGTCATCGTTCCAATAAACAGCAGCCACACAAACCATAACGCTGCCGCAGATTCCAGCAAATAATAGAAGGAGGCCTCGCGCAGTGTAATCACATTGCTGAGCAGCATATTGGGCAAATAGATCAAAATCAAAGGAAGCATCGCATAGCCCGTAGCGATGACAATCTCTTCAAATTTCCCTTCTCCATCCATCAGCGTAGTGAGCGACCAGTTCGCCACACACCACAGGAGAAATGGAAGCACAATGTACTTTAATTCATCAAAGCTGTTTAGTTCCAGCGGGTGATTATAGTTGACGACATAGCCAGCATACTGGCGGTTCAGAATCATCGTAACCGTAACGGCGAGCAAAATGACAAGCGCGATCCGGAGCTTTCCTTTGTTCTCGTATTTCAGGTCCCAAAACCCGTCAAAGGGATGGAATGCAACGTGCAGCGAGTACCTAGCCTCCTTGAGAAACCGCATCCTGTTTCAGTTCCCCCTTTCTGAGCCTCATGCTTCGGCGAACGGCGATAACGACCAAAATCAGCGGGATCAGTACCGTCATATAAATCCCAAAGTGCTCACGCATATATTCCCTGCGATATTTCGTTAAGGCTTTGGAATAATATTCCCTGTCGTTGCCCAGTTTGAGAAAAGTCATCGCTTGCTTATATTCGCCTTGGCGCAGCATCGACTTGCCAATGCCAATATAGGCCATTTCGTAATTTGCATCGAGCCGGAGCACTTCCTTCCACAGCTTTGCTGCATCATCGTGCTTGCCTATGCTGTATAATCCATTCGCCTCGTTAACGAGGCTTCCGAATTTGGTCGCTGCAAACTCGGTAATTTTCCCCTGATCGCGATCCAGAACAAACACCCGATTGCCGGAGCTTTCAACCGCAACCGGATTTTTAAACGTGCCCTGCTGATTGCCCAGTTGGCCAAATACGTATAATAAATTGCCGTCTTCGTTATAAGTAAAAATCCGTCCCCGGGTCGAATCTAGCGTGCGGTAAACGCCATTGCCGCTAACATCGATGTCAATGAAGGCGGAGCGATTTCTGCTCAAATCGCCTACTGGACCTATATTCCCGTTTATGCGAATGACGTCAATGCCCGATGGGTTCAGCCTTTTGACAGGGGCAAAAGTCTGCTTGTCGGCTGTAGTCGTAAAGATGAATCCATCCCGATCCACATCTACATTGTTAAATTCAATGGGGACAAACCGGATCAGCTTTTCCCGCTGCTCTTGTGTCGATACCGTCTTCCAGAACAAATCCACAGGATCAAACTGCACTCGGTTCGTCCCCATAAATCCAGTAAAGCCGCCCTCGCTGTCGAATTCTATAATCCCCTCGAAGACGCCTCTGGCGACAACGTAAATGCGGCCGGCTTTATCAACGATGACCTTTCGCGGGAAATATTCGAAATTGCTGCTGATGACCTCCGACTTCGGAGCGGAAATTTCTCTGACGAACGCTCCGCTGCTGTCGAGCTCAACCACTCGCCTATTTTCGGTATCCGCCACAAAAATATGACCACTTTCCGTCACGAAAAGGCCTTCTGGATTATTGAAGCCATCCTGCATTCCATTATTCTGAAACTCCTTCATTTGACGGACAACCTTCCACTCGCTGTCAAGCACAACAATTCGCCCGTTTCCTGAATCCAGAATGTACAAAAGACCGTCAAGTGCAGCAAACATATCAGCTGGAGAACTCCATGGCCCTATCCCTAATTGTTGACCCGTTATCGTCTTGGAAGGAAGATACGCGATTGGTGAATGAACGGTCTCCCCCCAATAGGAATAGGTATATCCCTCATATGGCGACGCGTGGGCCAGCTTCGGACTTAAGCCGGCGAAGAGCAGCACAGCAGCCAATAACAGAATCGCTCGCTTTTTTTTCAATCCATACGCCCCCATCGCTTTAGTCCTTCATCCCTGACGAAGCCATCGTCTGAATGACATTGCTCTGTGAAAAAACAAATGTCACGATTGGCACGGTCATCATAATCACGGCAACTGCGGCGCCAACCCCTGCGCGGGCAATACCGCCTTGAATGATTTGCCCCATCGCGTAATGCATCGTCTTGAGCTGTTCGCTATAAATGAAGCTGCCGCCATCCGTTCCCCAAAGCATTTGCATCATCAGGATTAACAGCGTCAGCCAGGCAGGCTTGACGAGCGGCATAACGACTTGCCAAAATATCCGGTATTCGCTGGCGCCGTCAATCTTGGCGGCTTCCAGCAAAGCATCCGGTATTTGCTCCATGAATTGTTTCATTAAATATAGGCCAAGCGGATAGGCAAACGCCGGAACGATTACAGCTTGGTAAGAATCCATCCACCCCAGCACGGACATAATCATATAATTTGGAATCGCCGTCACATGCGGGGAAAACATCAGCGAAAGGACAATAACCGTGAACAGCACTTTGTGTCCGCGAAACTTATGCTTGGCCAGCGGGTAAGCCGCCGCCGATGCCAGCAAAATATGTCCTGCCGTTCCTGCCGCCGTAATAAAAAAGGTATTGAAAATATATCTGGAAAATGGAACCCACGAATTTTTCATGACTTGAAACAAATCCGCGAAATTTTCAAGCGTTGCATTTCTGACAAACAGCGTAGGCGGGAATATAAACAACTCATCAAGCGGCTTAAAGGCATTATTAATGACATAGATCAACGGAACCGCCATAAAGGAGCCAAACAAGCCCAGTACAAGAAGCAGCATCATATCCACCTGCCAGGACCGGTTCACTCTTTTTTTCAGACGCATGGCTAGCTTCATCTCGCCTATTCCCCCACCCTCTTCAGCAACTTTTGAACGGCCAGATTGGTGCCCAGCATCAGCATAAATAGTACAGTCGCGATAGCAGACGCATAGCCCATTTCGAAACGGATCGTGCCGTAATCCACCAAATGGGTAACGACGGTATGTGCGCCATACTGCACGCTCGGAAAGCCAGCCAAAGCCATCGCTACGTCTGCTACTGCAAGGGAAGACGTAATCTGGATGACGGCGCCAAACATCAGCTGCGGCCTCATGGATGGAAGGGTAATAAACCAAAGCTCCTGCCAGCGATTTTTCACGCCATCCACCGCCCCTGCCTCGTACAATGTGCGGTCAACCGTCTGCAAGCCGGCAATAAAGGCCAGAAAGCTGGTCCCGAGGCTGAGCCATAACTGGACGATAATAATAATCGTGAGCATATAGTCAGGATTCTGCAGCCATTGAATCGGCTCGTAAATAAACCCGATCTTCATCAGAAAGCCGTTCATAATGCCATACGAATCGCTTGAAAAAATAATTTGCCAAATAAAAAAGACGTTGCCCGAAATCGAAGGAGCAAAAAACACGAGCGTCATAAATGCCCTGATTTTCGGATTAAGCTCATTAATAAGCCATGCGAATACGAAACAAGCGATATAGCTGACCGGGCCGGTTATGACGGCAAATATAAGCGTATTTTTAAGTCCAATGAGAAACACATCGTCATTCCAAAGCAGCTTGGAATAATTCTCCCATCCGACCCAGCGCGGAAATTCAAGCATATTAAAATACGTAAAGCTGAAAAAGATGGAAATGATGACCGGCAGCACCGTAAATAACAGAAACAGCACCATATAAGGAATCAGCAGGACAAACAAATGCTTATCCCGCTTCATATCCTTAACGAACAGCTCCCATTTCCGCTGCGGCCCAGCAAGGCGGCCCTTCGGCTGGAGTACAATCTCAGCCGCGATTTTCGTTTTCTGCAAAAGAGTCCCTCCTTAAGTCCCCTCATTCCAAATGAAACTCGCTTCTTTTTTGAGTAATTTCATAGTCGATTTCTTGGACATAATCGTATAAGGAGTCGGCTGTATTCGTGCCGTTGTTAATCACTTCACGCAAAGCATTGTCCAAATGCCTTCCTGTGAAATAGCCTCCCGGCACCTCAGGCACGCCCTGTACCCATTGCCATTGTTCTTCCAGGCTGCGATAATTGCGCGCCGGCCATGGCAGCTCCTTAAGCGCTTCAATATTGGCAGTCGGATAACGTGCTGCAGCGCCCATCAGTCCCTCCATCTCTCTGCCGAAGCGAACCTGGGCATCCTTACCCACCCACCACTTCATAAACTCCCAAGCTGCTTCCTTGTTTTTAGCCTGCTTGAGCATGATGGCGGCTGTCCCGCCGCTAGCCACATCCCGGCGAATGGAACCATCCTGCTGCACGGTGCCTGGAACAGGAACGAACTCCCACAAGCCCTTAATTTCTGGGGCGGATACGCTCAAATAGTTGTAAAAGGTGTAATCCTGTATGCCGACCGGCATTTCGCCCGTTCGAAAGCGCATCGGAAAATCAAAGATGAGCGGCAGCTTATAGCTCGTATAGAAGTCGGTCCATTTTTTGAATGCATCTAGTCCGACCTCTGTATCCAGTCCGCTTTTGGCTCCGTTGTTCAAATAGAAGGAGCCGTCCAGCTGGTATAAAAGCATGGCAAACGCACGATTCGCCTCCATTACAGGAACACCCGTCGTCTGGGCAATCGGCAGCGCGAAATCCATATGATGCTTTTGCAGAACCGGAATCATCGCGTACACATCATCCCACGTTTGCGGCGGCTCAAGTTTCAGCTCCTCTAATATATCCTTCCGGTAAAAAAGCATATTGAAAATTTGCTGCTCAGGCAGAGCAAACACCTGCTCCTCAAATCGGTAAGGAACAAGCGCGCTGTCCCTGAACTGCTGCACAACCGCCCTATAGCCCGGGAATTGCGACAAGTCCTCCGCTGCATTCCGCATGCCGAAATTTACCGGCACATCGTTGCCGACCTGCATGGCTACATCAGGTCCCTCACCTGCCAAAGACGCACGCAGCAGCACATCCTGATTGACCAGCTTAAGGTTGACTCCAACACCAGTAAGCGGCGTAAATGAATCGTCAATCATCGCTTTCAGCACTTGAGCCTGATCGCGGCCGGTTCCAATCCATACCGTTATCGATTGCTCATCCTGCGCCATGTTTCCGATCGTGTCGTAATCTTCAAAGAAGGAATGAAAGAAGGAAGATACCTCATGAACGATTTTTTTTGAAGCTGAAGCATCTGCTTCGGGCAGCTCTACATCAGCTGAAGCCAAAGCGAGGTAATCAATTTCGAGCGGCTGCTCTCTCACTTGCAGAATCCAGGCTCCAACGCTGCCAACATTAATTTTGAATTGAGACAGCCGCTTCTGGACCGTTTCCGGTTTTTGAGCCAAATCTGCTAATTGATAGGCGGTTTTATCCAATGTAGCCGTCTTGTCGCTTTTCTCGCCTGTCAGGCGAACTAGCTCCTTCGATACGGCATACAGAATATCGCTTTGCTCCTGAAACACGCCGACCATGTCGGGAATTTGTTTATCTAATTGATAATCCCTATAAGGATCCGGTACATTGCCGGTAATCATCAAAATTTTGCGATACATGGCATTGATGTCAAGCAAGCTTGCTTCTACTTGGCGAATCAAAGGAGCCATTGCGCCTAAGCTCACCTCCAGCTTTAGCTCATGCTTCCCTTTCGTCATATAAAATAAATAAGGCTTTTCCTCGCTGCCTAGCACATTCATCTGCCAGTCCGAGTCATAATAAAACGGAATTTGCGTCATTTCTTGAAACGGAATGACCCCGTCAATCCATAGCGAGCGTGTAGAATAAATGCCCCGCAGCAATTCTTGCCTGTTCTTGATCGCAATCCGGTATAGTCCATCCTCTGGCGCTTCGATGTCCCATGCGATCCATTGGCCCGGCACCCGCCAGTTGTTGCCACCAATCGTATTCATCTTAATCTTCGATACGTCATAAGGCTCGGTAGACGGGCTGGAACGGTCGGAAATCGGATATAAGGTCGGAGACGATTTGTAGGCGGCATTTTCGCCTTGCATTTTAATCAAATGTCCGCTAGTCTCCGTATAGCCCTTGGACTTGTAGCCCCGCTCTACCTCTTCGTAAGGCGAAGGCTCATCATATTGATACACTTTTAAATAATCGATTGCCATCGGCTCTCTGGAAGATAACAGCGTCAATGAGTGCTTGCCAGCCGAAAAATAAAAGACGTACGGCTCCTCGTAGTACCCTTCTGTATCTCGAAGCAGCGACTCCTGCCACATCGGCGATTCTACCTGGCGCGGCCGCAGCTCATTTTCCCGGTTATCCTGCAAAATCTGATCACTCTCATTTTTCCATATGCGGTGAAAGGTCAAATTTCTGGCGCTGGCAAACGGCAGCTCTCCGTCGATCAGCAGCTCCCTTTCGATTGCCGAGCTTTTTCCTTCGATCGGAAAATAGCGAATGGCGATATGATACAAGCCGGATTTCGGCACCTCAAGCTCCCACTCTATAGAGCCGCTTTCACCCGTCTTGACGAAGTCGCCTGATACGCCCCCAAGCTCATGAACGATTTCGGGTTCCATTTCGCTTGCGCTTGTGTAGTCCACCCCTTGTATGACCATTTCCTCCCGTGGCCGTTCTTCTTCCTTATAGCGCTGCAAGTAATGGGCATAGCTGTTTTCTGCTTCGTTTGTTAATAGGCTCTGGTCGCTGCTTGACTCGGCTTCCTTAGCCGAATCGGCTTGAATGCTGGCTGCGCCGGACTGAGCTATAGGGAAAGCCAATATCGAAATCAGCATAGCGATAACCATGATGGTAGCGGCCGTTTTTCTGGAAAATACGATTTCCACCTCATTCCCCCCCTTTTGTAAACTGGCGAAATTTTTTACAGCAATCGCCCGGTTTCCCTTATCGGAAAGCCGGGCAGGCCGCTTTTTTATGGGCAAAGCCTTTGGGAATTACTTTTTGTCGTCTTTCTTGTCTTGCTCGCCTCTCAGCACTTTTTCAGCAGCTGCTTGCGCAGGCCCGATTACCTGGGCGACGCCTGTTGCTGGCGTAATTTCGCCCTTGACGAACTTGCCCGTCACGGAGTCGAGCTGGTCCTTAATGCCGAGACCCCCAAAGCGTCCGCCGAACACACGCTGTACTTTTCCAGCGTCATTCATGGCATTAGCGATAGAGCTTTCATCCGGCAGCACATTTTCCTGCCACAGCCTGCGATTTTCCTGCCAGTTATCGAAGTCCTGAAGCTCTTCCCAGATTTTCACGATAACATCTGCATCCTTAACTCCTTTAGGGATAACGTAAGCTGCCGTTTGACCAAGTGGATCAAGATAGGTGTCTGCCTGTGGCCCCTTTGGAAGATAAACGTATCCCCACTCATCCTTCATCTTGTCCTGGAGGCGCCCTTCAATTTCCCACAAGCCGCCCGGATACATGGCAATCGTGCCTTCGGCAAAATATTTTGCCGGGTCCTCCCAGTCGTTACCTTCATTTTTCTTCACAACTTTATGCTCGTTATACAGGCCATAAAGGAAGTTAAGCGCTTCCATAGATTCGGGTGAATCAAAAGCTACTTTTTTGTTCGCCTCGTCGTATATAATGCCGCCGTTGCTGGCGATCAGTAGCTCCGAGAAAACATAATGGGCACCGGCAAGGCCGTATTGGTCAGCTTTTCCATCTCCATTATTGTCTACGGTCAGCTTCTTCGCGGCATCCAGCATCGTCGTCCAATTCCAGTTGTCCTCATCCATTAGCTGCTGCGGATCCTTTAAGCCCGCCTCCTTGAAAATTCTTTTGTTGTAATACATCCCCGTGTCATTCGGGTTATACCAGCTTTCTAATCCGAATACATGGTCGCCGCCAAAGCGCATCGATTCAACGACGTCCGGCGCAATCCGTGTATCTTTCAGGTAATCTTCCAAGGGAGTCAAAAATCCCCCTTGCATAAGGCCCCATATGAAGCCGTCAGGCAGTCGGACAATTTCAGCGAAAGGATCGTTCGACATAACAGAGGAGGATAGCTTCTCTGTAGTCGACCAATATTCCGTATTTAAGTATTTGATTTTTACGTTATATTTTTCTTCCACTTTTTTGATTCTTTCACGTGCCAACTCATCCGCTTCGGAATCTCCGTCAGGGGCAGCATCCCACCAATGCGAAATGCGAATTTCTCTACCGCCCAAATTGGCGGCTGGAGGCTCAGGCTCCTCTGTGGGCGCAGACGTTTCCTCCGTCGGTGTTGCAGTTGAGGCAGGCGACTCAGTGGCCACTGTATTTCCTGTATTGTTGCCACTGCAAGCAGAGAGAATCATCAATACAGCCGGTAATAAAATAAGCAACATCGACTTCATCCTTTTCATCTGTTTCACTGTTCAGCACGCTCCCCTTGATAGATGATTAATTAAATGTAAAGGCTTTCATGAAACCCATTTCAGTATAGCTCGCTTGCTTACTATGGTCAACATTAAAGTTTATATTATCCATATCTGGCATGATAAAAGTAAGCGCGGCCCCGTACATTCCATTAGACCTAAAAAAAGAGCGGCAAGCCCGAAATATCTGGCTTGTCGCTCTTTTAGAGACTCCGGGCTCCCGTACTTTGCCGAACAATAAGCTGTGGCGCCAAAGAAGTCAGCTGCTTGACCTTTTCTTTCTTCATAATCGCTTTAAGCACTTGTACCGCCATTCGCCCAAGCTCATGCGCCTGCTGGGAAACGGTAGTCAACTCAGGGATAAAATGATGCGCCAGAGGAATATCATCAAATCCGACAACGGACATGTCCGTTGGAATCGTCAGCCCAGCCTCCGTCGCCGCCTTGATTGCCCCGATGGCGGTATAATCGTTGACGCAAAAAACAGCGGTTGGCCTCTCTTCCATTTCGAGCAGCTTCAGCATTTGGCGCTTGCCCGAATCGATGGAAAAGCTGTCTGGCAGCAGCCAATTGTCCCGAATTGCCAGTCCCTCGTCCTTCATTGTCTTTCGGAAGGCCCTCAGCTTAATTGAGGTTGTGGTCATATGGCTTTCTCCGCCA
This sequence comes from Paenibacillus sp. J31R34, assembly GCF_059383715.1. Classification (NCBI taxonomy): domain Bacteria; kingdom Bacillati; phylum Bacillota; class Bacilli; order Caryophanales; family Paenibacillaceae; genus Paenibacillus; species Paenibacillus sp. J31R34. The sequence continues at coordinate 226,708 of NZ_JBXENU010000011.1, forward strand.
ATAAAGCCGATTTCGGTATGGCCCAGCTCAATCAGGTGCCTAACTGCGAGCGCAGTGCCTACCGATTCGTCGGTAGCAACTCTAATCAAATTCGTGTTGCGCAGCCCACCGTTAACGAGAACAGTCGGAATGACACTTGCATGCTGCACGAGCTCCTGCACCAAATGCTCATCGCAGTTCTTTAAATTAATTCTACCCCCTAAAAAAATAACACCATCCACGCGCTTCTCCCGCATAATGCTAAGATATTCCGATTCCTTAGCGTAATCTCCGATAGAATTGCTAAGCAGAAAGGTATGTCCCGAGTGCTGCGCCTCTTCCTCCGCTCCAGCGAATACTTCCGGGAAAAAGGGATTGGTCAGATCAGGTACAATGACACCGATAATGCCGGTTTCTTTTTTTAGTAAGCTTCTGGCCATTGCGTTAGGCTGAAAGTTGTATTTTTGAATAAGCTCTTCAATCTTGGCTCGCGTAGATCCTTTTACCGGGGCGGTATCGTTCAGCACCCTCGATACGGTGGCAACCGATACATTGGCCTCCTTGGCAATATCATATATGGTGACCTGTTTCAAGCCCAACGCTTCCTTTCTGCTATCAAGTATCGTCCCATTATAGCAAAATAGGACATGTTATGTAATGGATGACAGCCATTGCAGCTAATAGAAGATGGAGCGGACAGCCCAACCTCACTAATTCAGGTTCAATAAAAAAGCATAAAAGAAAAGGACTGTTTCCCAGTAGTTAAAAAACTACTTGAAACAGCCCTTACTCTTCCATTCATAATGCGCGTGGAGGGACTTGAACCCCCACGTCGTGAAACGCTAGATCCTAAGTCTAGTGCGTCTGCCAATTCCGCCACACGCGCGCGATGTTCGCTAACAGCGAATAAATATAATATATCAGAAAACATCGCATCACGCAAGCATTTTTCAAAAAAACTTTTAAAAAATAATTGGCACTTCTATTTAGAGCCGATATTAAGCTCCCTGTTTGCCTGCTGCTGTCACCTTCACTCGCTTGATGAAGAAAGCAATTGCAAGCCCAACAAGGGCAACCACCATTGCAAATATAAAAGCATCTTGTACACCAACGGTCAATCCGCTAATCAAGTTGGCTGGCGATTCAGGATTACCTTCTGCTGTCTTAAGGAATTTCTCCATTCCTGCTGTCATAATACTGACTGCCAGTGCTGTACCAATGGCACCTGCCACCTGCTGCAATGTGTTCATAATCGCTGTTCCATGCGGGTACAGCTCAGGAGGAAGCTGATTCAAGCCATTCGTTTGCGCAGGCATCATAATCATCGAAATCCCAATCATTAGCAGGGAATGCAGCACGATGATCAACACAGTCGTCGACGCGGTAGAAATATCAGAGAAAAACCATAATACAACCGATACGACCAGCAGGCCTGGGAGAACGAGCCATTTCGGTCCATATTTATCAAACAATCCTCCCATTACAGGAGATAAGAAGCCGTTAATAAGTCCACCTGGAAGGAGCAGCAGCCCAACAGTCAATGGACTCATCATTAGGCCGCGCTGTAAGTACATAGGCAATATTAGCATGGAGGACAAAATAACCATCATGCAAATAAACACCATAATTAAGCCAATTGTAAACATCGGATATTTAAACGTCGACAAATTAATCATTGGCTCTTTCATCTTAAGCTGGCGGATAACAAATAAAATGAGTGCAACGATACCTACGATCATCGCTATAATTACTTTAGCGCTTCCCCATCCATGCTCGCCTTCTCCCGCGCTGCTAAAGCCGTATACGACACCGCCAAAGCCAAGGGTAGACAAGCAAATCGACAATATGTCGATACGCGGCCTAGTCAAGGTAGAAACATTTTGCAAATAGACAAGACCTACAAATAATGAAATAATCAAAAACGGCAAGGACACCCAGAAAATCCAGTGCCAGCTTAAGTTAGCGATCAAAATGCCGGCAAAAGTGGGCCCTGTTGCTGGTGCGAACATCATAATGAGGCCGATAATTCCCATCGCTGCGCCACGCTTCTCAATCGGAATAATGACGAGAATCGTATTAAATAATAGCGGCAGCAGCAGCCCTGTTCCCGTTGCTTGAAGCACACGCGCTATAAGCAGCGTTTCAAAGTTCGGTGCAATAGCCGCTACGAATGTTCCAATAATAGAAAAAATCAATGACCATACAAACAATTGCCGTGTTGTAAACCATTGCAGCAGCATGCCTGATACGGGCACCAGTACACCTAGCGTCAGCAAAAATATAGTCGTAAGCCATTGTACAGTCGCCTCGTTAACGCTCAAATCTCTCATTAAATCAGTCAATGCTACATTTAGCGCGGTTTCACTAAAAAAACCGATGAATCCGCTAAGCAATAGCGAAATCATAATCGGCATTACTTTATAAGTCTTATTGGGTGAAGTTGAAGTCTCTTGCATCGTTCCTGCTTGCACTTGTGTCATCCTCCTGCGAATTAAAAATTCAGTTTGCTGTAACCTGTTGTTCTAGCTTGCTGGGCCACCATTAACAATGGACGGCACGAGGCGCGAAATGTTGACGAGCGGCTTCTCATCTCCATGAGTGATGGCCAAAATGAATGCACCTTCCACTAAGGAAAGAATAACATTGCTTATTTCAGCAGCGCTGCTGTCATTCGCTCCATTGTTCACAAGCTGCTGGGCAATATACTGCTGCCATTCATTAAAAACGACTTGGCACGCCGATCTCAGTCTTTCGCTAATCAGGCATGTCTCAGCAGCCATCCAAAAGCTGAATGGCATAAATCCTCTAAACTGCGATGGCTTCCCATCTTGAATGATGTCGGAAATATGGGCCTGAATGGCTGCTACAGGATTAGAAGTCTGCTCAAAATTAATCCGCCATTTTTCCAGCACAAAATTCTTAATCGTTGAAATACATTCAACCGCCAGTTCCTCCTTGCCTTCAGGGAAATAGTAGTACAAGGATCCCTTCGGACAAGAGCTTTCCTTAATAATTTGATTTAACCCCGTTGCATGATACCCTTGCACACAAAACAGCTTCATTGCTGTATCTATGATCTGCTGGCGGGCATTCGGCTTTGAAGCCACCTTTTCACCACCTTAATTATAGAGAACGGTCTAGTTAATTAAACGTGAAAATAGGTAGGCTGTCAATCCGAAATCGCAAGATTTCAGCACTAATTTTTGTTAAGATTTGATGTTGTCTTTACTCCTGCTGCTCTGCTTTATGAACTTTTGGCCATGTCGCCTGCCAATTTTTCTTCATTATTCTTTGCTCGTATACGCGGTAATGATCCGACCCCGGCTCATAATAAGCTGTAGGCCTAAGCACAGCTTGAAGGACATCAGCTACTCCACATGGAGCCGCTAGCTGGAGCTCCCCACTCGCATCCAGTGCCACGCCAAGCGAAGTCGCCGTTTCAGGAAATTTAGAAATCGCATCCACTGAGCAGGAATACGGCGGCAGGCCGCTGACGATATGCATTCTCGCCTGATTTTTCACTGACCAAGGGATCTCGGGTCTCAGGCCCCGCAATTGCTGCTCCAACTGCTTCTCGATGTGCTCACTCGGATAAGCAGCATCGTAATAAATAACATCCACATCCGCAAGCGGCGTCCGCTCCTTAAAATCATGCATCACATCCCACAATTTAGAACGCACAAACCCAGCACATACCCACCAGTCAGGCAAATCTAGGCCCCTTACCATACGCAAAATGTCCATCATCCAGTCATCCCCTTGGATGATCTCCTTGATATATGACTCCTGATTCACCAATCCGCCCCCAATACCGAACATATATTCTCATATTAACCTAAAATCCGCTTAATGGGAAGAGCTTTTACAAGGTGACACGGCTGTGGCTGTCCTTTGGCGGCGCGGCGCGTTTCAAGCCGAGAAATATTGAGAAGGTATCGCGCAATGCTATCCTTTCCTATATTTCAAAAAAAGCAAAAGAACGCCTTGTCAGGCTAATTTCAACCTGATAAGGCGTTCGGAAAATTTGAAATACGGAAAACTCTAATCTGCCCCACATCTTCCACAGCTCGGAGCAGCCATTTAATTTTTCAGCTTGTCTTCGTCATTTTCATCCCATTTTCTGGAGTAAGCCTTGTTCGTAATCCAAAAGGTGATCCATGCTAATATGCCAACGATAACAATCGCTGCGATCCATACGCCAACTGGCACGTCCATTTTTCTGCTCCTTTCTACTATAAAGCTATACTTCTATACCGCCGAACTATCCCATTAAATTCCGCTCTTAAAAAGTACATTCGACTGCTTCGCTTCATTAACATGCAGCTGAAACACATCCGGCCGGCTGTAATGCCCGACCACATCAAAGTCAAAACGGCTTTCGGCGATTTTCATCATATCCAGCTCTGCCACGAGCAGTGCCTCCCGCCCATAAACAGGCTCAACGATATATTCTCCTAGCGGTCCAACAATAGCACTGCCGCCCCTGCTCAGCACCTCATCCATCTGCTCCAGCTCGGCAAAACTCGCCAAATCCTTCGGATATAAGGACTTCGTAGCAAACTGATTGCTTGACAGCACATAGCAGCGGCCTTCGCAGGCGATATGGCGAATCGTCGATTGCCACGTATCGCGGGCATCCGCAGTAGGTGTTATAAAAAGGTCTATCCCTTTCGCATACATGGCGGTCCGAGCCAGCGGCATGTAGTTTTCCCAGCAAATCAAGCCGCCTATTCGTCCAAAAGGGGTTTGGATAACCGTTAGCGTGCTGCCATCGCCTTGCCCCCAGAGCAGACGCTCCGCGGCTGTAGGAATAAGCTTCCGATGTTTGCCAAGCAGCCTGCCGTCCGGCCCCACATAGACGATTGAATTGTACAATGTAGCTCCGCTAAATTCCTGGTCACGCTCTAGCGCACCAACGATTAGATATATGCCATTATCGGCGGCAATCTCCCCTAACAGCTCGGTATCCTCGCCCGGAATTGTAATGGCACTTTCCGAATAACGGCGAAAGTCTTCCCGGCCCTCCGCTGTCCGGCTTCCAACGCGATTTCCAAACGTCATGCCACGCGGATAACCGGAAACAAATACTTCAGGAAACACCAGCAGCTTGACTCCCTGCCTGCTTGCCTCGCTGGCATATGCGGCTATTTGTGTGAACGCCGACTGCTTATCCAATAAATGAGGCGCAGCTTGTACTACGCCAACTTTCACCTTTTGCTGTTCCATGCGTTCATCCCCCTGCCTAAAACAACTGCCCCTACATGGCCAGCCGCTTCTCTTATATTCCATCATAAGGGGATTGGCTGATAAAGTAACCATCCATTTACCGACTAAAATAACCATCCAATTCGAACAAGTGGTACTATAATAAATAGACAAATCCAAATCAGACCAATCGACAAGGAACGGGGTGTACGGCATGACATGGAGGCTGGATCGAAATTTAAAAACACCTGTTTACTTGCAAATTGCCGAGCTGCTGGAACGCAGCATTGCTTCGGGCGAATATCCGCCAGGCAGCCCGCTTCCCTCCGAGCGAAGACTGGCAGAGCAATTAGGCGTTAATCGCAGCACCATTATACAGGCTTATGCCGAGCTGCGCTCAGCCGGCTTAGTGGAAAGCAAAGTGGGGAGCGGCACAACCGTAAGCCGCAGTAAGTGGGGGATATCCCCGTCTCACACGCCGAATTGGCGCCAATATGCAGAAGGAGGCAGCTTTCTGCCTAATTTGCCATTTATGAGACGCATTCGTTCATCGATGCTCCACCACGGCCAAATGATTGACATGGCGAGCGGCGAGCTGGCAGAGCCGATGTTTCCAAGCACACTGCTCCAATCTATTATGCAGGAGCAGCCTTTCATGGAGCCGCTCGGCTATGATCATCCACAAGGCAATCCGCAGCTGCGTGTGGAGCTGAGTGCTTTTTTGCGAAAGCAGGGCATTGCTGCTCCAGAGGCTTCTATTCTCGTTACCTCCGGCTCGCAGCAGTCGCTCTATTTAATTACGCAATGTCTCCTTGCCCCAGGCGATGCCGTTGCTATCGAGGATCCCTCCTATTGCTATTCGCTGCCGATGTTTCAATCTGCAGGACTGCGTATTTGCCGCCTCCCGGTTCATCATGACGGCATTGATCCGGATGATATTGCGCGATTGTACAGAGAGCATCGCATTCGCATGCTGTTTCTCAATCCCAACTATCAAAATCCGACAGGCACTTCTTTGAGCATGGAAAAAAGGCAGCGTGTATTAGCCATAGCTGCCGAGCTGCGTATTCCTATTGTAGAGGATGATCCGTTCAGCCTGACTTCCTTTCACAATCAGGCATTGCCAACACTAAAGGCGCTGGACAAAGAGGATATCGTGCTCTATATTGGCTCGTTATCCAAAATCGCCGCATCAGGCCTGCGAATCGGCTGGCTGGTCGCCCCACAAACGGTCGTGAACCGCCTCGCCGATGCCAGACAGCAGATGGACTTTGGCCTTAGCATTTTGCCTCAGTGGCTGGCTGGCCGCCTGCTTGCTTCAGAAGGATTTCCGGTGCATTTGCAAACGCTGCAATTGGCGCTTAAGGCCAAGCAGCAGCGAATGATTGGTGCGCTTGAGCATTATTTTCAAGAGCGGCTTGCTTTTACAGCGCAGCCTGGAGGGCTTAACCTATGGTGTAAATCAAAGGAGAACATCAGTGATCATCGCTTGCTGGAAGAAAGCATTCAGAGAGGGGTCGTGTTTGTTCCGGGCAGCGTCTATGGCTCGGTGGAGGGCTTCATCCGTCTAAGCTATGCCCGGCCGGAGCCGGAGCAAATGGAATCGGGAATCGAACGCTTGGCCGCTGCCCTGCGCGCCAGCTTGGCCCGGAAAAGCTAAAGCCATAGGGCTGGCGCCAGGCTGCTTTAGGAGCGCCACAAAATCGTCTTGTTCCTGCCGGAAAGCTTCGCCTGATACAAGGCCTGATCGGCATAATCAATTAGAAACTCCTGTCCAACCTCCGGGTAGCAGGCAATGCCGATCGAGACCGTCACGCCTACCGATTGCTTGTCATTAACGACAATTTGACATTTCTGAATCGTACTGCGTAAATTTTCCGCAAGAGCATAAGCACCGGATGGCGAACAATTAGGAAGCAAAATTGAAAACTCTTCGCCCCCATAGCGCGAGGCTACATCTTCTGCCCGAATCGTACGCCTAACGATAGCAGCAAGCTCGCGCAAAACAGCATCTCCTGCGGGATGGCCGTAGGTGTCATTAATCTTTTTGAAATAATCAATATCCAGAAACAGCAGAGCCAGCGGCTCCTTGCCGCTCTCCGCCTGAATAAACAAGCGGTTAAACGCCGCGTCGAATGCTCTGACATTGGCCAGCTGAGTAAGAAAATCCGTTGTCGCTTCCTGATCCTTCTGCTGGAACAGCTCATCGCGCTGCGTTAAATAACGTACGCAATAAGCGACGATAAGGCCGCTGGCAAGCATCGGTGGAAACAGGAATTTATAGAGTGAGCTGGACCATTCTAATCCATATGTAAACAAAGAATTTCCATAAAGCAGCGCCATTAGCACCAGCAAAGAAACACTCCATTTTGCCCAATACCCACCAAAGCGCTTGTATGCAAAAATGATGCCTGAAAGCACTCCAAGCAAGAGAATGAAAGCTCCAGCAGTAATGGATGCCTCATTCAAGCCGCCAAACAACAGTGCCCGTCCCCCTGCTATAAGAACAGATGCCAATATAGACGCATGTAGGCCACCATAATAGGCAGCGATAATAATAAAGAAATATCTAAAATCAATAATGCCGTGATCGGATACAGGCACTCCAAAAAACATAATCAAGATGCCGCAAACACCATATACCACGCCAAACATGAGCCTCTTTCTAAATTCAAAGCGCAATAAATCCATATGAAGCAAAGCATTTATAAGCTGCTTGCTGAAAAAAAACAATGTGAAGGTTACGGATAAAATCGTTATTATTGTCATAAGATGTCCCTTACCTACCTTGCTGCGACGGCATTTTCCACAGGATTAGCATGTGGCGTGCCTCAAGGCGCAACTTTGAGAATATGCAAACTTGTATCTCGGCTTAAATCAATAAAGTTGTTTTTCATTTTCACTAACGGTCTTAGAGCATTTTGTGGATTGATCAATACGATCGAGCCGATTTCATTGTTGGTGAGCAGCACCTGATGCCCCAGCATCGACTGCATCATTTTGTCCATAAACAGCTTGCTGATTTGCGGATCAAACTCGCCAAAAATATTGTTGTTCATTTGGATAAGCGTCTCGTAAAATGGCAGTGCCTTGCGATAGGGCCGATCTGAGGTCATCGCATGAAAAACATCAGCTATCGCTACGATTTTGCTAAGCGGGGCGATTTGCTCAGAGCGCAGGCCAAGCGGGTAACCGCTACCATCTTGTCGTTCATGATGCTGAAGCGCTACCAAAGCTTGGACATGATTAATGCCAACGGTGTCTTTAAGCAGCTCATAGCCAAAAATCGTATGCTTTTTCATCAGGTCAAACTCTTTCGTATCAAGCGATGCCGGCTTGTTCAAAATTTCATTTGGTACTTTCGTTTTACCAATATCATGGAGAGTACCAGCCATCGTAAGCTGCATGAGATCGCGCTCATCCATATCCATCCATTTACCAATTAATGAAGATAATACACCTACCCCTATATTATGGCGGTAAGAATAATCATCTTTGGATTGCAAAGCACCCAGCAATTCATAAAAATCAGGAAGCTCCGCCAGCTCGTTAATAGAAGGTATGATTTTTTCCCGGATCTGCAGCACTGGAATTTGCTTCGCATAACGAATTTGCTCGAAAAGCTCCGCCATATACAGTGTACAGCCGTCCATTTTTCCCTGTGCCTGCGATTTCCCCTTGTCCCGCTTAATATCTCTTTCTTCCAGTTCAATCGCATGACGAAAAATCAAGTCGAGCTGTTCCTGATCCAATACGGTATGAGCAGGAGCAACAAGCACCCCATGATGATTAAACAAATCCTGAGCCAGCTGCTTTCCCAAAAACAATTGATTGCCGTTGTCCATCTTCAAAACACCTGCGCTCTCAATAGAAGAATATGTATTTATGCGTTCTCTTCTATTATACTTTACAGGTTTGAAACTTTTTTGAATTTAATTATATGATCTCCTCAAACAGCGGAAACTTTCTGCTTACAGCTTATATCTTCTCATTAGCGGAACGCCTACTGTCAATAAAAGCTTGCTAAGTCCGCGCCAAACCGCTCTCCTCCCAGCCGATAGATGCACGATGTAAACGGCGCTGTATTCAATTTCCGCTTCTGCTCCGCGAACGCGCTTAAACTCAGCCGCGCCAGAGCTGAGATGCAGCAGCTGTCCGCGATCTGCTGCAGTCTGCATCGCCAAGTGCATCAGCATCCGGTAGAGGCCGTTACTTTGAGCAAGCGCCGTATTGTAGCCAACTAACGGTACCGACATAACCTCGCCATGAATAAAGCAGCCCATTACGCCTTGCAAAATCCCTTGCTCATCGCGGAAACCGGTCATTTCCAGCAATCCTTTCTGATGGCAGTGGCGGATGTATTCAGCTGTAAACTTAGGATTGAGCTCCGAATATTTTCCAATATACAATAGGTCATACAGCTGAGCAATACGCTCATAATCCGCTTCTCCAAGCTCAGCATGCGCGACGATACGATAGTCAGACTGGGCGAGCAGCTTGCGATCCCACTTCGTATTTTTTTTCTTCAAGTACAACGGATCGGCACCATTGAAAAAATAAACCTGCCGGCTCGGCACCAGCACATAGCCCTGACGCAGCAATTGCTCCATCAGCTCCCCATTCGTGCGCTTGTTGATCGAACGATAAATAATCGCATGCTTCGGATAGCTTGCTGTTAACGTCTGTGTGGCCCCCGCAAGCTCTTCCCCACTAAGCTCGGTATACAAATTCGTTGAAAGCAGCCAGTTGTTCACATGGACGTTTCGGTCGATTTTCGCCAGACGAAGCAGCGGGGCAATCGCTTTAAGCAAGGAGCCGCACAGGAAGCGCAGCAGCCGATTTTCCAACAAATAAAGCTCCTCTTCCGCATACTTGACATACGTTCCATAGGGGGAGCACACGTAGGAATTGTCATACTCCTGCTCATTAACCGTCATAGGCAGCCAAGCCTGGCCCGCTTGCAGCAGCCGCAGCTCCGTGCGCACGTTGCGGATAAATAAATTTACCCCGTTTTGCATCAAAGGAAGCAAATATTCTGCCGCTTTATTTCGTTTCCCCTGTTTGGTTAGGTGTAGTTCAGTTATTTCTGCAAGGTTCAGCTCTTTAACGATCGTCTTTGATAGGTGCAAAGCTGCCCCTCCTTTCCTTCCTTCGTCTATTCTAAAGGCTCCACTTTCGCTCCACCCGCCGCAGCTTGCGCAGCCCCTCATTCGCTTCATAAGGGATAAAGGAAATCAGCGGCGCGATGCAGCCGCGTGAAGTAAACAGCTTGGACAGCGCAGCGGCAAGCTCTGGCTGCAGCTCATCTGGCGCTCCTTCTGTACGCAGGGCTACTTCCAGCTGCCGATCCGACTGCTGCACAACCTTGTATTCCTTAATACGCTCTGAGGTCATAATGACTGCCCGTCTTATAAAATCGGGAAAAATCGGCACCAGCCGCTGCGTCTGTGCATCGCGTCCATAAAATAAATCATCCGTCCTGCCTTCAATAGAGGCAATCGCCGTAAAACTGGAGCCGCAAGCACAAGGCTGCTTTGCCTCCGTCAGCAAATCATTAAGCCGATATCGCACGATTGGCTGGGTTGCCCGGGAAAAGTCCGTAATGATCGGCGAAAATAGACGCTGCTCCTCGTCGACATATTCCTTCTCAATAACGAGTATATCCTCGTTCAGATGCAGGGTTCCCTGTGAGCAGGTTGCAGCGAGGAAGCCTTCTGTGCATTGATAGATTTGATCGACGCGTACGCCGAAAGCCTGCTCAATAAGCCGCTTGTCCAGCGGCTCAAGCACTTCTGCAACCGAGATCACTTTGCCCGGCGCAATGGACAGCTCTCCCGCAAGCTGCGCTTCAGCGAGCAATCGCAGCATGGATGGCGGTGCAACCAGCAGCGTTGGCTGCTGGTCGCGTAACAAACGCACATTGTCCTCCACGGGGTGGATCATATCGTAAAAACGGAATTGCAGCCGCTTGGAGCGCACGCTTTGATACAAATGGCTGTCCGCCCGTAGAAAAAAAGCGATCCGCTGCCGTACAAGCAGCGAAGCGGGCAGCGCCTTTGCCAGCACCGTCCCCGCCCAAGCTGCGCGTTCCTTGGCACTAACTAGAAACAAGCCGCGGCTGCCTGATGTGCCTGACGACAGTCCAACCGCAATATCGCCGATTTGCGCCGAGAAGTCTCGTTCCCGCTCGGCGCGCATCGCGATTCGGAATGCTTCCTCCTTCGTAATACCCACCGTATTCAGCCGGTCAAAATGATCCATCATCACCGCTTTATCAATCATTGGGAAGCTGCGCCAATTTCGTGCATCCAGCCCTCGATAATAGCTTCGGTAAAAGGGCGATTGCTTGCGTACCCGCTTCACAAGCGCCACAACTTTGCGGTGCTGCCAAGCCTCCAGCGCCTTCCGGCTGCGAAAGCGCTTGGCGCGAAGCCGTGTCAGCACATAATAGAACAGCAGCCTTAGCAATCTCATGCTCCCGCCTCCTGCCACGGTGTGCAGCGTTTCCACGTTTCCTCGCAATGCGTGAAAATTTGCTGCAGCTCCGGATTTCTGCGCTTCAGCTCAACGAGACGGTTGAACGTCTCCTGAAACTCCGACCGATTGTCGAACACAATGGAGGCTAGTGGATGAGGTGGGCGATTATCCCGCACCGCAGCCTCCGACCAGCTGGCGTCGGCGCCAAGCAGCAGCTCCTGCCCCGTATCGCCCTGCAGCAGCACTCCGAATTGGCCCGTCGCATGGCCAGACAAACGGATAGCCGTTACGCTTCCATCATTAAATAAATCGTACCCGCTGTGAAATGGGGCGTACTTCGATGGCAGCTCCACCTGCTTAGACTGCTCGATCCAGCGCGATCGCTTCGCGAAATCAGGCGGCAGCAGCTCTGGCAAAAAAGCTTTTTTAACCGCTGCAAAGCCGTTCAGATGCTGGACAGCCTCATACCCTGGCTTCGAGCAAATAAACGTCGCCTCGGGAAAATCTCGCAAGCCGCAAACATGGTCAGCATGAAAATGCGAGACGATAATATGCTTGACCTCGCGAGGCGAATAGCCTGCCGCCTGCACATGCTCCGCCGCCGAGCGCTCCCCGGCAAGCGTAACGGGTGTCGTCCAGCGATAAAGCGCATAAGGCAGCCGCTTCGTTGCTTCGAGAAAGCGCGGCGAATAGCCGGTATCAAATAATACCGGCCCCAGCACAGGATGTTCCATTATAGCAAAAATACCCGGAAACGCTTGCTGCCGCCAGCTCCCCCCGCTAATCGCCAGCGCTTCCAGCTGCTTGCAATAGCCCGTATTATGAAAGGTCATCTTCATTGCATTTCCTCCTGCTCTTTCCACCAGGCAGCGAACCGCCTGAGTCCTTCCTCGACGCTCACGAGTGGCCGATAGCCTAGCTCCCGCTGCGCCTTCTCAATGCTTAGCGTTTGGCTGAATGCAAGAATGCCGACCGTATAACGGGTCAGCAGCGGTTCTTGGGCCAGCCCCGGCAGCTTCGCCGCCAGCTCCAGCAAGGAGGCCGTACTGTACGCCGCAGGATAAGCAATCTTTTTGGTCCGCATCGGTTTATTCAGCAATTCAAACAGCCTAGTCATAGCTTCCCACAGCTGCACAGGCTCGCCATTCGTAATATTATATTTCTGTCCGAGCACAATCGGATCGGCGTATAGGCAGCGCATGAGCGCTTCCGTTACATTATCCACATACGTGATATCGACAAGCGGCTGGCCGCTTCCGAACATCGGAATAAACCGTTTGTCATTTGCCCGCAGCAGCCTTGGAAAAATCGCCGTATCACCCGGCCCGAACAGCGCACGGGGCCGAATCGTCACCACGCGCAGCCCCTGCTCTCGATAAGCGCGATCAACCTCTTGCTCGGCAAGCAGCTTCGTCGCGGCATAATGATTGACCGCCGATTTCGGCAGCGGCTCATGCTCAGCAATATTAAAGCGATGACGATAGTCAAAATAGATTGAAGGCGTTGACACATGCACCAGCCGCTGGACTTTATGTTTAAGACAGCCTTGTATGACATTGCGTGTGCCAATGACATTGGATGCATAGAAATCACGGTATTTGCCCCAAGGCGCAGACAAGGCGCCGCAATGAAACACAGCGTCATGCCCGGCAATCGCTTCTCCCATTTGACTTGTTGCTAAATCCAGCTGTAAAAATGTCGCTCCCGCCTCGATAAGTCGTTCTCCCGCCTCTTGGTTACGCCCGGCCGCCGTCACCGAATGGCCTTCCTTCAGCAGCCGATTGACCGCATTTTCTCCTAAAAATCCGGTTGCGCCTGTCACCAGTATGTTCATCCTCGCCTCCTCCTTTCTCATCCATTCCATTCAATATCGGAAGTTGTAAAAGCAATAAGCGGCTGCTCCGCCTTGCGGGCCCGCCGCCATAAATCAAGCCAGACATAACCTTGCATAAGAAATGGACCAGGGTCCTTCCAGCTAAAAATAACATCGCGGCCGCTTGCCATGCTCGCCAGCCAATGCCAGCCGCCGCGCCATAGCCCGCGCTGACGCCGCTGCTGCGAAAGCCCATAGGCCAGCATTGCTGCCGCAATCATTTTGCCCCGCGATTGCTGCGGCACAATGGTGCTGCTGGGCTGGCCTGCCCCCCACAAGGCGCGGCCGAGCCGGTCGCGCTTGCTGAACAGATGCAATCCGCTCGTCGCTCGCGGATTGCACTCAAGCGGCCATAGCTCGCCGCTCTCCCCCATTATAAAATCAAAAGCGATTTGGCCTGTAAACTGCGTATGCGCGGCGAACGTCTCCACCCATTGCCGCAGCTGCAGCTGATGGCATGGCTTAAAAAAGGTGCTGGCTCCCCGTCCAGCCGTAAAATCAACGGCATAATCCGCATAGGCCAGCAGCTTGCCTTCCTTTGCAATTGAATACGTGCAATATTCACGTCCCGCAACGAAAGCTTGGGCGACCCAAGGGCAAGCGGCAGACAGCTCCAGCTCCGCAGCAGGAGGCGGCAATTCGCTTGCCCGCCATATTTGCACTTTGGTTGCGAAGCGGGAATAGACCGGCTTTAACACCCATACTTGCTTTGAAGCAGGGTCATGCAGCTGCTGAAGCTCAGCGTAGGAGCGAAGCTGCTTCGTCTCTGGTGCAGCAAGCCCTGCCTCTCGCACCGTCTCGATGAACGTCCATTTGCTGTGCAGCGCGGCCAGCTTTTCCGCTTCATCAGTGAAAACTAAGCAGTCTCCGAGCTTGCCTCGCAGCTTGGCAATATAATAAATTTCCTCGCAAGTTGGAATGAGCAGCTCAATGCCGTACTTTTTCACAATGGCCGCAAGCGCTTTGCCAAATGCCGCTTCGTCTACTCGTGGAGCGGGCAGCAGATCATAACGCTTAATGCAGTTTGAAAAACGAATGAGCGGATTCGCCATACTGTCCGCTGCATATACCTCATAGCCCTGCTCCGCAAGCTGGCGGGCTAAATCCAGCGCTGCTGGCGCCCTCCCTCCCGTAATGAGGATACGCCGACTGATGCATGCTCCCTGCTCCTCGCCTGCTTTAATATTCAATAATCATCCCGCCTAACGAAATGCCCGCGGAAATGCCAATGAGCGCAAAGCGGTCACCGCGCTGCAAGCGGCCCTGCTGAACGGCCAGATGAATGCCCATCGGCAGTGAAGCCGCAATCATATTGCCATGATTTTCGATAATATTCATAAACTGCTCGGGTGCAATGCCCAGCTTTTTCTGCAGCAGCCGCATCGCGAGGGCACTGCCCTGATGCGGTACAACGAGCTTCAGCTCGGACATATCGATGCTCGCCTCCTGAAAGAGCCGCTGGATAAACTCGGGCAGCAGCTTCGACGTTTTGCGAAACAGCGCCTCGCCCTGCATCGCAAACAAATATTGCTCCGCGTTAGCCGCCTCGTACTGTGTAGAAGGCAGTCCTGAGCCCCCACCGCGAATTTCCGAAAGCTCGCGTCCCGAGCCGTACGTTTCCATACGGGATGCGATAATCGCTGAGCTTTCTCCTTCACCACTTCTGCCAATGACTACTGCTGCTGCCCCGTCACCGAACAGCGTCGCGCTTTCGGGATGCTTATCATTAAGGCCGCTTGATGCAATTTCCGGCGATACGAGCAGCACAGTGTCGTATCTGCCCGCTTCTATCATATAAGACACCATATCAAGCGCCGCTAGAAACGACAAGCAGGTCGTATTAATGTCAAAGCAGGGTATACCCGATTCGCCCGCCCACATCTCATCTTGAATAAGCGCCGCCGTGCACGGAATAAGCTGCTCGGGAATCGCATTGGCACAAATGATGCAGTCCATGTCGCCGAGTTCAAGACCTGCAGCCTCCAAAGCCGCAAAGGCTGCCTTTGCGCCCATGACGGACGCGGATTCTCCAGCAGCGTAATGCCTGATTTTCACGCCTGATTTTTTATATACCCAGCCTTGCGGCTTATTCAGTTTTTCGTCCAGCTGCTCAGCTGTCACCTCTTGAGGCGGCAAATAGGAGCCTGTACCCCATATTCGTACATTCCGTTGTTGCTTATGTCTATTTCTTGCATGCATAACCCTCACCGCCATCTATTAGCTTGTTGTTTATCCTAACGTTTATTTCTACTTTATCTTACTAGATGGAGTATAGCTGGACATAGTACCAAATTTTATTAGTACCCTTTTGGCTGCAGTTCGTTTTCATATTTTACATTAAATGGTATTAAATTCCCGTTTAACGCTTTTATTGTTGAGCGCTCGCTCATGATTACAATGATCATTCAGCAATATACCTTACAATATGCTAGGGCGCGTCTGAGAACGCTGAGGACAGCAAATTTTGCCGAATTTTCGTTCCATGCAAGGCGCGCTTGTGAAGGCGTATCGGGGGTACGCCTTCGCAAACGGAACGAAGCAGAGGGCGAAAAGACGGTGAAAGGTGCCACTGAACGGGTTTTCAGACACGCCCTAGAATCTAATAATTGGCTTTCCCTGAAAAATGCTAGTTATTACGTGCTGGAGCAGCTGCTCGCGCTTAAAATATTGCCGAGGAAATATTCCTCCTTCGCCCTGCTCTGCATAACGTTTGGCAACTGAACATCGGGCTCCCCTACCATCAGGCAAAAGCCCTCCTCCGCTTGACTCAAGCGATGGAGGGCTTTTGCTGATTTCGTTATTTTAGTAAGCATTCTGGTTATCCGTACAATTACGTTGCTTCCTGCTATCATACAATGGCTACGAGGTGACAACGATGTATACGAAAACGTATCGCAGCGCGACCATCCGCGGCAAGCTGAGGGTGTGTCGTTTTTTGCAAAAAAATGCTTCAACTAAATCGCTCATACCAAGCACTGCGAGCTTCACCTTATCCAATCTAAAGATGATGGCTGCTGCCCATCACACGCTATATATTAAGCCAAATATCGGCTCGCTTGGCGTTGGTGTGCATAAGCTTGAGCCCAAAAACGATGGCTACGAGCTGCTCTATACAAAAAGCAAAAAGCAGATTTCCCA
Organism: Paenibacillus sp. J31R34; assembly: GCF_059383715.1. Classification (NCBI taxonomy): domain Bacteria; kingdom Bacillati; phylum Bacillota; class Bacilli; order Caryophanales; family Paenibacillaceae; genus Paenibacillus; species Paenibacillus sp. J31R34. Next base: position 243,380 of record NZ_JBXENU010000011.1, read on the forward strand.
ATTTTTTTCCAGCTTAACAGACATTTATGGCGATTTGTTGCCTGCCACACCTTCCCGTCTTATTATTCAGCAAGCGATTAGCCTCGATCAGGTTGAAAATCGTCCCTACGATATTCGTGCCATGGTGCAGCGAAAACCGGGTGGCCTATGGACCTTTACCGGCTTCCTTATTAAAGTGGGTGCCAAAGGCAAAATCGTTACCAACTATCATCAAGGCGGAGAAATTTGGACGATGCAGAAGCTGCTGCAGCGCAAAGGATATGAAGATGCAAAAGGAGCCGAGCTCATTAGCCGATTGACTCGGCACTCATTGACAGTGGCTCATGCTCTCAGCAAGCATAAGGCGGGCATGTTTGAAATGGGCATCGATTTTGCCTTGGATCGCAACATGCATCTGTGGATACTGGAGGTCAATTCCAATCATCCCCAATTTCGTCCGTTAAAATGGATCGATCGCCGCGCCTACAACCGAATCATGCAATTTGCCCGAAGCTATGGCCGTAAAGACGATTAATTTAGTCTTCGACTGCCTTTTTTTAAAAAGTGCTCTAGCCTCCTGCACGTTCAGAAACCTTTGCTTGATCGGGCTGCTTCTCGCTAATTAACAAAGACAGCAAATATTGTGCGAGTGCAGCCCCGAACAGCACAACCGGCAGCCAGACAGACGTCACATCGCCAGCAAACAAGATTAGGCAGCCAATCGACACAACTCTGCCGACATTCAGAAACAACTCGCGCATCACGACGCATTCTACTCGCAGTTGTCCTTTAAGAGGAAGCGTGCCAATTAGCCGGTAATAATAAGAGGTCAATGTATTGACTGCAAGCGGATTGCAGATGGAAAACAAAATCATAAACAAAAGCACGGACCAAAAATCAACCGCAATGAGCAGCATCGCAGCCCCTATGGCGACCCCTGTTGTGGAAAACAGCACATATTTCTGCACTTGCTCCTTCTGTGCTTTTCTAGATATGACATAACCCGTTATCACGGTAAGCGCCGAAAAAGCTACTCCTAAATAACCGACCCGATCCTCACGCCCCACCGTCTGAAACAATAAAATATTCGGTAAAAACAACATAATCCCTTGAAAAAGTCCGAGTATAAAAAAGCTGACGAGCGCCTTGAACCATCGCCTGTTTTTATTCATTGCAAGACCCATAAACTTCAAATAATAAGCACGGTGATGCGATTTTACAATTGGAATCCGAAAGCTCACAATGGCTGCTATAACAAACATAACGAAGGCGAGCATAAAAATAATAACGTATCCCTGCAGCCCTTCATTCCGAGAAATAATAAATCCGGCCAGCGCCGGACCCAGCAATCCCGCCGTATTGAATACAATCATATTCAGCGCTAGAAAACGAATCCGATTCGCTTCCGTAGAAACATCATATTGAATAACTAAATATCCGGTCCAATAGAGTCCCCCAGCAATACCATTACATATGGCAAACAACACATAATAATTAACGACCTGTTCACCGGTAATAACGACCATTAAATAAAAGACTGCTATTAAAACAATACCAATCCTGTAGGTTACCATGCGGTCTTTACGTTTCGCAATCCATCCCCCTACCGCAAACGTGACCGGTGTCATTAAAAATACAATGATGTTGTAAAGCGCATTTACCGTTAAATCCTGCGTTAACCGCCACAAGTACAAATTAAGAAACAAACCGGACATGGATGCACCAAATTGAAAACAACCATGAATAACAATTGAGATAACAGCCTCTCTGCCTAGCCTTCTCTCTGGCGGAATAGCCGCTCCCCTGCTGAAAAAATAGTCCAATCTCGGCCATGTTCGCATATGTATACTGACCCTGCCTCTCTCTATTTACATGAACTTCATCTTTCCCGTTCATTTTAGCACAAGGGCACGGCGGTCAGACGTTGCCTGAAAGCGTTAACGGTTTGGAAAACAGCCTTAAACGCTGTTGTACGCCCGTTTCATGAAGATTGGAGCTATTTATTGGACGTTAACGAGTGTTTTCATAGATTTTCGGCTATGTATAAAGTTAGGCAAATAGTAAACTCGTTTTTGTTTAAAAATAAACAAGCCTGCCACATGAATAGTGACAGGCTTGTTATATAAAGCTAACGTTCCGATGTGAATTACACATTGAAAACTGGATGCGAAAGACAAAGTGTAAAACGTTTAGCGTATTGTTAGGATAAGCCCTCGACCGATTAGTATTCGTCAGCTGCACGCATTGCTGCGCTTCCACCCCGAACCTATCAACCTCGTCGTCTTCAAGGGGTCTTACTAAATTGGGA